>NZ_JAKNUW010000009.1 GCF_023155805.1 Micrococcus lacusdianchii | reverse complement strand
GGGGCCGCCCCGTCCGCGGTGGCCGTGCGCCTGGCCGACGCGCTCGAGGCCGGGCTGGACGCCGCGCGGGCGCGCCGGTCCGCCGCGGCCGGACCCCGGGCCACCGCCCGGCTGCTCTCCTGGCTGCCCGTGGGCGGCCTCGGCCTGGCCTGGCTGCTGGGCATGGGTCCCGTGGAGCTGCTGGCCACCCCGCTCGGGTGGATGCTCCTGGTGCTCGGCGGCGCGCTCACGGCGGCCGGCCGCGCCTGGACGCGACTGGCCGTGCGCCGCGCCGCCGGAGACGAGTCCGAGGCGGACCCCGCCGTCGTGCTGGACGTGGCGGCGGCCCTGCTGGGGGCGGGGCGCTCCCTGCCGGCGGCGCTCGACGACGTCGCCGTGTGCCTGCCCGGCGCGCAGGACCTGCGCGTGGTCACCACGCTGCTGCGCTGGGGCGCGGACTGGGACGAGGCGTGGGAGCCGGTCGCGGACCGGCCCTCCTGGCGCACCCTGGGCGAGCGGCTGCGCCCCCTGCACCGCACCGGCATGGCCGGGCAGGGGACGCTCGCGGCCGCCGCAGCAGGTCTGCGGCAGGCGGGGCGACGCGCGGACGAGCGCGCCGCGGAGGAGCTGGCGGTGCGGCTCGTGGTCCCGCTCGGGCTCTGCCAGCTGCCGGCGTTCGTGTGCTGGGGAGTGGCGCCCATGGCTCTCGCGCTGCTCGGCGGCGGCTGACCGCGGGGACGGTGAGGGCGGTCCGCTCCTGCACAGGGTGCCGGCACCCGGGGCGTCGTCCACGGCCGCACACCCCGCTCACCCGCCGGGCGCTCCGGCCGCCCAGTCTGGGATCAGCGGCCCACCCGGGACGCAGCCATCACACCGAGGCACGGCCACCGAGCCGGCCCCACACCCAGGAGGAATCCCATGACCCCGATCTCCACCGCCCTGCAGCAGACCCTCACCACCACCCTCGGCGCCGAGCGCGCCGCCGCCCTGACCGGGGCCGCCACGGACGAGACCGGCGCGCAGACCGCCGAGTACGGCATCCTCACGCTCGCCGCGGTCGGCTTCGCCGGCGTGCTCGCCGTGGTCCTCACCAGCTCCGAGGTGCAGGGCCTGCTGGTGGACCTCGTCTCCCAGGCGCTGACCCGTGACTGAGGACCGCTCCACCCTCCGCCGGTCCGTCCGCCCCCGTGGCGGACGGACCGGCGGCGGCCGTCCCGGCTCCCGGACCCGGTGCGAGGGCCGACCGGGCGGGCGGCGGCTCCTCGCCGGCGACCGCGGCGCGCTCACGGCCGAGTACGCCGTGCTCCTGCCGGCGGCCGTCCTGATGCTCGTGGCGGTGCTGCTGGCCGGCGCCGGCGCCGTGCAGCAGGTCCGCAACCAGGACGCCGCCGCCTCCGCCGCGCGGGTGCTCGCCCGGGGGGACGGGGAGGCCGCCGCCCGGTCCGCCGCCGCCCGCATGGCCGGGGACGGCGCGGACGTGCACCTGGCGACGGGCGACGGCTGGGCCACGGTGACCGTCACCCACGCCGGCCCGGGGTTCCTGGCCGGGGCGCTGCTGAGCGCCGAGGCCTCCGCCCCGCTGCAGCCGCCGCCCTTCCCGGTGCGCTCATGAGTGCCCCCGGCGAGGTCGCCACCACCGGGCCCCGGCCGCCGTGGCGGGACGACACCGGCTCCGGATCCGTCACGGTGCTGGGCACGGTGCTCCTGGCCGCGGGCCTGCTCGCCGCCGTCCTGGCGGTGGGGGAGGCCGCCGTCGTCTCCGCCCGGGCCTCCGGCGCCGCGGACCTGGCCGCGCTCGCGGCCTCGGACGCCCGCCGTGGGCTGTCCGACCACGACCCCTGCGGCATCGCCGAGGACACGGCCGAGCGCAACGGGGCCGTCGTCACCGAGTGCACGGCCCGTCAGGACGGGTCGATGCGCGTGGCCGTGGAGGTGCGTCAGGGCCCGGTGCCGCTGCCGCCGGGAGAGGCGGTCGCCGTCGCCGGCGCCCCGCACCCGGGCACTGGGCCGGGGTGATCAGCGGTGGCCCGGCCTTCGGCCCCGGTCACGTCCGGGACGCCGACCGGGACCTCGGCGAGGCTGTCGAACCGCTCGGTCAGGAAGTGCAGCACAGTGAGGGCCCCGGCCTTGTCCAGCGGGCTGTTGCGGTTGCCGCACTTGGGCGACTGCACGCAGGAGGGGCAGCCGTCCTCGCACTCGCACGCGGCGATCGCCCCGGCGGTGGCCTCCACCCAGCGGCGGGCCTGCGCGAAGCCGCGCTCGGCGAACCCGGCCCCGCCGGGGCGGCCGTCGTACACGAACACCGCGGGGGAGCCGGTGTCCGGGTGCAGGACCATGGACACCCCGCCGATGTCCCAGCGGTCGTTGGAGGCCACGAGCGGCATCATGCCGATCATGGCGTGCTCGGCCGCGTGCAGGGCGCCGGGCAGCCGGTCCATGGTCAGCCCCGCGGCCACCAGCTCGTCCGAGGAGGCCTGGAACCACACGCCGGAGGTGAACAGGTCCCGGGCCGGCAGGTCGAGGGGCTCCTCGCCCAGCACCTCCCCGGACAGCAGCGCCTTGCGCTGGAAGGAGATCACCTGGGTGCGCACCTGCAGGTCCCCGAGACACCAGCGCAGCGAGGATCCGGCCGCGTCGAGCCGGCGGTGCACGGCCACGATCTCCACCTCCGTGACGTCCCGGGCCTGCGTGGTGAAGTCCGGCCAGGCCCGGCGCACCAGCACCGCGTGCCCGTCCTCGTCCAGCTCCTCCACCAGGAACGTGCGGTCCTGGTGGACGTACACGGCCCCCGGGTGGGCCTGGTAGTGCGTCTGGGGGGAGTCCATGGTGCCCAGCAGGGCGCCGGACTCCACGTCCACGATGTCCATGGGCCCGCCGCCGTCGTCCCGCAGGGACACCAGGGCGGCGGCATGCTCGGCGTGCGTCCAGAACCACCCGGCCGGACGGCGGCGCAGCAGCCCCTGCTCCACGAGCACGTCCAGCAGCGCGCGCACCCGCGCCGGATCCCCGAACCACGCGAGCGCGTCCGGGGCCAGCGGCAGCTCCGCGGCGGCCGCGCACAGCTGCGGGCCCAGCAGGTGCGGGTTGGCCGGATCCAGCACGGTGTCCTCCACGCCGAGGTCGAACACGGCCTCCGGGTGGTCCACCACGAACGTGTCCAGCGGGTCGTCCGAGGCCACGAAGAACGCCAGGGCGTCCTGTCCGCCGCGCCCGGCGCGTCCGATCTGCTGGAAGAACGACGCGCGGGTCCCCGGCCAGCCCGCCACCACCACGGCGTCGAGCCCGGCGATGTCGATCCCCATCTCGAGCGCCGGCGTCGAGGCCATCCCCAGCAGCCGTCCCGAGCGCAGCGCCTCCTCGAGGGCGCGCCGCTCCTCCGGCAGGTACCCGGAGCGGTAGGCGGCGATCCGCGTTCCGAGGCCGGCCTCCACCTCCTCGAGCTGGCGCTTGGCGGTGCTCGCGATCACCTCGGCGCCGCGACGGGACTTGATGAACGCGAGCGTGCGCACCTGCTGCAGGGCGAGGTCGGTCACCAGGTCGGCGGCGGCGGCCGTGGCGGAGCGCCGCACGGGCGCGCCGTTCTCCCCGCGCCGGTCGGTCAGCTCCGGCTCCCAGAACGCCACGTGGACGGCCCCGTGCGGGGAGGCGTCGTCGGTGACGGCCACGGCCGGCGCTCCGATCAGCGTGGCGAAGTGCTCCGCCGGCGCGGCCGAGGTGGCCGAGGCCCCGAGGAACACCGCCGCGGGGCGCTCGCCCCGGTAGTGGGCGGCCACCCGGCGCAGGCGCCGCAGCAGGATGCCCACCTGGGACCCGAACACGCCGCGGTAGGTGTGGGACTCGTCGACCACCACGTAGGCCAGGTGGCGCAGGAACGTCGCCCAGCGCTCGTGGTGGGGCAGGATCCCGACGTGCAGCATGTCCGGGTTCGTCATCAGGACGTTCGCGTGCTCCCGGGCCCAGATGCGGTCCTGGGGGGCCGTGTCGCCGTCGTACGGGGCGGCCCGCAGCCAGTGGGCGCCGTCCCGCTCGAGGGCGCGCCACGAGGCCAGCTGGTCCGCGGCGAGGGCCTTGGTGGGCGCCAGGTACAGGGCGGTGGCGCGGGGGTCGTCCGCCAGGGTGGTCCCCACGGCCAGCTGGTAGCCCAGCGACTTCCCGGAGGCGGTGCCCGTGGCGAGCACCGTGTGCCGCCCGGCCAGCGCCGACGCCGCCCCCGCCACCTGGTGCTCCCACGGCGCCTCGACGCCGCGCGCCGCGAAGGCGCACACGAGCCCCTCGGGCGTCCCCTCCGGCCAGGCCGCGGTGCGCGCCTGCCGGGCCGGCAGCGTGGTGACATGCCGGACCTGCTCCGGCAACGACCGGCGGCCCAGCGCCGCCGCGAGCGCCCCGCGCGCCTCCGGGGAGGCCGCGGCGAGGTCTGCGGGCGGCGCCCAGGGGCCGGCGTCGTGCCAGGGCGTGTCCCCCGCGGGGGCGACCTCCGGCCCTTCGCCCCACGGGTCGCCCTCGGGCCAGGGGACGCCGTCGTCGGGGGAGGGGGTCACCGCCCCATCGTGCCGGTGTGCTCCGCCTCCGCGGCCTCGTCGTCCTCGGCGCGGGTCCAGAGGCTGACGGGGCCCAGGTCGGTCCAGCCGAGATGGCCGTAGAGCTTCTGCCCGTCCGGGGAGGCCACGAGGAGGCCGTGCTCGAGGTCCGCGTCGGCGCTGAGGGCCTCGCTGGTCAGGTACCGCATGAGGAGGCTGCCGAGGCCGCGGCGGCGGTAGTGCGGAGAGGTCCAGATGCGGTCGTAGACGGCGGTGTCGCCCTCGAAGGTGACCCAGCCGAGGCCGGCGAGCTGCTCCTCGCCGTCGGGGGCGGCGGACGCGTCCCCGGTCGCGTAGAGCCGCAGGCGCCGCGCGCCCTCCACCGGCTCGTCCACGCGGGCCTCGTAGCCCTCCGGCAGGAGCGGCAGCTCGACGTCCTGGACCTCGGGGTCCAGGGCCACGGTCATGAACCGCTCCGGTTCGGCGGCGTTGTGGAGGCCCGCCGCGGTCAGGTCCTCGGAGGTCTCGCCGAACACCGTGATCAGGCGGTCCGGCTGCTCCTCCAGGGAGCGCAGGGCCGGGGCGAGGGCGGCGGCGTCGGGCTCGACCAGGATGTGCTCCCACGTCATCGGGATGTCGAGCGTCGCCCGGCCGGAGCCGCCCGGGATGCGCCGGGCCGGCCACTTCTGGCGCAGCGCCGAGCGCAGGCCGTCCTCGGTGCGGGTCTCGTAGCCGCGGGAGCGGGACCACGCGGCGAACCACGTGCCCACCAGGGTGTCGTCGATGCTCTGCGTCATGCCGTCGAGCGTACTTCCCCGCGGGGTCGCCGGTCACGGTCTGCCCGTGGGCCGCGTCACATTCGGAGCCGTGCGCGGCCGACTAGGCTCGACGCCGATGACCACCGTCTCCCGCATCGTCCTCTACTACCGCTTCGTCCCGCTCGCCGACCCGGAGGCGGTGCGGCTCTGGCAGCGCACCCTCGCGGCCTCCCTCGGTCTGACCGGGCGGATCATCGTGTCCCCGCAGGGGATCAACGGCACGGTCGGCGGGCCCGTGGACGCCGTCAAGGCCTACGTGAAGGGCACCCGCGAGCACCCCGCGTTCGCCGACCTGGACGTGAAGTGGTCGGACGGGTCGGCCGAGGACTTCCCGCGTCTGTCGGTCAAGGTGCGGCCGGAGCTCGTGGCGTTCGGCGCCCCGGGCCGCGTCCGCGTGGACGAGCACGGCGTGGTGGGCACCGGCGAGCACCTGTCCCCGCAGGGCGTCCACGCCCTCGTGGCCGAGCGTGCGGGCACCGATCGCCCGGTCGTGTTCCTGGACGGCCGGAACACGGTGGAGGCGCAGATCGGCCGGTTCGAGGGGGCCGTGGTCCCGGAGGCGCACACCACGCGGGACCTGCTCGCGGCCGTCGACTCCGGCGCCCTCGACCACCTCAGGGACTCGCCGGTGGTCTCCTGCTGCACGGGCGGGGTGCGCTGCGAGGTCCTCTCCGCGCTGCTCAAGGACCGCGGGTTCGCGGAGGTCTACCAGATCGACGGCGGCATCGTCCGCTACGGGGAGGCCTTCGGGGACGCCGGCCTGTGGCACGGCGAGCTCGCCGTGTTCGACCGCCGCCTGTCCGTCCGCTTCACCGACGACGCCGCCACCCTCGGACGCTGCGTCACCTGCGGCGGGCCCACCTCCCGCCTGGCCAACTGCGCCGACAGCGCCTGCACCACCCTCGAGGTCCGCTGCCCCGGCTGCGTCGGCGCCCACCCCGAGCACCGCTGCCCCGTGTGCGCGGACCGCGCCGCCACCCACGCCCTGGAGAGGACCCCCGCATGAGCCTGCCCGCCCCCGTCCTGACCCCGTCGACGGGGGCCGCGCTCGCGGCGGACCTCGCCGCCCTGCCGTACACTTCCGAGGCCGTCGAGGCCCTGCTGGGCCCGATGGCCGTGACCGCCCTGGACCGCGAGCACGCCGAGGCGGCCCGTGCCGTGCGCGCCGCCGGCGTGGCGCCCGAGGACCGCCCGCTGGCCGCAGTCGTCGGCGCCTTCATGCTGGGCGACCCCGTGCCCGCCGCGGACCTCGCGGCAGCCGTCCCCGCGCTGGGGCTGGCCGGGCTGCGGGAGGCCGGGCTCGTCGTCGACGGCCGCCCCGGCGACCCGGCGGGCGCCGTCCGGGCCACGTGCGACCTCTCGCCCTATGCGACGGACGAGCCCGGCCGGATGTGGGTGGCCTCGGACCAGACCGCCCTGCAGCGGCGCGGACCCCTACCGGCGGAGCACGTCCTCGGCGTCGGCCGTGCCTCGCTCACCCTGGCCGGAGCCGTGCACCGCCGCCCCGTGGACACCGCCCTGGACGTCGGCGCCGGCTGCGGCATCCAGACCCTCCACCTGCTCGCCCACTCCCGGCACGTCACCGCCACGGATCTTGCCCCGCGCTGCCTCGAGTTCACCCGGTTCAACCTGCTGCTCAATGCGGACGTCCTCGGCCTGGACCGCGAGCATCCGGAGGAGCGCGTGGAGCTGCTCGTCGGGGACATGCTCGAGCCGGTGGCCGGCCGCCGGTTCGACCTGGTGGCCTCCAACCCGCCGTTCGTGATCACCCCGCGCACCGACCCGGACGCGCCGGTGATGGTCTACCGCGACGGCGGCCGCGAGGGGGACCGCCTCGTCGCGGAGTTCATCGCCGCGGTTACGGCGCACCTGACCCCCGGTGGCACCGCGCACCTGCTCGCCAACTGGGAGATCCCGGCGGCGGCCTCGACCTCGACGGCCGACGACGACGGCCCCGCCGCCTCCGACTGGGCCGCCCGCCCCCGCTCCTGGGTGGCCCCGGGGATGCAGGCCTGGATCGTGCAGCGCGACCTCCAGGACGCAGCCGGCTACGCCGAGACGTGGCTGCAGGACTCCTCGCTCGAGCTGGATCCCTCGGCCTACGAGGCCGCCTACCGGGGCTACCTGGCGGACTTCGCGGCCCGGGGCGTCGCCGGCGTCGGCTTCGGCCACGTGTGGCTGAGGCGTCCTGTGGAGGACGGCTCCCAGGGCCGGGCATGGACCGTGGTGGAGGAGCTCACCCAGCCGATCGACGACGCGATCGGCGGGGCCTGGGCCGCCGCCGTCGCCCGCCGGGACCGGCTGGCGACCGCGGACGCGGGTGAGGCGCCCGGCGACCCGGCACTGGCCGCCCTGCGCGCCCTGCACCTGGAGGTCGCCGCGGACGTCACCGAGGAGCGGCACCAGCGGTTCGGCGCCGAGCACCCCGAGGTGATCCTGGCCCGGCAGGGCTCCGGGTTCCGGCGCGTGGCGCGCCTGGACACCGCGACGGCGGGCGTCCTCTCGGCCAGCGACGGCGAGCTGTCCGTGGGGCAGCTGGTGGGCGCGGTCGCCGCGCTGCTGGAGTTCGACGAGGCCGGCCGGGCCGGCCTGCTGGCGGCGATCCGCGAGCTCTACGAGGACGGGTTCCTGGTGGAGGCCTGACGCGACGCCGGCCGTGCGCCGTCGCATCCACCCGCTGCCCTGCCCCCCGCCCCTTCGCCGAGCGTTGGGCTGGGCATGCATCCCGGCTCCGATGCATGCCCACCCCAACGCTCGCGATGCCCCGTGGCCCGTCGCCGTCGTCCACCGCCCGCACCCCCGCGCCGTACGGCGTCCGCCGGATGTGGATAGTGTGGAGGGATCGGCCCGTAGGATGACGGGCGCCGGAGCGGCGCCGTCGTCGGCGGTCCCGCCCATCCCCGTCCGAGGAGGAACCCCCCTTGTCCCCTGCATCCGCGTCCAGGACCGGCTCCACGCCCGAGGGCAAGAAGCTGGTCATCGTGGAGTCCCCGGCCAAGAGCAAGTCCATCGCGAAGTACCTGAACGCGGTGGGCTCCGGCTGGGTGGTGGACTCGTCCGTGGGCCACATCCGGGACCTGCCCAAGCCCTCGGACCTGCCGGCGGACATGAAGAAGGGTCCCTACGGCAAGTTCGCGGTGGACACGGACCACGGCTTCACGCCGTACTACGTGGTGCACCCGGACAAGAAGAAGAAGGTCACCGAGCTCAAGCGCGAGCTTAAGGACGCGGACGCCCTCTACCTCGCCACCGATGCGGACCGCGAGGGCGAGGCCATCGCGTGGCACCTGCTGGACACCCTCAAGCCCAAGGTCCCCGTGTACCGGATGACCTTCGGCGAGATCACCAAGGAGGGCGTGCGCCGCGGCCTCGAGAACATCCGCGAGCTGGACACCCACCTCGTGGACGCGCAGGAGACCCGCCGCATCCTGGACCGCCTGTTCGGCTACGAGCTCTCGCCCGTGCTGTGGCGCAAGGTCTCCCGCGGGCTCTCGGCGGGCCGCGTGCAGTCGGTGGCCACCCGCCTCGTCGTCGAGCGCGAGCGCGAGCGCATGGCCTTCGTCTCCGCCCGCTACTGGGGTGTGGAGGGCACCTTCACGGTGGCCGAGGGCGCGCAGGCCGCGGACGCCGTGGGCAGCTCGTTCACGGCCCGCCTCAGCACGGTGGACGGCTCCCGCGTGGCCACCGGCCGCGACTTCACGGACGCCGGCGCGCTCAAGGACTCCGCCGCCGGCAAGGTGACGCACCTGGACGAGGCGGCGGCGTCGTCGCTGGCCGCGGGCCTGGCCGGCAAGGACTTCACGGTGGATGCCGTGGAGGACAAGCCGTACACCCGGCGGCCGGCGGCCCCGTTCACCACCTCCACGCTCCAGCAGGAGGCCTCCCGCAAGCTGCGCATGAGCTCGCGGGTGTCCATGCAGGTGGCCCAGCGCCTGTACGAGAACGGCTACATCACCTACATGCGCACGGACTCGGTGAACCTCTCCCAGGAGGCGATCGGCGCCGCCCGGACGCAGGCCACCGAGCTCTACGGCGCGGCGTCCGTGCCGGACAAGCCCCGCGTCTACGCCAAGCGCTCCGAGAACGCACAGGAGGCCCACGAGGCCATCCGCCCGGCGGGCGACGCCTTCCGCACGCCCGCGCAGGTCAAGGCCGAGCTGCGGCCGGACGAGTTCCGGCTCTACGAGCTGATCTGGAAGCGCACCGTGGCGTCGCAGATGGCCGACGCCAAGGGCTACACCGCCACGCTGCGCTTCTCCGCCACGGCCGAGGACGGCCGGACGGCCCAGTTCGCCGCCTCCGGCACCGTGATCACGTTCAAGGGCTTCCTCGACGCCTACGAGGAGGGCCGGGACGTGGAGAAGGAGGACGCGGAGGACAAGGACTCCGTGGGCCGCCGCCTGCCGCAGGTCGGGGAGGGGGAGACCCTCACGGGCGCCCCGATCGAGCCGACCGGGCACGAGACCTCCCCGCCGGCGCGCTACACGGAGGCCTCGATCGTCGCCGAGCTGGAGCGCCGCGAGATCGGCCGCCCGTCCACCTACGCGCCCACGATCTCCACGATCATGGACCGCGGCTACGTGACCAAGCGCGGCAACGCCCTGGTGCCGTCCTGGACCGCGTTCGCCGTGATCGGCCTGCTCGAGGACCACTTCGCCACGTACGTCGACTACGACTTCACGGCCCGCATGGAGGACGACCTGGACCGCATCGCCGCCGGCGAGCTGGCCCGTGAGGCCTGGCTGCAGACGTTCTACTTCGGCGCCCCCGCCGAGCAGACCGAGCGGGGCGTGGAGGGGCTCAAGAACGTCGTGGAGAACCTCGGCGAGATCGACGCCCGGGCCGTCAACTCCCTGCCCGTCACCGAGGACATCACGCTGCGCGTGGGCCAGTACGGCCCGTACCTCGAGCGCCGCCTCCCCGAAGGGGCCCCGGAGGGCACCGCGCCGGAGCGCGCCAACGTCCCCGAGGACCTGGCCCCGGACGAGCTGACGCCGGCCAAGGCCGAGGAGCTGTTCGCCACCGCCCAGCCCTCCGAGCGCGAGCTCGGCACGGACCCGGAGACGGGCCGGACCGTCGTCGCCAAGGATGGGCGCTACGGGCCCTACGTCACCGAGGTCATCCCCGAGATGACCGAGGAGGAGCTGCAGGCCTGGCTCGACGCGCAGCCCACCGAGTACTACAAGAACGGCAAGCCCAAGCCGAAGAAGAAGCCGGCCAAGGAGAAGCCCCGCACCGGCTCCCTCTTCACGAGCATGTCCGTGGACACCGTGACCCTCGAGCAGGCGCTGCAGCTGATGTCCCTGCCGCGCGTCGTGGGCGCGGACGCCGAGGGCGAGGTCATCACCGCCCAGAACGGGCGCTTCGGGCCCTACCTGAAGAAGGGCTCGGACTCGCGCTCGCTCGAGTCCGAGGACCAGATCTTCAGCATCACGCAGGAGCAGGCCCTCGAGATCTACGCCCAGCCGAAGCAGCGTGGCCGCGGGGCCGCCAAGCCGCCGCTGGCCGAGTTCGGCGAGGACCCGGTCTCCGGCAAGAAGGTCACCGTGAAGGAGGGCCGCTTCGGCCCGTACATCACGGACGGCGTCACCAACATCACCGTCCCGCGCGGCCGCCAGCCCGAGGAGCTCACGGCGGAGGAGGCCTACCAGCTGCTCGCGGACAAGCGCGCCAAGGGCCCGGCCACGAAGAAGGCCCCGGCCCGGAAGCCGGCCGCGAAGAACACCGCCGCCAAGAAGACCACTGCCGCGAAGCCGGCCGCCCGGAAGAAGGGCTGAGCGCGTGCGCCTCGGCGTCCTGGACATCGGGTCCAACACCGTGCACCTGCTCCTAGTGGAGGCGCACGCGGGCGCCCGGCCGACCCCGTACGCCGACCACAAGCGCTCCCTGCCGCTGATCCTCTTCCTGGACGACGACGGCGCGATCAGCACCGAGGGCCAGGACGAGCTGGTCGGGTTCATCGGCGAGGCCGTGGCCTTCGCCGAAGAGCACGAGGCGGAGGACATGATCTCCTTCTGCACCTCCGCCATCCGCGAGGCCGCCAACGGGCCCGCGGTGCTGGCCCGCGTGGAGGCGGAGACCGGGGTCCACCTCATGGAGCTCTCCGGCGAGCAGGAGGCCGCGATGACGTACTTCGCGGTGCGCCGCTGGCAGGGGTGGGGCACCGGCTCGATCCTGAACTTCGACATCGGTGGCGGCTCCTTCGAGATCGCCTACGGCCAGGACGAGCTGCCCAGCCATGCCGTCTCCCTGCCCCTGGGGGCGGGCCGGCTCACCCGCGAGTGGCTGCCGGACGACCCGCCCAGCCCCAAGGGCGTCAAGCGGCTGCGCAAGCACGTGGAGGCGCGCCTCGAGGAGGCGTTCACCCGGTTCCCTCCCACGGAGGCCCCGCTCGCCGTCACCGCCACGTCCAAGACGTTCCGGTCCCTCGCCCGCCTCACGGGCGCCGCCCCGTCCGCGGCGGGCCCGCACGTGAAGCGCCACCTGCGCGCCGACGACCTGCAGCTGTGGGTCAATCGCCTGGCCGCCATGACGTGGGACGAGCGGGCCGAGCTGCCCGGTGTCTCCGAGGTCCGCGCGCCCCAGGTGCTGGCGGGCGCCGTCGTCGCGCTGGCCGCGATGCGCACGTTCGGCGTGGCCCAGCTGGAGATCTGCCCGTGGGCGCTGCGCGAGGGCCTGATCCTCAACCGGCTCGACGCCCTCATGCTCGAGGGCCACCTCACGCGGGACGGCGGCCGCGGGGTCGGCCACATCAACCTCAACACGGACTCGCTGCTGCCGGGCCTGCGCCTGGGAGTGCGCTGAGATGACCGTGCCGACGTCGGGCGCCGGCTCCCACGCGCGTCTGCCCGGGGAGCCGCGGCTCGCCCCGCCGATGGTCTCGACCGAGCACCTGACCCCGGAGGTCCGCCGCGGCACGGACATCCCCGTGACCCTGTCCTCCTCCTCGGTGTTCCCGCTGGGCACGCAGGACGTGTTCGCCCTGGCCCAGGACCTCGGTTACGACGGCGTGGAGGTGATGGTCACCCACAACGCGTACAGCCAGGACGCGGACCGTCTGACCACGCTCGCGGAGCGCACCGGCATGCGGATCGACTCGATCCACGCGCCCACCCTGCTGTTCACGCAGCAGGTGTGGGGCACGGCCTGGTCCAAGATCGAGCGCTCCGTGGAGCTCGCCCGCGCGGTGGGCGCCCGCACCGTGGTGGCCCACCCGCCGTTCCGCTGGCAGGGCGGGTACGCGTCCCAGTTCGCCCGGCGCATCGCCGAGATCATGGTGGAGACGGGCGTGGTGATCGCGGTGGAGAACATGTACCCGTGGCGCGCCCGCGGCCGCGAGCTGACGATGTACCTGCCGCACTGGGACCCCGTGCCCGAGCCGTACGAGCACGTCACGTGGGACTTCTCCCATGCGGCGATCGCCCGTGAGGACTCGCTGGCGAACGTCCGGGGCCTGGGCCGGCGCCTGCGCCACGTGCACCTCACCGACGGCGTGGACGGCACCAAGGACGCCCACCTCGTCCCCGGCGAGGGCACCCAGAACGTGGCCGAGTCCCTGCGGTTCCTGGGCCGTGAGGGACTGGCCGGCTCGGTGTGCGTGGAGGTCGGCACCCGCGGTGTGACCTACGCCGGCGAGCGCGAGGAGAAGCTCGCCGCCTCCCTGGCTTTCGCTCGCGAGCACCTCGGCGGGCGCGACGACTGACCCGGGCGGCCGCCGTCGCCCCTCCCACGGACCCCCACGGAAAGGACCGACCATGACCTCCCAGCCCCGCCTCGCGATCCTCGGCCTCGGCTCCATGACCGGCGCCATCCTCACCGGCCTGCTCGCCGCCTCCGTCACGACGCCGGACCGTATCTCCGCCACGACCCGCAGCGCCGACTCGGCGCAGGAGCGGGCGGCGAAGCACGGCGTGACCGTGCACTCGTCCGAGGAGGACCCCGACGCCAACCTCACCGCGGTGCGGGAGGCGGACGTGGTGTTGCTCGGCGTCAAGCCCAAGGACATCGTGGCCACCGCCCGGCAGATCGCCCCGGCCCTGCGCCCAGAGACGGTCGTGGTGTCGGTGGCCGCCGGCGTGCGTGCGGAGACCATCGCCGCGGCTCTGCCGGCGGGCCAGCCGCTCGTGCGCACCATGCCGAACACGCCGCTCACCGTGGGCTGCGGCGTGGTCGGCGTGGCACCCGCCGCGGGTGTCACCGAGGAGCAGCGCGCGCTCGTGGAGTCCCTGTTCTCCGGCTCGGGCCTGGTGGTGCCGGTGACGGAGGAGCAGCTGTCCGCCGTCGTGGCGGCTGCGGGCTCGGCCCCCGCCTACGTGTTCCTGCTCGCCGAGGCGATCGCCGCGCACGCCGGCCATCTGGGCCTGCCGCCCCAGGCCGCAGAGGCCATGGCCGCGGCCACCGTGAAGGGCGCCGGCACCATGCTGGTCCAGGGGGAGGAGCGGGCGGAGACGCTGCGCCGGGCCGTGATGAGCCCGAACGGCACCACCGAGCGCGCGGTGGCCACGCTGCAGGAGGGCGGGTTCGAGCGGCTCGTGGCCGAGGCCATGGACGCCGCTGCCGCCCGCGACCGGGAGATGGGCGAGGAGCTCGCGGGCTGACGTCCGGCGGCGTGCGGCGACCCCGGGTGGGCGCAGCCACTCCAGCACGGCGTCGGCGCTCTTCTCGGCCGTTCGGGTCTCCGTGTCCAGCACCAGGTGGGGGTGGGCACCGAGCAGCTCCGCCGCCGCGCCCGAGCCGTCCGCGATGGTCATGACCTACCCGGCCTCCATCTCGCGGACGTTGGCCTCGGACCACTCGAGATCCCGCTTGGACGGCTTGTGAGCCAGGTGTTCCTCCGTGCGGTTGCGACGCAGGCGGGTAGTCATACCCGCGCGCAGCTCCATGCAGGCCGCGTCGCCGCCGGCGGCCGCCACGCAGCACCTAAGATGCGCGACGTCGTCCGGGTCGGTCCCGTTCCAGACGAGGGTGAACACGAGGTCCACTCCGGCACGGGCGGCCTCCGCGAGCACGCGGATCGGGAACTCGTCCGCAAGCACGTTGAACGGCTCCGTGCCGCGCACGAAGACCTCGAGCAACGGCTCGATAGTCATGTGATTGTGGAACAGCCGAGAGTCGGACGCGGCGACGGTGCACCTCACGGTCGTCTTCCCAACCGCCGGCGGGCCGAAGAGCATCATGATCATGCCCCCACGATCGAGGGAGACGGCGAGCACGCTGTGCTGCCCGTTAGCATCCCCCCATGCGCTCCTGGATCCACGCCCTCCTCAATCTCGCCCCGCTGCTGGCCGTCGTGGCCGCCCTCTGGGGCGCCGGCGTGCTGATACTTCGGAGTCGGAGCGTGACTGTGGCCGCCTGGCCCGCAGGCCGGGTGGCGGCCCTGTGGCTCCTCGGCTGCTGGCTCTCGGGGATGCTCCTGCTGACACTTCTGCCCGGAGTCGTCTCGGCCGGGGTGTCCGGGCTCGACGACGGACGGCCCCGCGCGGACCTGATCCCGTTCCGCGCCGTGCTCACCGAAGGACCGGGCCTGGGCGGGATCGCCGTCCTGGAACGGTTGGCGAACGTGGCGATGTTCGGGGTTGGCGGCGTGCTGATCGCGGCGACCTGAGCGTGGGGCGTTCGGAGGACCGCCCTGGCCTGCGGCGCCCTCGCCCTCGCGATCGAGGCGGCGCAGTGGCTTGGGAACAGCGGGCGGGCGGCAACAGTCGACGATGTCCTGGCCGCACTGCTCGGTGGGGCGGCGGGTGCCGCCGTCGTCGCCCTATCCCGGCGGGTGACCGCCTCCCCGGCTCCCGGCCTCAGGGCCGCGCGGCGAACCGGTCGATCAGGTCCGTGTGGCCGGAGACGATCAGGGTGTCGCGCGGGCCCACCCGGGTGTCTGCGCGGGCGTAGGTGAAGTCCTCGCCGGGGGTCTTCACCCCCACGATCGTCACGCCGTACTTCCGGCGCACATCCGACTCGGCCAGGGTGAAGCCCACCGTCTCGGACGGCGGGAACATCTTCACGATGGCGAAGTCGTCGTCGAACTCGATGAAGTCCAGCATGCGCCCGTTCACCAGGTGCGCCGCACGCACCCCGGCGTCCTTCTCCGGGAAGATGATGTGCTGCGCGCCGATCCGCTGCAGGATCGTGCCGTGCGCGTCGGAGATGGCCTTGACCCAGATGTGGGGGATCTCCAGGTCCACGAGGTTGGCGGTGATCAGCACGGACGCCTCGATCGAGGTGCCCACGCCCACCACGGCCATCGCGAAGTCCTGCGCGCCCAGCTGGCGCAGGGCCTCCGGGTCCGTGGCGTCCGCCTCCACGATGTGGGTGAGGACGGGCGCGAAGCGCTGCACGAGGACGGGGTCCCGCTCGACGGCGAGCACCTCGCGGCCCTGTGCGACGAGCTCCTCGGCCGTGGCGGCGCCGAAGCGCCCGAGGCCGATCACGAGCACGGGTGCGTTCGGATCGATGCGCTGCTGGTCAGCCAAGGATCGGCCTCTCGACGGGGTAGCGGTAGAGCACGCGGCGCTGGCGCAGGGCCAGGGCCGCGGCGAACGTGATCGTACCAACGCGCCCGGCGAACATCAGGGCGGTCAGCAGGTACTTCCCGGCCGGCGGCGCCTCGGCGGACACCCCCACGGACAGCCCGCAGGTGCCGAACGCGGAGATCACCTCGAACAGGGGCCGCTGCAGGGACTCGCCGGTGATGGAGACGAGGACGATCGTGGCCAGCAGCACGAGCGTCGACCCCAGGGCCAGCACGGAGATGGCCACGCGGAGGGTCTCCTGGGAGATCGTGCGGCCGTGCACCGTGACCTCCTTGTCACCGCGGGCCTCGGCCACGATGGCCAGGAACATCACGGCCAGCGTCGTCACCTTGATGCCGCCGGCGGTGGAGGCCGACCCGCCGCCCACGAACATGAGGGCGTCCATCAGCAGCAGGGACTCGGGGCTGTGGCTGTCGGTGTCGTCGATCGCGAACCCGCCCGAGCGCGTCATCACGGAGCCGAACAGCGCGTGCGCGATGCGCTGACCCACCCCCATGCCCCCGTGCGTGGCCGGGTTGTCCGCCTCGAAGAGGAAAAGGCCGACGGCGCCGAGCACCAGCAGGAGGACGGTCACCTCCACGGTGAGCTTGGTGTGCAGGTTCCAGGAGCGGAACCGCCAGCCCTTGTCCAGCAGCACCATCACCACGGGGAAGCCCAGGGCGCCGGCGAACACGCCGACCGCGATCACGGTGACGATCACCGGCTGCCCCGCGAGCTCCGCGATGCCGCCGCCGGCGTGCAGGGCGAAGCCGGCATTGTTGAACGCGCTCACCGAGTAGAAGACGCCCTGCCACAGGCCCGTGGCCCAGGAGCCGGAGAGCCCCGCGAACTGCGGCACGAGGACCACCGCCAGCGCGGCCTCGCACGTGAGCACGGTGACCACCACGACCCGCAGCAGCCGGCCCACCTCGCCCATGTTGCCGGTGGTCATGCCGGCCTCCTGAGTGGCGAGCTTGGTGCGCAGGCCGAGGTGCCGGGACACGGCGAGGGTCAGCAGGGAGGCCATGGACAGGATGCCCAGGCCGCCGATCTGCATCGCGGCCAGCAGGATCAGGTGCCCCCAGAACGACCAGTGGGTGGAGGTGTCCACCGTGGTCAGCCCTGTCACGGAGAACGCGGAGACGGCGGTGAACATCGCGTCGTGCAGGGGCGTGGCGCGCCCGTCCGCCGCGGCGATGGGCAGCGTCAGCAGCGCCGTGAAGAGCAGGGCTCCGAGGGCGAAGGCGGACAGGGCCGCGCGGGCGGGGGAGCCGGCAGCGACGGCGGTCACCGCGCCGCTCGCGCGCCGGAGCGCGGACGCGGGGGCGGGGGCCATGGAGATCCTCCTGATGGGTGGTCGCCGGGGCGGGGCCCCGTCTCGGCCCGGCGGGCCGGATCCAGTATCCCCCGGGGCGCGGGGCCCGGGCCGCGGCGTCGTGGCGCCGCGCGTCTCGGAGGGGACCCATCCGGCGCCGGGTTGCCCCCGGGGCGGTGGACGGATCTACCCTGGAGCGTGACCGCAGCCACGTCCGACACCGTCCAGCCTGCACCCACCGCAGTGGTGTGGGATCCCAGCCTGCTGAAGTACCGCTTCAGCGCGCACCACCCGATGGCGCCGCTGCGCCTGGACCTGACGCACCGGCTCTCGGATGCCCTCGGCCTGCTGGACGCGGAGCACGTGCGCGTCCTCCAGCCCCCCGTGGCCACGGACGAGGAGCTGGCGACGGTCCACTCCCCGGAGTTCATCGAGGCCGTGCGGGCCGCGTCGCGCGAGGACGCCGCCGTGGACGAGGCGCACGGTCTGGGCTCCGAGGACTGCCCCACGTTCCCCGACCTGCACGAGTCCGCGGCGCGGATCGCCGGCGGCACCCGCGCCGCCGCCGAGGCCGTCTGGTCCGGAGAGGTGACGCGCGCCGTGAACTTCTCCGGCGGCATGCACCACGCGGCGCGGGACAGGGCCTCCGGGTTCTGCATCTACAACGACTGCGCCCTGGCGATCCAGCGCCTGTTGGACCTGGGCGCCGAGCGCGTGGCCTACGTGGACGTGGACGCCCACCACGGGGACGGCACGCAGGCGATCTTCTACGACGACCCCCGCGTCATGACGATCTCCCTGCATGAGACGGGCATCAGCCTGTTCCCCGGCACCGGCTTCGCCAACGAGACCGGCGGCCCGGACGCGGCCGGCACCGCGGTGAACGTGGCCCTGCCCCCGCGCACCGGCGACGCCGGCTTCCTGCGGGCCGCCCACGCCGTGGTCCCGCAGCTGCTCGAGGCGTTCGCCCCGGACGTGCTCGTCACCCAGCACGGCTGCGACTCGCACGCGACGGACCCCCTGGCGGACCTTCGCCTGTCCGTGGACGGTCAGCGCCAGCTGGCCTTCGACCTCGGCGACTGGGCTGACCGGTTCGCCCACGGCCGGTGGGTGGCCACCGGCGGCGGCGGCTACAACCCGCTGCGCGTGGTGCCGCGCGCGTGGACGCACCTGGTCGGCGTCGTCACCGGCCAGCCGGTGCCGCTGTCCACGCCGATCCCTGAGGCCTGGCGAGAGCACGTGCGGCGTCTGGGCGAGGAGGACCTCACGGGGGACATGTCCCTGTTCGTGGGCGATGACGAGGAGCGCATCCCCGCCGTCATGGGCGAGGACGCGGACGTGTGGTGGCGCTCGTGGGAGGTGGGCTACGACCCCGCCGACCCCGTGGACCAGACCGTCATGGCCACCCGCCGCGAGGTCTTCCCCCTGCACGGGCTCGACCCCTGGTTCGACTGACGGCCCCGGGCCGGTCGAGGCCGCGGTTCGACGCGGGCCCGCGGCGACCGGTAGTGTGGCCGGGAACGTTTTCAGGCGTTCCACACCCGGTGGAATGCGGGTCGGCGTGACCGGAGGACCCGGACATCCGCGGTCCCCACGCCCCGCCGACCCTCACCCCGACGAAGGAGTCCCCATGGGATCTGTCATCAAGAAGCGCCGCAAGCGCATGGCGAAGAAGAAGCACCGCAAGCTGCTTCGCAAGACCCGCCACCAGCGTCGCAACAAGAAGTGACGCCCGCTCCCTGAGAGCGACCGACGTGGCCGTCCGCCCCCATCGGGGCGGACGGCCACGTCGTGTGTCCGGGGCGCAGGGGCGCCGCCGTCGGGCGGGGGAGCAGGCCTAGGATGGCCGCATGCTCCCCGCGCCCCCCGCCTCCGACGCCCGCGTCCAGCTTCTGGTGAAGCCGGGATGTCACCTCTGCGCGGACGCCGAGTCCGCCGTCGAGGGGGTGTGCGCCCCGCGGGGGCAGGCGTGGGAGAGGGTCGACGGCGCCGCCCACCCGGACCTGCTGGAGGCCTACGCGGAGGAGGTCCCGGTCCTGTTCGTGGACGGGGTCCAGCGCGACTTCTGGCGCGTGGACCCCGCCCGGCTCGCCCGCCTGCTCGACGCGCCGCGGTCCTGAGGCCGGCGGTCGCGCCCGTCAGCGGCGGGCGGCGCGCTCCCAGGCCTTGAGCCGCAGGTACTCGGTGGCGTCCTTGCGGTAGGCCATCCCGACGCCGACCGCGCCGAGGGCCACCCACAGCAGCTCGAGCGGGTTGAACGACCCGAGGACGAGGTTGACAGCCAGCATCAGCACGGAGAGCACCGCGAGCACGGTGCCGACCGTGCGGGCCGCGCGCGAGCCGCCGCGGATCTTGAGGGCGATCCACAGGTAGACGAGGAAGGCCAGCACGCCCAGGGCGATGGTCACCCCCGTCATCACCGGCAGGAGGGTGGGGACGAGCTCCCGGTACTGCTGGATCTGGGCGTCGGTCAGGCCCACGTCCCGATAGGACTGCTCCATCGCCTGGGTGAGCGCCTGGCGGCCGGGCTCGGTGAGCAGGGACAGCCCGGCCAGCAGCGTGGTGAGCAGGAACAGGGACCCGGCCGAGAGGATGAGCCAGAAGGCGGCCGTGATGGAGCCCGGGCGGCGCGGCGTCGCGGGCGCCGGGTGCCCGGACCACTGCGGGAGGGCCTCCTGACCCGGCTGCTGCCCGGGCACCCCGGTCCACTGCGGGGCCTGGGCCCCGGGCGCGCCGGCGTCGACCGGGGGACGGCCGTAGGGGCTCTGGGCGTCCGCGTCCGGCCAGCGGGGCGCGGACCCGGCGTGCGGGTCGGCGCCGTAGGGGCTGCGGTCGCGGGGGTCGTGCTGGGGCGTGCCGGACATGGTCCTCCTCGGTCGGTGCTCTGGCGCCCACGGTACCGGGCGGGGCGGTCTGGAAGACTGGGCCCATGCAGACCCTCGCCACGGTGCACCTCGTCCGCCACGGAGAAGTCCACAACCCGGAGCGCGTGCTCTACGGCCGCCTGGACGGCTTCGGCCTGTCCGAGCTGGGCCGGCGCATGGCCGTGGACGTGGCCGCGTGGTTCGCGCGCCGGGCGGACGAGCAGGGCCGTCGGCCGGAGATCGTGGCCGCCTCCCCGCTGCTGCGCGCCCAGCAGACCGCCGCCCCGATCGCCGAGGCCCTGGACCGGCCGCTGCGCACCGAGGCGGACGTGATCGAGGCGGAGAACGCCTTCGAGGGGATGTCCGACGTCGCCGCCACGCTCAAGCGCTCCCCGCGGCTGTGGCCGCTGCTGCGCAACCCCCTGACCCCCTCGTGGGGCGAGCCCTACCGGCAGCAGGCCGCCCGCATGCTCGCGACCGCGGACCGGGTCAAGGACGAGGCGCTCGAGGCCGGCGGGCCCGGTGCGGAGGCCGTCCTGGTGTCCCACCAGCTGCCCATCTGGGTCACCCGCCTGGCCGTGGAGGGGCGTCCGCTGGCCCACGACCCGCGCTCGCGGGAGTGCTCGCTGACCTCCGTGACCTCGTTGGTCTACGAGGAGGGCCGGGCCCTGCCGCGCGTCGAGTACCACGAGCCCAACCGCGCGCTGCTCAAGGACGCCTCCTCCCTGCCCGGGGCCTGAGCGTCCGCCCCTCCGACGGGGGAGGGGCCTCCGGTGCCGAGGGGGAGTCTCCGGCGGCACCCAGGGTTCCATCAGGCGGAGTCCCGCCGCGTAGACTCGCGAAGACCCCGTCCACCCTGCTCACCCCGCCGTCCCCGTCCCCGGAGCGCCCGCGTCATGTCCCTTCCGTCCCGTCCCTCCCGCCGCGTCGTCCTCACCGGACTGTCCGCGGCCTCCCTGGCCCCCCTGCTGGCCGCCTGCTCGGGCGGCGACGACTCCCTCGCGCGCCAGGCCGGCAACGCCGGCGGGAAGAACTACATCGCCGGGGACGGCTCCGTGGCGGAGTTCGCCCCGGCCGAGCGCGGCACGCCGGTGGGGTTCACCGCGGAGCTGTTCGACGGCACCCCCGTCAGCGGCGCGGACCTGCGCGGCGAGCCCGCCCTGTTGAACTTCTGGTACGCCGCGTGCGCCCCGTGCCGCGTGGAGGCCCCCCACCTGGTGTCGCTGCACGAGCGGTTCGCCCCGCAGGGCGTGCGCTTCCTGGGTGTGAACGTCCGGGACACCGCCACCACGGCCCAGGCGTTCGAGCGCACCTTCGACATCCCGTACCCCTCGGTGGAGGACGCCTCGGGGGACGTCCTGCTGGCTATGACCGACTACGTCCCCCCGCAGGCGGTGCCCTCGACCCTCGTGCTCGACCGGCAGGGCCGGGTGGCCGCCCGCGTCCTCGGCGCCGTCCAGGAGGGCACCCTCGCCGCCCTGCTGGACACCGTGGTCGCGGAGTCCTGAGGCCCGCCCGGATGCAGGACAACCCCTTCGCGGAGATCGCGCTGGACGGCTCGCTGCTGGCCGCCGCGCCCATCGCCCTGCTCGCCGGCCTGATCTCCTTCCTCTCCCCGTGCGTGCTGCCGCTCGTGCCCGGCTATCTGGGCTACGTGTCCGGCCTCGGCGGCGCCGCCCTCGACACGCCGCGGCGCGGCCGCGTGGTCCTCGGCGCCGTCCTGTTCGTGCTCGGGTTCACCGCGGTGGTCATGGTGATGAACATCCTCTTCGCCGAGCTCGCGTTCCGGATCCTGCGGGACCTGTCCTGGGTGACCCGGCTGCTCGGCGTCCTCGTGATCGTCATGGGCGTGGTGTTCATGGGCGGGCTGCGCGGACTGCAGACCGAGCGCAAGCTGCACGTGCGGCCCGCCGCCGGACTGGCCGGGGCGCCCCTGCTCGGGATGACGTTCGGCCTCGGCTGGGCCCCGTGCATCGGTCCCACGCTCGCGGCCGTGTTCGCCCTGTCCTACACGCAGGACTCCTCCGCCGTGGCCCGCGCCGCCCTGCTGGCCGGGATGTACTGCCTGGGCCTGGGTCTGCCGTTCGTGCTCATCTCCTTCGGGATCGAGCGCGGCATGCGCGCCCTCGGGTTCTTCCGGCGGCACCGCCGCGCCGTCATGGTGGGCGGTGGCGCGGTCCTGATCCTGCTCGGCCTGGCCATGGTCACCGGCCTGTGGACCGAGTGGATGGTCCGCCTGCAGTCCTGGTTCCAGAACGAATGGGTGATGCCCCTGTGAGCACGAAGCCCGCCCCCACCGGCTCCACCCGCGCCCGCGCGCGCGACGACGTCGCCCTGCCCGCGCTCGGCGCGCGCGGCATGCTGCGCTGGGCCTGGACGCAGCTGACCAGCATGCGCACCGCGCTGCTGCTCCTGCTGCTGCTGGCCGTGGCCGCCGTGCCCGGCTCGCTCGTGCCCCAGCGCCGCGCCGGCCCCGAGGCCGTGGACCGGTGGATCGAGGACAACCCCGTCTGGGGTCCGGTCCTGGACAGGGCCCAGTTCTTCGACGTCTACTCGTCCGCCTGGTTCTCGGCCATCTACCTGCTGCTGTTCATCTCGCTCGTGGGCTGCGTGCTCCCGCGCGCCGTGAAGCACGCCCGCGCCCTGCGGCAGCCCCCGGCACGAACCCCGCGGAACCTGGGTCGCCTGCCGGAGTCCGGCGTCGTCGTCCTGGAGGACGGCGGACCCGCGCCCGAGGAGGCCGTCCGTCAGGCCCAGGGGTGGCTGAGGAAGAAGCGCTACCGCGTCCAGTTCCGCCCGGAGGAGGGCGGCGCCTCCGTCGGGGCCGAGCGCGGCTACCTGCGCGAGATCGGGAACATCCTGTTCCACCTCTCCCTGATCGGGGTGCTCGTGTTCATGGCCTACGGCTCCATGACGAAGTACACGGGGCAGAAGATCATCGTGGAGGGGGAGGGCTTCGCCAACAACCTCGTCTCCTACGACTCCTTCACCCCCGGCATGTACTTCGACGCCGAGGACCTGCAGCCGTTCTCCCTGACCCTGGAGTCCTTCGAGGCCGAGTTCGAGCGCCAGTCCCTCACCCACTACGGCCAGCCCCTGGACTACACGGCCGTCATGCAGGTCCGCGCGGGCGCCGGGGCCGAGCCCGAGGAGCGGATCCTCAAGGTGAACCACCCGATCGAGGTGGACGGCGCCAAGGTGTACCTCGTGGGCAACGGCTACGCGCCCGTGGTCACCGTCCGGGACGGTGACGGGGAGGTGGCCTTCCAGGGGCCCGTGGTCACGCGCGTCACCGACCAGAACTTCAACTCCCTGGCCGTCCTCAAGGTGCCCGACGCGCGGCCGGACCAGCTCGGCTTCGTCGGTCAGTTCATGCCCGCGGCGGACGACCCCACCGGCTCCGGCGTCGAGATCTCCGTGGACCCCGAGCTGCTGAACCCCGCGCTGATCCTGAACTCCTACCACGGCGACCTCGGCCTGGACGCGGGCGTGCCCCAGAACGTGTACGTCCTGGACACGTCCACGCTCACCGAGCTGAACAGCCGCACGAACGCCAACGGCGGCATCCGGCTGGGCCTGGGGGAGACGTACGAGCTCCCCGAGGGCAAGGGCTCCATCAGCTTCGACGGCGTGCGCCGCTACGTCGGCCTGGACATCCACCACGACCCGGGGAAGTGGGGCGTCGGGTTCTTCGCCCTCACCGCCCTGGCCGGGCTCGCGATCAGCCTGTTCACCCGCCGCCGCCGCGTGTGGGTGCGCGGGCGGACCGATCCGGACGGCCGCACCCGGGTGGAGTACGCACTCCTGGCCCGCGGTGAGGAGTTCGGCCTGCGCGAGGAGCACGTGGCCCTGCGCGAGACCATGGAGAAGATGTGGCCGGTGGCCGCCGCCCAGGCGGACACTGGTGAGACGACCCCCGCGACCCCCCGATCTGGAGACTGACAGTGTTCAACCCCATGACTCCTGTGAACGAGCAGCTCGCGTACTACAGCGACCTGTTCATGCTGATCGCCGCCCTCGTGTACGCGGTCTCGTTCATCCTGTTCGCGATCGACATGGCCACGTCCTCGGCCACCATCCGCCGCCTCGAGGACGAGCTGGCCCGGGAGGGCCACGCCGAGGCCGCCGTCCACGCCCCGGCGCGGGAGCGGGAGCTCGCCGCGGTGGGCGCAGGGGGCGCGACCGCCGTCGGCGTGTCCGGGACCGGCACGCCCGTCCGCGGCGCCGCGGGATCCGCGGGCGCGTCCGTCGGCACCGTGGACCTCGTGGACGAGGACATGGACTACACCGGCAACGGGCGGCGCCCGGTGGCCAACGTGGCCGTCGCCGTGCTCGCGATCGGCTGGGCGCTGCACGCGTTCGCCGTCGTGGCCCGCGGCCTGGCCGCGCACCGGGTGCCGTGGGGCAACCTCTACGAGTTCATGACCACCGGCGCCGTGCTGATCACGACCGTCTACCTGGCGTTCCTGATCCGCAAGGACCTGCGCTTCGTCGGCACGTTCGTCACCGGCCTCGTCGTGGCCATGATGTGCGCGGCCACCATGGGCTTCCCGACGCCGGTGGGCCACCTGCAGCCGCCGCTGCAGTCCCCGTGGCTCGTGATCCACGTGTCCATCGCCGTGCTCGCCACCGCGCTGTTCACCCTCACCGCCGCGATGTCCGCCCTGCAGCTGCTGCAGGACCGCGCCGAGCTGAAGGCCGCCGCGGGGGAGCGGACGTGGTCCTTCCTGCGTCTCGTCCCCTCGGCCCGTGCCTTGGAGAACTGGTCCTACCGCATCAACGCGGTCGGCTTCGTGATGTGGACCTTCACCCTGATCGCCGGCGCCATCTGGGCAGACGCCGCGTGGGGCCGCTACTGGAACTGGGACACGAAGGAGGTCTGGACCTTCGTCATCTGGGTGGTCTACGCGGCCTACCTGCACGCCCGCGCCACCCGCGGCTGGACCGGCGCCCGCGCCGCCTGGCTGAGCATCGTGGGCCTCCTGTGCATCGTGTTCAACTACACGATCGTCAACACGTACTTCCCCGGCCTGCACTCCTACGCCGGCCTGCCGAGCTGACCCGCCGGGCGCACGCCCGCACGCACGCGGGCCCCGCCGGAGCGTCTCCGGCGGGGCCCTTGTGTGCCCGCCCTCCCGGGCGCCCAGCGCCGCCGCGACATTCCAGCGGGTCAGGGCCGCTGGCATGTCGCCGGAGCGCTGGGCGGGCGCGGGGATGCGCGGGGGGAGGGTCAGGAAGGCGTGTCGCCGCCCTCGGGCTCCGGCTCCTCGCCCCGCTCACGACGTCGGCGCAGCTCCTCCTCGCGCGCCCGCAGCTCGCGCTCACGCGCCTCGAGCTCCTTCTCCCGCTCGGCCTGCCGCCGCTGGACGCGCAGGGAGCGCAGGAACTCCTCGTCGTCGTCAGGGGAGGAGGGGCGAGCCGGGGCGGGCCCTCCGGCGGCGCGGGGGGCGCGCCGCCTGCCGAGGATCAGCCACAGCAGCGGGCCGACCAACGGGAGCAGGAGCACCGTGAGGACCCAGGCCCACTTGGGCATCGAGCGCACCTGGTGCGCAGGGGTGAGCAGCGCCTCGAAGAGCGCGTAGAGCGTGAGGCCGACGAGCACGATCGCCGCCGGGATGATGAACCGACCCATCGCTCCAGTCTAGGAGGGGACGACGGCTGGGGCGGCGTCGGGTCTGCTGGGGCTTCGCTTCTAGACTGGGCCCATGCGTCTGTTCCTCTACGGCCTGGTCCGCGTGGTCCTGTTCTTCCTGATCTGGGCGGCCGTCTACTACCTGACGAACCTCGGGATGCTCGTGGCCCTCGTCGTCGCCACGATCCTCACCTTCGCGGTGTCCTACCTGTTCCTCACGCGGCTGCGCCTGGGCGCCTCCCGGGACCTGCAGGACGCGTGGGAGGGCCGCCAGGGCCGCCGAGGCCGCACCGAGACCGCCGACGCGGACGCCGAGGACGCCTACACCGAGGGCCGGTTCCGCGAGTGAGCCCCGCGGGGGCGACGGCGCGGATGCCGCCACCGCCCTCATCCCGTGCGGCTCAGAGCAGTGCGCCGAGCGTAAACGCCATCGCGTAGACGATCCCGATCACGCCGGTCTCACGCAGCACCGGGATCAGGGCCCGGCGGTCGTCGGCGCGCAGCACCGTGCGGATCGGCCGGATCGCGTGCAGGCCGCCGATCGGCACGAGCAGCAGCCCCGGGTGCACCGCCACCCAGAACAGCGGCAGCAGCAGGGCGACGGCCAGCATGACGCCGTAGGACGCCCGCGCGGGTCCGTCGCCCAGGCGGGCGGCCAGCGTCATCTTCCCGACCTCGCGGTCCGTGGGGATGTCCCGGATGTTGTTGGCCATGAGCAGGGCCGTGGAGATCAGCCCGCAGCCGATCGCGCCGGCCCAGGCCAGGCCGCTGACGGCGTCGGCCTGGGTGTACGTGGTGCCGAGGACGGCCACCAGCCCGAAGAACACGAACACGAACACCTCGCCGAGGCCGAGGTACCCGTACGGCCGCTTCCCGCCGGTGTAGAACCACGCGGCCAGCACGCAGGCGACGCCGACCAGCAGGAACCACCAGTGCCCCGAGAGCAGGACGAGTCCCAGGCCGGCCAGCCCGGCGAGGCCGAAGAACGCGAAGGCCGCCTGCTTCACCCGGGCCGCGGGCACGAGCCCGGAGACGGTGAGCCGGAAGGGGCCGACACGCTCGTCGTCGGTGCCGCGGATGCCGTCCGAGTAGTCGTTGGCGTAGTTCACGCCGATCTGCAGCGCGAGCGACACCACGAGGGCCAGCAGCGCCGCGCCGAGGTGGAAGGAGCCGAGCTCCGCGGCGGCGGCCGAACCGACGATCACGGGGGCGATCGCCATGGGCAGCGTGCGCGGGCGCGCGGCGGCGACCCACTGGGAGAGCGTGGCGGCCATGGGCGGGGGTTCCTCCTGGGGAGCGGGGTGGGCAGCGGCGCGCGGCGGGCCGGGTCGACGGCGGCGCGCGGCCGGGGCCCGACGTCGGCCGGGCCCGGGTCATTCTCCCACGCGGGCGGGGCGGCGCTCAGCCGGCGGTGAACCGGGCGGCCAGGGCCTGCCGGTCGGTCTTGCCGGTGGAGAGCAGGGGCAGGGCCTCGAGGACGAGCCACGTCTTGGGCACCGCGGCCGCACCCAGCGCCGCGCGCACGTGGGCGCGCAGGACGGCCTCGTCGGGGGCCGCGGCCGGGTGGGCGGGCACGACGGCGGCGCACAGCCGGGCGCCCCACTCGGGATCCGGCACGCCGGCCACGTGGGCCGCCGCGACGCCCGGGTGCGCCTCGAGCACCGCGGTCACCGCCGCCGCGGACACCTTCACCCCGCCCGTGATGACGACGTCGTCCAGGCGACCGGTCACGGCCAGCCGCACGCCGCCGTCGTCGGTGGGGGAGAGGACGCCCGTGTCCTCGGTCAGGAAGGCGCGGGCGCCGTCCGCGGCGGTGACGAAGTGGGCGGCGGTGCGGGCGGGGTCGTCGAGGTAGCCGGCCGCCACCATGGGCCCGGCCAGGCGCACGCGCGGCGGGGCGTCGGGGTCGTCCGGGGCCACCGCGACGGCGACGCCGGGCAGCGGCACGCCGTCGTAGACGCAGCCGCCGCACGTCTCGGCCATGCCGTAGGTGGCGGTGAGGCGCACCCCCGCCGCCTCGGCCGCGGCCCGCAGTGCGGGATCGAGCCGGGTGCCGCCCACGAGCACGCGGTCGAAGGAGCGCAGGGCCGCCCGCCCGGCCGGGTCGGCGTCGGCCGCGAGGAGGCGGGCGAGCTGGGTGGGGACGAGCGAGACGAGCCGGGGGCCGGCGTCGTCGGGCAGGGCGGCCGCCCCGGTGGCGAACGCCGCGGGCGTGAACGGGCCCGGCGGCAGGGCCGCGGGTGCGGTCCCGGCCGCGATCGAGCGGGAGAGCACGGCGAGCCCGGCCACGTAGTGCACGCCGAGGGCCAGCAGCCACGCCCCCTCGCCGCCGAGCCGCCGGGCCGTGGCCGCGGCCGCGGCGCGCAGGGCCGCACCGGTCAGGACGATCCGCTTCGGCGTGCCCGTGGACCCGGAGGTGCGCACCACGGCGACGGCGTCCGGGTCGCCGCAGCGGCGCGGGTCGCGGGCCTCGGGTCGGGGGAGCGCGGCGCCGTCGGCGGTCAGCTCGACGGGGGCGCCGCCGTCGAAGGCCGCGGCGAGGGCGGAGCGGGCAGTGGCCAGGGCGTCGGGGGTCAGCGGCATGAGACCACGGTAATCGTGGGCGGGGACGCTCTAGGCTTCACGAATGACCGCCCCGGACACCGCCACCACGCCCGCCGCCAAGATCGGCCCCGTCACGCTCACCGGCCGCCTCGTCCGGCTGGAGCCGCTGAGCCACGACCACCATGACGAGCTCGTCGAGGCGGTGCAGGACGGCCGGCAGTGGGAGCTCTGGTACACCGCCGTGCCCACCCCCGAGGGCATGGCCGCGGAGATCGACCGTCGCCTGGCCCTGCAGGAGGCCGGGTCCATGGTCCCCTTCGCCACCCGTCGGCTCTCCGACGGGCGGGTCATCGGCATGACGACGTTCATGAACATCGACCGTTCCGTGCCCCGCGTGGAGGTCGGCAGCACCTGGAACGCGGCCTCCGCCTCCGGCACGGGGACGAACGCCGATGCCAAGCTGCTCCTGCTCGGCCACGCCTTCGAGGTCTGGGGCGTCGCGGCCGTCGAGTTCCGCACGGACTGGATGAACATGCAGTCCCGCGCGGCGATCGAGCGGCTCGGTGCCAAGCGGGACGGGGTGCTGCGCCAGCAGGCACAGCGCAACGGCTACGTGCGGGACACGGTGGTCTACTCCGTCGTCGCCGCGGAGTGGCCCGCAGTGAGGAAGGGCCTCGAGTTCCGCGTGGGGCGCCGGGCTCAGAAGGAGTAAGGGAACGGCGTCCAGTCCGGGTCGCGCTTCTGCAGGAACGCGTCCCGGCCCTCCACGGCCTCGTCCGTCATGTAGGCCATGCGCGTGGCCTCGCCGGCGAAGACCTGCTGGCCGGCCATGCCGTCGTCGGGCAGGTTGAACGCGAACTTGAGCATGCGGATGGCCTGCGGGGACTGCGCGTTGATGTCCGCCGCATACTCCAGCGCGACATCCTCGAGGCGCTCGTGGTCCACGGCCTCGTTGACGGCGCCCATCTCGACCATCTGCTTGGCCGAGTACTCGCGGGCGGCGAAGAAGATCTCCCGCGCCCGCTTCTGGCCCACCTGCCGGGCGAGCAGGGCTGAGCCGTAGCCGGCGTCGAAGGAGCCCACGGTGGCGTCGGTCTGCTTGAACTTCCCGTGCTGGCGGGAGGCGAGCGTGAGGTCGGCGACCACGTGCAGCGAGTGCCCGCCGCCGGCGGCCCACCCGTTCACGACGACGATGATCGCCTTGGGGGAGGTGCGCATCAGGCGCTGGACCTCGAGGATGTGGAGGCGTCCGTGGCGCGGGCGAGGGCGTCGGCGGTGGCGGGCATGGCCCCGAGTGTAGGAGGCCCGACGGTCGGACGGACCCGCCCGGCGGACCGGATCCGCCCGGCCGGTCAGAGCATGAACGGCACGGTGGCGATCTTGACCACCATGATCAGTGCGAACAGCTGGGCGTACCCCTCGGTCACGCGGGCGTCGGTGGACCGGGAGAGCGCGTAGTCCAGGATCGCCGGCTGGCCCGTGATGCCCGCCAGCGCCCCGTAGGTGCGGTCCACGGACTGCCCCAGCAGCCGTGCCGCGGCGATGAGCAGGGCCGCGGTCAGCGCGGTGAGCACGGCGGACATCAGGATGGCCAGCCCGCCGACCCGGGTGAACACCGTCTCGATGAACGCCGGGCCGGCGGCCAGGCCCACCACGCCCAGGAAGAGCATGAGGCCGAACTGCCGCAGCGTCAGCGCGATCTCCGTGGACGGCTCCCACACCGTGGGCCCCGTTCGGCCGATCGCACCGAGGACGAGGCCGACGAGGATGCACCCGGCCGCCGGGCCGAGGGAGAAGGAGGCCCCGCCCGGAAGCGGGATCGTCACCATGCCCAGCAGGTAGCCCAGCGCCATGCCCGTGCCCAGGGAGATCCAGTCCAGGTCCGAGAGCCCCCGGGTCGAGTTGCCGAAGAAGTCGCGCACCGCCTCCATCCGCGGCGCGGTGGTCACGATGAGCACCCGGTCGCCGACCTTGAGCTCGGTCTGTGGGGTGGCCAGCGACTCGACGTCGTCCCGCCGCAGCCGGGCGACGTCGGTGCCGAAGCGCTCGCGCAGGGACAGCGTGCCCAGGCGGCGATCGGCCAGGGCGCGGGCCGTGACGATGACCATGGAGGTCTGCAGCGGGTTCATCACCCGCGCCGGGTCGGCGTCGGTGCGGCGGCCGAAGGCCTGCACGGCCGCGTCGATGTTCTTCTCCGTGCCGTCCAGGACGACCTCGTCCCCGGGTTCGATCCGGTCGGCGGAACCGGCGATCCGGGCCACGCCGCCGCGGCGCAGCGCCACCACGCGCACCAGCCCCTCGGAGATCCCCGGGATCTCCCGCACGGTGAGGGCGGAGGTGGCGGCCGCGGCGGTGAAGCGCAGCTTGCCGTCGGTCACCGGCGCCGGATCGCGCGGGGAACTGCTCCACGGGCGGGCGGCGAGCAGGGTGATCGCGATGATGGTGCCGACCACGCCCACCAGGTAGGACAGCCCGTAGCCCACGGCCGGGGCCTGCCCGCCGGTGAGCTGGTTCGCCAGCGCCATCGCCGGCGTCGCGGTGAGCGAACCCGTCCACACGCCGATCGCCGTCGGCAGGTCCAGGTTGAGCAGCCCGGCCAGCGGGCGCACCGTGAAGGCGGTGAGGATCACCACGACGACGGCGGCCAGCATCAGGGGCAGGTTGCGGCGCAGGTCCCGGAAGAACACCTTGCCGGCGCCGAGCCCGATCAGGTAGGCGAACAGGGCCAGGCCGAAGCTCTGGAACAGGGCCAGCCGGTCGCCGACGTCGGGCAGCACCGCCCCGACGAGCAGGCCCACGAACAGGGCTCCCGAGGCGCCGAGGCGGATCTTGCCCAGGGGGATGGTGCCGACGGCGGCGCCCAGGGCGACGGTGGCCATGAGGACGAGGATGGGCTGGTCGTTGAGCAGTGCGAGCATGGGCGGGTCTCCGTCCTGCCGTGGTGGTCGGTCAGAAGTGGTACGGGAAGGCGGACCAGTCCGGGTCGCGCTTCTGCAGGAACGCGTCCCGGCCCTCCACGGCCTCGTCCGTCATGTAGGCCATGCGCGTGGCCTCGCCGGCGAAGACCTGCTGGCCGGCCATGCCGTCGTCGGGCAGGTTGAACGCGAACTTGAGCATGCGGATGGCCTGCGGGGACTGACGGTTGATGTCCGCGGCGTACTCGAGGGCGACCTCCTCGAGGCGCTCGTGGTCCACGGCCTCGTTGACGGCGCCCATGGCCACCATCTCCTCGGCCGAGTACTCGCGCGCCGTGAAGAAGATCTCCCGCGCCCGCTTCTGGCCCACCTGCCGGGCGAGCAGGGCTGAGCCGTAGCCGGCGTCGAAGGAGCCCACGGTGGCGTCCGTCTGCTTGAACCTCCCGTGCTCGCGGGAGGCCAGGGTCAGGTCCGCGACCACGTGGAGCGAGTGGCCGCCGCCGGCCGCCCAGCCGTTCACGACGGCGATGATCGCCTTGGGGGAGGTGCGCATCAGGCGCTGGACCTCGAGGATGTGGAGGCGTCCGGCGCGGGCCGGGTCGATGGTCTCGGCCGTCTCCCCCTCGGCGTAGCGGTAGCCGTCGCGGCCGCGGATGCGCTGGTCCCCGCCGGAGCAGAACGCGTGGCCGCCGTCCTTGGGGGAGGGGCCGTTGCCGGTGAGCAGCACCGTGCCCACGTCCGGGGTCATGCGGGCGTGGTCGAGAGCGCGGTAGAGCTCGTCCACGGTGCCGGGCCGGAACGCGTTGCGGACCTCGGGGCGGTCGAAGGCGATGCGCACCGTGGGCAGGTCGCGTACCCAGCGGCCGTCGGCGTCGCGCTCCACCTGGCGGTGGTAGGTCAGGTCCTCGAAGTCGAAGCCCTCGACCACGCGCCAGCGCGTGGGGTCGAAGATGTCGGAGACCTGCTCGGGCAGGCGGTCGCGGTCGGGGCGCGCGGCGTCGGGCTGCGGGGTGCTCATGGGGCCCGAGTCTAGGCCCGCCGTGCGACCCACGGTCACTCCCGCGGATCACCTCTCCGGCCAGTCCTCCGGTCCCGAGGACCCGGCGGCGTACTCGTCGAGGGGCACCCGCCCCGCGTCCCACGCCTCGATCACGGGGGCGAGGATGCGCCAGCACTCCTCCGCGGCGTCGCCTCGCACCGAGAGCATCCGATCCCCGGTGAGCACGCCGCGCATCACCTCGCCGTACGCGTCCACGTCCTCCTCGGCCAGGTCCGACGCGAGCACGTTGCGCTCCGCGACGAACGGGGTGTCCGGCCCGTCCACGGCCAGCTCCACCCGCAGGGCCCGCGGGTCCAGTCCCACCACGATCCGCTCCCGCCCCGCGGCCGCCTCCAGCCCCGCGGGCACCCCCTCGGGCGGCCGCAGCGAGAGCACGACCTCCCAGCGGCGCGGCTCCAGCGCCTTGCCGGACCGCAGCCGGAACGGCACGCCCGCCCACCGGTCGGTCCGGACCTCCAGCTCCACCTCGGCGAGCGTCTCGGCCCCGTTCTCCGGGTCCACGCCCTCCTCGGCGACGTAGTCGGGCACGTCCTGGCCTCCCACCGTCCCGGCGGTGTACCGGGCCCGGCGCGAGGAGGCGACCGCGTCGTCGTCGCGCACGCGCGTGGCCCGCAGCACCTCGACGACGGCGTCCTGCAGGGCGTCCGGGGTGAGACGCCGCGGGGGCTCCAGGGCCACCATGGCCAGCACCTGCAGCAGGTGGGACTGGAGCATGTCCTCGAGAGCCCCGGTGCCGTCATAGAACCCGGCGCGCCCCTCCAGGGCCAGGGACTCGTCCGCCACGATGTCCACGTGCTCGACGTCGGCCGCGCTCCACACGCGCTCCAGCACGCGGTTGGCGGTGCGCAGGGTGAGCAGGCCCGAGACCATCGACTCCCTGAGGAAGTGGTCCACGCGGAACACGTCCTCCTCCCCGGCGATCCGCCCCAGCAGCGCGTTGAGCTCGCGCGCCGACCGCTGGTCCGAGCCGAACGGCTTCTCCAGCACGATGCGCAGCCCCTTCGGGCGGTCCTCCACCTGCTCGAGCGCCGCGCACGCCTCGGCGGCGAGGTCCGGGTCCAGCGCCAGGTACAGCACGACGACGGCCTCCTCCCCGGCGGCCTCGCGGGCGGCGACGAGCAGGGCGCCCAGGTCCTCGGGGTCCGAGGCGTCGGCGGTGCGCCAGGCGGCGCGCTCGACGAGGCCCGCCCGTGCGTCGGCGTCCAGATCCGTCTCTCCCACGGCCTCCTCGATGACGCCGCGCCACTCCTCGAGCGAATGGCCGTCCGAGTGGGCCGAGCCCACCAGGGTCACCTCCGGCAGGTCGTGGACCGTGAGGGCCCGGGCCAGCCCCGGCAGCAGGAGCCGTCGGGTCAGGTCACCGGTCGCGCCCACGATCACGAGCGCCACGGACGCGGCGGCCCGGTCGTCGTCGGGTGCCGGGGATGCTCCGGTGGGGCAGGGGTTCTGGACGTCGGGCATGGGTCCTCCTGGACGGGGCGGGCAGACGGAACGGGGGAGCGGGGCGGGTGCGCGGGCGGCGGCCGGGAGGGGCCCGGCCGGCCACGCCATTCTCCCGGTGACGTCGTCGTGGGTCCACGCCGCGCCCCCGACTGGCCCCGCCTCCCCCCGGGGTGATGGACTGCCCAGCATGAGCGCCCAGCCCCGCATCGACGACCACGCCTTCCTGTCCCACCAGCTCAGCGGGGCACTGGTGTCCAGGGAGGGGGCGATCACGTGGCTGTGCCTGCCCCGCTTCGACTCGGCCTCGGTGTTCACCTCGCTCCTCGGCACGCGGGAGCACGGCGAGTGGGGCCTGGGGATCGAGGACGGCGAGGTCGCGGAGCGCGCCTACCTGCCGGGCACCCTCGTGCTGCGCACCCTCTGGCGTTCGCCGTCCGGGGTGGCCGAGGTGCTGGACTTCATGCCGCTCATGGACGCGGACGGCGTGGGGGACGCCCAGGGGGACGACGGCGGCCCCGACGGGACCGGGGCGTCCGAGGCGGCGGCGCGGGCCGACGTCATGCGGCTGGTCCGCTGCCTCGCGGGACGCGTGCGCGTGACGCAGTCCGTGGTCGCCCGCCTCGACTACGGCGAGGTCGAGCCGTGGGTCTCGCGTCAGGAGGACGCAGACGGGGAGTCGTTCCTGGCCGTCGTCGCCGGCGGGGACGCGCTCGCGGTGCACGGGCCGGACCTGGAGCCGGTGGACGGGCATCACGAGGGCACGACGGAGCTGGTCGCCGGGGAGTCCGCCCAGTGGTGCCTGACCTGGTACCCGGCGTGGGGCATGGCCCCCTCCGCGCCCCGCGCCGAGGACGTGCTGGAGGCCACCGTGCGCACGTGGCGCGGCTGGCTGGAGGAGTCGACCCGAGAGGCCCCGCGGGCGGACGACCCGCTCGCCGATCGGGTCCAGCGATCCCTCCTCGTGCTCAAGGGGCTCACGCACCGGGCCACGGGCGGCATCGTGGCGGCCCCGACCACGAGCCTGCCGGAGGACATCGGCGGGGTCCGGAACTGGGACTACCGCTATGTGTGGCTGCGGGACACCGCGCTCGCCCTGGAGGCCCTGCTCGCGCACGGACACGTGGAGGGGGCGACGGCCTGGCGCGACTGGCTGCTGCGCGCCATCGCGGGGGAGCCCCACGAGGTGCAGATCATGTACACGCTCTCGGGGGAGCGCCACATGCCCGAGCGCGAGCTCGAGCACCTCCCCGGCCATGCGGACTCCCGTCCCGTGCGCGTGGGCAACGGCGCCGCGGCCCAGTGGCAGGCGGACGTCATCGGCACGGTCATGATGGCGCTGTGCGCCCTCCGGGACGCCGGCGTTCCCGAGGACGAGTGGTCCTGGCCGCTGCAGAAGCGGCTGGTGGAGCGCGTCGTGGCGCACCGGGAGGACCCGGACCACGGGCTGTGGGAGATGCGCGGGGAGCCTGCCTTCTTCACGCACGGCCGCGTCAAGATGTGGGCCGCGCTGGACCGCGCGCTGCACGCCGTGGCCACCCACGGCGTGCCCGCCACGGAGGCGGAGACCGCGGCGTGGGAGCGCCACCGGGACGAGCTGCGGGAGGAGATCCTCACCCGCGGCGTGCACGCGGACGGCCACTTCACCCAGACCTACGGCTCGGACGCGGTGGACGCCTCCCTCCTCCAGATCCCCCACACCGGTTTCCTGCCCCCGGACGACCCGCGCATGCTCGCCACCGTACGGCGGATCGAGGAGGAGCTCGTCACGGACACCGGCCTGGTGCTGCGCTACCGCCCGGACGGCTCCGACGGGCTGCCCGGTGATGAGGCGCCGTTCCTCGCGTGCGCCTTCTGGCTCGTTGAGCAGTACGCGCGCACCGGCCGCCTGGACGACGCCGACGCCCTCATGGAGCGGCTCGACGCGTGCGCGAACGACCTCGACCTCATGGCCGAGGAGTACGACGACGGCCAGGACCGCATGGCGGGCAACTTCCCCCAGGCGTTCAGCCACCTGGGGCTGCTGCGCGCTGCCGACGCGCTGGCCCAGGTCCGTGCGGCCGGCGGGGCCGGGGAGGCCGGAGACTGACCGGTTCTGGGCGAACACCCCGCCCCCGTCACACCGTGCGGCGGGTCGCCCCCAGCGCGGTCAGCAGGAACGCGTACTCCCACGCGGTGTCCTCCCAGCCCTGGTACCGGCCGGACGCGCCGCCGTGGCCGCCGTCCATCTCGGTGCGCAGCAGGATCGGGGCGCCGCCCTCGGCCAGGGGCGTGGCCTGGTCGCTCGTCACCGTCCGCCGCAGCTGGGCCACCCACTTGGCCGGCTCCACGTAGAGCACGCGGGTGTCGTGCAGGCTCGTCACCGCGGCGATCGCGGGGTACTCCACGGCGCGCACGTTCTCGTACGGGGTGTACGCCTTCATGGCCGCGTACACCGCCGGGTCCTCGATCGGGTTGCCCCATTCCTCCCACTCGAGTGCCGACAGCGGCAGCTCCGGGTCCAGGATGGAGGTCAGCGCGTCCACGAACGGCACCACCGCCAGGCACGCCCGGTACAGCTCTGGGGCGCGGTTCAGCACGGCGCCCATGAGCAGGCCGCCGGCCGAGCCGCCCGTGGCCGCGATCCGCGCCGGGTCTACCCAGCCGGAGTCCGCGACGAACCGCGTGGCGTCCACGAAGTCCGTGAACGAGTGGTGCTTGGCGGCCTTCTTGCCGTCCTCGTACCAGGCCCGGCCCAGCTCGCCGCCGCCGCGCACGTGCGCCACCACGTACACGACGCCGCGGTCCAGCAGGGACAGCCGCGCGACCCCGAACACCGGGTCCATGGACATCTCGTACGAGCCGTAGCCGTACACCACGGCCGGCGCGGTGCCGTCCTGCGCCACGTCCCGCCGCCGGATCACGGTCAGCGGGATCCGCACGGCCTCACCCGTGATCGAGCTCGGCTCCGAGGCCGGGGCCCACCACCGCTCGGCCACGTAGAGGTCCCGGTCGAAGCCGGGCACCTCCACCTCTCGGCGCAGGCGCACCTCGCCCGTGGCCGCGACGACGTCCAGCACCCGCGCCGGCGTGGTCCAGGAGACGTACGTCAGGCGCAGGAACGGGGAGTCCTGGCTCACGGGCGCCAGGCGGCACGTGTAGAGCTCCTCGTCGAAGGCCGGCTCGGACCAGGCGAGGGCGCCGGCGGAGGCGGCGCCGCCGTCGTCCGCGGACGACGCGGGGGCCGGCGCCGCGAGGACGGTCCGCAGCCCGTCCAGCGGCGCGACGAGCACGCGCGGCGTGGTCTCCCGGCGCACCGCGAGCGCCACGTGCGTGCGGGTGACCATGACGCCGTCCACGCGCACGGTCTCCGAGTGCGGCACCACGGTGCGCCACGCGGCGCGGTCGGACACGTCCGCCTCCCGCACCACGGACAGCAGTGAGTTCGGGGCCTTCGTGCCGTCGGCCCGGCGGTCGTGGACGACCAGCAGCACGCGCTCGCCGTCCAGGTCGAGGGGCTCGACGTCGGCCAGCATGCGGGCGTCCCGCCCGATCAGCAGGCGCGGGGTGGGCAGGGGGGACCCGGCATCCTCGGGCAGGTCCAGGGCCCACGTCTCGGAGACCTCGGAGTTGCCGACGCCGATCAGCAGCTGCGTGCGGTCGGCGGTGCCCTCGAACCCGGTCCACATGCCCGGGTCGTCCTCCTGGAAGAGGACCTCGTCCTGCGCGGCGTCCGTGCCGAGCACGTGCACCCGCACCTGGTAGGGCCGCCAGGTCTCGTCCCACACGGTGTAGAACACCCGGGTGCCGGAGCGGTCGAAGCGCACGCCCGGCGCGATGCCCGGCACCGTGTCCGGCAGGTCCCGGCCCGTGGCGATGTCTCGGATGCGCAGGGTGTACCGCTCGTCGCCGGTGGTGTCCACCGCGTAAGCGGCCAGAGCGGCGTCCGGGCTGAGGTGCATCCCCCCGAGGGAGAAGAACGGGTGGCCCTCGGCCTCCACGTTGCCGTCCAGGATGACCTGCTCGCCCGGCAGGTCCTGGTCCGCCGACACGACGGGCGGGGTCCAGTCCGCCTCGACGTCCCCGGTGTCCTGGGCGGGGACGCGGCAGTGGATGCCGTAGTCGGCGCCCTCCCGGGTGCGCACGAAGTACCACCAGTCGTCCCGGCGGGCGGGCACGGACTGGTCCGTCTCCACCGTGTGGGCCTTGATCTCCCCGTAGATCGCCGCGCGCAGACCCGCCTGGTCCGCCGTGACGGCCTCGGCATACGCGTTCTCCGCGTGGAGGTGGTCCAGGACCGCCCGGTCCTCCTTGGCGCGCAGCCACTCGAAGTCGTCCGTGAACGCGTCCCCGTGGAACAGGCGCTCGGTGGGCACCGCGGCGGCCGTCGGCGGGACGGGCGCCGGCGACGTGAGGGAGGTGCCCGGCGTGGCGGGGGCGGTGGCGGCGTCGTCGTGCGGGGTGGTCTCGGTCATGCGCCTATCCCACCACAGTGGGCGGACACGTCACCGGCCCGGGGTCAGTCGAGGCCGAGCAGACCGCGGAACACGCCCATGCCGAAGAACAGCACGAACGCGGCGGCCACCACCCACAGCAGCGGGTGGACCTCCTTCGCGCGGCCCTGGCCGGTGCGGATCACGGCGTAGGCGATCATGCCGGCGCCGATCCCGTTGGCGATCGAGTACGTGAACGGCATGAGGATGAACGTCAGGAACGCGGGCAGGGCCACGCCCCAGTCGCTCCAGTCCACGTGGACCACCTGCGAGCACATCATGAAGCCCACCACCACGAGCGCGGGCGCCACGGCCTCGAAGGGCACGAGGTACACGAAGGGGGAGAGGAAGAGGGCCACCACGAACAGCAGGCCCGTCACCACGGAGGCCAGGCCGGTGCGGGCGCCCTCGCCGATGCCCGTGCCGGACTCCACGTAGATCTGCCCGGCGGACACGGACGCGGCACCGCCGGCGGTCACGGCCAGGGCGTCCATCATGAGCACGCGGTCCTGGTGGGGGATGGTGCCGTCCTCGCGCATGGAGCCGGCCTCGCGGGCCAGGCCCACCATCGAGCCCATGGCGTCGAAGAACACGGACAGCAGGATCGCGAAGACCAGCAGGGAGGCCATCAGCCAGCCCAGCTTCTCCACCGCGCCGAGCAGGGACACCTCGCCGAGCAGGGACAGGTCCGGGGCGGTCCACGCCGGGAGGGACGGGGCCACGAGGGACCAGCCGTGCGGGTTGACGGTGCCGTCCGCCGCCACGGACGGGCCGATGTGGAAGACCGCCTCGAGGACGTTGGCGAGCACGGTGGCCACCACGATCCCGATGAGGATGGCCCCGCGCACGCCGCGGATCACGAGGACCGAGGTGAGCAGCAGGCCCACGATGAACACGAGCACGGGCCAGCCGGCCAGCTCCCCGCCCGTGCCCAGGCCCACCGGCACGGTGGTCCCCGCCGCGTCCGGCAGTCGACGCACGAATCCGGCGTTGACCAGGCCGATCAGGGCGATGAACAGGCCGATGCCGACGACGATCCCCGTCTTGAGCCCGTCCGGCACGGCGTTGAACACGGCCGTCCGGAAGCCGGTGGCCACGAGGAGGACCATCACGAGGCCCGCGAGCACCACGAGGCCCATGACGTCCGGCCAGGTCAGGCCCGGCGTGGTGGCCACGGTGATGGCGACGAACGCGTTCACGCCCAGTCCGGTGGCCAGGGCGAAGGGGTGCCGGGACCACAGGCCCATCGCGATCGAGGCCACCGCGGCCACGAGCGCCGTGGCGGCGGCGACGCGCGGGATCCCCAGGGTGGCGCCCGTCGCGTCCGGGCCCGAGAGGATCAGCGGGTTGAGCACCACGATGTAGCTCATGGCCAGGAAGGTGGCGATGCCGCCGCGCACCTCCTGGTCGGGGGTCGAGCCGCGCTCCGTGATGGCGAAGTACCGGTCGAGCCGGGAGCGGGCGGCGGGCGTGCGGACGTCCTGGGAGGAGGGCCCCGGTGCGGGGGCCCCTGCGGTGCGGGAAGACATGCCGCCCAGCCTAGTGAGGGCGGGGCCCCATGCGCCGTCCGGGTCGGCGTGCGGCAGACTCGGCCGGGATGAACCGTCCTCGCCTGCCCGCGGCCCTCGCCGACGCCGTCCAGATCTACGCCCCCTCGACCGTGTACGCGGTGGGGCTGGGCGCGATGACGCCCGCCATCGCCTCCGCCGCGCTCGCCCTGGGGCTCGGGGCGGCGCAGGCGGCCGCCGTCGTCGTGCTCGTGGGGCTCGGCTCGCTGCTGGCCAACACGCCGGCCTCCCTCCTCGCGGCGCGGGCGGGGGAGCGGCGGACCATGGTGCTGTCTGCGGTGCTGGGCACCCTGGGCGCGGGCTTGGCCTGGGCGGCCACCGCCCCGCTGACGGCCGGCGGCGTCCGGGCCGAGGGCGTGGACGACCCGGTGCGCCTCGCCGCCCTGCTGGCCGGGGTGCTCACGGTGGGCGCCGCGGGGGCCGGGTTCAACCTCGCCCGGCAGTCCTACCTGGCCGTGGCCGTCCCGGCCACGCACCGCGCCCGCGCGATGTCCACGCTCGGGGGGACCATCCGGATCGGCGTCTTCCTGGGCCCGTTCCTGGGGGCCGCGCTGCAGGCGCTGCTGGGGCTCAGCGGCGCGTTCGCCGCCGCCACCGCCATGATGGCCGCCGGCACCGTCCTGTGCGTGCGGATCCGGGAGCTGACCGTCCCCGACGACGGCGCCCCCGCCGTCCCGGACGGCGCCTCCGCCCCGGACGGGCCCGCCCGCCGCCGGCCCCGCCTGACGGACGTGGGCCGGGCACGCCGCGGCGTGCTGGCGACCGCGGGGTTCGGCGTGGTGGCCGTGTCCGCGGCGCGGGCGGCCCGCAACGCGGTCATCCCGCTGTGGGCGGCGCACCTGGGGATGTCTCCGGCGGCGGCCTCGCTCGTGTTCGGGATCGCCGGGGCCGCGGACCTGCTGCTGTTCTACCCCTCCGGCCGGCTCATGGACCGGCACGGGCGCCGGGCCGTGGCCGTGCCCTGCCTGACGCTGCTCGGCGCCGGATTCCTCGCCGTGTCCCTGACGTCGGAGCCGGTGGGGTTCGCCGCCGCGGCGCTGCTGCTGGGCGTGGGCAACGGGTTCGGCGCCGGGATCGTGATGACCCTGGGGGCGGACTTCTCCCCGCCGGATGCGCGCCCGGAGTTCCTGGGGCTGTGGCGCTCCATGGCGGATGCGGGCATGCTCACCGGCCCGCTGCTGGTCTCCGCGGTGACCGCCGCGGCGGGCCTGGGCGTCAGCGTCGGGGCCATGGCGGCGGTGTGCGCCGGCGGCGCCGCGGTGTTCGCGCGGGTGCTGCCCCGGGGGCCGGGCCCGGTAGACGACCCGACGCCCCTGGGGCGGTGCTGAGCCGGCTCAGCCCGCCGCGGCGCCGCGCGTCGGGTCGTCCGAGGGCTCGGGCGGGAGGGTCTGCCCGGAGGCGTGGTCGTCGAAGATCATGTAGGTCTGCGTGTCCACCACGGCCGGCAGCGGCTGGAGCCGTTCGAAGATCACGTGCCGCAGGTCCGCGGTGTCCTTCGCCCGGACCAGGAGGATGACGTCCATGTTCCCGCCCACGAGGGACACGTGCCACACCTCGGGGATGGCCAGCAGGGTGGCCCGCAGCTCGCGCCAGTCGTGCTGGCGCAGCTTGAGCATCACGTGGGCGGAGGCCGTGAAGCCGGTCTTGACGGGGTCCACGCGCGCGGAGAAGCCCGTGATCACGCCCGTGTCCTGCAGGCGGTTCAGGCGGGAGTAGCAGTGCGCGCGGGAGACGTGCACGCGCTCGGCGAGCGCCGCCACGGACAGGCGGCCGTCCTGGGAGAGCTCGCGGACGATCGCGCGGTCCACGCGGTCGAGGGGGGACGGGGCCACGGCGGTCACCTCCGGGTCGGGCCGGAACGGGGCCCGGCGGGGAGGGGAGGGCTCCGCGGGAGCCGATGCACCGTCCTCGTGACCCGGGTCACCTCGGCAGGATGTCTTTCCAGGACACCCTGCACGGGCATCCTGTCCGGCGATCATCCTATATGCGGTGACGAAGTGGCGGCCTCGCTGCACACTGGTGCTCACAGATCGAGAGGACACCCATGACCCGCACCAGCCCCGCCGCGCCCGCGGGCGATGGCATCCCCGTTCCGGACGCCGGCACGCGGGCGGCCGCCGCCGCCGCGTTCGGCATCTCCCTCGAGGAGTACCTGCTCCCGGCCGCCCGCCGCATCCAGCTGATCTCCGAGGACGGCTCGGTCCTGCCCGTCGACGAGCAGGGCACCTCCCCGGGGCACGAGTACCCGCTGCCCTCGGACGAGGAGCTGCTGGCGGCCTACCGCCATCTCGTGATCGGCCGCCGCGTCAACGACCAGGCCTACGCGCTCGTGCGCCAGGGCCGCATGGCCGTCTACCCGTCCTCGCACGGGCAGGAGGCCTCCGAGGTCGCCGCCGCCATGTGCCTGGGCGAGGACGACTGGTTGTTCCCCACCTACCGGGACACCGTGGCCGTGCTGACCCGCGGCGTGGACCCGCTGCAGGTCATGGTCGCCTACCAGGGCACGTGGCATCAGGGGTACGACCCGAAGGAGCACCGCGTCTCGGTGCAGTCGACGCCGCTGACCACGCAGATGCTGCACGCCGTGGGCATGGCCAAGGCCGCCCGCCTGCGCGGCGAGGACGTCGTCACCCTGGCCATGGTGGGCGACGGCGGCACCTCCGAGGGCGACTTCCACGAGGCCCTGAACTTCGCCGCGGTGTTCCAGCTGCCGGTGGTCTTCTTCGTGCAGAACAACAAGTACGCGATCTCCGTGCCCTTCGCGAAGCAGTCCGCGGCGCCGTCGCTGGCGCACAAGGCGGTGGGCTACGGCCTGGCCGGCGAGCGCGTGGACGGCAACGACCTCGCCGCCCTGCTGGCCGTGCTCGGCCGAGCTGTGGACCTGTGCCGCGAGGGCAAGGGCCCCCTCCTCGTGGAGGCGGACACCTACCGCATGCAGTCCCATACCAACGCCGACGACGCCACGCGCTACCGCGAGGCCGCCGAAGTGGCCGAGTGGGAGGCCCGCGACCCGCTGCGGCGCATGACCGCGTACCTGACCTCCATCGGCGCCCTCACCGAGGAGCTCGCCGAGCGCTACCGCAAGGACGCCGACGACGTGGCCGCGTCCCTGCGCGACGCCATGAACGCGGAGGCCGACCTGGACCCGCTCGAGCTCTTCGACCACGTGTACACCGTGCAGACCCCGCAGCTCGCCGCCCAGCGCGCGCAGCTGGCCGAGGAGCTGTCCCGTTCCGAGAACCAGGAGGCCTGAGATGGCGGCACTGACCTTCGCGGCCGCGCTCAACGCGGCCCTGGCCGACGAGATGGCGGCCGACCCCATGGTGGTGGTGTTCGGCGAGGACGTCGGCACCCTCGGCGGCGTCTTCCGCATCACCGACGGCCTCACGAAGCGCTTCGGCGAGGACCGCTGCTTCGACACCCCGCTCGCGGAGTCCGGCATCGCGGGCCTCGGCGTGGGCATGGCGCTCGGCGGCGCCCGTCCCGTCATGGAGATGCAGTTCGACGCGTTCGCCTACCCGGCGTTCGAGCAGATCGCCTCCCACGCGGCCAAGATGCGCAACCGCACCAAGGGCGCCGCGCCCATGCCGCTGACCATCCGCATCCCGTACGGCGGCGGCATCGGCGGCGTGGAGCACCACTGCGACTCCTCCGAGTCCTACTACGCCCACACCCCCGGCCTGAAGGTGTACACCCCGGCCTCCGTCAAGGACGCCTACCTCATGCTCCGCTCGGCGATCCGCCTGGACGACCCGGTGATCTTCATGGAGCCCAAGAAGATGTACTGGACCAAGGCGGACCTGGACCTGGACGAGCTGCGCGCCGAGTTCGAGCAGCAGTGGGCCCGGGTCGAGTCCAAGGCCGAGCACGGCGAGGCCTGGGCGCGCGCCGCCGTCGTCCGTCCGGGCACGGACGTCACCCTGGTCTCCTACGGCCCGTCCGTGCCGACGTGCCTGGCCGCCGCGGACGCCGCGGCGGAGGAGGGGTACTCGGTGGAGGTCGTGGACCTGCGCACCGTGAACCCGCTCGACGAGGACACCATGGCCGCGTCGGTGGCCACGACCGGCCGCGCCGTGGTGGTCGCCGAGCCGCAGGGCTTCGCCTCCGTGGCCTCCGAGCTGGTGGCCCGCATCCAGCAGCGCTGCTTCCACTCCCTCGCCGCCCCCGTGGGCCGCGTGACCGGCTGGGACATCCCCTACCCGGCGCCGAAGCTGGAGGAGCACCACCTGCCGTCCGTGGACCGCATCCTGGACGCGATCGACGACCTGAACTGGGACCTCGACGCCGAGGCCCCCGCCGCCGAGGAGGCCCGCGCATGAGCAGCACGTTCACCCTCCCGGACCTGGGCGAGGGCCTCACCGAGGCCGACCTCGTCCGCTGGCTCGTGGCCGAGGGCGACGAGGTCGCCGTCGACCAGCCGATCGCCGAGGTGGAGACCGCCAAGGCCCTCGTGGAGGTGCCCTGCCCCTACGCGGGCACCGTGCTCACGCTGCACGGCGCCGAGGGCGAGACGATGATCGTGGGCGAGCCCCTGATCACGGTCGGCGCTGCGGACTCGGCCGACGCCGCCGGCTCGGCCGAGACGCCCGCCGAGCCCACCGCCGAGAAGCCCGGCGCCCTGTCCTACCGCGAGGAGGAGCGCGCCGGCGTCATGGAGCCCGGCACCACCCAGCCCGCCCCGGACAAGGCCCGCGGCGGCGACGGCGACGTGGCCGGCTCCGACGAGGAGGCCTCCGGCAGCGTCCTGATCGGCTACGGCACCTCCGGCCATGGCGCCAAGGGCCGCACCCGCCCGTCCAGACGCGGCCGCCGCACGGCAGCGACGACGCCGGCCGCCTCCGCCCCGGCCGTCGGCACCGTCCGCGCCCCGCGGGTGAGCTCGCCGATCGTCCGCAAGCTGGCGCGCGAGCGCGGTGTGGACGTGGCCGCCCTGACCGGCACCGGCCCGGACGGCCTGATCACCCGAGCGGACGTGCTGGCCGCGGCCGAGGGCGGGGTGGGCGCACCGGCGTCGCCCGCGGCGTCGGCGGCGCAGGACGCAGCCGCGGCCCCGTCCCCCGTGGCGGCCTCCGCGGGCTCGGCCGCCCCCGCGGCCACCGCCGATGTGGGCGGGACGGACACCCGCTCGGGACTCACCGTGGCCTCGCGCACCCCGCTGACGGGCGTGCGCCGCGTGATCGCGGACCAGATGGTGCGCTCCCGGACCGTGGTCCCGGACGTCACCGCGTGGCTGGACGTGGACGTCACCGGCCTGCTCGAGCTGCGCTCGCAGCTCAAGGCGAAGGACCCGGAGAACGTGCCGTCACTGCTGGCCCTGATCGCGCGCTTCACGCTCGCGGGCCTGCAGCGGCACCCCGTCATGGCCGCCCGCATCGAGCGCGCCGAGGACGGCCGCGAGGAGGTCGTGGAGTTCGACGGCGTCCACCTCGGCCTGGCCGTGCAGACGGACCGGGGCCTGATGGTGCCGTCCGTCGAGCACGCCGAGCGTCTGTCCGCCGAGGAGCTCACCCGCGCGATCGGCGAGACCATCGCCCGGGCGCGCGAGGGCAGGTCTGCCCCGGCCGAGCTGACCCGCGGCACGTTCACGCTGAACAACTACGGGCCGCTGGGCACGGACGGCGCCACGCCGATCCTCAACCACCCCGAGGTGGGCATGCTCGGAATCGGCCGGATCATGGACCGCCCGTGGGTGGTCGACGGGCGGATCGTGGTGCGCAAGGTCGCGGAGATGACCGTCTCGTTCGACCACCGCGTGACCGACGGCGCCACCGCGAGCGCGTTCCTCACCTTCGTGGCGGGCTGCCTGAACGATCCGACGGCGGCCCTCGCCCGGATCTGATCCGGTCCGGGCGCGCCCGGTCCGCGCGTGCCGCGCCGTGGCCCCGCCGGCCCTCCGCCGGCGGGGCCGCCGTGCGTCCGGGGGTCTCAGCGCGGGCGGCGGGCGTCCACGCGGCGCAGCAGGGTCAGCAGCAGGCCCGCCAGGACGGCCGCGGGGGAGGCGCTGAGCAGCACCCCGCCGGTGGCCGCCAGCGGGTGTGCTGCGGCGGTCACGGCGGGCGCCGACAGGGTCAGCGCGAGCAGCACCCCGCCGACCGCGAGACCGCCCAGTCCGGCCGCCCACAGCAGGCCCTCAACTGTCCGCTCCACGCCCGAGGCCCGGCGTCGATCGGCGCGGGGACCGCGCCGCCACGGAGCCACGAGCACGGCCCACAGCCCGGCCACCGCCACGGCCGCCGCCATGTCCGAGGGCCGGTGCCATGCCTCGAGGTAGGCCGTGGCGCCGGTGGAGGCCGTGGCCGCCGCGCCGGCCACGGCCGCGGCGGGCCGCCATCGGGCGGGCACCAGCAGGAGCACCGTGGCCGCGGCGGCGGCCACGAGCGTGGTGTGGCCCGAGGGCAGGGAGTTGCCGCCGGCCCATGGCACCCCGTTCTCCAGTGCAGGGCGCGGCAGGAGGCGCTTGAGCACCTGGGTGGTGACGTTGGCCCCCACCAGGGCCACGAGCGCCAGCACCCCGCGTCCCCGCGTCCGCCGGGAGGGCAGGCACGCCAGCGCGGCGAGTCCCGCGGCCACGGCGAGTGCCGGCGGCAGCAGCCGGACCAGGCGCGGGGCCAGGCCCTGCGCGGGGACGCCCCAGCGGTCCTCCACCGCCGCGAAGAGCTGGTACTCGAGGAGCTGGCCGGCGCTGCTGGCCACGAGGACGGCATAGAGCAGGGCCACCGCGGCCGCACAGGACACGGCGGCCAGCGCCCACACGGGCTCCGTGCGGCGGGCGGGACGACGCGCGGACACGGCCAGGGGCCTCCCGTGGGGATCACGTGCGTCGTGGGGGTCCATGCCCCCATTCTGGCGGAGGCGGCGCGGTCATGCAGGCTTCACCGGGTGGTCACCGGACCGTCCCGCCCCCGTGGCCCGCGGATGCGTGGCCCCTCCTAGCCTGGCCTCATGGACCGTCATCACCCCGCCCCCGGCCACGGTGCGGCCGACGCGCGAGCCCGCATCGCCCTCGACCCGCAGGCGCTCGCCACGGCCCGCGCGGCGCTCTCGGTCTTCGGACCCGTCCAGCGCCAGGAGCCCATCGAGTGGGCGGCCGAGGAGCCGCTCGCCCCTGACCTCGCCGACTTCTACCGTCATGTGGGCCCGGAATGGGTGGAGATCGACACCCTGGGACTGCCCTTCCTGCTGTTCCCGCTCGAGCGGCTGTGGGACGAGCAGGCGGGGTACCGGTGGAGCCGACGCACCGGGGCGCTCCTGGCCGACTGGGACGAGGACTGGACGGTGGTGGCCACGCAGGGGGCCGACCCGTTCATCCACCAGGCATCCACGGGCCGCGTGCTCATGGCCCCCGGCGAGGAGGGCTGGGAGGACCGGCTGGACGAGCCCGTCCCCGTGTTCACGGACGTCGTGGAGATGACGCTCGCCCTGTGCGCGGTGGGCGCCGCCTGGGCCGGTGCGGACGAGCCGTTCACCCCGGACTGGCACGTGCGCCCCGAGGTGACGGACGCCGTGGTGGGTGGTCTGACGGGGGTGCTGGGGAGCGCCGAACGGGCTGTGCCCCTGGCTCGCGCCCTCGGGTACCCGGCCGCGGGCTGACCGGCCCATCGGGACCCGCGGCGGGCGCCGTTCCTAGACTGGCCCGCATGGACCCCGCCGCCGCCCTGCCCCCGCTGCCCGGTGCGCCCGGCGGCCCCGCCCTGCCGGATGTGGAGGAGCTGCTCGAGCACGCCGTGGCCGTGTCCCTGCCCATGTCCGTCCGCTTCCGGGGCACGGACGTCCGGCAGGCGCTTCTGCTGCGCGGACCCGCCGGCTGGGCCGAGTTCTCCCCGTTCCCGGAGTACGGCCCGGCCGAGGCCTCCCGCTGGCTCGCCGCGGCCATCGAGGCCGGCTGGCAGGGGTGGCCCGCGCCCGTGCGGGACGCCGTGCCGGTCAACGCGACCGTCCCCGCGGTCTCCGCGGACGACGTCGAGGGCGTCCTGGCCCGGTACGGGGAGGGCATCACCGCGGTCAAGGTGAAGGTGGCCGAACGCCGCTCCGGCGGCGGCCTGGTCACCGGGTCCCACAGTGCGGACCTGGCGCGGGTGCGCCGGGTGCGGGAGCTGCTGCCGGACGCGGCGGTGCGCGTGGACGCCAACTGCGGGTGGACGGTGGCCCAGGCCGTGACCATGCTCGTCGAGCTGCGGGACGTGGGCCTCGAGTACGCCGAGCAGCCCGTCCCGGGCATCCGGAAGCTGGGCCGGGTGCGGCGGATGCTGCGCGAGCGCGGGGTCGCCACCCGGATCGCGGCGGACGAGGCCGTGCGCAAGGAGACGGACCCGCTCGCCGTCGCCCAGGCGGACGCAGCCGACCTGATCGTCGTGAAGGTCCAGCCCCTCGGCGGGGTGCGCCGCGCCGCCGCGATCGTCGAGGCGGCGGGACTGGACGCGGTCGTCTCCTCGGCGCTGGACACCTCCGTGGGCATCGCCGGCGGGGCGGCGCTCGCGGCGCACCTGCCCGCCCTGCCCTTCGCGTGCGGGCTCGGCACGGCGGCGCTGTTCACCGACGACGTCATCTCCCCGCCCTGGCGCCCGCGCGGCGGGGCGCTGCCCGCCCCGGGGGAGCGGGCGCCGGAGCCGGATCCGGCCCTGCTGGCCCGGGTCCGGCAGGACGCTGCGGGCCAGCGGTGGTGGGCGGAACGGGCGCGCGCGGCCCACGCCGTGCTCGCGGACTGCGCGCCCGCCTGAGCCCGGAACGGGGGCCCGGCTGCGCCCAATAGGGCACGCCGCCGGGATGAAACGCCCAGGTCGGACAGAGTTCGGCTCCGGTTCACCTCCGGGCCGTCGGACGCTCCCTCGGGTGCACCACGGTGGTCCCCGAGACGTGGCTCCCGACCCGTCGTCGGCACGCCGCCCCCGTGTGCCGTCCCCCTCACCTCGAAGGACGTCCCCAATGTTCAAGCGCCTCCTGCCCATGGCCGGCCACACCCGTGGCAACCGCTCCGCCGTCACCTGCGAGCTCAAGTGCGGCAACGCCTGCTCGAACCCCGTCCCCAACACCTCCGGCAACGAGACCTTCCAGCAGGTCGCCGAGCGTGCCATCTCGCGCCGCGCCGCCCTCGCCGGCGGCACCGGCCTGGCCGCGGCCGTCGTGATCGGCGGCCAGGTGGCCCAGGCCCCCGAGGCCCTCGCGGACAACGGCCGCCCGCCCCGCGGCGGCGGCAAGCTGGACTTCGAGCCCATCGCGCCCGTGATGCGCACCGTGGACGACGTCACCGTCCCCGCCGGCTACGACTGGGGCACGATCATCCGCTGGGGCGACCCGCTGTTCGCCGACTCCCCGGAGTTCGACATCGAGCACCAGACCGGCGCCTCCGCCGCGGCCCAGTTCGGCTACAACTGCGACTACCTGAACGTGATCTCCGACGGCGGCAACGACCGCCGCGGCTACCTCGTGTCCAACCACGAGTACACGAACGAATACATCATGTTCTCCCCGGAGTACATCGCCTCCCACCCCAAGGACGTCGTCGACGCCGGCATCCAGTCCCACGGCCTGTCCATCGTGGACCTCGAGCGCACCGGGAAGGGCGCCAAGTGGGAGTACGTGCGCGGTGGCCGCCGCAACCGCCGCATCACCGGCACCACCCCCTTCCGCGTCACCGGCCCCGCCGCCGGCAGCGACCTGCTGAAGACGGTGGAGGACCCCACCGGCACCCGCGTGCTCGGCACCCTGAACAACTGCGCCGGCGGCACCACCCCGTGGGGCACCGTCCTCTCCGGCGAGGAGAACTTCAACCAGTACTTCACGGGCCGCGGGACCGCGGAGGAGAAGCGCTACGGCATCGGCACCAAGCCGACCTCCCGCGGGTGGGAGAACTACTACGACCGCTTCGACCTCACCCACGAGGGCTACGAGAACGAGGCCCACCGCTTCGGCTGGATCGTCGAGGTGGACCCGGAGGACCCGACCTCCACTCCGGTCAAGCACACCCTCCTGGGCCGCTTCAAGCACGAGGCCGGCACCGCGGTCCTCTCCGGGTCCGGCCACGCCGTGGTCTACTCCGGCGACGACGAGCGCCACGACTACCTGTACAAGTTCGTCTCCGCCAAGACGTACCGCGCGGGCGACAAGAAGCACAACATGTCCCTGCTGGACGAGGGCACGCTCTACGCGGCCAAGTTCCACGGCGACTCCCCGGAGCGCGAGATCGACGGCACCGGCACCCTGCCCTCCGACGGCGCCTTCGACGGCTGGGGCGAGTGGATCGCCCTCGCGTCCCACAAGAAGTCCTATGTGCCCGGCATGTCCCTCGAGGAGGTCCTCGTCTTCACCCGCCTGGCGGCGGACAAGATGGGCGCCACCGCCATGGACCGCCCGGAGGACGTGGAGACCAACCCCGTCAACGGCAAGGTCTACGCGGCCCTGACCAACAACACCAAGCGCACCGCGGTCGACGAGGCCAACCCGATCGTGGGCAACCGCGACGGCCACGTGATCGAGCTGACCGAGCGCCGCGGCGACCACACCGCCACCCGGTTCAACTGGGTCATCCTGCTGCTCGCCGGCGACCCGGCGGTCTCCTCCTCGGCCTACTTCGCGGGCTACCCGAAGGAGCTCGTCTCCCCGATCTCCTGCCCGGACAACGTGGCGTTCGACTCGGAGGGCAGCCTCTGGGTCTCCACCGACGGCCAGCCGGGCACCATCGGCTACGCCGACGCCCTCCACAAGGTCACCCTGGACGGCCCGGAGCGCGGCCGCGTGCAGCAGTTCCTCGCCGTCCCCCGCGACGCCGAGACCTGCGGCCCGGTCATCCACGACCGGGACAACTCCGTGTTCGTGAACGTCCAGCACCCGGGCGAAGACGGCATGTGGGGCGCCCACACGTCCTCCTTCCCGGACTTCCTGAACCCGGCCGGCCCCGTGCAGGTGGGCGACGACGTCGCCGCGCCGCGCCCGTCCGTCGTCCAGGTCTTCAACGTGACCGGGAACAACGGCGTCGGCAAGGGCTCCGGCAAGGAGAAGGCCGGCAAGGGCAAGGGCGGCCACGGCAAGGGCAAGGGTCCGAAGAACTGACCGGCACCCACGCCTGACCGAGCCCCCGCGTCATCGCCGTCCTGCACGGCGGCGATGACGCGGGGGCTCGGCCGTCTGCCCGGGACATCGTGACGTCGGGCCCCGCCTAGACTGGCGACCACCATGTCTTCCGTCGACTCGACCGCCCTGGCCCGCACCGTGGCCGCCGCCCTGATCGAGGGCGGCATGCGGGAGGCCGTGATCTGCCCCGGCTCCCGCTCCGCCCCGCTCGTCTACGCGCTCGCCGAGCAGGAGCGTGCCGGGCGCCTGCGCCTGCACGTGCGGATCGACGAGCGCTCCGCCGGCTTCCTCGCCCACGGCCTCTCCCTGTCCACCGGGCGTCCGGTGGGGGTCCTGACCACCTCGGGCACCGCCGTCGGGAACCTGCTGCCGGCCGTGATGGAGGCCTTCCACGCGGGCACGCGCCTCGTGGCGCTCACCGCCGACCGGCCCGCCGAGCTGCACGGCACCGGCGCCAACCAGACCACCGAGCAGGAGGGCCTGTTCGCGCTGCACACGCGGGCCGCCGCGTGCGTGGACGGGGACCCCGCCCCGGGGGCGAGCACGGCCGCCCACCTGCGCGCCGTCTCCTCCGCCGTGCGGGGTGCGCTGCTGCGTGCGGACGGGTTCGCGGCCGCGGACGCCGCGGACGCCGTCGCCGTGGCCGAGGCCCCCACCGGGCCCGTGCACCTGAACCTGCGCTTCCGTGAGCCGCTCGTCCCGGACGCGGAGCAGCTCGCGGAGATGGCCGCCGTCGCGCCTGTGGCGAACGCCGCCGACGCCGATCCGCGCCTGCCGTGGCGCGCCCCGGGGATGGACCTCTCAGGCGGGCCCGAGCTGGACGTCTCCCGCCGGTACGCCCGGTGCACCGTGGTGCTGGCGTGCCACGGGGCCGGTCCGGTGGCGGCCGCGTTCGCGGTGTCCCTGGGGCTGCCGCTGCTGGCCGAGCCCAGCTCCGACGCGCGGTTCAGCGTCAACGCGATCGCCGCCTATCCGCTGCTGCTCGGCCCCGGCGGGGGTGCGAGCCCCCAGGCCCACCCGCTCGCGTCGCGCATCGAGCGGGTGGTGCTGTTCGGCCGGCCGACCCTCACCCGACCCGTCACCGCCCTGCTGCGCCGCCCGGACGTGGAGACCGCGCTGTTCGCCCCCGAGCCGATGCCGTGGTTCGAGCCCGGCCGGCGCGCCGAGCGCCTGATCGCCGACCCCGCCGAGCTGGCCGCGTTCGCGGGCCAGGGCCGGCCCGGCTGGCTGGCCGCGTGGCAGCGGGCGTCCATGCGCGCGCAGTCCGCCCTCGAGGACGTGCTGGCCCGCCGGGACCGGGACCACGGACTGAGCCCGCAGTCCGTGGCGCACGTGGTTCCGGCGGTGACCCGCGGGCCGCTGGTGCTCGGCTCGTCCTCCCTCATCCGGGACGTGGACCTGACCTGGCGCCCGCCGGCGGCGCCGCACGTCCAGGTGTTCGCCAACCGGGGGCTGGCGGGGATCGACGGGACGATCGCCACCGCGGCCGGCGTGGCCCTGGGCACGGGCCGGCGCACCGTGGCCCTCGTGGGGGACCTCACCGCCCTGCACGACTCCGGCGGCCTGCTGCAGGGACCGGGCGAGCCGGAGCCCGACCTGGACGTGGTGGTGGTCAACGACGCCGGCGGCGCCATCTTCGCCGGGCTCGAGCACGGCCAGGTGGCGCGCGCCGAGGGCATGGCGGAGACCGTGGAGCGGTTCTTCGGCACCCCGCACACGGTGGACTTCGCCGCGCTGGCCGCCGCCCACGGCATCGCGCACGTCCGCGTGACCACGCGCGAGGGCCTCGTGCACACGCTGTCGGACCCGGGCCGGGGCCGGCGCCTCGTGGAGGTCCGGTGCGACCGCGCGGACCGCCCCGGGGTCACCGCCGCCATCGCCGAGGCCGTCGCCGCCACGTTCGAGGCGGCGCCGGAGTGCCACCCGGAGGACCTGGCGCTGACCGAGGAGGAGTCATGACCGAGCACCCCGCCCCCGAGCCCCGCCGCGTCCGCCGCGCGGACGTGCTGATCTCCGGGGCCGGCCCCGCCGGAGCCACGGCCGCGGCGCATCTGGCGGCGGCGGGCCTGGACGTCGTCGTGCTGGAGAAGTCCGCGTTCCCGCGCGAGAAGGTCTGCGGGGACGGGCTGACCCCGCAGGCGGTGCAGGAGCTGCGCCAGCTGGGGATCGAGCACCGCGGCGGCCCCGGCGACGACGGCGGCTGGCAGGTGATCCGCGGGCTGCGCCTGCGCGCGGGGGAGCGGTCCGTGGACGTGCCCTGGCCGACGACGCGGAGCTGGCCCGACTACGCCCTCACCCGCACCCGGCGGGACCTCGACGCGCTGCTGGCGGACACGGCCCGCGAGCGCGGGGCCACGGTGCTGGAGCGGCACGCCGTCACGGGTGTCACCCGGGACGAGACCGGGCGCGTGGACGGCCTCACGGCCGAGCTGATCGGGGGGAACGGCCGCAAGACGGGGGAGACCGTCACGTGGCACGCCCCGATCGTGCTGGCGTGCGACGGGGTCTCGGCTCGCGCCGCCGTGTCCATGGACGTGCACCGCCGGACGGACCGCCCCATGGGCGTGGCGGTGCGGGCCTACTACACCGCCGGGCCGACGGGGCCGGACGGCGCCGTCCCCCGCCCGCGGGGGGACCGCGGCGAGTGGATGGAGTCGTGGCTGCGCCTGCCGGACGAGGACGGGAACCCGCTGCCCGGCTACGGCTGGCTGTTCCCGCTCGCGGACGGCACCGTCAACGTGGGCCTGGGCATCCTGGACACCTCCCCGATGTTCGGCCGGCTCGACTACCGGGCGCTGCTGCGGCAGTGGTCCGGCGCGCTGACCGAGGACTGGGGGATCTCCGAGGACACCCGCACCTCGAAGATCCTCGGGGCGGCCCTGCCCATGGCGTTCAACCGCACCCCCCAGCACGTGCCCGGCATGCTGCTGGTGGGCGACGCCGCGGGCATGGTCTCCCCGTTCAACGGCGAGGGCATCGGGTTCGCCATGGAGGCCGCGCGGATCGCCGCGGAGCTGGCCGTGGAGGCGCTGGGCGCCGGATCCTCCGCCGCCGCGGACGCCGTGCTCTCCCGGTACCCCGTGATCACGCAGCACCTGTGGGGCGCGCACTTCCAGCTCGGCGTCCGGTTCGCGCAGCTGATCGGCCAGCCACGGGTGATGCGTGCGGCCCTGGCCACGGGCATGGCGGTGCCGCCGCTGCTGCGCACCGTGGCCCGCGTGATGGGCAACGTGGTGGACCCCGCCGGCGGTGACGCCGTGGACCGCGCGGTGCGGATCCTGGAGTCCGTGACGCCCTCCCTCACCACCGCCGACGCACCGCGTCCGGGTAGGCTTGACCGGTGACCACGTCTGAGCCCGGCTTCGCCCTGCCCCCCGGATTCGACCCCCTGGCCGAGCACGGCCGGGTGCTTGAGTCCGTCCTCACGGCGCTCGAGCGGGTCGAGGAGCAGCTGACCGAGGCCCTGGCCTTCGACGACGCGTTCTCACAGACGGCCACACGCCACCTGGCCGCCGCCGGCGGCAAGCGCGTCCGGCCGGTCCTGACGGTCCTCGCCTCGCTGCTGGGGGACCCCGGCCTGACCACCGGCGAGGTCGGAGAGGTCGGCCCGCAGGTGCGGCAGGCCGCCGTCGTCATGGAGCTGACGCACCTGGCCACCCTGTACCACGACGACGTGATGGACGAGGCCCCGGTGCGCCGGGGCGCGCCCGCGGCGCACCGGCTGTGGGGCAACTCCCAGGCCATCCTGGCCGGTGACCTCATCTTCGCCCGGGCCTCCCGGTTCATGTCCGAGCTCGGTCCCCGCCCCGTGGGCGTCCAGGCGGAGACGTTCGAGCGCCTCGTGCAGGGCCAGCTGTGGGAGACGCGCGGTCCCGCTGAGGACGAGGACCCGCTGGAGCACTACTACCGCGTCCTCGGCGGCAAGACCGGCTCCCTCATCTCCGCAGCGGGCGTGCTCGGCGCGTTCCTGGGCGGCGCGGACGAGTCCGCCGTGCAGGTCATGGCCGACTACGGCGAGAAGGTGGGCCTGGCATTCCAGCTGGCCGACGACCTGATCGACCTCACGAGCACGGCGGACGAACTCGGCAAGACGCCGGGGACCGACCTGCGCGAGCGCGTGCCCACCCTCAGCACGATCCTCGTCGGCCGCGCGGCCGCCGGGGAAGGGCCGGAGGCCGAGGAGGCCCGCCGCGTGCTCGCCCTCGTCGAGGGACCGCTGGACACGGATGAACAGCTGGCCGCCGCTGTCGCCGCCCTCACCGCGCACCCGGCCTTCGCCGAGGCCAGGGTGCTCACCCGCCGCTGGGCCGAGGACGCCCAGGCCGCGCTGACACCGCTTCCGGACTCCGTGGTGAAGGACGCGCTCGCGGCGTTCGCGGACTACGTGGTCGCCCGCACCGCCTGAGCCTCCCCGCACCGAAAGGGCCCCGACGATGACCCTCACCTCCCGCCGTTCGCTCATCACCGGGGCCGCCGCCGTCGCCTGCGCCCTGCCTGCCGTGGCCGCCGCGGCCACGTCCGCGACGACCACCCTGGCCGTGTACCTCCGCGCCACCCCGTCCTGGTCCGCGGTCCGGATCGTCGTCGTCCCGGCGGGCGAGGACGTGGCCCGCACCGGCCGGACCTCCGGCGCCTGGGTCGAGGTGGCGTGGCAGGGCCGGACCGGCTGGATCGCGGACGACTACCTCAGGCCCCTGACGCCGACGGTGCCGGTGGCGCCGGCGGACACGCGTGCCCTCGCGTCCACGGCGCTGCACCGGACGTTCACGTACGGCGACCAGTCCTCCGTCTACCACGTGTGGGCGGACGGCATCGACTGGTCGACGCCGGTCGGAGTCCTCTTCTACCTGGACGGCGACTACTTCACCCGCTCCACCTCCCGAATGCACAACCCCGCCGCCGCCCCCCTCGCGGACGTCGCGGCCGAGGCGAACCGCCGCAACCTGGTGTGCATTGCCGTCGACACGCCGGACGTCTACCGCAGCGGCCTCGGGTACACGTGGTGGAAGGACAAGGCGCGGACCTCCGCCTACTTCCGGGCCTTCGCGGCGCACATGAACCGGACGTACCGGCTGGCCGCGGACCGGCAGTGGCTCTACGGCTACTCCGGCGGCGCGGAGATCATCACCATCAGCCTCATGGCGCAGGAGCAGGACGCGTGGGGCTTCGCCGGTGGCGGCGCCGTGATCCTGGCCGGGGGCGGCGTCCCCGCCACGTACAGCGAGACCCGGCTGACCCCCGCGTTCCGGGCCCTGCGGGCCACGTGGGTGGTGGGGTCCGAGGACACCGCGGGGGAGACGTACCCGCAGACCTGGTCGGCCCTGGGGGCGGCGACGGCGGGCCACCGGTTCTACGCCGACCGGGGGTTCACGCGGGCCCGGTTGGACGTGCTCGACGGGCTCGGCCACCACGACTACGACCTCGCGGGCGTCCTGCGGGCCCCCCTGGACGCGGCCGGCGTCACCCGCCGGCGCTGAGGCCCCGCAGGGCCCGTGCGGAGTCAGATCCGGGTGGGCCCCATGTCGAGGACCGCGGCGAGCTCGCGGGCCTTCGCGGCCCTGACCTCGGGCGCCACGGCGTGGCGCAGCTGCCGGTAGAGCAGGTCCTCCTCGAACCGCGGGAAGACGTGCAGGTGGTAATGCCATACGTGCTGGTTGCCGGCGGGCTCGTTGTGCTGGCGGGTGGACACCCCGTCCGGCGCCCACGTCTCCTTCATGGCCAGCGCCACCTGCTTGGCGGTCAGGGCGATGCGCTGCAGCACCCGGGAGGGCAGGTCGTACAGGTTCTCGTAGTGCTCGGCCGGGCATACCATGGCGTGGCCCTCGTGGTCCCCGAACCCGTCCGCGGCGATCAGCACGATCACGTCCTCGTCCTGGTAGACCGTGTCCTCCGGCTCGCAGCGGTTGCGCGGGTCGGAGGTGTCCCCGGCCACCAGGCCGCAGAACGGGCACACGTACCCCTCGGGGGCGTGGGAGATCCGTCCGGAGGCGGCGGTCATCGGTCCGCGGCCTCGTCGTCGGCCTCGAAGGACCACACGAGCAGGTCCGTGACGAACTCGCTGAACGTGCCGCCCTCGTCCTCCCACTCGCCGTCCTCGGCCTCGGCCCCGGTGGAGCGGCGGTGCACCAGCGGGTCCGGCAGGGCCAGGTTCGCCACCGGCAGGCCCCACACCACGGTCTCCCCGGCGTCCTCGAGGAACATCAGGAACCCGTCCCTGACCTCGAGGTCGTCCGGGTCCCAGACGTAGTGGTCCGTCTCCAGCAGGTCACCGCAGTTGCCCAGGGCCCGGTAGAACTCCCGCAGCGCGGTGGGGAGCACGAGCTGCCCGTCCAGCTGCGCGGCGGCGGGGGAGGCGGCCAGGCGGGCGTCGATGTCGGCGTCGGCCAGGCCGTCGTCCTCCTGCCAGGGCTCGCCCAGCAGGTCCGGCACGAGCTTCTGGAACGCGGGCAGGTACACGGGGGCGGGGGGCTTGGGGGGCATGGGGCCAGTCTAGGCGTGGGCTCGGGCCGCGGCCCGGCCCGCCCGACGGCGCAGCCGCCCCTCGTGGAGCTGGTCCGCCGAGAACACGATTAGTGAGAGCCAGATCAGCCCGAAGCCGATCCACCGGGCGGCGGGCATGTGCTCCCCGAGGACCAGCACGGCCACCAGGAACTGGAGCATCGGGGCCGTGTACTGGAGCATGCCCAGCGTGGTGAGCGTGAGCTCCTTCGCCGCCGCGGAGAAGAGGATCAGGGGCAGCGCCGTGAGGATGCCCGAGGCGGCCATGAGCCAGAAGTGCCCCGGGCCCTCCGTGACCGTGGTGAGGCTCCCGGCCTGCGCGAGCAGCGCGGTGCCCACCACGAAGACGGGCGCGAGCGCCACGGTCTCCGCCGTCATGGCGGTCACTGAGTGCACCGGCACGGGGAAGCGCTTCTTCACGAACCCGTACAGCCCGAATGTGCACGCGAGCCCCAGCGAGATCCACGGCACCTCACCGAGCGCCAGCGCCATGACGAGGACCGCGGTGACGGCCACGGCGACGGCGACCCACTGGAGCCGGCGCAGCCGCTCTCCGAGCAGCAGCACGCCGAGCAGGACGTTGACCAGGGGGTTCATGAAGTAGCCGAGGGAGGCTTGGAGCACGTTCCCGCTGGTCACGGACAGGGCGTAGAGGAACCAGTTGACTCCGATCAGGGCCGCCGCCAGGCCGGTGGTGCCCCACCGGCGCGGTGTGCGCAGCGCGGTGACGAGCTCCGGCAGGCGCCGCATGAGTGCGAGCAGGACCAGGCAGAACAGGAGGGAGAAGCCGATCCGCACCACCACGATCTCCACCGCCGACGCCGGGTCCAGGGCGGCCATGTACAGCGGCAGCAGTCCCCAGATCAGGTAGGCGCCCAGTCCGGAGGCCAGCCCAGCGGGAGAGGAGCCGGACTCGTTCGGGCGCACGGTGGGCAGTGCACCGGTGTCCGGGGAGGCGGGCACCGGGGAGGTGGGGGTGGCTGAGGCGGAGGAGGAGCGGCGGATCACCGGACCAGGGTAGGCCCGGTGCGCCGACTCCCCGGGCCGGGCGCCTGCGCGGTGAGCGGACTCACGGCGGCTCGCGCGGGCGCGCCGGTAGACTCGGGGGCTGAATCCCAGGACCGGACGGGCCCGTGCCCGGCCCCGCGCCTCGTGGCCGTGTGCCCACCCCGTCCTGCCTCCTCGACCGCCGTTGGAAGGACACCCTCGCTGTGACCGAACGCCCTGACCGCCCGCTGCGCATCGCCGTCGTCGGCGCCGGCCCCGCCGGTGTCTACACCGCGGACATCCTCACCAAGGAGGAGCGGGAGTTCCGGGTCAGCATCGACCTGTTCGACCGCTACCCGGCCCCGTTCGGCTTGATCCGGTACGGCGTGGCCCCGGACCACCCGCGGATCAAGGGCATCGTGAACGCCCTGCACAAGGTCATGGACCGCGGGGACATCCGTTTCCTCGGCAACGTGGACGTGGGCACCACCGTGTCCCTCGAGGACCTGCGGCGCCTCTACGACGTCGTCGTCTTCACCACCGGCGCCGTGCGCGACGCGGCCCTGGACGTGCCCGGCGTCGAGCTGGAGGGCTCCTTCGGCGGCGCCGACTTCGCCTCCTGGTACGACGGACACCCGGACGTGCCGCGCGAGTGGACGCTGGATGCGCAGTCCGTGGCCGTGATCGGCAACGGCAATGTGGCCCTGGACGTGGCCCGCATCCTCTCCAAGCACGCGGACGACCTGCTGCCCACCGAGATCCCGGACAATGTGTACCAGGCGCTCAAGGCCTCGCCGGTGACGGACGTGCACGTGTTCGGCCGCCGCGGCCCCGCGCAGATCAAGTTCACCCCGCTCGAGCTGCGCGAGCTGGCCCACTCCCGCGACGTGGACATCGTGCTCTACGAGGAGGACTTCGACTTCGACGCCGCCTCCGAGCAGGCCATCGAGGAGAACAACCAGGTCCGCACCATGGTCGGCACGCTGACCAACTGGCTCATGGAGCAGGAGGACCGCCAGCAGAGCGCCTCCCGCCGGCTGCATCTGCACTTCCTCCAGGCCCCGGAGGAGTTCCTGGACGAGGACGGGGACGGCCGGGTGGACGGTCTGCGGATGCGTCGGATGGAGCTGGACGGCTCCGGTGGGGTCCGCCCGACGGAGGAGACCGTGGACTACCCGGTGCAGGCGGTCTACCGGGCGGTGGGCTACTTCGGCTCGCCCGTGGAGGGTGTGGAGTTCGACGCCGTCCGCGGCGTGATCCCGAATGCGGAGGGGCGCGTGCTCGACGCAGCCGGCCAGCCGGTGCCGGGCCTCTACACCTCCGGCTGGATCAAGCGCGGCCCCGTGGGGCTGATCGGCTCCACGAAGGGCGACTCGCTCGAGACCATCAAGCACCTGATCGAGGACGAGCCCGGTCTCTACACCGCGCAGGAGCCGTCCGAGGACGCGATCCTCGCACTCCTGGACGAGCGCGGTGTCGAGTACACCACGTGGGAGGGCTGGCACGCCCTGGACTCCCACGAGAAGTCCCTCGGCGCCGCCGCCACCGAGGCGGGCCCGGTCGAGCGCGAGCGCGTCAAGGTCGTGGACCGGGACGAGATGACCCGCATCTCCCGGACCGGCGCCGGCCTGGCCTGAGCTGTCCGGCGGATCGCGCCCCGGCACGACGGCGGCCCCTCACCTCCGCACGGAGGTGAGGGGCCGTCGGGCGTTCCGGTCGGCGTCGGCCCGCACGGCGCGCGTCGGTGTGGCCGTCAGAGGCCGATCACTCGGCGTCGTCGAGGTCCGCGACGATCGTCTCCGGCAGCGTGCCGCCCAGCCCGCGCCAATGGGTGATCAGCTCGCGGCGCGGGGCCGCCTGGAGCGCGTCGCGGGCGTCCTTCTCGGCCTGCTCGATCCGCTTGTCCAGGGCGCGCGGGGCGCCCTCGCGGACGACGTCCCGGTGGTGCCGCTTGACCGGCTCCCCCTCGGTGTACCGCTCGACGGGCTCGAGTTGCGCCGCGGTGGCGTCCTGGTTCGAGCGCTGGGCCTTGAGCGTGGCCGGCTTGAGCACCTGGCTGACCCAGCTGCCGTCCAGCAGGATCCCGCGCGGGGCGGCCAGGCCGTGGCGCAGGGCCAGGTCGAGGGCGTCGGCGGCGTCGATCTCGAGGCGGGCCGTGGCCAGGGGCAGGTCGTCCACGGGACGGCCGTCCACGCGCTGCCGGGCCACGGCCTTGGCGAGCGTGTAGTCGGCGGACTGCCACACGGCGCCGCGCGGGTCGATCAGGTAGAGCATGCGGACTCCTCGGTCGGCTGCGCCCGCCGGGCGGACGCGAGGGGCGGGACGGATCAGCGGAAGTTGATGAACTGCAGGTCGGCGTCCTCGAACGTCTTCAGGAGGGCGATGGTCTCCTGCAGCTCGTCGCGGGACTTGGAGGACACGCGCAGCTCGTCGCCCTGGATCACGGCCTTGACGGACTTGGGCGCTTCGTCGCGGATCAGCTTGGTGATCTTCTTGGCGGTGGGCTGGTCGATGCCCTCCTTGATGGACGCCTCGAGGCGGGTCTCCTTGCCGGAGGCGTAGGGCTCGCCCACGTCGAGGGACTTCAGGGAGATGCCGCGCTTGACGAGCTTGGACTCGAACACGTCCAGCACGGCCTTCACGCGCTCCTCGGAGGAGGCCTTCATGAGGATCTTCTCGCCGGAGAAGTCGATCTCGGCGCCGACGCCCTTGAAGTCGTAGCGCTGAGCGATCTCCTTCTGCGCCTGGTTCAGGGCGTTGGAGACCTCCTGCTTGTCCACCTTGCTGACGACGTCGAACGTGGAATCGCTGGCCATGGGTCCTCCTGGTCTCGGGGCTCGGGATGCTCGGGCCAGCCTATCCGGCGCGGCGGGCCCGGGCGGAGGGCTCCGCGACGGTCACCGCTTCCGCAAGTGGCGGCCGGGCGCGGCCGTGCTGTACAGTCGACTCTCGCCTGATCGGTTGACCGTGTGATCCACATGGGAGGCCGACGCGGCAGCCCGGCAGATTACCCGAGCGGCCAAAGGGGGCTGACTGTAAATCAGCTGGCACTGCCTACGGGGGTTCGAATCCCTCATCTGCCACAGGAGCGAAGGCCCCGGGACCGGACACGGTCCCGGGGCCTTCCGCATGCCCGGGAGGTCTGATCCCGGGGAGGGGCTGGGCGCGGAGGGTCGTCTCGGGTGAGCTCACCGACGGTCACCGGCTGTGATCCGCGCCACACGGAGTGGGTCCGGCCACCCGGTGCAGGAGGTCACCGTGAGCCCCACCGTGGACGCGTCCGCTCCGGACATGCCCGCCGCCGAGTCCGACACCGCCGGTCCGCAGGACATCGACCTGCTGGACGAGACCCTCGCTCTGAACCTGGACGCCACCGCCGAGCGGTTCCCGAGCGCCGTGGCCCTCGACGAGCGGTCCACCGGCCGCCGGTGGACGTACACCCAGCTGGCCGAGGCGTCACGCGGCGTGGCGAAGGCGCTGATCGCCGCCGGCTACGAGCGGGGCGATCGACTGGGCAGGTGGAGCCCCAACGTGGCCGAGTGGGCCACCCTGCTCTACGGCGCCGCGCGGGCCGGCGTCATCCTGGTCGAGCTCAACCCCGCCTACCGGGCGCACGAGCTCACCCCCGTGGTGGAGCAGTGCGTCATGCGCGGCCTCGTGGTCGCGTGCCCGGATGCGCGCACGGACCCGCCGCAGATCGCCCGGCAGGTGGCCCGGGAGGGCGCTCCCGCGCTGCGGCAGCTCGTCCTGCTGCCCGCCGACGCGGACGCCGTGCCGGTCGGCGGGCCGGCCACGGACGGGCCCGAGGGTGACGGACCGGGCGGGGACGCCGTCGTCGCCGGCCGACCGGGCGAGCCCGCGACCGAGACGGCGTGGGCCGCCTTCCTGGCCGCGGGCGCCGGGGTGAGCGACGAGGAGCTGACCGCGCGTGAGGCGGCGGCCGGCCCCGACGACCCGGTCACCCTGCAGTACACCTCCGGCACCACGGGGTTCCCCAAGGGCGTCACCCTCACCCACCGCAACGTGCTCAACAACGGGTTCCACATCGGCCGGCCCCTGCGGTGCACCGAGGAGGACGGCGTGGTCATCCCCGTGCCGTTCTTCCACTGCTTCGGCATGGTGATCGGTCTGATCGCAGCGGTCTCGCACGGTGCGGCCTCCATCCTCCCCCCGCGCTCGTTCGACCCGGCCGCCGCGCTGCGGTCGGTGACCGAGAGCGGCGAACGCAGACCGTCGGACGGTCCATGCCCCACGTGGAGATGAAGATCCTGGACCCGGCCATCGTCGAGCCCGTGCGCCGCCGCCCTCAGTGCGCGGCCGGCAGCGGGTACACGTCCCACGCCGTCCCGAGGCTGCCGGGCGCGGCCGCCCGCTGCAGCCGGTGCACGTGCCAGGCCCACGCGCTCGCGGACGACCCCTGCGGTGCGGGCGGGCAGGCGCCGCGGTGGTGCCACACCCCGTCCGCCAGCACGAAGTCCAGGTGCGCGGCGATCCCCTCGTCCGTCTCGTCCGGCTCCTCGAGGACCAGTGCGGACACCTCCGCCACCGCGTACAGGCTCGTGGCGTCGGGGTCCAGCACGAGGCCGCAGTCCTGCTCGAAGGCCGTGATCCACGCGACCGCGTGGCCCATGCCCTCCTCCGCGGAGCCGGGCGGGGAGAGCACGAGCACGGAGCCGCGCTCACCGGGGCGCAGCGTGGCGGGTGTCCCCGGTCCGTGGGGCTCGGCGGCATTGGCCGTGGGGACGGGGTGGTGCTGGGCGGTCATGGCGGTCCTCCAGGGGGAGACGACGCCGGACCCGTCCGGTCCGGCGGGCGATGGCCGTCCCGGTCGGGGCGGCCGGGACCCACGCTCCCGCACGGCGGGTGCCGGCGGGGCGGGCGGACGGCGCGCGGGGGACGGGCGGGGGCGTCCGGGCACCTGTGCAGGAGCCGCGCTCAGATCCGCCGGTGGTCCGCGGGGGCCAGCTTCGGACCGAACGCCTGCTTGCGCTCACCCGAGAGTCCGATCAGCCGCACCAGCCGCTGGCGGTGCCCGGTCCAGGGCGCCAGGAGCCGCAGCATGCCGGCGTCGTCCGTGCGCCGGCCCGTGAGCACCTGCCCCACGAACTGGGCCAGGTGGTAGTCACCCACGGACACCAGGTCCGCGGCGCCGTGGCTGCGCTGCAGGGCCTCGGCGGCCGTCCACGGCCCGATCCCGGGCACCCGCAGCAGCGTCCGGGCGAGGCGCGCGGCCGCGGCCGCGTCTCCGGGCGGCGTCGCCTCCCCGAGGCGGTCCAGGGACGACGCGCGGCGGGCCACCTCCAGGACCGCCCTCGACTGGGCCGGCTGCACCCACGCGCGCGCGTGCCAGTCCCAGGACGGCACCCGCAGCACGGCCTCCGGGGTCGGCGGCAGGAGCATCCCCGCCGGGGCGGGTCCGGGCGGCGTGGCGTCCTCGATCCGGTGGGCCAGGCGCACGAGGGTGCGCCAGCCGTGCCGCGCCTGCTCGTGGGTGACCTTCTGCTCGAGGACCACCGTCATCAGCTGGCGGGCCAGCTGACCGCCGGCCGGCAGACGCAGCCCGGGGCGGCGCCGGCGCGCCTCCCGCACGTGCCACGGGAGCACGGGCCGCCCCGAGCCGGAGGCGAGCAGGGCGTCGAAGGCGGCCCAGCCGTCGTCGTGCAGGCCCAGCAGCCGCTCCGCCCGGGCGACGGCGAGCGCCGCGCCCGGGCCCCACGCCCGGGCCAGCACCCGGCCGCCGGCGTGCGGGGCGACCAGCAGGGTGGCAGGAAGGGGCGCGCCGTGTCCGTCCGGCTCCCGCCGGGTCAGCCACACGCCCTCGGGGGCCGCCCGCACCGTGGGGTCCGCCGCGCCGCGCTGGAGGGGGCGCAGCGTGAGCGCCACGTCCACGGGCCCGGGGGGCTCCAGCAGGCGCGCGGCGTCGGGGACGGTCATGGGCCGCACCGTACACGGCGTCCCGGACGTCGCAGCGTCGCGCGGTGAGCGGGTCCCCCATGGCCTCCCGTGTCCCGAGCCGGGTAGGGCGTCCGCCCTCTCGCGTAGCGTGGCCACCGTGACTGACACGACCTCCTCCGCCCCCGGCGAGCTGCGCTGCGCCGAGACCGTCCTCGACCTGATCGGGCGCACCCCGCTCGTGAAGCTCCACCGCGTCACCGAGGGAGTGCAGGCCACCGTCCTGGTGAAGGTGGAGTACCTGAACCCCGGCGGATCCGTGAAGGACCGCATCGCGCTGCGCATGGTCGAGGCCGCCGAGCGGGACGGGAAGCTGGCCCCCGGCGGCACCGTGGTGGAGCCCACCTCCGGCAACACCGGCGTGGGCCTGGCGATCGTGGCGCAGCAGAAGGGCTACCGGGCCGTGTTCGTGACCCCGGACAAGGTCGGCCAGGAGAAGCGGGACGTCCTCACCGCCTACGGTGCGGAGATCGTGGTGACCCCCACCGCTGTGGACCCGGCCTCGGAGGAGTCCTACTACGGGGTGGCGAACCGCCTCGAGCAGGAGATCCCCGGCGCGTACCAGCCCAACCAGTTCTTCAACCCCGCCGCCCCGGACTCCCACTACGAGACCACGGGTCCCGAGATCTGGGAGGACACCGCCGGCCGCGTGACCCACGTGGTGATCGGCGCCGGCACCGGCGGCACCATCACGGGGGCCGGCCGGTACCTCAAGGAGGTCTCCGCGGACCGTCCCTCCGGGCCCGTGCGGGTGATCGGAGCGGACCCGGAGGGCTCCGTGTACTCCGGGGGCACCGGCCGCCCGTACTTCGTGGAGGGCGTGGGCGAGGACATGTGGCCGGGCAACTACGACCCGTCCGTCCCGGACGAGGTCATCCCCGTCTCGGACGACGAGGCGTTCGCCATGACCCGCCGCCTCGCCGCGGAGGAGGGGCTGCTGGTGGGCGGCTCCTCCGGCATGGCCGTGGTGGCCGGCCTGCGAGCGGCCCGGGACCTCGGCCCGGACGACGTCATGGTGATCGTCCTGCCGGACTCCGGGCGCGGCTACCTCGCCAAGATCTTCAACGACGACTGGATGGACGACCGCGGCTTCCACCGGGCGGAGCGGTCCACCCTGCTGCCCGAGTGGGCCCGCGGCCGCACCCGCTCCGCCGCGCCCGCCGCCGCGGACGGTCCCGTCCCCACGACGACGACGCCGGCCGGCTCCCGCTGGGACGCCTCCCTCGCGGACGTGCTCGCGGACAAGGAGGACCTGTTCCCCGGCTCCGTGCCCACCCTCGTCACCGCGTCGCCGCAGACCACGGCGGCCGACGCCGTCGCCACCCTGAACCGGTACGGCGTGGACGCCCTGCCGGTGGTCGCCGCGCCCCGCCACGACCTGCGGGTGGGCGAGGTGCGCGGCACCGTGTCCGCCGCCGCGCTGGCGGCCGGACTGGCGACCGGGCGCATCACCCCGGACACCCCCGTGGGCGAGGCCATGGAGCCGGCACTGCCCGGCGTCGGCGCCCGCACCGGCCTGCGGGCCGCCGCCCTCCGCCTGCAGGAGGAGCGCACCCTCCTGGTGATGGACGCCGGCGTGGTCCAGGGCGTGGTGACCCTGCACGACGTCCTGGCCTACGTGACCGCCTGAGACAGCGAGAGGATGGACCCCATGAGCGAGAACCCCCAGCAGGACCACCCGCACGTCCCGGGCTTCGGCACCCGCGCCGTGCACGCCGGGCAGCACCTGGACGAGGTGTACGGGGCCGTGGTGCCCCCGCTGCACATCTCCAGCACCTACGCGCCCAGGGCCATCGGCGAGCTGCGTCGCGGCTACGACTACGGCCGCGGCACGAACCCCACGCGCGACGCGCTGCAGGAGCAGCTCGCCGCCCTCGAGGCCGGGGTGGGCCAGGACGGCACGCCGAAGGCCGCGGGCCTCACGTTCGCCTCCGGTCTGGCCGCGGAGACCGCGCTCATCATGGGCGCCGGCGCGCCGGGGATGACCATCGTGCTGGGCAACGACGTCTACGGCGGCTCCTACCGGCTGATCTCCACGGTCCTGGCGCCCTGGGGCGTGCGGCATGCCGTGGTGGACATGGCCGAGACGGACCGGGTGGCCGCCGCCGTGGAGAAGGCCGCGGGGGAGGGGCCCGTGATGGTGTGGCTGGAGACCCCGTCCAACCCCATGATGAAGGTCTCGGACATCGCCGCGGTGGCGGACGTGGCGCGCACCCACGGCGCCCTGCTGGTGGTGGACAACACCTTCGCCACGCCGTATCTGCAGAACCCGATCGGCCTCGGCGCGGACGTGGTGGTGCACTCCACCACCAAGTACATCGGCGGCCACTCGGACGTGATCGGCGGGGCGCTCGTCATCCCGGACGCGGAGCTGGCCGAGAAGGTGAAGTTCCAGCAGTTCGCCGCCGGCGCCGTCAACGGCCCGCTCGACGCCTACCTCACCACGCGCGGGCTCAAGACGCTCGGCGTGCGCATGGACCGCCACCAGGCCAACGCCCAGGCGATCGCCGAGTGGCTCACCGGCCGGGCCGGCGTCGACCAGGTGCTGTACCCGGGCCTGCCGGACCACCCCGGCCACGAGCTGGCGAAGACCCAGATGCGCGGCTTCGGCGGCATGGTCTCCGTCCGCTTCACGGGCGGTGCGGCGGCGGCCAAGCGGGTCGCCGAGGGCACCCGCCTGTTCCAGCTGGCCGAGTCGCTGGGCGGCATCGAGTCGCTCATGAACTACCCGGCGGAGATGACCCACGCCTCCGTGGCCGGCACCGAGCTGGCCGTCCCGGACGACCTCGTGCGCCTGTCCGTGGGCATCGAGGACGCCGCGGACCTGATCGCGGACCTGGACCGGGCGATCGGCGCGCTCTGACCCCTCCCCGCGGGAACTTTGGAGGCGTTCTCCGTCGGCATCCGGTTCCGGAGGTGACGGAAAACGCCCCCATTCGCGTCACAGCGGCGCGTGCCCGGGGTGGTCCCGGCCGCGTACGGTGGAGTGATGAGCATCACCGCCTACCTCAACGCCCACGTCGTCCCCGTCACCGCCGAGCCCTTCGACGGCACCCTGATCGTGGAGGACGGGAAGATCATCGCCCTCGGCCCGGACGTCGAGGCCCCTGCCGGAGCCGAGGCGATCGACTGCGAGGGCCGGTGGCTGCTGCCCGGCTTCGTGGACGCGCACGTCCACCTCGGCATGCACGCCGAGGGTGAGGTCGGCGCCACCGCGGACGTCAACGAGATGACGGACCCGGTCATGGCGGGCGTGCGGGCCATCGACGCGGTGGACCCGAACGAGCCCGGCTGGCGGGATGCCCTCGCCGGCGGTGTCACCACCGTCAACGTGAACCCCGGCTCCGGCAACCCGATCGGCGGGCAGGCCGTGGCCCTGCACACCCACGGCCGCACCGTGGACGAGATGGTCCTGCGCAGCCCCTCCGGCCTGAAGTCCGCCCTGGGCGAGAACCCCAAGAACGTCTACAAGGAGAAGGGCAGGACCCCCTCCACCCGCCTGGGCACCGCGCTGGTGATCCGCCAGGCGTTCCAGCAGGCCCAGGGGTACATGGCCCGCCGCGCCGAGGCCGAGGCCGAGGACAGGCCCTTCACGCGGGACCCCCACATGGAGGCCCTCGCCCTGGTGCTGGAGAAGAAGATCCCGTGGCGCCAGCACTGCCACCGCACCGACGACGTCGCCACCGCCCTGCGCCTGGCCGACGAGTTCGGCTACGACCTCGTCCTGGACCACGGCACCGAGGCCCACCCGATCGCGGACGTGCTCGCCGAGCGGGGCGTGCCCGTGCTGATCGGCCCGCTGTTCACCACCAAGTCGAAGCCGGAGCTGCGCGGGCGCTCCCTCCGAAACCCCGGCCGCCTGGCCCGTGCCGGTGTGGAGATCAGCATCATCACCGACCACCCGGTGATCCCGATCGACTTCCTCGTCTACCAGGCCGCGCTCGCGGTGAAGGAGGGCCTGGACCGGGACACCGCGCTGCGCGCCATCACGATCAACCCTGCGAAGGTGCTCGGCCTCGAGAGCCGTCTCGGATCCCTCGAGGCCGGCAAGGATGCGGACCTGGTCCTGTGGAGCGGCGACCCGCTGGACGTCATGCAGCGCGCCCTGCGCGTGTGGATCGGCGGGCGTCAGGTCATGGAGTACGACGTCGACGCCCACCGGCCCGTCGTCGCGCCGACCCGCCCCGTGGAGGACTGAGCGCTCAGCGGCGCACGCGGGTGCGCACGGGCGGCAGCCAGAGGAGCGCCGCGCCGAGCGCCATGACCAGGCCCAGCACGAGGAACAGCACATTGGGCCGGGTCACGGCGGGGATCGCCAGCACCACCGCGATCGTGGTGAGGGTGGAGATCGCGGAGCGGCGGCGGCGCAGGAGCCCGATCCAGCCCCACAGGGTGACCAGGGCGAGGGCGATCAGCACGCCGCCGAGGGTGTACTGGCCCGTGGCGCCGCCGAGCGGGCCGACGGACTCCAGGCCGGTGAGCGGGTCGATGACCTTGCCGCCGCGGGCCTCCGCCCGGACCCCGTTGGCCATGAACGTCCCGCCCAGGACGGCCAGCAGCAGGCCCACGGCCAGCCACCACACACGGGTCAGGCGCAGCAGGGGGTGCACGCGGCCGGCCTCCGCCGCGTCGCGCTCGTCGAGGGCGCGCTCCCGGTCGGCCCGGCGCTGCGCCCGCAGGGCCTCGTCCTCGTCGCGGACCCGGGTCCGCACCTCCGCGAGGCGCTCGGCGTCCCGGGCCTGACCCTCCCGGAAGGTGCGTCCCGCCTCCCCGGCGGCGTGGCCCACTCGCTCGCCCACGGGCCGGACCCGATCGGCGGCGCGGGCGGCGCGGTCCTTCAGGCCCGGTCGGTCGGCGGTCGGGGTCCGCCGCTCGTGCGCGGCGCGCTCGGACGACTGGTTCTCGCGGAAGGCCCGGGCGGCGCGTCCGGCGGCGCGGGCGATGCGGTCGCTGCTGTTCTCTGGCACGGCCCGAGCCTAGCGGGCACGCCGCCCGCGACGCCCGGGGCGCCGCGCGCGGCGGGGTGGGCGAGCGCACACCCGGCGCGGGCCGGGGGAGACGGGACGTCGCGTAGACTGGACGGACCGGATCCGGTCATTTCCCCCTGTGTTGGAGAGCGTGGACGCGTGAGCCACGCCGATGGATGCAGATGTCGTGCAGATGTGTGTGAGGGGTCGCGAACGTCGCGGCCCGCGGGGGTTCTCCGGCTGGACGGTCCACCCATTCCCAGCAGCCCCCGCGCCCCACGACGACGACCCGCGACCGTCGCCCTGGAGCGCGCCTGCGCATCCCCAGGAGGACGTCATGACGATCCAGAACGCGACCACCACCCCCGCCCCCGTGCAGGACCCCGAGCTCCTCGAGACCGAGGCGGAGGCCGACGTCGAGACCACCGAGCCGGCCGGTCCCACCTTCCTCGCGCTCGGCCTGGACGCCCGGGTGCTGGCCGCCGTCGAGGACCTCGGCTACGAGCGCCCCTCGCCCATCCAGGAGGCGACGATCCCGCTGCTGCTGGAGGGCCGCGACGTCGTCGGCCTGGCACAGACCGGCACGGGCAAGACCGGCGCGTTCGCGCTGCCGGCCCTGTCCCGCCTCGCCGAGCTCCAGGACGTGAACGGACGCTCCGGCGCCCCGCAGATCCTGGCGCTGGCCCCCACCCGCGAGCTGGCGCTGCAGGTGGCCGAGGCCTTCGACACCTACGCCAAGCACCTCGACGACGTCTCCGTGCTGGCCGTCTACGGCGGCTCGCCGTACGGCCCGCAGCTCTCGGCCCTGCGTCGCGGCGCCCAGGTCATCGTCGGCACCCCCGGCCGCGTGATCGACCACATCGAGCGCGGCTCCCTCGACCTGTCCCAGCTGCAGACCCTCGTCCTGGACGAGGCGGACGAGATGCTGCGCATGGGCTTCGCGGAGGAGGTGGACAAGATCCTCGCGCAGACCCCGAAGGGCAAGCAGACCGCGCTGTTCTCCGCCACCATGCCCCCGGCCATCCGCCGCATCTCCGCGCAGTACCTGAACGACCCGGAGGAGGTGGCGATGGCCCGCCAGTCCACCACCGGCACCAACATCCGGCAGCGGTACGTGCAGATCGCGCACCAGTGGAAGTTCGAGGCCATGACGCGCATCCTCGAGACCGAGGACCACGAGGGCGTCATCGCGTTCGTGCGCACCCGCGCCGGCACGGACGAGCTCGCCCAGCGCCTGAACCAGGCGGGCTTCTCCGCGGTCGCCATCTCCGGTGACGTCGCGCAGAAGCAGCGCGAGAAGACCGTGGAGGACCTCAAGTCCGGGCGCGTCGACATCCTGGTGGCCACCGACGTCGCCGCCCGCGGCCTCGACGTGGAGCGCATCTCCCACGTGGTGAACTACGACATCCCGCAGGACGCCGAGTCCTACGTGCACCGCATCGGCCGCACCGGCCGCGCCGGCCGCACCGGTGACGCGGTGCTGTTCATGACCCCGCGGGAGCGATTCCTGCTCAAGCAGATCGAGCGCACCACCCGCCAGTCGGTGGAGGAGATGCAGGTGCCCACCGTGGCGCAGGTCAACCAGGCCCGACAGAAGGCCGTGCTCGCCTCGATCGCCCGGACCCTCGAGGAGGCCGATCGCGGCGATCTCGACACCTTCGAGGGGCTCGTGACGGAGTACGTGGACGAGCACGGCGTCAGCGCCGCACGGGCCGCCGCGGCCCTGGCCCTGATGGCCCAGGGCGGCCGTCCGCTGCTCACCCAGGACCAGGAGATCCCGCAGGGCGGCGGCCGCGGTCGCCGCGACCGCGACGACCGTCCCGAGCGCAGCGGGCGCGGCGATCGTGCGGACCGCCCCGACCGCGACGGCGACGGTCGCGGCTCCCGGGGCCCGCGCCGCGAGCCGGCCGCGGGCAACGCGACGTATTGGATCGCCGTGGGCCACCAGGACCGCGTGCGGCCCGGCAACATCGTGGGCGCCCTCGCCAACGAGGTGGGCCTGCCGGCCTCCGCGATCGGCGCGATCGACCTGCGCGGCAACCACTCGCTCGTCGAGCTGCCGGCCGACCTGACCCCCGCCCAGCTGGAGGCCGCGGCGAACACCGAGGTCGGCGGCCGCCGGCTGGGGCTGCGCAAGGACACCGGCCGCCCCACCCGTCAGGAGCGGGACGGCGGCCACGACGGCGAGCGCGGCGGGTTCCGCAAGGAGCGCGGCGGGTTCCGGAAGGACCGCGAGGAGCGCGGCGGGTTCCGCAAGGACCGCGAGGACCGGGGCGGGTTCCGCTCCGACCGGGGCGGGCACGGCGCCGGGCGCAAGCCGCGCTGGGGCGCGGAGGACCGCCGGGACCGCGGCCCGCGCCGCTGACCCGCTGCCCGGGTGATCGAGGCCGTGGCGGCCGCCTACGAGGGCGGCGCGGCCGCCACGGCGCCGATTTTGCACATGGGTGGAACGCGGTGTACAGTCTTACCTCGTTGCCCCGATAGCTCAGTGGTAGAGCGCCATCTTGGTAAGATGGAGGTCCCGGGATCGATTCCCGGTCGGGGCTCTGACATGAGAGCCCGTTCTCTCGGCGTGCGCCGCGAGCGCGGGCGTTCTCATGCCGTGGCGGCGTAGCTCAGCTGGTTAGAGCGCACGACTCATAATCGTGAGGTCGAGGGATCGAGTCCCTCCGCCGCTACCCACCAGACGAAGGCCCGGACCGCTCGGTCCGGGCCTTCGTCGTCCCCGGACCGCGGGGTGGCGTGGCCCTTCCCTAGACTGGTCCTCATGCCCCGCCCCTCCCGCCGACCGGCCCCTTCCGAGCCGCGCCCCGGATTCGTCTCCCCGTGGGAGAACGGCAGCCCGCTGTACCGCCGCATGGTGCTCGCCGGTTCCGCCCTGTTGCTGATCGGCATCGTGTTGTCCGTGGTGGGCGCGCTGACGGGGCGGCTGCCGCTGTCCTGGACGGCGCTGGTGGTCCTCGCCGTCGGCGTGCTGATGCATCTGAGCGCGCAGACCGTGCGCCTGCGGGAGGCCGGGCGCCGGCAGGCCGAGGGGGAACGAGGACGGTCCCGCTGACGCGTCCGGCCCGCCCGATAGGCTGGGACCCCGCCCGCCGCACGGGTCGGCGGCCCCCTCGAGATCCAGGAGCACGCGTGAGCGACCCCCAGACCCTCCCCGGGCGCACCTATCCGCCCGCGCCGCCGTACCAGGTCGGCCGGGAGGCCGTGCGTGCGTTCGCGGCCGCCGTGCAGGCCGTTCACCCGGCGCACCACGACGTCGCGGCCGCCCGCGCTCTCGGGCACGCCGACGTCGTCGCGCCCCCCACGTTCGCCGTCGTGGTGGCCCAGCGCGCCGAGGCGGCCGTGGTGGCGGACCCCGAGGCGGGGATCGACTTCTCCCGCGTGGTCCACGCGGACGAGCGCTTCGTCCACCACCGCCCGATCGTCGCGGGGGACGAGCTGACCGGCACCGTCCGCATCCACGCGGTCAAGGAGCTCGGCGGGAACCGCATGGTCACCACCGTCACGGAGATCACCGACGCCGACGGCGCCCCCGTCGCCGACGTCACGTCCACCCTGCTGGTCCGGGGAGAGGAGTCCTGATGGGCGAGCCCACCGCCGTGCGCCCCGTCTTGGCCGAGCTGGAGAAGGGGCAGGCCATCGGCTCCCGCCGCGTCCCGCTGACCCGCGCGGACCTGGTCGCCTATGCCGCCGCCTCGGGGGACCACAACCCCATCCACTGGAACCAGGCCTTCGCCGAGTCCGTCGGCCTGCCCGGCGTGATCGCCCACGGCATGCTCACCATGGGCGTCGCCGTGCAGCTCGTGACCGACTGGGCGGGGGACCCGGGCGCCGTCGTCGACTACCAGACCCGCTTCACCGCCATGGTCCCCGTCGAGGACACCACGGGCCGCATCAGCGAGGACGGCGCCCCCGCGCCCGGTGCCGTTCTGGAGGTCTCCGGCGCCGTGGGTGCGGTGGACGCCGCCGCCGGGACCGTGCGGATCGACCTCACCGTGAACGACCCCGCACAGGACAGGCCCCGTGTGCTGACGAAGGCGCAGGCCGTGGTGCGCCTGGCGGCACCCCAGAAGACCGAGGAGGAGCGCGCATGAGCGAGCGCCTGGCCGACCACACCACCACTCGCGTCGGCGGGCCCGCCCGCGTGTGGGTGACCGCCCGCACCGAGGCGGAGGCCGTCGAGGCCGTGCGTGCCGCGGACGCCGCCGGCGATCTCCTGTTCGTCCTCGGGGGCGGCTCCAACACGCTGATGGCGGACGCCGGCTTCGACGGCATCGTCGTGCGTCTGGCGTTCGGCGGGATCGAGGTGCTCCGCGAGGACGCAGGCGACGTCCTCGTCCGCGTGGCCGCCGGCCACGTGTGGGACGAGGCCGTGGCCTGGACCGTGGAGCAGGGCCTCGGCGGTGTCGAGGCCCTCTCCGGGATCCCCGGATCCGCGGGCGCCACCCCCGTCCAGAACGTCGGGGCGTACGGGGCGGACGTGTCCCAGGTGCTCGTGTCCCTGCGCGCGTGGGACCGGGAGGCGCCCGGGGGCGGGGCCGTGGTGGAGCTGAGCGCGGACGAGCTGCGCTTCGGGTACCGCGACTCGATCATCAAGCGCTCGATGGTGGAGGGCGGCGCCCCGAGCCCGCGGTGGATCGTGCTCTCGATCGACCTGCGTCTGCGCCGCGCCGCCGCCGGCGCCGAGCCCACGGCCCCCGTGCGCTACGCGCAGCTGGCCCGTGCCCTCGGCGTGGAGGAGGGCTCGCACGCCGCCCTGCGGACCGTCCGGGGCCAGGTGCTGGCGCTGCGTGCGTCCAAGGGCATGGTGTGGGACGAGGCGGACCGGGACACGTGGTCCACCGGCTCCTACTTCACCAACCCGATCGTCCCGGCCGCCGTGCGCGCGTCCCTGCCGGAGGACGCCCCGGCGTTCGCGGCCGGCACCGCCGAGGACGGCACGGAGCTCGTGAAGCTCTCCGCCGCGTGGCTGATCGACCACGCCGGCTTCGGCAAGGGCTTCGGCCTGCCGGATGCGGAACCGCGGGAGGGGGACGTGGACGGCCGCGGCCCGGACGGCACCGGCCTGGCCGGGGGCCGCGCGTCGCTGTCCACGAAGCACACGCTCGCCGTGACCAACCGAGGGGACGCGTCCACGGAGGACGTCCTCACGATCGCGCGCGCGGTGCGGGACGGGGTGAAGGAACGCTACGGGGTGGACCTGCACCACGAGCCGATGATCATCGGCACGGCCCTCTGACCCCGCCCCTCGTTTTCCCTGACGCAACACGCGCGCGGATTCCTCTTTCGCTGACGTCGACGGCCCGCATCCCTCCGGGAGCGGGCCGTCGCCGTGGTCGGCATCAGCGGAGGCGTCGGAGGCACGCGTGTTGCGTCAGCGAAAGTGCCGGAGCCACGCGTGGTACGTCAGCGAAGGCGACGGGGGGTCAGAGGTTGCCGGTGGCGATCATCAGCATGCGGCGCAGCGGCTCCGCGGCGCCCCACAGCAGCTGGTCGCCCACCGTGAACGCCGAGAGGTACTCCGGGCCCATCTTCATCTTCCGCAGGCGTCCCACCGGGATCTGCAGCGTGCCGGAGGCGGCCACCGGGGTGAGGCCCCGCATCGAGGCCTCCTTCTCGTTCGGCACCACCTGCGCCCACGCGGTGCCGTTCGCCACGATCTCGGTGATCTCGTCGATCGGAACGTCCCGGGTGAGCTTGAGCGTCAGCGCCTGGGAGTGCGAGCGCATGGCGCCCACGCGCACGCAGAGCGAGTCGAACAGGATGCGGTGGTCGCCGGCCAGGCCGAGCACCTTGTTGGTCTCGTCGTAGGCCTTCTGCTCCTCCCGGGAGACGCCGTCGCCCAGGTCGGCGTCGATCCACGGGATGAGCGAGCCGCCCAGCGGCACCCCGAACTGGGACGCGTCCAGCTCGGGGGAGCGCTGCAGCTCGGTGACCTTGCGGTCGATCTCGAGGATCGCCGAGGACGGGTCGGCGAGCTCGTCCGCCACCACCCCGCCCAGGGCAGCGTACTGGTTCAACAGCTCCCGCATGTGGCGCGCGCCGCCGCCGGAGGCCGCCTGGTAGGTCATGGCGGTGCCCCACTCCACGAGCCCCTCGCGGAACAGCCCGCCCAGGCCCATGAGCATGCAGGACACGGTGCAGTTGCCGCCGATGAACTCCTTCACGCCGGCGGCCAGGGCCGCGTCGATCACGGAGCGGTTCACCGGGTCCAGCACGATCACGGAGGTGTCCTCCATGCGCAGGGTGGAGGCGGCGTCGATCCAGATCCCGTCCCATCCGGCCGCGCGCAGCCGCGGGTACACGTCCTTCGTGTAGTCGCCGCCCTGGGCGGTCACGATGATCGGCAGGCTCTTCAGCACGTCGACGTCGAACGCGTCCTGCAGGGCGCCGGCGTCCCCGGCCATGCCCCCGAAGGTCGGAGCGGGGCCGCCCGCGGCGGAGGTGGAGAAGAAGACGGGCTGGATGCGCGCGAAGTCGCCCTCCTCGGCCATGCGCTGCATCAGGACGGAGCCCACCATCCCGCGCCAGCCCACGATGCCCACGGTGGGCACGGCGGCCGGGTCGGCGGCGGTCACGGCGGCGGAGAAGGTGTCAGTCATGCCGTCCAGGCTACCGGTCGCCCGTCAGCGGCCGCGGGACTTCTCCCGCCGGTTCCAGGCGAGCAGACCGCCCAGCGCGCACAGCTGCGTGAGGACCAGCAGGAACACCAGACCGCCCACCGTCTTCCCCTGCAGCACGAGGATCAGGCCCAGCACGGCGCACGCGAACGCGAGCACCGGGAACGCCACGAGCGCCAGGAACGTCAGGGCCTGCGGGGTGAGCAGGCCGGGACCGCCGTCGTTCATGCGTCCCTCTCCCAGCGTTCGAAGCGATGCCGCAGCCCGTTCGCGGCCGTGTGCCAGCCGCCCGGCTCCGGGTCCGCCCCGGTGAGGCGCCACCGCTCGTCCAGCACGGGGGCGTGGGTGTCGCCCTCGGCCTCGGTGTCGATCACCGTGACCTCCGCGAGGGTGGCCACGTCGAGGGCCTGCTCGTAGAGGCTGGCCCCGCCGATGATCCACACCAGGTCCAGGCCGTCCGCCTCGTCCGCGGCGGCCAGGGCCGCCCCGAAGTCGGGGACGACGACGGCGCCCGCGGTCCGCCCGTCGGGCCCGTCCTCCACCGGTGCGGTGAGGGTGCGGGAGACCACGATGTTCGTCCGGCCGGGCAGGGGACGGAACCGCTCCGGGAAGGACTCCCACGTGCGGCGACCCATGATCACGGGGTGCCCGAGGGTGTGCTCCTTGAAGTGGGCCAGGTCCTCGGGCAGGTGCCACGGCATGGTCCCGTCCCGCCCGATGACTCGATCGGGGGTCTGCGCCCAGATCATACCGACGGTCTGGCGTGGCGCGGCGTCGAGGGCGCCCATCAGACGGCCACCGGGGCCGCGATGGCCGGGTGGTGGCGGTAGTCGACCAGCTCGATGTCCTCGTACTCGTAGTCGAAGACCGTCGCCGGGGTCCGTCGCAGGCGCAGCCGCGGATACGGGAACGGCTCGCGCGTGAGCTGCTCGCCCACCTGGTCCTCGTGGTTCGCGTAGATGTGGCAGTCCCCGCCGGTCCAGATCAGCTCACCGGGGGTCAGGCCCGTCTGCTCCGCCATCATGACGGTGAGCAGGGCGTAGGAGGCGATGTTGAACGGTACGCCGAGGAAGAGGTCCGCCGACCGCTGGTAGAGCTGGCAGGACAGGCGGCCGGGGGCGCCGTCCTCGCCCGGGGTGACGTGGAACTGGAAGAGGGCATGGCAGGGCGGCAGGGCCATCTCGTCCACCTCGGCCGGGTTCCACGCGGTCACGATGTGCCGGCGGGAGTGCGGGGTCGTCCGCAGCGACTCGACGACCTTCGCGATCTGGTCGACGCTCCCGCCGTCCGGCGTCGGCCACGAGCGCCACTGGACGCCGTACACGGGGCCCAGCTCGCCGTCCTCGTCCGCCCACTCGTCCCAGATGCTCACGCCGCGCTCCTGCAGCCACCGGACGTTGGAGTCGCCGCGCAGGAACCACAGCAGCTCAAGGGCCACAGAGCGGAAGTGGACCCGCTTGGTGGTGATCAGCGGGAAGGACTCGGCGAGGTCGAAGCGCAGCTGCCGGCCGAACACGCTGCGCGTGCCAGTGCCCGTGCGGTCCTCGGTCACGGCCCCGTGGGCCATCACGTCGGCGAGGAGGTCCTCGTAGGGGGTGGGGATGCTCACCCGCGCCACTCTAGTCAGGACGGCGGGCGTCCAGCTCCTCCCGGACCGCGCTGTGGATCCGGTCGGCGTCCCAGCCTGCGGCGACGGCGGCGCGCACGGCCTGGGCCAGCGCCGCCCGCACCTCGTCCGCGGCGGGGGTGGGCGGGGCGTCCGCCACGCGGGTGCCGCGGCCGCGGAGGGTCCGCACGACGCCGGCCGCCTCCAACTGTCGGTACGCGCGCGCCACGGTGCCCGGCGCGATCCCGAGGTCTTGGGCCAGGGCGCGCACCGACGGCAGGGGGGCGCCCGGCGCCAGGTGCCCGGCCTGCACGAGGGCCGTGACGCCGGCCCGGATCTGCTCGAACGGCGGCACGGCCGAGCGCAGGTCCACCTCCAGTGCCGGCTCACGCGCCGGGGTGGGGCCCGGGCCGCTCACGGCCGGTCCGTCCGCAGCACCCGCAGCGCCCGGGGCCGCCAGAGCAGCAGCCCCACCACGACGGCGAGGGTGAGCCACGGGCCCGCGGCGCCGAGGGCCTCGACCACGCGGACGGTGTCACCCAGCGGCAGGGCGGACGGGTGGTCCGGAACGAACCGGGCGAGGACGTCCCGGGCGGCGCGGGAGGCGATGACCGCGTTGGCGGCGGCGACGATCAACAGCCACAGCATCCACAGGCCCGTGCGCAGCATCCGGTGCGCGGCGACCTCGCGGGCGGCCCGGTCCTGCTCCGGGGTGAGCCCCTCGACGGCCCGCCGCCGAGCGGTGGCGGTCACCCCGGCGAGGACGGCCGCCAGGGTGGCCGCCCAGGCCAGCGCGAACCAGGGCAGCAGCTCGACGCCCGCGGCGGTGGCGTGATGGGCGAGCACATCCGGGTCGGGGGCGCCCCACTGCTCCTCCGGCTCGATGAGCATCGGCGTGCTCGGCTCGGCGGCCAGCACGGCGAGCACCGCCACCAGCGCCGCCGTCAGCACCACAGCGCCGACGGCGGGGCCTCGCGGCACCAGCCTGCCGGCGGACCGAGGTGCCAGCGACGCCCGCCGCACCCCGCCGCGAGGCTCGGGGAAGGTCAGCTGTCCTACCACGTGGACGGCCGCCACGAGGAGCGGTCCCGCGAGGGCCGGCAGCCACGGACTCCACGCGGTCCAGAGGTTCACCTCGTCGGTCATCCACCCGCCGGCGTGCACCGCCGGTGCGGCGTGCGGGTCCGCGGGCATGGTGCTGTGGATCAGCTGGTCGAGGCCGCCGGCGAACACCGTGAAGACCAGGGCGGCCACGGCGGTGACGAGCCCGTGGATCCGCACGGCGCGCAGGATGTCGGAGGGCAGGGCGGTCGTAGCGCGAATCACCGCGTAGACGGCCACCACGGCGACGGCGGCGGAGAGCAGGATGATGAGGGCGAATCCGGTCATGCGGGCCTCTGGGAGGACGGGGTCGGGCCTCTCCCGACGCGTGTCACTGTATCAATACCCCGATACACCTGCCAGGGGTCCCTTCAGCCCTCCCATGCCCGCTCCACGGCCTCGAGCACGCGACTGCGGTCCCAGCCGGCCCCGCGCGCGAGGGCCACCGCACGCGCCACCGCGGCGTCCACCGCGTCCGCGCTCGCGGTCGGCGGTGCCGGCGCCACCACGGTCCCGCGTCGCCCGGCGGTCACCACGACGCCGTCGCCCTCCAGCTCCTTGTAGGCCCGCGCCACGGTGCCGACCGCCAGCCCCAGGTCCGCGGCCAGCGACCGGACCGGGGGCAGGCGGGTGCCGGGCGTCAGGACGCCCTGGGCCACGCGGTCGGCGATCTGCGCGCGCAGCTGCTCGAACGGCGGGACGGGGGAGCGCAGGTCCACCTCGAGCGCGGCCCCCGCGTCTGCGGTCATGCGGCCGACTCCGTCGCCGAGGGCTCGTCCGTCCGGTGGGCCTCGACCTCCGCCCGGGACGGCTCCTCTCCCACAGTCCGGCCGCTGCGCGGGTCCACGGACGTCCCGGGCAGGAAGGCGAGGAGCAGGCCCAGCCCGAGCAGGAGCCAGGGCTGCTGCCACGTCTCGCCCGTCGCCCATCCCGGCGAGCCGGCAGCCAGCACACGGGCGTGGTGCAGCAGCGGCCAGGCCTGACCGGCGAACGCGACCACGGCGCCGGTGCCCAGGGCCAGGAACCGGTTCACGGCCGAGCGGCGCAGCACCGCGTCCTCGACGGCGTCGGCCCGGGTCAGCGGACCGCGGCACCCCGCCGCGTGCGCGGCCGCGAGGGCGAGCAGTGTCACCACCGCCACGGGCAGGAGCATGCCGGCGGTGGCCGCCGCGTCCACCCCGCGCGCCTGGACGTGGCCGATGACCAGGGGCAGCTGGTGGTGGGCCGTCCATGCGGCCGCCGGCACGGCCACGACGGCGGCCAGCGCCAGCAGGACCCGGCGCCACCGGGACGCCGCCTTCACTCCCGGGCCCGCGGGGACGGGGGCGGCGTGGTCGCGGCGCACGCGCGCCTCGGCGACCGCCAGCACGACCATGCCCAGCAGGAACGGTCCCGTCGTGACCAGTGCTGCCGCCGTCGTCTGCGACACCGGGCCGTCCTCGGCCGGCAGCGGGAAGTCGCCCGTGGACAGGACCAGGGTGCTCAGGAGCGTGAGGGAGAGCGCCGTCATGCCCTCGCGATCCCGCAGCGCCCGGACGGCCCGCGCCGTGCCCGGGGCTGCGGACGGGGCAGGCGTCCAGGGCCGCCCGTCGGCACCGGCCACGCCGGGGGCCTCGGCGAGGACGGCCAGTGCGGGGGAGCGCCACAGTGCGGCCGCGATCAGCGTCACGATCATCAGTCCCACGGCGGGGAGCGCGAGGGAGGAGACCGACGTCGAGACGCCGGCGACCGCCTGGGACGCCTCCGGCCATCGCTCCCCGGTGGGGTCGAGGGCGTGGCCGCGGGCGGTGCGCTCCAGGCGGTCCCACGTCCACACGACGCCGAGGCCGGTGCCCACGACCGCCACGAGGGCGGTCCGCAGGATCCGGTTGACCGCCACGCGCCGCACGGCCAGGTCCGTGGCGGGGTGCAGCCCCGCGAGGACGGGACGGCGCAGCACGGCACGAACCGCCAGCGCCGTCGCGGCCACCCACCCGAGGAGCACCACGGCGAGCAGCCCGGACGTCGCGGCGGCGGACTGCGCGCCGTCGACGGCGACCACCTGGGTCTGCCACTCGGCCGGCCCCGCAGGGAGCGCGTTCCCGGCCTGGGCGACGTCCACCTCCATGGTGATGCGCCGCGCGGGGACGGCCGGCAGGCCGGAGGCCGCCAGGGCCGCGACGGCGCCGGCGGACGCGAGGGTCGCCGCGGCGCACGTCCACGTCAATGCGCGGGGCAGGACGTCCCGGAGTTCGAGCGCGGTGAGGCGTCCCTGCCGGACGGGACCCGTGGACCGGGGCCACGTGTGCTGGCCGATCCACCAGACCAGCAGGAACAGCCCCGCCGGAGCCAGGGCTGCCAGGAGGGGCCAGAGCGCCGGCTCGGGGAACGGCAGGGCCTCGACCCCGGCCACGCGGGTGACCGCCGGGTCCAGCACCACGGCCCCCGGGCCGTCCGGCGCCGGCCGGTCGACGCCGGCGTCGAGGACGCCGTCGGCGGGCTCCTGCTGCGGGGAGCAGCTCACCAGGAAGGCGATGAGCGCCACCACGAGGCCGTGGACGCGCGCCGAGCCCACCGGACTGACGCCGCGCGGGGTCCAGGCGAACCAGCGCAGCAGGGCATAGAGGACGGCGAGCCCGAGGCCGACGGGCGCGAGCAGGACGAGGGCTTCGAGGGGACTGACGCTGAACATGCGGGCGCCTCCGGGGACGGGGACACCGACGGCGTCCGGTGTCGCCGAATGTACCGCCCGCTCAGTACAAAGAGAAGAGGGGGGTCACAGCGCCACCCGTGGAGCGGCTCAGATCTCGCGCACCATGTCCCGGTACTCGGGGTAGCGGCGCAGGTAGTCCTCGACGTACGAGCACTCGGGGGAGATGTACTCGCCCTCGGCGCGCAGCCGGTCCAGCACGATCGTCACCAGGGCGCGCGCGTAGCCCTGGCGGCTGTGGGCCTCGTCGATGATGGTGTGCTGCAGGCGGACCACGGTCTCGTCCTCGCCGCCGCCGGCCGCGGGGACCTCCTCCTGGGTGTACCCGAGGAAGCCGATGAAACGGCTGTCCTGGCGCATCTCGAACCGGCCGCGGTCGGGGTCGCGGGTCACGGCGAGGCGCTCGTGGACGATCTTCTCGGGCTGCTGCGTCGATGCGGTGTCCATGACCCGAGCCTAGGGGCGGGGTCGCACGCGCTCAACGCCCCCGGGACCGGCCGCGGGGCCGGGCGTCAGTCGTCCCAGGGGTCGTAGACCTCGACGGCCACCACCGCACCGTCCGCGTCGACGGCCTGGTGGAGCACCAGCACGCCGCCGGGTCGCAGGTGGGGGTCCTCGCGGGGCAGGGCCCGCAGCACGTCACCGGCCGGCCGGGCCGCCCATCCGTCGATCTCGGCCAGGAGCACGGGGATCACGGGCCGGTGCACGCACACGACGAGCGGCTGGCGGCGGCTGAGCAGATCGCGCATGGCGCGCCGGGTCTTCTTGGGCTTCTCCCGTGCCGTCGTCTCGGTGAACGCGGACCTCGTCTTCAGCGGCAGGCGGGTGTCCTTCACCACCGGGGCGAGGGTCTCCACGCAGCGTCTCCAGGGCGAGGAGACGAGGCGCTCGGGCGCCCACACGCCCACCAGGTCCCGGACCGCCAGCGCCTGGCGTCGTCCGGTGGCGGCCAGCGGACGCTCCTGCTCGGCCCGCGACCATGAGGATCGGGGTTTGGCCTTGGCATGGCGCAGCACCAGCAGGGGAGTGGTGCGCAGCCGGCCGCGTCGGTGCAGGTCCACGAGGACGTCGAGGGGCTCCGCGTCCGACTCGTTCGTCAGCATGCGCCGCGCCGCGTCCGGGGACACCCAGCGGGCCTCGTCCACTTCGTCCCCGTCCGGCACGGCCCGCTGCCCCACCACCTCGGCGGCCCAGTACCAGACCTCCTTGGACTGCTCCCCCCTGCCCTTGCGGGTGGGCAGGGTGTACGCGGTGACCGCCAGGGGGACGCCCGGCCGCAGGTCGAGGCGCACCTCCTCCGCGAGCTCACGCACCGCGCACTCGGGCAGGGTCTCACCCGGGTCCAGCTTGCCCTTCGGCCAGGACCAGTCGTCGTAGCGGGGGCGGTGGATCACCATGACCTGGAGCCCGTCGGCGCCCTGCCGCCAGGGGAGCATGCCGGCGGCCAGGACCTCGGCGGCGGGACCGGTCACGGCGCGGTCGTGCGTGGACCAGGCGGCCGTGCGGTCAGGGGAGTCGGTGGGCATCAGCGAGCGGTTCCTCCAGCGCGGGTCCCGGCCGGCGCCGGGGAGGGGCGGGACAAGGATATCGGGCGTGGTCGGCGATCCCGCCCCCGCCTACCGGGGGGTCATCTCGCCGCGCGCCGGTACTGGACGTCCGCCGCGGCGACCACGAAGCCCAGGGAGTCGTACAGCCGCACGGCCGGGACGTTGTCCGCGTCCACGTACAGGTCGACGCCGGCCACCGACCGCTCCGCCATGTGGTGCAGCCCGGCCAGAGTGAGCGTCCGTCCGAGCCCGCGTCCCTGCGCGGCCGGGGCCACCCCCACGGCGTACACCTCGCCCTCCAGCTCCCCGCCGGCGTCGTCGGTGACCTTGGTCCAGTGGTAGCCCAGGGCCGTGCCGTCCTCCTCTTCGGCCAGCAGCAGCCCCTCCGCCGAGAACCACGGTTGGGCCATGCGGGCCTCGAGGTCCTCGCGGGTCAGGGAGCCCTGCTCCGGGTGGTCGGCGAAGGCGGCGGCGTTGACCTCCAGCCACGTCCCCTCGTCCCGACCCGGCGTGAACGGCCGGATCCGCACGCCCGCCGGCAGCGCGGCCGGCGGCAGGGCGGTGAGCCCGCCCGCGTCGATCCGCATCCGCCGCAGCTCTCGCACCGGAGCCAGACCGTGCCGTCGGGCCAGCGTCCCGGACCCGGGCAGGTCCCCGTGCGCCCACGCACTGGTCTCCGCACCCTCGTCGCGCTCCCGGACGGCTCGGGCGGCGGCCGCGGCGAGCGCGCCCCCCAGTCCCGCACGCCGGTGCGCCGGGTCCACGGCCAGCTCCACGACGCCGGGCCCGTCCTCCGCCGCCTCGGGCACCAGGGCGGCCGCCCCCGTCAGCGTCCCGTCGGCGTCGCGGGTGACCCCCCACCAGCGCTGGCCGCCCCGGGCGAGCACGGCACGGGTCTGGTCGTTCAGCGGCGGGTGCCCGTCCGCGGCGTGGGCCCGGTCGGCGAGGGCCAGGACGGCCGGGGTCTCGTCGGGGCGCGGGACGTGCACGGCGGGGGAGGCGGAGGTCTCAGGCATGCCGACAGCCTAGGTGGGGGAGCCGGCCGCGGCCTCGCCGGCATCGCCCCGCGGGGCGAACCGGTAGCCCACGTTGCGGACCGTCACGATCAGCTGCTCGTGATCTGCGCCGAGCTTGGCGCGCAGACGTCGCACATGCACGTCCACGGTGCGGGTGCCCCCGAAGTAGTCGTAGCCCCACACCTCCTGGAGCAGCTGCTCCCGCGTGAACACCCGGCCGGGACTCTGCACGAGGTGCTTGAGCAGCTCGAACTCCCGGAAGGTCAGGTTCAGGGAGCGCCCGTCCACGCGGGCCCGATAGCCTGCCGCGTCCACCTCGAGACCGCCCGCCGTCAAGGGCCGGTCGTCCGGGGCCGGGGCCGGGCCCGCGCCGGGGACGCGCAGGAGTCGGATGCGGGCATCCACCTCGGCGGGTCCGGCGGAGGCCAGCACGACGTCGGCCAGGGACCACTCCGGTCCGACCGCCGTCAGGGCCCCCTCGGTCAGGACGGCCAGGACGGGCACCTGCGGGCACAGCGTGGACACGTCCCGGGCCACCGTCCGCGCGTCCGCCAGGGCCGCGGTGGCGTCGAGGAGGACCGCCTCGACATCGGGATGGGCGGGGACCAGGGCGGCGCGGGGCTGCGCCACGCGCACCTCGTGGGTGAGCAGGTCGAGGGCGGGCAGCACCTCGACGGCGCGGGCCGCCCGGGTGAGCATGAGCAGACGGGTCATCCCGCTCCTCTCCCCGGTCCACGGCTCCACGACGCGCGTGGGCGTCGTCGCCGAGCATAGCCTCGTTCGGTGCCCTGGCAGGATGGAGGTCGTGATGCGTCTGACCATGGCCCTGAGCGCCGCCCTCGCCGCCCTCGTGCTCGGCGGGGCGGCGCTGCTGGGCCCCGCTCCCGCCGCCGTCGCCGTCGTGGCCGTGATCGCCGTCATCGCCTGGGGATGGCCCCGGCAGATGGGCGCGCCGGCCCGCGTGTCCCTGAGTGCCACCCTGTTCACGGCGGGCGTGCTGGGGGTCGCGGTCATGCTCGCCTGGCCCCGTGGCGACGACGGCCTGCGGCAGTCCTGGGCGCTGTTCGAGCCGTTGGCCGTCCTGATGGCGTGGGGCACCATGGCCGCCTTCGTGGTCCAGCTCGTGCGCGGCACGGGCCGCCCACTTCGGCTCGAGTCCACCGTCGCCACCATGGGCGGCGTGCTGCTGTGCCTGTGCGCCGCCTGCTGGGTGCCGCTGGCCCGCTATGCCGAGGTGCCGCGCGTCGCCGGCCTGACGGTGACGCTCGCGCTCGCGGTCGCCGGCACGGCGCTCGTCGGGCTGACCCCGTGGATGCAGGGCCGTCCCCGCGCGCTGGCGCTCGTGATGATCCCCTCCAGCGGGCTCGTCGCGTGGCTGGTCTCCGTGCTCGTCGGGGCGTCCACCGGGGTGGCCGCCGTCCACCTGGTGGCGGCACTGGGAGCAGCCACCCTCGTGGCGCTGACCGCCGCCACGGCGCCCACCAGCCGGCCCCGGCCGGAGGACCGGCCCGTGGGCACCACGCTGCGGCCCCGACGCGCGGGCTACGCCCTCGCGATGGCGCCGGTCGGCGCGGCAGGGGTCGTGGGCCACGTCATGCTGGGCTTCCTGGCCTGACCCGCCGTCGCCCGGCGGGTAGGATGCGGGCCATGGACTCCCTTGTCGCTCTCGAGATCTTCTTCCTCTGCCTCGTCGTCCTCGCCGGCCTCGGCATGGCGGCGGTCGCGGCCGTCGTCATCGGTGGCCTCTTCAAGGGCCAGCGCTGAGCAGCGCGGCCCCGCGGGGCCGCGCCGTGATCTCCCATGGCCACTGAACTCCCGTACGACCTCACACCCGAGCTCGCCCCGCTGTCCTGGCTGATCGGCAGCTGGGAGGGGCAGGGCCGTCTCGGCGACGGCACGGAGGGGACCGAGATCTTCTACCAGCGCGTCGACTTCGCCGAGCACGGCCTGCCCTTCCTCGAGTACCGGGCCGAGTCCTGGCTGTGCGAGGCGGACGGCACCCTGCTGCGCCCGCTCACGGTGGAGTCCGGCTTCTGGCAGGTGGACCGGCCCCGGCAGGACGGTGATGTGGGCCCGGGCATGGTTCCGGCCGGGATCGTGCCCGCCTACCGCTCCGCCGAGGACGTCGAGGGGCTGCGCGGCGGGGACGACGCCTTCCGCATCACGGCCACGATCACCCACCCCGGGTCCCTTGCGGAGCTGTACTACGGACGGATCAAGGGCCCCCAGGTGCAGATCGTCGCCGACTCCCTCCTGCGCGGCTCCGCCGCCGGCGAGTACGCCCGCGCCACCCGCATGGCGGGCCTGGTCAACGGCCAGCTCTTCTGGCGGTGGGACTCCTCGCCCGCCGAGACCGGCCCCCTGGACGCGCACGCCTCCGCGATCCTCGACCGCATGCCGGATCCGTCGGAGGGCCGGCTCGCCCCGGGTGCGCCCCGTCCCCGGGGAGAGCGCGGGCAGAGCCCGGAGCAGTCCTCGTGAGGGGCCCCCGGCGCAGCCCGCTGCTGGACGGCCCGGCCGCCGCCCCGGGGGGGCCTGCCCACGGCGCCGTCGAGGCCGAGGGCCAGGACGCAGGCGTGGCTGCCCACTACGGCCGCCCGCTGCCGGAGCAGCGTTCCCTCGCCCGCGGCCGATCCCTCGTGGACCTGTCCACTCGGGCGGTCCTCTCGGTGTCCGGCCCGGACCGGCTGACCTGGCTGCACACGCTCGGCAGCCAGCACCTCGCGGGACGCTCGGCGGGCTCCAGCACCGAGACCCTCCTCCTGGACGCCAACGGCCGCATCGAGGCCGCGGTGCATCTGCTCGAGGACGGCGCCGCCACCTGGTTGATCGCCGACGCAGCCCACGCCGCCACACTGGCGTCGTGGCTGCGGTCCATGGTCTTCTCCCATCGGGTGACGCTGCGGGACCACTCGGGCGCCGTCGCCGTCGTCGGCGCCACGGCCCCCGTGCCGGGGTGGGAGGACCGCACCGTCTGGGTGGACCCCTGGCCGCACATCGACGCCGGCGGCTGGGCATACACCGCGGACCCCGACCCCGCCGCCCATCCCGGCGCCGACTGGTCCTGGCGGGAGTATCTGGTCACGCACGCCGACCTGGTGGAGACCGTCGGACGCCTCGGCACGGGGGAGCTGGCCGGGTGGGGCCTCGCCGGTGCCCTGGCCGCCGAGGCGCTGCGGATCGAGGCGGGCCGTCCCCGCCCCGCCGTCGACGGCGACGAGCGCACCATCCCCCACGAGCTGGACCTCCTCCGCACCGCCGTGCACCTGGAGAAGGGGTGCTACCGCGGCCAGGAGACCGTGGCGCGGGTCCACAACCTCGGCCGTCCGCCGCGCCGGCTCACCCAGCTGCTGCTGGACGGCTCCTCCCACGCGCTGCCGGCTCACGGCGCGTCCGTGATCGTGCGACCGGACCCGGACACCACGGAGGCCCGGGAGCGGGCCCGTCCGGTCGGGGCCGTCACCAGCGCGGCCCAGCATCATGAGGCCGGCGCTCTGGCCCTGGCCCTGCTCAAGCGCGCGGTGCCCGTGATGGCGGAGCTGCTCGTCCGGGAGGACGCCGCTCAGGCCGGCGAGCCGGCGTGGATCGCGGCGGCCCAGGCGCCGCTGGTGTCACCCGAGGCCGGACAGGTCGTCGGACGCCCCCGCGGCCTCTCCGGCCGCGCCTGAACTCCGACGCCGGACCGGCCGGGGGCCGTCGCCGGCGCGCTCCGTCCGGGCGCGACGGGGCCGCCGTTCAGCGGCCGAAGAGGACCTTCGCCTCGTCGTAGCGCGCCTGCGGGACGGACTTGAGGCCCCTGAGCGCGGCGCGCATGGGGATCGAGATGATCTCCGTGCCGTTCGCGGCCACCATCTGGCCCCAGCGCCGTTCCGCCACGAGGTCCACGGCCCCCATGCCGAAGCGCGTGGACAGCACGCGGTCGGTGGCGGTCGGCGCGCCTCCGCGCTGGATGTGGCCCAGCACGGTGTTGCGGGTCTCGATCCCGGTCATGGTCTCGATCTCCCGGGTCACCCACTCGCCGATCCCGCCGAGCCGCGGACGGCCCGAGGCCTCCACTCCGGCGTCGGACAGCGGATCGTCGTGGCCCTCGGGGACGAAGCCCTCCGCCACCACCACGAGCGGCGAGCGGCCCTTGTCGTGCACCTGGGTGACCCACTCGGCCACCTGCTCCATGGGGGTGCGCACCTCGGGGATGAGGATCGCGTGGGCTCCCGCGGCCATGCCGGAGTGCAGGGCGATCCAGCCCACGTGTCGGCCCATGACCTCGGCCACCATGCAGCGGTGATGGGACTCGCCCGTGGTGCGCAGCCGGTCCATCGAGTCCGTGGCGATCTGCACGGCGGTGTCGAAGCCGAACGTGTAGTCGGTGCCCTGCAGGTCGTTGTCGATCGTCTTCGGGACGCCCACCACCGGCAGGCCGTCCTGGGCCAGGCGGTTCGCCCCGGCCAGGGTGCCTTCACCGCCGATGGCGATGACGGCGTCGATCTCCAGCTCCGTGAGGTTGCGCCGCAGGTTCTCCGGGCCGCCGCCGTCGGCGTCGTACGGGTGGGTGCGGGACGTTCCCAGGATGGTGCCGCCGGTGCGGGCGAGACCGCGGACGCGGGTGCGGGGCAGCTCCTCGACGTCCTTGTGGATGATGCCGGCCCAGCCGTTGCGGACGCCCACCATCTCCATGTCATGGGTCTTGATGCCGTGGAGCACGGCCGCTCGGATCACGGCGTTCAGGCCGGGGCAGTCGCCGCCCGAGGTGAGCAGTCCGACGCGCATGGGTGTTCCTCCTGGTTGCGGGTGCGGGGGAGGGGGGCTGAGGGCCGCCCGCGCCCCACCCTAGCCAGGCCGGGCGCGGGGCCGTCAGGTCTCGTGCGCCCGCCCCGCACCCGGGGTCCCGGTCACTCCGAGAGCAGGGCCTCGATCCGCTGGACGCCCTCGGCGAGGTCGTCGTCGCCCAGGGCGTAGGACAGGCGGAGGTAGCCGGACGGGCCGAACGCCTCGCCGGGCACGACGGCGACCTCCGCCTGCTCGAGGATGAACGCCGCCAGCTCGGCGGAGGTCGCGGGGGTGACGCCCCCGCGGTAGGTCCGCCCCAGTGCCTCGCGCGCGTCCACGTACGCGTAGAAGGCGCCCTCCGGCGTCGGGCAGGAGAACCCCGGGACCCGGTTCAGTCCCTCCACCATGGCGCGGCGGCGGCGGTCGAACGCGGTCTTCATCTCGTCCACGGCGTCCAGGGGGCCGGCGACGGCGGCCAGTGCGGCCCGCTGGGAGACGTTGGCGACGTTCGAGGTGGCGTGGGACTGGAGGTTGGCGGCGGCCGTGATGACGTCCACGGGCCCGGCCATCCAGCCCACGCGCCAGCCCGTCATGGCGTAGGTCTTCGCGACGCCGTTCAGGATGACGGCCTGGTCCGCGAGCCCGGGCACGGCCGCCACGATCGAGGTGAAGGGCATGCCGTCGTACGTGAGGTGCTCGTAGATCTCGTCCGTGACCACCCAGAGGCCGTGCTCGAGGGCCCACTCGCCGATCGCCCGGGTCTCCTCGGGCGAGTAGACGGCGCCGGTGGGGTTGGAGGGGGACACGAAGAGGAGCACCTTGGTGTGCTCGGTGCGGGCGGCCTCGAGCTGCTCCACACTCACCTTGTAGCCCGTGTCGGGGCCGGCGAACACGTCCACGGGCACGCCGCCGGCGAGCCGGATCGCCTCGGGGTACGTGGTCCAGAACGGGGAGGGGACCAGCACCTCGTCCTGCGGGTCGAGGAGGGCGGCGAACGTGTTGTAGACGGCCTGCTTGCCACCGTTGGTGACCAGCACCTGGGCGGCCTCCAGGGCCACGCCGGAGTCGCGGAGGGTCTTGGCGGCCACGGCCTCCCGCAGCTCGGGCAGGCCGGCGGCGGGGGAGTAGCGGTGGTTGCGCGGGTCACGGGCGGCCTGGACGGCGGCCTCGACGATGTAGTCCGGGGTGGGGAAGTCGGGCTCGCCGGCCCCGAAGCCGATCACCGGCCGGCCCTCCGCCTTGAGGGCCTTGGCCTTGGCGTCGACGGCGAGGGTCGCCGAGGGGGCGATGGCGGAGAGCCGGGCGGACACGCGGTGGGCGGGGGCAGCCATGGGGACCTTCTTCGTCGGGGGCGGACTGGCGCGCGGGCGGCGCCGCCCGCGCGTCCCAGCCTACTGAGCGGCGCCGTGTTCGACACGTCCGGCGGGGATGGCGTACTCTGGATCCTCGGTACCGCGAGATCGGGCCCGGGCGGATCCGGGCGGATCGGCGGGCACCTAGGGTAGTGGCGCAATTGGTAGCGCAGCGGTCTCCAAAACCGCAGGTTGCAGGTTCGAGTCCTGTCTGCCCTGCTCAGTGCCGGACCTGTCGGTCCGGCACTGGACGTGCAGAGCGTTCCGGCGATCCGATCGAGTGAGGCCACGTGACTGAGATGGCGGCGACCCGCGGGAGCTCGACTCCCGAGCCTGAATCTCGGAGGCGTGGGCCCTTCGGTCGGATCGTGCTGTTCCTGCGTCAGGTGGTCGACGAGCTCCGCAAGGTGGTCACGCCCACCAGCGAGGAGCTGATCCGCATGACAGGCGTCGTTCTCGCCTTCGTGGCCGTCATGATCCTCTTGGTCATGGGCCTGGACTGGCTGTTCGGCACCCTCGCCGGCCTGCTGTTCGGCACGGGTTCCGTCTGAGCGGCCCGGCCGGCGGGAGCGGCGGTGCACGTCCGCATCGGCCCGCCCCGGGCAGTCCGCACCCCGTCAGCAGAAAGCAGGAAGTCGTGTCCGAGCAGGAACTGGATCGTCAGGACGTCGAGGAGTCGACTGACACCACCGTGCAGGAGGCCGACCTCGCGATCGCCGAGGGTCAGACCGAGGCCGTGAGCGCCGAGGACGCCGAGGAGCAGCTCGAGGAGGCACTCGCCGAGGCCGTGGCGGGTGAGGATGCCCCGGCCGCCGAGGAGACCGCCGCCGTCGACGCCGGCGAGGAGCTGCGCACCCGTCTGCGCCGCCAGCCCGGCGACTGGTACGTCGTCCACACCTACGCCGGCTACGAGAAGCGCGTGAAGACGAACCTCGAGGCCCGTGTCCAGACCCAGGACATGGAGGACGCGATCTACGAGATCGAGGTCCCCATGGAGGAGGTCGTGGAGATCAAGAACACCACGCGCAAGATCGTCAGCCGTGTCCGCATCCCCGGCTACGTCCTCGTGCGCATGGACCTCGACGACGCCTCGTGGGGCGTCGTGCGCCACACCTCCGGCGTCACCGGCTTCGTGGGCAACGACGCCCACCACCCGCAGCCGCTGACGCTCGACGAGGTGTACGACATGCTCGCCCCGTCCGTGATCCAGCAGGCCGCCCGCGAGGCGGAGAAGGCGGGCCTCGCCCCGCAGGCCACCGCCGAGTCCGGAGTCCCGACCGCGCCCGCGATCCACGTCGACTTCGAGGTCGGCGAGACCGTCACGGTGAACGACGGCCCGTTCGAGACGCTCCCGGCCACGATCTCTGAGATCAAGCCGGAGGCCCAGCAGCTCGTGGTGCTCGTCTCGATCTTCGAGCGCGAGACGCCCGTGACCCTGTCCTTCAGCCAGGTGACCAAGGTCATCTGAGGACGCCCAGTCTTCCGCCTCCTGCCGGCCGCCTGCCGGCGGGGGAGCGGTCCCGGCCGCCGCGCCACGGCGGCCCCCGCCCACGGTGCGCTCCTGCGCCGCGGGTCCCCCAGTGAGAGAAGGATCCACTCATGGCTCCCAAGAAGAAGGTCGCCGGTCTGATCAAGCTTCAGATCCAGGCCGGCGCGGCCAACCCGGCCCCGCCCATCGGCCCGGCCCTCGGCCAGCACGGCGTGAACATCATGGAGTTCTGCAAGGCCTACAACGCCGCCACAGAGGCCCAGCGCGGCAACGTCATCCCGGTCGAGATCACCGTGTACGAGGACCGCTCGTTCACGTTCATCACCAAGACCCCGCCGGCCGTCGAGCTCATCAAGAAGGCCGCGGGCGTCCAGAAGGGCTCCGCCACCCCGCACACCGCCAAGGTCGGCACGCTGACCCAGGCCCAGTGCGAGGAGATCGCCCAGTCGAAGATGGAGGACCTGAACGCCAACGACGTCCAGGCCGCCGCCAAGATCATCGCCGGCACCGCCCGCTCCATGGGCATCACCGTCGAGGGCTGACGCCCCCCCACCCCCATCCAGTGGCAGGGCCGAGCGCGGCCCGAGAGACCACGACTGCACAAGGAGAACAGAGCAGATGGCACAGCGCAGCAAGGCATACAAGGCGGCCAAGGCCGCGATCGGGGACACGCTGTACTCCCCGTCCGAGGCGATCGCCCTCGCCAAGGAGACCAACCCCTCGAAGACCGACGCCACCGTGGAGGTCGCCCTCCGCCTGTCGGTGGACCCCCGCAAGGCCGACCAGATGGTGCGCGGCTCCGTGAGCCTGCCCCACGGCACCGGCAAGACCGCCCGCGTCGTCGTGTTCGCCACCGGTGACCGCGCCGAGGCCGCCCGCGCCGCCGGCGCGGACGTCGTGGGCGACGACGACCTGATCGCCCGGATCTCCGAGGGCTGGGTGGACTTCGACGCCGCCGTGGCCTCCCCGGAGCTCATGGGCAAGGTCGGCCGTCTGGGCAAGGTGCTCGGCCCCCGCAACCTGATGCCGAACCCCAAGACCGGCACCGTGACCCCGGACGTGGCCAAGGCCGTGGCCGACATCAAGGGCGGCAAGATCGACTTCCGCGTCGACAAGCACGCGAATCTGCACTTCATCATCGGCAAGACCTCCTTCGAGGCCAAGCAGCTGATCGAGAACTACGCCGCCGCGCTCGAGGAGGTGCTTCGCCTGAAGCCCGCCTCGTCCAAGGGCCGTTACATCTCGAAGGCCACCGTGGCCACCACCTTCGGCCCGGGCGTCCCGATGGACCCCAACGCCGTGGCCCCCAAGGGCGACGAGGCCTGAGCCTCCCCGGAGCCCGCCGCGGTCGCCTGACCGCCGACGACGGCCGGTCCCCTCCCACGCGGGAGGAGGCCGGCCGTCGTCCGGTTTGCGGCCGGGGTCGGGGGAGGGTATGCTGGTCGGACCGAAGACCGCCGGTCACGGTGACCCCTGCCCACGCGCGGGAGCACCGTCGAAGGCCCTCCCGACGGAGGCGGCCCGCGCAGGTGATGCTGAGCCTCATGCGCCCGTCCGTCAGGACCGGGCCGTCATGCCGCGCCCCGTGCACCTGCACGGGGCGTTTCTCGTTGTCGGGGGTCGGGCGGTCCCCCCGAACCACCGAGAGGAGTGCCATGGCGACGTCCGCGAAGGAGTCGGCGGTGGCCGAGCTGGCGGACCTGTTCCGCAGCTCGAGCGCCGCTGTCCTGACGGAATACCGTGGCCTGACGGTGTCCGAGCTCAAGGAGCTCCGTGACTCCCTCCGTCAGGATGCGACCTACGCCGTGGCGAAGAACACGCTCGCCGAGATCGCTGCGAAGGACGCCGGTGTGGAGGGCCTCGAGGCCCACCTCACCGGTCCGACCGCGATCGCGTTCGTGACCGGTGACCCGGTCAGCGTCGCGAAGGCGCTGCGTGACTTCGCCAAGGACCACGAGAGGCTCGTGCTCAAGGGCGGCTACATGGACGGCCAGCCCCTGGACGAGGCCGGCATCAAGCAGCTCGCGGACCTCGAGTCCCGCGAGGTGCTGCTGGCCAAGTTCGCCGGCGCGATGAAGGGCAGCATGTCCAAGGCCGCCGCCCTGTTCCAGGCCCCGCTGTCCAAGACCGCGCGCACGGTCGAGGCCCTGCGAGCCCAGCAGGACCAGGCTGCCTGACGCAGCCCCACCCGGGCTGCACGGCCCACCCACTTCCACACGTACCCACGTCGTACACGTAAAGGAGCCATCATGGCCAAGCTGACCACCGAAGAGCTGCTCGCCGCGTTCGAGGAGCTGACCCTCATCGAGCTGTCCGAGTTCATCAAGGCGTTCGAGGAGAAGTTCGACGTCACCGCCGCCGCCCCCGTGGCGATGGCCGCTGCCGGCGCCCCCGCCGGCGGTGCCGCCGAGGCCGCCGAGGAGAAGGACGAGTTCGACGTCGTCCTCGAGTCCGCCGGCGACAAGAAGATCGGCGTCATCAAGGAGGTGCGCGCCCTCACCTCCCTCGGCCTGAAGGAGGCCAAGGACCTCGTCGACGGCGCCCCCAAGCCGGTCCTCGAGGGCGTCAACAAGGAGACCGCCGAGAAGGCCAAGGAGCAGCTCGAGGGCGCCGGCGCGACCGTCACCCTGAAGTGATGCGCGCGGCCTGAGCCGCACCCCTCGTCCGCGACCCCCGTCCCGCCTCGGCGGCACGGGGGTCGCGGCGCGTCCACCCGTCCTGATCCAGCCACGGAAGGCCCGCGATGACCTGCGCCCCGACCGCTCCCGCGACGCCGCGTCGTCCTGGATCCCGTCTGCAGGCCCTCGACGCCACGCGCTTCGCCGCCGCCCTCGCCGTGGTCCTGTACCACTGGACGTCCTGGCACCACGGCGAGTGGGACGGCGGGGACACTGTGGCGCTGGAGATCTGGCCCGTGCTCGGCCGGCTCTCCAGCCTGGGCTCGCTCGGGGTGCAGCTGTTCTTCATGGTCTCGGGCTTCGTGATCCTGCTCTCGGCGTTGGGGCGGAGTCCCGCCCGCTACCTGGGCTCGCGCGTGGGTCGGCTGTACCCGGCGTACTGGGTGGCAGTGCTCCTCGCAGGGCTGCTGCTGTTCGTCCTGTGGCCGGAGGCGGGGGAGGGACGCAGCCCGGTGCAGATCCTGACGAACCTCACGATGCTCCAGGGCGCCCTGGGCGGCGGCCAACCGCACCTCGACGGCGTCTACTGGACCCTCTGGATCGAGCTGAAGTTCTACGCCACGGTGCTCGCCCTCCTGCTGCTGAGATGGACGACGCCGGTCCGCCTCCTGGCCTTCGCGGTCCTGTGGCCGTCGTTCGGGACGGCCCTGTGGTGGGCCGCCCGTGGGCACGCGCAGGCGTTGTCCACCGTGTCGCATTGGCTGTTCCCGGAGTACTCGGCGCTGTTCGCGGTCGGGATCGCGCTGTTCCTCGTCCACCGGCACGGCGGCACCCCGACGCGGTGGGCGGCTGTCGCAGTGACCGCCGTCCTGGCGGTCGCCTGGAGCACGCGGATCCAGGTGCGGGAGACCATGGCCACCACCGGCCTGGTCGTGCCGTGGTGGGTCGTGGCCGGCGTCGGGACCGCGATGGTGGTCTGGGTGGCGGTGGCGACCGTGGGCCCGGCGGCCCGCTGGCACGTCCCCGGGGCGGCCGCGGCCGGGGCGCTGACCTATCCGCTGTACCTCCACCATCAGCTGTGGGGCTGGTGGCTCATCGGACGTCTGACCCCGATCCTGGGACCGCGGCCGACCCTGATCGTGACGCTCGCGCTCGTCCTGGTCTGGTCAGCGTTCGTGCACCGGTGGGTGGAGCGGCCGCTGGGGCCGCGCCTGCGGGAGGGTGCCAGTCGGCTGTTCGAACGGGTCCCCGGCCTCGGGGCGGACCCGCTGCGGCCCGGGGTCCCGACTCCACCGCCCGGCCCATCTGATGGGGCGGGTGGACGCGCGGTATGAGTTGGGTTAGGATGGATCTTTGCACCTCCCCTGTCCCATCGTGCCCGGAAACGGGTGCCATGGGAGGGACTGCGCGGCCTTCATATAGCGGTGGGCCCGGTCCCGTTGCCCGACGCAGCGGGGGAGGCTGACCGGAACCCTGCAGTCCTGTGGAAGGATCCTACGTGGTCGCCTCGAGCACCTCCAACGAAACCGCTGCCGTCTCCCCCCGCTCCGCCGCCTCGGCCGGGCGCATCTCCTTCGCCAAGATCCATGAGCCGCTCGACGTGCCGGATCTGCTGGCGCTGCAGACGGAGTCGTTCGACCGCCTGATCGGCAACGAGCGCTGGATGGCCCGCGTGGACGCCGCCGTCGCGGCCGACGACCACTCGGTCTCGGTCACGTCCGGCCTCACGGACATCTTCGAGGAGATCTCCCCGATCGAGGACTTCCAGGGCACCATGTCCCTGTCCTTCTCCGATCCGGAGTTCGCCGACGCGAAGATGACGGAGGAGGAGTGCAAGGACCGCGACGCGACCTACTCCGCCCCGCTGTACGTCAAGGCCGAGTTCATGAACAACACGACCGGCGAGATCAAGCAGCAGACGGTGTTCATGGGCGACTTCCCGCTCATGACCCGCAACGGCACGTTCATCATCAACGGCACCGAGCGCGTGGTCGTCTCGCAGCTGGTGCGCTCCCCGGGCGCCTACTTCGAGCGGACCCCGGACAAGACCTCGGACAAGGAGATCTTCTCCGCGAAGATCATCCCCTCCCGCGGCGCGTGGTTCGAGCTCGAGGTGGACAAGCGCGATCAGGTCGGCGTGCGCCTCGACCGCAAGCGCAAGCAGCCGGTGACCGTGCTGCTCAAGGCCATGGGCTGGTCCGAGTCCCGCATCCTCGAGGAGTTCGGCCACTACGACTCCATCCGCGCCACCCTCGAGAAGGACGGCACCGCCGACCAGAACGAGGCGCTGCTGGACATCTACCGCAAGCTGCGCCCGGGCGAGCCCGCCGCCGTCGACGCCGCGCAGACCCTGCTGAACAACCTCTACTTCACGCCCAAGCGCTACGACCTCGCCAAGGTGGGCCGCTACAAGCTCAACCGCAAGCTGGGCGTGGACGTGCACCTGGGCGATCCGAACGCCTCCGTGCTCACCGAGGACGACATCGTCCAGATGGTGCACTTCATCGCCGCGCTGCACGCCGGCGAGTCCACCATCCGGGGCACCCGCGACGGCGAGAAGGTCGACGTGCGCGTCGAGGTCGACGACATCGACCACTTCGGCAACCGCCGCATCCGCGCCGTGGGCGAGCTGATCGAGAACCAGATCCGCACCGGCCTGTCCCGCATGGAGCGCGTCGTGCGCGAGCGCATGACCACGCAGGACGTCGAGGCGATCACCCCGCAGACCCTGATCAACATCCGCCCGGTGGTGGCGGCGATCAAGGAGTTCTTCGGCACCTCCCAGCTGTCGCAGTTCATGGATCAGAACAACCCGCTGGCCGGGCTGACGCACAAGCGCCGCCTGTCCGCGCTCGGCCCGGGCGGCCTGTCCCGCGACCGCGCCGGCATGGAGGTCCGCGACGTCCACCCGTCGCACTACGGCCGCATGTGCCCCATCGAGACCCCGGAAGGCCCGAACATCGGCCTCATCGGCTCGTTGGCGACCTTCGGGCGGATCAACCCGTTCGGCTTCATCGAGACCCCGTACCGGCGTGTGGTGGACGGCCGGGTGACCGACGACGTCGACTACCTGACTGCCGACGACGAGCTGGGCTTCCAGATCGCCCAGGCCAACGCCCCGGTGGATGAGGACGGCCGCTTCGTCGAGGAGCTTGTGCTCTGCCGCCAGCGCGGCGGCGGCGGCGAGCCCGTGCTGTCCACCGTCGATGACATCGACTACATGGACGTGTCCCCGCGCCAGATGGTGTCGGCCGCGACGGCCCTGATCCCGTTCCTCGAGCACGACGACGCCAACCGCGCGCTCATGGGCGCGAACATGCAGCGTCAGGCCGTGCCCCTGCTGCAGTCCCAGGCCCCGTACGTGGGCACGGGCATGGAGAAGTACGTGGCCGTGGACGCGGGCGACTCCGTCACCGCCACCGAGCCCGGCGTCGTGACCGAGGTGGCTGCGGACCTGGTGACCGTCATGAACGACGACGGCACCACCACGCACTACCCGATCCTGAAGTTCTCCCGCTCCAACCAGGGCAACGCGTACAACCAGCGTGTGCGCGTCTCCGAGGGCGACCGCGTGGAGCGCCTCTCGGTGATCGCCGATGGCCCCGCGACGGACAACGGCGAGCTCGCGCTCGGCAAGAACCTGCTCGTGGCGTTCATGCCCTGGGAGGGCCTGAACTACGAGGACGCGATCATCCTGTCCCAGCGCATGGTCTCGGAGGACGTGCTGACCTCGATCCACATCGAGGAGCATGAGGTGGACGCCCGTGACACCAAGCTGGGCGCCGAGGAGATCACCCGGGACATCCCGAACGTGTCGGAGGAGGTGCTGTCCCAGCTCGACGAGCGCGGCATCATCCACATCGGCGCCGAGGTGGAGGCCGGCGACGTCCTGGTGGGCCGCGTGACCCCGAAGGGCGAGACGGAGCTGACCCCGGAGGAGCGCCTGTTGCGCGCCATCTTCGGTGAGAAGTCCCGTGAGGTGCGCGACACGTCCCTGAAGGTGCCCCACGGCGAGTCCGGCACTGTGATCGGCGTGCGGATCTTCGACCGCGACGAGGACGACGACCTGCCCCCGGGCGTCAACCAGCTCGTCCGCGTGTACGTGGCCCAGAAGCGCAAGATCACCGACGGTGACAAGATGGCCGGCCGCCACGGCAACAAGGGCGTCATCTCCAAGATCCTCCCGCTCGAGGACATGCCGTTCCTGGCGGACGGCACCCCGGTCGACGTCGTGCTCAACCCGCTCGGCGTGCCCGGCCGCATGAACCTCGGTCAGGTCATGGAGATCCACCTCGGCTGGGCTGCCTCCCGCGGCTGGGACATCGAGGGTGAGCCCGAGTGGATCAAGGACCTGCCGGACTTCCCCCGGCAGTCCGGTCCGGTCAACGTGGCCACGCCGGTGTTCGACGGGGCGGAGGCGCACGAGATCACCGGCCTGCTGGGCCACGTGAACGTGACCCGCGACGGCGACCGCCTCATGGGCACCACCGGCAAGGCGCAGCTGTTCGACGGCCGCTCCGGCGAGCCGTTCCCGGACCCGGTGTCCGTGGGCTACATGTACATGCTCAAGCTGCACCACCTGGTGGACGACAAGATCCACGCGCGGTCCACGGGCCCGTACTCGATGATCACGCAGCAGCCGCTGGGCGGAAAGGCCCAGTTCGGCGGCCAGCGCTTCGGCGAGATGGAGGTGTGGGCGCTCGAGGCGTACGGCGCCGCGTTCACCCTCCAGGAGCTGCTGACCATCAAGTCGGATGACATCCATGGCCGCGTGAAGGTCTACGAGGCCATCGTCAAGGGCGAGAACATCCCCGAGCCGGGCGTGCCGGAGTCCTTCAAGGTGCTCATCAAGGAGATGCAGTCCCTGTGCCTGAACGTGGAGGTCCTCTCCGCCGACGGCCAGACCATCGAGATGCGCGACGCGGAGGACGAGTCGTACCGCGCAGCCGAGGAGCTCGGCATCGACCTGTCCCACGCCGAGCCGAGCTCGGTCGAAGAGGTCTGATCCTCCTCCCTCCCCCAGACGTCCTCTGAGAACCACGGAACCAAGGAGTTCACCGGAGCATGACCACTGACAACTCTTTCGGCCTGATGCGCATCGGCCTGGCCACGGCGGAGGACATCCGCCGCTGGTCCTACGGCGAGGTCAAGAAGCCCGAGACCATCAACTACCGCACCCTGAAGCCGGAGAAGGACGGGCTCTTCTGCGAGAAGATCTTCGGCCCCACCCGGGACTGGGAGTGCGCGTGCGGCAAGTACAAGCGTGTGCGCTTCAAGGGGATCATCTGCGAGCGCTGCGGCGTGGAGGTGACGCGCTCGAAGGTGCGCCGTGACCGCATGGGCCACATCGAGCTCGCCGCCCCCGTCACCCACATCTGGTACTTCAAGGGTGTGCCCTCGCGCCTGGGGTACCTGCTGGACCTCGCCCCGAAGGACCTCGAGAAGGTCATCTACTTCGCGGCGTACATGATCACCTCCGTCGACGACGAGGCCCGCCATCGCGACCTGCCCAACCTGCAGGCCGAGCACGACCAGGAGACCCGTGTCCTGGCCGACCAGCGCGACGCCGACATCGCCGCCGTGGCCGCCGACCTCGAGAAGGACCTCGCCAAGCTCGAGGCCGAGGGTGCCAAGGCCGCGGAGAAGAAGAAGGCCCGCGACGCCGCGGACAAGACCATGGCGCAGATCCGCAAGCGTGCGGACGCGGAGCTGGACCGCAAGGAGCAGGTCTGGGACCGCTTCAAGAACCTCAAGGTCGCCGACCTCGAGGGCGATGAGGGCCTGTACCGCGCCATGCGGGACAAGTTCGGCGCCTACTTCGAGGGCTCCATGGGTGCGGAGGCGATCCAGCGTCGCCTGCAGACCTTCGACCTCGAGGCCGAGTCCGAGCTGCTGCGCGAGACCATCAAGACCGGCAAGGGCCAGCGCAAGACCCGCGCCCTGAAGCGGCTGAAGGTCGTCAACGCGTTCCTGACCACCGTGAACTCGCCCGAGGGCATGGTGCTGGACGCCGTCCCGGTGATCCCGCCGGAGCTGCGCCCGATGGTCCAGCTGGACGGCGGCCGCTTCGCGACCTCCGACCTGAACGACCTGTACCGCCGCGTGATCAACCGCAACAACCGCCTGAAGCGGCTGCTCGACCTCGGCGCGCCCGAGATCATCGTGAACAACGAGAAGCGCATGCTGCAGGAGGCCGTGGACTCGCTGTTCGACAACGGCCGTCGCGGCCGGCCGGTGACCGGCCCGGGCAACCGTCCGCTGAAGTCCCTGTCCGACATGCTCAAGGGCAAGCAGGGCCGCTTCCGTCAGAACCTGCTGGGCAAGCGTGTGGACTACTCGGGCCGCTCCGTGATCGTGGTGGGCCCGCAGCTCAAGCTGCACCAGTGCGGTCTGCCCAAGCAGATGGCGCTCGAGCTGTTCAAGCCGTTCGTCATGAAGCGCCTGGTGGACCTCAACCACGCGCAGAACGTGAAGTCCGCCAAGCGCATGGTGGAGCGCTTCCGGCCTCAGGTGTGGGATGTGCTCGAGGAGGTCATCTCCGAGCACCCCGTGCTGCTGAACCGCGCCCCCACCCTGCACCGCCTCGGCATCCAGGCGTTCGAGCCGCAGCTGGTGGAGGGCAAGGCCCTGCAGCTGCACCCGCTCGTGTGCTCGGCGTTCAACGCGGACTTCGACGGCGACCAGATGGCCGTGCACCTGCCGCTCTCCCCGGAGGCGCAGGCCGAGGCCCGGCTGCTCATGCTCTCGAGCCACAACATCCTGAAGCCGTCCGACGGCCGTGCCGTGGCCGTCCCGGCCCAGGACATGATCATCGGCCTGAACCACCTCACCACGGTGCGCCAGGACGAGACGGGCGCGGGCAACGCGTACGCCACCGTGGCCGAGGCGATCATGGCCTTCGACGCGGGCGAGCTGCACCTGAACGCCCCGGTGACCATCGGCGTCGAGGGCTTCGTGCCCTCGGAGGCGGTGCCGGCCCCGGAGGGCTGGACCGAGGGCATGCTGGCCCCGATCGAGACCACTCTGGGCAAGGTGCTCTTCAACGAGCTGCTGCCGGCGGACTACCCGTGGCTGGACGGCCAGGCGACCAAGGGCACCCTCGGCCAGCTGGTCAACGACCTCGCCGAGCGCTACCCGATGGTGGTCACCGCCCAGACGCTCGACAACCTCAAGGATGCGGGCTTCCACTGGGGCACCTGGTCCGGTGTGACCGTGGCGATCTCGGACATCACGTCCGACTTCGACAAGGCCTCGATCATGCAGGGGTACGAGGAGCAGGCGCAGCGCGTGCAGGCCCAGTACGACAAGGGCCTGATCGCCGACGACGAGCGCCGCTCTGAGCTGATCGACATCTGGAACAAGGCCACCGACGAGGTCGCCGCGGCCATGAAGGACGGGCTCTCGGAGCTCAACACCATCAATCGCATGGTGTCCTCCGGCGCCCGAGGCAACTGGCTGCAGGTCCGTCAGATCGCGGGCATCCGTGGCCTGGTGGCCAACCCGAAGGGCGAGATCATCCCGCGCCCGATCAAGTCCTCGTACCGTGAGGGCCTGTCGGTGCTCGAGTACTTCTCCGCCACCCACGGCGCCCGCAAGGGCCTCGCGGACACCGCGCTCAAGACGGCGAACTCGGGCTACCTCACCCGTCGCCTCGTGGACGTGTCCCAGGACGTGATCGTCCGCGAGGAGGACTGCGGCACCGGCCGCGGCCTGGCCGTGACCATCGCCGAGCCGAACGCGGACGGCGAGCTGCAGACGCACGAGCAGGTCGAGAACTCGGCCTTCGCCCGCACGCTGGCCCAGGACGTCACCCGCGAGGACGGCACCGTGCTGGCCTCGGCCGGCGCGGACGTGGGCGACGTGCTCATCGGCGAGCTGGTGGCCGCGGGGGTCGCGGAGATCAAGGTGCGCTCCGTGCTCACCTGCGACTCCGCCGTCGGCACGTGCGCCAAGTGCTACGGCCGCTCGATGGCCACCGGCCAGCTGGTGGACATCGGCGAGGCCGTGGGCATCATCGCCGCGCAGTCCATCGGCGAGCCGGGCACCCAGCTCACCATGCGCACCTTCCACACCGGCGGTGTGGCCTCGGCGGACGACATCACCCAGGGTCTGCCCCGCATCCAGGAGCTCTTCGAGGCACGCACCCCGAAGGGCGTGGCCCCGATCTCCGAGGTGGCCGGCCGGGTCACCATCGAGGACACCGACGCCTCGATCCGCCTGATCCTCACGCCGGACGACGGCTCCGAGGAGATCGCGTACCCGGTCCTGCGCCGCGCCCGCCTGCTCGTGCAGGACGGGGAGCACGTGGCCGTGGGCACGCAGCTCGTGGCCGGTGCCGTGGACCCGAAGCAGGTCCTGCGCGTGCTCGGCCCGCGGGCCGCCCAGCGCTTCCTCGTCGAGGAGGTGCAGGACGTGTACCAGTCGCAGGGCGTGGGCATCCACGACAAGCACGTGGAGGTCATCGTCCGGCAGATGCTGCGCCGGATCACCGTGATCGAGTCCGGTGAGACCGATCTGCTGCCCGGTGAGCTCACGGACCGCGCCCGCTTCGTGGCGGCCAACCGTGCCGCCGTCGCCGAGGGCAGGCAGCCGGCCTCCGGCCGTGACGAGCTCATGGGCATCACCAAGGCCTCGCTCGCCACCGACTCGTGGCTGTCCGCCGCGTCCTTCCAGGAGACCACCCGCGTCCTGACGCAGGCGGCCATGGAGGGCAAGTCGGACCCGCTGCTGGGCCTGAAGGAGAACGTGATCATCGGCAAGCTGATCCCGGCCGGCACCGGCCTGGACCGCTACACCCAGACGGCTGTGGAGCCCACGGAGGAGGCCAAGGCCTCGCTGTTCGCCTCCCCGGTGGGCTTCGCCGACTTCGACTACCCGGGCCTGGACCAGCCGCTCGGGGAGGCGGAGTTCCACGCGGTCTCCCTGGACGACTACGGCCGGGGCGGCGACTTCCGCGCCTGACCTGTCCGGTCCCGCACACGACGCGGCCCCCGTCGGATGACTCCGGCGGGGGCCGCGGCGTGCGTGCGTCGGGGCCGCTCAGCGGCGCGACATGTACAGGGTGAAGGCGTGGGTCAGGACCTTGTGCAGGGGGAAGTCCCACTCACCGTGCGTCTGGACGATGTCCGCGCCCTGCGTGGTCTTGAACTCGGTGAGACCGGTGATGCGGTCCTCGCCGTCCACGGACCCGGGGACGCCGCCGAGGTCCAGCCAGTGGCAGCCGTCGGCGAGACCTGCACGGATCTGCTCGAACTCCAGCAGGCGGGGAGCATCTCGCTTGCGCTCCTTCTGCGAGGACGCCGAGTAGGGGCGCCAGCACACGTGGCCCTGGCGGAAGTGGAACGCCGCAGCCACGGGATCTCCCTCGAACTCGGCGAGGTAGTACGTCACGTCGGCCAGCTCCGAGCCGCCCAGCTCGGCCAGGACGCGCTCGAAGTACTCCTTCGGGCGCCCGGTGAACCGATCGCGCGTGGCGGTCTCGTGCTGGAGGTCGTCCCACTCGTCCAGGCGTTCCGGCCCGGCGGTGACCACGTCGAGGTCGTTGCGCATCGAGCGGCGGGTGCGCTTGCGGCTCGAGCCGGACATGCGGGCGAGGACGGACTCCTCGTCAAGGCTCTCGAGGGGGATGCGCGCCTGGAACATCGGCTGACCCGCGGAGAACCCGGGGAGGATCTCGGGGGCGATCCAGCCGGCCTCCCGCAGGCGTTCCTCGAGCTCGACCGCCGCCGGGTCCTCCTCCGCCGCGGGCAGGTCGGTGAGCATGCGGTGCTGCGGGTCGGTGAGGGACTTGCGCACGGTGTCCGCGTCCCACCGGCGGACCACGCCGGGCGGCGCGACGCGCACCAGGAATGCGCCCTGAGCGTGGAGCTCGGCCACCAGGACGGTCAGGGCGGCGACGACGTCGACCCCCTCGTCGAGGACGGGGCCCTCGGCGACGTACGCGAGGAAGGCGCGGCCCAGGAAGGGGGTGCGCCCCGGCACGGGCAGGCGGCGGCCGAGCACGAGTGCGGCGCCGACGAGGCGGCCGTCCTGCTCGAAGCCGAGCGACTGGCCGGACCAGTCGGTCTTCACCCGCTGCCAGGCGGGGTTCTGCAGGAACGAGGCCCCCGGATGGCGGCGCAGGACCTCCACGTGCTCGGCCTCGGTGATCGCGCGGACCGTCACGGGTGAGGGGGAGGGCAGGGGCGTGGCGTCGGGGGAGGTGTCAGTCACGGCGCCCACTCTACGCCGTGGTCCGGGACGGTCCGGGGCCGTGTGCTATGCTGGGCGGGATTGTTTTTCCAAGTGGCAGAGTGGACCCGGTCCGGTCGCGGGGTTGTTGCGCGACAGATGCCACACTTTTGCACGCCTGCGGTCCATTGCTCCTCTCGGACGGGTCCGCGGGCCTCCGCAGAGTCGAGGAACGAGCAGCGCCGGCCCCCGGGTCGGCGCACCCCGTCAGCGATCACGACAAGGAAGGCTGGAGAGTGCCTACGATTCAGCAGCTGGTCCGCAAGGGCCGCTCACCCAAGGTCGTCAAGACCAAGGCCCCTGCACTGCAGGGCAACCCCATGCGTCGTGGCGTGTGCACCCGTGTGTACACCACGACCCCGAAGAAGCCGAACTCCGCGCTGCGCAAGGTCGCCCGCGTCCGCCTCAACGGTGGCGTCGAGGTCACCGCGTACATCCCGGGCGAGGGCCACAATCTGCAGGAGCACTCGATCGTGCTCGTCCGCGGCGGCCGCGTGAAGGACCTGCCCGGCGTGCGCTACAAGATCGTGCGCGGCGTGCTGGACACCCAGGGCGTGAAGAACCGCGGCCAGGCCCGCTCCCGCTACGGCGCCAAGAAGGAGAAGAAGTAATGCCTCGTAAGGGTCCTGCCCCCAAGCGCCCCCTCGTCGTCGATCCCGTCTACGGCTCGCCCCTGGTCACGCAGCTGATCAACAAGGTGCTGATCGACGGCAAGAAGTCCACCGCCGAGCGCATCGTGTACGGCGCGCTCGAGGGCGCCCGTGCCAAGAACGGCGCCGATCCCGTGGCCACGCTCAAGAAGGCCATGGATAACATCAAGCCGGCCCTCGAGGTCAAGTCCCGCCGCGTCGGCGGCGCCACCTACCAGGTGCCCGTCGAGGTCAAGCCGGGCCGCGCCACGGCGCTCGCCCTGCGCTGGCTGGTCGGCTTCTCGAAGGCCCGCCGGGAGAAGACCATGACCGAGCGTCTGATGAACGAGATCCTGGACGCCTCGAACGGCCTGGGCGGCGCCGTGAAGCGCCGCGAGGACACCCACAAGATGGCCGAGGCCAACAAGGCCTTCGCCCACTACCGCTGGTGATCCCGTCGGCCCGGACCGCGTGAGCGCGGTCCGGGCCGCAGGCGCGCGCCTCCGGGGCGCGCGCCGTCCGCCTCCGTCCCTCGAGACCCCCACACGACCACTCCGACCAAGGGAGACACCGTGGCACAGGACGTGCTGACCGACCTGAACAAGGTCCGCAACATCGGCATCATGGCCCACATCGATGCCGGCAAGACCACCACCACCGAGCGCATCCTGTTCTACACGGGTGTCAACCACAAGCTGGGCGAGACCCACGACGGCGCGTCGACCACCGACTGGATGGAGCAGGAGAAGGAGCGCGGCATCACCATCACGTCCGCCGCGGTGACCTGCTTCTGGAAGAACAACCAGATCAACATCATCGACACCCCCGGCCACGTCGACTTCACGGTCGAGGTGGAGCGCTCCCTGCGCGTGCTGGACGGTGCCGTGGCCGTGTTCGACGGCAAGGAGGGCGTGGAGCCCCAGTCGGAGACGGTGTGGCGCCAGGCGGACAAGTACAACGTCCCCCGCATCTGCTTCGTCAACAAGATGGACAAGCTCGGCGCGGACTTCTACTTCACCGTGGACACGATCGTGAAGCGTCTCGGCGCCAAGCCCCTCGTGATGCAGCTGCCGATCGGCGCCGAGAACGACTTCGTCGGCGTCGTCGACCTGCTGACCATGAAGGCCTTCGTGTGGCCGGGCGACGCCAAGGGCGACGTGACCATGGGCGCCGAGTACGAGATCCAGGACATCCCGGCGGAGCTCGCTGAGAAGGCCGAGCAGTACCGCACCGAGCTCATCGAGGCCGTCGCAGACACCTCCGAGGAGCTCATGGAGAAGTACCTCGAGGGCGAGGAGCTCTCCGAGGAGGAGATCGCCGCCGGGGTGCGCCACCTGACGGTGAACGCCGAGGCCTACCCGGTGTTCTGCGGCTCTGCGTTCAAGAACCGCGGCGTGCAGCCCATGCTCGACGCCGTCGTGGCCTACCTCCCGAACCCGCTCGACGCCGGCGCCGTCAAGGGCCACGCCGTGGGCGACGAGGAGCAGGAGCTGGAGCGCGAGCCCTCGAAGGAGGCCCCGTTCTCCGCGCTGGCCTTCAAGATCGCCTCGCACCCGTTCTTCGGCACGCTGACCTTCATCCGCGTGTACTCCGGCCGCCTCGAGTCCGGCGCGCAGATCCTCAACGCCACCAAGGGCAAGAAGGAGCGGATCGGCAAGCTCTTCCAGATGCACGCCAACAAGGAGAACCCGGTCGAGGAGGTCGTGGCGGGCCACATCTACGCCGTGATCGGCCTCAAGGACACCACCACGGGTGACACGCTGTGCAACCCGAACGAGCCGATCATCCTCGAGTCGATGACCTTCCCGGAGCCCGTGATCTCCGTGGCCATCGAGCCGAAGTCCAAGGGCGACCAGGAGAAGCTCTCCACCGCCATCCAGAAGCTCGTCGCCGAGGACCCGACGTTCCGGGTCAACCTCAACGAGGAGACCGGTCAGACCGAGATCGGCGGCATGGGCGAGCTGCACCTCGATGTGTTCGTCGACCGCATGCGCCGCGAGTTCCGCGTCGAGGCCAACGTGGGCAAGCCCCAGGTGGCCTACCGTGAGACCATCAAGCGCAAGGTCGACAAGGTCGACTACACGCACAAGAAGCAGACGGGCGGCTCCGGCCAGTTCGCGAAGGTCCAGCTCTCCTTCGAGCCCCTGGACACCGCGGACGGCGAGATCTACGAGTTCGAGAACGCCGTCACCGGCGGTCGCGTCCCGCGCGAGTACATCCCCTCGGTGGACGCCGGAATCCAGGACGCCATGCAGTTCGGCGTGCTCGCCGGCTACCCCCTGGTGGGCGTGAAGGCCACGCTGCTCGACGGCGCGTACCACGACGTCGACTCCTCCGAGATGGCGTTCAAGATCGCCGGCTCGCAGGCGTTCAAGGAGGGCGTGAAGAAGGCGTCTCCGGTCATCCTCGAGCCGCTGATGGCCGTGGAGGTCCGCACCCCCGAGGAGTTCATGGGCGACGTCGTCGGCGACCTGAACTCCCGCCGCGGTCAGATCCAGTCCATGGAGGACGCCACCGGCGTGAAGGTGGTCAACGCCCTCGTGCCGCTGTCGGAGATGTTCGGCTACATCGGCGACCTGCGCTCCCGCACCCAGGGTCGCGCGGTCTACTCGATGACGTTCCACTCCTACTCCGAGGTCCCGAAGAACGTGGCCGACGAGATCATCCAGAAGTCCCAGGGCGAGTGACCCCCGGGTCCCCTCGCTGAACGACATGCCCCGCCCGGGCGCCGCGTGCGTCCGGGCGGGGCACCCTGGCCGGGACGACCGGCCGGGATTTCCCCAACCCCGCATCAGGCAAGTAGACTCGTCCAGGTTGTCAGCACGCTCGCGCGGCTGAGCACTCTTCGTGACGAGGAAACACGTTCTTTAGGAGGAACTGTGGCAAAGGCAAAGTTCGAGCGGACGAAGCCGCACGTCAACATCGGCACCATCGGCCACGTTGACCACGGCAAGACCACCCTCACCGCCGCCATCTCGAAGGTCCTGTACGACAAGTACCCGGACCTCAACGAGAAGCGTGACTTCGCGTCGATCGACTCCGCCCCGGAGGAGCGTCAGCGCGGCATCACCATCAACATCTCCCACGTGGAGTACCAGACCGAGAAGCGTCACTACGCCCACGTGGACGCCCCCGGTCACGCCGACTACATCAAGAACATGATCACCGGTGCGGCCCAGATGGACGGCGCCATCCTCGTGGTCGCCGCCACCGACGGCCCCATGGCCCAGACCCGCGAGCACGTGCTGCTCGCCCGCCAGGTCGGCGTGCCCGCCCTGCTGGTGGCCCTGAACAAGGCCGACATGGTCGAGGACGAGGAGCTCCTCGAGCTCGTCGAGATGGAGGTCCGCGAGCTGCTGTCCTCCCAGGAGTTCGACGGTGACGACGCCCCGGTCGTCCGCACCTCCGGCCTGAAGGCCCTCGAGGGCGACGCCGAGTGGGTCAAGTCCGTCGAGGACCTGATGGACGCCGTGGACGAGTACATCCCGGATCCCGTGCGTGACAAGGACAAGCCGTTCCTCATGCCGATCGAGGACGTCTTCACGATCACCGGCCGTGGCACCGTGGTGACCGGCCGCGCCGAGCGCGGCACCCTGGCCATCAACTCCGAGGTCGAGATCGTGGGCATCCGCGACCTGCAGAAGACCACCGTGACCGGCATCGAGATGTTCCACAAGCAGCTCGACGAGGCCTGGGCCGGCGAGAACTGCGGCCTGCTGCTGCGCGGTCTGAAGCGTGACGACGTCGAGCGCGGCCAGGTCATCGTGGCCCCGGGCTCGATCACCCCGCACACCGGCTTCGAGGCGAACGTCTACATCCTCTCCAAGGACGAGGGCGGCCGTCACAACCCGTTCTACTCGAACTACCGTCCGCAGTTCTACTTCCGCACCACCGACGTCACCGGCGTCATCACGCTGCCCGAGGGCACCGAGATGGTCATGCCCGGCGACACCACCGAGATGTCGGTCGAGCTCATCCAGCCGATCGCCATGGAGGAGGGCCTCGGCTTCGCCATCCGCGAGGGTGGCCGCACCGTGGGCTCCGGCCGCGTCACCAAGATCACCAAGTGACCCTCTGATCACCGCGTGATCGCGTCCGGCCTCGCGGCCGACGCGTTCGAAGGCCCCCGCCGTCCGGCGGGGGCCTTCGTGCGTCCGGGGAGCGCCTCGGTGTTCTGACCGGAGACGTTGATTGAGCGGCCGGCGTGCGCCTCATCGGTCATGGTGGCGCGAGGGGAGGATTGGAGCGGCGGGAGGTCGTCGGCCTGGTTGTGTGCGGCCGTCAGCCGAACAGTCTTCAGGGGCGGAGTCGCGTGGCCGCGAGGAGCCATTGCACGCCCGTCGGGTCGCCAGTGGTGAGGATGCCGGGAGCGGTGGACGTGTACTCGGCCTGGCCCAGGATGACTGCTTTCAGGGCTCGGGTCCCCGCAGTCAGGACGGCCGTGGTGACGTCCGGGGGGTTCATGCGGATGATCGTGGTCTCGTGGGGTGACAGGCAAGCGAGGTAAGTGACGGCATCGCCAGGCGTGGCTTGACGCGAGTCGGTCAGGTGCAGAGCGACCGTCACGGGCCTTGTGACGAGGTCAGGGCGCGCTTGGGCGTGGGCGCGCATGGTCAGGATCAGAGTGTCCGGGCTCATGTCGGCCTCCCAGGGCAGGGAGGGTGAGGTGACCGCCCACTCGGCCAGGGCATTGTTCACGTGCTCGAGTTCGTACCCCCAGGAGGTGAGTTCGTAGAACTCGCCCTCGAGTCCGTGGATCCCCCTCTTGGTCGCGACGCCCGTCGCGACCAGGTCGCTGAGGCGGCGCGTCAGGATCGTCGGCCCGATCCCCATGACGTCCCGTTGGAGGTCCTTGAAGCGCTTGGGGCCGAGCAACAGCTCGCGCACGATGATCATCGTCCAGCGGTTCCCGATCAGATCCAGCGCGTGGGCTGCGGCGCACCCGTCGTTGTAGGACCCATATGTCCGTCGTTCTCCCATTGACGCCTCCTACTACGGAAAGTATAGTGTCGTCACTACCGAAGCGGTAGCAAGGAGCGGTGATGACTGATCTGATGGCCCTGACGCACCGAGCACGCCAAGGGCTGGCAGACGACCTCGAGGGCCTGGCGGCAAGCGACTGGGCACGCCCGAGTCTCTGTCCGGGTTGGGATGTCGAGCACGTCGTGGCTCACCTGACGGCTGCGGCGTCGACCAGCCAACGTGCGTGGTTGCGAAGCATCGTTCTCGCCGGGTTTCGGCCTGCGGTTCACAATGAGCGACGGCTTCGTGAGCACTTGGGGAAAGACCCTGCTGAGACCCTGGCACGGTTTCGGGCGGTCATCACTTCCACCGTGGCCCCCTCCAAAGACTTGGCTGCCTACCTCGGAGAAGCCCTCGTTCACGGTGAGGACATCCGGCACCCCCTCAACATCCCGACCGCCGTCGACATCGTCGCTGCGACGCAGGTCGCCCGCTTCTACGCGAGCCGCGACTTCGCCGTCAGCAGTAAGACCCTCTCGTCGGGACTGCACCTGCGGGCCACCGATGGCACCTTCGAGCACGGCGGTGGGCCAGAGGTCGTGGGTCCCACCCTCGCACTCGTGATGACCATGGCCGGGCGATCCAGTCACCTCGGGCAGCTTGCCGGCGACGGCGTCCCCATCCTGGTTTCACGTCTCGGAGAAGCCTCCTGATGGATGCGATGTGGCGTTCTGTCGACCAAGAACGGTCAGCCTCGACCCGCGACCTGAGATGCCTTGAGTCAGGGCTTCGGGGGCTGATTCCGACCTCGTCGCACCTGCACGCGAACGCCGCGCTGACACCACGGCACCGCATGCTCGTCGCACAGCTCGTCGTGGATGACGGCTGGCCGATCAGCGAGGCAGCCGCCCGCTTCCACGTGTCCTGGCCGACGGTGAAGCGGTGGATCGGCCGTCCACGGTCCAGCGCAACCTCACGACCGCGCGGCTCGACCGGCTGTCTCACGTCGACCGCGCCACCGGTGAACCCGTCCGCCGGCACGAGCACCCCACCCCGGCTCTTTGGTGCACGTGGACGTGAAGAAGCTCGGGAACATCTCCGACGGCGGCGCCTGGCGCCACGTCGGCCGCCGCCAAGGAGAACGCAACCGCGCCGCCGCCCCGGGCAAGCCGAAGGGCACGTGGCACAACCCCAAGCTCGGGTACGCGTTCGTCCACACCGTCATCGACGGCCACTCCCGTGTGGCATACATCCAGGTCCATGACGACGAGACAGCCGTCACAGCCGTCGCCGTCCTGCACCGACCCGTCGACTGGTTCGCTGAACGCGGCGTCACCATCGAACGAGTCGTGTCGGACAGCGGCCGCTCCTGCCGATCGCTCCTGTGGCCAGACCCCCGCGGCGCCCCGGCTGACTGGCTCCACCAGGACAACGAGCACCGCCCGGGCACGGCCTGCGGGAACCGGCCGCCCATCTCACGATCAATGAACGTCTCCGGTCAGTGCACCTAGGTGTAAGAGGTCATGACGTTGTTGACTCGGGCCGGGGCCAACGAGGCCGGAGGGGCGTCCCCGCAGGAGGTATGAGGCCGATGGTAGTTGTAGTGGTTCACCCACACGGCCAGCGCCTCACGCCGAGC
>NZ_JAKNUW010000008.1 GCF_023155805.1 Micrococcus lacusdianchii | reverse complement strand
CGTCCGGTGCCTCGGCCGCCGTCGCCGAGCGGGCCGAGCGGACCGGCAGGGCCCGCGGCGGGCGCGCCGGATCCGCCCGGCCCGGCCGTGCCCGCGCGGACCGCGCCCCGTTGCCGGCCACCGTGTGGTTCTTCGCCGCGATCGCCTTCCTCACGGGCCTGGGCATGCAGGCCACCAACACGTACCTGCCGCTGTTCGCGGTGGAGTCCCTCGGGCTCACGCTCGTGCTGAGCGGAGCCGCGGCGGCCGCCTCGGGCGTGGTCGGGGTGTTCTCCCGCATCTGGTGGGGCCGCCGGATGAGCGCCGGGCACCGGCCCACCACGCTGCTCTCGGGGATCGTCCTCGGCGCCCTGGCCGGCGTCGGCGTGTTCCTGGCCGCGGACCTCGCGCGCGCGCCCGCCCTCCTGTGGGCCGGCGCCGCGGTGCACGGCCTGACGGTGCTCGGGGCCAACGTGGTCATCAACGCGGGGCTGCTGGACACCGTCCCCGCGGAGCACCTGGGCCGGGCCACCGGCGTGAACGCCATGGGCATGTACGCCGGATTCGCGTGCGGGCCGCTCGTCATGGGCCTGCTGCGGGACCTCACGGGGGACATCCGCCTGGGCTTCGCTGCGGTGGGGGCGGGCTATGCGCTCGCCCTCATGGTGGTGCTCGTGCTGCGCCGCCACGCGGATCGCGCTGCGGCCGGGTCCGCCGGATGAGCGCCGGCGGCCCCGTGCCGACGTCGGGCCTGCGGGGTCTCGGGTGGCTGTGGGCCCTGGTGGCCGGCGCGGTGCTCACGCAGACCGCCCTCAACCTGGCCCGGGACGTGGCCGGCGTGGTGGCGGCCTCCGCGGTGCTGGGCATGGGCCACCTCGCGTTCACGATCGCGGGGCAGGCCGCGATCGCCCGCCGTGCCGCCGCCGCTCGCCTGGACGCCGGGTTCGGCTGGTTCACGGCCGCGTACTCGGTGGGTCAGATGCTCGGCCCGCTGCTGGGCGGCTGGCTCGTGGCCGGCGGCGGGGGCGATCCTGGCACGCCCGGGGGTGCTCTCGGCCATGGGCGCCTCCCTGGCCCTGCTGGCCGTCCTGGACATCCTCACCGCGTTCCTGCCGCTGGTCGGCGAGCGGCACGGTGGGGGAGCCGGCTGGGTGGGCGCGCTGCTGGCCCTGCGCGGGGCCGGCTCGCTGGTGTCCCGTGTGCTGCTGCCGGTGGTGCGGCGCCGGTTCAGCCGCGAGCTGCTCCTGCAGGTGGCGCTGCTGGTGTCCGCCGGTGCCATCGCCGTGGTCCCCTCCGCCCTGGCCCGGCCGGGGCTGCTGCCGCTCGCCGCGGCGGCCATGGTGGTGGGCGGTCTCACGCTGGGTCTGGGTCAGCCGCTGACCATGTCCCTCATCAGCGAGGCGGTGCCGCGGTCCTGGCGGTCCACGGCGCTGGCCGTGCGCCTCATGGGCAACCGGCTGGGACAGGTGCTCCTGCCGGCCGCGTCCGGCCTGCTGGCAGCTCCGCTCGGACCGGGCGCCGCGGTCTGGTGCGCGTGCGGGGTGCTCGCGGTCTCGGGCGCGGAGCGCGTGGCGCGCGATCGGCGTCGTCCCTGAGGCGGGCCGCCCGGGGATGCTCCGGCCGCTCCCGGCCCCGGGGACGACGACGGCCCCCGTCGCTCCGAGGGGAGCGGCGGGGGCCGACGAGGATCCGGGGGAGTGCCCCGGGAAGATCAGGGGAAGCTGATCAGATCTTGGTGACGTCCGCGGCCTGCAGGCCCTTGGGGCCCTGCTGGGTCTCGAACTCCACGCGGTCGTTCTCCTGGAGCTCCTTGAAGCCCGAGCCGGTGATGGCGGAGAAGTGCACGAAGACGTCAGCGGAGCCGTCCTCCGGGGCGATGAAGCCGAAGCCCTTCTCTGCGTTGAACCACTTGACGGTGCCGACAGCCATGATGGTGTCCTTTCGATGTGCCCTCGTGACGAGGACGGTGGGGACCGCTGACGGTGCGTCAGCGGGTGAAGCGGCAAGACTGAACCGCTTGCCCCACACCCATCGGGACCGGGAACCGGACCTGACAAGCACGGAAGTGCGATGTACAGCTAGATCAACTTCAGGCTCCATCATGGCACAGTTTGGAGCGCGTGGTGACCACGGGGGTCATGTTCATGGGCTGTTCATGTGCCGGGAGCCGCGCTCAGAGCCCCCGCAGCCCGTGGAACAGGTTCCGGTGCAGGGTGGCCGGCGGGGCGTCGTCGGTGCGGTCGGCGAACCCGGTGACCTCGAGCAGCACCACGGTGTGGTCCCCGGCGGGGACCTCCGCGTGGATCCGCGTCTCCAGCCACAGGCTGGAGCCGTCCAGCAGGGGGGCCCCGAGCGGGGACCGGTGCACGTCCACTCCGGCGAACCGGTCGCCGTCGCGGGAGGCGAGCTGCCGGCACAGGTGGGTCTGGTCCTCGGCGAGCAGGGAGATGCCGATCGTCTCGGCCCGGCGCAGCCGCGGCCATGTGCGGGAGGTGTTCTGGGCGGAGAAGGAGACCAGGGCGGGCTCCCAGGAGATCCCGACGCCGAACGAGGAGGAGACCATCACCTCGTCCCGGCCGTCCACGCGCCCGGTCACGGCGACCACGCCCGTGGGGAACGCGGACAGCCCGTGACGCAGGGAGTCCTTGGACACATCGGTGCTCCACAGGGAGCCGGGGAGGCGGGCGAGCGTGCAGGTCATGCGTGAGTCCTCTTCCGATGACTGACGCGGCTCCGCGGTGCGCGGGTGTTCCACGCGGATCTGGACGGGATCCACGGAGACGCGGTACTTGCCCGCCGGAGGTCCCCGGGGGCCGAATCCTCACCTGGAGCACCCCACTACGGCGTGAGAGGGTTGCCGCCCCGCCGGCCAGGGCCGTGATGACGGGGACTCGTGATTCTGGGGACCACCCTACGGAGCGGCCCGCAGGGCGGTCAAAGCGGACCGGGAGCCGGGCGACGCGCGGCGTCACGGAGAGGCCGGATGTGACCGTTGACACGCATCGCACCTCGGGTGCATGATCGGTCGACTCGATCACGGGGGGAGGGTCGAGACCGCCGACGGCGGCCCCGCCGCAGGAGCGTGGGCCCAGGCCCGCGGAGGAGGGGGGCGCCCATGCGCACCGTTCAGACCACACGACCTCGCCCGGGCCGCGGCGTGCTCGCGGCCGGCCTCGCCGTCGCGGGACTGGCGCTCACCGGGTGCTCGGGCGGCGGGGAGCCGGCTCCGAAGGGCACGACGACGACGGCCGCGGCGTCGTCGACGACGCCGTCGTCGTCCGACCCCGCGGCGGCCGCGCCGACTCCCACATCGGGGGGCTCCTCGGCTCTCCTGCTGGACGAGGACGCACCCGCCTCCGTCCCGGCGTCCCTGTTCCAGGAGGACGGCCCCACGCTCGAGGAGTGGGCCGCCGACCAGGCGGACTTCCGTGACCTCGAGGGCGTCACGCGGATCGAGGAGAGCGTCGCCGACGGGGACCTGCGCCTGACACTGGTCGACGTCCCCGAGGGCACGCGTCATCGCGTCGTGCTGGTCTGCCCCGACGGCGCGACAGGCGGCTCATCCCTGTCCCTGGGCGAGGGTGGAGCGGTCGAGCGGGGGGTGTGGTCGGAGGACTGCGGCTGGACCGCGACCCTCCCGCCCCTCTCCGAGCAGCGGGACGTCACGTTCCTGGTCAGGGCCGATGACGGTGGGCCCTTCCGCTTCGTCGTGGGTGAGGTCGAGGGCGATGGCCAGGGCTGAGTGCCGCCGCAGGGGAGGTGCGCTCGCCTCCGCCCTGTGCGCGGCGGGCCCGTGCGGGAGCATGCAGTCCGCGTCCGGCGGGCATGTGAAGGCGGACGTGCGCGCACTGGACGGCCGGGTGGAGGGCGGCTGAGCGCGAGCCCGCACAGCGTGGCGTGCCGACGTCCGGCGACGTCTCCGGCGCGGAGCGCCTCGCAGCAGTCCGGCGACGGCGGAGGCCCGGCAGGGGGGTCAGCCCCGCTCGGCCCCGTCCCGCCCGCGCAGGGCGTCCAGCTGCCGGCGGTCCCGCTTGGTGGGCCGACCGGCACCGCGCTCGCGGACGGGCGCGGCCAGCAGCTCCCGCGGGATCGGCGCGGGCGAGTGGTCGATGTAGTTCTTCACCGCCACGGGGGCGCCCACGCGCTTGGAGATCAGCCCCGTGACCTCGAGGACCCGCTCACGCTGGTCCTTCCGCAGCCGGACCCGATCCCCGACGGCCAGCGTGTGGGCGGCCTTGACGGGCTCGTCGTTCACGCGCACGTGCCCGCCGCGCACCGCCGCGGTGGCCGCGGAGCGGGTCTTGTACATGCGCACGGCCCACAGCCATGCGTCCAGCCGGACGGTGCCCCCGCTCACGCGAACCGCGCCCGGACGGCCGCCCCGTGGGCAGGCAGGCGCTCGTCCTCGGCCAGGGCGGAGATCCCCTCGGCCACGCCCCGCAGCCCGGCCTCCTCGTAGCGGATCAGCTGCTGCGAGCGCAGGAACGTCACGGTGTTCAGGCCGGAGGAGAACCGGGCGGTGCCGGAGGTCGGCAGCACATGGTTGGACCCGGCCGAGTAGTCGCCCAGCGGCACGGGGGAGTACGGGCCCACGAACACGGCGCCGGCGTTGCGCACGCGCTCCGCCAGGGCGTCGGGGTCCCGCGTCTGGATCTCCAGGTGCTCGGTGGCGTAGAGGTCCGAGACCTCGAGCGCCTGCTTCATGTCCCGCACCAGCAGCACGCCGGACTGCGGGCCGGTCAGCGCCACCCGGATCTGCTCCTCGTGGTACGAGCCCGGCACCTGGGCCTCGACGGCGGCCAGCACGTCCCGCACGATCTCCTCCGAGTCGGTGATGAGCACGGACGCGGCCAGCGGATCGTGCTCGGACTGACTGATCAGGTCCGCGGCCACCCAGTCCGCCCGCGCGGTGCCGTCCGCGATCACCGCGATCTCGCTCGGCCCGGCCTCGGCGTCCACGCCGATCACGCCCTGCAGGGCCCGCTTCGCCGCGGCCACGTACACGTTGCCCGGCCCCGTCACCATCCGCACGGGCGCGCAGAGCCAGCCCTCCCCGTCGTCCCTCCGGACGCCGAGCGCGAGCATGGCGACGGCCTGGGCGCCGCCGGCGGCGTAGACCTCGTCCACGCCCAGCAGCGCGCACGCGGCCAGCACGGTGGGGTGCGGCAGCCCGCCGTGGTCCCGCTGCGGCGGGGAGGTCACCGCGAGGGACGCGACGCCGGCCGCCTGGGCCGGCACCACGTTCATCACCACGGAGGACGGGTACACCGCGCGGCCGCCGGGCACGTACAGGCCCACGCGCTCCACCGGCACCCAGCGGTTCTCGACGACGGCGCCCTCGCCGAGCTCGACCGTGGAGCCGGCGGGGACCTGGGCGGCGTGCACCGCGCGGGCGCGGCGGATCGACTCCTCGAGGGCCGCGCGCACGGCGGGGTCCAGCGTCTCGAGCGCGTCGGTGAGGGCCTCGGCCGGCACGCGCAGGGCGGGCGGGCGGACGCCGTCGAACTCCTCGGCGAGGTCCAGGAGGGCCTGCTCGCCGCCGCCGCGGACCCGCTCGATGATGGGCGCCACCCGCGGCACCACGGAGGCCACGTCCACGTCCGCGCGCGGGATCACCCGGGACAGGTCGGCGGTGGCGGTGTCGAGCTCACGCAGGTCGGTCACGGAGAGCACGGGGGTTCCTCCCGGTCGCAGGGGCGCCGCCGGCGGGGGTGCCGCGGCGCGATCAGGGTCCATTGTGCTCCGTCCCGGGAGGCGTCCGGGCGCGGGTGTCAGACTGACGTCATGCCTGCCGCGACCGTGCCCCCCGCCCCCTCCCTCGCGTCCGCCGTCCGCTTGACCGCCGAGCAGGTGGTGCCGGAGTCGGTGGAGCAGGACGTGGCTCAGGGGGCGGACCGCGCCGCGGCCGTCCTGGGGGTCGAGTGGGGCACGGTGGCCGCCGTGGCCGGGGCGTTCGTGACGGTGGGGCTGGTCACCTACGGCCTGTTCGTGCTGGCCCGCCTGGTGCTGTTCCGGCGGGACGGCATCCGGGCGCAGGTCACGCGGCTCACCCTGCCGGTCTCCCTGTTCACCGGCCTGCTCGGGGCCCGCGTGGCGCTCACCGTCATGGCGGAGGAGCAGGCGTGGTTCCGGCCGGCGTCGTTCGTGCTGCTCGTGGCGGTGGCCGCCGCGGCGGCGTGGGCGGCGTGGCGGATCGTGGGGGCCGTGGAGGGCGCCGTCCTGGCCAGGTACCGCCACCCCGGCGTCAACGACCGCCGCGAGCGCAAGATCCGCACCCAGACCATCCTGATCCGCCGGGTCCTGAACGCGGTGATCGTGGTGGTGGCCCTGGCCGCGGTGCTGCTGGCCATCCCCGAGGTGCGCTCGCTCGGCGCCGGCCTGCTGGCCTCCGCGGGCCTGATCTCCGTGATCGCCGGCCTGGCCGTGCAGTCCACGCTCACCAACGTGTTCGCCGGCTTCCAGCTGGCCTTCACGGATTCCGTGCGCGTGGGGGACGTGGTGGACATGAAGGGCGTGTTCGGCACCGTGGAGGAGGTCACCCTGTCCAACGTGGTGGTCAAGCTGTGGGATGGGCGACGCATGGTCTACCCGTCCTCCCACTTCACCTCCGAGCCCTTCGAGAACTGGACCCGCGTGGGCTCGCAGGTGGCCGGCGTCGTGGAGATGGACGTGGACTGGCTCGTGCCCATGGACGCGCTGCGGGCGCGCCTGACGGAGCTGCTCGAGTCCACCGAGCTGTGGGACGGGCAGGAGAACGCCATGCAGGTGATCGACGCGGTCGGCGGCATGGTCCGCATCCGCGCGGTGGTCTCGGCCCGCAACTCCGGCGACCTGTGGGACCTGCGCTGCCTGGTCCGCGAGGACCTCGTGGGCTTCCTGCGCGCCGAGTACCCCGAGGGCATCTACACGCAGCGCCTCGTGGAGCGGCCCCTGCACGCCCCCCACGACGACGACGCGCCCGCCTCCGCCACGACGTCCGGTGCCGCGGCGGGCGGGGCGTCCGGCGGCGGGGCCGGGTCGGGCTCAGCGGACGTCCCCGGGCCCGCGACGCGGCCGCTGCCGACCGTGCCGGGGAGCGAGGGCGGGCCGGCCACCGGGACGCGGCCCCGCACCGGGTCCGTGCCGCTGGCGCAGGCCGGGGAGAACGCCTCGCTCTACACCGGCTCGATCCGCGCCGTGCGGCGGAACCACGAGATGGACGGCCCCGGTGAGGCCGCGTACGCCGAGCGCCGCGCCCGCCAGGCGGAGGACGCTCAGACGGCGGAGGAGCCGCCCTCGCGGGGCTGAGCGCCGCGCGTCGGGTCCTCGTGGGGGTCCTGAGCGTGGGCGAAGGGCCGCGGGGTCTCGTACGGCTGCGAGGGCGCGGTGTCCCCGAGCGAGGGGTCCGTCTCGGCGACGTGGCTGACGGCATCCGGGGTGGTGCCGCGGTACTCCTTGACGCACAGGACCGGCTGGTCCACCTTCTGCAGCAGCTCGTCCGCCAGCGAGCCCATCACGAGCCGACCGAATCCGCCGCGGCGGCGCAGGCCGATCACCACGAGGGAGGGCTCGAGCTCGGCGGCCACCGCGGTGACCTCGTCCGCCGTCGAGCGGTCGCGCGCGTACTGGCGGAACGTGGCGGGCACGCCCGAGGCGTCCAGGACGGCCTGCAGCTCGAGCTGCTCGGCCTCCGTGATGAGGGACTTGCTCCGGTGCTCCCCACCCGGGCCGGCGTTGACCACCACGACCTCCTCGCCCGTCTCCCGGGCGATGTCCAGGGCGGTGTGCAGGGCGGCCTTGGCGGTGGCGCTGTTCTTGTAGGCGGCGAGGATGGTCATGACGGTCCCTTTCCGGTCCGCGGAGGCGGGAGGCGTTCCCGCCGGTCGGGGCCACTGTAGCCCCGCGCCGGAGGTTCCCCTCCGTTTCTGCACCCACGGGATCGACCCCTTCTCGCAGGGTCGCCTTGACCCAGGGCGACCACGCGGAAGAACGTCGGCCGGGCGGAGTGGTGCGTGTCGACCGGGCGGCCCCGTCCCCGTTCCCTGGGTCTCAGCCCTCCCGCAGGTACGCCAGGTGCGAGGCCATGACCTGCTCGGCCACCTGCCCCACGGGGCCCTCGAGCCCCGGGTAGACCAGGGGGACGAGCTCGGCGGGGGTGAGCGCGTCGGCGTCGTCCTCGGGCAGGTCCTCCAGGATGCGCTCGATCTGGGCCAGGCGGCCCTCGCGGTGGTCGAGGTACTCGCCGGCGATCGTCTCCAGCGGCGCCGGCACGGGCCCGTGCGCGGGCAGCACGGTGAGGGGCCCGGCGGCCGCGAGCCGCTCGAGCGAGTCGAGGTAGTCGGCCAGGGTGCCGTCCGGGTGGTCCAGCATGGTGGTCCCCTCACCGAGGATCGTGTCCCCCGTGAGCACGGCGCCGTGCGCCCCCGCGTCCGGGACGGCGAACGAGTAGGAGTCCGAGGTGTGGCCCGGGGTGTGCCACGCCAGCACCGGGGTGCCGGCGACGTCGATCCGTTCGTCCGGCGTCAGGACGGCGGCCCCGCCGCGGCACCAGTCCGGGTCCGCGGCGCGCACGGGGGCGCCCGTGGCCGCGTGGAACGCGTCCACCCCGCCGGTGTGGTCGGAGTGCCGGTGCGTCACCAGGATGAGCGCGATCCGGCGCCCCTCGGCCGCCGCGCGGACGCGCTCGAGGTGGGCGGCGACGTCGTCCTCCGGGCCCGGGTCCACCACGACGGCCGCGTCCGAGTCCGGTGCGGCGACCACGTACGTGTTGGTGCCCGCGAGGGTCATCGGGGAGGGGTTCCGGGCGGTCACGCAGCGCACCAGCGGGGCGGGCGTGAGGCCGGGTGTGGCGGGGGTCGTCGTCATAGGCTCGAGTGTATGGAGAACCAGCAGACCGGCCAGGCCGCGGACCGCGGCACCATCGACACGCGCGAGGGACTCACGGGCAACTACGTGCAGTCCGGGGCGGAGTTCACGCGGGACACGAACTACATCGCGGACCGGATCGTGGCGGACCCGGAGGCTGTGCGGGCCCTGCCCGCGGCCGAGCCGTCCACGGTCGGCCGCGTGGGCGGCGGGCTCACCGAGGGGGCCGAGGCGTGGCCCGTCGAGGCGGGCCGCTACCGGCTCGTGGCGGCGCGGGCGTGCCCGTGGGCGAACCGGACGATCATCGTGCGGCGCCTGCTCGGCCTGGAGGACGCGATCTCGCTGGGCACCCCGGGACCGACCCACGACGAGCGCTCCTGGACCTTCGACCTCGACGAGGGCGGGAAGGACCCCGTGCTCGGCACCGAGCGGATCCAGGAGAACTACTTCACGCGGTTCCCCGACTACCCGCGGGGCATCACGGTGCCGGCGATCGTCGACGTGCCGACGGGCGGCGTCGTGACCAACGACTACCCGCAGATCACCCTCGACCTCTCGACGGAGTGGACCGCGTTCCACCGCGACGGCGCCCCGCAGCTGATCCCCGACGCCGGGCCGGAGCGGGACGAGATGTTCGAGGTGATCGAGCGCGTGTTCACCGAGGTGAACAACGGCGTGTACCGGTGCGGCTTCGCGGGCTCGCAGGAGGCGTACGACGCCGCGTACGAGCGGCTGTGGGCCGCGATGGACTGGCTCGAGGAGCGCCTGACGACGCGCCGCTTCCTGATGGGGGAGCGGATCACCGAGGCCGACGTGCGGCTGTTCACCACGCTGGTGCGGTTCGACCCCGTGTACCACGGGCACTTCAAGTGCAACCGGAACAGGCTGACCGAGATGCCGGCGCTGTGGGGCTACGCGCGCGACCTGTTTCAGACCCCGGGCTTCGGCGACACGATCGACTTCGCCCAGATCAAGGAGCACTACTACGTGGTGCACGAGGACATCAACCCGACGGGCATCGTGCCCGCCGGCCCGGAGCTGGCGAGCTGGCTGAGCGAGCACGGGCGTGAGGCGTTCGGCGGGGACCCGTGGGGCGGCGGTACCGCACCCGGGCCCGTGCGCGAGGGCGAGCGCGTGGACCCGGAGCACACGCCGCTGCGCTGACGTCGCTCGGCCGGGCCCGCAACGCGGGTTGAGTTATCGCGGGCCCGGGGCTCGGACACCCGCGATAACTCAACCCGCGTTGCCGCGCGGGCCGGGTGAGCGCCAGGAGGGCGCGCCGAGGATTGTTGAACAATCCCCCCTCATGCCTCAAGATTGTGTGACCGGCACCTCAGCCGGGCCCGATCCGAGAGGACTCCACTGTGTCTCACGCGCCGCAGATCGACCTGAACTCCGACGTCGGCGAGTCCTTCGGCTCGTGGACGATGGGGGACGACGCCGCCATCATGCCCTCCGTCTCCTCCGCCAACGTCGCGTGCGGCTTCCACGCGGGCGATCCCTCGGGGATCGCCCAGACCTGCCGTGATGCGGTCGCCGCCGGGGTCACGATCGGCGCGCACGTGGGCTACCGCGACCTCGCCGGCTTCGGCCGCCGCTTCCTGGACTGCACGCCCACCGAGCTGGCCGACGACGTCCTCTACCAGATCGGGGCCCTCGAGGCGCTTGCGGGGGCGGCGGGCGCCACCGTCCGCTATGTGAAGCCGCATGGTGCGCTCTACAACACGATCGTCCACCACGAGGCGCACGCCCAGGCCGTGATCGACGGCATCGCGGCGTTCGGCGCGGATCTGCCCGTGCTGCTGCTCCCCGGCTCGATCGCCCTGGAGAAGGCGGAGGAGGCCGGCCTGCGCGGCGTGGCCGAGGCCTTCGCGGACCGCGGCTACACCCCCGAGGGCACCCTGGTGTCCCGCCGCGAGCCGGGCGCCGTCCTGCACGACGAGGATGAGGTGGCCGCCCGCATGGTCCGCCTGGCCACGGAGGGCGTGGTCACCGCGGTGGACGGTTCGGACGTCCGTGTGGCCGCCGAGAGCATCTGCGTGCACGGGGACACCCCCGGTGCGGTCTCGATGGCCGCGGCCGTGCGTCGCGCCCTCGAGGACGCCGGCGTGACGATCGCGCCCTTCGCATGAGCGCCCTGACCCCGGCTCGGTCCGCCGAAGGCGGTCCCGCCCCCGCCCGCACGATCCGCTGGACCGGCACCCGCGGCTTCCTCGTGGAGTGCCCGGACCTCGCCGACGTCATGCGGCTCCACGCGCACCTGACCGCCCGCCCCGAGCGCGGCCAGCGCCAGCTGATCGCCGCCGCGCGCACCGTGCTCGCGACCTTCACCTCGGAGGCCGCCGCCGAGCACGCCGCCGCCCGCATCAGCACCCTCGTGCCGGACGCCCATGACGCCGGCTCCGGCCGGACCGTGGAGGTCGAGGTGGTCTACGACGGCGAGGACCTCGCCGCCGTCGGCGAGCTCACCGGGCTCGGGGTGGACGGGGTGATCCGCGCCCACTCCGAGGCAGAGTGGTTCGCCGCGTTCGGCGGCTTCGCCCCCGGGTTCATGTACTGCACCGCGGACGTCCCGCCGTTCGACGTGTCCCGCCGCGACTCCCCGCGCACCGCGGTGCCGGCCGGCGCCGTGGCCGTGGCCGGGGAGTTCTCCGCGGTGTACCCGCGCGTCTCGCCCGGCGGCTGGCAGCTGCTGGGCCGCACCGCCCAGCCGATGTGGGACCTGTCCCGCGAGCAGCCGGCCCTGCTGGCTCCCGGGGACCGCGTCCGGTACGTGCCCGTGCGCGCCTCCGCCACGCTGTCGGTCCCGGCCGAGTCCGAGGCCGCCGCTGACGCCCACGACGCCGCCGCGCCCACCGCGGACGCCGCCGCCCCCGGGCTCGTGGTCGCCGACCCCGGCCTGCTGTCCCTGCCGCAGGACCTCGGCCGCTCCGGCCTGGGCGACCTGGGCGTGGTGGCCTCCGGGTCCGCCGACCGCGACGCCGCCCGCCAGGCCAACCGCCTTGTGGGCAACGGACCGGCCGAGGCCGTCGTCGAGACCGTCCTCGGCGGGCTCGCGCTCACCGCGCGGGGGGACCAGGTCCTGGCCCTGGCCGGCGCCGAGGCCACCGGCACGGTGACGGCCCCCGACGGCGCCGCGCACCCCGTGGCCGCCCGCGCCCCGTTCGCGCTGCTGGACGGGCACACCCTGACCGTGGACGAGCCCGCCGCCGGGCTGCGCACCTACGTGGCGCTGCGCGGCGGGATCGACCTGCCCCAGACCCTCGGCAGCCGCGCCGCGGACACGCTCTCGGGCCTCGGCCCCGGCCCGCTCACCGCCGGCCAGGCGCTGCCCCGGCGCGTGGCCGCCGAGGACCGCGGCGCCGGCGTCGTGATGGTGGGCGACCCCGAGCCCGCCCTGCGGCCCACCCCGGCCGCCGGGGACGTCGCCGTGCTGCGCGTGGTCCCCGGGCCCCGCGACGACTGGTTCGGCGACGCCGGGCTTGCGCGCCTGTCCACCCAGGACTGGGAGGTGAGCCAGCAGACGGACCGGATCGGCGTGCGCCTGACCGCCCCCGACGGCGGCGCCCCGCTCGAGCGCGTGCAGTCCGGCGAGCTGGCCTCGGAGGGCGCCGTGCGCGGCGCCCTGCAGGTCCCGCCCTCCGGCGAGCCCGTGCTGTTCCTCGCCGACCACCCCGTGACGGGCGGCTACCCGGTGATCGGCGTCGTCGCGCGTGAGGACCTGGGCCTGGCCGCTCAGCTGCCCCCGGGGGCGAAGGTCCGCTTCGTCCTGCACCCCGTTCCCGCCGCCCGCCCCGACCAGGAGTCCCCCGCATGAGCACCGCCACCCCCGCCGCCCGCCCCGTCACCCGGGTCCTGATCGCCAACCGCGGCGAGATCGCCGTCCGCGTGGCGCGCGCGTGCCGCGACCACGGGATCGCCTCGATCGCGGTCTACTCCGACCCGGACGCGGACGCGATGCACGTGGCCGTGGCCGACGAGGCCCACCACCTGCCCGGCGCGTCCTCCGCGGAGACCTACCTGCGGATCGACGCCCTGATCGAGGTGGCCCGCCGCGCCGGCGCGGACGCCGTGCATCCCGGCTACGGGTTCCTGTCCGAGAACGCGGACTTCGCCCAGGCCGTGACCGACGCCGGCCTCACGTGGATCGGGCCGTCCCCGGAGGCCATCCGGTCTCTGGGGGACAAGATCACCGCCCGCTCGATCGCCCAGGAGGCCGGCGCCCCGCTGGTGCCGGGGTCGGACGGCCCCGTCCCGGACGCCGCGTCCGCGCGGGCGTTCGCCGAGGAGCATGGCCTGCCGATCGCAATCAAGGCGGCCTTCGGCGGCGGCGGCCGCGGCATCAAGGTGGTCCGGGAGATGGCGGACGTGGAGGACGCCTTCGAGGCCGCCACCCGCGAGGCCGTGGCCGCGTTCGGCCGCGGCGAGTGCTTCGTGGAGCGGTTCCTGGACCGGCCGCGCCACGTGGAGGCGCAGGTGCTCGCGGACGAGCATGGCACCGTGGCCGTCCTGGGCACCCGCGACTGCTCGCTCCAGCGCCGCAATCAGAAGCTCGTGGAGGAGGCGCCCGCACCGTTCCTCACGGACGAGCAGCGGGAGCGCATCCACGCCTCCGCGCGTGCGATCTGCCGCGCCGCCGGCTACACCGGCGCCGGCACCGTGGAGTACCTCGTGGCCCCGGACGGGCTGATCTCCTTCCTCGAGGTCAACACCCGCCTCCAGGTGGAGCACCCCGTCACCGAGGAGGTGTTCGGTGTGGACCTCGTGCGAGAGCAGTTCCGGATCGCCGCGGGCGAGGCCCTCAGCATCCCCGAGGACCCGACCCCGCGCGGCCACGCTCTCGAGTTCCGCCTCAACGCGGAGGACCCGGCGCACGGCTTCCTGCCCGTGCCCGGCCCCGTGGAGGCGTTCGAGGCCCCCACCGGCCCCGGTGTGCGGGTGGACACCGGCGTGCGCACCGGCTCCGTGGTGCCCGGCGAGTACGACTCCCTGCTGGCCAAGCTGATCGTGCGCGGCGAGGACCGCGCCCAGGCGATCGCCCGCGCGCGGGACGCCCTGGCCGAGCTGCGGATCGAGGGCGTGCCCACCGTGGTGCCGTTCCACCGTGCCGTGCTCGAGGAGGACGCCTTCACCTCGTCCGAGGCGCTCGGGGTCTACACCACGTGGATCGAGTCCGAGTTCGCCGCGCCCCTGGCCGCCTCCCCGTACCTGGGCGCCGCGGTGCCCGCCGGCGGCCGCACCACCCTCACGGTGGAGCTGGACGGCCGTGCCGTGCGCCTGGGCCTGCCCGCCGACCTGCACGCCGCCCTGCTGGGCGGCGGGGGAGCGGGCACCGCGTCCGGCCCGGCCGAGGCCGACGTCCCCGCCGAGGAGGAGGGCGCCGTCGCCTCCCCCGTGACCGGCACCCTGGCGTCATGGAAGGCCGACGATGGCGCGCAGGTGGCTGAAGATGACACGATCGCGATCGTGGAGGCGATGAAGATGGAGACCCCGATCCGGGCCGCGCGCGCGGGTCGGCTGGAGCACGCCGTGGGTCCGACGCCCGCGTCCGTGACCCGTGGGCAGGTCATCGGCACGATCCGGTGAGCGCGGCGGGGGAGGGCTCGGCGGTCGCCCGGGCCGCGGAGGAGCTGCGGCGGCGGATCGCCTCGGCAGGGCTGGTCCCCGGCGAGCGCCTCGGCGAGATGGCCCTGGCCGCTGAGCTCGGCGTGAGCCGCAACAGTCTCCGCGAGGCGTTCACGGCGCTCGCCGGGGAGGGGCTGGTGGTCCGCCGCCCGCACCGCGGCGTGTTCGTCGCGGCCCCGGACGCGGACACCGTGCGCGGGCTCTACCGGATGCGCCGGATCCTGCAGCTCGGCGCACTGGAGCAGGGCTGGCTCACACCGGCCGCCGTCGCCCGCCTCGAGCGGGCCGCCCAGATCCTCGACGACGCCCCTTCCCCGCGCCGCCTCGGCGACGCCAACCACCTCACCCACCTGGGCATCACGGACCTGGCCGCCTCCCCGGAGCTGACCCGCGTGATGTCCTCCGTGCTGGCCCGCACCCGCCTGGCCTTCCACCCGCTGGACGAGCAGACCCGCCTGCATGCGCTCTTCGCGGACCGCAACCGGTGGATCGTGGAGCGGCTGCTGGCCGGGGACCTGCCCGCCGTGCGCGCCATGTTCGGCGACTACCTGGAGGAGGCGGAGGCGTTCGTCCTCCAGCATCTGGACGGCTCGGCCGCGGCGCAGGCCTCGGACGCCCCGGCCTGAGCCGCCTGGGCGCACTACTGCCACCTAGACCTGCGTCTACGTGGCAGTACTGCGCCCAGGGTGGGCACGACGTGAGGCGTCCGGCGACCGGGCCAGCCGGGTGAGGGCCAGCCGGGGGAGGCCCCGGTCATGGGATCTGGAACATCCGGTCCGGCAGGTCCGTGATGAGCATGTGGCCGGGGGCGTGGCTGATCGCCAGCGGCGGCCGGGACTCCATGACCGCCGCCTGCGGGGTCACCCCGCACGCCCAGAACACCGGCAGGTGCCCGTCGGGGACCTCGACGGCGTCGCCGAAGTCCGGCGCGGACAGGTCCTGGATGCCCAGGGCGGCCGGATCGCCCACGTGCACCGGGGCCCCGTGCACGGCGGGGTAGCGGGAGGTGATCCGCACGGCGTCGGCCACCCGGTCCGCGGGGATCGGGCGCATGGACACCACGAGCGGCCCGGAGAGCCGCCCGGCCGGCTCGCACCGCCGCGTGGTGCGGTACATCGGCACGTTCACGCCGGCGTCCTGGTGGGCCATGCGGATGCCCTCGGCCACGAGCGCCGACTCGAACGTGAACGAGCAGCCGATCAGGAAGGTCACCAGGTCGTCCCGCCACACGTGGGTCACGTCCGTGGGCCGCTCGACCTCCACGCCGTCCCGGTACACCACGTACTGCGGGGCGTCCGTGCGGACGTCCCCGGCCAGGGCCGGACCGGACACCTGGCCGGCCTCCAGCACCCCGAGCAGCGGCAGGGCCTTGGGGTTGCGCTGGGCGAAGAGCAGGACGTCGAACGCGGACTCCTGAGGCACGATCATCAGGTTCGCCTGGGCGCAGCCGTCGGCGATCCCGGCGGTGGGACGCACCAGCCCGGCACGGAAGCGCTCGCGCGCCTCGGCCGGGCCGGTGGACCCCGTCAGGGGCGAGGTCATGCTCAGGCGCCCGTGAAGAGCGCGATCATCGGGCCGATCGCACGGACGGCGATGAACACGGAGAGCAGCCACGCGAGCACACCCACCACGATCAGCCACGTGGGGTAGCGGTAGCCGCCCAGCAGGTCGCGGCGGAAGGCGGCCACGATCAGCAGCACGGCGAAGCCGACGGGCAGGATCAGCGCGTTGAAGGCGCCCGCGAACACCAGCAGGGTGGTCGGGGCCTGGCGCAGCACCAGGTACAGCACGGCGCACACCACGATGAACGCCACGGTGAGCATGTTGCGGGTGCGGGCAGACGTCGTCGATGTCGTGATGAAGGAGACGGAGGTGTAGGACGCGCCGATCACCGAGGTGAGCGCGGCGGCCCAGAAGACCACGCCGAACATGCGCAGGCCGACCTCGCCGGCGGCGGCCTGGAAGGCGTTCGCGGCCTGGTTGGTGGTGCCCAGGTCCGCGCCGGAGGCGACGACGCCGAGGATCGCCAGGAACAGCAGCGCGCGCATCAGGCCGGTCACCAGGATGGAGGCGACGGAGCTGGTGGTGATCTGCTGGACGTCGTCGACGCCCTTCACGCCGGAGTCGACCATGCGGTGCGCGCCGGCGTAGGTGATGTAGCCGCCCACGGTGCCGCCCACCAGGGTGGCCAGAGCCAGGAACATGGCCGAGTCCAGGTTGCCGACGTTGACCGACTGCACGAGGGCGTCGCCCACCGGGGGCCTCGAGACGACCGCCACGTAGACCATCAGGCCGATCATCACGGCGCCGAGGAGCACGACGATGCGGTCCAGGGCCGCGCCGGCCCGCTTGGACAGGAAGATCGCGATGGCGATCAACGCGGAGACCGCGCCGCCGATCAGGGCGTCGGCGCCGAGCATGGCGTTCAGGCCCAGGCCCGTACCGGCGATGTTGCCGATGTTGAACACCATGCCGCCGATGAACACGAGGCCCGCCAGCAGCCAGCCCAGGCCGGGCACCAGGCGGTTGGCCAGCTCCTGGGCGCGCAGGCCGGCGACGCCGATCACGCGCCACACGTTCATCTGGACGGCGATGTCGATGACGATCGAGACCAGGATCGCGAGCGCGAACGCGGCGCCCAGCTGGATCGTGAACGTCGAGGTCTGGGTGATGAAGCCGGGGCCGATCGCGGAGGTCGCCATGAGGAACATGGCGCCGAGGAGGGCGGTCCGGCGGCTCGTGGAGGAGGCGTCGCGGCCGGGGCCCTCGGCGGGGGGCGAGGACGGCTGCGCGGAGTCAGCGTGGGACATGGGGAGATCACCTTCCGGCGGGGGCGCCGTACGAGGTGACGGGCGTCACGAGGCGCACAGGGCACAGTAGCGCTTGTTCAACAATCAGGGCAATACTGTTCAACGTCAGGAGGGGTTGAGGGTCGCCTCACCTTCGTGGCGGGTCCCCCGGAGGGCGGCGCAGGATGAGCGCATGTCCTCCTCAGCCCCGGTCCCCGCCCCCCTGTCCGACCCTGTCGAGCCTCACTCCTCCTCCGGCCTCAACGCCCGCCTGAACTGGCTGCGCGCCGGCGTGCTCGGGGCCAATGACGGCATCGTCTCCGTCGCCGCCACCGTGGTCGGCGTGGCCGGCGCCACCACAGCCGTGACCCCCGTCCTGCTCGCGGGCACGGCCGCCGTCGTCGGCGGCGCCGTGTCCATGGCCCTGGGGGAGTACGTCTCCGTGTCCTCCTCCTCCGACTCGCAGAAGGCGCTGATCGCCACGGAGCGTGGTGAGCTCGCGGAGGACCCCGAGGGCGAGCTGGAGGAGCTCACCGCGCTCTATCAGGCCGAGGGGCTCTCCCGCCCCACGGCCGAGACCGTGGCCCGGGAGCTCACGGCCAAGGACGCGCTCGGGGCCCACCTGCGCATGGAGCTCGGCATGGACGAGGAGGACGTGGTGAGCCCGTGGGCGGCCGCCGGCGCCTCCTTCGCCGCGTTCCTCGCGGGCGCGCTCCTGCCGTTCCTGGCGATCCTGCTCGCCCCAGTGGAGGTGCGGGTGCCCGTCACCTTCGGCGTGACCCTGGTCGCGCTCGCGATCACGGGCTACCTCGGGGCCTCCCTGGGGAACGCGCCGGCCGTGCGTGCCATGGTCCGTGTGGTGGTGGGCGGCGCCCTGGCGCTGGCCCTCACGTTCGGCGTCGGGAGCCTGCTGGGCACCGGCGTCGCCTGACCTCGCCGAGGCCGTCAGCGCGGCGCCGGCCCTCCGCCAGGGTGGGCGGGGTGGCGAGCGTCTCATCACGGAGTGTCCGCGTCGACTCGCGAACCCCGTGCTGACCTGCCACGATGTCGGGCATGAATCATGACGCTCGGACAGAGCAGGACCAGGAAGTGCAGCGCGGCAGCATTCCGCCGCCCGACATGGGGTCCCGTGAGGGCCTCGCGGGGCCGTGGAGTCCGTGGGGGAGTTCGTGGATCGCCGCCATCCAGGTGGCCAACGTCCTCACCTCCCGCATCGAGGCCGACATGCACCGCAGGGGAGGGGTCACGCCCTTCGAGTTCCAGCTGCTGGCCACGCTGCGTCGGCAGCCGGATGAGGTGCCCATGAGTCAGGTGGCCCACCTCGTGGACTCCTCCCTCTCCCGCCTCTCGCACGTGGTGCGCCGTCTCGAGGGGCGCGGCTGGGTCACCCGCCGCACCTCTCCGGACGATGCGCGCGTGACCCTCGTGGGGGTGACGCCGGAGGGACTGGTGCGCTTCGAGGCCGCCGAGGCCCCCTACCGCCGGCTCAGGGACGAGGCCTTCCTCGGGCATCTCACTCCAGAGGAGCATGCGGAGTACGCGCGTCTGAGCCTCAAGCTCCTGCGGGGGCTGCGCCCGGAGCACTGGTATGTGCAGTGGGTGGACCAGGGCCGCGAGTCCGACGTCCCGAGTTGATCGGCACCCTCCGCTCGCGTACCATGGAACGGCGCACGCGCGTCGTTCCCGTGCCCCTCGGCGTTTCGCCGGAGGGCTCGCGGGTCGGAAAGGCGACACGCTCCCGCAGACCGGATCCCGGCCGCGTCCTCACGGACCGGCCGGGGCTCACCGTCCACACCAGCGATCTGTAAGGCACTTCGGTTGGCTCTCACCCAGCCTGGTTCACCTTTTTCGAGAAGTCGCAGTAAGAGTGCGGTGCACACACCCGGGGCGGGGCTCACAGGCTGCCCGTGGAGGCCTCCGCGCGTCCACGGCATGCCGCCATGCGGGTTCCGCCCGTCCTTTTACTACTACTTGCCACGAGGAGTGATCATGGCAGCACATTGCCAGGTGACCGGGGCTGGGCCGGGTTTCGGCCACAGCATCTCCCACTCGCACCGCCGCACGAAGCGCCGGTTCGACCCGAACATCCAGAAGAAGACGTACTGGGTGCCCTCCCTGCGCCGCAACGTCACGCTGACGCTGTCCGCCAAGGGCATCAAGACCATCGACGTGCGCGGCATCGACGCGGTCGTCGCCGACCTCATCTCGAAGGGAGTGAAGCTCTGACATGGCCAAGGACAAGGACGTTCGTCCGATCATCAAGCTGAAGTCCACCGCCGGCACCGGGTTCACCTACGTGACCCGCAAGAACCGCCGCAACAACCCGGATCGCATCACTCTCAAGAAGTACGACCCGGTGGTCCGCAAGCACGTCGATTTCCGAGAGGAGCGCTGACATGGCCAAGAAGTCCATGATCGCCAAGAACGAGCAGCGCAAGGTCATCGTGGCCCGCAACGCCGAGAAGCGCGCCGAGCTCAAGAAGACCCTGGTCGACCCGAACGCGACCGACGAGGCCCGCGAGGCCGCCCGCGTGGGCCTGCAGAAGCTGCCCCGCGACGCCTCCCCGGTGCGCGTGCGCAACCGCGACGCCATCGACGGCCGTCCGCGCGGCACCTTCCAGCGCTTCGGCATCTCCCGTGTGCGCTTCCGCGAGATGGCGCACCGCGGCGAGCTGCCCGGCGTGACCAAGTCCTCCTGGTGACGACTCGCCCGCCTCGCGGGCGCTGACACCGGTCGACCGCACGGCCCCCTCCGAGAGATCGGAGGGGGCCGTCGTCGTCGTCCGAGGCGGACGCCGGCCGTATGGAAGGCTGAGAATTCGCGGAATCACGCGGAGGGGATGGGGCGCGTCGGGAGTGCAGGTGGTACGTTCGCACCTGGAAGTCCGGTCCGGCACCGGCCCGGACGCCTGTCACCGATGTCTTCAGGAAGGAACCATGGCCATGAACCGCAAGGAACTCGTCGCCGCCGTCGCTGAGCGCTCCGGCAACACCCAGTCCGCCGTGTCGGACGTGCTGGACGCCCTCCTCGAGTCGCTGTCCGCCCAGGTGAAGAAGGGCGAGAAGGTCTCCATCCCCGGCTGGCTGGCCGTGGAGCGCACCGAGCGCAAGGAGCGCACCGGCCGCAACCCCCGCACCGGCGAGGAGATCACCATCCCCGCGGGCTACTCCGTGAAGGTGACCGCCGGCTCCAAGCTCAAGGCCGCCGCCTCCGAGTGATCCGACTCCGGTCGGCCCCGGCCGTCCGTCCGCGCCTCGGGCGCTCCGCCTCCTGGTGAGGCGGGGCGCCCGTCGTCGTCCCCGGGGTCGGCGGCACGGGCGGGACGAGTAGACTGGCCTCCCGCAGGCGACGACGCCGATCCGCGTCCGTCCGCCGCCCGCCGAACCGAGGAGGAACGCATGGTCCCCATGACCCCGCCGCCCTCCCGCGCCCTGGCCGGGCCGGCCCGACTGGCTCGCGGCGTCGCCGGTGCCGCCGTGATGACGGTGCTCGCCGCGGCCTCCCACTCCGCGGCCGCCGGCGGCCCTCTGCCCCCGGTGGCCCTGATGGCCTTCGCCACGGTGCTGGCCGCGCCCGTGACCACCGCCCTGGCCGGACGCACCCTCTCCCCGTGGCGCACCCTCCTGGCCGTCCTGGCGGCGCAGGGGATCTTCCACTCGCTGTACGCCGTGGCTGGCGGGGCGCACACGGTGTACGTGGCCGCCGGGGTGGATCCCGCGCACGTGGGCCACCTCGCCGCGAACTCCGGTCCGGCCCTGGCCGTCAGCGCGAACGCCGCGGCGGTGCACGGGCACGGGGCCGGCATGTTGGCCGCGCACGCGGCGGCCGCGCTGCTGACGGCGGCGGTACTCCGTCACGGCGAGCGGGTCCTGGCCGCGGCGGCCGGGCAGGCCCTCGCGGCCGTGCCGGTGCTGCGCCTCCTCGCGTTCCTCCTCACCGGGCCCGCGGTCCCCGCGCGGCCCCTCCGTCTTCCGGCGCTGCGCGTCCTGCATCCCGTCGGTCCGCTGCTGGTCCTCGGCACCCCGGGTCGGCGCGGCCCGCCCGCCCTCGTCCTCGCGGCCTGACGCCCTCGGGCGCGGCCGTCCGCGCGCCCCCGCCCCAGCGACTCGGCCTGCCGGCATCCGCCGGACCGGGCCGGGGAGGATCCCATGCCCCAGCAGCACCCCCTGCACATCGCCCTGGCCGCCTGCGCCGCCACCGCGACGGTCGCGGCGGCGGCCGGCCCGGCCGCCGCTCACGACGAGCTGATCGAGGCCGTCCCCGCGGACGGCGCCGCCCTGACCGAGGCCCCGCAGACCGTGACCCTCACGTTCTCCGGCGAGCTGATCGACGGCCAGGGGATCCAGAGCCTCGTGCAGGTGACGGATGCCGCCGGCCATCAGTGGCAGGACGGCCCGGCCACCGTGGACGGGCCCGCCCTCACCGCGCCGCTGTGCGCGGACCTGCCCCGCGGGGAGTACGACGTGGCGTACCGCGTCGTCTACTCCGACGGGCACTCCGAGGAGCGCTCGCTCGAGTTCACGGTGGAGGACCCGCAGGCCCCGGCCCCGGGGACCGCTCCGTCCGGCTGCGGCGTGGCCGCCGCCGGCGCCCCGGCCGACGCCGCGACCGCGGATCCGAGCCCCGCGGTGGCCCCGGGTGCCGACGACGGCGACGCCGCCCCGGCTCCCTCCGGGGCGGCCGACCCGGCCACCACGGACGCCCAGGACGCGGCCGGGCCGGCCGTGCCCGGCTGGGTGTGGGCCGCGGGCCTGGCGGGCCTGGCCGTGATCGGCGTGGGGTTCGCCGCGCTGGGCCGCAAGGCGCGCGCCCTCGACCACCGCTGAGCGGCACTGCTCCGCTCCCTCTTCTGACACCGCGGGTCGCGGTCCCTTCCCGGTGCAGGCCCTCGACGGGCCGCGCCGCCCACCGCCCCGCCCCTGCGGACAAAGGACACACACCATGACCACCCAGAACACCCTCCTGTCTCCGCGCCGTCTGTCCCTCGCCGCCGTGCTGGCGGCCGGCGCCCTCGGCCTCACCGCGTGCGCCGGGGCCGGCGAGTCCGCGCCGGTCTCAGCGGCCTCGAGCGCGGTCTCGTCCGCCGCCTCGGCGGCCTCCTCCGCGGCCGCGTCGTCGTCGGCTGAGCCCACCGGCGCTGACGCGTCCTCCGAGGCCGCGGACGAGGCCCCCCTGACCATGACGGACCCGTGGACCAAGGCGACGGACGGCGAGATGACCGGCTCGTTCGGGGTCCTCGAGAACACCTCGGACCAGGACGTGCGCGTCGTGTCCGTGACCTCCTCGCTCACCGACCGCGTGGAGCTGCACGAGATGGTGCCGGACGAGGACGGCCAGATGCTCATGCAGCAGGCCCCGGACGGCTTCACCGTGCCGGCCGGCGAGACCCTCGAGCTGGCCCCCGGCGGCAACCACGTGATGCTGATGGGGCTGACCGAGCCGGTCCAGCCCGGCGACGAGGTCACCTACACCCTCGAGACCGAGGACGGGGACGTCGTCGAGATCACCTCGGGGGCCCGCCCGTTCACCGGCGCCAACGAGTCCTACCACGGCGGCGAGGCCTCCGACGCCATGGAGGGTGACCATGGGGACCACTGACCCCGACCCGGCACACGACCGGACCCAGGGCACGCCGGCGGGGAGCGATCCCGACGGCGGTGACCCCGCCGCCGGGCCCTCGCGCCGCGGCCTCCTGTTCGGCCTCGGCGCGGCCGGCGGCGGGCTGCTCGGCAGGGCGCTCGGCTACGGGGCGGGGGCCGCGCAGGCGGCCCCCGCCCCGGGCGGGCCCGCCCCCTCCTCCGACCCCTCGCCGTCCGGCGTCATGGAGGACACGGGGATCGAGGGGGAGGTCGGCCGGGCCGGCTGGGCCGAGCCCGGCGGAGAGGCCTCCCGCGTGGCCGTCAGCTCGCCCGTGGGCACGGACACGGTGCCGTTCTTCGGGCCCCGTCAGGCCGGGATCGACACGCCCGCGCAGACCCACGCCGTGTTCCTCGCCCTGGACCTGCGTCCGGAGACGGACCGGGAGCGGATCGAGGCCCTGCTGCGCCTGCTCACCGACGACGCCGCCCGCCTCACCCAGGGGCGCGCCACGCTCGCGGACACCGAGCCCGAGCTCGCCGCCGCGCCCGCCCGGCTCACCGTGACGTTCGGGTTCGGCCCGGAGCTCGTGGCCCGGGTGGCCCCGGATCGTGCCCCGGACTGGCTGGGCCCGCTGCCGGCGTTCCAGCCGATCGACGCGCTCGAGGACCGCTGGTCCCACGGGGACCTGCTCCTGCAGATCTGCGGCGACGACCGGATCTCCGTGGCCCACGCCCGGCGGATGCTGGGCAAGGTGGCCCGGCCCTTCGCCGGGGTGCGCTGGGTGCAGGAGGGCTTCCGTGCCGCGCGCGGCGCCCACCCCACCGGCACCACCATGCGCAACCTGTTCGGCCAGGTGGACGGCACCGCCAACCCCCAGGCCGGATCGCCGGCGCTCGAGCGGATCGTGTGGGGCGCGGGACCGGAGGCCGAGGCCGCCGGCATCTCGCCCTGGATCGCGGACGGCGCCTCCCTGGTGATCCGCCGGATCGACATGGTGATGGACACGTGGGACGAGCTGGACCGCCCCGCGAAGGAGAAGGTGATCGGCCGGCGCCTGGGCTCGGGCGCGCCCCTGACGGGCGAGCACGAGAACGACGCCCCGGACTTCTCCGCGAAGGGCCCCACGGGCCTGCCCGTCATCTCGGACATCTCCCACCTGCGCCGGGCCCGCATGGACACCCCCGAGTACGGGATGCTCCGCCGGAGCTACAACTACAACTACGACGACGGCGCGGGCGCCTCCGGCACGGGCGCAGGCCTGATCTTCGCCGCCTTCCAGGCGGACGTGGACCGGCAGTTCGTGCCCGTCCAGACCCGGCTCGCCGAGTCCGACCACCTGAACATCTGGACCCGCCCGGTGGGCTCCGCGGTGTTCGCCGTCCCGTCCGGCTGCGCCGAGGGCGGCTTCGTGCGCGAGGCCCTCTTCGCCTGACCCCGCCCGGGGCGCCGTCAGAGCGCCCCGGGTCCCGCCCCCGCGATGGGAGAATGGACCCCATGCCCGCCACCTCCGTCACGACCCCGCGCCCCGGGCGCGGCGCCGCCACCCCGTCCACCCCGAGCGGCTCCCGGACCGACGTGCGCCGCGGCGTGCCCCGGGCGGTGGGCGTAGCGGCCGCCGTCGTCGGCGTGCTGGCGCTGGTCATGGCGGCATGGGTGACGGGGATCGTCGCCCCCCGGACCCTGTCCGACCCGGGCGCGCTCACGCGCTGGGGCGTGCCCGTGGGCAAGGCCGTCAACAACACCGCGATGGCCATGACCATCGGCGCGCTGATCTTCGCCGCCGGCATCCTGCCCCCGCACGCGGCCGGCACCGAGCGCTGGCACCAGTCGAAGCGCGAGCGGGAGCAGGCCGCGCGGGACGAAGAGGTGCTGCCCGAGCACCCCGCGTTCCGCCGGACCATGCAGGTCGCCGCCGTGGCCGCGGGCGTGTGGACGCTCGCGGCGATGGCGGTCGGCGTCCTGTCCTACTCGGACCTGGCCGGCATCCCCGTGACGGCGGGGCCCGAGTTCACCGCGGGCCTGATGGCCTACACGCTCGACATCTCCGTGGGGCAGGCCTGGTTCTGGGTGACCGTGGTGGCGGCCGTGGTCACCACGCTGGTGATCGCCGTGCGCTCCCACACCGGCCTGTTCTGGACGGGCATCCTGGCCATGCTGGGCCTGGTCCCCCTCGCGCTGATCGGCCACGCGGCCGGCGGGGACGACCACTTCGGCGCCGTCAACTCGATCGGCCTGCACCTGCTCGGCGTGGTCGTGTGGGTCGGCGGGCTGCTCGTGCTCGTGGCGGTCTCCGACACCCTCGTGGGCCCCAACGGCGCCCAGGGCCGCGGCGCCACCCAGCGCCGCCAGGGGCCGGCACCGCTGCTGCACACCGCGCTCAGCCGGTACTCCGTCCTCGCCGGCCTCGGCCTGGTGACGGTCGCGCTGTCCGGGCTGGTGAACGCGTCCGTCCGCATGGACGACCCGGCCCAGCTGCTCAGCCCGTACGGCCTCCTCGTGCTCGCCAAGGCCGGCGCGGTGCTGCTCCTCGGCGGCATCGGACTGCTGCACCGCCGCTGGATCATCCCGCGCTTGGCGGGGACCGCTGCGCCGGCCGGGGCGGGCGCCCGGACCCCGGTCGAGGAAAGCCCGGCCCCCGCGCGCCGTCTGCTGTGGCAGCTGATCGCAGGGGAGGCCCTGGTCATGGCGGCGGTGATGGGCGTGTCCTCCGTCCTGGCCCGCACGGCCCCGCCCGTGCCCGAGGAGCTCGCCCCGGACGCCACCCCCGCCCGCATCCTCACCGGCTACGACCTGCCCCCCGAGCTCACGGGCGTCCGCTGGATCACCTCGTGGCGCTTCGACTGGCTGTGGGTGGCGATCGTGGCGTTCCTGGCCCTCTGGTATGTGCGCTCCGCGTGGCGGCTGCACCGCCGCGGGGACGGCTGGCCCGTGGCCCGGACCGTGTCCTGGCTGGGCGGTCTCGCCCTGCTCACCTGGGCCACGTCCGGCGCCCCCGCGGTGTACGGCATGGTGCTGTTCAGCGCCCACATGGTGGGGCACATGGTCCTCACCATGATCATCCCGCTGTTCCTGGTGATGGGCGCGCCGATCACGTTGGCCCTGCGCGCCCTGCCCGCCCGCACGGACGGCACCCGCGGCCCCCGCGAGTGGATCCTGTGGATCGTGCACTCCCCGTGGAGCGCGTTCATCACGCACCCGATCGTGGCGGGCGTGAACTTCGCCGGCTCGATCCTGGTGTTCTACTACACGGACTTCTTCCGGTTCTCGCTCGAGTACCACCTGGGCCACGAGTTCATGAACGTCCACTTCCTGCTCACCGGCTTCATCTTCGCCACCGTCATGGTGGGCGTCGATCCGCTGCCCAGCCGGCCCGCCTACCCGCTGCGGCTGGTGCTGCTGCTGGCCACCATGGTCTTCCACGCCTTCATCGGTGTCGCCATGACCGGATCCACCGGACTGCTGCAGGCCTCCTGGTTCGGCAACCTCGGCCGGGAGTGGGGCCCCTCCGCGCTGGAGGACCAGCGGATCGGCGGCGCCGTCATGTGGGGCATCGGCGAGTTCCCCACGGTGCTCATGGCGGTCACCGTGGCCGTCCTCTGGTACCGCAGCGACCGCAAGGCGGCCGTCCGCCTGGACCGCAAGGCGGACCGCGACGGCGACGCCGAGCTGCACCGCTGGAACGAGATGTACGCCGCCATGAACCACCCGACCGCCGCCGCCCAGGAGGCCCACCGTGACCATGACCGCTGACGCCCGCGTCCCTGCCCGCGCCCCCGGTCGGCCGGACCACCCGCACCGTCGTGACCGGGCCCGGGCGAGGGTCCTCGTGGTGGCGGCCGGCGTCGCCGTGCTGACCCTGGCCGGCTGCTCCGCCCAGGAGGAGCCGGCGGGGGCGCAGCAGGCGGGGACGCCGTCGTCGGCCGCCGGCCTCCCGGGCGCGCTCGAGCTGGGCGACCGGCCGGACCAGGTCCGCGCCGAGGCCGCCGCCGCGCGCGCGGCCACGTTCGGCTTCACTCGGCAGGGCGCGGCCTCCGCGCCGGAGGTGGAGCGGGCCCGGCAGGACGCCCGCTCCCGCGCCACGGACGGCGGGCGGATCGAGGTGCAGCCGGCCGCGTGCAAGGCGCCGCTGGCCGCCCTGGACTTCTCACCGATCCTGCTGGACCAGGAGGAGGTCACGCGCGTGGACGTCGGCGCGGACACGTTCGCCGGCACGGGCACCGTGGAAGTCGCCGCGCTCGACGGCGAGGGGCGCTTGCGCGTGGAGGAGCACGTGCAGACCGTGGGCGCGCTGCTCGCCGACTGCGGCACCATGGAGGTCACCTCCCGGGAGGACGGCGAGACCGCCACGTACACCCTGCGGATGCGGGAGGCGGACCTCTCCGAGGGCACGCCCGCGCAGTCCGGGTACGTGTACACGCGCACGCCGCAGGGGCAGGTCGCGCCCGCCTCCGCGGCGCAGATCCTCACCGCCGTGGCCGGGGACCACGTGGTCATGGTGTCCTTCACGGGCCAGCCGCAGGCCGCCGAGCGCCAGTTCACCCTCATGGCCGAGGAGATGCTCGCCGCCGCCCTGCAGGCGCCGACCGCGGGCTGACGCCCCGGCCCGGGGGAGGGGACACCGTGTGACGCGCCCCGTCCGCCCGGAGCGGACCCGGCGGGCGGGTGCACCACAATGGACGGCATGACCGAGCAGCACACCCCCGCCGACGCCCCGACCGTGCCCCGCGCCGCCTCCCGCGTGCGCGCCTCCTCCCTCGTGGGGCGGCGATGGCTGAACACGGGCGGCCAGCAGGTCACTCTGGAGGACCTGCGCGGCAAGGTGGTGGTCCTGGACTTCTGGACGTTCTGCTGCATCAACTGCCTGCACGTGGCCGACGAGCTGCGCCCCCTCGAGGCCGAGTTCGAGGACGTGCTCGTGACCGTGGGCGTGCACTCGCCCAAGTTCGAGCACGAGGCGGACCCGGACGCCCTCGACGCCGCCGTGGAGCGGTACGAGATCGCCCACCCCGTCCTCGACGACCCGGAGCTGGCCACCTGGCAGGCCTACTCGGCCCGCGCATGGCCCACGCTCGTGGTGGTGGACCCGGAGGGGTACATCGTGGCGCACCTGTCCGGCGAGGGACACGTGGCCGGCCTGTACTCGCTGGTGCGGGAGCTCGTGGCCGAGCACGAGGCCAAGGGCACCCTGCACCGCGGCTCCGGCCCGTACGTCCCGCCGGCCCCCGTGGCCCGGGACCTGAAGTTCCCCGGCAAGGCGATCGCCCTGGGCGGCCGCGGCACCGAGCCCGGCTCCCTCCTCGTGGCGGACACCGGGCACCACCGGATCGTCGAGGTGGCCTCGGACCTGACCACCGTGCTGCGCGCCGTGGGCGGCGGGGACCCGGCGCAGGCGCCCGCGGACGCCGCCGGGCTCGCCCTCCCGACGCCGGGCACCCGCGGACACCGCGACGGCGGCCCGTCCGACGCCCTGTTCAGCGAGCCCAGCGGGCTCCTGCTGCTCCCGGAGGAGGTCGCGGCGGAGGTGGGGTACGACGTCGTCGTGGCGGACACCGTGAACCACCGCCTGCGCGGGCTGTCCCTGGCCACGGGCGAGGTGACCACCGTGGCCGGCAACGGCGTCCAGAAGCTGATCGACTCCGAGCGCGTGCGCGAGGCGGCACGGGAGGAGGAGGGCGTGGCCGTGGACCTCGCGGACATCGACGCCGATCCGCTCGCCGTGTCCCTCTCCTCCCCGTGGGACGTGGCGTGGGACGCCGCGGCCGGCCGCGTGGTGGTGGCCATGGCCGGCACGCACCAGCTGTTCTCCTTCGACCCCGTGGCCCGCGTGCTCGCCGTGTGGGCCGGCACCGGCCTCGAGGGGCTGACCGACGGCCCCGCCGACGAGGCGTGGTTCGCGCAGAGCTCGGGCCTGTCCTTCGACGCGGAGGGCACGCTGTGGGTCGCCGACTCCGAGACCTCGGCCGTGCGCCGCGTGCGCACCGGGGACGACGGCGCCCGGACCGTGGACACCGCCGTCGGCACGGGCCTGTTCGACTTCGGCCACGTGGACGGCGATCCGGCCCAGGCGCGCCTGCAGCACCCCCTCGGCGTCACCGCACTGCCGGACGGCTCCGTGCTGGTCGCGGACACGTACAACGGTGCGATCCGCCGGTACGCGCCCGAGGGGGCGGACGCGGCGGGCCGGCCCGCGCCGGCGTCGGTGTCCACTGTGGCCCGCGGGCTGGCCGAGCCGGCCGACGTGCTCGTGGAGCACGGCGAGGACGGCGCCCCGCAGGACATCGTGGTGGTGGAGACCAACGCGCACCGCCTCGTGCGGATCGCCGTGCCCCAGGAGTTCCTGACCGTGGACGAGGGCGCACGCCGGACCGCCCGCCCGAGCACGGACGTGGTGGCCGGAGAGCTCGAGCTGACCGTGGGCTTCGCCGCGCCGAGCGGCCAGAAGCTGGACGAACGCTGGGGCGACCCCACGCAGCTGAAGGTGTCCTCGTCGCCCGAGTCCCTGCTGCTGGACGGCGCGGGCACGTCCGTGGGCCTGCGGCGCGCGCTGCGGCTGGACCCGGACGTGACCGAGGGCGTCCTGCACATCACCGCCCGCGCTGCGGCCTGCGACGGCGAGCACGGGCGCCCGATCCCGGACAACGCCGCCTGTCACCTGTACCAGCAGGACTGGGGCATCCCGGTCCGCGTGCACGCTCCGGAGGCCGCTCCCGCCGGCGCGGAGACCCGTCTGGAGCTGGACCTGCGCGGGCTACACTGAGCCCGACCTCCCCGCGACGCCGATCCGAAGGACGCCCGACACCATGACCACCCTGATCGTGACCGCCTCCCATCACGGCTCCACCCGGGAGATCGCCGAACGCGTGGCCGAGGTGCTGCGCACCACGCAGCAGGTCGAGACCGTGGTGGAGGACGTCGCCGGCTCCGCCGCCTGGCTCGACACCGCCGACGCCGTGATCGTCGCCGCCCCGGTGTACGGCGGGAAGCTGGAGAAGTCCGCGAAGGCCTTCCTCGACTCGCGTCGCGCCGAGCTGGCCCGGAAGTCCCTCGTGATCCTCTACTCGGGCGCGGCCCCGCTGCCGGACCGCCGCCTCGCCGAGCAGCTGGCCACCTACGGCGCCCGCGACGTGCGGTACGTGCGGGGCGCGCTCGTGGAGGAGCGCCTCAGCGGCCTCGAGAAGCTGAAGATCACGCTGGTCAAGGGCCAGTACGGCGACTTCCGCGACTGGAACGCCATCGAGCACTGGGCCAAGGGCCTCGGCGGCCACGGCGTCTCCTGACCCCACCCCCCCCCGCGAAATCGCTGCGGGGGTCAGCGGAAGAGGCCGCCGAGCAGTCCGCCGCCGGAGCGGCGTCGGGTGCCGAAGACGCTGCGGACGACCTCGCGGCCGATCTGCGTGCCAGCCGACTTCATGAAGTTGCCCACGGCCTTCTCGAGGTCGCTCGGCTGCTCCGCCTTCCGGCGGGCGCGCTCCTCGCGCTCCTGCTCCCGCCGGCGGATCTCCTCGATGTCCCCGAGCTCCACCCCGGAGACCACGGTGCCGCCGTCGCGGGCGGAGCCGCCGATGGCCGGGGCCTGCGCCGCCTGCTCGGCGGGGGACGCCTGGGCGGCCAGCTTCTCGGCCGCCGACTCGCGCTCCTGCGCCGTGCCGTACTGGGCCATCAGCGGCGAGGCGGCCACGGCCGCCTGCATGGCCTCGGGCGCGGTGGGCTCCATGGCCGACTGCGGGGACCACATGCGGGTCAGCGCCACGGGGGTGGGGGCGCCGTCGGGGTCCATGACGGTCACCACCGCCTCGCCGACCTTGGCCGAGGTGAGCACCTCCTCGAGGTCGTACTCCGAGTTCGGGAAGGTCCGCACGGTGGCCTTGAGCGCCGTGGCGTCCTCCGGGGTGAAGGCGCGCAGGGCGTGCTGGACGCGGTTGGCCAGCTGGGCCAGCACGTCGCCGGGGACGTCCTTGGGGGTCTGGGTGACGAAGAACAGGCCCACGCCCTTGGACCGGATCAGGCGCACGGTGGTGGTGATGGACTCGAGGAACGCCTTCGACGCGCCGTCGAACAGCAGGTGCGCCTCGTCCAGGAAGAACACCAGCTTCGGCTTGTCCAGGTCGCCGGCCTCGGGCAGCTCGGCGAACAGGTCGGCGAGCAGCCAGATCATGAACGTGGAGAACAGCTGGGGCTTGGACTGCAGGGTCGGCAGCTCGAGGCAGGAGATCACGCCGCGGCCGTCGGGGGCCTGGCGCAGCAGCTCGGCGGTCTCGAACTCCGGAACCCCGAAGAACGCGTCCATGCCGGCGGCCTGCAGCCCGGTGACCTCGCGCAGGATCACGTTGGCCGTGGCCTTGGAGACACCGCCGAGGCCCTTCAGGTCCGCCTTGCCCTCGTCGCTGGTCAGGTGGGTGACCACGGCCTTGAGGTCCGCGAGGTCGTCCAGCGGCAGGCCCCGCTGGTCAGCCCAGTGCACCATCAGCTGCAGGCAGGACTCCTGCGTCTCGTTGAGCTCCATGATGCGGGAGAGCAGCAGCGGGCCGAACGAGTCCACGGTGGCGCGCACGGGGACGCCGACGCCGTCGCCGCCCAGGGCGTAGAACTCCACCGGGTACGCGGTGGGCTGCCACGGCATCCCGGTGGCCTGCGTGCGCGCGGTCAGCTTGTCCGAGGGCTCGCCCGCGGTGGCGAGGCCGGAGAGGTCACCCTTGACGTCGGCGAGGAACACGGGCACGCCGGCGGTGGAGAGCTGCTCGGCGATCATCTGCAGCGACTTGGTCTTGCCGGTGCCGGTGGCACCGGCGATCAGCCCGTGGCGGTTCATCATGGCCAGGGGAAGCCGGACGGGGGCGTCCGCATGGACCTGCCCGTCCACCACGGCCGCGCCGAGGGTGAGGGTGGCGCCGTCGAAGGTGTAGCCGGCGCGGATCGTGTCGAGGTGGGCGGTGTTCTCAGCCATGCGGCTCATCCTAGGGCCGGGGACGGGGCGCGGTCCCCGGCCCGGACGCGCCCCTCAGGCCAGCAGCAGCGCGACGGCGATCATCGCCGGGATCGCCACGATCGTGGTCACCAGGACGGTGTCCTTCGTGACGCGCTCCCCGGACCGGTAGCGCACGGCGGTCACGTACGTGTTCTGCGCGGTCGGCAGGGACGCGAGCACCACGGCCACGAACACCCCGCGCGCGTCCAGGCCGAACACGAACTGCGCCAGGAGCCACGCGATCAGCGGGTGCACCAGCAGCTTCACGGCGGCGGCCAGGAGGGTGTCCGCGCGCCGTCCGCCGGCCCGGGACAGCGGCACCGAGCCCACCAGGGACATGCCGAACGCCAGGAGCATGGCCGGGATGGACAGCCCCGCGATCAGCTCGACCGCCTCGTTCAGCGGGCCGGGCAGTGCCCATCCCGTGACGGAGAAGATCAGGCCGGCGAGCGCGCCCAGGATCATCGGGTTCAGCGCGGTCTGGCGCAGCTGGGCGAGCACGGGGTGGGCGCCGCGTACGCGGCGGGGCCGGCCGGCGTCGTCGTCCACCCGCGCCTCGCGCGCCGTGGACCAGTCGAGGACGGCCACGTAGAGCGGGGTGTACATGCCCAGCTGGAACATCAGCGCCGGTGCGGCCAGGGCCGGGTCCCCGAGGACGTACGTGGCGATCGGGATGCCGAGGTTGGCCGAGTTCACCAGCGACGCGCTGAGCCCGGACATCACCCGCTCGGACACGGGGCGCGGACGCAGCAGGGGGACGGACAGCGCCAGGAACAGCCCCGCCGCGAGCAGCGCGGACAGCGCCGCCACCCACAGCTGCGGGCCGAGCACCGTGAGCACATCCGCCCGCGAGAGCGTGACGAACAGGAGCGCGGGGCTGCCCACGAAGAACGCCGTCCGGGAGAGCACCACGCGCGCCTCCGCGCCCAGCACCTCCGACTTCCCGAGGCCGAAGCCCACCGCGATGATCACCCACACGATCGCGAACCCGGCGAGGACCTCGGACATGGCGGTGCCTCCTCGAGCGGACGGGGGTAGGTCCCTGCGAGCATACGCACGCCTGCGGTACCGTGACGCCCACGGCGTGCCCACCGCCGAGCGACCCCGCGGCCCAGCCCCGCGGACCCTCGCGAAGGGGAGCGGATCCTCGGGCCCGGCCGCCGCGCGCGGCCGGTGTCACCCGCGCACGTCCGCACGCGTCCGGGGGCACGACGACGTCGCCCCTCCGGTCCGGCACGGTCCCCGCGGCGCCCGGCGGCTGGGGAGGGCGCCCGGAAGGATCCCGAGATGACCGCCCACGCCGACCGCAAGCACCTCGTCCGCGCCCGCATGCAGCGCACGGGGGAGACCTACACCGCCGCCTCCGCCGCTCTGTGCGCCGAGTGGGAGGAGGCCGAGCGCTTCCATGCGAAGACCGTGCACACCTTCTTCGACGGCCCCCGGCTGCGCTCCATCCCCGCCCGCCGGAAGGCCCGCGTCAGCGTGCTCTTCGAGCTGCTGCGCGGCTTCCGCGCGGGCCGCGACTATCCGGAGCGCGAGGTCAACGAGATCCTCCGCCGCGCGCACGACGACGTCGCCTCGCTGCGGCGCGAGCTCGTGGACTACGGGCTCCTGGAGCGAGAGGCCGGCGTGTACCGCGTGCCGGAGGAGCCGCCGGGCCGGGACCTGCGGTTCACGGAGGACCTCCCCGCGGACCACGACCACCGGTTCCGCAGGACCGTCCGCGCGGGGGAGTGAGGGGCGGACGTCCTCCGGACGCACACGGGGCCGGACCTCTGGAAGGTCCGGCCCCGGCGTCGTTCGGTGGAGCGGGCGACGGGAATCGAACCCGCGTATCTTGCTTGGGAAGCAAGCGCTCTACCATTGAGCTACGCCCGCGCAACCGGTCCGCAGTGCGTCCGGCGCTCGCTCCACCCTACACCAGGCCGGCCTCCCGCGCCCGGCGATCGGCACGCTCGCGGGCCAGCGCGGCCCGGCGTCGCCCAAACCCGTCCGCCGAGCGGGTGAGCACGGGCCCGGCCACGGCCAGGATCAGCACGTACGCGGTGGCGAATGCGGAGACCTCGGGCGGCATGCTCCCGGAGGCCACGGCCAGGCCCGCGATCACGATGGAGAACTCGCCGCGGATGGTCAGCGCCGCCCCGGTGCGCCACCGACCGGCCACCCCGATCCCCGCGGCCCGCGCCGCGAGGTACCCGGTGAGCAGCTTCGTGGCGGCGGTGACCACGGCCAGCGCCAGCGCCCCGAGCAGGACGGGCGGCAGGGTGCGCGGATCCACATTCATCCCGAAGAGCACGAAGAACAGCGCCGCGAACATGTCCCGCAGCGGTTCCAGCACGGAGCGGGCCTGCTTGGCCGCGGCGCCCGAGACGGCGATCCCCAGCAGGAACGCCCCCACGCCGGCGGACACCTGCAGCGCGCCCGCCACGCCCGCCACCAGCAGCGCGAGGCCGAGGACCTTGAGCAGGAACGTCTCCTGGTCGGGGGAGTGCACCAGCCGGGAGATCTGCGGGCCGAAGCGCAGGGCGGTGAAGAGCACCGCCGTCACCACCACGAGGGCGATCCCCACCGCCTGCAGACCCGCCAGGATCGCGCTGCCGGCCACGAGCGCCGTCATCAGCGGCAGGTACACGGCCATGGCCAGGTCCTCGAACACGAGCACGGAGAGCATCACGGGGGTCTCGCGGTTGCCCACGCGGCCCAGGTCGTTGAGCACCTTGGCGATGATGCCGGAGGAGGAGATGTAGGTGATGCCGCCCAGGACGACGGCGCCCACCGCGCCCCAGCCCAGCAGCCAGCCCGCCACGGCGCCCGGGGTGAAGTTCAGGGCCACGTCCAGCAGGCCAGCGCGCCACGACCCCCGCAGCCCGGTCATCAGCTCGCGGGCCGAGTACTCCAGCCCGAGCGTGAGCAGCAGCAGGACCACGCCGATCTCCGCGGCCAGCGTGCTGAACTCGTCGATCGCCCCCACGGGGCTGTGCAGGTCCCCGGAGGCGTCCACGCCGGAGACCACGAGTCCGCCCACGCCGATCATCAGGCCGCCGAGCAGGTACAGGGGCACGGGGGACATGCCGATCCGGGCGGCCACGCGCCCGAGGATCCCGAGCAGGAGCAGGACCGCGCCGAGCTCGATCAGCGCGAGCGTGGTGCCGTGCATCCCCGTCTCCTTCCTCCTCCGGGCGGCCGGGCGGGACCGCCCCGGCACCGCGACTCACACGGCCAGCAGCTTCTCCGCCTGCCGCACGCCCTCGCCGGTGCCCACCACGATCACGAGGTCCCCGCCCTCGAGCAGGAAGTCCGGCCCGGGGGAGGGGTGGGTGACGCCGGCCCGCACCACGGCCACGATCGAGACCCCCGTGCGGGTGCGCATGCGGGTGGAGCCGAGCTCCTCGCCCGCGTAGGGGGACTCGTGCGGCAGGATCAGCTGCCGCGTGGTGATGCCGGGCAGCTCGGCGTGCTCGTCCTCGAGCTGGGCCACCAGGCGCGGCCCGGCCAGCAGGGCTCCCAGGCTGGCGGCCTCCTCCAGGGTGAGCGGGACGGACGCGGCGCACGCGTCCGGGTCGTCGCGGTCGGAGAGGATCAGGTCGGTCTGCCCGTCGCGGTGGGTGACCACGCCGATCCGGCGCCCGGCGGCGATGTCGAGTTCGCGGCGCACGCCGATCCCCGGCAGCGGGGTCTCGTTGAGGCTCATGCGGCACATCGTAGACGCGCCGATGCGCCGGTTCGCCCCGCCCGCCCCTGCGCTACCGTGATCCCGTGCTGCTCTCCGACCGCGACATCCGCGCCGAGCTGGCCTCCGGCCGCATCGGCCTCGACCCGCTCGAGACCTCGATGGTCCAGCCCGCGTCCGTGGACGTCCGACTGGACCGCTTCTTCCGGCTCTTCGACAACCACCGGTACGCGCACATCGACCCCGCGCAGGAGCAGGACGAGCTCACCCGCCTCGTGGAGGTCGACCCCGCCGAGCCGTTCATCCTGCACCCCGGCGAGTTCGTCCTCGGCTCCACGTACGAGCAGGTCACCCTGCCCGACGACGTCGCCGCGCGCCTCGAGGGCAAGTCCTCGCTCGGCCGGCTGGGCCTGCTGACCCACTCGACCGCCGGCTTCGTGGACCCGGGCTTCACCGGTCACGTCACCCTCGAGCTGTCCAACGTGGCCACGCTGCCGATCACGCTGTGGCCCGGCATGAAGATCGGCCAGCTGTGCTTCTTCCGGCTCTCCTCGCCCGCCGAGACCCCGTACGGGGCCGGGGGCAACAAGAACCGGTACCAGGACCAGCGCGGCCCCACCGCCTCCCGCTCGCACCGGGACTTCCACATCACCCGGATCGAGCGCTGACCATGGCGGCCGCCCGGCTGGGCCACCGCCGGCAGGTGGCGGCCTGGGCCCTGTGGGACTGGGGGTCCGCGGCGTTCAACGCGGTCATGGTGACGTTCGTGTTCGGCACCTACCTGGCCTCGGACGCCTTCGGGCCCGACGACCGGGGCACCGCGTGGCTGTCCGCGGCCAACGCGGCCGCCGGCGTCGTCGTGGCCCTCACCGCGCCCGCGATGGGGCGCCGCGCGGACGGGACGGGCCGGCGACGGCTCTGGCTCGGCCTCACCACCGCGGTGGTGATCGCGGCGACGGCCGCGTGCGTCCTCGTGGCGCCCGAGCCCGGACTGCTGTGGCTGGGGGTGAGCCTGATCGCCCTGGGCACCGTGGCGTTCGAGTTCGCCGAGGTGCACGTCAACGCGATCCTCGTGCAGATCTCGACGCCGGCCACGATCGGCCGCGTCTCCGGCATCGGCTGGGGCGCCGGGTACCTCGGCGGGATCGTGCTGCTGCTGCTCGTGTACATCGGGTTCGTGTCCGGCGACGCCCACTGGTTCGGCGTGCCGGAGGCCGACGCCTGGAACATCCGCGTGGTGGCCCTCGTGGCGGCGGCGTGGTTCCTGGTCTTCGCGATCCCGGTGCTCGTGGCGGTCCCCGAGCGGCCGCCCGCCCGCCGGGCGGACGACGCCGAGCGCCGCGAGTCGCTCCTCGAGTCCTACCGCGGCCTCGGGCGCACCCTGGCCCGCCTGTGGCGCGAGGACCGCGTCACCCTGCGGTTCCTGATGGCGTCCGCCGTGTTCCGGGACGGAGTGGGTGCCGTGTTCGTCTACGGAGCCATCCTCGGGACCACGCTCTACGGGATCGACGCGGCGGACGTCATCCTCTTCGCGATCGCGGCCAACGTGGTGGCGGCCCTCGGCGCGTTCGTCGGCGGCCGCCTGGACGACGCCCTCGGCCCCCGGCGGGTCATCCTCGTCTCCCTCGCCGCGATGGTGGCGGCCGCCGCAGGGCTCGCTCTGGCCTCCGGCCCGCGGGCCTTCTGGGTCGGCGGCCTCCTCCTGTGCCTGTTCGTGGGCCCCGTGCAGTCGGCCTCGCGGGCGTTCCTCGGCCGCCTCACCCGCCCGGAGACCGCCGGCGAGGCGTTCGGCCTCTATGCCACCACCGGGCGGGCGGTGGGGTTCATCACCCCGGGGCTCGTGGCGCTCGCGCTCGCGGCGGTCCCGGACAACCGCGTGGTGATCCCCGTGATCGCGCTGGTCCTCACGGTCGGCGGGCTGCTCCTGCTCCGTGTCCCGGAGCTGCCCCGGAAGGGCGGACCGGGAGCGGAGAGGGGGGTCATGCCTGGTCGGGTCGGCTAAGGTCAAGGGGACCCTCGCCCCCGCCGCCGTCGAAGGGACTCCATGCTCGTCCTGCTGACCGCCCTCTTCGCCGTCGCGCTCCTGGCCCCGGTCCTGTTCCGTTGGACGGCGCAACGGGGCTTCTACGTGCTGGCGCTAGTGCCGGCCGCCGGGTTCGTCTGGGTGCTCACCCAGCTGCGGCGCGTCATCGACCTGCAGGACGCCCTGGACCGCGGCGCGCCCGTGCCCGCCGGGTCCGCCCACCTCGAACGGGTGGTCCCCTGGGTGCCCTACCTCGACATCGAGCTGACGTTCCGCATGGACGCCCTGGCCGCGTTCATGTCCCTGATCGTCCTGGGTGTCGGCGCGCTCGTGCTGGTGTACTGCGCCCGCTACTTCCGCACGCACGAGCCGCGCAACGCGGTCTTCGGCGCGCAGCTGCTGGCGTTCGCCGGCGCCATGTTCGGTCTGGTCACCACGGACGACGTCATGGTGCTCTACACCTTCTGGGAGATCACCTCGGTGCTCTCCTTCCTGCTGATCGGCTACTCGGGGCACCGCATCTTCGCCCGCCGCTCCGCGATCCAGGCGCTGATCGTGACCACCTTCGGCGGCCTGGCCATGCTCGTGGGCCTGATCATGCTCGCGGTGCACGCCGGCTCGTGGCGGATCTCCGGGATCCTCGCCGCCGCCCCGGGCCTCCTCGACGGCCGGATCCCACGCGGGCTCCTGGAAGCCGCGGTCGCCCTCGTGCTGGTGGGCGCCCTGTCCAAGTCCGCCCAGGTGCCGTTCCACTTCTGGCTGCCCGCCGCCATGGCCGCCCCGACCCCGGTGTCCGCGTACCTCCACGCCGCGGCCATGGTGAAGGCCGGCGTGTTCCTGGTGGCACGGCTGGCCCCCGCCTTCGCCGAGCTGACGTCCTGGCAGGTGCTCGTGATCGGGGTCGGACTGTGGACGCTGCTGCTGGGCGGCTGGCGCGCGCTGCGCCAGACCGACATCAAGCTCGTGATCGCGTACGGCACCGTGTCCCAGCTCGGCTTCCTCATGGTGGCCAACGGCATGGGCACGCGGGACGCGGCCATGGCCGGCCTGGCCATGCTCTTGGCGCACGCGCTCTTCAAGGCGCCCCTGTTCATGGTGGTCGGGGTGATCGACCACGAGGCCGGCACGCGTGACCTCCGCCAGCTCTCCGGCATCGGCAAGCGCCACCCCTGGCTGGCCGCCGTGGGCGTGGTGGCCGGCGCCTCCATGGCCGGGCTGCCGCCGCTGTTCGGCTTCGTGGCCAAGGAGTCCGTCCTGGAGTCCCTGCTCCACCACGCCGAGCACGCCGGCACCGCGTGGGGCTGGGCGCCGCTCGTGGGCCTGGCCCTGGGCTCGGTGCTGACGTTCGCCTACACGTGGCGGTTCCTGTGGGGCGCGTTCGCCACCAAGGGCCCGCGGGACTCGGAGGCCGGGGAGCCCGTCCCGGTCACCCGCTTCCACTCGGCCCTGACCCCCGAGGACCTCGCGCCCATGGCGGTGCTGGCCCTGGCGTGCGTGGCGCTGGGCGTGGCCCCCGGCGCCGCCGAGGGCCTCATCCGGGCCCATACGCACGCGCTGCCCGCGCTCGAGCCCGGGAGCACGCCCGCCTATCTCGCCCTGTGGCACGGCCTGACCCCGGTGCTCGCGATCTCCGCCGGCATCTGGCTGGCCGGCGCGCTCCTGGCGCTCGCCCGCCGCCCGTTCGCCCGTCTCCAGGACCGGACCGCGTTCCCGGTCGAGGCCGCCGGGGCCTACCAGCGGATCATGGCCGTCGTGGACACGACCGCCGTGCGGGTCACCGGCCGCACGCAGACCGGCTCGCTGCGTCGCTACCTGTTCATCATCCTGGCCACCGCTGCGGGCCTGCCCGCCCTCGCCATGGTCTTCCCCGCGGGGGAGGAGGGCCGGGTGCTGGCCCTGGCCTTCCTTGAGGCGGACCTGCGGGCGTTCGAGACCCCCGTCCAGCTGGGCATCGTGCTGATGGCGTGCTGTGCCGCCGTCCTGGCCGTCCGGGCCCGCCGCCGCTTCATGGCCATCATGCTGGTCTCCGTGACCGGCTACGCCGCCGCCGCCCTCTTCGCGCTGCGCGGCGCCCCCGACCTCGCCATCACCCAGGTGCTGGTGGAGACGATCATCCTGATCACCGCCATCCTCGGCCTGCGCGTCCTCCCGCCCGACTGGCACTCCAAGACAGCCGGCCGACGCCGGCTGCCCCGCCTGATGCTCGGCGTCGGTTTCGCCCTCGTGATGATGTGGGTGGCCGCCACGGCGCTCGGCGCCCGCACGGCCGAGCGGATCTCCCTGTCCATGCCTGAGCTGGCCTACGAGTTCGGCTACGGCGCGAACGCCGTGAACGTGACCCTCGTGGACCTGCGCGCGTGGGACACGTGGGGCGAGATCACCGTGCTGGCCGCCGCGGCCACGGGCGTGGCCTCCCTCGTGTTCCTCGAGCACCGGGACAAGCGCCGCCGGGACCTGGCCACCGTGGTCCCCGGCAGCGTGGGCAACTACGGCACCGACTCCGCCCTGGGCAGCCGCGAGCTGTCCGTGGTGCGCAGCTTCGCCGTGGACGACCGCAACGACCAGTGGCTCACCGCGGGCCACACGATGGCCCCGGAGCGACGCTCGATCATCCTCGAGGTGGTCACCCGGTTCCTCTTCCCCGCGCTCATGCTGCTCTCCGTCTACCTCCTGCTCGCCGGGCACAACACCCCGGGCGGCGGGTTCGCCGGCGGCCTGCTCGCCGGGCTCGCGCTGACCCTGCGCTACCTCGCGGGCGGGCGCTACGAGCTGCAGGAGGCCTCCCGCATCCCCGCGGGCGCGCTGCTGGGCCTGGGCCTGGGCATCGCCACCGTCACCGGCCTGCTCCCGCTGCTCTTCGGCGGTCAGGTCCTGCAGTCCTACAAGGTCGAGTTCCACGACCTGCCGCTGTTCGGGGACTCGCTCAAGCTCGTCACCGCCACCGCGTTCGACGTCGGCGTGTACCTGGTGGTGATCGGCCTCGTGATCGACGTCCTGCGCTCCCTGGGCGCGGAGATCGACCGCCGCGGCGAGGAATGGCAGGGCGCCCGGCAGCGGGCCGCCCGCCGTCGCACCCGGCCGCGGCCCCTGCGCCCGGGACCGCGTCCCTCGCCCGAGCCGGCGCCCCGCGCCGCCGAACCCCAGACCGACCCCGTCCGCCCCGAGGAGGCCACCCCGTGATGACCGTGGACCTCACCCTCCTGCTGGTCATGGGCGTCATGTTCGCCTGCGGGATCTACCTGCTGCTCGAGCGCAGCCTCACCCGGATCCTGCTGGGGATCATGCTGGTGAACAACGCCGCGGTGGTGCTGCTGTTCCTCGCCTCCGGCGGCGTAGGCCGCGCACCCCTGTACGAGGCCGGCACGGACCCGCGCGAGTACAGCGACACGCTGCCCCAGGCCCTGATCCTCACCGCGATCGTGATCGGCTTCGCCACCACCGCGTTCCTCGTGGCCATGATCTACCGCTCGTGGCAGCTGATGCGCCTGGACGACGTCGCCGCGGACGTCGAGGACCTCAAGGTCGCCTCGCAGTCGTCCTGGGACGCCGAGGACGACTCGGTGCTCACGGAGGAGCCGTCCGAGTTCATGGACGACGCCGCGGACCCCAACGCCGAGTACGAGCTGGCCACGGCGTCCGCCCCCCGTGCGGTGGACGCGGCCGCGCGATCCCGGCCGCGCCACGGCCGTCCCGTGGTGCGCTCCGGCTCCTCCGAGGAGGGCGATCGTCCGTGATGATCGGAACGACGCCTCTGACGGACCTCGCGCCCCTGTCCGTGATGCTCCCCGTGCTCGGGGCGGCCGTCACGTTCGCGCTCGTGGGCCGCGCCCGCGCCCAGGTCGCCGTCACGGTGACCGCCCTGGCCCTCACCCTGGTGCTGAACTGCCTCCTGCTGGCCGACGTCTGGACCTCGGGGGTGGCCGCCGTCGAGATCGGCGGGTGGGCCGCGCCGGTGGGCATCTCCCTGGTGGTGGACCGCCTCTCCGCCCTCATGCTGGTGGTGTCGTCGCTGATCACGCTGGCGGTGCTCCTGTACGCCTCCGCCCAGGGCCTGGTCAACCAGGACCAGGGCGGCCCCGTGAGCATCTTCCACCCCACCTTCCTGGTGCTGGTGGCCGGCGTGTCCAACGCGTTCCTGGCCGGGGACCTCTTCAACCTCTTCGTGGGCTTCGAGATCCTGCTGACCTCCTCCTACGTGCTCCTGACCCTCGGCGGCACCGAGCAGCGGATCCGGGCGGGCATCACCTACGTGGTGGTCTCCGTGGTCTCCTCGGTCATCTTCCTGATCGCGATCGCCATGATCTACGCGGCCACCGGCACCGTGAACATGGCCGACCTGGCGGTGAAGCTGGGCGAGCTGCCCACCGACGTGCAGATGGTCCTGCACACCCTGCTGCTCGTGGGCTTCGGCATCAAGGCCGCCGTGTTCCCGCTGTCCTTCTGGCTGCCGGACTCCTACCCGACGGCGCCCGCGCCGGTCACCGCCGTCTTCGCGGGCCTGCTCACCAAGGTGGGCGTCTACGCGATGATCCGCACCGAGACCCTGCTGTTCCCGGGGGAGCACGTGAACGACCTGTTGATGGTCTCGGCCGCGCTGACCATGATGGTGGGCATCCTCGGCGCGCTGGCCCAGACGGACCTGAAGCGCATCCTGTCCTTCATCCTGGTCTCGCACATCGGGTACATGATCTTCGGCCTCGCCCTGGCCACCCAGGTGGGCCTGACGGCCACGGTCTACTACGTGGGCCACCACATCACCGTCCAGACCGCCCTGTTCCTGGTGACGGGCCTGATCGAGCAGCGGGCGGGCACCGCCAACATCGACCGTCTCGGCTCGCTGGCCAAGGTCTCGCCCGTGATCGGGATCCTGTTCCTGCTGCCGGCCCTCAACCTGGGCGGCATCCCGCCGCTCTCCGGATTCTTCGGCAAGGTGGGCCTGCTGCGCGGCGGTGTCCAGGACGGCGGCCCGCTGGCGTACACGCTGGTGGGCGTGTCCGTGCTCGCCTCTCTGCTCACGCTGCTCGTCCTCGTCCGCGCCTACACGCGCGCGTTCTGGCGCAAGGTGGAGGACGTGGAGCACCCGACGCCGCAGCTCGTGGCCGCCTACGAACGCGTCACGGCGCGCGGCAAGCGGCTCAAGCCCCTCGCGATGGGCCTCGTCCTGCCGACGGCCGGGCTCGTGGCCATGACCCTGGCGTTCACCGTCTTCGCCGGACCCCTGTACGACCTCGCGGACCGGGCCGCCACGGACATGCTGGACCGCTCGCCGTACATCAGCGCGGTGCTGGGGCCCGAGGCCGCCGAGCGCGCCGCCGTGAGCCTCCGCCACGACCCGACGGAGGTGCACGATGCCCGCAACTGAACCCACCGCCGTCGCCGCCGAGCGTCCGGCCCCCACCGAGGGCCGCGGGTCCCTCCTGCGGCAGTGGCCGCTGCTGCTGGGCATGGTGCTGCTGTGGTGCGCCGTGTGGCAGGACTTCTCCCCGCACGTGATGCTCACCGGCGTCGTGTTCTCCCTGCTGGTGCAGGTGCTGTTCCCCATGCCCCCGGTGCCCTTCGGGGACCGCTTCCACCCCGGGCACGCGCTCGTGTTCACGGGCCGGTTCCTGTGGGACGTGGTGCGCTCGTCCGTGTCCGTGGCCGGGGTGATCCTCACGCAGGGCCGCCGCGTGCGCAGCTCCGTGGTGCGGGTGCCCCTGCGCAGCCACGACGACATCGTGCTGACGCTCGTCAGCCACGCGCTGGCCCTCGTCCCGGGCTCGATCGTCCTGGACGTGGACCGGGCCGGCGCGGTCCTGTACCTGCACGTGCTGGACGTGCACACGGACGCGGAGACGGCCGCGTACCGCGCCACCGCGCTGGACGTGGAGGCGGGCATCATCCGCGCGGTCGGCTCGCGGGAGGACATGGACCTGCTGCGCGCGCATCCGCACTCCGCCCCCTCGTCCGAGGGGATGGCGGACCGGCGCCGCCACCCCGCCTACCGCACCGAGCTGCTCCCGGACACGCCGGGCCCGGCCGGCCCGACCGACGCCGAGAGAGGAGGACCCCGATGACCACGCCCCTGCTGGTGGCCGCCTGGGCCGGCGGAGCACTGCTCCTGATCGGCGCCGTGGCGTCCGTGTACCGGATCACGAAGGGACCCTCGCTGCTGGACCGGGTGGTCGCCACGGACGTGCTCCTGGTGGTGCTGTCCTCGGCGCTCGTCCTGGACATGGCCGTGCGGGACCACACGGACACCGTGATCCTCGTGCTGCTGGCCGCCGCGGTCGGCTTCCTGGGCTCCGTCACGGTCGCCCGGTTCGTGGAGGACCGCCGACCGGACCACCCCCAGGAGGAGAACGCCCTGGTGCCGGGCACCTCGGACGTGCCCACCCGAGAGGAGGCCTGACGTGGACGGGACCTGGACCGACTGGCTGGCCGCAGCGCTCCTGATCACGGGTGCCTTCTTCTCCCTCGTGGCCGGTGTGGGCCTCGTGGTCCTCCCGGACCTGCTCTCCCGCATGCACGCCTCCGCGAAGCCGCAGGTGCTCGGCCTCCTGCTCATGCTCACCGGCCTGGCCCTCGAGTGGGGCTCCTGGCCGTGGGTGCCGGTGCTGGTGGCGGCGTGGATCATGCAGCTGATCACCGCGCCGGTGGCCTCCCACCTGATCAGCCGCACCGGCTACCGCACCAAGCACGCCCGCCGGGACCTGCTGCACCGGGACGACCTCGCCGCGCAGGCTCGCCGCGTGCCCCGCGAGCCGCTGCCCGCCACCATGCCGGACGTCGAGGGCCACGGACCGCTGGGGGACCAGGAGGAGCGCTGACCCCTCCCGCCCTCGCGAGGCCCGGTGCCGCGGCGCCCCAGGGACGACGACGGCCGCCGCACCGGATCCTTTCCGGTGCGGCGGCCGTCGGCGTCGTCGGGCTCGGACGGGCCGTGCGCTCAGACCTCGTTGTCGACGTGCCTGCCGGTCTTGTCCGCGATCTTGCGCACGCCGGAGGCGGCGCTGCGCTGCCCGACGACCTTCAGCACCGCCGCGATGCCCGCCGAGGCGAAGGTGAAGGCCAGTGCCTCGGCGAGCGGCACGGTCTCGTCCGTGGCGTCCGAGGGGGCGTCGTGGCCGGTGACGAGCTTCCAGCCGCCGGCCACGAGGCGGGAGGCGACGATGCCGCCGGCCACGGTGATGCCGGTGGCGAGGATCTTCTGGATGACCTTCTCCATGCGGGCGTTCCTTCCGGTCAGGGGCGCCGCGCCCGGCGGGGGCACGGCGTCACGGGGTCGCCGCACGGAGTGCGCGCGGCCTGGGCCCCAGCGTAGTCGCCCGGTTCAGCCCTCGTCCCGGACCGGGTCGCCCGAGACGTGCACGCCGGGGTCGCCGTCGGCGTCGAGCCAGCCCTGCAGGAGCTCGGTGAGCCCGTGGTCCACGGGGACCTCGCGGCCGTCCACGGCACGGATGGGCAGCACCCCGCGCACCGAGGAGGCCAGCCACAGCCCGTCCGCGCCCTCGAGGTCGGCGGGCACGAGCGGACCGTAGCCCAGCGCCCACCCCTCGGCCTGGGCCGCGGCGAAGATCACGGACTGGGAGGTGCCGGCCAGGATGCCCTGCTGGCGCAGCGGCGTGACCAGGCGACGGGTGCCGTCGGCCCCGCGGCGGGCGATCAGCAGAGTGGAGGTCGGCCCCTCGAGGAGGTAGCCGTCCGCGCTCGTGAACACGACGTCGTCGGCGCCGTGGGCGCGCGCGTGCCGGAGGGCGGCCATGTTGACCGCGTAGGAGAGGGTCTTGGCGCCGGTGAGCAGCCACGGGGCCCGCTCGGCCACGCTGGAGTCCAGGCCGCGGTCCAGGAGCAGCACCCGCACGCCCGTGCGGCGGTCGGCGGGATCCGGCCGTGCCACGGGGGTGAGCAGGACCCAGGTGCTGGGCCGGGGCGGCTCGCCGGGGCCGACCTCGGGTCCGCGCGTGACGGTGAGACGCACGGATAGGCGGTCTCCCTCGGCGACGTCGTTGGCGGCAGCGAACGCCGCCAGGCCTGCGGCGATCGCTTCCTCCCACACCGGCGCCTCCGGCACGGGCAGCATCAGGGCGGCCGCGGAGGCGGCCAGGCGCCCCAGGTGGGCGCCCGGCTTGCGCATCACGAAGACGCCCGAGGCGTCCGCCACGGCGAGGGCGGTCTCGAACAGCCCGTCGCCGCGGGTCGCGCCCTGGTCCGTGACGGTCAGGTGCGGGGCTGCGGGGTCGGCCAGGCGCGGGGTCGGAGCGCCGTCGGGGCCGGCGGCCGGCAGGACGAGGACGGGCTCGCCGGGGGCGGGGGAGTGGTCGGTGAACGGCATGGCGTCAGGATACGCGCGGCGCGTCCGTCTCCCCCTCCACCGGGGCGGGTGCGCTCGCGCGCGCGGTGTGGCGCTCCAGCTGGGCGCCCTCCACGTCCACGTCCGGCAGGATCCGGTCCAGCCAGCGCGGCAGCCACCACGCGGCGTCGCCGAGCAGGTGCATGAGCGCCGGCATCAGCAGCAGTCGCACCACGAACGCGTCGAGCAGCACGCCGAAGGCCAGGCCGAAGCCGATCGGCCGGATCATCGCGTCGTGCGAGAACACGAAGCCGCCGAACACGGAGATCATGATGATCGCCGCGGCGGTGACCACGGCGCGCCCGCCGCGCAGGCCGCTCATCACGGCGTGCCGGGCCGGTTGGCCGTGGGCGTACGCCTCGCGCATGCCCGAGGCGATGAACAGCTGGTAGTCCATGGCCAGGCCGAACAGCACGCCGATCATGATGGTCGGCAGGAAGCTGAGCACTGGGCCGGGGTTGTGCACCCCGAACACCGAGCCGAGCCAGCCCCACTGGTAGATGGCGACCACGCCGCCCATGGCGGCGAACACGGACAGGACGAACCCGCCGGTGGCGATCAGGGGCACCAGGATCGAGCGGAACACCAGGATCATGATCAGCAGGGACAGGCCCACGACGACGCCCAGGTAGAGGGGCAGTGCGTCGGAGAGCTTCTGCGAGACGTCGATGAACCCGGAGGTCACGCCCGCCACGGCGAGGTCGGTGGCCGCGCCCGCCGGGTCGAGCTCCCGGAGGGAGTGCACGAGCTCCTCGGTGGAGACCGCGTTGGGGCCCTCCTCCGGGATGACCTGGAACATCGCCATGGTGCGGTCCTCGTTGAACGCGGCGGGCACCACCGTCCGGGCGTGCTCGACGCCGGCCAGCTGCTCGCCCACGGCCAGCTGCGCCTCGACGGCCTCGTCCTCGGTCAGGTCCGCGGACAGGTCCGCCGTCACCACGAGGGGGCCGTTGTAGCCCTCGCCGAACTTCTCCGCGGTGAGCTCGTACGAGACCTGCGAGTCCGAGCCCACCGGCTCGGAGCCGCCGTCGGGCAGCCCCAGACGCATCTGGGCGAAGGGCAGCGCCACGAGCACGAGCGCGGCCACGGTGGCCAGCACCGTCCCGAGGGCCACCGGGGTGGACATCGTGGGGCGGCGGTGCGCGGCGCGCACGGCCCGGGCGGCGTGGCTGCCGGCGCCGTGGTCGGCCGCCGCGTCCGCGGTGAGGGCGGCCCGCTCGCGGCGCGAGAGGATCCGCATCCCCGCCAGGGAGAGCAGGGCCGGGGTGAGGGTCACGGCCACGAGCACGGCGACCGCCACGCACACCGCGCCCACCGTGCCCATCAGGCCCAGGAAGGGGATGCCGGTGACGTTGAGGGCCACCAGGGCGATCACCACGGTGACGCCCGCGAACACCACGGCGTTGCCCGAGGTGCCGTTGGCCAGCCCGATGGACTCCCGCACGGGGACCCCGCGCTGGAGCTCCTGCCGGTGGCGGTTGACGATGAACAGGGCGTAGTCGATGCCCACGGCCAGGCCCAGCATGATGCCGAGCACGGGGGTCACGGACATCATCTCGACGGCGCCGGAGAAGGCCAGCGCGCCCGCGGCGCCGACGCCGACGCCGATCATCGCGTTCACCAGCGGCAGGCCGGCGCCGATCAGGGTGCCGAGCATCAGCACGAGCACGATGGCGGCCACGACCAGGCCCACGATCTCGCCGGGGCCGATCAGCTGGGGCACCGTGGCATTGAGCTGCTGGGTGGGGATCACCCGCACGCCCGGGATGTCCGCCTCCTTCAGGGTGCCGGTGACGGCCTCCTTGTCCTCGGTGGTGAGATCGAGGCCGGGCTGCGTGAAGCTGACGGTGCCGAGGGCGGCGGAGCCGTCCTCGGAGACCGTGCGGTAGTCGCCGGCGAGCTCGATCATGCGGGCGCCCTGCGCGGCCTGCATGCGCCCCTCCGCGAGATCCTGGCGGCCCGTGACGAGGTCCTCCTCGGCCTGGTCGAGCTGCGCCTCGTTGTCCGCGATCTCCTGGCGGCCGGCCTCGAGGTCGGCCACGCCCTGCTCGTACTGGGCGCGGCCCTCGTCGATCTCCTCCTGCCGGGCGGCGAACTCGGCCTCGGCCGCCTCGCGGGCCTGCGCGCGGCCGGCGTCGAGCTCGGCCCGGCCGTCCGCGAGCTCCTGCTCGGCGGCCTCGAGGCGGGCCTCGCCCGCCGCGAGCTGCTCGGCGCCCTCGTCCGCCCGGGCCTGCGCCTGGGCGAGCTCCTCCGCCCCGGCGTCGGCCTGGGCCTGGGCCGTCTCGAGCTCGGCGCGGGCGGCGTCGAGCCGGGCCTGCTCCTCCGCCGTGGCGGCCTCCGCCTGGGCCTGCGCCTGCTCGGGGGAGGCGCCGGCGGCCACGGCCTGCTCCACGGCCTGCTCACGGCCGGCGTCGAGCCGGTCCTGGCCGGCCTCGAGCTCGGCGCGGCCGGCGTCGACCTCGGCCTGGCCGGCCTCGAGCGTCTCGCGCTCCTCGGCGAGACGGGCCTGCCCGGCCTCCAGCTCCGCGCGGCGCTCCTCGAGCTCGGCGCGGCCGGCCTCGAGCTCGGCCCGGCCTTCCTCGAGGCGCTGCTCGGCCTCGGTCAGGGGTGCGGTGGCCTCGGCGGGCAGAGCGGCGAGGCCCTCCTCCTCGAACCGAGCGCGGGCCGCGTCGAGCTGCTCCTGACCCTCGTCCAGCTGGGCCTTCGCGTCAGCGAGCTCCTGTTCGCCCTCGTCGGCCTGCTCCCGGGCCTCCGCGAGCTGGGCGCGTCCGTCGTCGATCTGCGCGCGTCCGTCCTCGAGCTCCCGCTCGCCGTCGGCGATCTCCTGCCGGCCCTCCGCGAGCTCACGCTCGGCGTCCGCCTGACGGTCGGCCACCTCGAAGGGGTCGAGGACCGCCGCCACGGGCTCCTGCCCGGCGACCTGCTCCAGGGCGGCGGCCACGCCCTCCTTCTGCTCCGGCGTGAACGGGGTCCCGTCCTCGGTGATGAAGAGCACCTGGCCCGTGCCCCGGGCGGCGTCCGGGAACTCCTCCTTGAGCCGGTCCGTGACCTGCGCGGTGGGCGTGCCGGGGATGGTGACGGCGGACGTCAGCGTGCCGCCGAACGCGAGGAACGCGCCCACCGCGAGGGCGAGCGCGAGGAGCCAGGAGAGGATGGCCACGAGGGGGCGGCGGGCCGAGCCGAGCCCGAGCCGGTACAGCAGTCTTGCCATGGGAGCACTTCCGAGGGTGGGGGAGAGATCGCGGTCCGAGCGGACCGCCGTGAACCCAGCCTAGCAACAAGCGGAGCACTCCGCTCCGTTTCCACCCGGAGGCGGGGGTGACGTCCCCCACGGCGCCGGCCCGGGCACAGGCGGGCGTTCCACACGGAGGCTCAGGCGGGCGTTCCGCCCTTGGCCTGCTCCTGCGTCAGCTACTCCTGGATGCCCACGGCGGCCTGGCGCGCCCGCACCACGAGGAAGCCCAGCTGCGCCGTGTCGGCGGACACGGACGGCAGCAGCTGGCCCAGCGGGGGCTGGACGAAGCTGGCGAGCACCACGTGGCCCCGCCCGGTGGACAGGCTCACCATGGTCTGCTGCGGGGAGGCGGCGCCCTCCGAGACGATCTCGGCCTGCAGCTGCTGCAGGCGCGGCAGGGCCATCGTCCCGATCACGCGGGACCACAGCTCCCAGTGCTCCGCGATCTCCGGGTCGAGGCTCACCTCCTCGAAGTCCGCGGCGAGCAGCGGCACATGCTGGAAGCGGGGGTCGAGGGCGCGGCGGGCGACGTCCACCGCGCGCTCCGGGTGCGCGCCCTGCAGGCGGGTCAGGGAGACGACGGTGCGGGCCCACACGAACTCGTCGCCGAGCAGCTCGAGCCACCGCCCGATCTGGAAGGCGGCGTCCGGGCGCTGACCGAACACTCACAGGACGATCCGGGCCCGGTGGGCCGTGACCGACTCGCGGCCCGACGAGAAGCGCACCTGACCCGGCGTGCCGAGCAGGGCCACCCGTCGGCCCGCGGGGTCCGTCCACTCGCCGTAGTCGATGCCCACGGAGGTGGTGGTCTTGCCGCCCTGCGGGACCTCCGTGGAGGACAGGGTGGACTGACGCACGTCCGTGCCCACCACGGGCACGTCGGACAGGGCGGTGACCGCCGTCGTCTTGCCCACGCCCATGGGGCCCACGAACACCACCTGCCGGGCCGTGGTGGCGCCGACGACGGCATCCTCCGTGACGGGTGACATGGGGGCCTCTCGGGGGACGGGAGGGGGCCGCGCCGCGGGCACCGTGCCGGGCGGACGGGAGGGCGGCGGGCGGCCCCCTGATGGTAGTGCCCGGCCGCCCCGCGGGAGCGGGGGAGCACGGCGGTGTGCGCGTCTACAATCGCGAGTGAACCGGCCCATCCGCGATGGCGCGGCACGCCCGCCGTCCCCATCTCCCAGAGGAGACCCCATGGCCAGCCAGGAAGAGCTGACGTGCATCATCGACAACATCAACTCGGACGTGAACGGCTTCATCGGCGCCGCGATCGTGGACATGGAGACCGGCATGCCGCTGGCGTCCCGCTCCACCCGCTCCGACTTCGACCTCGAGGTCGCCTCCGCCTACAACGCGGAGATGGTCAAAGCCAAGCTCAAGACCATCCAGGTCCTCAACATCGGCACCAGCCTCGAGGACATGCTGCTCACCCTGGGCGACCAGCTGCACCTGGTGAAGATGCTCGACGAGCGCACCTTCCTGTACGTCGCCGCCGACCGCGCCGCCACCAACCTGGCGCTACTGCGCTCGGCCGTGAACCGCCACTCCGCGAACTTCCGCTGACCGGCGGCGCCCCGACCCCAGCCCGTCGCCCCGTCCGCCCCTCACCGGGCCGGCGAGGCGTCGTCGTCTCCGGTGCCGGCCGCTCACCCGCGGACGTGCACGTCCGCGGCCCGCTCGGGGTCCTCCGCCGCGAGGTACCGGGCCTCCTGCCCGGCCCACCGCTCCCAGTGCGGGCGGTACGCCTCGCCGTCGCGGGCGAGCGCCCGGGCGCGTCGCGTCACCGGGTCCAGGTCGGTCCAGACGCGCAGGTCGAGCCGGGCCCGGGCCGCCGCGCACAGGGCGCCGACACCCTCGCACACCACCAGGTCGACGCCGGCCGGGTCCAGGACACGCTCCGGCCCCGGGCCGGAGCGGTGCCAGTCCCAGGACCGCCACCGGGCGGCGCGGCCGGCGGCGAGGGCGCGCACGGCCCGGGGGTAGGGGCCCTCGGGGGCGAGGGCCGCGGCGAGGCCGTCCCATCCGGGGTACAGGTCCTCGAGGGGCAGGATCGCCACGCGCGCGGCCGGAGCGAGGCGGGCGGCCAGGGCCGAGGCCAGCGTGGACTTCCCGGCGCCCGAGCGGCCGTCGATCCCCACGAGCACGGGGCGAGGCGCTCCGCTCACGGCCGGGACCCGCCGTGGGCGGCCGGAGCGGGGAGCGTCGCGGCCGGCCCCTCCGCGGGGGCCGACGGACCCTCGCCGCCGAGGGCGACCGTGGCGGCGACGATCACCCGGAGTGCGGCGTCGAGGTCCTCGTCCGAGAAGCCGTCCAGCGCGCCGCTGATGCGGGCGGCCAGTGGGAGGAACGCGGCGCGGCCGTCGGCGACGGCGGAGTCCGTGTGGTCCACGATCACCCGCCGCCGGTCCGCCTCCGAGCGCCGGCGGACCGCGTGGCCGGAGGCCACCAGGCGGTCCACCGCGGCCGTGGCCGCGGGCTTGGACAGGTGCAGGCCACGGCCCAGGTCGGTGACGGTGGTCTCCTCCCCGGCGGCGGCGCGGCGCATGAGCACCGCGAGGGCCCGCAGGTCGGTGCGGCCCAGGCCGAGGCCGCGGCCGGCGTCGTCCGCGGCCTGATCGGAGCGCTCGCTGAACGCGCGCAGGGCACCCACCACGGCCTGATGCCGAGGCGGGACGGGTCCGCCGCTCGCGATCATGGGTCCGCAGTCTAGCCCTGTGGTACATATCGTTCGAGCGTCGAACCATTTGGTAGCCTCGCCACCATGTCCCAGAGCGCCGACCTGACGCCGTACCGCACCGCGGCGGCGCGCGCCGCCGTCCGCCCCGCCGAGCCCGTTCCCGACACGGGCTCCCACCCCGCCGGAACCCGCCATGACGACGGCGTGGAGCCTCCCTCCGCCCACCGGCGCACCCGCTGGGCGCGGGCCGGCGTCGCCGCCGCGCTGTTCCTCGTGTGGCTGGCCGTGATGGGCCTGGGCGGGCCCACCTTCGGCAAGATCTCGGAGGTCTCCTCGAACGACCCGTCCACCTTCCTCCCCGCGACGGCCGAGTCCACCCTGGCCGGCGAGCGGGTCGCCGCGTTCCGCGACGGGGAGGCCGTGCCCGCCGTGATCGTGGGAGAGGCATCCACGGCCGATCCGGCCGCCGCGTTCCCGGCGCTCGCCGCCCTGGGCGAGCGCCTCGGGGATGTCGACGGCGTGGAGCGCGTGGTGGGCCCCGTGCCCAGCGAGGACGGCGAGGCGGTCCAGTACCTGGCCTTCCTGCCGGCCGGCGAGGACGCGGAGCGGGAGGTCGCCGACGTCGTGGCGGACCTGCGCGCCGTCCTGGACGATCCTGCGGCGGCGGAGTCCGGGCTGGCCGGGACGGTCGCGGCGGACGCCGAGTGGCACGTGGCCGGCCCGGCGGGCCTGGCCGCGGACCTCGGCGGCGCCTTCGCGGGCATCGACGGCCTCCTGCTGCTCGTGGCCCTCGTGGTCGTCTTCGTGATCCTGGTGTCCGTGTACCGCTCGGTGCTGCTGCCCGTGCTGGTCCTGCTGACCTCCGTGGCCGCCCTGTGCGCGGCCATCCTGGCCGTGTTCTGGATGGCCCGGGCGGACTGGATCCAGCTCAACGGCCAGGCGCAGGGCATCCTCTCCATCCTGGTGATCGGCGCGACCACGGACTACTGCCTCCTGCTGGTGGCGCGCCACCGCGAGGAGCTCGTGCGCCGGGGGAGCGTCACCGAGGCCCTGACCGCCTCCGTCCGCGGTTCCTTCGGCGCCGTCTCCGCCTCCGCCGCCACCGTGGCCGCGGCCCTGCTGATCCTGCTGGTGTCCGACCTCAACTCGAACAGCTCGCTGGGCCCGATCGCCGCCTCCGGCATCGTCTTCGCGTGGCTGGCCGCCCTGACCCTGCTGCCGGCGATGCTGCAGCTGCTGGGCCGCGCCGCGTTCTGGCCCACCGTCCCCTCGCCCGCGAACGCCCGGCGCCGGGCCGAGCGCCGCGCGGCAAAGGGCCGGGCCCACCGCCAGCCCGAGGACGCCCAGGGCCGGCCGATCGCCGGACTTGAGGAGGACCACGGCGTCTGGACGCGCGTGGCCGCCTTCGTGGCGCGCCGCTCCCGCCCGGTGTGGATCGTCACCGCGCTTCTCCTGGCCGCCTTCGCCGCCGGCGTCACCCAGCTGCAGGCCTCCGGCATCGCGCAGACGGACGTGCTCCTGGGCGAGTCCGACGCGCGGGACGGTGAGGAGGTCCTCGCGGCCCACTTCGCCGCCGGCGTCGGCTCCCCGGCGCAGATCGTCGCCCCCGAGCAGGACGCGGACCGCGTCCTCGACGCCGTGGCCGCCCACCCGGGCGTCGTGGAGGCCTCGTTCGAGACGGGGGCACCGGCCGGACCGCCCGCCGCCGGCGTCGCGCCCGGTGCCGACGCCGAGGGCGGCCCCCCGGCCGCCGGACCCGAGCCCGAGCCGCTCGTGCGGGACGGGCGGGTGCTGATCAGCGCGACCCTCACCGACCCCGGCGAGTCCCTCGAGGCGCAGCGGACCGTGGAGGGGCTGCGCGCCGACCTGGACGGCCTGGGCACCGCGGGCGAGGTGCTCGTGGGCGGCACCGCCGCCCAGGCCCTGGACACCAACGTCACCTCGCAGCGTGACCTGATGGTCGTCATCCCGCTCGTGCTGCTCGTGGTGCTGCTGATCCTCATGGTGCTGCTGCGCTCGGTGCTGGCGCCGGTGCTGCTGGTGGCCGCCACGGTGCTCAGCTTCGGCACCGCCCTGGGCGTCTCGGCCCTCGTGTTCAACCACGTGCTGGACTTCCCCGGCGCGGACCCCACCGTGCCGCTCTACGGGTACGTGTTCCTTGTGGCCCTGGGCATCGACTACACGATCTTCCTGATGACGCGCACGCGGGAGGAGACCCCGCGGCTCGGCACCCGCGCCGGCGTGCTGCGCGCGCTCACCGTGACGGGCGGGGTCATCACGTCGGCCGGGGTGGTGCTGGCCGCCACGTTCGCCGCCCTCGCGGTCATCCCCCTCGTGTTCATGGTGCAGCTGGCGTTCATCGTGGCGTTCGGCGTCCTGCTGGACACCCTGATCGTCCGCTCGCTGCTGATCCCGGCCCTCGTCCGGGACATCGGCCCGCGGGTGTGGTGGCCCTCCCGCGCCGCCTGAGCGAGCGGCCCGACGCCGACGGCGCCCCCTCCGGATCCGGAGGGGGCGCCGTCCGTGGCGGTCCGGCACTGGTCGGGCCGGAGCCGGGGTCACTTCGTCGCGTCGGCCTTCTTGGCGCGCTGCTTCTTCGCGCCGCCCTTCTTGGCCTCCGGCTTCGAGGCGACGGACTTCTCCGCGGCGGGCTTCAGGTCCTCACGGTCCCGCACCCGGCCGGCGGCCTCCCGCAGCGCCTGGGCGTCCCCGTGGTCGAGCTCGCCGGCGGCGTTGGTCAGGAACGAGCGCATGAACCACTGGAACAGCTCGAGCTCGTTCACCTCCGCGATCAGCATGTCCTCGGTGATCGGGTCCAGCTCGCCCACCGTCTCGATCGCGGTGCGGTGATCGGTGATGACGCCGTCGTACACCACGTCCAGGGCGGCGAGGTGCTCGCGCACGCCGGCACGGCCCAGGGAGTAGTCGTCCCACGTGCGGTCCGACACGAGGGCGCCGGGGGTGCCCTGCGGGGAGACGCCCAGGGTGGCCATGCGCTCGGCCACCTCGTCCACCATGGCGCGGACCTTCTCGATCTGCGGGTCGAGCATCTCGTGGACGCCGATGAAGCCGGGGCCCACCACGTTCCAGTGGGCGTGCTTGAGGGTGAGCTGCAGGTCGTTGAGCGCGTGCAGGCGGCCCTGCAGCAGCTCGGCGACGCGGTGGCCGTCCTCCAGCGCGAGGCCGGGGACGGTGTAGGCGGCGTTCGTGGTCGTCGTGGTCTTCTTCTGGCCAGCCATGGTGGTTCCTCCTGAGACGTTCGGCGGCGCCGTTCGGCACCGTCCTGGTGAACTCCAGCCGATCATGCCACCGGCATCAGCGCCAGGGTTGGGCGTCGGCAGCGCCGCCCGAGGCCGGGCGGTGTCCCCGGGGGCGATGTCAGCGGATGCTGTGGTTCCGCTGTCGTGCGTAGTCGGTGGCACCTGCCGCAATCGCACCGATCATGGCGGGGATCCAGGTGGCGGGAGCGTCGTAGTCGTCCAGCACGGAGTCGAGCCAGGCGCCGAATAGGCTCACGATCAGCGCTCCGAGGACGGCCATCAGGATGACCCGCGCCCAGTTCACACCGGCATCGGGGCGGCGATCGTCCTCGGCGGCAGAGCCGGTCGTGGGTCCAGGGGAGTGGGCTGCGGGCATGGTCATCTCCTGGGGTGTGTGGACGGATGGTGGACCGAGGTGCGGGCGACGAGTCGTCCTGCTGAATCACGATCTTATGGCTCGTCTGTCCTGGGGTGAATGCCCCGTCCGCGCCATGGCCCTGCCCCGGGACGGTGTCGGGAATGGATCGCGATGGGCCGTGGTTGTGCTCCGTGACAGTTGAAATTGAGCGAGAGCCACTCAGGTTCTTTGACAGCCGCCGCCCCCGGTGGCAACCTGAGCCAGGAGGACTCACATCCCACTGCGGCAGAGCCCGCAGTGGTGGGTCCGCCCCTCGTCAGACAGGAAAGGAGACACCCCATGTCTCGTGCAGTCGGCATCGACCTCGGCACCACCAACTCCGTCGTCTCCGTGCTGGAGGGCGGCGACCCCGTCGTCATCGCCAACGCGGAGGGCGCCCGCACCACCCCGTCCGTCGTCGCCTTCTCCAAGGGCGGCGAGGTTCTCGTGGGCGAGGTCGCCAAGCGCCAGGCCGTGAACAACCCGGACCGCACCTACGCCTCCGTCAAGCGCCACATGGGCACGGACTGGACCACCGAGGTGGACGGCAAGAAGTACACCCCGCAGGAGATCTCCGCGCGCACGCTGATGAAGCTCAAGCACGACGCCGAGGAGTACCTCGGCGAGAAGGTCACGGACGCCGTGATCACCGTGCCGGCCTACTTCAACGACGCCGAGCGCCAGGCCACCAAGGAGGCCGGCGAGATCGCGGGCCTGAACGTCAAGCGCATCATCAACGAGCCCACCGCGGCCGCGCTCGCCTACGGCCTGGAGAAGGGCAAGGAGGACGAGCTGATCCTGGTCTTCGACCTGGGCGGCGGCACCTTCGACGTGTCCCTGCTCGAGGTCGCCAAGGACGAGGACGCGTTCTCCACCATCCAGGTGCGCGCCACCGCCGGTGACAACCGCCTCGGCGGCGACGACTGGGACCAGCGGATCGTGGACTGGCTGCTGCAGCAGGCCAAGTCCAAGGGCGCGGACCTGTCCAAGGACAAGATCGCCCTGCAGCGCCTGAAGGAGGCGGCGGAGCAGGCCAAGAAGGAGCTCTCCTCGGCCACCTCCACCAACATCTCCCTGCAGTACCTCTCCGTGACCGCGGACGGCCCGGTGCACCTGGACGAGCACCTGTCCCGCGCCAAGTTCCAGGACCTCACCAAGGACCTGCTCGAGCGGACCCGCAAGCCGTTCGAGGACGTCATTAGGGAGGCCGGCGTGAAGGTCTCCGACATCGACCACGTGGTCCTCGTGGGCGGCTCCACCCGCATGCCGGCGGTCTCCGACCTGGTGAAGGAGCTCACCGGCGGCAAGGAGCCGAACAAGTCCGTGAACCCGGACGAGGTCGTGGCCATCGGCGCCGCCGTGCAGGCCGGCGTGCTGGCCGGCGAGCGCAAGGACGTGCTCCTGATCGACGTGACCCCGCTGTCGCTGGGCATCGAGACCAAGGGCGGCGTGATGGCCAAGCTCATCGAGCGCAACACGGCCATCCCCACCAAGCGCTCCGAGACCTTCACCACGGCCGAGGACAACCAGCCCTCCGTGTCCATCCAGGTCTTCCAGGGCGAGCGCGAGTTCACCCGGGACAACAAGGCCCTGGGCACCTTCGAGCTGACCGGCATCGCGCCGGCCCCGCGCGGCATGCCGCAGATCGAGGTCACCTTCGACATCGACGCGAACGGCATCGTGCACGTCTCCGCGAAGGACAAGGGCACCGGCACCGAGCAGTCGATGACCATCACGGGCGGCTCCTCGCTGTCCAAGGAGGACATCGACCGCATGGTCAAGGACGCCGAGGCCCACGCGGACGAGGACAAGCAGCGCCGTGAGGCCGCCGAGCGGCGCAACCAGGCCGAGCAGTCCGCCTACTCGGTGGACAAGCTGCTCGAGGACAACGCGGACAAGCTGCCCGAGGACGTGAAGACCGAGGTCCAGGCCGACGTCGACGCCCTCAAGGCCGCCCTCGAGAAGCAGGACAACGACGACGAGGTCAAGGCCGCGTTCGAGAAGCTGCAGGCATCCCAGGTGAAGATCGGCGAGGCCCTCTACAGCCAGCAGGCCCCCGCCGAGGGCACCCCGGAGGGCGCCGAGGCCGGCGCCGGCCAGGCCGACGAGGACATCGTCGACGCCGAGGTCGTCGAGGACGAGGACGAGAAGAAGAACTGACCCGCCCGACGGCCCGGGGCGCAGGCCCCGGGTCTCCGGCGGCACCGGCGGGTCGGTCCCGACGGCGTGAGCCCGTCGGGACCGGCCCGTCGGCCGTCCCCGAGCACTTCCGGCGCCGCGCCCCGCGCGGTGCGAGACGAAAGGACCACCCATGAGCACGGACCCCCACGACCAGCATCCCGTCCACGGCGAGGACGGCCCCGGCCCCGAGGAGCCGGTGATCCGCGACAACCGCCGGATCGACCCCGAGACCGGGCAGGCCCGCGCCACGGGCGCGAGCGCCGAGGGCGACGCCCTCTCCCAGGCTGAGCAGATCCTCGACGAGGCCGGTGCCCAGGCCTCCGCCGAGGGCGACGCGCCGGCGGAGGGCCAGGACGCCCCGGCCGCCTCCGACCGCGAGGCGGAGCTGCTCGAGGATCTGCGCCGTCTGCAGGCCGAGTACGTGAACTACAAGCGGCGCGTGGACCGCGACCGCGCGCAGGCCCAGGACGCCGGCATCCTCAAGGCGGTCTCCGCCCTGATGCCCGTGCTGGACGACGTCGACGCGGCCCGGGCCGCGGGCGACCTCACGGACGGGCCCTTCGCGGCGATCGCCGCGAAGCTCGACACCGCCCTCGCGGGCCTGGGCCTGGAGCGCCAGGACCAGGAGGCGCTGGCCGGCGTCGAGTTCGACCCGGCCGTGCACGAGGCCGTGATGCGCCAGCCGCACGCGGAGGTGCCCGCGGACCACGTGGTCCAGGTCTTCCGCAACGGCTACGTCCGGGACGGTCGCGTGCTGCGCGCCGCCCAGGTCATGGTCTCCGCCGGCCAGGACTGACCCCGGTCCGCCCACCGCGGACCCGCGACCCCACCCGAGATCGACGGAGAGGAGGCACCATGGCCTCGCAGGACTGGCTCGACAAGGACTTCTACGCGGTCCTGGGGGTGTCCAAGGACGCCTCCGAAGCCGACATCAAGAAGGCGTACCGCAAGCTCGCGCGCACCCATCACCCGGACCAGAACCCGGGGGATGCGGCCGCCGAGAAGCGGTTCAAGGAGATCTCGGAGGCCTACGACGTCCTGAGCGACCCCAAGGACCGCCAGGAGTACGACGCGCTGCGCGCGATGGGCGGCGGAGGCGCCCGCTTCACCGCCCCGGGCGGCTCGGGCGCGGGCGGCTTCGAGGACGTGTTCGGTGACATGTTCGGCGGCGGCGCCGGCCCCGGGTCCTTCCGGACGTCCTCCGGCGCCGGCGGCCCGGACCTGTCCGACCTGTTCGGCGCCTTCGCCGGCGGCGGGTTCGGCGGTGCGCAGGGCTTCGGCGGCCCGCAGGGCTTCGGGGGCGGCTACGGCCAGCCCCGGCCGACGAAGGGCGCCGACCGCACCGCCACCACCACCATCTCCTTCCGCGGCGCGGTGGAGGGCACCACGGTGTCCCTGCGCGCAGCGGACGGGGAGACCGTGGAGGTGCGCATCCCGAAGGGCATCCGCGACGGCCAGAAGGTGCGGGCCCGCGGCAAGGGCTCGCCCGGCACCGCCGGGCGGGGCGACCTGATGGTCACCGTGCAGGTGCGCGAGCACCCGTTCTTCCAGCGCGACGGCGACGACTTGCGGGTGCAGGTGCCGGTCACCTTCGACGAGGCGGCGCTGGGCGCCACCGTGGAGGTCCCCACCCTGGCGGGCCCGGTCAAGGTGAAGGTGCCGGCCGGGTCGCAGTCCGGGCGCGTCCTGCGCCTCAAGGGCCGGGGCGTGGCCTCCGCCAAGCACACCGGCGACCTGCTGGTGGAGCTGCAGGTGGCCGTGCCCGCCGAGCTCTCGGACGAGGCGCGTGCCGCCGTCGAGGCCTACGCGGCCGCCACCGCCGACCTCGACGTGCGGAAGGACCTGGCCCGGAGGGCGCAGTGGTGAGCCCGGCGACCCCGCGCGAGGAGCAGGGGGCGCCCCGCGCCCCCCGCCCGGGCGGCACGGGACGCCACGACCCGGTGTTCGTGATCTCCGTGGCGGCGGAGATGTCCGGCATGCACCCGCAGACCCTGCGCCAGTACGACCGGCTCGGCCTCGTGGTGCCCCAGCGTCAGGGGGGCCGACACCGGCGCTACTCCCGCGCCGACGTCGAGCTGCTCGGCACCGTGCAGGCGCTGAGCCGGGAGGGCGTCTCGCTCGAGGGCATCCGGCGGATCGTGGCGCTGCAGCAGGAGGTCGAACGCCTCCAGGAGACGGTCGTGGAGCTCGCCTCCCAGGTGGACCGGCTGCACCACACCTCCCGGCTGGCCCGCGTGTTCTCCGTGGGCGTGGCCGGGGAGGTCTCCGCACGGTACGACTCCCCGGCCGGTGCCCGCGACCCGGGCGACGACCGCGCGGCGGGGGCCGACTCCTCGGATCGCACCGGAGGCGCAGGCTCCGCCGTCCGCCGCCCCGCCGACCCCGCGCGGCGGGTGCTGCGCGCGCTGCCCCCGGCTCCGGCACGCCACGGCCACGCCTCCGCCTGGCGGGCCCTCACGCGGGGCTGACGCTGTGGGCGGCCCGGCGTCCTGGGGACCCGATCCCCGCGCGGAGCTGCAGGAGCGGCTCCGCACCGACGTCGCCCGCCGTTCCGCGCTCACCCGGCGCCAGGCCCGCGCCCTGGACGGGATCGTGCACGCCCTGCGCCCCGACTCGATGCACGCGGACATCCCGCCGCGCACGCTCGTGGACTACGACCTCGACGCGCCGGACGGCCCCGTGGCCGCGATCGCCGTCGGCGAGCTCGACGCCCCGACCCACATGACCTGGCAGGTGTCCGGCATGGGCATCACCGCCCACACGGCCGCGTGGGGCAGCGCCCGGGAGGCGGGGGACCTGCTGCTCGCCCAGCGCCGCGCCGGCGCCCCCCGGCCGTGCGTCGTCGCCTGGTTGGGATACCTGGCCCCGCCGTGGTGGCGTGTGCTGGGAGACGGCCCCGCCCGGCGCGGCGCCGTACGGCTGCACGCCCAGCTGCAGACGTGGGCCCGCCGTCCCCGGCCTCCGCACGCGGCCGTCGGCCCCGCCGTCCACACCGCGATGGAGGCGCACTCGTACGGGACCCTCGTGGCGGCCCACGCGCTCGCGGGGGAGGCGGCCGGCGCGGCCCCCCGGCCGCGGGTGGACGTGCTGGCCCTCTCCGGCGCGGTGGGCCTGCCGCGGCGGCTGGCACGGACGCTGACGGGGCCGGACCGGGCCGTGGGGACGGTCTTCGAGGCCCGCGCGCCCGGGGACCGGCTCGCGTGGGTCGGACGGGTACTGGCCGGCCGATCCCCGTGGGAGGGGGCCGCGGTGCTGCCGGTCCGCGCCGACGAGACCGCCGGGCTGACGGGCGTCCGAGGGCACAACAGCGCCCGCTGGCGCCCCGAGGTCGGCGGGACCGCGCCGCGCGGGTACCGCGACCCGGGCACGGTCACCCTCACCGCCCTGGGCCGGGTCACCGCCGGACGGGGTCTCGACCCCCGGCCGTGAACGGAGCGGGCGGCCGGGTCACCCGCGGGCGGTGCCGTCCGTAGCGGGAGCGCCGTCGTCCTGCGGGGTCCAGCCGTCCGCCCACGTGCCGGTCTCATAGTCGTAGTCGACGTCCTGGCCGTCCTCGTCCGTGCGGCGGTACCAGTCGGTGACCTGCGGGGCGGTCGAGTCGAACTCGGCCCCGGCACCCCGGCCCGCGGGGGCGCGCCGAACGGCGATCTCGAAGTCGTCGCCGTACTGCTCGATGCCGCGCCGGGCCGCGTTGGACAGCGCGGTGGCCGCGTAGTCCCCGCGGATGGAGGCCGGGTCCGTGGCGAGGTCCTGGAAGAACGCGGCGATCATCAGCAGCAGGACCACCGAGAACGGCAGGGCGATGAGGATGGTGAGGTTCTGCAGCGCCGAGAGGGTGTCCTCGCCGCCGGCCAGCAGCATGACCACCGCGATGCCCATCATCATCACGCCCCAGAAGGCGATCACTGCGCGCCGCGGGGACGGGTCGCCCCGGGAGGACAGGGTGCCCATGACCACCGCGGCCGAGTCCGCGGACGTCACGAAGAAGATCGCCAGGATCACCATGACGATCACCGGGGTGATCCCGGAGAGCGGCATCAGGTCGAACAGGGCGAACAGCTGCGCCTGCGGGGAGAGCGTGCCGTCGAATCCCGGCGTGTCCTGACGGCTGAGCCAGATGGAGGTGCCGCCGAGCACGGTGAAGGCGAGCACGAGGATGGCGGTGGGCACGGCCATCACCACGAACACGAACTCACGCAGGGTCCGGCCGCGGGAGATCCGGGCCAGGAACACGCCCACGAACGGGGTCCAGGCGATCCACCACGCCCAGTAGAAGGCGGTCCACCAGGACTGGAACTCCACGGTGGACGCGCCCCAGGAGAGCGAGCGGCCCATCATGTCCAGGAAGCCGTCCGCGTACGCGAGGACGCCCGAGGGGATGAGGTTGAGCAGGAACAGCGTGGGGCCCGCCACGAACACGAAGAGGACCATGCCCAGGGTCAGCACGATGTTGGTGTTCGAGAGGTACCGAATGCCACGGGACACCCCGGAGACCGCCGAAACGACGAACGCCACCGTCAGCACGGCGATGATCCCGATCAGCAGGGCGTTGGTGACCTCGCCCGCGCCGGTCACGATCTGGATGCCCTGGCCGATCTGGATCGCCGCCAGGCCCAGGGTGGCGGCCGTGCCGAACACCGTGGCCACGATCGCGAACATGTCCACGATCCGCCCGGCCAGGCCGCCGGTGTGGCGCGCCCCGAACAGGGACCGGAACACCGAGGAGATCAGCGTGACCCGGCCGCGCCGGTAGGAGCTGTACGCGATCGCGCCGCCCACCAGCGCGTACATGGCCCACGCGCTCAGGCCCCAGTGGAAGTGGGACTGGGCCATCGCCTGGTGGAGCGCCTCGGGCGTGCCGGCCGGCACGGTGTGTGGCGGCGGGGAGAGGTAGTGGGACAGCGGCTCGGACGGCCCGTAGAAGAAGATGCCCACGCCGATCCCCGCGCCGAACATCATGGCCACCCAGGAGAAGCGGGAGAACTCCGGCCCCTCGTCGTCCCTGCCCAGGCGGATCCGGCCGAACCGGGACAGGCCGATCACCAGCATCGCGACGACGGACAGCCCGGCGACCGCGTTCAGCAGCCACCCGGTGGTGGTCATGGCCCACGAGAACGCGGCGGAGGACGCCGCGCCCACGGAGGCCGGCGAGCTGATGCCCCACACCACGAAGGCGAGGACCAGGACGGCGGTCACCCCGAACACCACGGGGTCCACCCCGAAGCGGTGCCGGTTCTCGTCCACGCCGATGCCGGGCACGAGACCCGGGTGGGTGCCGTGGGGGTAGGCGGGCTCGGGCCCGCCGGCGGGGTCCGCCGCAGGGTGCGGGGTGGCATGCGACACGTCGGTCTCCGTTCGTGGGGTCGTCGCGGTCATCGACGACGATAGGCCAGGTCGAACACCAGGCGACCCGCGCGCAGGGCCTTGCCCTCGAACTGCGTGAGGGGGCGGCCCTCGAAGCGGGGGGCCCAGCCGCCGTCGTGGTCCACGGGGTCCTCGGCGAGGGAGGCCGCCACGGCCTCCCCGAGCCCGGCCCGGTCCGGCAGGGACGAGGCCGGGTCGGTCTCGTCGAAGCCGCGGGGCAGGGGCTGTGCGCCGACCTCGAGCTCACGGCCCTCGCGGCGCACGCGTGTCAGCGGGGACTCCTCGCCCGCGGCGCGGCCGGGGTGCAGGTTCTCGAACTCGGCGTGCGCCGCCATGACCTCGCGCATCTGCACGGCGTAGCCGGACCAGTCCGTGGCCAGGCGGAGGACGCCGCCCGGGGCCAGGACGCGGGCCACCCGGTCCGCGAAGGCCGCGTTCACCAGGCGCCGCTTATGGTGGCGCTTCTTGTGCCACGGGTCCGGGAAGAAGACCCAGACCTCCTGGACGGAGCCCGGGGCGAGCAGGTGGTCCATCAGCTCCGGGGCGTTCGCCTCCACCGCGCGCACGTTCGACAGGCCCCGGTCCTCCACCTGCGCCATCAGCGCGGCCAGGCCGGGGATGTAGACCTCGACGGCGAGCACGTTCCAGTCCGGCCGGTCGGCCGCGCCCTGGGCCGTCGACTCGCCGAGGCCGGAGCCCACGTCCACGAGCAGGGGCGCCTCCCGCCCGAAGGCGGCCGTCCAGTCCAGCTCGGCATCCGGGGCCACCGAGGTGGCGGCCCGGTGCCGGGGCACGTCCACCAGCACGGTGTCCGCGAGCCGGTCCCACACCGCCTGCCGGCCCGCGTTCAGGCGGGCGCCGCGGCGGACGAAGGAGACGGGCTCGCGGCGGTGCAGCTCCGGATCCTTGTCCCGGTTGTGGTCGTGCGGGTGGGCGGGGGCGGGGTGGTGGTCCATCCCGTCGATCCTCCCACGCCCGACCGGGCCGGGATCACGGATGCACGCCGCCGCGCACGGTGGAGCCGGAGGGGACGCCGCCGGTGAGGGTGTCCACCGTCACGAAGGTGTAGCCCTCCGCGCGCAGGTGGCCGATCACGGCCGGCACGGCGTCCACCGAGCTCGAGTGGACGTCGTGCATCAGGACGATCCCGCCTGGGGCGGCCGCCGCCCGGACCGCCGCCAGCGTGCGCGCGGGGCTGCGGTGCTCCCAGTCCCGGGTGTCCACGGTCCACGTGACGGAACCGGAGCCGGGCACGGTGCCGAACGCTGCCAGCACGGCCTCGTTCAGGGCGCCGTAGGGGGCGCGAACGGTGCTCGGCTCCGCACCTGCCGCGCGGATGGCGGCGGCGGTGGAGCGCAGCTCCTCCGTCACCGCCTCCGGGGTGAGCGTGGTGAGGTTGGGGTGCGACCAGGTGTGCCCGCCCACCTGGTGGCCCTCGGCGGCCATGCGCGCGATCAGTGCCGGGTTCAGCTCGGCGCTCCGCCCGATCACGTAGAACGTGGCCGGCACCTCCTCCTCGGAGAGCAGGTCCAGCAGACGGCCGGTGTGGCGGCCGGGGCCGTCGTCGAACGTCAGGGCGATGCACCGCGTCACGCGGCAGTCCACGTCGGGCTCGGCCACGGGGTCGGCGTGCGCCGCCGGAGCCGTGGGGGATGCAGGGGCGGGCGCGGGGGACGTGGCCGCAGCGGAGGCCGACGGGCGGGCCGAGGGCGCCGCGGCGGGGGCGGACGGGGCCGGCTTCGGGGCGGCGGGCGCCTTCGGGGCCGCCTCCGCGGCGGACACCTTCTCGACCACCGGCGGGGCCGTCGAGGCGACCGCCACGGGGGTGTCGGCCGGGGCCACGCCCGCCTTCGAACCGCCGAGGTTTGCGGAGGCGGGGGCCTCCGCCGCGACGGGCGCCGGCCGGGTCGTGCGCGGCGGCGCAGCGGTGCGGGTCGGGGCGGCAGTGGAAGTGGAGGCGGCGCGGGTCGAAGGTGCCGGGGAGGAGGGGCGGCCGGTGTCCTCTGCCCCCTCCCCGGAGCCGCCCGTGGCGGTCCGCTGCGCGGCGCGGGACGAGGTCGGCGCGGGGCCGGAGGTCTCGGCCTCCCCTGCGGCCGTGGCCCGGACGGAGGCCGAGGCCGGGGCGTCGGTCGTGGCCGAGCTGCCGGCGGGCGTCTCACCGGCCCCCACCGCCTCGACCGAGGAGGCGGAGGCCGCGTCGCGTTCGGGGCTCGCGGGGGCCGATGTCGTGGTCCTGGCAGGGCTCGACGGCGTCCTCGGCGCGGGAGCGGTGGACGCCGCCGCCGTGGTCGCGGGGGCGGGCGACGTCGTGGGGGACTCCTCCGGCTCCGCTCCGCCGCAGGCGGTGAGGACGAGCGCCAGGGCGGCGAGGCCGAGCGGCACACGGAGACGGGAGGAGGGGGTCATACGGGCATGCTCCTGGGTGGGGCCGGACGAGGAGGGGGCGCCGCACCTGCGGGCCGCGCCCCATCCTTGCATCCCGGTACCGGCGGATCCGGCCAGGGGAGGTCACGATGCGGGCACGATCGCCGACACCGCCCCCTCCCCGGGACGGCCGGGCTCACCCGCTCGCGCTCGGTTCCAGCGTCGCGGTGGCCGTGGCGGGTGCCGTGGCGGGTGCCGTGGCGGTGGCCGTGGCTTCGGCCGTGGCGGAGGGGTCGGGCGCGGCTGTGGGAGCGGTGCCCGACGGCGGTGGAGCAGGAGTCGACGGGTCCTCGGGCACCGGCACGGGGTCCGGGGCGGGGGTCGTCGTCGGGCCGGGCGGTGAGGACGAGGCGGGTGTCGGAGCGGGCGCCGTCGTGGAGGACGTCGGCGCAGAGGTCGGGGAGTCGCCCGGGACGGTCGGCGTCGGGTCCCCCGTCGGGGCCGAGGGGCTGCTCGGCGCAGGCACCGGTGTGCCGCCGGTCGGGGTCGGGGCCGACGTGGTGGGTCCGCCCGGGGCGCTCGAGGCGCCGGCGGACGAGGGCGGCGCCGACGGGGCGGAGGAGCCGGTCCCGCTCGGGGCGGAGGACGGCGGGGCGGGCGGCGCCGACGGGGCGGAGGAGCCGGTCCCGCTCGGGGCGGAGGACGGCGGGGCGGGCGGCGCCGAGGTGGAGGATCCGACGTCTGTGCGGGAGCCCGAGGAGGACCCCGGAGCCGGGACGGGCTCCGGGTCCGTGGCTGACCCCGGCGTCCCGGAGCCGGGGAGTCCGCCGGGGATGCCGCCGGTCGTCCCGGGCGCGGGGACCGCGCCGCCGGGGACGCCCGTGGGGCTGCCCGGCGAGGTGGCGGGCGTGGAGGAGGCCGGCGCCCGTTCGGGCAGGCGCACGGTGCCGGGCGTGCGCGCGGCGTCCTGCGCCGCCAGGCCGACCTCGGAGAGCCACGGGCGCACGGTGTCCGCGGGGATGCGGGCGGTGAGGATGCCGGCGTCCGCCGGGGCCATGGCGGCCTGGTCCACCTCGAGCAGCGCACTGCCGTCCGGCAGGAACACGAGGGCGTCCCACACCCGGGAGTTCTCGACCCGGTCGGGCTGCTCCACGGCGGAGGTGAGACGGTCCTGCACGATCGCCGGGTCCGTGGCCATGCGTTCCCGCACCTCGTTGCGGAAGTCGTCCCAGCCGCCGTTGGTGAACAGGTCCGGGGTGGCGGCCACCCGGTCCTCGCGGGCTGAGTACCAGACGGTCTGCACGGCGGAGACGGAGCGGTCCCCGCGCTGCTCGGTGGCCAGGAGGCGGGCGGCAGCCGCATCGGGGCCAGCCACCGCCAAGCGTGGCTGGATGTCCAGGACGGGGTCCGCGGCGCGGTCCGTGTCCCGCTCGTAGGCGGCCAGCTGGTCCCGCACGGTGCGGTCCATCGCCGCGGTCCAGGCGGGGGCCCCGGGCACGCTCAGCCAGGCCGCGTGGTACTCGGGGTCCGCGCCCTCGAGCACCGCCAGTGAGGCTCCGGGGACCCTCTCCAGGCCCAGGGAGGGCACGTCCAGGGTGAAGGGTGTCATGTCCATCGAGGGCAGGGCCTCGGTCGCGGTGGCCATCGACGGCGCAGGCACCGGCTCGGCGTCGTCGCGGCCGCAGGCCGTCAGGGCCAGCAGTCCGGCCATGATCAGGCCGGCGCCGGCACGGGTGCGGGTGCTCCGGAGGGGGCGGAGGGTCGTCACGAGGATCACTTCCGGCGGTGGAGGGACTGGATCTCCGCCTCGACGCGGGCGGCGGCGGCGTCCGGGGACTCGTGCTCGCGGGTGGCGTCGTGGGCGCGGGTTCGGTTGCGGCGCAGGCGGAGCACGACCCACACGGCCAGGAATCCGAGGATCAGGACCATGACGAGGGTGGAGAACATGTCTGCGTAGTCGGAGATGAGGTGGAAGTTCTCGCCCAGGGCGTATCCGCCGTAGATGAAGAGCGCGTTCCAGATCAGGGAGCCCAGTGTGGTGAAGACGGTGAACTTCGTCAGGCTCATCCGCTCGATGCCTGCGGGGATGGAGATCAGGGAGCGGAACACGGGCACCATGCGCCCGAAGAACACCGTCCAGTAGCCGTACCGGGCGAACCACTTCTCCGTGTGCTCGACGTCCTCGACGTCGACGAGGGGCATGCGGTCCGCGATCCGGTACAGCCGCCGCCTGCCCAGGGCCGCGCCGATCCCGTACAGGGCCAGCGCGCCGACGACGGCGCCCACCGTGGCCCAGAGCAGGGCGGCATGAGGGCTGAACGCACCGCTGGCGGCCGTGAACCCGGCGAGCGGGAGGATCACCTCCGAGGGGATGGGCGGGAAGATGTTCTCCGCGAACACGGCCAGGCCCACCCCCACGGGGCCGACGGCCTCCATGATCGACACGACGACGTTGCCCAGCCAGCCGTAGTCGGCAGGCTGCGCGGTGGCGGCGGACAGGGCCCAGGGGGCGGAGCTCGACATCATGGCGTCCATTGTCCACCATCACCCCCGGCTGGACGGCGGTTGATAGAGTGGAGGAGCTGACCGCTCGACCGACCGTTCGCGCCACACTCACGCCGTGACGTGCCGCGGGCTCCACTGGAAGGAAGACTCCATGAGCATCATCCAGATTCCGCTGCGCCTGACCTCCGGCGCGTTCATCCTCAACTCCGGCCTCGGCAAGCGCTCGCTGGGCGAGGAGCAGGCCGCGTACCTGCAGGGCATGGCCGTCAAGGGCGTCCCCGCGCTGTCGAAGCTCACCCCGTCCCAGTTCAAGGCCTTCATCGTGGCCTCCGAGGTGGGCACCGGCGCCGCCCTGCTGGCCCCCTTCGTGCCGGGCTGGCTGGCCGGCTCGGCCCTGACCGCCTTCTCCGGCGGCCTGATGTCCATGTACCTCAACACCCCGGAGATGACCGAGAACGACGGCGTGCGCCCGTCCCAGGACGGCACCGCCGTGGCCAAGGACGTCTTCCTGCTCGGCTCCGGCCTGGCCATCGCCGCCGACTCCGTCACCAATCGTCCGGGCAAGCGCCGCAAGGCCGCCAAGAAGCGCGCGAACCGCATCGCCGAGGCCCGCGAGGCCAAGGTGCAGGCCATCCGCGAGGCCAAGGACGAGAAGGTCTCCGCCATCTTCGCTGCGCGCGACGAGCAGACCACGGCGCTGCGCGAGGCACGCGAGGAGCTCGCCAAGCTGCGCAAGAAGGCCTGATCCCCTCCCGCCGCCATGCGAAGGGGCCCCACACCGGTACACCGGTGCGGGGCCCCTTCGCATGTGGGATCCGCGGTCAGATGTCCACCTCGGTGGGGTTGAGGACGCGGCGCAGGAAGTCCTGCGTGCGGGGCTCCTGGGGGTCGGCGATCACGGCGGACGCAGGGCCGGACTCCACCACCACGCCGCCGTCCATGAACACCACGCGGTCCGCCACCTCGCGGGCGAAGCCCATCTCGTGGGTGACCACCAGCATGGTCATGCCCTCCTCGGCCAGGTGGCGCATGATCGAGAGCACGTCGCCCACGGTCTCCGGGTCGAGCGCCGAGGTCGGCTCGTCGAACAGCATCAGCTGCGGGTCCATCGCGAGGGCGCGGGCGATCGCCACGCGCTGCTGCTGGCCGCCGGAGAGCTGGTCCGGGTAGCGGTCCTCGAGCTCGGCGAGGCCCACGCGCGCGAGCTGGCGCGTGGCGACCGCACGGGCCTCGGCGGTGGAGCGCTTGAGGACCTTCGTCTGCGCCACGGTGCAGTTCTCCAGCACCGTCAGGTGCGGGAAGAGGTTGAACTGCTGGAAGACCATGCCCACGTGCTGGCGCAGGGCGTCCAGGTTCACGTCCTCGTCCGTCACGGTGAACTCGCCCACGCGCACGGTCCCCGACTCCGGGGTCTCGAGCAGGTTGACGCAGCGCAGCAGCGTGGACTTGCCGGAGCCCGAGGGCCCGATCAGACACACCACCTCACCGGGTGCGATCTCGAGGTCGATGCCCCGGAGGACGTGGTTCGTGCCGTAGGACTTGTTGAGCCCGGTGATCGTGACACCGGCGGCGTCGACGACGGACGCCGGGGCGGCGGGGGTCTGCTGGGTCGTCATCAGGAGACCTTCCGGGACGAGCGGGCCTCGAAGCGGCGCGCGAGGAGGGACAGGGGGACGGTGATCACCAGGTAGCACAGGCCGGCCACCAGGATCGGGGTCATGCCCGCGTCCAGGGCGGAGATGCCGTCGCGGCCGAACTTGGTGAGCTCGTACTCGTGGGCGGCCAGGCCCAGGACGTAGACCAGCGAGGAGTCCTTGGTGAGCAGGATGACCTCGTTGGTCAGCGGCGGCAGCACGATCCGGAACGCCTGGGGGATCGCGATGGTCACCATCGCGCGCCAGTGCGGCATGCCGAGGGAGCGGGCGGCCTCCATCTGGCCCCTGGGCACGGCCTGCAGGCCGGCGCGCAGCGTCTCCGCGATGTACGCCGCGGACACCATGCCCAGGGCCGTCATCACGACGACGGGGATCGGCCAGGTGACGCCGAACGCGAAGGGCACGCCGTAGCCGAAGGCCAGGAACACCAGCAGGGCGGGGACGCCGCGGAAGAACTCGACGTACGCCGTCGCCAGCCACCGGTAGGGGGCGAACGAGCTCATCCGCATGAGGGCCAGCAGGATGCCGCCCAGCAGGCCCACCACGAAGGAGGTGACCGTGTAGAACAGCGTGTTGCCGAGCCCCACCAGGACGATGTTCGGGAACATCGGGGCCACGGCCGCGAAGTTGAACACGTTCTCGGCGAGGGTCGTCCAGTCGACCACCAAGGCAAGCGCGGCGAGGGCGAGCACGAGGATCGCAGCCTGGACGGCCAGCGATACGGCGCGACGGCGGCGCGCGCGGCCGGGTCGGGGCGCGGCGGCGGTCGGGGTGGGGGTCTGGGTGCTCACCGGTAGTCCTCCTGCACGGTCCCGAACCACTTCTGCTGCAGCTCCGCGAGGGTGCCGTCGTTGCGGAGGCTCTGGAGGGAGCGGTTGATCGCGGATCCGAGCTGCGCCTTCTCCGGGGCCACGGCCATGCCGAGCTGCTCGCCGGTGGGCAGGGCCTCGACCACCTCGAAGCGCGGGTCGTCCTTCAGGGTGTAGAGGATGACCGACTGGTTGCCCAGCAGGGCGTCGACCGTGCCGGCCTGCAGAGCCTGGACCTGCATGCCGCCGTCCTCGAACTGCACGGTGTCCAGGCCGGCCTGCTGGGCGTACTCCTCACCGGTGGTGGCCGCCTGCACGCCCACGCGGGCGCCCCGGGCGGACTCCACGTCGGTGATACCCGACTCCCGGTTCGCCACCAGGACCAGGTCGTCGTCGAGGTAGGGGAGCGTGAAGGCCATGACGCGCTGGCGCGGCTCGGTGATGGAGATGGACGAGGCGTTCAGGTCGCAGCCGGTGAGCGAGGCGCCGGACTCGACGGCCTCGAACGAGGAGTCCACGATCTCCAGGCCGAGGCCGAGATCCTCGGCGAGGGCGCGGACCAGCTCGATGTCGTAGCCGGTGAGCTCCCCGTCCTGCTCGAACTCGAACGGCGGGTAGGGGATGTCCGAGCATACGGTGAGGGTGCCGGGGGCGACGAGACCGAAGGTCTCCGAGAGGTCGCCCTCGGCCGCGATCCCGGCCGACGCCGAGTCGCCGCCGATCACGGCGCAGCTGCTGAGCGTCAGGGCACTCGCGCCGACGGCCAGGGCGCCGAGGGCGCGGGTGGTGAAGCGGGACATGGGTGCCTTCCGAGGCGGCCGGGGTGGGCCGGGTCAGGGGACCGCCGAGGCGGGCCCATGGGGGACAGGGCGCCATCCTAGTGGCCCCGGCCACAGGCCGGGCACGCTGATCCCGTGGGCGTCCGAATGTGTCCTCGGCCGACCGGGGGCAGGTGCCGTGGCGGCGGCGGGCTCGCCGCTCCCGCACCGCCGGGCTCAGCCGCGCTCGGCGGCGAGCGAGGCGAGGGAATGCAGGTGCTGGGCCACGGCCCAGGCCCGCGGCCAGCGGGTGGCCCGGTCCGCCAGGGCGTCCCGGCGCCGCACGGTGCGGCGCACGCGGATCAGGCGCACACGGGTGCCCTCGCCGCTGAGGACCTCATGGCCCGGGTAGTCCACGCGGCGCTCCGGGGCGGGGCCCGAGTCCGGGGTGAGGACGAAGACGTAGGCGCCGGCCAGGGCTCCGGAGTAGTCGCGCGCATCCGGCGCGCGGATGCCGTCCTCGCCCAGCGGGCCCGTGCGGTGCTCGTCGAGCACCTCGACCCACCGGATGCGGTGGGCGCCGTCCGGGCCGGCGGACTCCGCGGGGAAGAGCTGCCGGATGGTGCGGCGGGACCCGCCGCGGCCCGCCTTCTCCCGCACGGAGGTGACCACGCCGAAGGCGTCGTCGACCTCGGCCTCGGCGGGCTGGGCAGTGACCGCGCGGACCTGCTCCGGGTCGCGCAGCAGGCGCACGACGTCCTCTCGGGGGGCGGAGACGAACCACTCGGCGCCGAGCGCGCCCACCCGGCCCGCCCGACCGGCCATGGCGCCGGAGGTGCGGATGCCGTCCGGCGGCGTGAGGGCGTCGGCGGGCGTCAGGCAGCCCTCGGGGGTGACGGCCAGCTCCGCGTCCGGCAGGTGGACGTCCGAGGCGTCCCCGGCGGCCCGCAGGGAGCGTCGCAGGGCGTCCACGTCCACGCCGACGGCGGCCACGAGCGCGGAGACGGTTCCCGCTGGCTCCTGCAGGAGGTCGAGAGCCCAGCCGGTCTCGGAGAGCGGCTGCCTGCGGCCGGGCAGCATCCCCTCGGAGGAGGTGGACAGCGGGATCGTGGATGCCCCGCCCCGGTCGAGCGCGGCCAGCGGGGCACGCGGGATGCGGCCCTCCCGGGCCACGTCCGTCCCGACGGCGCGCAGCTGACGGCCCGCGCGCACGGCAGCGCCGCGACGGGCGGCCTCGAGGGACAGGCCGTGCCGGGAGGCGACGCGAGCGGCAGGGCCGCCGGAGGTCAGGACGCCGAGGAACAGGTGCTCCGGGTCGACTCGTGGGGCCGAGACCCGCAGGGCTTCACGCCACGCGCCGCACAGGAGGACGGCCGCGCGGCGCCAGTCGGCGGTGTCCTGGGCCATGGTGCTCCTTTCACGGGGTGAGGCGGCCGGGGGAGGGGCAGCCCTCTCGGAGAGGGTATCCAGTCCGCGCCTCCGGCCGTGCCGACGAGGACCGGGCCCCGCCTCAGCGCGCGGGGGCCCGGTCCGGGCCTGGACCGCGGTCGTCGGGGCCGGCGTCGGGATCCACGCGGGTTCCCCCCACGCGGGCCTCCTCGCGCTCCGGTGCGGCGTGGAACGGCGTGCCCGAGGTGAGGTCCGCGGGGGAGCGGCGCGGGGCGTCCACGGAGAACAGGCCGCCCTCCTCGGCCAGCAGCGGGGTGCGGCGGGCGGTGAGCGACTCCCCCGAGCGGACGGCCTCCGTGACCAGGCGGCCCAGGCGCCGGTAGCGGTGCTGGGCCCGGTCCAGCTCCTCGAGCATCCGGGTGTGCCGCGTGGCCAGCTGCAGCTCGTCGGCGGCGTCGGCCCCGACCGCCAACTGCCGAGCGCGCAGCATCTCCGCGTCCAGGGCCGCCCCGGCCAGCACGACGATGCACGCCAGCCACACGAGCGCCAGGACGCCGATGGCCGAGTTGATCCGGCCCACGATCTCCAGCTCGCCGAAGCGGTCGGTGATCCAGCCGAGGGCGAGGGTGGCCGCGAACAGCAGCACCACCACGCTCACAGCGCCCAGGGACAGTGGGCGGTAGCGCGGCGGCCGGACGTTGGGGCCGCGGCGGTAGGCCAGGGTCACGGCGAGCATGATCAGCACGAGGATGACGGGCCACTTGGCCAGGTTCCACGTCCGCACGGTCTGCTCCGCCAGGCCTACGGCCTCCCCCAGCCGGGCGGAGAGGTCCCCGCCGAGCACCACCAGGACGACGACCAGGACCAGCCCCAGCATGAGCGCGAGGGTCTCCACGAAGAGCACCAGCCGGAAGCGCAGGAGCGGGCGCCCCTCGCGTGTGTCGTAGATGCGGTGCATCGCCCGGTGGAAGGCGCCCACCGCGCCGGAGGCGGAGAAGACGGCGCCCAGCACGCCCAGGGTGAGGGCGAGCGGTCCCGTGGTGGCCGCGCCGAGGCTGAGGATCCAGTCCCGGACGGCCTCGGAGGACAGGGCCGGCCACACCTCGGACGCCAGGCCCGCCGCCGCGTCCACGGTGGTCTGGCGCAGACCCAGGAGGGAGACCAGGGAGACCAGCGCGATCAGGGTGGGCAGCAGGGAGAGGGTGCCGAAGAACGTCATGGCGGCGGCCACGTCCCACACCTGGATGTCCATGAGCCGGTTCCATGTCCTGCCCAGCACGTACAGCAGAGACGGGCGCGGGCGTTCCCATGTGCGCAGGGGGCTGCGGCGGCCGGGCGGCGGGGGAGCAGCGGTGGACATGCGGCCACGGTAGCGCCCTCGGCCCCGCGGATCCGGACCGGGCCGCGGCCCGGGCCGTGCCCGCGGGGCGCGGCGGTGCCTAGGCTGGGAGGCCAGGGAGCGGCCCGGAGCCCGCGGACGGGCGTCGTCGTCCGACGTCGCCGGCGGCCGGGGCGCCCGACGTCGAGAGACCAGGAGGACCCGTGTCCGAGCCCGCGAAGAACAGCCCGTCCCAGGGGCAGCCGGACCGGACCCGAGGGCCGCAGGCCCCCGCGGGCGCGGACGCGGCGATCGAGGCGGAGGTCAAGTTCGAGCTCGCCGAGGGCGCGGAGACGCCCGACCTCACCGGTCTGCTCACCCCCGGGGAGACGCGCGAGCACCGGCTGCGGGCCGTCTACCTGGACACCCCGGACCTGTTCCTGCTGCGCACCAGGGTGACCCTGCGCCGCCGGGAGGGCGGGGACGACGCCGGCTGGCACCTCAAGCTCCCCACCGGCACCGATCGGCTCGAGGTGCACGCCGGGCTCACCGAGGATGACGGCCGCTGGCGGGTGCCGGCACCGCTGCGGGAGGCGCTCGACCGGCACCTGGGGGAGGCGTGGACCGGGCGCACGGGGGCGGACGCCGGCCTCGTCCCCGCCGCGGTGCTCACCACCCGCCGGGCCGAGACCGACCTGGCCGACGCGGACGGCGAGGTCGTGGCGGTGCTCTGCGATGACGTCGTGCACGCCCTGCCGGCGGACCGGCGCTGGCGCGAGCTCGAGGTGGAGCTGCGTCCCGGGGTGGACGGCGCCCTGCTGGAGCGGGTGGTGGAACACCTGGCGCGACAGGGTGTGGCGGTGGCCGAGAGCCCCTCGAAGCTCGCCCGCGCCCTCGAGGACGACGTCTCCCGGATCGAGCGGGGCAAGGGGCCGCGCCGCACGGGGCCGGCGGCGCGCGTCGTCCTGGCCTATGCCGCGGAGCAGGTGGCCGTGCTGCACGGGCGCGAGGAGGACCTGCGCACGGACGAGCCCGGGGCGGTCCACAAGGCCCGCGTGGCCACCCGGCGGCTGCGCAGCGCGCTGCGCACCTTCCGCGACCTGTTCGACCGGGACGTGACCGATCCCCTGCGCGACGAGCTGCGGTGGTACGCCGGCGTCCTGGGCGGCCCCCGGGACGCCGAGGTGGTCCGTGCGCGTGTGCTCGAGCAGATCGATGCCGTGCCGCGCCGGGACTACGAAGGTCCCGTCAAGCGCAGCGCCACCGCCGAGCTGGACCGCGTGCACGCCGAGGCCCACGCCGCGCTGGTGGAGGCCCTGGACTCGACCCGCTACGCCGCCCTCCTGGACCGGCTCGCCGAGTTCCTCGCCGCCCCGCCGTTGCGCGGGAGGGCGGGCCGCCGCGCCGTGGACGTGCTGCCCCGGCTGGTGGACCGCGCCGCACGGCGGGCGCAGCGGGCGCACGCCGCGGCCCGCGCCGCCGCGGGTGACGAGCGGATGCACCTGCTGCACGAGACCCGCAAGCGCGCGAAGGCCGTGCGCTACGCCCACGAGCTGCTCGCGCCGGCCTTCGGCGAGGGGGCTGCCCGCCAGGCCGGGCTGTGGGAGCAGGTCACCGAGGGTCTGGGCCAGGTGCAGGACATCGACGTGGCGCTCGAGGCGCTGCGCCGTCTGCGCCGGGCGGCCGAGGCCGCGGGGGAGCCCACGTACACGTACGGGTACCTGATTGGGTGGCAGACCGCCCTGCAGGGCCCCGCCGTGGCGGCGGGCGAGCAGGCCCTCGAGGCGGCCCTGGCCGAGGCGCTCGCGGAGGCCTGAGGGGCGGCGGAGGACCCGATCCCGATGGAATAACCCGCCCACCCGGCGAAGTTGAGCTGAACAGACTCAAGACCGACCCCGAAGGAGCACCCACCCATGAACGCCACCCCGCAGTTCACCACCAAGAGCCAGGAGGCGCTCTCGGCCGCGGCCATGAACGCCACCACCGCCTCCAACCCGAGCATCGAGCCCGCCCACCTGCTCAAGGCCCTCATGGACCAGCGGGACTCGGTGGCCGTGGCCGTGCTCAAGGCGGCCGGCGTGGACCCGGACGTGGTGTCCACGGCCGCCTCCACCGCCATCCACGGGCTGCCCAAGGCCTCCGGATCCACCGTGTCCGAGGCGCGGCTGGCCCCGGCCGCGGCCGCCGCGGTCAAGGCCGCCCAGCGCCAGGCGGACTCCCACGGGGACGCCTACGTCTCCACGGAGCACCTGCTGCTGGGCCTGGCCGCGGACGCGGGCGACGCCGGCCGCGCCCTCCGCGACGCCGGCGCCTCCCTCGAGGCGCTCCAGGCGGCCTTCACCCAGGTGCGCGGGGACGCCAGGGTGACCACCCCGGACCCCGAGGCGACCTTCCAGTCCCTCGAGAAGTACGGCACCGACCTCACCGAGGTGGCCCGCTCCGGCAAGCTGGACCCGGTGATCGGCCGCGACGCCGAGATCCGCCGCGTCGTCCAGGTGCTCTCCCGCCGCACCAAGAACAACCCCGTGCTCATCGGCGAGCCGGGCGTCGGCAAGACCGCCGTCGTCGAGGGCCTGGCCCAGCGCATGGTGGCCGGGGACGTCCCCGAGTCCCTGCGCGGCAAGCAGCTGATCAGCCTGGACCTGGGCGCCATGATCGCCGGCGCCAAGTACCGCGGCGAGTTCGAGGAGCGCCTGAAGTCCGTCCTCGAGGAGATCAAGGAGTCGGACGGGCAGATCGTCACGTTCATCGACGAGATCCACACCGTGGTCGGCGCCGGCGCGTCCGAGGGCGCCATGGACGCCGGCAACATGCTCAAGCCCATGCTGGCCCGCGGCGAGCTGCGCCTGATCGGCGCCACCACCCTGGACGAGTACCGCGAGAACATCGAGAAGGACCCGGCGCTGGAGCGCCGCTTCCAGCAGGTCTACGTGGGAGAGCCCTCCGTGGACGACACGATCGCGATCCTGCGTGGCCTGAAGGAGCGGTACGAGGCGCACCACAAGGTGGCGATCGCCGACTCCGCGCTGGTGGCCGCCGCCACCCTCTCCGACCGCTACATCTCCGGCCGCCAGCTGCCGGACAAGGCGATCGACCTGGTGGACGAGGCCGCCTCGCGGCTGCGCATGGAGATCGACTCCGCCCCGGAGGAGATCGACGCGCTGCGCCGCCAGGTGGACCGCCTCACCATGGAGGAGCTCGCGCTCGACGGCGAGACCGACCCGGGCTCCGTCGAGCGCCTGGCGGGCCTGCGCCAGGAGAAGGCGGACAAGGAGGAGGAGCTGCGCGCCCTCACCGCCCGCTGGGAGTCGGAGAAGGCCTCCCTCAACGAGGCCGGCGACCTGCGTGTGAAGGTGGACGAGCTGCGCTCGGCCGCCGAGAAGGCCCAGCGCGACGGCGACCTCGCCGAGGCCTCCCGCCTGCTCTACGGCGAGATCCCCGCGCTGGAGAAGCAGCTCGAGGACGCGGACCGACGGGCCCAGGAGCACGCGGGGGACGACGTCGAGACGATGGTCTCCGAGGACGTCACCGCGGACGACATCGCCGAGGTGATCTCCGCGTGGACCGGCATCCCCGCCGGGCGCATGCTCGCCTCCGAGTCGGAGAAGCTGCTGACGATGGAGGACCACCTGGGCGAGCGGCTGATCGGGCAGAAGGACGCCGTCACCGCCGTCTCGGACGCGGTGCGCCGCTCCCGCGCCGGCATCGCGGACCCGGACCGGCCCACCGGCTCGTTCCTCTTCCTGGGCCCCACGGGCGTGGGCAAGACCGAGCTGGCCAAGGCGCTCGCGGAGTTCCTCTTCGACGACGACCGCGCCATGGTCCGGATCGACATGTCCGAGTACTCCGAGAAGCACGCCGTCTCCCGTCTGGTGGGCGCGCCCCCCGGGTACGTGGGCTACGACGAGGGCGGCCAGCTCACCGAGGCCGTGCGGCGCCGCCCGTACTCGGTGGTGCTGCTGGACGAGGTGGAGAAGGCCCATCCGGAGGTCTTCGACATCCTCCTGCAGGTGCTCGACGACGGCCGCCTCACCGACGGCCAGGGCCGCACGGTGGACTTCCGCAACGTGATCCTGATCCTCACGTCCAATCTGGGCAGCCAGTTCCTGGTGGACCAGTCGATGGAGGAGCAGGCGCGCAAGGACGCCGTCATGAACGTGGTGCGCGGAGCCTTCAAGCCCGAGTTCCTCAACCGCCTCGACGAGGTCGTGATGTTCGACGCGCTCGGCGTGGCCGAGTTGGCCCGGATCGTGGACCTGCAGGTGGACTCGATGGCCGCGCGCCTCACGGGCCGGCGGCTGTCCCTCGAGGTCACCGAGGCCGCGCGGGAGTGGCTGGCCCTCACCGGCTACGACCCCGCCTACGGTGCCCGTCCGCTGCGCCGGCTGGTGCAGCGCGAGATCGGCGACCGCCTGGCCCGTTCCCTCCTGGCCGGTGACGTCCAGGACGGGGACACCGTGGTGGTGGACCGCGCCCAGGGCGAGGACGTCGACGGCCTGACCGTCGCCACGCGCCGGGCCTGACGCGGATCAGGGGGCCGTGGTCAGGACCGCGGCCCCCAGGCCGTGGGCCACGGCGGCGGTGAACCCCGTGGAGAGGACGATCGCCACGACCTGCCACGCCATGACCCGCTGCGGGGAGGCGCCGAAGGAGGCCATCGCGGGGGCGGCCACGTGCCCCGGGATGAAGAACCACGGGCCCAGCAGGCTCAGGCCCCCCCACGCCTCATGCCCCGAACCGGCGCCGCGCACCCCGGAGGCGGCCCAGCGGGCCTGGGAGGCCGGCTGGATCTGACGTGAGGACCGGTTGTGGTGCCTGCGCGACGGCGCCCGTCCCCGGGAAGGGGGCGGGCGCCGTCGTCGTGGCCGCGCCGGGCGGGTCCGGCTGACGACCCGGGTCAGCGGGCGCCGAGGGCGTCGGCGTCCTGCTGCAGGGTGCCGATCGCATGGGCCACCGCGCGGGCCGAGTGGGTCAGCGTGGTGAAGGAGACGTTGTCGATGTCGTCCTGGGGCGTGTGGTAGTTGTCGTCGTGCAGGGAGAGCAGGCCCGTGGAGGGGATGCCCTCGGCCACGAACGAGGCGTAGTCGGAGCGGCCGTTGCTGCCGGCGGCCACCCACTCGTGGCCGTCCCGCTCGAGCTGGGAGGACAGCAGGGTCTCGCCGCCGCCCGACCAGTCGCCGGTCAGCACCCCGAGCGTGTCCTGGTGGTCCAGCGGGGCCACCATGTCCAGGTTGATGTACAGGGAGATGTCCTCGCGCGCCTCGGCCGGGAGGGTCTGCACGTAGTGCTCGGAGCCGAGCAGGCCGATCTCCTCCGCGCCCCACAGGGCGAACCGGACCTTGGACTCGGCCCTGTTGGCCTTGGCCGCCTGGCGGGCGACCTCGAGGACCACGGCGGAGCCGGAGGCGTTGTCGTGGATGCCGGGGCCGGCGGGCACGCCGTCCAGATGGGCGCCCAGCATGACGACGTCGTCCTCGCTGCCCGTGCGGGTCTCCGCGAGCACGTTCCAGGTGGGACGCTGCTCCACGAGCTGCTCGAGGTCGAGGGTGACGGTGGCGCCGCCGGCGCGGGTCTGCGCCAGCAGCTCCTGGCCCAGCTCGCGGGTCACGCCCACCGTGCCCACGTAGTCCTCGGAGGGGGCGCCGAGGGTGCCGCTGAGGTCGCCGTCGGCGTTGTTGTAGATGATCACGGCTTCCGCGCCGGCCGCGGCTGCCGTCAGGGACTTCTGCGCGAACGTGCACTCGCCGCGGGAGACCAGGGCGACCTGGCCCGTCAGGTCGACGCCGGTCCAGGCCGCGGGGGAGCAGCCGGTGGCCGCGCCGGTCGGGGCGGTGAGCGGGGCGTCGGTGACGAGCGCCGAGGGCGAGTATGTGAACACCGTGTGTCCCAGCTCGCGGGAGACCGGGCCGGTCTGCACGAGGGAGTCGCGGAGGGTCTCGGTGTAGGTGATCTCGAACTCCTGGAGCTCGACGTCGTAGCCGGCCTCTTCGAGCTCGTCCACCGCGTAGTCGACGGAGGCGCGGTAGCCCGCGGTGCCCGCGGCCCGATTGCCGTGCTCGTCCGCGATCGCCTGGAACGCCTCGATGTCCGCGCGCAGATTCTGCTCGCTGATGGAGCGCACGAGCTTCTCCGGGGAGTTCGGGTTGCCGCCCGCACGGCTGAGACCGGGGCCCAGGCCGGCGTTCCCGGCGTGGGCGGGCGGACCGGCGAGGGCGGCTGGCGGGGCCGCCAGGGTGGCGGCCAGTGCTCCGGCGGCGAGCAGGGCGGACGTGCGACGCATGGTTTCTCCTGGGGTGCGGGGTGGGGGTGTGTCCGGACGCGGCGGGCGTCCGGTGGGACGGGCCGTCCGGGATGGATGTGATGCAGGCAACATAGCGGACGGTGCTGCCGGTGCACAGGGCTCTGTCATGTGGGGGTCACGCCGGGACCGCCGGGTCGGGGTGGGGGCCCCGGCGTCGTCGTCGCGACGGAGGGCGGCGGCGGTCGGGGAGGGGGAGGCGGGGCGGCCCCGAGCGCCTGGTCACCGTGCGTTCATGTACCCTGGTGCGCACGAACCATATTGACCAGTGACACCCGGCGGGCCTCTGTGTGCCCGGATCCCGGGAGACGAGAGATGCGAAGGGGGTCACGCTCATGGGGCGCGGCCGTCAGAAGGCGAAGGCCACGAAGCAGGCACGGGAGATCAAGTACATGTCTCTCGGAACGGACCTCTCGGCACTGGAGCGCGAGCTCACGGGGGGACGCACCCGCGTCCCGGCCCCGGAGCCGGAGGTCGAGCGGGAGCCCGAGTACGAGGACCCCTACGCGGACCTCTACTCGGACGAGGACGAGGACGACGTGCCGGGCCGATGACGCCCGCCACGCATCCCGCACTGGACGGGCACCGGGCCGCGTTGCGGTCCATCGCCCGCGTGGTGGGGGAGAGCGCACCGCTGCAGGACCCCGAGACCGCGTCTCGGGGTCTTCTGCGTGTCCTGGGCGAGGGCCGTCCCCTGGTGATCACGGGCGCCGGCGTCTCCACCGACTCCGGGATCCCCGACTACCGGGGGCCGAACGGCTCGCTGCACCGGCATCGGCCCATGACGTACCAGGAGTTCCGGGACGACCCCGCCGCACGCCACCGGTACTGGGCGCGGTCGTTCGTGGGCTGGCGCCGCATGGACCAGGCCCGTCCCAACGCTGCGCATCGGATCCTGGCGAGGTGGGCCGCCGAGGGCACGGTGGCCGGGATCCTCACGCAGAACGTGGACGGACTGCACGCCGAGGCCGGACGGGAGGCCGGCATGGACCCCGGCCGGCTCATCGAGCTGCACGGCGACCTCGCCCGCGTGGCGTGCCTGCGGTGCGGTCACCGGGAGGACCGCCGAAGGCTGGACGCCCGGCTCGAGGCGGCGAACCCGGGGTACCTCGAGCGGGTGGAGGTCGACCCGGACGCCGTGAACCCGGACGGGGACGTCACGCTCACCACCCGGTGGGTGGAGGAGTTCCGCATGGTCGGGTGCCTCGTGTGCGGGTCCGTGGAGCTGAAGCCGGACGTCGTGTACTTCGGTGAGAGCGTGCCGGTCGAGCGCCGGGACGCGGCCCGCGGAATGGCCGCCGACGCCGACGGGATCGTGGCCGTGGGCACGTCCCTGGCCGTGATGAGCGGGTTCCGGTTCGTGCTCGACGCCGAGCGCGCCGGCAAGCCCGTGGCGCTCGTGAACCTGGGCCCCACGCGGGCCGACCCCAAGGCACAGTGGCGCTGGCGGGCCCCCGTGTCCGAGGCGCTGGCCTGGCTCGACGCCCGCCTCTGACCCCCCGCAGCGCTTTCGCTGACGCAACACGCGCGCGCCGGGTGTTGTCGTCGTCGTGAACCCTCCGTGGTCCCCGGAGGGGCGGCTGCCGCCCCGGAGCACGCCCGCGGCGCTGCGGGCCGCCCTGGACCGGGCGGGCCGCTTCAAGGGCGTGCGGGCGGCGCGGGCGGGTCTCGACCTGATCCGGGTCGGCGCGGATTCGCCGCAGGAGACGGCACGGCGCCTGGCGCTGCTCCATGCGGGCCTTCCGGAGCCGGCGCTGCAGCTGGTGCTCCATCCGGATCGGGAGCGCTCGCCGGACGCCGACCGCGGATGGCGGTCCCTGCGGCTGGTGATCCATGACGACGGCGAGTCCCACCTCGACCCGGCGCAACGCGCGGTGGCCGCCTGGTGGAACGATGGCTGGGACCGTGCCGGCTGGGGCAGATCCGGGCGACCGTCGACGACGCCCGGGACGACTTCCGGAGGGTCGTCGCCGAGGCTCGGGCGCACCGGGCTGGTCTGGGCGGCTGGCGGTACGCCGTCGACTGAGCGCGGCGTCAGCGACAACGCTTGGGCCGCGCGTGTTGCGTCAGCGAAAACGCAACCGGTGCGCGTGTTGCGTCAGCAAAAACGCGGCTCAGGAGGCGTAAGCGCCCGTCATGAGGACGGCGCCGCCGTCGACGCCCTTGGCGCCCTGCACGTAGTCCTCGCCGGCGGCCTCGGCGTCCGCGGAGACCTCCCCGATCGATCCCATGGTCCACGCGGGGATCCCGGCGGCCTCGATCGCGGCGACGGCCCGGTCCGCGGCGTCGGCCGAGACCACGGCCACCATGCCCACGCCGAGGTTCAGCGTCCGCTCGAGGTCGGCCTGCGGCACGCGGCCGAGCTGCCCCACGAGCTGGAACACGGGCGGCAGCGCCCACGTGCCGCGGTCCACGGTGGCCATGAGCCCCTGCGGGAGCACGCGCGCGAGGTTCGCGGCGAGGCCGCCGCCGGTCACGTGGGAGAACCCGCGCAGCGGCAGGTCCTCGCCGCCGTCGGTCCCGTTGAGGGCGTCCATCAGGTCCAGACAGGCCCGCGTGTAGATGCGGGTGGGCTCCAGGAGCTCCTCGCCGAGGGTGCGGCCGAGCTCGTCCACCTCGCGGTCGAAGCTCCAGCCGGCGGCGTTCACCACGCGGCGCACCAGGGAGTAGCCGTTGGAGTGGATGCCCGAGGAGGCCATGCCGACCACCACGTCGCCGGAGCGCACCCGCTCGGCGCCGAGCACGCGGTCCGCCTCCACCACGCCGGTGGCGGCGCCGGCGACGTCGTACTCGTCCACGCCCAGCAGGCCCGGATGCTCGGCGGTCTCGCCGCCCACCAGGGCGGTCCCGGCGAGGCGGCAGCCCTCGGCCACGCCTCGCACGATGTCCGCGATCCGCTCGGGGACCACCTTGCCGCACGCGATGTAGTCGGTCATGAAGAGGGGCTTCGCGCCGACCACCACGATGTCGTCCACGACCATGCCGACCAGGTCCTGGCCGATGGTGTCGTGCTTGTCCATGGCCTGCGCGATCGCGACCTTGGTCCCCACGCCGTCCGTGGAGGTGGCCAGCAGCGGCCTCCGGTACCCGGTGAGCGCGGAGGCGTCCCACATGCCGGCGAAGCCCCCGACGCCGCCCAGCACCTCGGCGGTGTGCGTCGCCTTCACGGCGTCCTTCATGAGCTCGACGGCGCGGTCGCCCGCCTCCACGTCCACGCCGGCGGCGGCGTAGGTCATGGGGGCGCCGCCCGGGGCGGCCTCGGCGGGCTGGGCGGTGTTCTGGGCGTCGGTCACAGCGGGGTCCTGTCCGTCTCGGTGAGCAGCTTCTCGTCCTCGGCGTCCGGGCCGGGCTCGCAGCCGGTGGACGTCACGGTGGTCACGGTCCCGTCCTCGCCCACCACGGGGGTGGCGGCGGCGGTGGGGGAGCCGGTCTCGAGCACGGCCTTGCCGCGCTCCTTCTCGTCGGCGAGCTCGATGGGGTAGCGGCCGGTGAAGCAGGCCGTGCAGAGGCGTTCGCGCGGCTGTTCGGTGGCCGCGATCATGCCCTCCTCGCTGATGTACGCCAGCGAGTCCGCTCCGATCGAGGAGGCGATCTCCTCGACGCCGGCGCCGTTGGCGATCAGCTCGGCGCGCGTGGCGAAGTCGATGCCGTAGAAGCAGGGCCACTTCACGGGCGGGGAGGAGATCTTCACGTGCACCTCGGCGGCGCCGGCCTCCTTGAGCATGCGCACGATGGCGCGCTGCGTGTTGCCGCGCACGATCGAGTCGTCCACGACGACGACGCGCTTGCCCGCCACCACGGTGGGCTGCACGTTGAGCTTGAGCCGGATGCCGAGCTGGCGCAGGGTCTGCGAGGGCTGGATGAAGGTGCGGCCCACGTACGCGTTCTTCACGAAGCCCTGGCGGAAGGGCAGTCCCGAGGCCTCGGCGTAGCCCACGGCGGCGGGCGTGCCGGACTCCGGGACGGGGATCACCACGTCGGCGTCCACCGGGTGCTCCTGAGCCAGGCGGCGGCCCATCTCCACGCGGGACTCGTACACGGAGCGGCCGTTGATCGCGGCGTCCGGGCGGGCGAGGTACACGTACTCGAACACGCAGCCCGCCGGCTGGGGCTCAGCGAAGCGCGTGGAGCGGATGCCGTCCTCGTCGATCGCGATCATCTCGCCGGGCTCGACCTCGCGGATGAAGGAGGCGCCCACGGTGGCCAGGGCGGCCTGCTCGGAGGCCACCACCCAGCCGCGCTCGAGGCGGCCGAGGACCAGCGGGCGCACCCCGTGCGGGTCGCGGGCGGCGTAGAGGGTGTGCTCGGTCATGAACACGAAGCAGTAGGCGCCGCGGACCTGCGGGAGCAGCTCGAGGGCGGTCTCCTCGACGGAGACGCCCGGCTCGCCATGCAGCAGCGCCGTCACCAGAGCTGTGTCCGTGGTGTTGCCCTGCTTGATCTCGCCCTCGCGGTGGGCGCCCTCCTTGCCCTCCACCCTGCGCAGCAGCTCGGCGGAGTTCACGAGGTTGCCGTTGTGCGCCAGCGCGACCGTGCCGCCGTCGGCGGTGGCGCCGAGCGTGGGCTGGGCGTTGGCCCACTTGTTCACACCGGTGGTGGAGTAGCGGCAGTGGCCCACGGCCATGTGGCCGGTCAGCGCGGACAGCGTGGGCTCGTCGAAGACCTGGGACACCAGGCCCATGTCCTTGTACACGGCGATCCGCCTGCCGTCCGAGGCGGCGATGCCCGCGGACTCCTGGCCGCGGTGCTGCAGGGCGTAGAGGCCGTAGTAGGTCAGCTTGGCGACGTCCTCGCCCGGCGCCCACACGCCGAAGACGCCGCACTCGTCCTGCGGGCCGGCGTCCTGGGGGTCGAGGGCGGCGGTGAGGCGGCCGTCGCCGCGGCGGGTGCGAGCGGAGATCACGGCTCGGTGGTCCTTCCATCGGAGGGGTCCGCCCCGCGGCGGGGACGCAGGGCCTCCGCCTCGGCGCGGTGCAGGGTGACGTCCGCCTCGGCGGGGTCGTCGGTGCGACGCAGGGTCACGGTGCGTTGGGTGCGGCGCGAGCGGCGGTCCAGCAGGAGCCATACGAGCAGTCCCACCAGCACGCACGCGGTCACGGCGGCCACCAGCATGGTGCCGAACGTGGAGCCGAAGCTCAGCGGGGCGCCGGAGTAGGGGTCCACGAGCGGCGCGGGCCCGGAGTGCGCGAGGGTGGTGCCGACCAGGGCGAGGAGGACGCCGGCCAGCGAGGAGACCACCACCACCGCGGAGAGCCGGGGCGCGCGCCGCAGCGTGTACTCCTGCTCGTCAGGGGCCGGGGTGGTGCTGCTCTCGGGGCCGGAGGTCATGGGGGCCAGTCTATCGGGGGTCGGGACGCGTCAGCGCCGGGGCCGGGCAGGCCCGCGCCCCGGTCGTCGGCCTCACCCCCGCAGGGCGTCGGCGGGCCGTCGGCGGCTGGCCACCCAGGCCGGGTAGAGCGCGCTCACGACGCCGGAGACGAGTCCGAGGCCCAACGCCAGGGGGATCGACGAGGCGGGAAGGACCGGCGTCCACCCGCGCAGGTGCGAGACGACCACCACCGCCGCCGTGCTGACGGCGGCCCCCAGGGCTCCACCGGCCAGGCCGACCGCCGCCCCCTCGACGAGGAACAGCCGGGCGATCAGGCCACGACCGGATCCGATGGCCCGCCGGAGGGCGATCGCGGCCGTCCACGCCTGCACGGACAGGTACATGGCCGTGGACGCGCTGATGACGGCCAGCACCAGCAGGACGCCGGAGAGCACTCCCACGAACGCGCTGAGGTCGTCGGACACGCCGGCCCGCAGCTGGCGCAGGTCGGCCACGGTCTGCACGCGCACCGAGCCGGGCGACTCGGGGGCGATCATCAGCGGGGCCGCCTGGGACACGGGATAGGGGAAGCCCTCCTCGGTGCGCAGGACGAGGTCGAGCTGCGCCTGGGGCCGCTCTGCGATCACGGGTGCGGTGACGAAGGCGGCGGCGGGAGTGAGCCACGCGAGTCGGTCGGTGCGCACATCCGCGGGCGCGACCTGGGCGAGGTGACCGGCGTCGTCGACGTGGGGCGGCGCGGGCGCTGTTCCGGGGGAGAGCTCGGTGAGCACGCCGTCACGGATCTCGATCCGCCGGTCCGCCTGGACGGCGATCTCCGGGTCGTGGGTGTTGATCAGCACGGTGGTGCCGCGCCGGTGCAGCTCCCGCAGGTGGTCCATGACCACGGTGCTGTTGACGGTGTCCAGGGTCCGCCGTTCCGCTGTGGCCCACACGTCGATCGGCGCGGAGACCGCGACCGGGTCCGGTCCGCTCTGCCCGGGGTACAGGCGCCCGCCACGAAGGCGCCCGCCAGCAGGGCCAGGATCAGGACCCCGACGACGACGAGCCGCCCGGGGTGCGCGATGCGCCGCACTCGTGGCGCGGTCGTGGCGCCCGTCACTGGCGGGTCGCCAGGGAGGCGCGGGCGGCGTCGACGTGCTTCGCGGTCTCGGCCTTGACGTCCTGGAGCGCCGCCTCGTCCTGCGTGATCAAGGGCGCCTGGTAGCTGGCCTCGATGCTGGTGACGCGGATCTCCTCCTTCTTGCGGGCAGGGTCGGCCGGAGCGTCCTCACTGGCCTCGAGGACCTGCTGGGCCAGTCCCTTGTGCCCCCGGCGGTTGAGGCACTCCCGGAGCACGCTCTGGCTGGCGCGTTGCGTGATGTTGAGCTCATCGACCGGGCCTGGTACTCCTCCAGCGGGAGTACGACCTGCCCCGTGCTCCGGTCGAGCCTGCCTTGACCGTCGTGTCCGGGGCGGGATCTCCAGAACTGCATCCGGCGATCAGCAGCGTGACGGCGGCAAGGCTGGATGCGATGGTGCTCAGCTTCTTCACAGTGGATTCCAGCAGATTCGAGTCTTCGCGGCCAGGGCGAGGCGGTCACGCGAGGGTGCAGGTGCGCTCCCAGGATCCCCCGCCCTGACGTCCACCAGGGGACGTACTCAGAGTCTGGCGCGTGTGTTGAGGGCTGTCGACCGATAGTGAGACAAAGGGCGGGCGAGCTTTCGTCCACCCGGCTTGGTGGTCGCTCCTCCTACGCTCTGATGAGCGGCAGATGCGCCGAGACGTCCGCGCGCGTGCCGGAGGCGGACACCCGCCCGGCGGCCCGCGCATCCGCCCACGAGAGCAGCCCGGTGGCGAGCGACAGCCACGTGACCGGGTCCATCTCCACCACGTTGGGCGGCGTGCCGCGCGTGTGGCGCGGTCCGGGGAGGCACTGGGCGACGCCGAAGGGCGGCACCCGCACTTCCACCGAGTTCCCGGGGGCACGGGTGGCCAGCTCCTCGAGGGCGAAGCGCACCGCGGTGGCGCGCATGGCGCGGGGCAGGGCCGCCGCCGCGTCAGGGTCCTCGGCCTGCGTGCGCGCCCACGTCAGCAGGGCGGCGTGGCCCTCGGTGACGGGCACGCGCCGCTTGGGGACGGAGCCGGTGGTCATGCGTCCACCACCGCGCGGACGGGTGCGGCCAGCTCCACGGAGCCCACCGGCTCGCCGCGGCCCAGGATCTTCGGGCGCACCTGCTCCACCACGGACGCCCACCGTTCCCGGTCCACGTGCTCCGGCGCGAACCGGGCCATCAGCGACAGCGCCACGAGGTTGCCGGCGCGCGTGCCGCCGTCGAGGGCCTTGACAGCCACGGCCGTGCCGTCCGGGGCGGCCATCACCATGACGCCGTCCGCGCCGAGCTTGGCGAGCAGGCCCAGCTCGCGCATCACCACGGTGTTGGAGCTCGTCTCACCCTGCACGGCCCACGGGTGGGCGAGCATCGCCTCGGCGACGGCGGCCGCGTGCGGCTCCGCGTCCGGGCGGGAGGGGGCACCGGCCACGCGGCCGATGCCCCGGGCCAGCCCGCTCAGGGACACGACCGCCGCCGGCGCGCCGCAGCCGTCCACACCCGTCTGCGTCACGGGCTCGCCGCAGTACTCCTCGATCACGGCCTCCACCTCCCGCTGGACCGGGTGCTGCGGGTCCAGGTAGGTGCCGACGTCGTGTCCCGAGGCCGTGCACGCGGCGAGGAAGCCGGCGTGCTTGCCCGAGCAGTTGTAGGCCAGCGGCGTCCGCCGGGCCTCCGGGCCGGCCTCGGCCGCGTACCGGGCGAGCTCGTCCGCGTCGGCCGGCCAGTCCGGGGGGCACTGCAGGGCGGAGGGGTCCAGGCCGGCGTCCGCGAGCATGCGCGCGGCGAGCTCCTGGTGACGCACCGTGCCGCGGTGGGAGCCGCACGCGATGGCCAGGGCCTCGCTCTCCAGCCGCGCCCCGTGGCGCAGCGAGGCGATCGCCTGGAACGGCTTGAGCGTGGAGCGCGGGTAGATCGGTGCCTCGGCCGGGCCGAGGGCCACCAGGACGGCGCCGTCCGGTCCGGTGACCACCGCCGCGCCCGCCGTGCGGGACTCCACGAACCCGTTGCGGGCCACGTGGACGAGCTCGACGGCGTCGGCGAGGGCGAAGGTCTGGCCGGCGGAGGAGGTGGAGAGGGCGATGGGCATGGGGACAGGGTAGTCAGGCACGCCGGTGGGGCGTGCCGGCCTCACGCGCCGCTGAGCCGCCCGTCCACCATCGTCAACGTCCGGTCCACGGCGGCGAGGAACTCCACGTCGTGGGTCACCATGAGCGTGGCTGCACCCTCCTCCCGCGTCAGCGTGCCGAGCAGCTCGATGACGGCCGCCGAGCGCTCGCGGTCCAGCGCCGACGTGGGCTCGTCCACCAGCAGCACGGAGGGGGAGCTCATCAGCGCACGGACGATGTTCACGCGCTGGCGCTGACCGCCGGAGAGCTGGTGCGGGCGCTTGTCCGCGTGGGCGGCCAGGTCCACGCGCTCGAGCAGGTTGAGGGCGCGGGCGCCGGAGGCCCTGCGGTCCGCGCGGGAGGCGTCGCGGTCCAGGTGCGCGGTCAGCTCGAGCTGCTCACGCGCGGTCAGGGAGGGCAGCAGGTTGGGCTGCTGGAACACGACACCGATCCGGTCCCCGCGCAGGCGGGTGCGCTCGGCGCGGGGGAGGGCGGTCAGCTCCGTCCCCGCCACATGGACGGTGCCGGAGGTGGGGGACACGAGCCCCGCGGCCACCGCCAGGAGGGAGGACTTGCCTGAGCCGGAGGGGCCCGTGAGCGCGGTGAACGTGCCGGCGGCCAGGTCCAGGCTCACCTCGTCCAGGGCGCGCAGGGTCCGGCCCTCGCCGTCGGGGTACTCGAGCACGAGGTCGCGCACGGACAGGGCGGGGGAGCCGCCCGTGCCCTCGGCGCCGGCCGGGCCCGCGGCCGCGGTGCGGTCGGCGTCGTGGTGGGGGCGGCGGTAGACGGACAGGTCGGGGGTGCGGTCGATGGCGGTCATGTCAGTTGCCTCCGAGGGCGATCAGGGGGTCGATGCGGGTGACGCGGGCGACGGCCAGCGCCGAGCCGGCCAGGCCGAGCGCGAGGACGCCGAGCGCGGGGAGCACGGTGGTGCCGAGGTCGAGGACGAAGGGCACGGCGCCGGCGGCGAGGGCGCCCGCGCCCACAGCAACGGCCGTGCCGACGGTCACGCCCAGGGCCAGGACGATCCCGCCCTGCAGCAGCGCGTCCCGCAGCACCCAGCCCGTGGAGGCGCCGAGGGCCTTGAGCGTGGCGATCTCGCGGGTGCGCTGGATGGTCCAGATGGACAGGAACGCGACGACCACGAGGGCGGAGATCCCGTAGAGGAAGCCCTGCATCATCGTCAGCGAGCCGTTCTCCGAGGAGTAGGCCGGCAGCGCGTCGTATGAGTCGGGGACATTCATGGCCAGGGTGCCCGCGGCGGCGTCGCCGGCCGCGGAGACGGCCCAGGCGTCGGCCCCGTCGGCCACGCCCACGAGGGCCGCGGTGCCGAGGACCTCGTCGTCGGCGACGTGCGTCAGCGCCGTCCAGTCCTCCCGACTGGTCCACGCCACCGGCGTGTGGGAGTACCAGGAGTCCGCAACGACGCCCGCCACGGTGAGGACGAACCCGGACGAGGCCACCTGGTCGCCGGCGGCCACCCCGGCCTCCTCGGCGAGGGACTCGGAGAGGACGATCTCGCCGTCGCCCAGGCCCGCGGGGGCGTGGACCGCGCCCGGCTCCACGCCGACGAACGCCGCGGTGGCGACGCCGCCCACGTCCGCACCGGAGGTGTCGGCGCGGCCCTCGGCGTCCGGGGTGACGTCCGAGGCCAGGCCCACCAGGCGGCCCTGGCTCAGGCCCACCGGGTCCACGGCGGCCACGCCGTCCACCCCCGCCCACGCGTCACGCTGGGCGGCGGTGATCTCGGACTGGGTGAAGGAGGCGGTGGGCTTCTGGCCGGCCGTGCCGCCGAACACCACGAGGTCCGCGCCGGCGGCCTCGGCATCGTCCAGGACGGCGGTGTTCTGGTGCCCCAGACCGGCGGTCAGGCCGGAGAGCATCACCAGCAGGACGGTGATGAGGGCGACGACGGCGCCCATGAGGCTGAAGCGACCGGTGGCGAACCGCAGGTCGCGCAGGGCGAGGAACATGGGGGTGGATCCTTCGTGTCGGGGGTCTCGGACTCTGTGCCTCCACCCTCCCGCCGGTCCGCCGCGCGCGGATCGCCCGCCGCGGACGGTCCTCGATCAACCGATCGGTTGATCCGGCCCCTGCCGGCCCCCGCCCCGCCCCCCGCCCCGCCCCCCGCTTTCGAGCGTGGAATAGGGCCTATTCCGCGCTCGACAGCGCCCATTCGCCCGATTCCGCCCACGAAGACGAGGGCCACGGCGGGGCAGCGCGCTGCCTACGCTGGCGTCATGCATGCCGCACCCCCGCCGGTCCCCGCCCCACGGCCCGAGCACCCCACGGACGGGCTCGGCGAGGCGCCCGGGGTCACGGTCGGCACGAAGCTCGGCCTCCCGACGCCGGCCCTGCTCGTCGTCCTGCGGATCGTCCTCCACACCTCCTTCGCCGGGCTCCTCTCCCTCGGGCTGGTGCGCGCGCTGGCCGGGGGCGTCGGCGGGCCGGCCGCGCGGGGCGCGACGGGCGTGATGCTCGTGGTCCTCACCGCGGTGCTGGCCGCCGTGTACCTGGCCGGCACCGTCCACGAGCGCGGCTTCCGTAAGGCCGGACGGAGTCCCGCGGGCGGCCCCGCGCTCGGCTGGCTCGCCGCCGTGCTGGCGGTCTGGGCCCTCTTGGTGCTCCATCACCCGGACTTCACCTGGCTTGCGTTCCCCCTCTTCTTCGTGTGCCTGCACGTGATGGATGTGCTGCTGCGCCGCCCCGTGGCCGCGGTGACGCTCGTGGCGGCGGTGACCGGCGTCGTCGTGCTGGCTGGCGCGCTGCGGGCCGGGGAGCTGTCCCCGGGGGCGGTGCTGGGACCCGCGATCGGCGCGGGGGCGGCCGTGGTGATGCACCTGGCGTACCGCGTGCTGCTCACCGAGGCGGAGCACCAGCGCGTGGTCGCGGAGGAGCTGCGGGCCACGCGCGCCGAGCTCGCCGCGTCCGAGCGCCACGCGGGGATCCTGACCGAACGCGAGCGGCTCTCCCGCGAGATCCACGACACCCTCACGCAGGGGCTGGCCTCGATCGTCCTGGTCTCCCGCGCGGCCCAGGACGCCGTGCGCGCAGGGGACGCGGCCCTCGCGGACGAGCGCCTGGAGACCGTGCGGGCGACGGCCGCGGAGAACCTGGCCGAGTCCCGGGCGTTCGTGCGCGGGCTGCGCGCGGCGGGGCCGGCCGAGGACGCCGTGGTGTCCGCGGCCGGGGCGCGGGACCCGCTCGCCGCAGCCCTGGCGCAGGCGGTGCGCGGCCTGCGGGCGCGCCAGCAGGCGCTCGGCCGGCCCGTGGACGCCGAGCTCACCCTGGTGGGCGAGCCCGTGGCCGTGGGGGAGGCCGTGGAGACCGTGCTCATCCGGGCGGCGCAGGCGTCCCTGGCCAACGTGGCCCAGCACGCCGACGCCCGCCGCTGCCGCGTCACCCTGACGTGGCTGGACGGGGAGGTCGCCCTCGACGTCGCCGACGACGGCGTCGGGTTCGACCCGGATCACGGGGCGGACGGCACCGGTGCGACGGCGGGCACGGGCGTCGGGCTGGCCGGCCTGCGGGAGCGGGCGGCCGGCGTCGGCGGCCAGGCGACGGTGGAGAGCGCCCCGGGGGAGGGCACCGTGGTGGCGCTGCGGATCCCGATCCCGCGGGCGGCGGACGAGCAGAGGAGGACCACGTGAGCGTGAGAGTGATGCTGGTGGACGACCACCCGGTGGTGCGGGCCGGGGTCCGGGCGGTCCTCGAGGCCGACCCGGGGATCCAGGTGGTGGCCGAGGCCGGTGAGGGGGCCGCAGCGCTCGCGGCCCTGGAGCACGGGGCCGACGGCGTGGACGTCGTCCTCATGGACCTGCAGATGGGCGCGGGCATGGACGGCGTGACCGCCACCCGCCGCGTGCGGGCGGAGCACCCGCGGCTGCCCGTGCTGGTCCTCACGACGTTCGACACCGAGGCCGACATCCTCGCCGCCCTCGACGCCGGCGCCGCGGGCTACCTGCTCAAGGACGCCCCGCCGGAGGAGATTGCCGGGGCGGTGCACCGCATGGCCGCCGGGCGGCCCGCGCTCGGCGCCGAGGTGGCCGAGCGCCTGCTTACGCGCACCACGGGCCCCGGCGCCGCGTCGGCCCTGAGCGCTCGGGAGATCGAGCTGCTCGAGCTGATCGCGCGCGGGGACACCAACCGCGAGGCGGCGCGCGCGCTGTTCCTCTCCGAGGCCACCGTCAAGACGCACCTGGTGCACATCTTCCAGAAGCTCGGCGTGGCCACGCGCACCGAGGCCGTGCACGCGGCGCGGGAGCGGCGGATCATCCGCTGAGGAGGTCGGCGCCGGCCCCGGGGGTGCGCCGGGGGCGGCTCAGCGCCGCCCGACGGCCCTGGTGACCACCGCGGCCACGACGCCGGCGCCCGCCACGATCGCCAGCGCCCACCCCAGGGAGAGATCGCCGCGGCCGATGCCGACCAGTCGCAGGGTCCAGAATCCGATCAGTGCGCACGCGAAGGTGACGCCCACGAACGTGGAGGCGGTCCGCAGGCCGTTCCCGGGCCCGCCCGCCCCGCCGCGACCGGGGCGGAGGCGGGGGTCGTCGTCGTTCCGGCCGTGATGCAGGGGAGGCAGGGTCATGACATCCAGCCTAGGGCGTCCGGGCGCGCCGTAGGCTGGGGGCGTGAAGATCCTCGTGCTCGGCAACGGCGGCCGCGAACACGCTCTGTTGCGCGCCCTCTCCCGTGATCCCCAGGTCAGCGAGCTGCACGCGGCTCCCGGCAACGCCGGCATGGCGGACGCGGCGACCCTCCACCCGGTGGTCGCCACGGATGCCGACGCCGTCGTGGCCCTGGCCGGCCGGCTCGCCGTGGAGCTCGTGGTGGTGGGTCCCGAGGCCCCGCTGGCCGCCGGCGTGGCCGACGCGCTGCGCGACGCCGGGATCGCCGTGTTCGGCCCGTCCCGCGCCGCCGCCCAGCTGGAGGCGTCCAAGTCCTTCGCCAAGGAGGTCATGGCCGCCGCGGGCGTGCCCACCGCGGGCGCGCGCGTGTGCCGCACGGAGGCGGAGGCGGAGGCCGCGTTCGCCGAGTTCGGTGCCCCGCACGTGGTGAAGGACGACGGCCTCGCCGCCGGCAAGGGCGTGGTGGTCACCGCGGACCGCGCCGAGGCGCTGGCGCACGCGACGGCGTGCTTCGCCGCCGGCGGCGCCGTGGTGGTCGAGGACTTCCTCGACGGACCCGAAATCTCCCTGTTCGTGCTCTGCGACGGTGCGGACGCCGTGCCGCTGACCCCGGCGCAGGACTTCAAGCGCATCCACGACGGCGACGCCGGCCCCAACACCGGCGGCATGGGCGCCTACACGCCCCTGGAGTGGCTGCCGGAGGACTTCGTGGCGGAGGTCATGGACCGCGTGGCCCGGCCCGTGCTCGCCGAGATGGGCCGCCGTGGGACGCCGTTCACGGGCGTGCTGTTCATCGGCCTGGCCGTCACCGCGAAGGGCCCCGAGGTCATCGAGTTCAACGTGCGCTTCGGGGATCCCGAGACGCAGGCCGTCCTCGCCCGGCTGGAGACCCCGCTCGGCGGGCTCCTGGCCGACGCCGCCGCCGGACGCCTCGGCGCGGACCGTGAGCTCGCCTGGAGCGACGACGTCGCGGTGGACGTGGTGCTGGCCTCGGCCGGGTATCCGGCGACGTCCTCGTCCGGCGACGTGATCACCGGCGTCGAGGACGCACTGGCCCTCGAGGGCGTGGACGTGCTGCACGCCGGCACCGCGCGCACCGGGGACGGGGACCTGGTGACGACCGGCGGGCGCGTACTCGCCGTCGTCGGGCGGGGGAAGGACCTGGCGCGGGCGCGGGCGCGGGCCTACGCGGGGGTCGAGCACATCCGGTTCGACGGCGCCCAGCACCGCACGGACATCGCGCTGAAGGCCGAGCGCGGGGAGATCACGGTGCCCGCGCGGTCGGGCGGGACCGCCGGGGGCGACGCGGCGACGACGCGCGCCGGCCTTCTCAGCACCGGGTTCGCCGGCGCGGAGGCGCTCGACCTGCCCGGCTGGCGCCACGTGTACTCCGGCAAGGTGCGGGACCTGTACGAGCCGGCCGACGCGGCGCCCGGCGAGTCGGAGACGCTGCTGGTGGTGGCCTCTGACCGGATCAGCGCCTACGACCACGTGCTGGAGCCGCCGATCCCGGACAAGGGCACCGTGCTGACCCAGCTGAGCCTGTGGTGGTTCGAGCGGCTCGCCGAGGGCGAGGACGCCGTCGCCAACCATGTGGTGTCCATGGACGTGCCGGAGGCGGTGGCCGGGCGCGCCATGGTGGTGAAGCGGCTGGCCATGCACCCCATCGAGTGCATCGCGCGCGGCTACCTGACCGGCTCCGGGCTGGCCGAGTACCGGGAGCACGGGACCGTGACAGGCATCCCGCTGCCGGAGGGGCTCGTGGACGGGTCCCGGCTGGAGCCGGCGATCTTCACCCCCTCGGCCAAGGCGGAGGTCGGCGAGCACGACGAGAACATCACGTACGAGCAGACCGTCGAGCGGGTGGGCGAGGACGTGGCGGGTGCGCTGCGGGAGGCGACCCTGGCCGTGTACACCCGCGCCGAGGCGATCGCGCGCGAGGCCGGGATCATCCTGGCTGACACCAAGGTGGAGTTCGGGGAGGACCCGCGGACGGGGGAGCTGGTGCTCGGCGACGAGGTGCTGACGCCCGACTCCTCCCGCTTCTGGGACGCCGAGGACTATGAGCCCGGCCGCGCCCAGGCCAGCTTCGACAAGCAGTTCGTGCGCGACTGGCTGACCTCCCCGGCCTCCGGGTGGGACAGGGCTTCGGGCGAGGCGCCGCCGTCGTTGCCGGCCGACGTCGTGGAGCGGACGCGCACGCGGTACGTCGAGGCGTACGAACGCCTGACGGGCCGGACCTTCGGGGCCCCGGAGGCCTGAGGCCGGCTGCTGGCCCCTGTACCGGCGCCCGCGCCGCGCCCCAGCGCTTTCGAACGTGGAATAGGGCCTATTCCACGTTCGAAAGCGGCAATTCGCCCGATTCCACGTTCGAAAACGAGGGGCGGGTGGCGGCGTGGTGGGCCGGACCGGTCCTGCACAGCGGGATCGACCCCGGCGTGTCGTCCCCGTACACGGCCCCTCGGCCCGCTGCCCGCCGATCCTGCCTGCAGGCTGGGCCCATGCCCCGCGCCGCCTCGCCCCTGCCCTCCGCCCTCGCTGGATCCGTCTTCACCTGCGCGGAGGCACGATCCGCCGGTGTCGGGTCTGAACGGCTGCGGTCGACGGCGGTCCGCCGGGTCACCCAGGGTGCCTACCGTGCCGTCGCCGATGTACCCGGGACGTGGGCCGATCTCGGCCTGGGCGAGCCGGTCGCCGGGCTGCCGCCCGAGGAGGCCGCGGTCGTCGTCGCCGCGACGCGCGGGGTGGCCAGCCACGTCACGGCGCTGCGTCTGCACGGGATGGTCCTCCCACCGTGGCTCGCGGAGGACCGGCGGCTCCACGTGAGTCGTCCCCACGGCAGGGGCCGCAGCGGACGGGCGGGCGTCGTCACCCACGCCCGGGACGTGCCGGCGGCCGATGTCACCGAGGTGCACGGGATCCGGGTGACGACACCGGAACGCGCCTGGGTGGACCTGTCTTCGCTCCTGCGACCGGGCCAGATCAAGCCCGCTGTGGTGGCCGGGGACGCGCTCGTGCGCCACCCCTGGGTGGACGGCGTCCGCATGGCGCCACTGACCACGCCGCAACGGCTGCGCGAAGCCCTGAAGCGGGCCGGGCGCTTCAAGGGCGTCCGCGCGGCGCGGGCGGCACTCGAGCTGGTGCGGGTCGGGGCGGACTCCCCGCCTGAGACGGAGCTGCGCCTCGCGCTGCTCGACGCCGGCCTTCCGGAGCCGCGGCTGCAGGTGCGGCTGGTCACGAGCGCGGGTGAGCAGACGGACGCGGACCTCGCGATCGACGAGGCTCGCGTGGTCCTCCACTACGACGGCGGCCACCACCGCACTCCCGATCAACAGGCCCGCGACGCCAGGCGGGACCGGCTGTGGCAGGAGGCGGGGCGACTCTCCCTCTCCGTGTCGGTGCTGGATCGGCGAGACGGCTACCGCGGCGTCGTCCGCACGGTGCTGCGTCGCTGGGCGCAGGTGCGCGCCGACGTCGTCTGAGGCCCTTCGGTCTGCACCCCCCCGTTTTCGGACGCGGAATCGGGCGAATGCGCGCTGTCGAACGTCGAATAGGGCCGATTCCGCGTTCGAAAGCGCAGGGGGCGGGGGCGGGGGAGAGGGGTCCCGCTCAGGCCCCGCCCGTGACCAGGGAGTCCTCCCACGCCCGGTGCAGCGCCGCGAACCGGCCGCCCGCGGCCACGAGCTCGGCGGGAGAGCCGTCCTCCACGATGCGTCCGCCGTGCACCACGAGCACGCGGTCCGCGATCGCCACCGTGCTCAGCCGGTGGGCGATGATCAGGGCCGTGCGGTCCCCGAGCAGCCGCTCAAGCCCGGCCTGCACCAGCCGCTCGCTCGGCAGGTCCAGGGAACTCGTCGCCTCGTCCAGGATCAGCACGGCCGGGTCCGCCAGGAACGCCCTCGCGAAGCTGATCAGCTGCCGCTGACCCGCGGACAGGCGCCCGCCGCGCTGGTTCACGTCCGTGTCGTAGCCCTCGGGGAGCTCCCGGATGAACGTATCCGCGCCCACGGCCCGCGCCGCGGCCTCCACCTCGTCCCGTCGCGCCCCCGGCCGGCCGAGCGCGATGTTCTCGGCCACGGACCCGGAGAACAGGAACGCCTCCTGCGTGACCATCACCACGTTCCGGCGCAGGTCCTTCTGTGACAGCTCGCGCAGCTCCACCCCGTCCAGCGTGAGCGAGCCGGAGGTCAGGTCGTAGAACCGTGCGATCAGCTTCACCAGCGTGGACTTGCCCGCGCCGGTCTGGCCCACCACCGCCACGGTCTGCCCGGCGGGCACGGTGAGGTCGAACTCGGGCAGCACGACCTTCCCCGGACCATAGCCGAACACGGCGTCGCGGAACTCGATCCGCCCGCTCGCCTCCCCCTCGCCGACGGGCGCCGGCCCGCTCCCGTCCGGGCGGGGCAGGGGCGTGGGGTGCGCGGCCTCGACGACGCCGGGCTCCTCCTCCAGCAGACCCGACACCTTCTCGAGGGCGGCTGTCGCGGACTGCAGCGAGGAGTAGAACATCGCCACCATCTCCATCGGCTGGAACACGCGCCGGCCCGCGAGCAGCAGGGCCACGAGCACGCCCACCTCCAGGTCCCCGGACAGCACCCGCAGACCGCCGGTCACCAGCAGGGCGGCCACCGTCAGGTTGCCCACCGCGATCAGGGTGGGCTGCAGCACGCCGAACAGGTTCAGGGACTCCACCATGTCGTCCCGGTAGCGGGTGGCCAGCTCGCGGTAGCGCCGCTCGTTGGCGCGCTCACGCCGGAAGGCCTGTACGGCACGGATGCCGGTCATGGTCTCCACGAAGTGGACGATCGACCGTGCCGAGGACACCCGCGACCGCCGGTACACGTCCTCGGAGCGCACGCGGTACCAGTGCACCACCGCCGCCACGGGCACGGCGGCCCCCAGCAGCACCAGGAAGGACGGCGGGTCCAGGATCAGGATGGAGAGGGCCGTGAACGTCATGAACATCAGGCCAGAGACCAGCGCGGACACGCCCTGGTCCAACAGTTCGCGCAGCGCCTCGAGATCCGAGGTCTGACGCGAGATCACGCGTCCCGAGGTGTACCGCTCGTGGAACCCCAGGCTGAGGCGCTGGGTGTGCCGGAACACACGCAGTCGCAGGTCCAGGAGCATCGCCTGGCTGGCCTTGGCGGTGAGCCACGTGTAGACGCCCAGCAGGAGGCCGGAGGCCAGCGCGGTGAGCACGTACGCACCGCCGACCAGGGTGAGCACGCCCGTCACGGGCTCGCCGGCGCGCATGCCGGCCATCAGCTGCGGCAGGCCCCAGTCGATCGCCCATGCGATGAGCAGCGGGGCCGCCGCGCGGGCCGCGTTGGACACCACGACGAGCACCGCCGTCAGCAGCAGCATCCCCCGCACCGGGCGGCCGAGCTCGGCCAGCAGCCGCCAGGAGCGGCGCCGGACGTGGCGGCGCTCAGCGGGCGTGTAGTCGTCGGCCTCCTCCGCGCCGACGCCGGTGACGCGGGTGACGTCCGCGGTGCTCATGCCTGCTCCTCGGGTCGGCTGGAGATGATGTCGCGGTAGGCGGCGCTGCGGCGCAGCAGCTCGGCGTGCGTGCCGACGTCGGCCACGCGCCCGTCCTCGAGGACCGCCACGCGGTCGGCCAGGGCCACGGTGGAGGGCCGGTGCGCCACGATCAGGGTGGTGGTCCCGGCGAGCACCTCGCGCAGCCGCGCGGTGACGGCCTCCTCGGTGCGCACGTCGAGGGCGGAGAGCGGGTCGTCGAGCACGAGGATGTCCGGTCGGGCCGCGATCGCGCGGGCGAGGGCCACGCGCTGGCGCTGGCCGCCGGAGAGGCTCAGCCCCTCCTCGCCGATCTCCGCGTCGACGCCGTCGGGCAGGTCCGCCACGAAGTCGGCCTGCGCGGTGTCCAGGGCGAGGTCCAGCAGCGCGCGGGCGGCGGGGGAGTCGAGGCCGTCGGCGAGCACGTCCGCCGGGGCGCCGAGCAGGACGTTCGCGCGCACCGTGTCCGAGAACAGGGTGGCGTCCTCGAACGCGATGGACACCCGCCGCCGCAGCTCCTGCAGCGGGTAGTCCCGCACGTCCACGGCGTCCACGAGTACCGCGCCGCCCGTGACGTCGTAGAGCCGGGGGACGAGCTGGACCAGCGTGGACTTGCCCGAGCCGGTGACGCCCACGAGGGCGAGTGTCTCGCCCGGGACGAGAGTGAGGTCCACGCCGCGCAGCAGCTCGTCCGCCTCCCCGTCGCCGGCGTCCGGGAATCGGAAGCGCACGTCCCGGAACTCGAGGGTCCCGCGGGAGGGCGGCAGCGCGACGCCGGTCCGCTCCCCGTCCTGGGTCCGCTCCCCGTCCCCGGTCTGCGCGCCGGTCTCGGCTGCCCGGGACCGGGCGGTGCGCGCGGGGCGCCCCGCCGCCTCCGCGCGCCCGGCGCGGGCCGCGGCGGCGGCGCGGCCGGCGTCGAGCGCCTCCTCCTCGTCCATGTCCGCTCCGGCGGGCGAGGTCACGGTGGCGGGGGAGGAGAGGACGTCCAGGTGCCGGTCGATGGCGGTCTTGGCGGCGAGGCTCATGCCCATGAGCTGGCCGATCGACTCCACAGGGCCGGAGAGCACGGCGGCCGTGGCGAAGTACGCTGCCAGCGCGCCCACCGTCAGATCGCCCTGGGCCACGAGCCACACGCCCAGCGCCAGGCCCACCCCGAGCACCGCCTCCGGCAGCGCGACGATCAGAGCGATGAATCCGGAGAGCACGGACGCCTTGCGGACCTCGGTGCCCCGCAGCGTCTCGGCGCGGCCGCGGAAGCCCTCGAGCGCGTGCCCACCGCGCCCGAACGCCTTCAGGACTCGGATGCCGTGCACGGACTCCTCCACGGTGGTGGCGAGGTCTCCGGCCTGGTCCTGGGAGAGGCGGGAGGCGGAGCGGAAGTCGTTGCGGAACCCGAAGGAGCGCCACATGATCGGCACCGCGGCCGCCAGATACAGCAGCGCGAGCTGCCAGGACAGCCCGAAGAGCAGGGCCATGCCCACCAGGATGGTCACGGCGTTGACCACCAGCATCACGGAGCCGAACGCGATCCACCGCCGCAGCAGGGACAGGTCGGCCTGGGCGCGGGAGAGCAGCTGACCGGAGGGCCACGCGTCGTGGAAGGCCGCGGGCATGCGCTGCAGCCGGCGGTAGAGGGTGACCCTGGCCCGGTTCTCCACGTCGGCGGCGGGCGGCAGGATGAAGAAGCGTCGCAGGTACACGAAGAGCGCCTCGGCCAGGCCCAGGCCGGCCAGCAGGGCGGCGGCCCACCAGACCTCCGCGCGGGCGGCATCCGTGGGCGGGGCGTCCTGCACCACGTCCGCGAACACCGAGTTCACGAGCACCTGGATCACCTGGGGGATCGCCAGGGCCACCAGACCGGCGAGCATGGCGCTGACCAGGCCTGCGGCCCACCGGACGCCCACGCCGTCCAGGTACGGGGCGATCCCGCGCAGGGCGGCGCGCAGGGGCAGGGCGGTGGAGGAGGGACGGGGCACGGGGGGACTCTACCGGGTGAGCCCCCTCACGTCCGCCCAGGCCCAGGTCAGGCGCGGGGGAGCAGGTCCAGCACCACGGCCTCGGGCCGGCAGAAGGTGCGCACGGGAGCCGACGGAGCCGTGCCGATCCCCGCGGACACCTCGAGCGGCACCGTCCGCCCCGCTGCCGTCCACGTGGACACGCCCGAGGCCTGGGAGCGGGGCAGGTCGCAGTTGGTCACCAGGGCGCCCACGAACGGCAGGCACACCTGGCCACCGTGGGTGTGACCGGCCAGCAGCAGGTCCGCGCCGTCGGCCGTCATCGCGTCCAGCACCCGCCGGTAGGGGGCATGGGTGACGCCCAGGCGGAGGGCGGGGGCGGCGTCGTCGTCCGTGCCGAACCCAGGCCAGTGGTCCAGCCCCAGGTGGGGGTCGTCCGTGCCGGCGGCGCGCACGTGGACCGCGTCCTCCCCCGCGCCGAGCACGACGTCGGCGCTCCGGTCCGTCAGGTCCGCCCAGCCCGCGGCGCGGAAGGCGGAGAACAGCTCCTCGGTGGGCAGCCGCGAGCGCGACGCCTCGAGCTCGGAGGGGCCCCGGAGGTACCTCAGCGGGTTGGCCGGCTTGGGGGTGTAGTAGTCGTTCGAGCCGGGCACGAACACGCCCGGTCGTTCCAGGAGGGGGCCCAGGGCGTCGAGCAGCAGGGGGATGGAGGCGGCATGGGAGATGTTGTCCCCGGTGTCCACCACGAGGTCCGGCTCGAGGTCAGCGAGCCCGCGCAGCCAGTCCAGCCGACGCCGGTGCCGGGGGAGGAGGTGGATGTCGGACAGGTGCAGCACACGCATGGGCCGGGTGCCGGGGGCCAGCACGCGCAGGGGGTGCGTGCGCACCGTGCGCGCCTCGGCCTCCGTCAGACCCCACGCGAGGCTGAGGGCACCGAGGCCCGCCACGCCGATGGCGGCGCGGGCGCCGGAGCGCGCGAGCCGCCGCGCGGACGGCCGGGGGTGGGCGGTCACCGGATGCCCTGGGAGGCCTCGTACTCGGCGCGCTTCTCGGCGCTGGAGAACGGGGTCTCGCCCGCGTCCGGTCCCAGCGTGGACGCGGGGCCGTCCGCGCCGCGGTCGATGTCCTCCGGCCGGAAGAACGTGCCGTCCGGATGGTCGCCCTCGGCGCCCGGGTCCAGGGACTGCGGCCCGTCGTAGGTGGGCAGGCGGCCGGGTTCGAACGTGCGCTTGGCCAGGTCGTTGAACTCGAGCCAGGTGCCGCCGTTCACGGTGGCGCCGTAGAAGTCCTCCTGGACCTCGCCGTTGATGGTCTCGCCGCGCATCGTCTTCTGGCTGGTGTAGCGGCCCGCCCACACGGCGGTGGCCAGCTCCGTGGTGTACCCCACGAACCAGGTGGAGGACATGTTGTTGTTCGTGCCGGTCTTGCCCGCGAACTCGTAGCCGGTGCCGTCCGAGGCGATGTTCCACGTGGCGATGTGCCGCAGCACCGGCGTCAGCTCGGCCACGTGCTCCGGGTCCAGGACCTGGCGGCACTGCGGGCCGTCCACCTCGTACTGGTTGCCCGCCGTGTCGGTCACCTCGGTGATGGCCCGGGGCTCGCAGTAGAGGCCGTCTGCGGCCAGGGCCGCGTAGGCGCCGGCCAGCGAGGTGGGGGCCACGCTGTCCTTGCCGAGCAGGAAGGACGGCTCGGCCGGGTTCAGGGGGGTGCCGTCCCGGCCGTTCACGATGCCCAGCTGGGTCATGGTGTTCGCGACGTCGCAGAGGTCCATCTGGTAGGCCAGCGCCACGGTGGGGGTGTTGACGGACCAGTAGAGGCCCTCGTCCACGCGGTCCCGCTTCTTCATGCCGTCCGCCACGTTGTTGATCTCCCAGCCCCTCGATCCGCCGCCCGCAGTGGTGAAGCCGCCGGGCAGGCAGGACGCCGCGAAGCGGGACGTGGAGGGGTAGACGTCCTTGGAGCCGTCCACGGAGTCGATCAGGCTGTTGCCGTAGCGCAGCCAGGTCAGGGCCACGAAGGGCTTGAGCGTGGAGCCGGCGGAGAAGCCCTCGCCACCGCCCCATTCGCCGTCCACGTTGAGGTTCAGGGAGGTCTTGCCGAGCGAGTCGGCCATCGAGTACTCGGTGTTCTGCGCCATCGCGACGACGTCGCCCGTGCCCGGACGCAGGGACAGCAGGGAGTGGCCCGCGCCGAGGGACTCGTCGTTGGGGATGACGCGGCGGGTGACCTCCTCCGCCTTCCGCTGCAGCTCGGAGTCGATCGTCGTCGTGATGGTGAGGCCACCGCGGTCCAGGAGGGCCTGGCGGGCGGCGACGTCGGGGCCGAAGGTGGGGTCGGCCAGGATCTGACGCTCCACGTAGTCGCAGAAGTAGGCGCCGAAGGCGGCGTTCAGGCAGCCGGTGGGCTCGCCCCGCATGACCACCTCGAGCGGCTGCGCCTTGGCGGCCTCGGCCTCCTCGGCGGTGAGGTAGCCGTTCTTCTCCATGGCGTTGAGCACGAGGTTGCGGCGCTTGACCGTGCCCTCCGGGTTGCGGGCCGGGTTGAAGCGCGTGGGGGACTGCACCATGCCGGCCAGGGTGGCGGCCTCCCAGCTCTCCAGGTCCGCGGCGGGCTTGCCGAAGACGTACTGGGAGGCGGCCTCCACGCCGTACGCACGGCCCTGGAAGAGCACCAGGTTCAGGTAGCCCTGGAGGATCTCCTCCTTGGACATCTGGTTCTCCACCGCGACGGCGAGCTTGATCTCCTTGACCTTGTCCGACGCCTCCTTGGTGCCGGAGAGGGTCAGGCGGGAGTCGCCGCGCACCTGCTGCGAGTTGATCAGCATGTTGTTGACGAACTGCTGGGTCAGGGTGGAGGCGCCCTGCGTCGAGGGCGAGGTGAGGTTGTTGACCGCCGCGCGGATCAGGCCCTTGGCGTCCACGCCCTCGTGCTCGAAGAACCGCTCGTCCTCGATGGCCACGATCGCGTGCTCCATGTGGTCCGAGATCTGGTCCAGGGTGACCGGCTTGCGGTTCTCCTCGTAGAACGTGGCGATCAGCTCCCCGTCCGCCGAGTAGATCTTCGAGGGCATCGAGACCGGCTCCGCCGGCAGCTGGTCCGGGAGCTGGTCCAGCATGTCCCTGCCGGAGGCGAACACCGCGCGCCCGGCGCCCATGGCCGGCAGCGTCAGCCCCGCCACCAGGAGCCCTGCCAGCGCGGCCAGCCCGAGGAAGGTCAGCAGGCGGCCCAGGACGGAGGAGCGGGCGGCCGGATGGGCGGCGCGGGAGGAGCGTGCGGCGCGGGAGGACATGCGGGAAGTGTAGCGGCCCGCCCTGGATGTGGACCGGGCTCCGGACGGCCTCGCTACGCTGGTCCCATGACTACACAGACCCGGTGGGAGTACGCCACCATCCCCCTGCTCATCCACGCCACGAAGCAGATCCTCGACCAGTGGGGCGAGGACGGGTGGGAGCTCGTCGCGGTCGTGCCCGGCCCGGACGGCCCCAACCCCGTGGCCTACCTCAAGCGCCCGAAGGCGGCGTGAGCGTGGCCGATCACGCGTCCGCCCCCTCGTGGGGCGACGGCGCGGCGGCCGCCCGCCTGGCTCAGCTGGGCTTCGCCCGCCCCGCCGTGGCGGCCCCGGTGGGCTCCTACGTCCCCGCGGTGCGGGACGGCGACCTCGTCCTCACCTCGGGCCAGCTGCCCTTCGTCGAGGGCGTCCTGCCGCTGACCGGCAAGGTCGGCGCCGAGGTCACGCTCGAGCAGGCACAGGACCTGGCCCGCACCGCCGCCGTGAACGCGGTGGCCGCCGTGCACGAGCTCGTGGGGGACCTCGACGCCGTGCTCCGCGTGGTGAAGGTGGTCGGCTTCGTGGCCTCGGACCCCGCGTTCACCGCCCAGCCGGCGGTGGTCAACGGAGCCTCGGACGTGCTCGCCGAGATCTTCGGCGAGGCCGGGCGCCACGCCCGCTCCGCCGTCGGCGTGGCCGTCCTGCCCCTGGACGCCCCCGTCGAGGTGGAGATCACCGTCCGTGTCCGCTGACGCGGGGGGCCGCGTCCCCGTCCCCTCCCATGAGGAGGAGCTGACCCGGCAGTGGCTCGCCCAGAAACATCGGCAGGTGCGTCCCGCACGGCCGGCCTCCGCCGTCGTGCTGGTGCGGGACGGCGAGGACGGTGTCGAGGTGCTGCTGCGGCACCGGACCGGCCGGACCCCGCTGGGGCGGGTCGGGTTCCCCGGGGGCTCGCTCGTCGAGGCGGACGCGCACCCGTGCCCGTGGTTCGGGCCGAGCCCGGGGGAGTGGGCACGCACCCTCGGCCTGGCGGACCGCCGCCGGGTGCGTCAGCACGTGGTGGCGGCCGTGCGCGAGCTGTTCGAGGAGTGCGGCGTGCTCCTGGCGGGCGCCTCGGACATGGAGGTCGTGCAGGACGCGCGGGGCGAGACCTGGGGCGCTCGCCGATCCTCGCTCGAACACGGCGACGCCGGCCTCCCCGAGCTGTTGGAGGAGCGCGGCCTCGGCCTGCGCACGGACCTGCTGCGGGCCCTCGGGCGCTGGCAGTCCGCTCCGCACAGTCCGCGCCGCTTCGACACCGTGGTCTTCACGGCGGCCCTGCCCCCGCAGCAGGAGCACGTGCCGCGGCCGGAGGGCCCCGATCTGCAGGGCTGGCTGCCCGCCGCGCGGGCACTGGCCGGGCCGACGCCCCTGCCGGGCCCCGACGGCTGGCTCGGCGAGGCGGGCCGCATCGCCCTGGCGGAGGTGTCCACGCCCCTGACCCAGCTCGTGCTCAGAGACGTGGCGCGGCACCGGACGGCGGCCGGCTTCCTCCTGTCCCTGGGCCACGGCCGGGACGCCGTCCCCCACGTCCGCCTGCGCACCGAGGCGGAGCGCGACGACGTCGCCACAGGTGCCCTGCACACCGTCGCCGAGGCGGTCGTGGGGGACTGAGCGTCCCCGAAGACGCACCGAGGGGCCCGCACCGTCCGGTGCGGGCCCCTCGGCTGTGCCGGGTCAGCGGGAGCGCTGACGCAGGCGCTGCAGGTCCAGGACGACCACGGCGCGGTTCTCGAGGCGGATCCAGCCGCGCTGGACGAACTCCGCCAGGGCCTTGTTGACGGTCTCACGGGAGGCACCGACCAGCTGGGCCAGCTCCTCCTGGGTGAGGTCGTGGGCCACGAGGAGGCCGTCGGCGGCCGGGCGGCCGAAGCGGTCCGCCAGGTCCAGGAGGGCCTTGGCCACGCGGCCGGGGACGTCGGAGAACACGAGGTCGGCGAGGGACTCGTTGGTCTTGGACAGGCGCTGGGCCAGGGCCTGCAGCAGCTGCAGGGACACCTCCGGGGACGAGGCGATGGCGCGGCGCAGGTTCTCGTGGCGCAGGCCGGCCAGGCGGGTGGCGGAGACCGCGGTGGCCGTGGCCGAGCGCGGGGCCGGGTTGAACAGGGCCATCTCGCCGAAGATCTCGCCGGGGCCGAGCACGGCCACGAGGTTCTCCCGGCCGTCGGACGCGGTGCGGCCCAGCTTGATCTTGCCGGACATGATCACGTACAGCTGGTCGCCCTGATCGCCCTCGTGGAACGCAGAGGCACCACGGGAGAGGTCTACCTCGGTCAACTCGGAGGTGAGGATGACGAACACCTCGTCGTCCAGGTTGGTGAAGAGCGGAGCCTTCCGCAGAACCTCGAGATCCATGTGTGCGTGTCCCTTCCGACGGTCGTACGGCGTTCCGCGGCGAAGACGCCCGGACTGTTGCCAGCCATTGTGCCCCATCGTCCCCGGGGGTGCCGATACCCTGGTGCCCCGCTCACCCCGGGCGTCACAGGAACAGCGGCACAGATCGGAGGACGGCCATGGACGCGTCCCTGACATGGGTCGACGCCGTCCTGGCGATCGCGCTGGTCGCGGCCGCCGCCGCGGGCGCCCGTCGGGGGGCCAGTGGGGTGGCCGGTGCCCTGCTGGGCGCGGCCCTCGGCCTGGCGGCCTGCGCGTGGGTGCTGCCGCGCATGGCGGCCCTCGTCCCGGACCCCGTGTGGGCTCCTGTGGCCACCGTGGTGGCCGGCCTCCTGCTGCTGGTCCTCGGCGAGGGCATGGGACTGCGGGTGGGCGCGGCCCTGCGACGCGGGCTGGACGGCGGGACGGTCCGCCGGCTGGACGGCCTGGCCGGGGCCGCGCTGGCGGCCGCAGTCTGCCTCGTGCTCCTCGGCGTCCTCGCGCCACGGATGGCTCCCGTCCTGCCCTCCGGGGTGGTGGCGGAGACGGGCCGGTCCCGGGTGCTGGCCGTCGCCGAGCGGGCCGTGCCCGAGCCCGTGGACCGGGCCGCGGACGACCTCCAGGCCGCCGTCGGCGAGGTGGTCTCCGGCCTGCCGCCGCTGCGTGCCCCCGTGCCCCCGGACCGGACGGACGTCGTGCGGGCCTGAGCGCCTCCGCCGGCCCGGCGTGTCCACGATGCGGACACGCGGGAAGAGCTGTGTCCGGTCGTCGGGCCCTGCAGTACCGTGTGCTCACTCACACCCGCAGCCCTGCCGCGGCGGGGCCGAGGATCGGCCCGATCCGCGTCGCGGAACCACCCGGAGGTCATCCCCCATGTCCACGTCCGCATCCGCGACGGCGCCCGCGCCGACGCGCACCCGCGAGGAGTTCACCGGCCGGTGGGCGTTCATCCTCGCCGCCATCGGCTCCGCCGTCGGCCTCGGCAACATCTGGCGCTTCCCCTACGTCGCCTATGAGAACGGCGGCGGCGCGTTCGTCATCCCCTACCTGATCGCGCTGCTCACCGCGGGCATCCCGCTGCTGTTCTTCGACTACGCGATCGGCCACCGCTTCCGCGGCTCCGCGCCGCTGGCGTTCCGGCGCCTGTCCCGGTGGACCGAGACCGTCGGCTGGTGGCAGGTGCTCATCTGCGTCGTCATCGGGATCTACTACGCCGCGATCATCGGCTGGGCGATCATGTACACCTGGTTCTCCGTGGACCAGCGGTGGGGCGACGACCCGGAGACCTTCCTCATGGGCGACTACCTGCAGGTCGCCGAGGACCCGTCCCCGTCCTTCGACTTCGTCTCGGGCGTCTTCTGGCCCATGCTCGCCGTCTGGGTGATCACGCTGCTCATCATGGGCTTCGGCGTGCGCCGGGGCGTGGCCCTGGCCTCGATGGTCGGCATCCCGCTGCTCATCGTGATGTTCCTGGTCCTCGTCGGCATCGCCCTCACCCTGCCGGGCGCCGCCCAGGGCCTGGACGCCCTGTTCACGCCGAACTGGGCCGCGCTCGCGGACCCGGGCGTCTGGATCGCCGCCTACGGTCAGATCTTCTTCTCGCTGTCCGTCGGCTTCGGCATCATGATCACCTACGCCTCCTACCTCAACCGCCGCACGAACCTCACCGGCTCCGGCCTGGTGGTCGGCTTCTCCAACTCGGGCTTCGAGATCCTGGCCGGCATCGGCGTGTTCTCCGCCCTGGGCTTCATGGCGCAGGCCTCCGGCGTGTCCGTGGCCGAGGTGGCGGGCAGCGGCATCGGCCTGGCGTTCATCGCCTTCCCCACCCTGATCTCGCAGGCACCGCTCGGCGCCCTGATCGGCGTGCTGTTCTTCGGCTCGCTCGTGGTCGCCGGCTTCACCTCGCTGATCTCGATCCTCGAGGTCGTCATCTCCGCCGTGAAGGACAAGCTCGGCTGGGGCCGCTGGACGGCGACGATCGTCGTGATCGGCCTGTCCGGGGTGGTCTCCCTCACCCTGTTCTCCACCACCACGGGCCTGCAGATGCTGGACACCATGGACGCGTTCGCCAACAACTTCGGCATCGTGGGCGCGGCGCTCCTCTCGGTGCTCCTGGTCACCGGCGCGCTGGGCTCGGCCCGTCGCATCACGGCGCACCTCAACGCCGTCTCGTCCTTCAAGGTCGGCCGCGGGTACGTGCTGCTGATCGGCGTGCTCATGCCGATCGTGCTCGCCTACATCTGGCTCTCCTGGATCATGAAGGTGATCGCGGAGGGCTATGAGGGCTACCCGGGCGACTTCCTCGGCGTCTTCGGCTGGGGCATCGCGCTCGGCTCCGTCGCCCTGGCGATCCTGCTCTCCCTCATCCCGTGGTCCCGCAAGTCCAACCTCTACGCCGAGGACCTGGACAGCGAGATCCACGGCGACCTCATCCCGCACAACGCCGTGCCCGAGGGCACCGTCCCCACCGGCGCCCTGCCGGTGGTGCCCGCGGCCGCCACCCGGAAGGAGCTCTGACCGATGAGCACCGCAGCGATCGTCATGATGTCCCTGGCCATTCTCCTGGTGTGGGGCGGCCTCGCGGTCTCCGCCGTCCACCTGCTCCGCCACCCGGACGACTCCTCGGGCGATCTCGCCATCGAGGACGAACTGGCCCCCGTCGTGTGGGAGCGCGAGGATGGCCGTCTCGACGCACGGCACCGGTGAGTCGATGAGGGCCCCCAGTCTGACCTCAGCGGCCCCGTCCGCGGCCTCGGTCGCCGACGGGGCCGCGGGCGTGGTCTCCGCCTCACTGCCGGTCGTGGCGGTGGACGGGAGCCTGCCGGCCCCGCCCTACCGGCAGATCGTGGACGCGGTCCTGGCCGGCGTCGCCTCCGGATCCCTCGCCCGCGGGGACCGACTGCCGCCCGTGCGCGCGCTCGGCGTGGCGCCGGGCACCGTGGCCCGGGCCTACAAGGAGCTCGAGGCGCACGGCACCATCCGCACCCGGCGCCGCGCAGGCACGTTCGTGGCCGCCTCGGCGGACGCCCGCGCCGACGCCGCGCACCAGGCCGGGCGCCGCTGTCTGGACACCCTGCTCGAGCGCCTCGGCTACACGCCCGAGGAGGCCGTGGAGCTGGTCCGCCGGGACGCGGCCGCCCGCGCCTGAGCCGGGCCCGCCCACCGACGACGCCGCCCCGGTCCGCACGCTGCGTGCGGACCGGGGCGGCGTCGTCGTGCCGGCTCAGGCCTTTGGGGCCAGCGTCTCGGTGATGCGCTGCATCACCGTGGGGTCCGCCAGCGTGGTGGCGTCGCCCGGGTCGCGGCCCTCGGCCACGTCCTTGAGCAGGCGGCGCATGATCTTGCCGGAGCGGGTCTTGGGCAGCTCCGGGACCACGAGCACGCGCTTCGGCTTGGCGATCGGGCCGATGTCCTTGCCCACGTGCTGGCGCAGCTCCTCCTGCACGGCCTCGACGTCCTCGCCCGCCGCGGCGGCCTCCTCCGTCAGCAGCACGAACGCGACGACGGCCTCGCCCGTGGTCTCGTCCGCGGCGCCGACCACGGCCGACTCCGCGACCTTCGGGTGCGCCACCAGCGAGGACTCGATCTCCGTGGTGGACAGGCGGTGGCCGGAGACGTTCATGACGTCGTCCACGCGGCCGAGCAGCCAGATGTCCCCGTCCTCGTCGTACCGGGCGCCGTCGCCGGCGAAGTACATGCCGGGGAACCGGTTCCAGTAGGTCTCCTTGAACCGCTCCGGGTTGCCCCAGATGCCGCGCAGCATCGACGGCCACGGTTCGCGGGCCACGAGGAAGCCGGGCGCGGTGCTGCCGGTCATCGGCTCGCCGAGCTCGTCCACCACCTCGAGGGAGACGCCGGGCACCGGCCGCTGGGCGGAGCCGGGCTTGAGCTCGGTGACGCCGGGCAGCGGGGTGAGCATGTGGCCGCCGGTCTCGGTCTGCCACCAGGTGTCCACGATCGGGCAGCGGGAGCCGCCGATGACCTCGTGGAACCAGCGCCAGGCCTCCGGGTTGATGGCCTCGCCCACGGTGCCCAGCACGCGCAGGCTGGAGAGGTCGTAGCCGTCCGGGATCTGCCGACCCCACTTCATGAACGTGCGGATGGCGGTGGGGGCTGTGTAGAGGATCGTCACGCCGTACTTCTGCACGATCTCCCACCAGCGGCCCTGGTGCGGGGAGTCCGGGGTGCCCTCGTAGATCACCTGGGTGGCGCCGTTGACCAGAGGCGCGTAGGCGACGTAGGAGTGGCCGGTGACCCAGCCGACGTCGGCGGTGCACCAGTACACGTCCGTGTCCGGATGGAGGTCGAAGGTGTCGTGGTGCGTGGCGGCGGTCTGCACCAGGTAGCCGCCCGTGGTGTGCAGGATGCCCTTGGGCTTCCCGGTGGTGCCGGAGGTGTAGAGGATGAACAGCGGGTGCTCGGCCTCGTGCCAGACCAGCTCGTGCTCGTCGGACTGGGCGGGGACCGTCTCGTGCCACCAGAGGTCGCGGCCCTCGGTCCACTCGACGTCGGCCTCGTTGCGCTTGACCACCAGCACGTGCTGGACGGTGTGGCCCTCGGCGGCCAGGGCCTGGTCCACGGCGGGCTTGAGCATGGAGGGCTTGCCGCGGCGGAAGGAGCCGTCGGCGGTGACCACGAGCGTCGCCTCGGCGTCGTCCACGCGGGAGCGCAGCGCGTCCGCGGAGAAGCCGCCGAAGACCACGGAGTGCACCGCGCCGATGCGCGCGCAGGCCAGCATGGTGATGACGGCCTCCGGGATCATCGGCAGGTACACGGCCACCCGGTCGCCCTTGGTCACGCCGAGGGACTCGAAGGCGTTGGCGGCGCGCCGGACCTCGGCGGCCAGCTCGGCGTAGGTCCACGTGCGGGTGTCGCCGGGCTCGCCCTCGAAGTGCAGGGCCACGCGGTCCCCGTTCCCGGCCTCGACGTGCCGGTCCAGGGCGTTGTAGGCGGCGTTCGTGGTGCCGTCCGGGAACCACTTCGCGAACGGGGCGTCCGACCAGTCCAGGACCTCGGTGAAGTCCTGCTCCCAGTGCAGGTGCTGGCGGGCGCGGCGGGCCCAGTACGCGAGGCGGTCCTCGGCGGCCTCGTCGTAGAGGCCGGCGCCGGCCACGGCCTGGGCGGCGAACTCCTCGGACGGCGGGTACGTGCGGGTGGTCTCCTCCACGAGGGTCTCCTCTGGATCTCGACGGCGGGGGCGCGCCGCGAGGTGTGATGCGCGGCACACGGATGTCCTGCCACACCCTAGGGGACACGGGGGCCGGAGCCGCATCTCTGCGAGACTGTGTGACTCATCACGGCCCCCGGCTCCCTAGGATGGAGCGGCACCGAGGACGGGAGGCGGCCCCATGGCCGAGGACGGCACGACGACGGCGGCGGCGTCGACCCCCACGGGGGAGACCCCGCTGGCATTGACCCGGCGGGCGCGGCGGATCGACCGGGTCCTGGCCGAGGCCTACCCGTACGCCGTGGCGGAGCTGGACTTCGAGACGCCGTTCGAGCTGCTCGTGGCCACGGTGCTCTCCGCGCAGACCACGGACGTCCGGGTGAACTCCGTGACCCCGGCCCTGTTCGCCCGCTTCCCGGACGCGGCCGCGATGGCCGCGGCCTCCGAGGTGGAGCTGCAGGAGCTCGTGCGGCCCACCGGGTTCTACAAGAACAAGGCGTCGGCGGTGCTGCGGCTCTCTCAGGAGCTCGTGGCCCGCTTCGGCGGGGAGGTCCCCGGCCGGCTCGAGGACCTCGTGAGCCTGCCCGGTGTGGGGCGCAAGACGGCCTTCGTGGTGCTCGGCAACGCCTTCGGCCGCCCGGGCATCACGGTGGACACGCACTTCGGCCGCCTCGCCCGGCGCCTCGGGTGGACGGAGGAGACGGACCCCGTGAAGGTGGAGCACGCCGTCGCCGCCCTGTTCCCGCCGAAGGACTGGACGATGCTCTCCCACCACCTGATCTTCCACGGCCGGCGCGTGTGCCACGCCCGCCGGCCCGCGTGCGGGGCGTGCCCGGTGGCTCGCTGGTGCCCGTCCTACGGGGAGGGGGAGACCGAGCCGGAGGCGGCGCGGGCCCTCCTCTCCTACGAGCTGAAGCCGGGCCGCGAGGAGCTGCTCGCCGCGATGCGGGCCGGGAAGACCCGGCGGCAGCTGGGGGACGAGGGGTGGTCGCTGGAGGCGTGAGGGGCGAGGCGTAAGGCGACGGCACGTGGATCCCTGTTCGCAGGACGGGCGGGTAGCGAGCTGGCTAACCGCCCGTCCTGCGGGGGCTCCGAAGGGTGAAAGCCGGGGTTCAAGGCAGCCGAGCGAGCTTCGACTCGGCGGCAATCTTGCTCCTATTGAGCCACCACCAGGTAAGTGAATGCCGGACCTGGAGAGATCCGAGCTCCTGGAGTGAAGGAAGGCCGCGCTCTGCAAGTTCGCGTGCGATGGCTTCCTTTTCGGCTCCGGCGTTCGCCGTGATGACGGCGTGGGCATCCTTCACGGCAGTCGATCCCAAAGGATGTTCGGCAATACGAGCGTCAAGGCTCCGGAGTTTGGCCTCGAGTCGGGGCCGTGCAGAGGTGGAATGGAACATGGGTGGTCACTTTCCACGGAGGCAGGCGAGGGCGGCCCATCCGCCGGCTGCCCAGAACGCCTCCGGGGTTCCCTTCGTCATGATACGGGTGATCTGCGGGCCGTTCAGTCCGCGCCCCATGAGGCAGCGGGCGACCACCCAGGGCAGTGCGTCGGTGTGAGCGACGTCGGAATACCCCTTGTCCTTCTCGATCACCGTGGAGGTGAACTCTTCCTCGTCTGCGGACGGGGTGGAGGGGGTGGAGGCGGACGTGCTGATGCTGGTGTGCGAGACATTCGGTGCGCCGACGCGCGCGGGTTCGACAGCCCACGCTGATGTGCCAAGGGAGGTTGCGAGCAGGGTGCCTGCAAGGGAAATGGCGGCGCCCGAACGTGCGATGCGAGTCAGGGGGGAGGTCATCGTGTTCCGTTTCTGTGGATGACATGGACAATCACAGAGTCTATGAGATACATATAGCGAGGGTAAGTGTTACCTACGGCGTCAACGGATTTCTTCGTGATCGCTAGGTTTTGCTACGACGCTCACTGGCGCCGTCATCCAGCAGAGTGTGACACGTCGCACAATCCCTCAAGGGACTTGTCGCCTTACGGTGAGGGGCGCGAGCTACTCGCCCGTCACTGCGAGTGGCAGCGGTGCAAGCGCACTGAGTGGTCCCTTGGGGCTTGAGGCGACGTCGGCCGCTCGGCACACGCTACCGTCGGGCCCATGTGGACCCTCGCCCTGGCCGGGCTGATCACGGGCCTCGCCCTCATCGTGGCGATCGGCGCCCAGAACGCGTTCGTGCTGCGCCAGGGCGTGCGGCGTGAGCACGTGGGGCTCGTCGTCGCGGTGTGCATGCTCTCCGACGCGGTGTTGATCTTCGGCGGCACCGCGGGTGTCGGCGCGGTGGTGGGCGCCGCCCCCTGGCTGCTGGAGGTGCTCCGCTGGGGTGGGGCGCTGTACCTGCTCTGGTTCGCGGTCACCTCGTTCCGCTCCGCGCTGCAGCCCACCGCGCTCACCCTGGAGCAGGCACCGCGCTCGGCCGGGTCGGTGCTCGGCACCACGCTCGCCCTGACCTGGCTGAACCCCCACGTGTACCTGGACACCGTGGTGTTCCTGGGCAGCCTGGCCAACCAGCACGGCCCCGACGGCCGCTGGGTGTTCGCCGCCGGCGCCGTCCTGGGCTCCGTCCTCTGGTTCACCGCCCTCGGCTACGGCGCGCGGCTGCTCTCCGGGCCCCTGGGGGATCCGAAGGCCTGGCGCGTGCTGGACCTGGTGATCGGCGTCGTGATGGTGGCGCTGGCCGCGAAGCTCGCCCTGGGCTGACCGGCCGCGCGGCTACGGTGGGGCGCATGAGCCAGCCCGCCCCCGCCCCGGAGCCCCGCCCCGCCCTCGCCGACGCCGAGGCCGCCCTCCGCGCCCTCGTGCGGGAGCACGGGGTGGCGCCCGACCGCGTCCCCGGCCGCGCCGACCCGGCGAGCCTGACGCGGATCCCGGCCGAGTCCGCCGCGGTGTGGGGTCTGGACTGGCCCGTCCCCGAGCGCGCGCGGCCCTCGGCCGTGCTGATCCTCGTCGGCGCGCTCGACGACGTCCCCGCCGACCGGCGCGCCGGGGCCGTGCACCCGGACGTGGACGTGCTGCTCACCCAGCGCGCGGCCACCCTGCGTCAGCACGCCGGACAGGTGGCGTTCCCCGGCGGCCGGGTGGACCCCGAGGACGAGGACGTGGTGGTCACGGCCCTGCGGGAGGCCCACGAGGAGACCGGGCTGGACCCGGCCGGCGTGAACGTGCTGGGCGTCCTCCCGCCCGTGCCCGTGAGCGTGTCCGGGCACGTGGTGCATCCGGTGGTCGGGTGGTGGCGGCGGTCCTCGGACGTCGGCGTGGTGGACCACGGCGAGGCCGCCGCGGTGTTCCGGGTGCCGGTCGCCGACCTCGTGGACCCCGCCCACCGCGTGCGCGTGGCCCGCCCCGGCGGCCGGCGCGGGATCACCCCCGGGTTCCTGACGGGCGACCGCCTGGTGTGGGGGTTCACCGCCGCGCTGCTGGACCGCGTGCTCCACCTGCTCGCGTGGGACGAGCCGTGGGACGCGGGCCGCGTGGTGGACGCGGCCACGCACCTCCCGGTGCGTCGCTGACCGCCCACACACGGGAGCGATGGGGACGCTGAGCCGGCCGGCGCGCGGCGACCACTCCTGCACAGCCGTCGCCGGGGTGGTGACGGTCCCCAGTCGAGTCGCCCGCGCCGCCGGCGTCGGCCTAGGCGGGATGGACTGGCGGGGCCCGACCCCGACCCCGCCGAGGAGGCACCATGCGCGCCTGGGTGCCCGCCGACCCGTCCCTGCCCGTCACCCGACCGCGGGCACGGCCCCGGCTGCCCGGTCTGCGCCTCCGCGGTCGCCGGCCGCCGGGTCCTCCCGGCACCGCGCCCGGCGAGGCCGTCCCCGACCCGATGGCGCCCGTGCGGCGCGCCGCCGCCGAACGGCTCGCCCGGGCCCCGCTCGGGGCCGAGCCCTCCGTCCTGGACGCGGTGCGGGAGGCCCTCGAGGCGCCCCCGCCCGAGGCCGACGCCCGCGCCGCGCCCGGCCCCGGTGGGCCGGCCGCCGGAGCCGAGGGGGCCGGCGTCGTGAGAT
>NZ_JAKNUW010000007.1 GCF_023155805.1 Micrococcus lacusdianchii | reverse complement strand
CGCGGCCACCGCGAGGCGCAGGGCGACGGCGCCCCACGCGCCCTCGGCCGCGGCCGCCCCGGCGGCCAGGCCGGCGCCGAACGGGCTCCACGCGGCGGCACGCGCCAGGAGCGGGCCGAGCCACAGCAGGTCCTCGACCGACTCCATCACCCGCAGGAGTGCCACGCCGCCGAGCATGAGGGGCACGAGCACCACGAGGGACAGCGCCTCGCGCACCCGGCGCCGACCCGTGAACGAGGTCAGCAGCCCCGTGACGCCGTAGCCGAGCGCCACCGCCGTCACCGCGGAGAGCACCGCCCCCACGGCCCCGGCGGCGAGCGCGGCGGGGGTGTCCCACCAGGAGGCCGCCGTGCCCAGCAGCACGAGCAGCGTCAGGGCGCCGACCGGCGTCGTGAACGTGGAGGCGAGCAGACCCGCCACCAGCGTGCGCGCGGGGACGGGGAAGAGCACGAAGCTGGCAGGATCCAGGGTGGCGTCCACGCCGGTGACCAGGGGCGGCAGCACCGTCCACAGGAGCACGACGGCGGAGCCGACCAGCACCGTGACGATCCCCCGCGTGGCGGTGTCCAGCTCGGGCATGCCCATGACCAGGCCGACGACGACGAAGGCCGACAGGGCGGTGAAGTAGAGGGCGCCGATCACGGAGAACACGAGGGTCAGCGTGGACTTCCGCCACCCGTTGACGGTGAGCGCCCAGCGCAGGCGGGTCAGGGTCAGAGCCACGCCAACCCCTCCCCGGTGTGGCGGCCGCCGACGAGGTCGACGAAGCGCTCCTCGAGGTCGCGGCCGGCGCGGACCTCTTCGAGGGTGCCGGCCGCGCGCAGGACGCCGTCGGAGATCACGGCGACGTGGGAGCACATGCGCTGCACCAGGTCCATCACGTGACTCGAGACGATCACGGTGCCGCCGCGGCCCACGTAGTCGTGCAGGATGTCGCGGATGTTGGCGGCGGAGACGGGGTCCACGGCCTCGAACGGCTCGTCCAGGACCAGGACGTCCGGAGCGTGCACCAGAGCGGCGGCCAGGGTGACCTTCTTGGTCATGCCGGCCGAGTAGTCGACCACCAGCTTCCGCCCGGCGTCCTCGAGGTCCATGACCCGCAGCAGGTCCGCGGTGCGCTCGTCCACCACGGCCCGGTCGAGCCCGTGCAGGAGGCCCGCGTAGGTGATCAGCTGGGCGCCGGTGAGCCGGTCGAAGGTGCGCACGCCGTCTGCGAGGACGCCCACGCGGGACTTCGCCGCGAGCGGGTCCGCCCACACGTCCACGCCGTGCAGCCATACACGCCCGGCGTCGGGCCGGAGCATGCCGGTGGCCATGGACAGGGCCGTGGTCTTGCCGGCGCCGTTGGGGCCCACCACGCCGTAGAACGAGCCTGCGGGGACCTCGAGGTCGAGCCCCGCGAGGGCCACCCGCTCTCCGTAGCGCTTGGCGAGCCCCCGGGTGACGAGGGCGAGGTCCGGGTCCGGGGAGTCCTGTGCACGCATGCACAACACGGTACCCAGTCCGCTGTGCCGGGGGCCTCCCCCGTACGGGGGAGATCCACGGCAGGCCGTCCCCACCGCGGGCGACCCGGACCGCGCCTGCTCAGAACAGAGCGGCGGCGAGCTTCCGGCGGGAGGCCTGCACGCGCGGGTCGTCCCCGCCCACCACGGTGTAGAGCTCCACCAGGTGGGCCCGCGCGGCGTCCCGGTCCTCGCCCGGGTGCGCCGCCACGAACCGCACCAGGCGGGTGAAGGCGTCCTCCACATGGCCGCCGAGCACGTCCAGGTCCGCCACGGCGGTCTGGGCGGCGACGTCGTCCGGGGCCTCGGCCGCTGCGGTGCGCACCGCGGCGGCGTCGGCGTCCTGGGTCCGCAGCATCAGCTGGGCCGCCGCCAGCCCCTGCCGGGCGACGTCGTCCGCGGGGCTCTCGTCCAGGGCAGCCTGCCACGCCGCCACCGCCCCGGGCAGGTCGCCGGCCGCCAGCGCCTCGTGCGCGGGCCGGTGCCGGGCCGGCACGGCGGGGGCCGCGGGAGCGGCGTCGTCGTCGGCGGCACGGGCGGGGGCGATCGCGGGCACCCGGCCCGCCACCCCGCTCTGCCGCGCCACCTCGAGGATCTCCCCCACGAGCCGGCGCAGCGTCTCCTCGGGCACGGCCTGGTTCACGAGCGGCACCGGCTGGCCGGCGACGACGGCCAGCACCGCCGGCCCGGCCCCGAGGCCGAAGGTCTGGAGCACGCTCGGATCAGCCCGGACGTCGAACCGGGCCAGCACGAGGGCGCCGGCCGCCCCGTCGACGGCGTCCGCGAACTGCGTGGACAGGGCCTCGGAGACCTCGTCCCCGGGCACGTGCAGGTGGAACAGCACCGGCACCTGCGCCGAGAGCTGCACGAGCTGCTGCAGGAGCGACGGGTCGGCGTCGAGGATCACCCACGAGCCGCCCTCGGCGCCGTGCGGGGCCCCCGGAGCGTTCGACGCCGGAGCGCCCGCGGACACGGCGGGGTCGGCGGCGGGCTGCGGCGTGCGCAGGGCGGACAGGTCCACCGCGCCGCGCAGCGAGGGGGCCGAAGGGGGCTGAGTGGTCACGAGGAGCTCCTTGTCTCTCGGGAGGCGATGTCTCGGGCCCCGGGCGGGCGAGGCGCCTGCATGCGGGCCCGGTCCCGGGTCACCACGGTAGTCCCCCGCGCCGCCGGTCACCCGCGGCGTGCGCGGGCCCCTCGCGTAGTCTGGCGCCGTGCAGCCAGGTCAGCGCCCCACCAGCTCCGCTTCGCGCTCCGCCGCGCCGTCCGAGGACACCGTCGCCCGCGCCCCCGGGTCGACGGCGGCCCCCCGCCCGGAGCCCGCGGCCCCGGACCCGGCGACCACGCAGGTCCCGCCGGCCCCGGTGTCGATGGACGGCCCGGCCCCGTCCCGCCCGGGCACCCGCCCGACGGGCCTGTCGGCGCGCCTGGGGCGACGGCTGCGCTGGGGCGGGCTCGCACGTCGTCGCGACACCACATGGCTGCCCGCCGAGCCCGCGGACGACCCCACGGCCCCACCGCCGGCCGAGGACACCCCCGTCGTGACCGTCCGCGCCCCCGTGGCGACGGGGTTCCTGCTGGCCACCGGGGTGATGCTCGCGCTGAGCGTGGTGTGGGTGCTGCAGACCAACGGCCAGCTGCTCGTGTGGATCGCCGCCGCCCTGTTCATCGCCCTCGGCCTCGACCCGGTGGTGCGGCGCATCGAGCGCTGGGGCGCGCCCCGATGGGCGGGGGTCCTCGCCGCGGCGCTGGGCCTGGCGGCCGTGGCCGGCGCGATCGTGGCCCTGCTCGTGCCGACGGTCGTGGAGCAGTCGACCCAGCTCGTGACCGGCCTGCCCGCGACGGTCGCGGACGTCATGGGGACCCCGTGGTTCCAGCAGCTCGACCGCCAGTTCCAGATCCGGGACGCCGTGAACCAGCAGGTCGAGGGGATCACCTCGGACGGCGCCGCCCTGTTCGGCGACCTGGTCGCGCTCGGCCAGACGTTGCTGAACGGTGCGTTCTCGGTGCTGATCGTCGTCGTGCTCTCCCTGTACTTCCTCGCCTCCCTGCCGCACGTGAAGTCCTGGGTGTACCGCATGGCGCCGCGCTCGAAGCGCGGGCGGGTCGAGGTGCTCGGCGAGGAGATCAGCTCGTCCGTGGGCTATTACGTGATGGGACAGACGGTGGTGGCGGTGCTCAACGGCACGGTCGCCTTCCTGGCGATGTCGATCGCCGGCACGCCGTTCGCAGTGCTCCTGGCGTTCGCCGCCGCGATCCTCGCCTTCATCCCGCTCGTCGGCGCGGTCATCGGCGGCACACTGCTGACCCTGATGAGCCTGCTGGAGTCGTGGCAGACCGCGGCCCTGTTCGCCGCGATCTACTTCCTCTACCTGCAGGTCGAGGCGTACGTCGTCTCCCCCCGTGTCATGGCCCGCGCCGTGGCGGTGCCCGCATCGGTGGCCGTGATCGCCGTGATCGCCGGCGGCGCGCTGCTCGGCCCCCTGGGCGCCATCATGGGCATCCCGACGGCGGCGGCGATCCTGCTCCTGGTCCGCGAGGTCTTCATCCCGCGCCAGGACGAGCGCTGACCCCGGCCCCTCAGCGGGAGGCGCGGGTGCGCCAGCACACCGGATGCCAGTGCCGACGGTCCGCCCCGGCGTCCTCGTCGCCCATGATCCAGTCGGAGCGCCACGCCACCAGGTGCGCCTGGCCCTGGCGGATGGTCCGTCCGCAGCCCGGGCACGTGTAGTCCTTCACGGCTCGCCAGGCGGGGATGTCACGGACGTGCCAGCCGCCGTCGCCGCCCGTCTGGTGCGAGTACCCGCTGTCCCAGCCCAGGGCCTGCTCGAGCGGGTCGGCGCGGCCGGGACCGAGGCGGGACCGGCGCGGCGTGCCGCCGTCCGCGCGCCCCCCGCGGCGCGGGGCCGAGGGGCGGCGGGGGCGGTTCGACCGGGGCATGCCACCCATGCTGGCACACGGGCCGCGCTGCGCCCCGCCCCTAGACTGGGGCGGTGCGTCTCGTCATCGCCCGCTGCTCCGTCACCTACGAGGGCCGCCTCAACGCCCACCTGCCCACCGCCATGCGCCTGCTCATGGTCAAGGCGGACGGCTCCGTCCTGGTGCACTCCGACGGCGGCTCCTACAAGCCCCTGAACTGGATGTCCCCGCCAGCCACGCTGCACGTGGAGGAGCCCTCCGAGGAGCAGGCCGCGCAGGGCGTCACCCAGGTGTGGCGGGTGCAGGCGAAGAAGTCGGACGACCGGCTCACCGTGCTCCTCGAGGAGGTCCTCTCGGACACCAGCCACGAGCTCGGCGTGGACCCCGGGCTCGTGAAGGACGGCGTCGAGGCGGACCTGCAGCGCCTCCTCGCCGAGCAGATCGGCCTGCTCGGCGAGGGGCACACCCTCGTGCGACGCGAGTACATGACGGCGATCGGCCCGGTCGACATCCTCGCCAAGGGCCCGGGCGGACACACGGTGGCGGTGGAGCTCAAGCGCCGCGGGGACATCGACGGCGTCGAGCAGCTCACCCGGTACCTCGAACTCATGAACCGCGATCCACTGCTGGCGCCGGTCACCGGCGTGTTCGCGGCCCAACAGATCAAGCCGCAGGCCCGCACCCTCGCCGAGGACCGCGGCATCCGCTGCGTCACCCTGGACTACGACGCGATGCGCGGCGTGGACGATGCCGAGTCCCGCCTGTTCTGAGCCGCCCGTCGAGCTGGCCGCGGCCACGGCTCCCCTCGTGGGCCCGGACCCCGGGGCGGACCCCGTCCCGTGGACGGCGGTGTGGACGGAGGACGGGGCCGGCGACGTCCTCGTCTGGTCCGGTCCCGCGGACCGGGCACCTCGCGCGCTGGTGGGCCGTGCCCGCCCCGTGCCCGCTCTGCGGCTGAGCGCGACTCTGATGGACCATCACGTCCACGGCGGCATGGGCGTGGACGCCGCCACCTCCACCCCGGACGCGGTGGCCCGATGGCTGCGGTCCCAGCGGGCCGCCGGCGTGGGCCTGACGCTGGCCTCCCTGCCGGCCCTGGGCCCGGGCGCGCTGGCCGAGGCCCTCGATCGACTGCGTGCACCCTGGCAGCGGGGGCTGCTGGCCGGAGTGCACCTCGAGGGGCCGTACCTCTCCCCCGCCCGCGCGGGCGCCCACGCCCCGGAGGTGCTGTGCCCACCGGCCTCCGCGGCTGGTCGCCGGATCCGGGCCGTGATCGATGCCGCCCCGGCCGGGCTGATCCGCACCCTCACCCTGGCCCCCGAACTGCCCGGGGCCGTGGAGCTCGCGGCGGACCTCGCCCGCGCCGGCACAGTGGTGTGCCTGGGGCACACCGATACGGGCGGAGCGGCCGTGGGCGCCGCGCTCGACGCCGTCGAGGCCGCCCGGAGCGCGAGCGCCCCCACCCCCGTGGTGACGCACCTGTTCAACGCCATGCGCCCCTTCCACCACCGCGACCCGGGGCCCCTCCCCGCGCTCCTGGCCGCCGCCCGTCAGGGCCGGGCGCGCGTGGAGCTGATCGCCGACGGCGTGCACGTGGCCGACGAGGTGCTGGCCGGGCTGCTCGCGGACCCCGGGCTGGCCCCCCGGGTCATGCTGGTCTCCGACGCCGTGGCCGCCACCGGCGCCCCGCCCGGCACACGGCACCGCCTGGGCGCCGTGCGCGTGCGCTCCGCGGCTGACGCGCCCCGGCTCGACACCGGCGGCTCCCCCGCCCTGGCCGGCGGTGCGGTCGGCCTGCCGGAGGCCGTGGGGCGGCTGCTGGCCGCCGGGCTGCCGCCCGACGCGGTGCTGCGTGCCGCGGTGCACGTGCCACGGTCCTCCCTGGAGACGGAGAAGCACGCCGTCCCGGAGGACGACGTGCTGGTGTGGTCCGCCGAGGGGCGGGTGCGCGTTCTCACCGTTCCGGAGGGGGCCCGGCGAACCGGATGACCCCTGGCCGGGCTCGGCCCTCAGGCGCGGCCCGGCGGATGCCACCAGGAGTGCCCGGCCTGGGAGGGACCGGACTCGGACCACGCACGGAGCGCGCCGGCGACGGCGTCGTCCACCTCGACAGTCACCGCGGCGCCGACGCCACCGGTGGCGCCGATCTCCAGCCGGGAGCGACCGGCGGTCCCCGCCGGCGCCCGGCTGATCTCGAGGTCCCAGCGACGCGCCGACCAGCACGTCCGCTCGGGGAGCCACCGCGACGCGAGGGACAGACGATCCTCCCCATAGCGACCCACCACCCGGCGAGGCCGGCCGTCATCGCCCACGAGGACGCCGTCGAACGCCCCCGGAGACGCCACGAGGGTCCGGTGCCGCAACCACGCGGCGAGCACCAGCAGTGCGAGCACTGCTGGTGCCGCCACGAGGAGCAGCACCGGACCCTCCATGATCGAACCGTCGGTCCGCCGCGTCAGGCCGCGGCGCCGTCCAGCTGGGCGGCGCTGGCCGCGATCACCACGCGGTCGTGGTCCACGGAGAGGAAGCCTCCCTGGGCCTGCGCGGTGACGGTCCCGCCGTCGGTGGTCCGGACGACGACCTCGCCGTCGCCGAGCACGGCGAGCATCGGGGTGTGGCCGGGAAGGATGCCGATCTCGCCGTTGATCGTGCGCGCCGAGATGGCGGACGCCGACCCGGACCAGATGGCCTTCTCCTCGGAGACGATCTCCACTGCGAGCTCAGCCATGGATCAGCCCTCGGCCTGGATCTTGGCCCACTCGCGCTCGACATCGTCCAGGCCGCCCACGTTGTAGAAGGCCTGCTCGGCGACGTGGTCCAGGTCGCCGTCGGCGATGGCCTTGAAGCCCTCGACGGTGTCCTTGACCGGCACGGTGGAGCCCTCGACGCCGGTGAACTGCTTGGCGGTGTAGGTGTTCTGCGAGAGGAACTGCTCGATCTTGCGGGCGCGGCCCACGGTGATCTTGTCCTCCTCCGAGAGCTCGTCCACGCCGAGGATCGCGATGATGTCCTGCAGCTCCTTGTTCTTCTGGAGGATCTGCTTCACGCGGATGGCGGTGTCGTAGTGGTCCTGGCCCACGTACTGCGGGTCGAGGATGCGCGAGGTCGACGCCAGCGGATCCACGGCCGGGTACAGACCGCGGGACGCGAGGTCACGGGTCAGGTTGGTCGTGGCGTCCAGGTGGGCGAACACATTGGCCGGGGCCGGGTCCGTGTAGTCGTCCGCGGGGACGTAGACGGCCTGCATCGAGGTGATGGAGTGGCCGCGGGTCGAGGTGATGCGCTCCTGGAGCACACCCATCTCGTCCGCCAGGTTCGGCTGGTAGCCCACGGCGGAGGGCATGCGGCCCAGCAGGGTCGAGACCTCGGAGCCGGCCTGGGAGAACCGGAAGATGTTGTCGATGAACAGCAGCACGTCCTGGTTCTGCACATCGCGGAAGTACTCCGCCATGGTCAGCGCGGACAGGGCCACGCGCAGACGCGTTCCCGGCGGCTCGTCCATCTGGCCGAACACGAGGGCGGTGTCCTTGAGGACGTCCGCCTCGTCCATCTCGACCCAGAGGTCGTTGCCCTCACGGGTGCGTTCGCCCACGCCGGCGAACACGGAGGTGCCGCCGAAGTTGCGGGCGACGCGGGTGATCATCTCCTGGATGAGCACGGTCTTGCCCACGCCGGCGCCGCCGAACAGGCCGATCTTGCCGCCCTTGATGTACGGGGTCAGCAGGTCGATGACCTTGATGCCGGTCTCGAGCATCTCCGTGGAGCCCTCGAGGGAGGCGAAGTTCGGCGCGGGCCGGTGGATCGGCCAGCGCTCCTCGACGCCCAGCTCGGAGATCGGCATGTCCAGGCTCTCGCCGAGCACGTTGAAGATGTGGCCCTTGACCACATCGCCCACGGGCACGGAGATCGGGGCGCCGGTGTCCTGCACGTCGGCGCCGCGGACGAGGCCGTCGGTCGACTGCAGCGAGATGGCGCGCACCATGTTGTCGCCGAGGTGCTGGGCGACCTCGAAGGTGATGGTCCGGGTCTGGCCGGCGAGCGTGACCTGCGTGGTCAGCGCGTTGTAGACCTCCGGCATGGCGTTCGCCGGGAACTCGGCGTCGATCACGGGGCCGATGACGCGGGCGACGCGCCCGGTGGCGCCGGCGGTCGGTGCCGCGCCCTGGTCGGTGAAGGTGGCAGTCATCTCTCTCACTTCTATCGTGTGTGGATGGCGGGTCGGATGAGTCGAAGGGCTCAGGAGTTGTTGAGCGCGTCCGCGCCCGCGATGAGCTCGGTGAGCTCCTGGGTGATCTCCGCCTGACGGGCGTTGTTCATCAGGAGCGTGTACTCCTTGATGAGGCTCGTGGCGTTGTCACCGGCCGACTTCATGGCCCGCTGACGGTTGGCCAGCTCGGAGGCGGCCGACTGGAGCATGGCGTTGAAGATGCGCGACTCGATGTACTTCGGCAGCAGCGCGTCGAGGACCTCCTCCGCGTCCGGCTCGAACTCGTAGAGCGGGAGGACGTCCTCGGCGGTCGCCGGGGCCTCCTCCACGACCTCGAGCGGCAGGAGCCGGATGACGCGCGGGGTCTGCTTCACGAGCGACTCAAACTCGGTGAAGACGACGTGGATCTCGTCCACGCCGCCCGCCGCGGTGTCCGTGAGGAAGGCGTCCACGAGGGTGCGGCCGATCTCCTCGGCGCGCTCGGCCGTCGGGGCGTCCGTCTGCCCCGTCCAGAGGTCGGCGTACTCGCGGCCGCGGAAGTCGAAGTACGTCTGGGCCTTGCGGCCCAGCACGTAGACGTCCACGTCCTTGCCCTCCTCGGCGAGGGCGATGAGCAGCTGCTCGGCCTTGCGCAGGACGTTGGCGGAGTACGCGCCGGCCAGGCCGCGGTCGGAGGACATGATGAGCACGGCGGCCCGCGTGGGGTTCACCGGCTCGGTGGTCAGCACGTGCTCGATGTCGTGCTGGCTGGAGACGGCGCTGACGGCCCGCGTGATCGCGTTCGCGTAGGGCAGCGACTGGTTGACCCGCTCGCGTGCCTTCGTGATGCGGGACGTGGCGATCAGCTCCATCGCCTTGAAGATCTTGCGCATCGACGTCGTCGAGGCGATCTTCTGGCGGTAGACCCGGATCTGGGCTCCCATGGTGGTCCTTTCCCTGGCGGGAGGGCGGCCCGGCGTCGTCCCCGTGGGGTCCGACGCCGGACCGCTCCCTCACCGACCGTCGGTCAGCGCTTCTGCTTGGTGATCTGCTCCTGCGCGACCTGGTCCTGACCGATCGCGCGGTGCTCCTCGTGGCCGGGGGCGACGCCGTCGTGGCCGCTGCCCTGGAAGCCCTTCTTGAACTCCTCGATCTCGCGCTCCAGCGCGGCGACCGTGTCGTCCTCGAGCTTGCCGGTCGAGCCGATCGCCGCGAGGGCGACGTCCTTGCGGCGCAGGTGGTCGATGAACTCGCGCTCGAAGCGCAGCACGTCCTCCACCGGCACCTCGTCCAGGTGGCCCTTGGAGCCGGCCCAGATGGACACGACCTGCTCCTCGACCGGGTACGGCGAGTACTGCGGCTGCTTGAGCAGCTCCATCAGGCGCTCACCGCGGGCGAGCTGGCGGCGCGTGGCCGGGTCCAGGTCCGAGGCGAACATGGAGAACGCCTGCTGATCGCGGTACTGCGCCAGGTCCAGCTTCAGGGTGCCGGACACCTTCTTCATCGCCTTGACCTGCGCGGCGCCGCCGACGCGGGACACCGAGATGCCCACGTCCACGGCCGGACGCTGGTTGGCGTTGAACAGGTCCGACTGCAGGAAGATCTGGCCGTCGGTGATGGAGATGACGTTGGTCGGGATGTAGGCCGACACGTCGTTCGCCTTGGTCTCGATCAGCGGCAGGCCGGTCATCGAGCCCGCGCCCATCTCGTCCGAGAGCTTGGCGCAGCGCTCGAGGAGCCGGGAGTGGAGGTAGAAGACGTCGCCCGGGTAGGCCTCGCGTCCCGGGGGACGGCGCAGCAGCAGGGACACGGCGCGGTAGGCCTCGGCCTGCTTCGACAGGTCGTCGAAGATGATCAGGACGTGCTTGCCGCCGTACATCCAGTGCTGGCCGATGGCCGAGCCGGCGTAGGGGGCGAGGTACTTGAAGCCGGCCGGGTCGGAGGCCGGGGAGGCCACGATCGTGGTGTACTCCAGGGCGCCGTGCTCCTCGAGGGTCGCGCGGACGCCGGCGATCGTGGAGGCCTTCTGGCCCACGGCCACGTAGACGCAGCGGACCTGCTTGTCCACGTCGCCCGACTCCCAGTTCGCCTTCTGGTTGAGGATGGTGTCCACGGCGATGGCCGTCTTGCCGGTCTGGCGGTCACCGATGATCAGCTGGCGCTGGCCGCGGCCGATCGGGATCATGGCGTCGATCGCCTTGATGCCGGTCTGCAGCGGCTCGTGCACCGACTTGCGCTGGGTCACGGTGGGCGCCTGCAGCTCGAGGGCGCGGCGGCCCTCGGCCTCGATCGGGCCCATGTCGTCCAGCGGCTGGCCCAGCGGGTCCACGACGCGGCCCAGGAAGCCGTCGCCCACGGGCACGGAGAGGATCTCCCCCGTGCGCTGGACCTCCATGCCCTCGCGGATCTCCTGGAACTCGCCGAGCACCACGACGCCGATCTCACGGGCGTCGAGGTTCTGGGCCAGGCCGAGGATGCCGTTCTCGAAGCGCAACAGCTCGTTCGCCATGACGGAGGGGAGGCCCTCCACCCGGGCGATGCCGTCCGCCGCGGAGATGACGCGGCCCACCTCGGTGCGCTCGGTGTCCGACGGTTCGTACGATGCCGCGAAGTCGTTCAAGGCATCGCGGACATCGTCGGCGTTGATGGTCAGTTCGGCCATCTGCAGTCCCTGCTCTCTGTGCTTGGTGATCATCGACGTGACGATGATGCGGTTGTTCGTGGATGGGCCGTGGGCGCCCTGGCCGGCAACCGCCGGTCAGGCCGCCATGCGGCGCTGGAGGTCGTTGAGCCGGCTGGCCATGGACCCGTCGACGACGTCGTCCCCGACCTGCACGCGGATGCCCCCCACCACGGAGGGGTCCACGGTCACGTCGAGCACGAGGTCCCGGCCGAAGGCCCGGCGCAGGCCCGCGGCGAGCCGCTCCTGCTGACCGGCATCGAGCGGACGGGCGACCGTCACCTCGGCGATCCACTGGCGCTGGCGCTCCGCCACGACGTCCGCGTGCTGACGCACCGCGGCGACGGGCTTGACGCCACGCGGGGAGGTCACCGCGCGCTCGACGAGCAGACGGCCGGCCTCGGAGGCCTGCGGCCCCAGGAGGCGCGCGGCCAGCTGCGCCCGCGCGGAGGCGGGGGCGCGCTGATCGGTCAGCGCGCGCTGCACGTCGTGCGACTCCTCCGCCACGCGGTTGAAGGCCAGGAGCTCCCCCGAGAGGGCGGCCAGGCCGTCATGCCCGCCACGGGCCGCCTCGCCGGCGGCCGCGTGGGCGGCCGCCGTCTCGAGGGCGTCCCCGAAGTCACGCTCGGTCGACCAGCGCCGACCGGCGAGGTCCTTGAGGACCCGCAGCGCACCGGGGCCCACGCGGCTGCCGAACAGGGAGTCCACGACGCCGGAACGACGCTCGGTGCTCCAGGCGGGGTCCGTGAGGGCACGCCGCAGCCCGCCCTGCTGGTCCACGACGTCCAGCGCCGCGAACAGCTCGCGCGCCAGGGCGACGCCGCCCTCGTCCAGCACCGTTCCGACCTCCTCCAGGGAGGCCGCCAGCGAGTCCCTTGAAGCGCCGGTGGTCATTCGGACACACCTGCGCTCTGGTGCCGGTCGAGGTCAGCGAGGAAGCGGTCCACCACGCGCTGGGAGCGGGCGTCGTCCTCGAGGGACTCGCCCACGATCCTGCTCGCCAGGGTCGTGGCCAGCGTGCCGACCTCGCCCTTGAGCTGCGCGGCGGCCTGGGCGCGGTCCGCGGCGATCTGGGCCTGGGCCTGCTCCGTGATGCGCGCCGACTCGGACGCGGCGCGCTCGCGCGCCTCGGCCACGATCTGGGCGCCCTCGGTGCGGGCCTCCTCGCGGATGCGGTTGGCCTCCTGGCGGGCGTCCGCCAGCTGGCTCTCGTAGTCCGCCATCATCGCGTTCGCCTCGGCCTGGGCCTTCTCGGCCTTGGCGAGACCGCCCTCGATCGCCTCGACGCGGTCCGTGTAGGACTTCTCGAGGGCCGGGACGATGAACTTCACGACGATGAACATCAGCACGGCGAAGCCCACCGTGGTGACGAGGATCTCCCACGGGTTCGGGATCAGGGGGTTGGCCCCCTCCGCCGCCGCGAGGATCAGTCCGTTGCTGATCATCTTCTAACCATCCTTCGATCGGGTGTCCTGTCAGGCGTGGGCCGGGCCGCCGCGGACACGGCGGCCGGCCCTGGCACGGACAGGATCAGTTGATGACGAAGGCGAAGACCAGGCCGAGGATGGCGAGGGCCTCGGCGAGCGCGAAGCCCAGGAGGGCGATCGGCTGCAGGATGCGCTGGGCCTCGGGCTGACGGGCGACGCCGTTGATGTAGGCGGCGAAGATGAGGCCCACGCCGATCGCGGAGCCGATGGCGGCGAGGCCGTAGCCGATCATGTTGAGGGAGCCGGAGATTTCCATGGTGCTTCCTTTCACGGGGCCGGGTGGTCCGGCCGGTTGGGGGAGGAGGTCCTCCCGGAGTGGTTCCTCCGTGCGGAGGGCCGGGAAGTCTGGTGACGGCGTGGCCGTCGGACCCGTCACCGCCGGCCGGGGCCGGCGGCGCGGGGAGATCAGTGGTCGTTCGCGTCGATCGCGCCCTGGATGTACAGGGCCGTCAGGAGCGTGAAGACGAAGGCCTGCAGGTACATGAGCAGGATCTCGAGCAGGTACAGGGCCACGGAGGCGAGGATCACGAGGACGCCGGTGCCCGCCAGGAGCGGGTTGCCGGTCTGGGTGATCAGGAACGCGGCGCCGGCGCCGGCGAGCATCACGATCATGTGTCCGGCGAGCATCACGGCCATCAGTCGCAGGGAGTGGGTCAGCGGACGCACGATGAAGTTGGAGATGATCTCCAGCGGCACGAGCAGCGGCAGGATCCAGCCGGGGACGCCGGAGGGCACGACGGCGAGCTTGAGGTACTTCGGTCCATGGTGCTTGAGGCCCACGCCGATCCAGATCGCGTACACGATCAGGGCGATCGCATAGGCGGAGCCGGCGTGGGAGAAGGAGGGCAGCTGGATCAGCGGGATCGCGCCGAAGAGGTTGTTCACGAGGACGAAGAAGAAGATCGCGAACAGCAGCGGGACCCACCGCATGAAGTTCTTCTCCCCCATCACGTCCCGGCCGATGCCGTTGCGCACGAACGCGTAGCCGGACTCCGCGAGCCACTGGGCCCTGCCGGGGACGAGCTGCGGACGGCGCATGGCCCACGCGAAGAACGCCGTGATGAGGACGACGGAGAGCAGCACCAGCAGCATCTGCTTGCCGAAGCCCGTCCCGTAGTGGGCGCCCCACGGCAGGAGATCCGGCAGGTGGGCGTCCGAGACGGACGGGGGCACGAATTCTGCGTTGGCCAGCACGAGGGGTAGCACGCGGGTCCTCTCCGAAGTGGTGCGCCGACGACCGGGTGCCCCGGCTCGGACACGCGTGGCCCCACAGCGGTGCGGGGCGGGCGGGATGAGGTCACGGAGCGGCACGCGGTGCCGTGGATGTGTTCGCTGTAGACGATATCAAACGGGGGAGGCCCTCCATACCGCGCTCACCCGCTTGACGGCGCGGTCGCGGCCGGGTCTCAGGGGCCGTAGACGGAGCGGCGGGTCCGAGCGAAGACGAGCACCTCAGCGACCTGCCACACGCCCACCGCGGCGAGCGCTCCGGCGGCGGTCGGGAGGACCTCGGCCCAGGACGGCGGCGGCACCGCCGCGAGCAGCATGGCATACAGCGCCAGCTTGGCCACGAGAGCCCCCATGGCCAGCGGCAGGGCGAGGTCGCGGGCATGGTCCCACGCGAGGGCCGTCGTCGCCCCCGTCAGGGCCGAGAGGACCAGGACCACTCCCCCGCCGAGGAGGGCCGAGAACGCCGCGGCGGACCCGTGGAGCAGACCGGCGGCACCCGTCACCATGAGCACGGCCACCGCGGTCGCGCCCGCGCTCCAGCGCAGGATCCCCCACCACCCGGCGCGGTTCTCCCAGCGCCGGCGGCGACGGCGGCCAGCCCCGCCGGAAGCGATCTCACGGCCGCTCATGACGTCCTCCTGATCCGGTCCCGTCCGGCTGTCCGCCCTCCTCGGGTCGGCGGTGCCGCAGCAGCGGGCGCAGGGTGACCCATGTCGCCGTGACCAGCACGAGCGCCCCCACGGGCAGCGCGGCGGCCGTGTGCACGAAGTTCAGTGACAGGGTGCCCCACGCCACGACGAACGCCCACAGCCACAGGACAGCGACGGCCTGCGGCTGGGTGAAGCCGCCGTCCACGAGCCGGTGGTGCAGATGGCCGCGGTCCGCGGTGAACGGGCTCGCACCCCGGGCGGTGCGGCGCAGGACCGAGATCACGAGATCCGCGAGCGGCAGGGCCACCACGGCCACGGGCAGCAGCACGGGCATGTAAGCCGGGACGTTCCGGAAGCGGAAGCCCTCGAGCGCGCTGAGGTCGGCAGTGACGGCCACCGCCGCCGCGGAGAGCAGCAGCCCCAGCAAGAGGGCCCCGCACTCCCCCATGAACACCGTGGCCGGGTGCCGGTTGTACGGGAGGAAGCCGGCACACGCCCCGATCAGCAGCGCCATCAGCAGCGTGGCGAGGTTCGAGTAGTCGAACTGGTGGATGGTGCGCGTCAGCAGGTACGTGTAGACGAAGAACGCGGAGCCCCCGATCAGGGCGATCCCCGCCGCGAGGCCGTCCAGGCCGTCCACGAAGTTGATCGCGTTCATCGTCAGGACCACGACGAACACCGTCAGCAGGATCTGCATGGTCTCGCTGCCCACCGGGACCCACCCCACGGGCATGGCCTCGATGCGGATGCCCCCCAGTGCCACGGCGAGGGCGGCGGCGCACTGGCCCACGAGCTTGGCCCACCAGGGCAGGTCCACGAGGTCGTCCACGGCGCCCACCACGAGGACGACGGCCAGCGCCGCCAGGAGGCCGTGCACGGGTGTCAGGTCCGTGAAGATGCCCGAGAAGAAGGGCACCGTTCCTGCCAGGGCCAGCCCGATGAGGACGGCCGCCAGCATCGCCACGCCGCCGAACTTCGGGACGGGCCGGCCGTGCACGTCCCGGTCGCGCAGCGGCGTCCACGCGCCGACGCGCCGCCCGACCTCCCGCAGGAGCGGGGTCAGCGACACGCAGGCGAGCGTCGTGACGAGCACGACCAGGAGGTAGGCACGCATGGCGGGCCGGTCAGCGCTCCCCGGGGTCCGGGTCGGTCAGCGCCGCCGGCACCGGCGGCTCCTCCCCCTCGGCCAGCAGGTCCGGGACGACCTCGCGGAGCTCCTCGAGCGGCACCGCGCCCTGGCGCGCCACCCGGAACGGCGTGACGGTGCAGTCCACGATCGTGGACGGGGCGCGCGAGGCCCGCTCCCCGCCGTCGAGGTAGAGGCCCACGGACTCGCCGAGCATCTCCTCGGCCGCCCGGGCCGTGGTGGCGGCGGGCATGCCCGTGCGGTTGGCGCTCGAGACGGCCATCGGGCCCACGGCGTAGAGCAGCTCCCGGGTGGCCGGGTCGGCCGGCACACGGAGGGCCACGGTCCCCCGCGTCTCCCCGAGGTCCCACGTGAGGGTGGGCTGAGACTTGAGGATCAGGGTGAGCGCGCCGGGCCAGAAGCGGCGGGCGAGCTCCTCGGCCTCGTCCGGGACGTCGTACGCGAGGCCCGCCATGACGGAGCGGTCGGAGATCAGGACGGGCGGGGGCATGGTGCGTCCACGGCCCTTCGCCGCCAGCAGGACGGCCACGGCCAGCGGGGAGAACGCGTCGGCGCCGATGCCGTAGACGGTGTCCGTCGGCAGGACCACGCAGCCGCGGTCGGCCAGGACGGCGCGGGCGCGCTCGATCGCACCGCTCAGGTCGGAGGGGTCGGAGACGTCGATGAACTCACTCACGGGGCCATTGTCCCATCCGCCTCGGCCGCGTCCGCCGCCGGGGCCCGGCGCGCCGCCAGGAATCGGTCACGGCCGGTGGGGTCGGGCAAGACGCGCACGTCCGTGAACGTGCCCGCGGCCCTGGCGGCGGCCGACAGCTCCGTCCCCTGCGTCTCGTGGTGCTCCATCAGCACGGAGCCGCCCGGGCGCAGCAGGACGGCGGCCCGCCGCAGGATCCCCAGCGGCATCACCAGTCCTCGCTCGCCGCCCCCGTACAGGGCGAGGGGCGGATCGCGGCGCGCCTCCTCCTGCACGGGGACCTCGGCGTCGGGAACGTAGGGCGGATTGGACAGGACGAGGTCGACGGATCCTGCGAGGTCCTCCCCCGCGACAAGGGCGTCCCCCTGTCGCAGGGCGACCCCCTGGGGCGTCAGATTGCGTTCGGCCCAGCCGGCGGCGACGGGGTCGAGCTCCACCGCCGTCACCTGCGCCGGGATCCCCCGCTCCCGCAGCCCCACCGCCACGGCCGCGGCGATGGCCCCGGAACCGGTGCACAGGTCCAGGACGACGAGCGGCCTCCGCCCCTGCCGCGCCCGGACGGCTCCCCGCCGCAGGGCCTCGTCCACGAGCGTCTCGGTCTCCGGCCGCGGCACGAACACCCCGGGACCCACGGCCAGGTCGAGGCCGTGGAAGGGGGCGGCGCCGGTCACGTGCTGGAGCGGCTCCCGCGCCGCGCGTCGGCCCACGAGCGCCGCGAACTCCTCGGCCTCGCCCGGTCCCGGCCGGGCGCCGGCGAGGATCCGAGCCAGGGCGGAGCCCCGGTCCTGGCCGAGCACGTGGGCCGCGAGCAGCTCGGCGTCGACGCGGGGCGCCTCCACCCCGGCTTCGGCGAGGGTCCCGACGGCGGCGCGGACCAGCCGCGACCAGTCGGCCGGCTCCGGCCGGGCCGGGCTCGGCGCGCCGCTCACACCGGCTCCTCGCCGAGCGCGGCCAGCCGGCGCTGCTCGTCGAGCTCGGTGCAGGAGGCGATCACGGCGGAGAGGTCACCGTCGAGCACAGCGTCCAGGTTGTGGGCCTTGTAGCCGGTCCGATGGTCGGCCACCCGGTTCTCCGGGAAGTTGTAGGTGCGGATCCGCTCGGCCCGATCCATCGTCCTCACCTGGGCGTGCCGGGCCGCCGCATCCTGGGCGTCCTGCTCCTCGCGCCGTCGTTGCAGCAGCCGCGAGCGCAGCACCCGCATCGCGGCCTCCCGGTTCTGGATCTGGGACTTCTCGTTCTGCATGGACACGACGATCCCCGTGGGCAGGTGCGTCAGACGGACCGCCGAGTCCGTGGTGTTGACGGACTGGCCGCCCGGGCCCGAGGAGCGGAAGACGTCCACCTTCACCTCGTTCGGGTCGAGGGGCACCTCGTCCGGCTCGTCCACCTCGGGGAGCACCAGGACGCCGGCCGCGGAGGTGTGGATGCGGCCCTGGGACTCCGTGACCGGCACGCGCTGGACGCGGTGGACGCCGCCCTCGTACTTCAGGGCCGCGTACACCCCCTGGGACGGGTCCGTGCCGGAGCCCCGGACCGCGACCTGCGCGTCCTTGACCCCGCCCAGGTCCGACGGCGTGCTCGAGAGCACCTCGGTGCGCCAGCCCCGCGACTCCGCGTAGCGCAGGTACATCCGCAGCAGGTCCCCGGCGAACAGTGCGGCCTCCTCACCGCCCTCACCGCCCTTGACCTCGAGGATCACGTCCCGGCCGTCGTCGGGGTCGCGCGGGATGAGCACCCGGCGCAGGCGCTCGGCCGCCTGGTCCACCGCGGCCTCCAGGGCCGGCAGCTCGGCCGCGAAGGCCTCCCCGTCCTCCCCCGGTGCCGCGGCGAGCTCGCGGGCGTCGTCACGGTCGGCGACGGCGGCGGTCCACGCCTCGTGGGCGGCCACCACCTGCCCGAGCTCGGCGTAGCGCCGGCCGACCCGCCGCGCGCGGCCGGCGTCGGCGTGCACGGCGGGGTCGGAGAGCTGCCGGGCGAGATCCCGGTGCTCGGCGATCAGACGGTCGACCGAGTCGAACACGTCGGCACCTCCCTGGTGGTGGGTCTCAGACGGGAGCGGCCCCGCCCCCGGACCGTGGGGTCCGGCGGCGGGGCCGCGAGCGGGACGGGTCAGTCCTCGCCCTTGGCGCCCAGCGTGGTCTTGGAGACCAGCATGAGGAACTCCGCGTTGGAGGCGGTGTCCTTGATCTTGTTGGTCAGCAGCTCGAGCGCCTGCTGCGTGTCCAGGCCCGAGAGCACGCGACGCAGCTTCCACATGATCTTGACCTCCTCGGCGGAGAGCAGGACCTCCTCACGGCGGGTGCCGGACGCGTTGACGTCCACGGCCGGGAAGATGCGGCGCTCGGCGAGCTGCCGGGACAGGCGCAGCTCCATGTTGCCGGTGCCCTTGAACTCCTCGAAGATCACCTCGTCCATGCGCGAGCCGGTCTCCACGAGGGCGGTGGCCAGGATCGTCAGCGAGCCGCCGTTCTCGATGTTGCGGGCTGCTCCGAAGAACTTCTTCGGCGGGTACAGCGCCGCCGAGTCCACGCCGCCGGAGAGGATGCGGCCCGACGCCGGGGCGGCCAGGTTGTACGCGCGGCCCAGACGGGTCATGGAGTCCAGCAGCACGACGACGTCGCGGCCCATCTCCACGAGGCGCTTGGCGCGCTCGATGGCGAGCTCGGCCACCGTGGTGTGGTCGTCCGCGGGGCGGTCGAAGGTCGAGGCGATGACCTCGCCGGCCACCGAGCGCTGCATGTCGGTGACCTCCTCGGGGCGCTCGTCCACGAGCACCATCATGAGGTGGACCTCGGGGTTGTTCTGCGTGATCGCGTTGGCGATCGACTGCAGGATCATCGTCTTGCCCGCCTTGGGCGGCGAGACGATCAGGCCGCGCTGGCCCTTGCCGATCGGGCTGACCAGGTCGATCACGCGGGGGCCCACGAGCTTGTGGTCCGTCTCCAGGCGCAGGCGCTCCGTGGGGTACAGCGGCACGAGCTTGTTGAACTCGACGCGCTGCGGGCTCTCCTCGGCGGGCTGGCCGTTGACGGTGGTCACCTTCGCCAGGGCATTGAACTTCTGGTTGCGTCCGGAGCCGGTGTGCGGCTTCTCGCCCTCGCGCGGAGCGCGGATGGCGCCGACGACGGCGTCGCCCTTGCGCAGGCCGAAGCGCTTCACCATGGCCAGGGAGACGTAGACGTCCTTCTCCCCGGGCAGGTATCCGGACGTGCGGACGAAGGCGTAGTTGTCCAGCACGTCGAGGATGCCGGCCACGGGCTGCAGGACGTCGTCCTCGGTCAGCTCGGTGTCGTCCACCTCGGGACCGCGGGTGCGGCGGTTGCGGCCGCGCTCGTTGCGGTTGCGACGGTTCCGGCGGCCGCGGCCGCCCTCGTCGTCGCGGTCGTCCCGGCGCGGGCGCCCGCCGCGGTCGTTCCGGTCGGACTTCTCGCCGCGGTCGGACTTCTCGCCGCGGTCGGACTTCTCGCCGCGATCGGCCCCGTCGCCACGGTCCGACCGGTCGTCCTCACGGCCGCCGCGGTCGTCGCCGCGCTCGCCGGAGCGTCCCCGCTGGCGGCTGCGCCCGTGACCCTCACCGGAGCGGTCGTCCTCGCCCGTGGCGTCGTCGTCGGACCGATCGACCCGGGGCTCGGGGGCGGCGCCGTTCTGGGCGGAGTCCTCCTGGCCGCGCTCGGCCCGCTGGTCCTCGGAGCGGTCCCCGCCGCGACGGCGGCGCGAACGGCCGGAGCCGGACTCGCCCTCGCCGGAGCGCTCGCCGCGGCCGCCGGAACGGCGGTCCTGGGCGGAGTCCTCCTGGGCTCGCCCGGGCTCCTGTTCCGCGGCCGGCTCCTCCCGGTCGGCCGGGGCGGCCAGCTCGGCCACGGCCCCGTCGGAGTCGGCGCGGCGGGAGCGCCGGCGGCCACGGGGCTGCGCGGCGTCCTCGGCGGGAGCGGACTCCTCGGCCTGCGGCGCCGGGGCCTGGCGGGCGGCGGCCTCACGGTCGGCGACGGAGCCGCCACGCTGGTGGTCCGAGATGGCGGCCACGAGGTCCGTCTTGCGCATGCGCGAGCCGCCCTTGATGCCGAGCTGGGCGGCGAGCGCCTGGAGCTGGGCCAGCTTGAGGGAGGCGAGGCCGCCCCCGGCCGTGGTGGGCTGTTCGGTGGATTCGGTCACGAAGGTTCCTTCTCCCTCGTCAGCAGCCCGGCGGCGCGTCACGCGCGGCGGGCTGGGATGTGAACCCGGCCGGGACGCACAGTGGCGTCCCTGAGGACCGGAAGGTCTGGTCTTCCCTGATGACTCGGCGCCTCCCCGGCTCGCGCGCAGTCACTGCGTGGCGGAGCGGAGGCGCCGGAACTCGACCGGGCCGGGAAGCGGTGACGCTCCGCGCGAGACATGCCGTGCGCGGGTCACCGGGCCGACGGCGTGCGGTGCGGGACCGGCTGGTCACCGTCCGTGCCGGTCCGCGAGGCGGTCCGGATCAGCCGTGGTGGAGCGAGTCCACCCTAACACCCTCGGTGGCCACGCCCGGGGTGAGCACGCGCCAGGCCGTCCCGTCCTCGGCGGTGAGCCTCGCCACCGCGTCGACGGCGCGACGCGCGGCCACCGCATCCGGGGCGAGGACGAGCACGGTGGGACCGGCGCCGGAGACCACCGCGGCATGCCCGGCCGCGCGGAGCCGGGCCATCAGCGCGGCGGAGGACGGCATGGCCTCCGCACGCGCATCCTGGTGGAGGCGGTCCCGGGTGGCCGGCAGGAGCAGGTCCGGGCGCGCGGTGAGGGCGAGCGTGAGCAGCGCGGCGCGTCCGGCCTGTTCGGCGGCCACGGCGTGGGCCACGGACTCGGGCAGCACGGAGCGGGCGGTGCGCGTGGACAGGGTGGCGTCCGGGACCGCGACGACGGGGGTGACGTCCGGGTGCAGGGCCAGCGGGGCGGTGGCCCAGCCGCGGCCGTCCTCGCGAGCCCATGAGACGGTGGCGCCGCCGACGAGGGCGGGGGCGACGTTGTCCGGATGCCCCTCGCGTCGAGCGGTGGCGTCGAGCAGCTCGGCCGTGCCGAGGCGCTCCGCCACCGGCAGCAGCCCTTCGGCGCCGAGGACCGCGGTCACCACGGCCGCGGCGGAGGACCCGAGGCCGCGGGCATGCGGGATGCGGTTCACCGCGCGCAGGGCCAGGCCCGGGGCGCGGAACCCGCGGCGGGTGAGGTGGGCGTGCGCGAGCCGCAGGATCAGGTGGTCCCCGTCCGTGGGCAGGGCGTCCGCCCCCTCCCCCTCGACACGGGCCGTGTCCGGTCCGTCGACGACGACGAGCTCCACCTCGTCCCGCAGGTCGAGGGCCAGACCCATGGCGTCGAAGCCGGGGCCGAGGTTCGCGGACGTGGCCGGGGCCGCCACACGGACGGCCGTCCCGGGGATCAGGTCTCGGATCTCGCGCACGGGATCAGGCCAGCCCGAGGGCCTCGGCCACGGTCACCACGTCGAACGGCACCGAGCGCGGGGAGATCTCGTCGCCGTCGGCGTTCTTCAGGGCCCACTGGGGGTCCTTGAGGCCGTGGCCGGTGACCGTGATGACCCACGTCTTGCCCTCGGGGACGTTCCCGGCCGCGTGGTGCTTGATCAGGCCGGCGACGCCCGCGGCGGACGCCGGCTCCACGAACACGCCCTCCTTCGAGGACAGCCAGCGGTGGGCGTCGAGGATCTCCTCGTCGGTGACGGAGTCGATCATGCCGCCGGAGGCGTCCCGGGCGGCCGTGGCGAGGTCCCACGAGGCGGGGTTGCCGATCCGGATGGCGGTGGCGATGGTGTCCGGCTCGGTGACCGGGTGGCCCAGCACGATCGGCGCGGCGCCCGCGGCCTGGAAGCCCCACATGACCGGGGTCCTCGTGGCCACCGCCGGCAGCTCCTCGTCCGAGGTGCCCGGGTGCGGGTTCACGTACGGCCGGGCGTACTCCTGGTAGCCCTTCCAGTAGCCGGTGATGTTGCCGGCGTTGCCCACGGGCAGCAGGTGGTAGTCCGGGGCGTCGCCGAGGGTGTCCACGACCTCGAACGCGCCGGTCTTCTGTCCCTCGATGCGGGCCGGGTTCACGGAGTTCACGAGGAACACGGGGTAGTTCTCGGAGAGCTTGCGCGCGATGTCGAGGCAGTCGTCGAAGTTGCCCTGCACCTGGAGGATCTCGGCGCCGTGGGCCACGGCCTGGGACATCTTGCCCAGCGAGATCTTGCCCTCCGGCACCAGCACGGCGCAGGTCAGGCCGGCCTGCGCCGCGTAGGCGGCGGCGGAGGCGGAGGTGTTCCCCGTGGAGGCGCACACCACGGCCTCGGCACCGTTCTCCACGGCGGCGGTGATGGCCATGGTCATGCCGCGGTCCTTGAAGGACCCGGTGGGGTTCATGCCCTCGAACTTGACGTACACGTCCCCCCGGACCAGCTCGGACAGGTGCGGAGCGCGGATGAGGGGGGTGCCGCCCTCGCCGAGGGTGACCACACGGGTGTCCTCGGTGACGGGCAGACGGTCGGCGTACTCGCGGATGACGCCGCGCCAGACGTGGGCCATGGGTCAGTTCCCTTCGACTCGGAGGACGGACGCCACCTCGTGCACGGCGTCCAGGGCGGTGAGGTCGGCCACGACCGCGTTGAGGTCGCGCTGCCGGGCCCGGTGGGTGATCAGGCGCAGGGACGCGCCGGGGGCGTCGTCGTCGTCGCCCTGGACCTGACGCAGCGTCTCGATGGAGACGCCGTGGTCCTCGAAGACCCCGGCCACGCGGCGCAGGACGCCGGGCTGGTCGTCGACGCGCAGGACCACCAGGGACGAGGTACGCGCCTCGGCCGGGTCGAGGGCGGGCAGGGCGGCGACGGGGGTGCGCAGTCGGGCAGGACCGCCGCGGACGATGCGCTGGGCGATCGCGACGACGTCGCCCATCACGGCCGATGCGGTGGGGGCGCCGCCGGCGCCGGGACCGTAGAACATCAGCTCGCCGGCGTTCTCGGCTTCGACGAACACGGCGTTGAACGCGCCGCGGACGGAGGCCAGCGGGTGCTCGCGCGGGATGAGCGTGGGATGCACGCGCAGCACGGCGCCCTGCGTGCCGTCCTCGGCGGTACCGCGCTCGGCGATCGCCAGCAGCTTGACGACGTACCCGGCGTCCGCGGCGGCGGCGTTGTCCTCGGCCGTGATCCCCGTGATGCCCTCCACGGACACCTGGTCCAGCGTGTAGACGGATCCGAAGGCCAGGGTGGCCAGGATGGCCGCCTTCGCGGCCGCGTCCAGGCCCCCGACGTCGGCGGTGGGGTCCGCCTCCGCGTAGCCCAGGCGCTGGGCCTCGGCGAGGGCCTCCTCGAAGGAGGCGCCCTGCGAGTCCATGCGGTCGAGGATGAAGTTGGTGGTGCCGTTGGCGATGCCCATGACGCGGTGCACGGTGTCCCCGGAGAGGGAGTCGCGCAGCGGGCGGAGGATCGGGATGGCCCCGGCCACGGACGCCTCGAAGCTCAGCTGCGCCCCCGTGCGGGAGGCGGCCGCGTAGAGCTCGGCGCCGTGCGCGGCCAGCAGCGCCTTGTTGCCGGTGACCACGGCGATGCCGGCCTCGAGGGCCCGCAGGATCAGGGAGCGGGCCGGTTCGATGCCGCCCATGAGCTCCACCACGATGTCCGCGCCGTCCACGAGCGCCTCGGCGTCCCGCGTGTACAGGGTGGGGTCCGCCTGCCAGTCGCGCTCCGCGTCCAGGGCGCGCACGGCGATGCCGCCGAGCGACAGGGGGGCGCCCACGCGGTCGTGGAGCGCGGCGGCGTCCTCGGTGAGGATCCGCGCCACCTGGGACCCCACGGTGCCGCCGCCGAGCAGAGCCACGGTGAGGCCCTCGGGGGCGGGGGCGACGTCCTGCGCGGCGGGTGCGGTGAGCTCGGGCATGGTCCTCCGTGGGTCGGTGCCGGGGTGGTGCGGGCGGCGTTCAATCTATCGGTCCGGCACGGGGCCGGGCCCCGGACGACGGGCCGTGACCGGCATGTGGAACGGCGGGGCGGGTCGGGCGGCCGGGCCGCTCAGGAGGGGTTCTGCGGGTCCACCTCGCGGCGCAGCAGGTCCTCGATCGTCTCCCGGCGGATGATCACCCGCGCCTGCCCATCCCGCACGGCGACGACGGCCGGCCGGGTCAGCGCGTTGTAGTTGGACGCCATCACGTGGGTGTACGCCCCGGTGGCGGGCACGGCCAGCAGGTCGCCCCGCGTGACGTCCACGGGCAGCCACACGTCCCGGACCAGGATGTCCCCGGACTCGCAGTGCTTGCCCACCACGCGGGTCAGTGCGGGCGCGGCGTCCGAGGTGCGCGAGGCGAGCACGGCGGTGTAGTCCGCGTCGTACAGCACGGGACGCGGGTTGTCCGACATGCCGCCGTCCACCGCCACGTAGCGGCGGGCCGCGGTGGAGCCGTCCGGGGCGTCCGCGTCCACGGTCTTGGTCACACCCACCGTGTAGAGGGTCAGGCCGGCGGGACCGGAGATGGCCCGCCCGGGCTCGATCGAGATGCGCGGGCACGTCAGGCCCAGCCGCTCCACGGCCTTCTGGACGTCGTCCGCGAGCGCAGCCGCGATCTCAGCGGCCGGGCGCGGCTCGTCCGCGGACGTGTACGCGATGCCGTGGCCGCCGCCGAGGTCCAGCTCGGGCAGCGCGACGCCGTGCTCGGCCTCGACCTGCGCGAGGAACTCCAGCACCCGCGCGGCGGCCAGCCCGAAGCCGTCGGCCTCGAAGATCTGTGAGCCGATGTGGCAGTGCACGCCCAGCAGGTCGATCGAGTCCGCCTCGAGGGCGATCCGCACGGCCACGGCGGCCGGGGACACGCCCGCGATCCCGCCGTCGCGCCCCTCGGAGGACGGGGCGAGGGACAGGCCGAACTTCTGGTCCTCGTGCGCGGTGGCGATGAAGTCGTGGGTGTGCGCGTGCACGCCCGGAGTCAGACGAAGCATCACGGGCGCCACCTGGCCGCGCTCGGCCGCGAACGCCGCCAGGAACACCAGCTCGTCCACGGAGTCGACGATGATCCGGCCCACGCCCGCGTCGAGCGCGGCCGCGAGCTCGGCCTCGGACTTGTTGTTGCCGTGCAGGCCGATGTGCTCCGGGGCGACGCCGGCCCGCAGTGCGAGGGCCAGCTCGCCGCCGGAGGCGGTGTCCACGCGCAACCCCTCCTCCGCGGCCCAGCGGGCCGTGGACAGGGTGAGCATGGACTTGCCGGCGTAGTAGACGTCCGCGCCGCCGCAGAGGTCCGTGAACGCCGCGGCGAACCCCTCCCGGAACGCCCGGGCGCGGGCGCGGAAGTCGTCCTCGTCCACCACGAGCAGCGGCGTGCCGAACTCGGCCGCGAGCGCGGCGGCGGACACGCCCTGGACGGCGAGCCCGCCGTCGTCGCCACGGGCCGTTCCGGCGGACCAGACCTTCGGGTCCAGGGCGTCGGGGTCCGTCGGCGCCGGCAGCCAGGCCGGGGCGAGCGGGGAGGCGGGGGTCGGCGTCGTCATCGCGGGGTCCCTCACATCTTCTCCGGAGCCGAGACGCCCAGCAGGTCCAGTCCGTTGCGCAGCACCTGGGCTGCGGCGGTGTTCAGCCACAGGCGGGTGCGGTGCAGGTCCCCGACCTCGCCCGGAGCGCCGTCCTCGGCCGGGGCGGGGGTGATGCGGCACGCGGCGTACCAGGAGTGGTAGGCGCCGGCGACGACCTCGAGGTGGCGGGCCACCCGGTGCGGCTCGCGCAGCCGGGCGGCGGAGGCCACGACGGAGGGGAACTCGGCCAGCTGGGCCAGCAGCTCGGACTCGGTGGGGTCGGTGAGCAGGGACGCGTCGAACGCGGAGCGGTCCACGCCGAAGGCCTCGGCCGTGCGGGCGGCGCCGCACGCCCGGGCGTGGGCGTACTGCACGTAGTAGACCGGGTTGTCGTTGGACTGCGAACGCAGCAGCTCCGGGTCGATCGTGATCGGCGAGTCCGCCGGGTAGCGCGCCAGGTCGTAGCGCAGCGCGTCCTTGCCGAGCCACTGGACGAGGTCCTTGAGCTCGATGATGTTGCCGGCGCGCTTGGAGAGCTTCGCGCCGTTGACCGAGATGAGCTGGCCGATGAGGATCTCGATGTTCGTCGCCGGGTCGTCGCCGGCGGCGGCGGCGATCGCCTTGAGGCGGTTCACGTAGCCGTGGTGGTCGGCGCCGAGCAGGTACACCTTCTCCTCGAAGCCGCGGTCGCGCTTGTGGAGGTAGTAGGCGGCGTCGGCGGCGAAGTAGGTGGGCTCGCCGTTGGCGCGGATGAGCACGCGGTCCTTGTCGTCGCCGAAGTCGGTGGTCTTGAGCCACACGGCGCCCTCGCGGTCTTCGATGTGGCCCTGCTCGCGCAGCCGCTGCACGGCCTGCTCGATCGCGCCGGAGTCGTGGAGCGTCTGCTCGGAGGTGAACACGTCGAAGTGCACGTCGAAGGCGGCGAGCGTGTCCTCGATGTCCTGCATCTGGAGCCGGTACGCGGCCCCGCGGACCACCGGGCGGGCGGCCTCGTCCGTCAGCTCGCGCACGTCCGGGTGCTCGAGGGCGACGGCGTCGGCCAGCTCCTGCACGTACGCACCCGGGTAGCCGCCCGCGGGGACGTCCCGGCCGTGCAGGCGGGCGAGGACGGAGTCCGCGAACACGTTCATCTGGTTGCCGGCGTCGTTGATGTAGTACTCGGCCGTCACCTGGGCCCCGGAGGCGCGCAGCAGGCGGGCGATCGCGTCGCCGAGGGCCGCCCAGCGGGTGTGGCCGATGTGGAGCGGGCCCGTGGGGTTGGCGGAGACGAACTCCATGTTCACGCGGTGACCGGCCAGGGCGTCGTTGCGCCCGTAGGCCTCGCCGGCCTCCACGACGGTGCGGGCGAGCTCGCCCGCGGCGGCGGCGTCCAGGGTGATGTTGAGGAAGCCGGGGCCGGCGATGTCCACCTGCGCCACGCCCTCCTGCGCCCCCATGCGCGCGGCGAGCACGGACGCGAACTCCCGTGGGTTCATCCCCGCCTTCTTGGCGAACTGCAGCGCCACGTTGGCGGCCCAGTCCCCGTGCTCGCGGCTGCGGGGTCGCTCCACCCGCACGCGGTCCGCGGTGAGCTCCTCGCGCAGGGCGGCGGGCAGCTCCCCGGCCTCGACGGCGGCCAGCAGCTGGGCATGGATGAGTGCGGAGAGTTCTTCGGGCTTCACCCGGGAGAGTCTACGGAACGGCGCGCCGGGGTCAGCCCCGCGTCCAGGCGTCCAGGCCGCCGGCCAGGGACAGGACCCGCTCGGCGGCCTCAGGGGCGACGGCTACGATCGCCTCCCGCGCCCGGGCCGAGCGGACGCCGGCGGCGCAGTAGACGACGAGCGTCTCCCCCGGCCCCGGGACGTGGGGGGTCGGGGCCGCCAGGACCTCCCCCAGCGGCACGTGGTCCGAGGGGTCGAGGGCCTCGAGCAGACGCTCGGCGTCCTCGCGCACGTCGAGCACGCGCACGCGCCCGGCGTCGTCGGCGGCGAGCATGCGGGCCAGCGCGGCGGCGTCCACCTCCCCGGGGCCGGGTCCGGGGGCGCAGGCCGCGGCCGCGGCCTCGGCCCGGGCGTGGGCGGACAGGTCCGTCACGGGGGTCCGCTCGGGGTCGGCCACGAGCCGCAGCTCACGGAAGCGCATCGTCAGGGCGTCCACGGAGAGCAGCCGCCCGACCAGGGGCTCGCCCACCCCGGAGAGCAGCTTGATCGCCTCGGCCGCCATGAGGGAACCGATGATCCCGGGCAGCACCCCGAGCACCCCGGCCTGCGCGCACGAGGGCACCTCGCCGGGTTCGGGCCGCTCCGGGAACACGTCCCGGTACAGCGGCCCGCCCGGGGCGAACACGCTCACCTGCCCCGCGAACCGCAGGATCGCGCCCCACACCACGGGCACGCCGGCGATCTCGCACGCGTCGGCCACGAGGTAGCGGGTCGCGTAGTTGTCCGTGCCGTCGAGCACGAGGTCCACGGCGCCGACCCGTTCGAGCGCGTTGGCCGCGGTCAGGCGTTCGCGGTGCTCGACCACGCGCACCTCGGGGTGCAGGCCGCGCATCGTCGCGGCGGCGGAGGCGGTCTTGGGACGGCCGAGGTCCGCCTCGGCGTGGATCACCTGGCGGTGCAGGTTGGAGCGGTCCACCACGTCGTCGTCGATCACGTGGACCTCCCCCACGCCCGCGGCGGCGAGGTAGGTCAGCACGGGTGCCCCGAGACCGCCGGCGCCGACCACGAGGACGCGGGAGCGCAGCAGCGCCAGCTGGGCCTCGGGGCCGAAGCCGTCCAGGCTCAGGTGGCGTGCGAAGCGCTCGAGCTGGGTGTCGGACAGCGCGGTGAGGTCGCGGGGCTCGCGGGCGGCGGGGTCCAGGGCGGCGGTCACCGCTCGTCCTCCTCGGCCGTGACCCGCCCGGCCATCGGCGAGGAGGCCAGGGCGTGCTCGCGGCGCGGGATGCGCCCCGCACGGCGGGCGTGGAAGCCCGCCTCGAGCGCGAGCCGGCACGCGTGGGCCATGCGGGCGGGCTCGGCGGCGCGCGTGATGGCGGAGGCGGCGAGCACGGCGTCGCAGCCGGCTTCCATGGCCAGGGCGACGTCCGAGGCGGTGCCCACGCCGGCGTCGAGCACGATCGGCACGGAGGCGCGGGAGACGATCAGCTCCAGGTGTGCGCGGTTGAGGATGCCCAGCCCCGAGCCGATCGGCGAGCCCAGCGGCATGACGGCGGCGGCGCCGGCCTGCTCGAGGCGCAGCGCCATGGCGGGGTCGTCCGAGGTGTAGGCCAGGACGGTGAAGCCGTCGGCGGCGAGCCGCTCGGTGGCCTCGAGGGTCTCGACGACGTCGGGCAGCAGGGTGCGCTCGTCGGCGATGACCTCCACCTTCACGAGGTCGGTCTCGAGCGCCTCCCGGCCGAGCCGGGCGGTGAGCACGGCGTCCCGGGCGGTGTAGCAGCCGGCGGTGTTGGGCAGCACGTCGATGCCGAGGCGGTCCAGCAGCGCGACCAGGCCGTCACGGGTGTCCGCGGACCAGCGGCGCAGCGCCACGGTGGTGAGCGTGGTGCCGGAGGCGACGAGGGCGCCCTCGAGGGCGGTGAGGTCGGTGATGCCGCCCGTGCCCATGATGAGCCGGGAGGCCAGGTCGTAGCCGCCGATCCGCAGCGGCGGGATCGCGGGGGCGGCGGGCGCGGTGCGGTGCTCGGCCATCGCTCAGCCCCCCTGCACCGCGGTGACGACGTCGACCTCGTCCCCGGCGGCCAGCTCCCGGGTGGCCCAGGCCGACCGGGGCACGACCTCGCCGCCGACCGCCACGGCCACGCCGAGCCGCCGCCCGTCCGCGGCGGCGCCGTCGTCGCCGATCGCACGCCCGGTGACGTGCGCGACGACGTCGCGGACGGTGGCCACGGCCAGCTCGGCGGGCTCTCCGTTGAGGGTCAGGGGGAGGGTGCTCATGCGATCTCCTTCAGGCGGGCGTGCAGCAGGTCGAGGATCCGCCCGGCCGCCCAGGGGGCGAGCAGGATCCCGTGACGGTGGAAGCCGGTGGCGACGACGGCGCCCGGAGCCTCGGGCACGGCGAGCACGCGCGGGGCGTCGTCGGGGGTGCCGGGGCGGGCGGCGGTGGTGATCTCGACGAGCTCGCACTCGCGGACGGCGGGCAGGATCGCGGCGGCGTCGGCGAGCAGGTCCAGCACGGCCCCGGCGGAGGTGCCGGCCAGGCCTTCCTCGCGGGCCGAGGCGCCGACCACGAGGGTGCCGTCCGCGCGGGGCACGAGGTAGACCTGGCGCCCGTGGACGAGGCCGCGGACGGTGCGGGTGATCAGGTGCGACTCCCCCGGCAGCAGCTGCTCGGGGCGCACCCGCAGGCGCAGCACGTCGCCGTGGACGGGTCGCAGCGGGACCTCGACGGCGGTGGCCGCGCCGCCGATCCCACGGTGGCCCAGGCCCGCGGCGAGGACCGCGCCGTCGGCGGTGAGGGTGCCCCCGTCGGCCAGCGTGAGGCGCACTCCCTCGCCCTCCGGGTCGGCGGCGGTGACGCGTCCGGCCACGAACCGGGCGGCGGATCCGGCGCCGGCCGGGAGCGGGCCGCCGTCGGGTCCGGTCTCGGCGCGCAGGGCGGCGACGCAGGCGGCGGCGAGCCGGCGTGGGTCCACCTGATGGTCGTCCGGCGCGTCGAAGCCGGCGGCCAGGCCCGGGGCCAGGGCGGGCTCGGCGCGGCGCAGCGCGCGGACGGAGACGGGCTCGACCCGGCGGCCGAGGACCGAGGCGTGCTCGAGCACGTGGTCCCACGCGCGGGCGTCCGAGGGGTCCGCGGCCACGATCCAGGCGCCCTGTGCGAGGAAGCCCGTCTCCACGTCGGTGAAGGCGGCGAGCAGCTCCACGAGCGCCGGGTAGGCCTCCCAGCCGGCCTGCAGCAGCGGGGCGAGGTCGTCCTGGCTGAACTGGGTCTCGGCGAGCGGCGCGAGCATCCCCGCCGCGGCGTGGGTGGCCCCGGCCACGGCGTGCGGGCGCCCGGCGGCGTCCAGCTCGGGGGCGATCAGGGTGACGGCGTGGCCTGCGGCGCGCAGACGCACGGCGGCGGTGAGGCCGATGATCCCGGCCCCGACGACGGCCACGTGCACGGGCCGGTCCTCCTCACGGCGGCATGACCCGCATCGAGTGGTGATGGTCGGCCGCGCCGGCGCGGTGCGCCCCTGCGGCCCTCTCAGCCCGGCGTGTGCGGCCCGGGCTCCCATGGAACAGCAGCCAGTCTGCCACAGTGGGCGCATGCACTCCCCCGATCCGCTCCTGATGACCGCAGCCGGCCGCGACGACGGCGACACCGGCCCCGGCGCGCGCCGCCGCGCCCGCCTCGCCGTCTCCCGGCTGTACGTCTGCACCGACCTGCAGCGGTTCCTGCGCCCGGACGACACGCTCGACACGGCCGCGTTCGCACACTTCTGCGCGGCGGCGTTTCGCGGCGGAGTGGACCTGATCCAGGTGCGGGACAAAGCCGTGGACGTGGCGGTCGAGCTGGCCGCGTTCGCCGTGCTCGTCCCGCTGGCCCGGAAGCACGGGGCGCTCTCGGCCGCCAACGACCGCGCCGACGTCGCCGCCCTGGCCGGGGTGGGCGTGTTCCACACGGGCCAGACCGACCTGACCACCGCACAGTGCCGCGCCCTGTTGGGCCCGGACGTGGTGCTCGGCCGCTCGTGCCACACCGAGGCGCAGGTGCGCGCCGCCCGCGCGGAGGACGGCCTGGACTACTTCTGCACGGGGCCGGTGTGGGCGACGCCCACGAAGCCGGGCCGGGCCGCCGTCGGACTGGAGCTGCCGGCCCTCGCCGCGCGCCTGGACGCCGAGGACCCGGCGGGGGCGCGGCCGTGGTTCGCCATCGGCGGCCTCGACGCGGACCGGCTGCCCGAGGTCCGCGCGGCCGGGGCGGAACGGATCGTGGTGGTCCGCGCCGTGACGCAGGCCGAGGACCCCGAGGCCGCGGCCCGCGCCCTGCGCGCGGGCCTGCTCGGCTGACGCGCCCCGTGGGGAGGTCACGGACGGGCCGTCCTGATGGTGTAGAGTCGACGAGTCCGCAACGCGCTCGACGCGTCGCGACCCCGCCTCCGTAGCTCAGGGGATAGAGCGTCTGCCTCCGGAGCAGAAGGCCGCAGGTTCGAATCCTGCCGGGGGCACCACAGACCGGGCGGTCACCTTCGGGTGCCCGCCCGTCGTCATCCCCGGGGGAGCCGGCGGGCGGCCAGGACCATGCCGAGGCCGCAGCGCGGGCAGCGCCGCCAGCGGGAGGACCAGCGAGACGGCCCACGTCCCGAGGGCCGCCGCCGTCGGCACGGGCAGGACGGGTCCGGCGATCACCAGCGCCGCGAGCAGCACCACCCAGCCGGCCGGCGCCCACAGCGCGATGCGCACGGCCGGGGACGGCGGTGGCCCGGTCCGGCCCTCAGCCCCGCTGCGCATGACCGTGGTCCACGGGCCCGTGCCACGTCGGCCGCGAGGCGTCCCCGACCGCGAGCGCCTCCCCCGCCCGCATCGCGTCGGCCAGCCACGGCTTGGCCCGCTCGAGTGCGTCCTCCCAGCTCAGGCCCGCACCGGCCAGCGTGGCCAGGGCCGAGGAGAGGGTGCAGCCGGTGCCGTGCGAGGCGCGGGTCGCCACGCGCGGGCCGCGCACCTCGTGGACGGCCCCGTCCACGCGCACGACGGCGTCCGGCACCTCCGCCGCTGCGGTCTCGGGCGCCTCGGCCTCGTCCAGGTGCCCGCCCTTGAGCAGCACCGTCACGTCGTGCTCGGCGGCGAGACCCCGCGCCGCGTCGAGGGCGGCGTCCCAGCCCGTCGCGTCCCGCCCGGTCAGCCGGGCCAGCTCGGGCAGGTTGGGGGTCACCAGGTGCGCCGCCCGCAGCAGCCGGGACCACGCGGCGCGCCCGTCGTCGTCGCCCACCGCGGTGAGGGCGTCCCCGCTCGAGGCCACCATGACCGGGTCCAGCACGACGACGGCGGGCAGGGTCTCCTCGAGCCAGCCGGCGACGGCCCGCATGAGCTCCACCGTGCCGAGCATGCCGATCTTCACGGCGTCCACGGCGATGTCGGCGGCGACCGAGTCGAGCTGGGCGCGCACCACGTCCACCGGCAGCGGGTGGACGGCCTGCACGCCCTGCGTGTTCTGGGCGGTGATCGCGGTGATCGCGGTCATCCCGTAGCCGCCCCACGCGGCGATGGTCTTCAGGTCGGCCTGGACACCGGCGCCGCCGCCGGAGTCGGAGCCGGCGATGCTGAGCACGCGGGGGACGGCGGGGGTCATGCGGGGGCTCCTTCGGGTCGGGGCGGATCGGCCGTCCGGGCCGGGCCGATCCCGCCCATGAGAATGTAGTCGCATGTCCCACGTCACAGAGAGCTCCCCCGCGCACCCCGGCCGAGCCGAGGAGTCGGCGCCGCTGCGGCCGACCTCCCCGCTCGGGATCGCCGCCACGTTCATCGGCACCACCATCGGCGCCGGGTACGCCTCGGGCAACGAGATCCTGCAGTACTTCGTGAGCTTCGGCCTCTGGGGCGGCACGGGGGCGCTCGTGATCGCCGGCGCGCTGTTCTTCCTGCTCGCGGTGATCGTGCTGCGGCTGGCGCAGAAGCTGCGGACCACGGACATCCACCGGATCGTGAACCCCACGACCTCGCGCGTGCCCACCTGGTTCGCGGACCTGTGCATCACCACGTCCCTGCTGGGGACGCTGGTGATCATGCTGGCCGGGGCCGGGGCGGCGGTGCACACCGCGTTCGGGCTGCCCTCGCTCGTGGGCTCGCTGGTGATGGCGGCCGTCTGCGTGGTCTCGGTGCTGGCCGGCATCACGGGCCTTGTGCGCGTCCAGGCCGTGGTGGTCCCCCTGATCATCGTGGTCGCCGTCGGCGTCGCGGTGTGGGGGTTGGTGAACCCGGGGGCCGCGGTGGACGACGTCGCCGCGCTCGTGACCTCGTCCCCGCTGATCAACCAGTGGTGGCTCTCGGGCGTGCTGTACGTGGCCTTCAACATCCAGCTGGCCTACGCGGTGCTCGCCCCGATCGGCGAGGAGAGCTCCTCGTCGGGGCGCTCCCTCGTCACCGGGGCCGGGCTCGGGGCACTGGGCCTCGTGGTGATGGCCGGCGCGGTGATGGCCGCGATGACCGCCCACGCCCAGCTCATCGGCCGCGCCGAGCTGCCCATGGTCGAGCTGGCCGCGATGATCGGCGGCTGGGCCGGCCTGCTGTACACGGTCGTCCTGCTGCTGGCGCAGTTCACGACGGCGGTCTCGTGCCTGTACGGCGGGGTGGAGCGCATCGCCCTGCTGTCCTCGATGCGCCGCGTGCCGGGCTGGGTCATCGCCGTCGTCACGGCCCTGGCCGCCACCCTGCTCTCGAGCGTCGGCTTCTCCGACCTCGTGGGCACCGTCTACCCCGTCCTCGGCTACGCCGGCCTCGTCATCATCGTGATGCTGGTCGTGACGTGGATCGTCGAGCGCACCACGGTGCGCCGCCGGGCGGCCCGCGCGGCGCGCGCCTGAGCGTCCCGCCGCGGCTGGGCGGCGGACGGTGAGGCCTCGCAGGGGACGTGCTAGTGTCGCTCGCATCCCACGGGAGCCCCACGGCACGGGGCTGAGACCGGGCTGACGCCGCCCGGAGACCGTCTGAACCTGTCCGGGTCATTCCGGCGAAGGAAGAAGGAGCCGCGGCCATGTCCATTTCCGAGCGCACCCCCCTGCCCGCAGCCGAGTCGACGGCCGAGGTCGTCGCCGAGGAGAACTACCCCACGCACCGTCTGGGCTGGCTCGAGGATGCCGAGCACGGCATCCGCGTGCCCGTCACCGAGGTCCACCAGGACGACTCCCCCGACGGCACGCCCAACGCGCCCCTGACCGTCTACCGCACCATGGGCCCGGGCGCCGTGCCCGAGCGCGGCCTGCCGGCCCAGCGCGCCGAGTGGATCCGCGCCCGCGGTGACGTCGAGGAGTACGAGGGCCGCGAGCGCGACCTGCTCGACGACGGCCGCTCGGCCGTGCGCCGCGGCGCCGCCTCACAGGAGTGGGCCGGCGAGCGACGCCCCCCGCTGCGCGCCAAGGAGGGCGCGCGCGTCACCCAGATGCACTACGCCCGGCGCGGTGAGATCACCCCGGAGATGCGCTACGTCGCCCTGCGCGAGGGCGTGGACGTGGAGCTGGTGCGCTCCGAGGTCGCGGCCGGCCGCGCCATCATCCCGGCGAACGTGAACCACCCCGAGTCGGAGCCGATGATCATCGGCAAGGCGTTCGCCGTGAAGGTCAACGCGAACATCGGCAACTCGGCGGTGACGTCGTCGATCGCCGAGGAGGTCTCGAAGCTGCAGTGGGCCACCCGCTGGGGCGCGGACACCGTGATGGACCTGTCCACGGGCGACGACATCCACACCACCCGCGAGTGGATCCTGCGCAACTCCCCGGTGCCGATCGGCACCGTGCCGATCTACCAGGCCCTCGAGAAGGTCGGCGGCGACCACCAGGCCCTGACCTGGGAGATCTTCCGCGACACCGTGATCGAGCAGTGCGAGCAGGGCGTGGACTACATGACCGTGCACGCCGGCGTGCTGCTGCGCCACGTGCCGCTGTCCGCGGACCGCGTGACCGGCATCGTCTCCCGCGGCGGCTCGATCATGGCCGGCTGGTGCCTGGGCCACCACAAGGAGAACTTCCTCTACGAGAACTACGACGAGCTCTGCGAGATCTTCGCGCGCTACGACGTCGCGTTCTCCCTGGGCGACGGCCTGCGGCCGGGCTCCGTGGCGGACGCCAACGACGCCGCCCAGTTCGCCGAGCTCGACACGCTGGCCGAGCTGACGGAGCGGGCGTGGGCGTACGACGTCCAGGTCATGGTGGAGGGCCCCGGCCACATCCCGCTGCACCTGGTGAGGGAGAACGTGGAGCGCCAGCAGGAGCTGTGCAAGGGCGCCCCGTTCTATACGCTCGGCCCCCTCGTCACGGACATCGCCCCGGCGTACGACCACATCACCTCGGCCATCGGCGCCACCGAGATCGCCCGCTACGGCACCGCGATGCTCTGCTACGTCACGCCCAAGGAGCACCTGGGCCTGCCGAACCGGGACGACGTGAAGACGGGGGTGATCACCTACAAGATCGCCGCGCACGCCGCCGACGTCGCCAAGGGCCACCCCGGCGCCCGCGACCGCGACGACGCTCTGTCCAAGGCGCGCTTCGAGTTCCGCTGGCGCGACCAGTTCGGCCTCGGCCTGGACCCTCAGCTCGCCGAGGAGTACCACGACGAGACGCTGCCGGCCGAGCCCGCCAAGACCGCCCACTTCTGCTCGATGTGCGGGCCGAAGTTCTGCTCCATGCGCATCAGCCAGGACATCCGCAGCGAGTTCGGCGGCGCGTCCGAGCAGGCGAGAATCGCCGAGGCCGGCATGGCCGCGAAGTCCGCGGAGTTCCGAGCCGCCGGCGGGTCCGTGTACCTGCCCGAGCCGAGCCTGCGCCGGCCCGAGGGGGACGCGGTGCTCGCGAGGGACTGAGCGGTCCGTGCCGCGGCGCGGGGGCCAGGGTGCCGGCTCCGCGACCACGTCCACGAGCCCCCACGTGACTGCCCTCCCTGGCAGGGCGGCTCGAGTGACGAGGTCCGGCGGTGCCTCCTGCACAGGCGTCCGTTGCCGGCGTTGCGTCCCCGGGCGTCGCGTTCCGGCTCCGGATGTCCGGGGCCGCTCCTAGGCTCGGGGCATGAGCGCGCACCACGCCGACGACGGCCTCCCCGCCCCCGTCCCCACCCCCGCCGAGGATCCACCGGCCGACGGGCGGCAGGCGCCGCCGAGTGGCGTCGTCGTGGGTGAGGACGGGCGAGCCCGCCCGCCGTGGGCGGCACAGGATCCGCTGCTGCGGGAGTACTACGACACGGAGTGGGGCCTGCCCGTCACGGACGAGCCGGGCCTGTTCGAGCGCCTCGTGCTCGAGGCGTTCCAGTCGGGCCTGAGCTGGCGGACCGTCCTGGCCAAGCGGCCGCGGTTCCGGGAGGTGTTCGCGGGCTTCGACCCGGACGCCGTCGCGGCGTTCGGGGACGCGGAGGTCGAGGCGCTGCTGGCGGACCCCGGCATCATCCGGAACCGGCGCAAGATCGAGGCCGCGGTCGCGGACGCACAAGCCGTCGTCGGGATGCGCGGCGAGCGGTACGCCCCGCTGCACCCGGGCTCCCTCGGTGCGGGCCCCGCCTGGCACGGCGACGGCGACCGGCCGGCCCGCGGTCTGCCGGGGCTGGTCTGGGCTCACCAGCCTGCCGCGACCCCACGGCCGGAGACGGTGGCGCAGGTCCCCTCGGTCTCGGACGAGTCGCGCGCGCTCGCGAGGGCGCTGAAGGCGCACGGCTGCCGATTCGTGGGGCCGACCACGTGCTTCGCCCTGATGGAGGCCGCCGGGGTCGTGGACACCCACCTTCTCGGCTCGTGGCGAAGAGGGGCGTCCGGGATCTGGGAGTGAGCGGGGGCCTCCGGCAGGATGGGGAGCTCAACGCAGGACGTCCACACGAAAGGGTGACGACTGATGACCACCACCTCCGCCTCTCAGGGCTACCGCACGATCAACCCGGCCACCGGGGAGCTGCTGAAGTCCTTCGACAACGCCACGGATCAGCAGATCGCCGACGCCCTCGACGCCTCGCAGGCCGCCTACGAGCAGTGGTCCCGGAAGTCGGTGGCCGAGCGCGCCGCCGTCGTGAAGCGGATCTCCGAGCTGCTGGCCGAGCGCTCCAAGGACATCGCCGCGCTGATCACCACGGAGATGGGCAAGTCCCTCGGCGCTGCAGTCGGCGAGGTGCGCTACGGCGCCCAGATCTTCGGGTACTACGCGGACGAGGCCGAGGAGCTGCTCACGGACCAGCCGATCAAGCAGTTCTCCGGGCAGGAGGCGTTCGTCCAGCGGTTGCCGCTCGGCCCGCTGCTGGGGATCATGCCGTGGAACTTCCCGGTGTACCAGGTGGCCCGTTTCGTGGCGCCGAACCTCGTGCTCGGCAACACCATCCTGCTGAAGCACGCCGAGATCAACCCGCAGGTGGCGCAGCTGCTGGAAGAGCTCTTCACCGAGGCCGGACTGCCGGAGGGCGTGTACCAGAACGTGTTCGCCACCCACGACCAGATCTCCACGATCATCGCCGATCCGCGAGTGCAGGGCGTGTCCCTCACCGGTTCGGAGCGGGCCGGCGCCGCCGTCGCCGAGCAGGCCGGCCGGCACCTCAAGAAGGTCGTCCTCGAGCTCGGCGGCTCCGATCCGTACATCGTGCTCTCCGCGCCGGACGCCCGCGCGGCCGCCCGCGACGCACTGGCCACCCGGATGGGCAACTGGGGCCAGGCCTGCAACTCGAACAAGCGCATGATCGTCATGGAGGACCTCTACGACGACTTCGTGGACGAGCTGGTCCAGCGCTCCTCGGCGATGAAGCCCGGCGACCCGACCTCGCGCGACGCCGACGTCTACGGCCCGCTGTCCTCGGAGTCCGCGGCCGACGGGCTCGCCGAGCAGATCGCCGCGGCCAAGGAGGCCGGCGCCACCGTCCACGTGGGCGGCGAGCGCGTCTCGGGCCCCGAGGGCGAGGGTTTCTACGTCTCCCCGGCCGTGATCACGGACGTGGACCAGGAGAACCCCGCCTACACGCAGGAGCTGTTCGGCATGGCCGCCGTGGTCTACAAGGTGTCCTCGGCCGAGGAGGCCGTGGCGCTGGCCAACGACTCGCAGTACGGTCTCGGCGGCGCCGTCTTCTCCACGGACCTGGACGAGGCCAAGCGCGTGGCCGGCCAGCTCGAGGTGGGCATGGCGAACGTGAACCTCGCCTCCGCCGCCGGGGCGAACCTGCCCTTCGGCGGCGTGAAGCGCTCGGGCTTCGGACGCGAGCTCGGCCCCCTGGCCCTGGACGAGTTCGCCAACAAGCGCCTGTACGCGGTGCAGGGCCCCCTGGAGGGCTGACCCCGGGCCGGGTCGGCCGGGCGGGTCTCCCGCTCCGGCCGGCCCGTCGGCCGCCTGACGCACGCAGAGTGGTCACGACACGCCATCACCGGACTCCGGTGGCGGCATGTCGTGACCACTCTGTTCGTTCGGGCCTGCTCGTCGGCCCGTCAGCCGCGCAGCGGGACGGTCGCCAGCACCTCGTGCAGCGGCCCGCCGGAGCGGCCCTCGCCGAGCCGGGACGCCACGACCTCGACCTCGTCGGCGGTCCACTGCGGCCCGCGGTACACCGTGAGCGCGTGCACGGCCTCGGCCAGCAGGACGGTGGCCGGCGCCGGCGGACGGGGCTCGCCCCGCCTCCGACCCCGAGGTCGGGGCGCGGCGCCCGAGACCCGCGCCACGGTGAGGTGGGCGCGCCGGCGGTCCCGGCCGTCGTCGTCGGCGAGCCAGGGCTCCGCCAGGAGCGCGCCGAGCTCCCGAACCTGCCCGCCCACCCCCACCCAGAGCGTGCGGTGGGAGAACTCCCCCGCTCCGGCCAGGTGCAGGTCCAGCGGGGCATGTCCCGCCGCGATGCGGCCGGCGTCGGCGACGACGTCGTCCACGGCGCCGGCGGGCACCTCCGGGTGGAACGCCAGCGTCAGGTGCCGCTGCTCCGGATCGGTCCAGCGCAGCGCGCGCCCGGCCCCGTCCCGGACGCCGTCGAGGGCCGACTCGAGGTGGTCGAGCACGGCCCTCGGCGGACGGATCGCGAGGAAGAGCCTCACGCCTGCGCGCGCGGATCCGCGGCGGTCGATCCGCTGCGGGCGCCGTCGGCCGGCACGGCCGGCTGGCTCCGCGTGCTCGGCTCGCGACCGGCCACGATGTCGATGGCACCGGTGAACTCGCGGTTGATCTCCTCGTTGACGTGGCGGGAGCGCTGGGTGAACAGGGATACCGCGACACCCAGGATGAGGGCGGCCAGGAAGCCGGGGACGATCTCGTACAGACCGAACCACTCCCAGGTCTCCGCGCTGGCCTTGGACCAGAACCACGCCACGGTGGCGCCGGAGACGACGGCGGCCATGGCGCCCCATGAGGTGAACTTCTCCCAGTACAGGGCCAGCAGGATCACCGGGCCGAAGGCCGCGCCGAAGCCGGCCCAGGCGAAGGACACGAGCTCGAGGACGGAGGCGGCGGGGTCCAGCGCCAGGAGGCCCGCGATGACGGAGACGACCAGCACACCGATGCGGCCGAGCCACAGTCCGGCACGGGCCGAGGGGTGCCGGCCGACGACCTTGTACAGGTCCTCCACGAGGGCGGACGAGCACACGATCAGCTGTGACGAGATCGTCGACATGATCGCGGCCAGGACGGCGGCGAGCACGAGTCCGGCGACGAAGGGGTGGAACAGGATCGCCGAGAGCACCAGGAACACGGTCTCCGGGTCCTCCAGGGTGGCGCCGTCGTCGGCCTGGAAGTAGGCGATGCCCACGAGGGCCACCATCACGGCGCCGAACACGGACAGCGCCATCCAGGTGATGCCCACGCGACGTGCCGTGGCGGCGTCCCGCGTGGTGCGCAGGGCCATGAAGCGCACGATGATGTGCGGCTGGCCGAAGTAGCCCAGGCCCCAGGCGACGGAGGACAGCACACCGATCAGGGTGGCGTTCTTGACCATGGAGAGATGGTCGACACCCTCGGCGGCGGCCGCGGCGTCGGCTGCCCGGACGCCGTCGATGACCGCGTCCCAGCCGCCCATGATGACGATCACGACGATCGGGACCAGCAGGAGGGCCAGGAACATGAGGACGCCCTGCGCGACGTCGGTCAGGGAGGCGCCGAGGAAGCCGCCGAACAGCGTGTAGAACACGGTGATGCCCGCGACGATGAGCATGCCCGTGAGGTACGTGATCTCGACGCCCTCGGCGTAGAACGAGTTCGGCCCGAAGGTGGACTCGACGAACTTGCCGCCGGCCACCATGCCGGAGGACACGTAGAACGTGAAGAAGACGAGGATGATCAGGCCGGAGACGATCCGCAGGATGTGCGTGCGGTCCTTGAAGCGGTTCTCCAGGAACGAGGGGATCGTGATGGAGTTGCCTGACACCTCGGTGTACGAGCGCAGCCGCGGCGCGACGACCTTCCAGTTCACCCAGGCGCCGACGGTCAGGCCGATGGCCATCCAGCCCTCCACCAGGCCGGACGCGTAGATGGCGCCGGGCAGGCCCATGAGCAGCCAGCCGGACATGTCCGAGGCGCCGGCCGACAGGGCGGCGACGGAGGGCTTCATGTTGCGCCCGGCGAGCATGTAGTCGTCAAGGTCGGAGTTCTGCCGGGCGGCGTAGAGTCCGATCGCGATCATGGCCGCGAAGTACAGCCCGATCGCTGACAGCAGGAAGAGCGTGTTCTGGTCCATGCCGTCCAGAGAAGCACACTCGACGCGTCGACCCCGCGCACCGGCCCCGCGCACGGCACTAGGCTGGTCCGCGTCATGACGCAGACTCCTCCGCCCGCGGGCCCGCCCTCTCCGGAGGCCGCCCCCGCCCCCTCGATCACCTTCCCGGAGCATCTCCCCGTCGCCGAGCGGCGCGACGAGATCATGGCGGCGGTCCGCGAGCACCAGGTGGTGATCGTGGCGGGCGAGACCGGCTCCGGCAAGACCACCCAGCTGCCCAAGATGCTCCTGGCCCTGGGCCTGGGCGAGCACGGCGTGGTCGGCCACACCCAGCCCCGCCGCCTGGCCGCACGCTCGGTGGCCGAGCGGATCGCCGCGGAGCTCGGCCAGGACATTGGCGAGACGGTGGGCTACCAGGTGCGCTTCACCGCGGAGACCTCGCGGGCCACGCGCGTGAAGGTGATGACGGACGGCATCCTGCTGGCCGAGATCCCCCACGACCCGGACCTGCGCCGCTACTCGGCGATCATCATCGACGAGGCCCACGAGCGCAGCCTCAACATCGACTTCCTCCTGGGCTACCTCAAGCGACTGCTCCCCCTTCGCCCGGACCTGAAGGTGATCATCACCTCCGCCACGATCGACCCCGAGCGGTTCGCGCGGCACTTCGGCCGGCCGCTCGCCGAGGGCGAGGAGCACGAGGACGCCGTGGAGGCCGACGACGGCGCCCGCGTGGTCCCCGCGCCGATCATCGAGGTCTCCGGGCGCACCTACCCGGTGGAGATCCGCTACCGGCCCCTGACCGCCGAGCCCGAGCCGGACGACCCGGACGACGACGCCGACGACCACGCCGAGACCCGCGACCCGGTCGAGGCCGTCGGCGACGCCGTGCTCGAGCTCGCGGGCGAGGCGCCCGGCGACATCCTGGTGTTCTTCCCGGGCGAGCGGGAGATCCGCGACGCCGCGGACCACCTGGCCGGCGTCGTCGCCTCCTCCCCGCGCCTGGCGGGCACCGAGATCCTGCCGCTGTTCGGGCGGCTGTCCATGGCCGAGCAGCACCGCGTGTTCGGCCGGGCGCAGGCGGGCGTGCGGCGGCGGATCGTGCTGGCCACGAACGTGGCGGAGACGTCCCTGACGGTGCCCGGCATCAAGTACGTGGTGGACACGGGCACGGCCCGCATCTCCCGATACTCGCACCGCACCAAGGTCCAGCGCCTGCCCATCGAGCGGATCTCCCAGGCCAGCGCGAACCAGCGCTCGGGCCGCTCGGGGCGCACGAGCCCGGGCATCGCGATCCGGCTGTACTCGGAGGAGGACTTCCTCTCCCGTCCCGAGTTCACGGACCCGGAGATCCTGCGCACCTCGCTGGCCTCCGTGATCCTGCAGATGCTCTCCCTCGGCGTGGCGGAGACGCCCCGAGACGTCATGGACTTCCCGTTCGTGCAGCCGCCGGATCGCCGGCAGGTGACCGACGGCGCCGCGACCCTCACCGAGCTCGGCGCGCTCCACGCCGACGGCTCCGGGCCGCGCACGAAGTCGGGAGGACGTTCGGCGGCCGCGGGCACCATCACGCCGATCGGCCGGCGCCTGGCCCGCCTGCCCGTGGACCCGCGCCTGGGCCGCATGATCCTGGAGTCCGGCGAGCGCGGCTGCACGCGCGAGGTCATGGTCCTCGCCGCGGCCCTGACCATCCAGGATCCCCGCGAACGCCCCACCGAGCAGCGCCAGGCCGCGGATGAGCTGCACGCCCGGTTCGCGGACGACCGTTCCGACTTCTCCGCCTACCTCAACCTGTGGCAGTACCTGCGCGAGCAGCAGAAGGAGCTCTCCGGCTCCCAGTTCCGGAAGATGTGCCGCCGCGAGCACATCAACTGGCTGCGCGTGCACGAGTGGCAGGACCTGGTCCGCCAGCTGCGCCAGCTCGCCACGGACGTGGGCGTGTCCGTCCAGGCCGGTCCCGTGGACCCCGTGGGCCAGCACGACGCGGTCCACACGTCCCTGCTGACGGGCCTGCTCTCCCAGATCGGTGCGTACGACGAACGCCGGCGCGACTACCAGGGCGCCCGCGGCACCCGGTTCGGCGTGTTCCCCGGCTCGGCCCTGTTCAAGAAGCGCCACCCCTTCGTGATGGCCGCCGAGCTCGTGGAGACCTCGCGGCTGTGGGCGCGCACGGTGGCACGCGTGGAGCCGGAGTGGATCGAGGAGGTCGCCGGGGACCTGGTGAGCCGCTCGTACAGCGAGCCGCACTGGTCCCGGAACGCGGGCGCCGCCGTCGCGAAGGAGAAGGTGACGCTGTTCGGGGTGACGGTCGTCCCCGAGCGCACCGTGCGCTACGGCCGGATCGACCCGGTGCTCTCCCGTGAGCTGTTCCTGCGCCACGCCCTCGTGGAGGGCGACTGGCGCACCCGGCACCGGTTCTTCGCGCGCAACCGCCGCGCCCTCGAGGAGGTGGACGCCCTCGAGACCCGCCTGCGCCGGCGGGACCTGCGGATCGGGGACGAGGACCTCTACGCGTTCTACGACGCGCGGGTCCCCGCGAACGTGGTCTCCGAGCGGCACTTCGACGCGTGGTGGAAGAAGGCGCGCCACGAGACGCCGGACCTGCTGGACCTGGACGTCGAGGCGCTGCTCACCGAGGACGCGGACCAGCTGGACACGGACGCGTTCCCCACCGCGTTCCGCCACCCGCTGCCCGGCGGGGACGTGGACCTGCACCTGGACTACACGTACGACCCCACGGGCGCCTCCGGCACGGACGGCATCACGGTGTCCGTGCCCGTGCTGCTGCTGGGCGAGGTGGACCCCGACCGGTTCGCGTGGCTCGTGCCCGGGCTGCGCGTCGAGCTGGTGACGGCCCTGATCAAGGCGCTGCCGAAGGCGGTGCGCAAGTCCCTGGTCCCCGCCCCGGACGTGGCCCGCGCGCTCGTGGCCGACCTCGACTCCCACGCTGATCCGCTGCGCGACGACCTCCCTCAGGCGCTGTCCGCGGCCGTGCGCCGCGTTCGCGGCACCGTGGTCGAACCCGTCCTGTGGCAGCTCGACGCCGTCCCGGACCACCTGCGGATGGACTACCGAGTGGTGGACGCCCGTGGCGCCGTCATGGGTGCCGGGCAGGACCTCGCGGTGCTGCAGACCCGCCTGGCCCAGGCCAACCGCGCGGCGATCGCCGCGCGCCTGGCCGGCGACGACGACCCCGCGAACGCCCGCCCGGGCCCCGCCCGCGGACACGGCCGGGGCCGGGGGAAGGGCCGCCGCGAGAGCTCCGACGACGCCGGTCGTGCCGCGCCCGCGGCGGCTCCCACTGCGGGGCCCGCCGCCTTCCGGGAGCGCCACGGGCTGACCTCGTGGTCGGTGGGCGAGGTCCCCCGGAAGATCACCACGGATCCCTCCAGCCGTGGCCCGGCCATCACCGGCTACCCCGCCCTGGTGCCCGAGACCACGGCGGACGGCACGCCGGCGGCGGGCCTCGTCGTCGCGCGTTCGGCGGAGGACCAGGCCGCGTGGCACCGGGCGGGCGTGATCGCGCTGCTCATGGCCACCCTGCCCAGCACCCACCGGTACGTGGTGGACCACCTGGACAACCGGGAGAAGCTGACCTTCACGCAGAACCCGCACGGCTCGGTGGAGTCCCTCGTGCGGGACAGCACGCACGCGGCCGTGGACCGGCTGGTGGGCCAGGAGCTGCCCTTCACGGAGGCCGAGTTCCGTGGCCTGTTCGACCGGGTCCGCGCAGACCTGATCGACACGGTGTTCGCCGTGACCGCGCTCGTGGCGCAGGTGCTCGGCGGCGCCGCCGAGGTGCGCCGCCGCCTCAAGGGCACCGTGTCCCTCGCGGTGGCGCCGGCGAAGTCGGACGTGAAGGCCCACCTCGAGCAGCTCGTCTTCGACGGGTTCGTGGCCGCTACAGGATGGCAGCAGCTGCAGCACCTGCCCCGCTACGTGCAGGGGATGCTCACACGGCTGGACCGTCTCGACGCCGGCGGCCATCTCCAGCGCGACGGCCAGGCCATGGCCGTGGTGCAGGGCCTCGAGGACGAGTTCGACGCCGCCGTGGCCGCGCACCGCGCCCGCTTCCCGGACACGCCGGTGCCCGCCGAGCTGGACCGGGTGCGCTGGCTGATCGAGGAGCTGCGGGTGTCCTTCTTCGCCCAGGAACTCGGCACGGCCGTGTCCGTCTCGGAGAAGCGGGTCCGCCAGGCCCTGCAGAGGGCCGCGGCCGCCGGGCGCTGAACCGGTGGCGTCCGAGGCCCGCGGGCGGCCCCGCCGCCTCAGTCCTGGGGCACGCGCTCGCCGTGGCCGTCCTCGCGCAGGCCGGCCCGGAGGGCCTCGGCGGCCGCGTCCATGACGTCCGCCTGCGGGGAGTTGTCCACGCGGGACATGTCGAAGTCGGACATCGAGTTGGACGGCCACACGTGCACGTGCAGGTGCGGGATCTCATAGCCGGCCACCATGAGGCCGGCGCGCGACGCGCCGAACGCGCGCACCTGGACGCGACCGATCGCCTGTGCCACTCGGGTCAGGTGGGCCACCAGGTCCGGATCGACGTCCACCCACTGGTCCACCTCCTCACGGGGCACCACGAGGGTGTGGCCCGTGGCGAGCGGGCCGGCGGAGAGGAATGCCACGCAGTGCTCGTCCTGCCACACGAAGCGGGCGGGCAGCTCTCCGGCGATGATCCTGCTGAACACGGTGGCCATGGTCTCCTCCTGGGGGACGGGGTCGGGGCGGGTCTGGTCCGGGGTCCGGGGCCTCAGCGACCGCCGGGCTCGGGTCCGGTGGCCACGGGGTTCTCCGGGTCCTGGATCCATGCTGACCACGACCCCGGGTAGAGCGCCACCCCGTGGCGGCCCGCGGCCGCCAGCGTGAGGATCTGGTGCGCCGCGGTGACACCGGAGCCGCAGTAGACCGCGGCGGGCACGTCGTCGGTCAGCCCGGCTTCCTCACAGCGCGCGGCGAGCTCCGCCACGGGGCGCAGGCGGCCGTCCGGGCCCACACTGTCCGCGGTGGGCAGGCTGCGTGCCCCCGGGATGTGTCCGGCCACGGGGTCCAGGGGTTCGACCTCGCCACGGTAGCGCTCCGGCGCGCGGGCATCGAGCAGCAGCCCGCCCGCCGCGATCGCCTCCGCACCGGAGGAGTCCACCACCGGCATGCGACCCCACGAGGGATGCGCCGTGCCCGGGGCGGGGATGACCTCGCCGGGCTGCAGCGGCAGCCCGGCCTCCCGCCACGCGGCCAGGCCGCCGTCGAGGAGCACCGAGTCCGTGATGCCGGCGTGACGCAGCAGCCACCAGGCACGGGCGGCGGCGAGGCCGCGGTCGTCGTCGTACACCACCACCGTGTCCCCGTCGTCCACACCCCACAGGCGTACGGACTCGGCGAACTGGTCCGGGGCGGGCAGAGGGTGCCGGCCCTGACGGGGACCGGCGTGGCCGGCCAGCTGATTGGGCAGCGAGACGAACACCGCGCCGGGCAGGTGCCCGCGCAGGTACTCCTCGTGCCCGGAGCCGCCGCCGGCCACCGTGTACCGCACGTCCAGCAGGACGAGGCGCCCGGGGTCCGCGCGGGAGTCGAAGGCGGGGGCTGGCTGGCCTGCGTCGGCCTCCCCGCCTGTGCCGAGCCCGAGCCACCGGGCCAGCACGTCGACGGCGACCAGCGACGGCGGCGCCGCGGCCGCCGGGTCCGGACCCCCGCCCGTGGCGTGGGGGTCCACGGCCGCGGGGCCCACGGCCGCACGGGCGGCGCGCTCGGCGGGGTCCTCGACCGACTCGCGGGAGCCCTCGCGCCGGGGGGATGTGTCCGGTCCTGGGGTCTGCACGGGCCCACCCTACTGGCCGCCGCGGCGGGACGGGGCGCTGATAGCCTGGGAGGCCAGGCGCGCAGGGCCCTGTCCGGCCCCTGCGGACGACCGCCACCCGGACCCCGCCAGAAGGAGCACCCCCGCGTGAGCAGCCCCTCGTCCGAGGCCGTGGGCTCCCCCGCCCCCCGCGTGCGCAGCACGCGGCAGAAGGCCGCCGTCGACGCGGCACTGGAGCGGCTCGAGGACTTCGTCAGCGCCCAGGAGCTGCACGCGCACCTGAAGACGGCCGGGGAGCGCGTGTCCCTGGCCACGGTCTACCGGACCCTGCAGCAGCGGCTCGAGGACGGCGATGTGGACACCCTGCGCCGCGAGGACGGCGAGGCCGTGTACCGGCGGTGCGCCGTGGACGCGCACCACCACCACCTGGTGTGCCGCGTGTGCTGGACGGCCGTGGAGGTCACCGCGGACCCGGTCGAGGACTGGGCCGCCCGCGTGGCCGCGGAGCACGGCTTCTCCTCCCCCCGGCACACGGTGGAGGTCACTGGCGTGTGCGCCGACTGCGCCGCGGCCGGCCGGGCCTGAGCCCCACCCTCAGCGGCGGCCCGCCCCGTCCACCGGGTCGTCCAGGAACGGCACGGCGCCCCCCGCGGACGGCGGCGTCGGCCGGTGCAGGGCGCCCCGTCCGTACGCCGCCTCCAGGTGGGCCTCCGTGAGCACCTCCGCGGGGCTGCCGGAGGCCACCACACGACCGGCCATCAGCACCACGTGGTCCGCGGCGGCGGCCTCGTCGAGGTCATGGGTGGTGTACACCACGGACACCCCGCGCTCCGGCTCCTCATGCAGGAGGTGGTCGATGGTCCGCGCGGAGACCAGGTCCAGGCCCGTGATGGGCTCGTCCAGCAGCAGGACGTCGTGCTCCTGGGCGATCCCCTGGGCCACGTAGGCCCGCTGGCGCTGACCCCCGGACAGCTCGTCCAGGTGGCGCCCGGCCAGGTCCGCCACACCCATCCGGTCCATCGCGGCCTGCACAGCCGCACGGTCTACGGGACGCATCCGGCGAAACCAGCCGGTGCTGGGGTAGCGCCCCATGGTGACGACGTCGCGCACCGTGAGCGGCACACCGCGCGGCACCTCGACGGTCTGCATGACGAACGCCGTGCGGCGGGCGTGCCGTTCGGGCGACTCGCCCCGCACGGTGAGGGTCCCGGCGCTGGGGGCCAGGGTGCCCGCGAGAGCGTGGAGCAGCGTGGACTTGCCGGACCCGTTGGGGCCGATCACGGCCACCAGCCGGCCGGCCGGCAGGGTCAGGTCCGAGGCCGCGACGGCGAGGTGGGTGCCGCGCCGCAGCTCGAGGCCACGGGCCTCGGCGAGGGCGGCCGGAGGGGAGGTCATCGGGGCAGGCCCCCCTCGGCGTCGTGCCCGTGGTGGGCGTGCTGGAACTCCGGCGCAGTCACGGCGCGTCCACCCCGGCCGCGGACGTGGCGGCCACGGGCGGCCTGCGCGCCCGCGCGGGCCAGCAGAACGGTGAAGAAGAGGACGATCGGCACCAGTGCCATGGTGGCCGAACCGGCGGTCCCCCCGTGGTAGCTGAGCACGAGGCCCACCACCACGGACGCGGCGCCGAGCAGCGCGGCGACGGCCATCATCCGGGGCACGGTCCGGGTGACCAGCGCCGCGGTGGCCGGCGGTCCCACGAGCAGGCCGAACACCAGGACGGTGCCCACGGCCTGGAAGGATCCGATCACGGCCGCACCGATCATCACCAGCAGGAGGCTGTGCGTCAGCCGCGGACGCATGCCCAGCACGCCGGCCTTGGCCTCGGAGAAGCTCAGCGCCAGCAACGGCCGGTACAGCACGAGCGCCAGCAGGACGACCACGACGGCGATCGCCGCCTGCACCCGCAGGCCCTCCATGCTCACGCCCAGGACGTCGCCGAAGAGGATGGCGGTGAGCGAGCCCGTGTAGGAGTCGGACAGGGAGATGATCACCACGCCCAAGGCCATCATCCCCACGAAGAGGAGGCCGATGGCCGTGTCCTCCTTGAGGGTGGTGGCCCGGTGCACCAGTGAGATGCCGGCCATCATGACGACCGCGGCGACCGCGGCGCCGACGTGGGGGCTGCCGCCGAGCACGACCGCGAGCGCGATGCCCGGCAGGACGCCGTGCACGAACGCGTCGCCGAAGAAGCTCATGCCGCGCAGCACCAACCAGGTGCCCACCACGGAGCACATCAGGGCCGCGATCAGTCCGCCGATCAGGGCGCGCTGCTGGAAGCCCAGCAGGAAGGGGTCCGTCAGCCAGTCCACGGCCGGCTCAGTCGGTCAGCGCGTCCGCGAGCGTGCGGGCGTTGTAGAGCATGGCCTCGGCATAGTCCGCCTCCGACGTGCCGGCCGGGCCCACGCCGGACTCGTAGAGCTCGACGACGGCGACGTCACCGGCCTCGCGGGCCACGGTGTCCACCAGGCCGTTCTGCGCGGCCACGGACGTCACGATCGCATCGACGCCGTCCTCGCGCATGCCACCGGCCAGGGCGGCGATCTCCTGGGACGAGGGCTCGGCGTCCGTGGAGCCGCCGGGGACCACCACGCCGGAGACCTCGAAGCCGTAGGCGTCGGCGAAGTAGCCGTAGGCGTCGTGGTCCGCCACGAGGGTCCGGCGGTCCTCGGGGACCTCCGCGAGGATGCGCTCGACCTCGGCGTCCGTGGCGTCCAGCTCCTGCTGGACGGTGCGGCCGCACTCGGCATACCGCGTCTCGCCGGTGTGCTCGGCGAGGAACTCCCCCATGACGGCGGCGGCGTCGGCCATGCGGGCGACGTCCATCCACACGTGGGGATCCGAGGAACCGTGGTCGTGCCCGGCATGCTCCTCCTCCCCGGCGTGGGCGGCGTGCTCCTCGGCGGTCTCCCCCTCGTGGTCCTCGGGCACGCCCGCGCCGAAGGGCAGGGGGTCGAGCTCGGGGGCGATCTCCACCACCTCGGCGCCGTCCTGCTGCGCAGTGGCCAGGACGGACTCCAGGCCGCCCTCGAGGCCGAGTCCGTTGGCGAAGACCAGGCCGGAGCGGACCATCTGGGCCACCTGCTCGGAGGAGGCAGAGAAGTCGTGGGGGTCGTCGCCCGGACCCATCACGGACACGGCCGCGCCGCCGCCGCAGCGCGCCACCCGGTCCAGCACGGAGCCGAGCTGGGTGGTGGTGGCCACGGCCACCGCGGGGGCGCCCGCGTCCGCGGCGGAGCCGGAGGGCGCGGAGGAGCCTGCCGGCGCCGAGCCGTCCCCCGCCGAGCAGCCGGCGATCGCGAGCGCCAGGGCGGCGGAGACGGCGGTCGGGGCGACGAGGCGGTGCGGACGGGGCATGGGGGTCCTCCTGGAATGGTGCGGCACGGGCGTGCACGCCCTTCAGATGCTAACGATTCTCACTTTAGCACCGTGGCCGGTCGGCCTCGCCCGGGCGGGTCAGCGGCTGGGCGCCTGCACCACCGGACCCCCGGACCCGCCCGCCCCGGCGGCGTGCGATCCGGCCATGGACCGCCGGCGGCGCGGGGACTGGGTGACGTCGTTGATCTCACCCACCAGCTCCTCCAGCACGTCCTCGAGGAAGAGCACGCCGACCGTGGCGCCGTCGTCCGCGATCACGCGCGCGAGGTGCGAGCCGGTGCGCTGCATGAGCGCGAGCGCGTCCTCCACCTCGTCGCCGGTACGGACGTTGGCCAGCGAGCGCACCCGCGTGACGGGCACCGGCTCCGTGTAGCGGGTGGCGCCCATGGCGAGCACGTCCTTGAGGTGCAGGTAGCCGGCGTACCCGCCCTGCGGGTCCTCCACCACGAACCGCGAGTAGCCCGTGCGGCCCACGGCCCACTCCACCTGCTGCGGCGTCACGTCCTCGGGGACGGTCACCACGGCGTCGGCCGGCACCATGACGTCGCCGGCGGTGTAGGCGGAGAACTCGAGCGCCGAGTGGAGCACGCCCGACTCGTCCTCGAGGGTGCCGGAGCGCGTGGACTCGGCCACGATCGACTGCACCTCCTCCAGGGTGAATGTGGACGCGACCTCGTCCTTGGGCTCGAACCCGAAGGCGCGCAGCACCAGGTTCGCGACCCAGTTCAGGGTCACGATGATCGGCCGCAGCAGCCGGGAGAGCCACACGAGCGGCTGGGCGAGGAGCATGACGGCGCGGTCCGCGAAGGACACCGCCGCGTTCTTGGGCACCATCTCGCCCAGCGTGACGTGCAGGAAGGTCACCACGAGCAGCGCCAGCACGAACGCCACCACGTCCGCGACCGCCACGGACAGCCCGAGGGCCTCCATGGGGACCACCAGCAGGTGGTGCAGCGCGGGCTCGGAGACGTTGAGGATCAGCAGGGAGCACACGGTGATGCCCAGCTGGCACACCGCGAGCATGTCGGAGACGTGCTCCATCGCGAACAGCGCCACGCGGGCCCGCCGGGACCCGGCCTCGGCGCGCGGCTCGATCTGGGAGCGGCGCGCACCCATGACGGCGAACTCGCCCGCCACGAAGAACGCGTTGGCTGCCAGGAGCACGATCAGCCACAGCAGTCCGACGACGTCCTCGCTCATGCGATCGCCTCCTTCCGATCCGCGGGGGCCGGGTCGAAGCGCACGCGCTCCACCCGGCGCCCGTCCATGCGCTCGACCGAGATCCGGCCGCCGTCGACGTCCACGACGTCCCCGACGGCGGGGATCCGGCCGAGCCGGGCCATGACGAAGCCGCCGATGGTCTCGTACGCGCCGTCCTCGGGCACGTCGAGCGTGCCGATCTGGGCGTGCGCCTCGTCCGGTCGCAGGTCCGCCGGCAGGTACCAGCGGCCGGAGGCGGTCTGGAGGACGCCCGGGGTCACCCGGTCGTGCTCGTCGGCCACCTCGCCCACGATCTCCTCGACCACGTCCTCGAGCGTCACGACGCCGGCCGTGCCGCCGTACTCGTCCACCACGATGGCGAGCTGCAGGTTCGCCTCGCGCAGCTCGGCCAGGAGCTGGTCGAGGTGCACGGTCTCGGGGACCCGGATCACCTCGGACTTCAGGGCGCCCGCCGAGAGGTCGGCCCGGCGCTCGAGGGGCACCGCCACGACCTTCTTCAGGTGGACGACGCCCAGGACGTCGTCCGGGGACTCGCCGATCACGGGGAAGCGGGAGTAGCCGGTGCGGCGGGCGAGCTCCACCACCTCGGGCAGCGGCTCGTCCTCCCCCACAGTCTCCATGCGGATGCGGGGGGTCATCACGTCCACCGCGGTGCGCTCGGAGAAGCGCAGGGTGCGGTCCAGGAACGTGGCGGTCTGCTCGTCCAGCGTGCCCATCTGGGCGGAGCGGCGGACCAGGGAGGACAGCTCCTCCGGGCTGCGGGCGCCGGAGATCTCCTCCTTGGCCTCCAGGCCCATGCGGTGCAGCAGGCCGTTGGAGAATCCGTTGAGCACCACGATGGCCGGCTTGAACACGGCCGAGAACAGGAGCATGGGGCGGGCCAGCGCGCGCCCCAGGCGCAGGGGCTCGGCGATCGCCATGTTCTTCGGGATCAGCTCACCGATCAGCATGGACAGCAGCGTCGCCAGCGCCATGGCCAGGACCAGGGAGAGGCTGTCGGCCGCGCCCTCGGACATCCCCCACGTGATGAGCAGGGGGTCGACGAGCCGGCCGATGGCCGGGTCCATCACGTAGCCGGTCAGGAGTGTGGTCAGGGTGATGCCGAGCTGGCACGCGGAGAGCTGCGTGGAGAGGGACCTGAGGCACTTGAGCAGCGGCTCCGCACCGCGGTCCCCCGAGTCCACCATGCGCTGCACGGCGGGCACGTCGATCGCGATCATGGAGAACTCCACCATCACGAAGAAGCCCGTGCCCAGGATCAGGAGCAGCCCGACGATCAGCAGGAGCCACTCCACGAGGTGTCACCCCCCGCCGCACGGCGACGGCCGCACGGGCCGGTCAGGGGACGGGGACTGGAGGGCTCCGATCCGGCCACGTCCGCACGCGCGGACGGGCGATCTGGCACAGCAGTGTCAGCGTGGTCCATAGTCCGGTCAGTATACGGAGGCCTCCCCCTCACCAGGACCGGGAGACCGCCCGTCCCTCCGCGTACCCGGCGGCGGACTGCAGCCCCACCACGGCCCGCTCGCGGAACCCCGCGAGGTCCTCGGCGCCCGCGTAGGTCAGCGAGGAGCGCACGCCGGCGGCGATCGAGTCGACGAGGTCCGCCACCGAGGGTCGGTCCGGGTCCAGGTACATGCGGGCCTCGGACACGCCCTCCTCGAACATCGCCTTGCGGGCGCGCTCGAACGCGTCCTCGTGCCGGGTGCGCTGCTCCACGGCACGGGCCGAGGCCATCCCGAAGCTCTCTTTGTACCGTCGCCCGTCGGAGCCCTGGACCAGGTCCCCCGGGGACTCGAGCGTCCCCGCGAACCAGGACCCGACCATCACCTGGCTCGCCCCGGCCGCGAGCGCGAGCGCCACGTCCCGGGGATGCTTCACGCCGCCGTCGGCCCAGACCCGCGCCCCGAGGCGCTGCGCCTCCGCGGCGCACTCCAGGACGGCGGAGAACTGGGGCCGGCCCACGGCGGTCTGCATGCGCGTGGTGCACATGGCACCGGGGCCCACGCCCACCTTCACGACGTCGGCGCCGGCCGCCACGAGGTCCCGCACACCCTCCGCGGTCACCACGTTGCCCGCCACCACGGGCACGTCCGGGCCGAGGGCGCGGACCGCCTCGAGCGCGTCGAGCATCCGTCGCTGGTGCCCGTGCGCGGTGTCCACCACGAGCACGTCCACCCCGGCCTCGAGGAGGGCGCGGGCACGCCCGGTGACGTCCCCGTTGATCCCGATGGCGGCCCCCACCTGCAGACGGCCGCGCGGGTCCACGGCCGGCGCGTCCAGGGCGGCGCGCACGAGCCCGGCGGCCGTGGCGACGCCCACGAGGACGCCGTCCTCCACCACCGGCGCCGCCGCGCAGCGCACCTCGTGCAGGCGGGCATGGGCGAGGCGGGGACCGTCGGGGCCGGCCAGCTCCGCCGGCGTGAGCGTCACCGCGGGCGGACGCAGCACCGAGACGGCGGAGGCGAACCGGTCCACGTCACCGCAGTCCTCGGGGCCCACCACTCCCAGGAGGGCGCCGGCGCCGTCCACCACGCACACCATCCCGTGGGCGCGCCGGTCCACGCGGTCCAGCACGTCCAGGACGGTGGCCTGCGGCCCGACCGTGACGGCGGTGTCCCGGTCGACGGGGGCCGCCTTGACGTCGGACACCACCCCGGTCATCACCTCGAGGGGCAGGTCCTGCGGCAGGACGCCGAGGCCGCCGCGCCGCGCGATCGTCTCCGCCATCCGGCGCCCGGTCACCGCCGTCATGTTCGCGGCCACCACCGGAAGGGAGCCGTGGGTGCCGTCGTCGGGCGCCAGGCGCACGTCCGCGCGGCTGGCCACCTCGGAGCGGGCGGGCACGAGGAAGACGTCGTCGTAGGTGAGGTCCACGGTGGGCCGGCTGAGCAGTCGCATGCCGCCAGTCTCGCAGGGCCGCAGGTCGTGTCCGTGCCCCGCGTCACAGGGGGCGCGCGCAGCCAGGGGCCGAGGATGGCATCCGTGCACTCCCCGAGCCTGCCGCGGACAGGCCCGAACGCCTATGCTGTCCGGAGGCGTTCCCGCGCCCGCGCAGACCCGTGCGCGGACGTGCACCCGTCCGGTGGCCCGGTCGGCGGGGGCGCGCAGTCCTCCGCGGAGGCGCCACCGACCCTGGCGGCGCGTCGGCCCACCGCTCACCCAAGGTTCAGGAAGAGGCGTTTCACAGTGCCAGAACTCACGTCCGACCGGTTCTCGCAGGAGTTCCCGGGCAACGAACAGCTCGTCGCCGAGATCTACCGGAAGTACCGCGAGGACAAGGGCGCCGTCGACCGGCAGTGGGCCCAGATCTTCGCCCGCCTCGAGGCCTCGCAGCCGGAGACGGCCCCCGCGGCCCCGGCGAAGAGGGAGGAGACGGCGGCGCCGCAGGCCCCCGCGACGACGTCCCCCGCCGCCCCGGCGAAGGGCACCGGCGGCCCCGTGAAGGAGACCGTCACCGAGCGTCCCGTCGAGCCGGGCGAGCCGAAGGCCGGCAGGGACTCCGCCGCGCCGAAGTCGGCCGACCCCAAGGCCGCGCGCTCCCACGCCGCCGCCGTGCCCTCCGAGCCGGCCGCCGGGGGCGAGCCCGCCGCCCAGGAGAAGACCGAGAAGGCCACCGTCCTCAAGGGCATGGCCAAGGCCGTCGCCACCAACATGGACGCCTCCCTGTCCATGCCCACGGCCACCACCGTGCGCGACCTGCCGGCCAAGGTGCTGATCGACAACCGCACCGTGATCAACTCCCACCTGGCACGCACCCGCGGCGGCAAGGTCTCCTTCACCCACCTCATCGGCTACGCCGTGGTGAAGGCCCTCACGGCGATGCCCGCCATGAACACCACGTACGAGGAGCGCGACGGCAAGCCCACCATGGTGGAGCCCGCCCACGTGAACTTCGGCCTGGCCATCGACCTGCCCAAGCCGGACGGCACCCGCGCCCTCGTGGTGCCGAACATCAAGGCCGCAGAGACCCTGTCCTTCCGCGGCTTCTGGGAGGCCTACGACGACCTCGTCAAGCGCGCCCGGGACAACAAGCTCACGATGGACGACTACGCCGGCACCACCGTCTCCCTGACGAACCCGGGGGGCATCGGCACCGTGCACTCCGTGCCCCGCCTGTCCAAGGGCCAGGCCTCGATCATCGGCGTCGGCGCCCTGACCTACCCTGCGGCCTTCCAGGGCGCGGCCGAGTCCACGTTGAACGATCTGGCGATCTCCAAGACCATCACGCTCACCTCCACGTACGACCACCGCGTGATCCAGGGTGCCGCCTCCGGCGAGTTCCTCAAGATCGTGCACGGACTGCTGCTGGGCGAGGGCGACTTCTACGACGAGGTCTTCCGCGACCTGCGCATCCCCTACGTCCCCGTGCGCTGGGCCCAGGACGTGCAGGTCAACCCGGAAGAGCAGGTGGGCAAGGTCGCGCGCATCCAGCAGCTCATCCACGCCTACCGCGACCGCGGCCACCTGCTGGCGGACGTGGACCCGCTTGAGTACCGCATGCCCTACCACCCGGACCTCGACATCCGCGAGCACGGCCTGACCCTGTGGGACCTGGACCGCCAGTGGCCCACGGGCGGCTTCGGCGGCGAGACCACGCTGAGCCTGCGCCGGATCCTGGGCGTGCTTCGCGACGCCTACTGCCGCACCGTGGGCGTCGAGTACATGCACATCCAGAACCCGGCCGAGCGCGCCTGGTTCCAGGAGAAGCTGGAGCGGCCCTACAACAAGCCGACCCGCGAGGAGCAGCTGCGCGTGCTCGGCCGCCTCAACGCCGCCGAGGCGTTCGAGACGTTCCTGCAGACCAAGTACATCGGTCAGAAGCGCTTCTCCCTCGAGGGCGGCGAGTCCCTGATCCCGTTGCTCGACTCGATCATCGGCGACGCCGCGGACGAGGGCCTGGACGAGGTCACGATCGGCATGGCCCACCGCGGCCGCCTGAACGTGCTGACGAACATCGCCGGCAAGACCTACAGCCAGGTCTTCCGTGAGTTCGAGGGCGCGACCCCGGGCGGCGCCTCCGGCTCCGGCGATGTGAAGTACCACATGGGCACCGAGGGCACCTTCGTGTCCGACGCCGGCAACTCCACACGGGTGTACCTCGCCGCCAATCCCTCGCACCTCGAGGCCGTGGACCCGGTCCTGGAGGGCGTCACCCGCGCCAAGCAGGACCGCCTGGCGGGCGAGGGCGACGGCGGCGAGTCCTTCCCCGTCCTGCCGATCCTGGTGCACGGAGACGCCGCGTTCGCCGGTCAGGGTGTGGTGACCGAGGTCCTGATGCTCTCGCAGCTGCCCGGCTACCGCACCGGTGGCACGATCCATGTGATCGTGAACAACCAGGTCGGCTTCACCACGTCCCCGGCCGACGCGCGCTCCTCCGTCTATGCCACGGACGTGGCCAAGACGACCCAGTCGCCGATCCTCCACGTCAACGGCGACGACCCCGAGTCGGTGCTGCGCGTGGCGCAGCTGGCGTACGAGTACCGCCAGCGGTTCCACAAGGACATCGTCATCGACCTGATCTGCTACCGCCGCCGCGGGCACAACGAGGGCGACGACCCCTCGATGACGCAGCCGCGCATGTACACGCTGATCGAGCAGAAGCGCTCCACCCGCAAGCTGTACGTCGAGTCCCTCGTGGGCCGTGGCGACATCACGCAGGAGGAGGCGGACTCCGCGCTGAAGGACTACCAGCAGAAGCTGGAGCGCGTCTTCGCGGAGATCCACGCGGCCGAGTCCGGCAAGGGCGAGCAGGGCGGAGGCCTCGAGCCGGCCGCCGCGCGCGACCGCGCCCTCGAGGCCCCGGAGAGCACGGCGATCTCCTCGGAGACCCTGCGCCGGATCGGCGACGCCCACCTCGCCGTGCCGGAGGACTTCACCGTCCACCCCAAGCTGGAGCAGCTCCTCGAGCGCCGCGCCAAGATGGCCGTCGACGGCGGCATCGACTGGGGCTTCGCCGAGCTGGCCGCCTTCGGCTCCCTCCTCGCGGAGGGCGTGCCGGTCCGCCTGTCCGGTCAGGACTCGCAGCGCGGCACCTTCACGCAGCGCCACTCCGTGTTCCACGACCGGGTCACGGACCAGACCTGGACCCCCCTCGAGCACCTCTCGGAGGACGAGGCCCCGTTCTGGGTCTACAACTCGCTGCTGTCCGAGTACGCAGCCCTCGGATTCGAGTACGGCTACTCCGTGGAGCGCTCGGACGCGCTGGTCCTGTGGGAGGCGCAGTTCGGCGACTTCGTCAACGGCGCCCAGACCATGATCGACGAGTTCATCTCCTCGGCCGAGCAGAAGTGGTCGCAGAACTCGTCCGTGGTGCTGCTGCTGCCCCACGGCTACGAGGGCCAGGGCCCGGACCACTCCTCCGCCCGCATCGAGCGCTTCCTGCAGCTGTGCGCGGAGGACAACATGCGCGTGGTGAACCCGTCCCACGGCGCGAACCACTTCCACCTGCTCCGGGAGCAGGCCTACGCCCGTCCGCGCAAGCCGCTGATCGTCTTCACCCCGAAGCAGCTGCTGCGCCTGAAGGCCGCGGCCAACTCGGTGGAGGACTTCACGCGGGGCCGCTTCCAGCCGGTGATCCCGGACGACTCGGTGGAGGCCTCGGGCGTGCAGCGCGTTCTGCTGGTCTCCGGCCGGCTGTACTACGACCTGGCCGCCCGCCGGGACAAGGCGAAGGACGCCTCCACCGCGATCGTGCGCGTGGAGCAGCTGTACCCGCTGCCCACGGAGGAGATCCGCGAGCAGCTGGCGAAGTACCCCGACGCCGAGGTGCTGTGGGTGCAGGACGAGCCGGCCAACCAGGGCCCGTGGCCCTTCATGGCGCTCAACCTCCTGCCCGACCTGGACCACGAGGTGCGCCTGGTGTCCCGCGCGGCGCTCGCCGCGACGTCCGCCGGCACCAAGGGCCGCCATGACCAGGAGCTGACCTCCCTGCTGGACCAGGCGTTCGGCGCCTGACACCGCTGGTGCGGACCGGGCCTGCGGCACCGTGACGGCTCCGCGGGCCCGGCACCTCCCGATGAAAGGATTCACCGTGCAGAACCGCCAGATCCGGATCGCCGCCGTCGGCGACCACATCCTGGCCGGGGCGGGCGACCCTCGCGCCGTCGGCTGGTGGGGGCGGGTCCTGGCCCGCACCTCCGCACCGGACGTGGCCCTCGAGAACTACGTCCTCGCCGTGCCCCACGAGACCACGGAGGAGCTCGGCGCCCGCTGGTGGGGTGAGGCCTCCCGGCGCTTCTCCGAGTCCGGAGAGAACCGCCTCGTGGTGGCCCTCTCCGACGCCGACCTGGACCTCGACGCGTCCTCCAGCGCCCGTTCCCGCCTGAACCTGGCCAACGTGCTGGACACGGCGTCCCAACGGGGCATCCCCGTGCTGGTGCTCGGCCCGACCCCGTCCCTGGACGAGGCCCGCAACGATCGCCTGGCCGAGCTCAACGCGGCGTACCTGGATGTGGCGGATCGCCGCGGTCAGGTCTATGTGGACGCGTTCACCCCGCTGCGGAACCACGAGCAGTGGCGCGCGGACCTGGCCGCCGGCGGAGGTCTGCCGGGCCAGGCGGGCCACGGCCTGATTGCCTGGCTGGTGCTCCACCGCGGCTGGTACCCGTGGCTCGGCGTGCCCGAGCCGACCGCCTGATGTGACAGAATGGCTCACTGACCATCGTCCGCTTCCCCGGAGAGGAGACGCCCATGAGCAAGCGCGCACGCAAGCGCCGCGACCGCAAGAAGGGCGGCGCGAACCACGGCAAGCGTCCCAACGCCTGAGCCCCGCTCAGCGTGGTGACACGCCGGGTTCAGCACCCGCAGACATGACGACGGGCCGGTTCCCCGGAAGGGACCGGCCCGTCGTCGTGTGCGCGGCGTCGGTCAGCCGCGGCGGAGCGTGGTGGTGGAGATCTGTGTGATGCGGGTCATGATGGTGGCCCGCAGCTGCGCGGGGGCCTTCTCCTGGCAGGAACGGCGCACCGCGGAGCGGATGAGCAGCTCGAGCTCCTGCTGGTGGTGGCAGTCGGGGCACTCCTCCACGTGGGCGCGGACCTGCGCGATGTCGTCGGCTGTCAGCGCGCCGTCGAGGTACCGGTAGAGCTGCTCGAGGCGCTCTGCGCCGCCCCGGCAGTCGGGGCAGTCCTGGTCCGTGGTCATCGGCCGGCCTCCTTCCTGGTCTGCTCCTGGGCCGCGCGGCCCTTGGGACCCATGCCACGCTCCCCCGCATAGTCGGTCAGCCGCTCCCGCAGCTGCTTGCGGCCGCGGTGCAGCCGGGACATCACGGTGCCGATCGGGATGTCGAGGATCTCGGCGATCTCCTTGTAGGCGTAGCCCTCGACGTCCGCGAAGTACACCGCCAGGCGGAACTCCTCCGGGATCGCCTGGAGTGCCTCCTTGACCTCGGAGTCCGGCAGGTGGTCCAGGGCCTCGGTCTCGGCCGAGCGCAGGCCGGTGGAGGTGTGCTCGGCCGCGCGGGCCATCTGCCAGTCCTCCACCTGGTCCGTGTCCGCCTCGAGGGGCTGGCGCTGCCGCTTGCGGTACAGGTTGATGTACGTGTTCGTGAGGATGCGGTACAGCCACGCCTTGAGGTTCGTGCCCGGCCGGTACTGGTGGAAGGAGGAGTACGCCTTGGTGTACGCCTCCTGCACCAGGTCCTCCGCGTCCTGCGGGTTGCGCGTCATGCGCATGGCCGCCGAATAGAGCTGGTCCACGAACTCGAGCGCGTCCCGTTCGAACCGGGCGCGGCGCTCGGCCTCGTTCTCCCCCTCGACGTCGATGCCGGGCAGGTCGTGCTCGGGGGCGTCCGCGGGCCGGGCAATCTCCGACGTGCTGTTCTGAGTTCTCATCGCCCGCCAGTCTACGGGGGCGCGACGCACGTCCAGCAGGGTCGCCGTCATGGTCGATTCGCCTCCTCTGCTCGGCAGTGCGCTGCGCGGCCCGGCGGCCGTCGAGGGCGCCGGCGGGGGTTTGCACCCGCACGGGTCACAGCGCCCGCGTCGGACCGGGTATTCCCCGCCGCGGCCCCCGCGGACCTCGGTAGGCTGGGCGGATGACCACGCCCAGCACCCCCACGACGACGCCGGCCGCCGCCTCCCGGCCCGTGCCCGCCGACCCGTGGCCCGCGCCCGCGGCCCTCGGGCCGGTCCGGGGGACCGTGCGGCTGCCCGGCTCGAAGTCCCTGACGAACCGGTTCCTCGTGCTCGCCGCTGTGGCGGACGGGCCGTGCGTGCTGCACGGCGCCCTGGCCTCGCGGGACACCGCGCTGATGCGCGGGGCCCTCGAGGCGCTCGGCGCCCGGTGCGAGGACCGCGTGGACGGATCCCTGGTGGTGACCCCCCTGCCCGTGGGCGCGCCGCTGACGGGCGAGGTCCGCGTGGACTGCGGCCTCGCGGGGACCGTGATGCGGTTCGTGCCGGCCCTGGCGGCGCTGCGGCCCGGCGTCGTGGTGGTGGACGGGGACCCGGCGGCGCGGGTCCGGCCGATGGCGCCGCTGCTGGCGGGCCTGGAGCAGACGGGCACGCGCGTGGAGCACCTCGGCGAGCCCGGCTGCCTGCCGGTGCGGCTGACGACCGGCGCCGCGCTCGGGGACGAGGCCACCGTGGACTCCTCGGGTTCCTCCCAGTTCCTCTCCGGCCTCCTGCTCTCCGCCGCCCGACGCCCGGACGGGCTCACCGTCCGCCACACGGGCGAGCGCGTCCCGAGCCCGGAGCACGTGGCCATGACCGTGGCGTTCCTGTGCGGGCACGGGGTGCGGGTGGACGAGCCCGCCCCCGGCGTGTGGCGGGTGCACCCGGGGCCGGTGCCGGCCTTCGAGGCGCACGTGGAGCCGGACCTGTCCAACGCCGGGCCCTTCCTGGCGGCGGCCGCGGTGACCGGCGGCGAGGTGTCCGTGCCGGACTGGCCCGCGTCGACCACGCAGATCGGGGACCGCTGGCGCACGATCCTGCCCGCCTTCGGCGCGGACGTGTCCTTCGCCCCCGCCCCCGGCGACCCCTCTCGCGGCACGCTCACGGTCCGCGGCGGCGTCGACGGCGCCGGCCGACCCCGGGTGGGCGGCGCCGGGGACGTGGCGGACACCGCCGAGCTCGCGCCCACCGTGGCCGCGCTGGCACTGCTGGCCGCGGGGCCGACGCGGCTGAGCGGGATCGGGCACCTGCGCGGGCACGAGACCGACCGGCTCGCCGCGCTGACCGCCGAGGCGGCGCGCTTCGGAGTCGACGTGGTCGAGGGACCGGACGCCCTGGACTTCCCCGGCACCGGTGCCGGCGGGGCGCCGTCCGCCGCCGAGGCGCACACGTACGAGGACCACCGGATGGCGACCTTCGCCGCCGTCGTGGGGCTGCGCGCGCCCGGCACTGCGGTGCGGGACGTGGCCACCACCGCCAAGACCATGCCGGACTTCCCCGCACGGTGGGAGGGGCTCGTGGTCCCGTCCGCGCGCGTGACCGACCGAGGAGCAGACGTCTGATGGGACGACGAGTGGACCCCTCGGCCTGGGACGAGTCGGACGTGCGCGTGCGCCCGTCCAAGCGCGGCACCCGGCCGCGCACCAAGGAGCGCCCCACGCACGAGGACGCGCAGACCGGGCTGGTGACCACGGTGGACCGCGGCCGGTACACCGTGGTCCTTCCCGGACGCTCGGAGGCCCCTGTCACCGCGATGCGCGCCCGCGAGCTGCGGCGCACGCCGATTGCCACCGGGGACCGCGTGGACGTGGTGGGCGACCTCTCCGGGGGCGAGGGCACGCTCGCCCGGATCGTGCGCGTCCAGGAACGGGACACCGTGCTGCGCCGGTCCGCGGACGATTCGGACGAGGTGGAGCGCGTGGTGGTGGCCAACGCGGACACCCTGATGATCATGGTGGCCGCGGCCAACCCCGAGCCTCGCACCGGATTCATCGACCGCGCCCTCGTGGCCTGCTACGACGCCGGCATCCATCCCGTGCTGCTGATCACCAAGACGGACCTGCGGGACCCCGTGGACCTCGTGGCCCACTACGAGGCGCTGGACCTCGAGGTGATGACCTCCGGGGCCGCCCGCTTCGAGGCCGAGAGCGGGGACACGGACCTGGACGGGGGCCTCGTGGGCCGCGTGGCCGGACGCCTGGCGGGGCACACGGCCGCGTTCGTCGGCCCCTCCGGCGTGGGCAAGTCCACGCTGCTCAACGCGCTCACCGGCGCCGAACGCGCCACGGGCCACGTCAACGCCGTGACCGGCCGCGGCCGCCACACGTCCTCCTCTGCGCTGGCCATGCCCCTGCCGGGTCCGGACGGTGAGCCCCTCCCGGACACGTGGGTGGTGGACACCCCCGGCATCCGCTCCTTCGGGCTGGGCTGGGTGGAGCCGGACCGCGTGGTGGAGGCGTTCGAGGACCTCGCCGGCGGGCTGGAGGCGTGCCCGCGCGGCTGCACCCACCTGGCCGACTCCCCCGGCTGCGGGCTCGACGCGTGGGTGGCGCAGGGGCACGCCGGCGACGCCGGCCCCGCGCGCCTGGCGTCCCTGCGACGACTGCTCGGCAACCGCACGGCCGCGGAGGCAGGCGGATCGGCGTCGTCAGAGGACTGAACGGCGGGCCCCGGTATAGCGTGAGCCCCATGGAGCCCACCGAGCACGCCGAGCCCACGCCCAGCACCGCGCCGAGCGCCCCCGACGACGCCGCCCGCCGCCCCGCCCGCGACCTCACCGAGGACCTGCGCCTGGCGCACATGCTGGCGGACAACGTGGACTCCCTCACGATGGCCCGCTTCAAGGCGCAGGACCTCGAGGTGAGCACCAAGCCGGACCTCACCCCCGTCACCGACGCCGACCGCGCGGCGGAGGAGTCCATCCGGGCCACCCTGTCCCGCGCGCGGGCCCGCGACCTGATCCTGGGCGAGGAGTTCGGCGGCGAGCTCGCCAGGTCCGGACGCCAGTGGGTGGTGGACCCGATCGACGGGACCAAGAACTTCGTGCGGGGCGTGCCGGTGTGGGCCACCCTGATCGCGCTGCTGATCGACGGCGAGCCGATGGTCGGCGTCGTCTCCGCCCCCGCCCTGCACCGCCGCTGGTGGGCCGCCGCAGGCCAGGGCGCGTTCGCGGGGACGTCCCTGACGCGCGCCCAGCGGATCGGCGTCTCGCGGGTGGACCGCGTGGCGGACGCCTCCCTGTCCTTCTCCTCGATCGAGGGGTGGCGCGAACGCGGGAACATCCGGGAGTTCCTGCAGCTGACCTCGGACGTGTGGCGGGTGCGCGGGTTCGGCGACTTCTGGTCCTACATGCTCGTGGCGGAGGGCGCGGTGGACGTGGCGTGCGAGCCCGAGCTGGCGCTGCACGACATGGCCGCGCTCGTGCCGATCGTCCGCGAGGCCGGCGGCCGCTTCACCTCCCTCGAGGGCGAGGACGGCCCGTTCGGCGGCCACGCCCTGGCGACGAACGGGCTGCTGCATGACGAGGTGCTCGAGCGTCTGACGCCGCGTCAGGGCTGACCCCGTGGCAGCGGGCCGGGCTGGATCAGGCGGGGTTCCGGTGCGGGGCCCTGCCGTCGTGCCCTGGGTGGCGCTCGGCGGCGCCACCGGTGCCGTGGCGGGCTGGCTGGTGCTCACCGCCGGCGAGGCCCTGCTGAGGCCCTGGCTCGCACGCGCGTCCGGCACCACGTGGTTCTTCCTCCTCGACGCGCTGCCGCTGGTGCCGCTGGTGGTGGTGAACACCCTGGGGGCGTTCCTGCTCGGCCTGCTGTGGGGCACCTCCCGCGCGGCCGCGGCGGATCCGTCGCGGCGTGCGTGGGATCCCCGGTGGGTGCCCGCCCTGGGCACCGGCTTCCTGGGTTCGTTCACCTCGATCAGCCTGGCTCTGGCGTGGGCGGCGGCGGTGCCCGCGTGGCTCGCCTCGGGCGGGCTCCGGGGCGGACTCGGTCTGATCGGGTCCGTGGTGGAGGTGCTGGTGCACGTCTCCGCCGGGCTGGTCGTGCTCGGGGGCATGATCGTCCTCGGCACGGCCGCCGCGGCTGCGGGTCTCCGCACGGGGGCGCGTCGATGACCCCCCTCCCCCTGGTCGTGGTCCTGCTGGCGGTCGGCGGCGCCCTGGGGGCGGCCGTCCGGCACCTGCTGGACATCCGGGTGCCGCGCGGCCGCGGCGTGCTGGCCGCCAACGCGTTGGCGTGCCTGGTGTCGGGGCTGCTGGCCGGCGCCGGGCTGGTCGCGGGCACGCCGGTGCTCGGCGCACTGATGATCTCCGCCGGGGGCGCCACCCTCGGCCTGGGCACGTGGTCCACCGTGGCCGCGCGCGCTGCCGACGCGGTCCTCGTCGGGGCGTGGGCGCGCGCCGCGGCCGTGTGGGGTGCGCATGTGGGCGCGGGCCTCGTGGCCACCGTCGTGGGAGGCGTGCTCGGCCTGGCGCTGGCGCGCTGACCTCGCACCGGACCCGCATACCGAGGGTGCGCGTCCGGGCGGAAGGGGGCGCTTGAGCGCGCCGCTTTCCGCCCGCTTCTGCACAGTCGCCGGCACGGCCACGGGGGCCTCCCTGCAGCCCGCGGCCGTGCGGGACCGTCAGGCGAAGATCGACTCGAGGCGGTCGCGCACCTGCGGGGTCACCAGGTCCATCACGTCCAGGGCCTTGAGGTTCTCCTGGACCTGCTCCACGCTCGAGGCCCCGAGGATCACGGTGGACACGTGCGGGTTCGACGCCGTCCATGCGAGGGCGAGCTGCGCCGGGGTCACGTCCAGCTCGGTGGCAACATCCACGAGCTGACGGACCTTCACCGTGACCTCCTGATCCGCGATCGAGTCCTTCACGAAGTCATAGCCCTCGAGCGCTCCGCGGGAGCCCTCCGGGATGCCGTCCACGTACTTGCCGGACAGGATGCCGGAGGCCAGCGGGCTCCAGGTGGTCAGGCCGAGGCCGATGTCCTCGTAGAGGCGGGCGAACTCCTTCTCCACCTTGGTCCGGTGCAGGAGGTTGTACTGCGGCTGCTCCATCACGGGCTTGTGCAGGTGGTGGCGCTCGGCGATGTTCCAGGCGGCACGGATCTCGTCCGCGCTCCACTCCGAGGTGCCCCAGTACAGGGCCTTGCCCTGGCTGATCATGTCGCTCATGGCCCACACGGTCTCCTCGATCGGAGTGTGCGGGTCCGGGCGGTGGCAGAACACCAGGTCCACGAAGTCCAGGCCCAGGCGCTCGAGGGACCCGTCGATGCCCTGCATGAGGTACTTGCGGTTCAAGGTGTTCTTCATGTTCACCAGGTCGCCGTCGATGCCCCAGAACAGCTTCGTGGAGACGACGTACTCGTGGCGCTTCCAGCCGAGCTCGGCGATGGCCCGGCCCATGATGGTCTCGGACTCCCCGCCGGCGTACACCTCGGCGTTGTCGAAGAAGTTGACCCCGCCCTCCTTGGCGGCGGCCAGCTGGTCCTTGGCCCGGCCCACGTCGACCTGAGTGCCGAAGGTCACCCAGGAGCCGAAACTGAACTGGGAGACCCGAAGGCCGGAGGATCCGAGACGGTTGTAGATCATGTCGCTCATGGCGCCACGGTACTACCGCCACGCACGACGACGCCCCGGCGCCCTCCGTGGGGAGGGCGCCGGGGCGTCGTCGTGGTGTGGTGAGTGGAGCCGGCGGGAATTGAACCCGCGTCCGATGTGGTGTTGCCAGGTCTTCTCCGGGCGCAGTCTGCTGTGGGTGTTGCTCGGCCCTGTCCGTCCCGCAGACGGGCGGACAACCCGGGCCCAGCCGGATTGATGTCGGCATCACGACCCCCGGCAGGGGTGATGCCCAGTGGCTATCTAGCTGACGCCACGGTCCGGGGCGACAGCGACCCCGGGGTGACGGACTCGATCACTGATCAGGCAGCGAGAGCGAAGTCAGTGCGCTTGGATTCGGCACTTATTGGTGTGCAGAGAGCGTTTGACGAGATGACTCTGCATCCTCGGCCCGCTTCCCCTGTCGCGACTCACATCGTCGAAACCGATCGGCCCCTGGAGGGGTCGACACACTCACTATGAGGTTGTCAATCACCACGGCAGGCGGGGGGCGTGCGCCCGCCGGTCCTGAAACCGGCCCTGCGAGGAGTCCAACCTACCAGAGCCGGGAGGTATTCCCCAGGGGCGGGGCAGAGGGTCAGGCGACGCCGGCACGGCGGTTGCGGATCCGCATGGCGCGCTGGGCCTCGCGGTCGTCCTGCTTCTCGCGGAGCTTGTGCCGCTTGTCGTACTCACGATTGCCGCGGGCGACGCCGATCTCCACCTTGACGCGCCCGTTCAGGAAGTACAGGGACAGCGGGACGATGGTCAGACCCGGGTCCTGGATCTGACGGCTGATCTTGACCAGCTCGGCGCGGTGCAGCAACAGCTTGCGACGGCGACGGGCCGCGTGGTTGGTCCACGAGCCGTTGAGGTACTCGGGGATGTAGACCTGCTCGAGCCACAGCTCGTCCCGGTAGAACACGGCGAACCCGTCCACGAGGGACGCCTTGCCCTCGCGCAGCGACTTGACCTCGGTGCCCTGCAGGACCATGCCGGCCTCGTAGGTGTCGAGGATCGTGTAGTCGTGCCGCGCCTTCTTGTTGTTGGCGATCACCATGCGCTCGCCGGGGGCCGGCTGCTTGGCGGCCTTGCCCTTCGCGTTCTTCCCCAAGGTGCTCGCTCCTTCCGTCCTCGATCCGCGCTCAGCACAGGGTGCACCATCCTACGCGACGGCCGGCCCGCCCGCGCGGGGAGCGCGGACGGGCCGGGGCGGGCGTCGTCGCCGTGGGCGGCGATCAGGCGAGCGGGGTGCCGACGAGCTCGATCACCGTCGGGTCCATGATGATCCGGTCCACCACGGCACGGCCGGTGAGCGGGAGGGTGCCCTGCCGGGGCAGGGCCTCGATGTGCTGGACCGGAGCGCCGGAGAGGTCAGCGGAAGAGGATCAGGGCCTCGCCCTGACCGCCGCCGCCGCACAGGGCCACGGCGCTGCGGCCGGAGCCGCGGCGGCTCAGCTCATACGCGGCAGTGAGGGCCAGGCGGGCGCCGGAGGCGCCGATCGGGTGGCCGAGCGCGATGGCGCCGCCGTGGATGTTGCACCGCTCGGCCGGGTAGTCCAGATCCTTGAGCGACTGGAGGGAGACGGCCGCGAAGGCCTCGTTGATCTCGATGAAGTCCAGGTCGGCCGCGCTCCAGCCCTGCTTGCGCAGGGCGGTCGCGATGGCATCGGAGGGCTGCGAGTGCAGCTGGGAGTCCTTCGGCCCGGCGGTCTGCCCCGGGGCCCCGACCGTCGCCAGGATCTGCAGGCCCTTCTCCTCGGCGTAGGCGCGAGAGGTGACCACGAGCGCGGCGGCGCCGTCGGACAGCGGGGATGCGTTGCCGGCGGTGATGGTGCCGTCCTTCGCGAAGGCCGGGCGGAGCTTGGCGAGGGTCTCGGCGGTGGTCTCCGCCCGGATGCCCTCGTCCTTGGCGACGAGGAGCGGCTCGCCCTTGCGCTGCGGGATCTCCACGGGCGCGATCTCAGCGTCGAACACGCCCTCCTTCTGGGCCTGCGCGGCGCGCTGGTGGGAGGCCGCGGCCACCTCGTCCTGGGCGGGACGCTCGAGGCGACGCTCTCCGTTGCCGGTCTCGGTCAGCTCGCCCATGACCTCCTTGGACAGGGCGTCGGTGAGACCGTCGTAGGCCACGGAGTCCAGCACGGTGGTGGGGCCGTACTTGTAGCCCTTGCGGGCGCCCATCAGCAGGTGGGGGGCGTTGGTCATGGACTCCTGGCCGCCGGCGACGACGACGCTCGCCTCCCCGAGGCGGATCAGTCGGGCGGCGTCGATCACGGCAGTGAGGCCGGACAGGCAGACCTTGTTGATGGTCATGGCCGGGACGTCCCAGCCGATGCCCGCGGCCAGGGAGGACTGCCGGGCGGGGTTCTGCCCGGCACCGGCCTGGACCACCTGACCCATGTAGACCATGTCCACGTCCGCGGCGGGCACGCCGGCGCGCTCGAGGGCGTGCCGGATGGCGTGGGCGCCAAGCTCGACGGCCTGCAGGTCGGCCTGCTGGCCGAGCAGTCGGGTGAACGGGGTGCGGGCACCGCCGACGATCACGGCGTCAGTGGGCTGCGGCTGGGGGTGGTCGGCGGTCATGGATCCTCCTCGGTGCGCGGGCCCGTCCGGGGCGGGCCTCGATTCATCGCGCTTCACTCGATGTCCATCCTATTTCCCGTCTCACAGCCCCGGCCAGCATGCCTGCCTCAGCTGGCCGCCCCCAGCCGCCGGATGGACCCGGCCAGCCGCTCCGGTGTGACCGCACGGGCGCGGGCGAGGCGCTTCTCCTGGTCCGGGGCGATCCGGGTGCCGTCGTACGTCAGGCGCACCCGGGTGGACTCCTCCGAGAGCGGCTCGAGCTCCCACGTCCACAGCTGGCCGCTCGGCGGCTCCCCCAGCCTCCCGGGCTCCCAGGCGATCACACGGTCCCGCTCGAACCGGTGGACCACGCACTCCACACGGACGCCGTGGGCCAGGTCCATCCGGAACGCGTCCCCCACGCCGGCGATCGGGGCGGGGTCGACGGGCGCGGCGACGTTGGTCCAGCCGTCGATCTCGGGGTGCCTGGCCGGGTCCGCGAGCAGCGCGAACAGGGCGGCCGCGGGCGCGGCCACGGTCTCCTCGGCGCTGACGGGCGGCGGCGTGGCGGGCATGGACTCCTGGAACTCGGCCATGGGGCCATCCTCGCCGGTGCCTCACCCGCAGGGAACCCCCGCCGCGGCTCCGCCCGCCCACGACGACGCCGGCCCGCACCCTCCTCGCGAGGGTGCGGGCCGGCGTCGCGGGCGGCGGACAGGCGGGGTCAGGCCTTCTCGGCCTCGGCCTCCGCCTCGGCGGCGGCCTCCTTGGCCAGCTCGGCGCGCCAGCGGATGCCGGCGTCGACGAAGCCGTCGATGGCGCCGTCGAAGACGGCGGAGGGGTTGCCCTCCTCGTGGCCCGTGCGCAGGTCCTTGACCATCTGGTACGGGTTCAGCACGTAGGAGCGCATCTGGTCGCCCCACGAGGCCTTGACATCCCCGGCCATCTCCTTCTTCTTCGCGTCCTCCTCGGCCTTGCGCTGCAGGAGCAGGCGGGACTGGAGCACGCGGAGGGCGGCCGCGCGGTTCTGGATCTGGGACTTCTCGTTCTGCATGGACACGACGATGCCCGTGGGGATGTGCGTCATGCGCACGGCGGAGTCCGTGGTGTTCACGGACTGGCCGCCGGGACCCGAGGAGCGGAACACGTCCACCTTGATCTCGTTCTCGGGGATCTCGATGGAGTCGTCCGACTCGATCAGCGGGACCACCTCGACCGCCGCGAAGGAGGTCTGGCGGCGGCCCTGGTTGTCGAAGGGGCTGATGCGCACGAGGCGGTGCGTGCCGGCCTCCACGGACAGGGTGCCGAACGCGAAGGGCGCGTTGATCTCGAACGTGGCGGACTTCAGGCCGGCCTCCTCCGCGTAGGAGGTGTCCATGACCTTCGAGGACCAGCCCTTCTGCTCGGCCCAGCGCAGGTACATGCGCATGAGGGTCTCGGCGAAGTCGGCCGCGTCCACGCCGCCGGCGCCGGCGCGGATGGTGATGACGGCGTCGCGCTGGTCGTACTCGCCGCTGAGGAGGGTGACCACCTCGAGCTCGTCGAGGGCCTTGCGGATGGAGGTCAGCTCCACGTTCGCATCGTCCAGCAGGGAGGGCTCGTCCTCCTCCGCGGCGAGCTGCACCATGGTCTCGAGGTCGTCGATCCGGTCCGCGAGCGACTTGATGCGCTTCAGATCCGCCTGCCGGTGGGAGAGCTTCGAGGTGACCTTCTGCGCGGCCTCGGGGTCGTCCCAGAGGTCGGGCGCGGAGGCCTGCGCCTCGAGGTCGGCCACCTCCGCCGTCATCTTCTCGACGTCGGAGACCTGCTCGATGGAGGCCAGGGTGTGGCGCAGAGCGTCGATCTCTGCGGAGAAGTCAGTGTCAGCCATGGTCCGCCCAGCCTACCGCCCTGGGTCCGGGCGTCGCGCGGGGCCCGGGACCGGCCGTCAGGCCTGCCGCCCGGCGACCCGGCGGGCCTACCCTCGAGCGCATGTCACAGCCTGCCCCCCACATCGTCCGGCGCGGCTCCGGCCGCCCCCTGCTGCTCGTCCACGGCCTGGGCGTGGACCACCGCTTCCTGCTCCCCCTCGACGACGCGCTCGAGGCCGCCGGCGGCTGGGAGCGGATCTACGTGGACCTGCCCGGCTTCGGGGGGACCCCCGCCCTCGAGGGCGAGGGAGGCCTGCCGGAGTTCGCGGACTGGCTCGACGACGTCGTCGCGGACCTGGTGGGCGAGGAGCCCTTGGCCGTGCTCGGCACCTCGATCGGCGGCCTGCTGGTCCGCGAGCTGGTGGCGCGCCGCCCCGAGCAGGTGACGGGCCTGGCACTGCTGGCCCCCGTGGTGGACCCGGACCCCGACGCGCGGGACGTCCCCGAACGCACCATCCTGGAGAAGGACCAGGCCCTGCTGGCCGAGCTGGACGAGGAGGAGGCCGAGCCGTTCCTCGACCTGGCTGTGATCCAGACCCGGCCCGTGTGGGAGCAGTTCCGCGAGCACGTGCTGCCCGGCGCGCAGCGGGTGGACGAGGACGCGCTGACGCGCCTGCAGGACGGCTACGCCCTGGAGGGTCCGCTGCCGGAGGAGCGGTTCGGCACGTACGACCGGCCCACGCTGATCGTCACCGGCCGGCAGGACGACAAGGTGGGGTTCATGGACCAGCTGGCACTGGCCGAGCACTTCCCGCGGCTGACCCTGGCGATGCTGGACCGCGCCGGCCACAACGTGCACCTGGACCAGGAGCAGGCCGTGGGCGCCATGGTGCAGAACTGGGCGGCGGACGCGGCGCGGGAGCTCTGACCGGGGCGGGTGCGCGGCCGCTGACCCGGCATGCCGGCAGCGCCAACGCGGTTGCCGGGACGGTGACGCATCCGCCCACCGCGCGACATCGGAGGAGCACCATGGCCCAGCAGCACGAGCACGCCACCCCGCCGCAGGACCCCCGCGCATTCTGGGAGGCCCGCTACGGCGGGGACCAGGTGTGGTCCGGGAAGGTGAACGCCGCCCTGGCCGCCCTGGCCGAGGGCCTGCCGCCGGGCCGGGCGCTGGACCTGGGCTGCGGTGAGGGCGGCGACGTCATCCACCTGGCCGAGGTCGGCTGGGACGCCACGGGCGTGGACCTCGCGGAGGCCGCGGTGGCCCGCGCCCGTCGGGCGGCGCAGGAGCGCGGGGTGGCCGAGCGGACGCGCTTCGTGGCCGCGGACCTCTCGGACACGGCCTCCGGCTGGGGCCCTCCCGACGACGCCGCCGCCCCCGGGTTCGACCTGGTCGCCGCCTCTTTCCTGCAGTCCCCCGTGGCCCTGGACCGCGAGCGGATCCTGCGCCACGCCCTGACCCTGCTGGCCCCGGGCGGACGCCTGGTGCTGGTTTCCCACGCCGCGCCCCCGCCGTGGGCGCCGGCGGAGTTCGCGGCGCGGGGACACTTCCCCTCCCCCACGGACGAGCTGGCCATGCTCGGGGTGCCCGCGTCCGGCGACGGGACATGGGACGTGGAGGTCGCCGAGGAGCGCACCCGTGAGGTGACGGGACCGGACGGACAGCCGGGGGCGCTGGAGGACGCCGTGGTGGTGGTGCGGCGGCGCTGAGCGCCGGCGCCCGGGGATGGATGCACAGGGTCAGCGCGTGAGGACCGTCCGCGAACTGCCCTCCGCGCTGACCGGCACGGTGGCGGGGAACAGCCCGGTGGCCCACCCGCCGGACGGCGGGACCAGGGAGACCCGCGCCTCGATCCGCACCACCACGGTGGCGCCGTCCCCGGCCACCCCCGAGGACACGGCACCGATCCCGGGGACCGCTTCCTGCGCGCCCACGGCGGCCAGGTACTCCCCCACCGAGCCCTGGACGGAGCCGGGGTCGAGGACCACGCGCGGATCGGCGTCGAGCTCGAAGGCGAGCTGTTCCGCCCCGGCCAGCGCGGCACCGTCCGCGAGGGACTGCACCTTCCGGGCCTGGATGAGCACGCTCGTGGCGGCGAACAACACGAGGAGCAGCGCGACCACCACCGCGGTGAGGCCGATGGTCAGCACGGTGGTCTGGCCGTCGTCAGCGGAGGGGCGGATGCGGAGGCGTGGCGGGCGGGAGCCGCAGATGGGGGCGGGCATCAGTACCTCGGCATCCGCGCGCGGGCGCTGGAGTCGACGGTGACCAGGCCCTGGGGCAGCCAGGAGCCCGGCACGAGCGGCGGGGCCAGCTCGACGGCCACCCGCACCTCCACCACCTCACCTGGCTCGAGGCTGCCGCACCCGCCGAGGTCGCAGGCCAGAGAGGCCCGGTACGCGTCAGCGGCCACCCCATAGTCCCCCAGGGTCAGACGGATCGCGCCCTCCGCCGGACCGGGGCGGCCGCCGTCGGCGGAGACCATCACGCGTGCGGCCTGGTCCGCGGCGGCGACCGCGCCGAAGGCGGCGGCCTGAATCTGCGAGGCGAAGACCATGAGGTACACCAGCGGCACGAGCAGGATGACGCTCAGGGTGAGGAACTCGACGCTCGCGGATCCGTCCTCCCCTGCGCGGCGTGGGGGACGCGGAGCGCGGTCAGAACCGGTGGGCATGGCCGTGCACCTCCACGGGGATCGGCCCGGGCAGGAAGCCCAGGCCCGGCAAGCTCGTGGACACGGTGACACGGACCGTCGGGGCGCCGTCGAGGTCGACGGTCTCGACACTGACCTGGGCGTCCGCCTGCCCCGGAACGGCCGCGGTGAGGATCTGCCGGGCACGGGCGGCACCGTCGGCGGGGTCGCGGTCCGCGAGCGCACCGTAGCGAGCGCCGGCGGAGGCGGCATCGATCAGGACGTTGCGGGTGTGGATGACGATGCCGGCCTGCAGCAGCGCCGCGAAGAGCAGCACGAGCAGGGCCGTGACAAGGGCGTTCTCGGCGACCACGGACCCCCGCTCGTCGCCCCAGCGGACACGGGCGGATGGGCCCGGGCACGCCGGGGCGGCTGCGGAGGTCATGGGCGGCCTCAGCCGGCGCCGTTGACGCGGGCGATGGCGCTGTTGAACATCTCCTGCAGCGCGGGCAGCGCGAGGGCCAGAAGGCCGGCCACCAGCACGGCGGACATCAGGGTGATCATCACCCAGCCCGGGACGTCGCCGCGCTCGTCGCGGACGTCGTCGCTGAGGACGGAGGTCAGGATGGACAGGACGGTGATGCTGATGCGGTCGAACATGGGGGTTCCCCTCCAGGAGCGCCGGCGCAGGGCCGGGAGTGATGGTGTGAGTTGTGAGTCGTCGGGACGGGTGGACTATTCAGTTATGGGTCTGTGGGCGCCGACTAGAAGCCGAGGCGCATGAGCGAGATGCCGGGGAAGACGGCGAACACCACGGTGAGCGGGAGGATCCCGAACACGAGCGGCACCATCATCTGGATCTCCTTGCGGCCCGCGGCCTCCATCAGCTCGCGGCGGCCCATCTCACGCACGTCCTGAGCCTGGGCCCGGAGCACGTCGGCCAGCGGGGTGCCTCGGTCCAGGGCGATCAGGACGCCGGCGATGAACCGCTCCACCGGAGCGAGCTGGATCCGTCGGCCCATGGCCTTCAGGGCGACGGCGAGGGAGGCCCCGGCACGCATGTCCGCCAGCGCCGTGGCGAACTCCCGTGCCAGCTCGCCCCGGGCTGTGGTGGCGACCCGTTCCAGGGCGCCAGTGGTGCTCTCCCCCGCGCTGACGGACAGCGCGAAGAGCTCGGCTACGGAGGGGAACTCCGTCAGGATGGAGGTCCGCCGACGGGTGATGGTCCATCCGAGCGCCTGATCCCGCAGCACGTACCCGCCCAGCCCGGCGGCCACCACCAGAGCGGCCGCCGTGAACACGGGCACGGCCCCGGAGACCGCCAGAGCGAGGGCCGCCGCGGTGCCGACCGCCACCCCCAGGCAGGCCCAGAGGACCTGTTGGGCGCGGTAGTCCACCGGGGTGAGCGGGGACCCCGCGGCCTCGAGCCGCCGTGACAGCGTCTCGCCTGCCGGGCTGAGGTTCTGCAGCAGCCGGGTCGCCGCCCCCAGAGGCGGTCCGAGCAGGCGTCCCCACGCTCCCCAGGGCGAGGTGGCCGCTGTCTCCCCATCCAGGAGTCGCGATGCGGGAACGTGGTGCCGCAGCTGCGGCTCCAGACGCTGCTCCAGGGTGGGACGCCAGCCCAGGGGCTGGGCGAGGACGATGAGCCACAGGCCCACGCCCAGGAGCGTGCCGAGTCCGAGGCCGACGGCCAGCGCGGCGCTCATGCGAAGACCCTCCGGTCCGGCGGCAGCGAGCCGATGCGCCGCATGATCCGGTAGCACACCGCCGACGTCACGAGACCCCCGATGAGGACCAGCCCGCCGGCTGCGGAGCGGTACGCCTCGACGGCGACCGGCTGGGTGCCCAGCAGGAGCAGGACGATCCATGGGGCGCAGACGGCCAGTCGGGCGGCGTTGACCGTCCAGGACTGGCGCGCCTCCAGCTCGGAGCGGATGCGGGCATCCTGTCGGAGGAACTCGGAGAGGGTCTGCAGCAGCAGGCCGATGTCTGCGCCACCGACTTCCCGGGTGAGCCGCAGGGACACCACCAGCCGATCCGCCACCGGGTCGGCCATGCGCGCTTTGAGCCTGTCCAGGGCATCCACGAAACGCGCCCCCGCCCGGTAGTCTCGGGCGAACTCCCGGAACGGCTCCCGCAGCCCCTCCGGACCGCTGTCCCCGAGCTGGATCAGGGCCTCCGGCAGGGTCAGTCCGGCCCGGACCGCCGACCGCACGTGATCGACCGCATCCGGCCAGAGATCGCGCAAGGCCACGCTGCGGCGGGTGGCCTGCCAGGAGAGGATCGTCCACGGCAGCCCCGCGCCGAACACCGCGAAGCACGCGGCGATCGTCCACGTCCGGGTCAGCGCCAGCACGATCAGGCCCATCACCAGCCCGCCTGCGAGCATGGCCGAGACCACCCCTGCCGGAGTCAGCCGGGTGATGCCCGAGCGGGCGATCAGCGTGCTCAGCCGTGAGGGGCCGCGGTCCACGGCGGCCCGCACCGACGGCTCGGACCAGCACGCCCACCAGACCAGGAACAGACCCGCCCCGAGGGCCAGGCCGAGGACCAGGGGCATCAGCGCACCCCCAGGACATCACGGGGGTCGATGCCCCGGCGCGCGAAGGCATCGAACTCGAGGCCCGCGGCGGTGTTGAGGACGAGGTCGCCCTCGGTGTCCCTGCGGAAGAGGGCGGAGGTCTCGATGACGCCGTTCTCCACGCGGGATCCGACCGTGAGGACCTCTCGGACACGACGGCGTCCGTCCCGGTCCCGCTCGCAGTGCACCACCACGTCGATGCACGTGGCGACGGTGGGGACCACGAAGTTCCTCGAGATGTTCTCCCCTGCGAGCAGGGGCAGCGTGCAGAGCTTGGTCAGCGCATCGGCGGCGGAGTTCGCGTGGATGGTGCACATCCCGGCCAGTCCGGAGTTCAGCGCGACGAGCATGTCCAGGGCCTCGGCCTCCCGGACCTCGCCCACGATCAGGCGATCCGGGCGCATGCGCAGGGCCTCCTTGACGAGCCGCCGCAGAGGGATCTCCCCGTGGCCCTCGAGATTCGGCTGCCGGCACTGCAGGCCGACGACGTCCCGGACGGGGATCTGCAGCTCGAAGATCTCCTCCACCGTGATAACCCGCTCGCGTGCGCCGATCGAGGCCGCCAGGCAGTTGAGCATCGTGGTCTTGCCGGCCTGGGTGGCACCCGAGACCAGGACGTTCATGCCGGCGTCGACCGCGGCGTCGAGGAATCGGGCCGCGGCGGGCGTGAGGGAGCCGGAGCGCACCAGATCCTCGAGCCGTTGCGCGCGACTCACGAACTTGCGGATGTTCACGCTCCAGTGCCGCCGCGTGATGTCCGGGATGGCCACGTGCAGACGCGAGCCGTCCGGCAGGGCGGCGTCCACGAAGGGCATCGAGAGGTCGAGACGCCGGCCCGAGGACTTGAGCATGAGCTCGACGAGGTCCCGGACGCCCTCCTCGGTCAGCAGGATGCCCGTCAGCTCGGAGCGTCCGGAGCGTGCGCAGTACACCTCGTCCGGAGCGTTGATCCAGATCTCCTCCACCGAGGGGTCGTCCATCAGGCGCTGCAGGGGCCCCAGGCCCGCGATCCGGTCGAAGAGCTCCTGCGACGCCCCCTCAGGGTCCTCCAGCCGTGGCAGGGAGCTCACGAGGGACCGGGCCTCGTAGTCCGCCGTGGCCTCGTCGATCAGGGCCCGGACACGCTCGCCCTCCCGCTGGGGGTCCACGCCCTGCCTGCGGACGAGCTCCCGGAGCTCTCCCTCCAGCATGCGCACGGCGTCCATGCACCCTCCTGTGCCCTCGTGGGCGCGGTCCCTGCGCCCTCATGTGATGATCTGACCATAGTGACGGCACACAGCTGGTGGAACACCATCTTCCCATTCTGTGGACAACAGGCACTCAGCCGCCGACGAGGCCGGTTGTCCACAGGACGGGGCGCCCTCGCGGGCGCGGCTGTCCCGGGACTGCGACCCTGGCTTGGCCCACCGAACGGCGGGTGATCATCTCGCGAGAGGAGTCAGGATGTCCTGGCGGATCCGGGTGCTCGGTCTGGCCCGACCGCACGACTGGGCCGTGACCGGGCTGCCTGCATCGGCGTCGGCCCAGGACGCCGAAGTGCGTCGCCTTCTCGGGTGCGATGCCGTGACCCGTGTGGCCACGCACGGTTCCTGCATCACCTACGTGGCCCGGCCGGGAACGCGGCGAGGCCCGGTCGAGGGCGCGGCCGGGCCCGAGGTCGGCGTGCTCACCTCGGACGGGCCCGACGCCGGCCGGCTCGCCCCGTTGACCGGGGGCGGACTCACCGTGGGCCGCGGCGGCAGCCGGCTCGTCCTGGACGACCCGCTCGTCCCGTCCGAGCCGACCCGGATCCTCCTGGAGGCGGACGGGGTGCGGGTGGACCGCCCGGGAGTGGGCCACCCCAGCCGGTGGACCACCGAGAAGCGTCTCCGCGTGGGAGGGACGGCGCTGTCCCTGATGCGCGGATCGTCTGCCCCGCTGCCCGCTCCGGACGCGCTGACCACGGCGCAGGTGGAGCTGGGCCAGGCCCCCGCGGAGCACTCCGCGGTGCTGCCGGTGGTCATGGCGGTCGGCCCCCTCGCGATCGGAGCGGTGCTCGCCGTGACCATGCGCACCTGGCTGTTCCTGCTCTTCGGTCTGGTGTCGGTGCTCGGCGTCGGCGTCATGCTCGGGCTGCAGCGGGCCGCCCGCCGGCGTCACAGCGCCCTGCTGGCGGAGCGCGCGGCCGAGGTCGTGGCGCGCAGGCGGGTCCAGGAGCTCACCCCGGCGACCGTGAGCCGGGCCGTGCGCTCGCGCGCGGCCGATCGGTTCGGTCTCCTCCCGACCCGGACGGACGCTCCCGCGCCCCTGCTGTGGTGGGGGGAGGGGACGGGGGCCCTGCCCTTCACCCGCGACGAGGAGACTGGCCGCTGGAACGCGTGCGTCGACGTCGCCCAGCCGGCGGTGACCTCCTGCCCCGGCGGCTCCGTGGTCGCCGTGAGCGGCGGGAGCCGAGTGCTCCAGGCGGCCGGCCGCTGGGCCCTGTTCCAGCTCCTGCGTCACGCGGTGGCCACGGGGACCCGCCTGCGGGTCGCCTCCGGGGAGCTCGTCGAGACGTGGTGGGACCCCGCGGAACCCGAGGTGGAGACGCTGCTGGAGCTGGCCGACGCCCCGTGGCTCGCCGCCGCCCTTCGCGTGTGGCGCTCGACCGCCGGCCTGTCCGACCTGCGGCCGCCCGCCGACACGACGGGGAGGACGCCGTCGGCCGTCGTGCGGATGGGCGCCCGGGGCACGGGCGCACCCGGCGCACGGAGCGCGGACGCCCTCGACCTCGATGCACGGGTCCTGCACAGCCCCTCCCAGCGTGTGGAGCTGCGAGACCTGCACGCCACCGGGATCAGCCCGTCGACCCTGCACTGGTGGCTGCAGGAGCTGGCCGACGACGTCGCCCGCCTCGGCCTCGGTCCCGGCGGCGCCGACACACCCCCGCTCCGTGTGCCCGGCACGGTGGGCCGCGCCTCCGCCGCCCGCCACGCGCGGGCGCACCTGACGCCGGACACGCCCGCCGGCGGTCGGGGCGTCGTCCTGGATCTGGCCGACGACGGCCCCCACGTGCTGATCGCCGGCACCACCGGCTCGGGCAAGTCCGACCTGCTGCTCTCCCTGCTGGTGGGCCTGGCCGCCCACCACGCCCCCGCGGAGCTGTCCTTCGTGCTGCTGGACTTCAAGGGCGGGGCCTCCTTCGGGCCGCTGGCCGGCCTGCCGCACACCATGAGCCTGGAGACCAACCACGTGGGGGCGGCTTCCCTGCGGGCCTTGGACGCCATCAGCGCCGAGCTGCGTCGACGGGAGGCCCTGTTCGCCGCGGCCGGTGTCCCGGACTACCCGGCCTTCCGTGCGGCCAGGACCGGCGAGACGCTGCCGCGGCTCGTCGTCGCGGTGGACGAGCTGAGAGTGCTGGTGGATGAGCACCCGGCGGCGAACGCCGTGCTGCAGCGCCTGGCTGCCACCGGCCGTTCGTTGGGCTTCCACCTGATGCTCGCCACCCAGCGGGCCACCGGAGCCGTGAGCTCCGACGTGCGTTCCAACCTCGGCTCCACGCTCGCGCTGCGCACCGCCAGCGAGCAGGAATCCTGGGACCTGATCGGCGTCGGGGACGCGGCGCAGATCGACCCCGCCGCCCCGGGCACGGTCTGTCTCACCCGTGGCGGGCACCCACTGCTCACGGTGCGGGCCGCCCCCTGGGCGTGCTCGGACTCCAGCCCCGTGTGGCGACGGTGGACCGACCCTGCGCCCGCCCACTCCACCGGCACCGACTGGCCTGGCGTGGTCGGCGAACTCGTCGCGGCCTACCGGGGGGTGGATCCGCCGATTCCCGCGCCGGTGGTCTCCCCTCCCCTGCCCGCCGTCTTCGCGCCCGACCGCTCCCGACGGCGGGACGCGGACGTCCTCGCCCTGATCGACGACGCCGCTCGCGCCCGGCATGTGCCGTGGCGCTGGCCCGCGGGTTCCGAGGGCAGTGCGGCGTGGATCATCGAGCCCGCCGGCGGACGGGGACCGGTGCTCACGGCCGTCCTCGACATAGCTGCCCGGGGACCCGGGCCCGTGGTGGTCCTGGACGGCAGCGGTGAGGCGGCGGCCGCCCTCACTGGTGTGGACCCCGAAAGCACGCTGCGCGTGCTGCGTCCCGAGGCCGGCGATGAGGATCTGGGGGCGAGCGTGATCGTCGCCCTGGAAGAGACCTCGCAGTCAGGGGGCACCGTGGTGATCACCGGATGGTCTGCGTGGACGGGAGTGCGAGTCGGGGACACCTACCGTTCCTTGGACGAGGAGGTCCACCGGCTCCTGGGCGGTGCGGCAGCACGGTCCCTCCGGGTGGCCGCCGTCGGCGGGCGTGACCTCGCGTCCGCCCGACTGCTGCTGCACCTGCCGCACCGGTTCTTCGTGCCCGCCGGCACCAGCCCCGAGCATCGCCTGGTCTGGCCCCGGCTGATCGAGGTGGAACCGGTGCCCGGCCGGGCCGTCCACGTCCACCCGGACGGACCTGAGCAGGGCATGCCAGCCCAGCTGGCGGTGGCGACTGCGTGACGAACCCTCAGTCGATGTGGTCAGCGGCGCAGTCCTGGCGGGTGGGGGGCCCGCCCGCATCCGAGCGACCGCGTCGACGATCTGGCCGCGGGCACGCGCGGTGAGGAGGACCCGCACCTCGGTCACGGGTCGTCGTGTCCGGGAGAGATGCGGGTCAGCTGCGCGAAGAACGCCTCGTCGGCCTGGCCGCCGGATCCGGACCCCAGACTCTCGAGCACGGCTTCGCGCAGGCGGGTCCGGGCGCGCTCGCGCCGGATCAGATCACGCACGAGTGCGCTCGTGGTGCCGTAGGAGCCCTCAGCCACCCTCTCCTCGACAGATGCCGTGAGCTCGTCCGGCAGAGAGATGTTCATGGCCGCCACGCGGACATCCTGACCGGGATGGCACCATGTGTCATCCGCGACGGGCGCGCCGTGATCGGCGCCGAAGCGGCCTACGCTTCCCCCATGGCTCAGATCCTCCTGTTCCACCACGCCCGCGGCCTGACCGAGGGCGTGCGCGCCCTCGGCGAGCAGGTCACCGCCGTCGGCGGCCACACCGTGCACACGCCGGACCTGTTCGACGGCCACGTCTTTCCCACCGCCGAGGAGGGCCTCGCATACGTGGGGCAGATCGGCAGCGACGAGTTCATGACCCGCGCCATCCGCGCCTGCGCCGAGCACAAGGAGGCGTCCGTCGTCGCCGGCATCAGCCTGGGCGTCATGCCGGCATGGAAGGCCGCCCAGACCACCCCGGGCTTCCGCGCGTGCATCGCCCTGTCCGCCGCCCTGCCCCTGAACGCCTACGCCCCGCTGTGGCAGCCGCACACCGCCCTGCAGATCCACCTCGCCGCCGAGGACCCGTGGGTCAAGGACGAGGACCTGCCCACCGCCCGCGCCTACGCCGCCACCGCCGAGCACCCGGACAACCCCGCCGACCTCTTCGAGTACGCCACGGACCGGCACCTGTTCATGGACTCCTCCACCGAGGACCACGTTCCGCAGCTCACCGAGGTGGTCGTCCAGCGGATCGTGGAGCTGCTGGCCTGAGAGGAGCCCCCGTGTCCGCCCGCCTGCCCCTCGGCATCCTCCTCACGGCCGCCCCGATCCTGATGCTGCCGGCCGTGTCCGTCGTCGGGACCCTGCTGGAGGACGCGCCGGGGGCACAGTCCGCCGCCACGATCCCCTTGGCTGTCCTCGTGCTGCTCGTGGTCTCCGCGGTCGGCGTCCTGCTGGTCCGCGCGGAGCGACGACCGCTGCTGCGGAAACCGCTCGGCTTCACCACGGCGTGCCTCGCCGTCGTCGCCCTGGGCCTGGTGGTGTTCTGCGTCGGCGCCTTCGCCCTCCCGTTCTCCCCCATCGAACCGGCCGACGAGATCTTCCCCTTCCTCGGCGTCACGGGCACCGGCATGTGGATGGCGTTCCTCGGCGGCTTCGGCGCCGCGGCGGGCGCCCTGGTCATGGCCGTCACGGCGTTCGCCGGGACCCGAGCGGGCCGCACCGCGCGCGCCTGAGCCGTCACACTGTGTCACGCTGACGGCCATGGCCCGCTCCTCCGTCCGCACAGCACTGACCGCCGGTGCGCTGCTCGCCTCCCCCGCGGTGGCGCTCCCGGTCGCGCTGGCGGTGCCGGGCCGGGCATCCGACGGCGGGGCCTCCGTGGCGCTCAGCCTGCTCGTCGGCCCACTCTCCGACCTGCTGTGACCTCGGTAGGCGGGCGGGTGCGCACCCGCCCGGACGTCGCCTGCTCCTCCCGCCTGAACAGTACTTTTGTCCTATGGCGGGCGCCCCGCGGCACTGGCTACCTTTCGGACCCAGGAGGAGCGATCCTCCGCCGGCCCGCAGGAACATGCGGTCCGCTGGCCCCGCGGCCTCCACCCGCCCGTCCGAAGGGGACCCGCCATGCCGTTTCTGCGCACCGCCCTCCCCCTCGCCCTCGCCGCCCTGGTGACGGGCCTCGTGCTGATGCTCGGCGCCCCGGCCATGGCGGCCGCCTCCTTCTCAGACCGCTTCCACCCGTCGTGGGCGGCGGGCCTGTTGGCCGTGGTCGTCCTGGCCCACGCGCTGCGCGCGGAGCCGCTGCCCGCCGAGCGCTGACCCCCGCGCCTCCGACCCGCGCGCGGAGCCCCCGGCCTGACATCACCGCGCCGCGGCGTGCCCGTCCTTGCGCGGGTCGGAGCCGCCCGCGTAGCCGCCGCCCGGCAGCCGCAGCACGGCCTGCCCGCCCCCGTAGGTCCGGTCCCCCACCGGCGTGCGCGTCACGGGGTGACCCATCGCCGTCACGGCGTGTGCGACGTCGTCGCCCCAGCCCGCCTCCAGCTTCAGCTCCCCGGAGCCCTCCACGAACCAGCGGGGCGCGTCCAGCGCCTCCTGCACGCTCTGCCCCGCCATCAGCCGGTGCATCACCTGCACGTGCCCCTGCGGCTGCATGGGCCCGCCCATCACGCCGAACGCCGCCACCGGCTCCCCACCCCGGGTGAGGAAGCCGGGGATGATCGTGTTCAGCGGCCGCTTGCCGCCGGCCACGTCGTTGGGATGGCCCGGCCGGAGGGTGAAGCCCGCGCCGCGGTCGTTCAGGGCGATCCCGGTGCCCGGGACCACCAGACCGGAGCCGAAGCCGTAGTAGTTGGACTGGATGAGGGAGACCATCATCCCGTGCCGGTCTCCGACGCTCAGGTACACGGTGCCGCCGGCCGTGGGCGGGCGGGACACCGCCCCCGAGGCCCGCGCGGGATCCACCCGCGCCACCAGCGCGGCCACGTGCTCCGGCGCCAGCAGGTCCTCGACGGCGGTGCGCATCCACGCCGGGTCGGCCGCCTCCGCGTGCAGCACCGCGAGGGCCTGCTTCATGGCCTCCACCTGCAGGTGCACGGTGGCGGGGGCGTCCGGGTCGCGGTCCGCGGCGCCCAGCTCCTCGAGCACGGCGGCGGCGATCAGCGCGGCCAGGCCCTGGCTGTTCGGCGGCACCTCGTACAGCTCGTGTCCGCCCCAGGACGCCGAGTCCGGCTCGGTCCACTCGACCTCGTGCGCGGCCAGGTCCTCCGCGGTGAGCAGCCCTCCGCCGGCCGCGGCGTGCGCGGCGATCCGCTCGGCCAGGGCGCCGCGGTAGAAGCTCTCCCCGCCGGTGGCCACGATCTCCCGGAGGGTGGCGGCGTGGTCCGGGAGGCGGACCCGCTCCCCCTCGGCCGGGGCGCGGCCGCCGGGCGCGAACGTCGCCACGAACTCCGGCTGGTCGGCGAGCACCGTGGCGGCCCGCGCCCAGTCCTGCGCCACGATGGTCGGCACGAGCCAGCCCCGCTCGGCGTGGTCCACGGCGGCCTCGCCGAGCCGGGCGAAGGGCAGCCGCCCGAACCGGTCGGACAGCGCCCGCCACCCGGCCACCGCCCCGGGCACCGTCACCGAGTCCCAGCCGCGGCGGGGCATCTCAGTGCGGCCGGCGAAGTGCCCGGGCGTCCACGCGCGCGGGCTGCGGCCGGAGGCGTTGAGGGCGTGCAGGCGCTCTCCGTCCCACACGAGCGCCAGCAGGTCCCCGCCGATCCCGTTGTTCGTGGGCTCCACCACAGTGAGGGCCATGGCCCCGGCCACGGCGGCGTCGGCGGCCGAGCCGCCCTCTCGGAGCACATCCTGCGCCGCGGTGGCGGCCAGGGGCGAGGAGGAGGCGACGACGTCGTCGCCGTACACGGGGCTGCGGCGGGTGGGATAGCGGTCCATGGGTGCCTCCGGGGACGGGCGGTGCGGGGCCGGCGGAGGCCGGCCGTGCCGCCACCCTACGGCGCGGGGTCCGGGGACCGTCAGCGGGGCGCGCGCCGGGTCCGCAGCGCGGTCAGCGCACCGGCCACGGCCACGAGGACCCCGCCGACGGCGGCGGCGTAGACGTACCCGGCGGCCGGGGACACGGCGTCGATCACCAGGCCCACCGTGGGGGCGCCGAGGGCGGCGCCGGCGGTCATGGCGGAGCCGTAGTAGCCCATCGCCTCGCCGCGCCGCTCCTCCGCCACCAGCAGGGACAGCCGGGACGACGCCGAGGCGAGCGCCGGCGCCGTCAGCAGGCCCGAGGGGATGGAGGCCAGGGCGAGCGGCCACAGCCCGTCCACGAACGCCATCGGCAGCAGGGCCACCGCGAACAGGCCCATGAGCAGCGCCGGAGGCAGCTGGCGGCCCCACGCCCCGTAGAAGAGCCCGCCGATCGCCGAGGCCCCGCACCAGAACGCGTACACCAGTCCCACCGACGCGGCCTGACCTGCCCGTTCGAGCTCGGCCACCATGGTGACCTCCGCGCCCACGAGCCCGATCCCGGCCGCGAACGAGACCAGGAGGACGCCCAGAGCCTCACGGGTGACCCAGCCGAAGTGGCGCGTCCGCCACAGGCGCCAGCGCTCACCGCGGGTGAGGCGCCCGTCCACGGAGGGGAGGTCGCCGGCGTCGCCGGGGGCGCGGGACGCACCGGCGACCCCGGATCCGTCCGCCGCGATCACCGGCAGCGTGCCGGTGACGATCGGCAGGGCGTCCGTGACCACCGGCAGCGCCCCGGTGGCCAGGTCCGGGGCGGCGGTGTCCAGGTGCATGGGGGCGGCGTGCACGGACTGGGCCACGGCCTGTTCGCGGTCCTGCTCTGCGGTGTAGGGGTCCTGAGCGGCGGGGTCGTCCGGGGCGAGCTGGGAGGAACGGGTGGGCGGGTCGAACCACATCAGCAGGGCACCGCCGAGTGCGCCGGAGAGCCCGACGACGGTCAGCCCGAGCGCACTCGACCACGTGGCGGCCACCACCGCACCCAGGGCCGGGCCCATCATGAAGATGGTCTCCGTGATGATCGAGTCCAGCGCGAACGCGGTCTGCCGCTCCGGGCCGCGGGTGAGCACGCCCAGCCCCTGCCGGACCACGGAGAAGATGGGGACGGCGAACAGGCCCGCCACGAACACGGCCAGCAGCATCCACGGGAACGGCAGCCACGGCACCAGCGGCCACACGAGGGCCTCGACCACCACCGAGGGCAGCAGCGCGCGGCGCAGACCCTTCGCGTCGATCGCCCGGCCGCGCCACGGTGAGCCGCACGCGATGCCCAGCGTCATGGCCGCCGCCGCCAGGCCCGCCTGGCCGTAGCCCAGGCCCAGGGTCACCGCCACGTGCAGGGTGAGCACCACACCCGCGGCGGTGTGCGGGAACCGCGCGATGAACCCGACGGCCAGCAGGTTCCGGATCCGCGGGTCCCTCAACAGTCGTCCGTACGCTCCGAAGTCCACCGGAGAATCCTAGGCCCTTCACTAGGATGGGCCCGAGGCGTGAGCCCGGCGGGGAGCGGCCTCGCGGGACACCGAGAGGAAGGTACCCGATGACCGACCCCCAGCAGCCCTACCGACGGCCCCCGGAGGGACGGGACGTCCCCGGGCAGGACCCCTACGGACGGCCCCCGACGTACGCTCCGCCCGTCCCCGCCCCTCCGGCCGGCGCACCGGCGGGGGATCCGCGCGTCGCCCCCGCCCATGGCGTCGGCCTGGGGCAGGCGCTCAGGCGCTTCTACTCCCGGTACGCCCTGTTCCGCGGCCGCGCGAGCCGCTCGGAGTACTGGTGGGTGCAGCTGGCCCTGGGGCTCGTGCTGGTCGTCTTCCTGGTGCTGCTGGAGACGGTCGGCACTGTGCCCGGCTCGACGACGCCGGCGAACCCCTCCGGCGAGCCCACCACCGCCGGGGTGGCGATCGCCCTCCTGCTCCTGCCGTTCGTCCTCGCCCACGCCGTCCCGTCGATCGCCCTGGCCGTCCGGCGCCTGCACGACGCGAACCTCAGCGGATGGTTCTACCTGCTCAGCCTGATCCCGTTCGTCGGCGGCCTGGTGATCCTGGTGCTGACGCTTCTGCCCTCGAAGCCGGAGGGCGCACGCTTCGACCGCTGACCCCGCGTCAGTCCCGCCGGCGGTCCTTCTCCCGGATCAGGTCGAGCCCCACGGCGGTGCTCAGCACGGCGCAGCGCACCACGGGCGGCATGGCCGGGTCCAGGTCGAGGCGGTACCGCGAACGCCCGGCGAGGGCGTTCATGAACCCGCCCCACTCGGTGGTGGCGCGGGCGATCGTCCGCTCCTGCACGAGCATCCGGTAGTCGTGGTCCCACAGGTTGCCCTCCACGGTGAAGGTCGTCCCGTCGACGACCTCCACGCTGAGGGAGGTGCGGAGGAACGCCACCTCCCGGCGCAGGTTCGCCAGCGGCAGGCCCTGGGCGTCGAGCACCTGCATGCGGTCCCGGCCGAACGTGGCGATGTCCTCGATCCGGAACAGGACGCGACCGTCGGCCCCGTCCCGGACCACGAAGCTGCGGCTGCCCATGAGCATCCGGCCGAGACCGCCGCCCACGGTCTCGACGACGGCGACCACCTCCCCGTCCGGCCCCAGGACCTGCATGTCGTTGGACATCAGGGAGCTGACCTGCTGGAGGGCGAGGCTGTCCACGGAGGCGAGGAGTCCGGCGTCGAAGGGGTGCATGCGGCCAGTGTGCCGTATGCCGCGCCGCGGACCCAGGGGCCGTGCTCAGGGGTGACAGGGCAATGTCCGGGAGGTATTGTTCAGTTTTGAATGATATTCGACCATCCCGCGACCGGGGCCCCGACGCGGCGAGAGGAGCGCAGACCATGCAGTTCGGCGTCTTCACCATCGGTGACATCACCACCGACCCCACGGACGGCACCACGCCCACCGAGCACCAGCGCATCAAGGACACCGTGAGGATCGCGCGGCACGCCGAGCAGGCGGGCTTCGACGTGTTCGCCACCGGCCAGCACCACAACCCGCCGTTCGTGGCGCCCGGCAACCCGCCCACGCTGCTGTCCCATCTGGCCGCCGTGACGGAGACGATGACCCTCTCCACCGCCACCACGCTGATCACCACCATGGACCCGGTGCGCCTGGCCGAGGACTACGCCTACCTCCAGCACCTGGCCGACGGCCGCGTGGACCTCACCCTGGGCCGCGGCAACACCGGCCCCGTGTACCCCTGGTTCGGCAAGGACATCCGCCAGGGCATCCCGCTGGCGGTGGAGAACTACCACCTCCTGCACCGCCTGTGGCACGAGGAGACCGTGGACTGGTCCGGGACGTTCCGCACCCCCCTGCAGAACTTCACGCTCACCCCGCAGCCGCTCGACGGCGTCGCGCCCTTCGTGTGGCACGGCTCCATCCGCTCCCCTGAGATCGCGGAGCAGGCCGCCTACTACGGCGACGGCTTCTTCCACAACAACATCTTCTGGAACAAGGAGCACGTCATCCAGATGGTGCGCCTGTACCGCCAGCGCTACGAGTACTACGGCCATGGGAAGGCCCACCAGGCCTACGTGGGCCTCGGCGGCCAGGCGTACATGGCCGAGAACTCGCAGGACGCCGTCCGGGAGTTCCGCCCGTACTTCGACAACGCCCCGGTGTACGGCCACGGGCCGTCCCTCGAGGAGTTCACCCGGATGACGCCGCTCACCGTGGGCTCCCCGCAGCAGGTGATCGAGCGCACCCTGTCCTTCCGCGACTGGGTGGGCGACTACCAGCGTCAGATGTTCCTGATCGACCACGCCGGCCTGCCCACGGACACCGTCCTGCGGCAGATCGACCTCTTCGGCGAGGAGGTGCTCCCCGTGCTGCGGACGGAGTTCGAGGCCCTGCGGCCCGACGACGTCCCCGAGGCCCCGACCCACGCCTGCCTCGTGGAGCGCACCCGCCGCGGCGAGGCCCCCGTGCCCGGCGGCGCGGAGGGCTCGCAGGCCCACGACGACCGCCAGGCCCAGCGCGAGCAGAAGGCGGCGCAGGAGGCGGCCGAGGCGGGTGCGTCCCGGTGACCGAACCCTCCTCCGCGCCCCTCCGTCCCGACGCCGGCCCGGCGGACGTCAACGCCGGCCGCTGGTACGGCTCCGCCACGGCGGGCCACCGCCCCGCGGACGTGCAGAAGCACGCCTGGCGCGTCTACTTCGAGGCCACCCAGATGCTGGAGGAGCTGCTCGAGCGGCGGCTGAAGGCCGAGTGCGGCATGACGCTGCCCGACTACAACCTGCTCCTGCTGCTCACCGAGTCCGATCAGAACCGCCTTCGGCTGGGCGAGCTCGCCAGCCGCATGGTGTTCTCGCCCTCGCGCGTCACCTACCAGGTGAAGTCGCTCGTGGCCCGGGGGCTGATCGAGCGCCGCGCCGCGGAGCGGGACCGCCGCGGCTACGAGGCCGTGCTCACGGACGCGGGCCGCTCGGCCTTCCGCCGCGCCGCCGTGATCCACGCGCGGCAGGTGGGCGAGCTGTTCCTGGACCGGCTGGAGCCCGGCGAGGCCGAGGTGCTCGCCCGGGTGTTCTCACGGGTGGGGTGCGCCCTCGAGGCGCAGTGCTGACCCCGGTGCCGAGCCCGGTCGGCGGAAGGCCCGGTGACCTGTCCTGCACAGGTCACCGGGCCTTCCGGTGTCCCCGCCGGGTGGATCGTACCGGCGGGGGTCGATGCGCGGTCAGCTGACCGGCACGCCCCCGAGGGTGACGACGGCGTCCGTGGGCTCACCGGCGGCGTCCATCAGCTCGACCTCGATGTGGCCGCCGGCCGGCACCTCGGCGGGGACGTTGATCCATGTCATCGGCTGGCCGTCCGAGTGGAGGTGCAGGTGGCCGATCTGCTCGCCGTCCGCGTCGAACGCGGTCACGGCCATGTAGCTGAAGCCGCCCTGGTCCGTGTTCGCCTCCACACGGGTGCGGAAGTCGATGCCGTCCTCCGGCGCGACGACAAGGGTCTGCTCGGCAGGGGCGGCGGCGGTCTCCTCGTTGACCTTCGCCTCCGCGGCCACCTCCTCCGCGGCCTCCGCCTCCGCGGCGGCAGCCTTCTCCGCGGCCTCCGCAGCGGCAGCCTCCTCTGCAGCCTCCGCGGCGGCCGCGGCCTCGGCCTCGGCCTTCTCGAGCTCGAGCGCGCGGCGCTCGGACTCGGTCAGCGAGGCCACGCCGTGCTTGCCGACGGTGGCGGGCTGCGCGGCGGGGGCCTGCACGGGGGTGGTGCCGTCGACCTCGTCGAGGGACTCCACGGGCACGATGATCGTGGACATCTCGTCGGCGTCGCAGCGGACGGCGTTGCCCTCGGCGTCGTAGGTCACCGGCGCCAGGCCGGAGATGACGCCGACCACGCGTTGCTCGGCGTCGTAGACCGCGCCGCCCGAGTCGCCCCGGCGGGTGGTGGCGTCGTCGAGGACGACCTGGTCGGTGTAGACGTCACCACAGACCTCCCCGATGTCGAAGGGCTCGGGCGCGGAGATCGAGTTGGGCTCGCCCAGCGGCACGGAGGAACCGTGGGTGTAGACGGTCTCGCCCGGCTCGACCGTGGCGGTCTCGCGCACGGACCACTCGCCGACCACGTCGACGTCGTCGGCCAGCGAGATCTTCACGGCGTCCACGCCGGAGTCGCCCGGCAGGGCGGCGACGGTGCCGATCACGGTGCCGTCGACGGACTCCACCGGCGAGCCGATGGTCCACTCGCCGGCGCCGCAGTGGGCGGCGGTGTAGGCGGTGGCGTCGTCGACGATCGTGATGCTGCAGTCGCCCGCAGGCACCGAGAGCGCCGAGCCCTGGGTGAGCGGCGTCGCCGCGAGGGCGGGGCCGGCGCCGGCCACGACCACCACGCCGAGGGCCGCCGTGGCGGACCCGGTCAGGGTTGTCTTCTTCATGGACCTCTTCCTCTGCATCGGTCGGTGATGCCGCCGGCCGGAGACGGCCGGCACTGGACCGGCGTCGGATGCCGCCCGTCCTGTCCCGCTACACTAGCCGATCGCCCTGACGCCAGGTCAGGGACGCCGGACGATGATCTCCACCGAATCAGCGCGCTCCGCGAGCAGCGGGAGGTCGGCCAGGAGCATCCGCAGGGTCGCCGTCATGTGGCGCACCCCGGCCGCGTCCGCGTCCCGCCGGGGCATGGCCACGATCTGCAGCTCGACGCCCGAGCCGCCGCCGGCCATCACCGCGCCGGAGGCCGTGCGGGTGGGCACGCCGGAGCCCGGCGCCAGGCCGAGGTTGAGGAGGTGCGGCACGAGGTCCGCCACCTGGGCGATCTGCCGGGCGAGCTCCTCGTCCTGGTAGGACGGCGTCCACTCCTGCTGCTGGGCCAGCGCCCACACCGCGGGCCGGCGGATGACGTACGTGTGCTCGGCGCCGGCGTCCACGACGACGAGGTCGCACCCCTCGTCCACGGCCGACAGGCACGCGCGCGGCAGCCACACGGCCACGGGCCGGGCGATCGGGTTCCAGGCCGTGAGCGCGGGCACGCTGGTGAACACGGGGAGGGCCTGCCGGCCATCCCCGGCGCGCATGGTCACCAGGGCCACGTCCGCGGCCTTGTCCCCGTGGGCGGCGTCGGCCGCGTGCCCGTGTCCGGTGTGGTCGGCGTGGTCGTGCACGTCCGCCTTGTCCACGGCCAGCGTGGGGACCACGGCCGCGAACACCCGGATCCCGGCGAGCACGCGGGTCACCTCGGCCTCATCCGCCGCGCCCGTGGTCAGGCGCTCCATGACCTGTGTCCACGCGGCCGGGCTGGTGCCGTCGTCCTGGTCGAACACGTGGAGCGGGTTCGCGGACCCGTCCGCGCCCGGGCCGGAGAGATCCCGGCCCTCCCACGGGACGCCGGCGGTGTCGGCGAGGTTCTCCCCCGCGGTCTTGTCCCGCATCCGCTCCAGGGCGGCGCGGATGTGGCCGGGCAGCTCCCGGGCACCGGGTGCGGTGACCGGGACGGGGGACTCGTCGTCGTGGGCGGAAAGGCGCGGCTCCCGGGTCACTCGGCCACCGCGAAGGGGTGACTCTCACGCGCCTCGGCCACGGACGCGCCGGCGGCCACCGCGAGCGCCTGCTCGAGGGAGAAGCGGCCGGCGTACAGGGCCTTGCCCATGATGGCGCCCTCGACGCCCTGCGGGACCATGGCCGCGAGCGCGGCCACGTCCTCGAGGGAGGAGATGCCACCCGAGGCCACCACGGGCTTGTCCGTGGCCTCGCACAGCTGCGCGAGCAGCTCGGTGTTCGGGCCCGTCAGGGTGCCGTCCTTGGTGACGTCGGTGACCACGTAGCGGGCGCAGCCGGCGGCCTCGAGGCGCGCGAGGACCTCCCACAGGTCCCCGCCCTCCTGGGTCCAGCCGCGCGCGGCCAGGGTGGTGCCGCGCACGTCCAGGCCCACGGCCACGCGGTCCCCGAAGCGCTCGATCACGCGGGCGGTCCACTCCGGGTCCTCGAGGGCCGCGGTGCCGAGGTTCACGCGGGCGGCGCCCATCTCCAGGGCGTGCTCGAGCGACGAGTCGTCCCGGATGCCGCCGGAGAGCTCCACCCTCACGTCCATGCTGTCCACCACGCGCCGCAGGACGTCCCGATTGTCCCCGCGACCGAAGGCGGCGTCCAGGTCCACCAGGTGGATCCACTCGGCACCGGCGCGCTGCCAGTCCATGGCCGCCGAGAGCGGGTCGCCGTAGGAGGTGGCGGAGCCGGCCTCCCCCTGGACGAGGCGGACGGCCTGGCCGTCCTGCACGTCCACGGCGGGCAGCAGCTCGAGGGCTCGGGGGGTGGGGATCATGGGAGGGGTCCTCTCGGCGGGTGGGGCGGGGGCGGACGCGGCGGGCCGCGTCAGACGGTCAGGAAGGAGGCGGCGATGGCCATGCCGGCGAGCAGCAGGACGATCACCACGGCCCAGAGCGGCGCGTCCTGGGTGCGCAGGGACCACGCGGCTCCGAGGAGCAGGCCTCCGAGGGCGAGGCAGAGGACGGACCAGTACGGCATCAGAGGGTCTCCAGCCAGTTGCCCAGCAGCTGCAGTCCGGCGTCCCCGGACTTCTCGGGATGGAACTGCGTGGCGGAGAGCGGGCCGTTCTCCACGGCGGCGATGAAGTCGGCGCCGTGGTGGGCCCAGGTGACCTGGGGCGGACGCATGGCGGCGATCGACTGGTCGAACTCCCAGCGCAGCACGCCGTAGGAGTGGACGAAGTAGAACCGCTCGTCCTCGATCCCGGTGAACAGGGCGGATCCCTCGGGCGGGCGGACGGTGTTCCAGCCCATGTGGGGCAGCACGTCCGCGGGCAGCGCCTCCACGAGACCCGGCCACTCGCCCATGCCCTCGGTGCGCTCGCCGTGCTCCACGCCGGCGTCGAAGAGGATCTGGTGGCCCACGCAGATGCCGAGCACCGGCCGTCCCCCGGCCACGCGCCGACCGATCCAGCGCGTGCCGCCGACCTCGGTCAGCGCGCGCATCACGGAGGCATAGGCTCCGACGCCGGGCACAAGCAGTCCGTCCGCGCCGAGCACGGCGTCCGGGTCCCGGGTGAGCTCGACCTCGGCACCGGCGCGCTCGACCGCACGGACGGCCGAGTGGACGTTGCCGGAGCCGTAGTCGAGCACGGCGACGCGCGGTCGCACCCCCGGCACGCTCGTGGGGGCGGCCATCAGAGCGCGCCCTTCGTGGAGGGCACGTCGGTGACGCGCGGGTCGTCCTCGCAGGCCGCGCGCAGGGCCCGCGCGAACGCCTTGAACTGGGCCTCCACGATGTGGTGCGGATCCCGGCCCCGGACCACGTCCATGTGCAGGCAGATGGCCGCGTGGAAGGTGATGGCCTCGAAGACGTGGCGGGTCATGGACCCGGTGAAGTGGCCGCCGATCAGGTGGTACTGCTGCCCGTCCGGCTCGCCCTCGTGCACCAGGTACGGACGGCCGGACACGTCGACGACGGCGCGCGCCAGCGCCTCGTCCAGCGGCACCGAGGCCTCGCCGAAGCGCCGGATGCCCCGCTTGTCCCCGAGTGCCGTCCTGAGCACCTCGCCCAGGGTGATGGCGACGTCCTCCACGGTGTGGTGGACGTCGATGTGGGTGTCCCCGGTGGCGTGGACCGTGAGGTCCATCTGGGCGTGCTTCGCCAGGGCCGTGAGCATGTGGTCGTAGAACGGCACCGAGGTGGAGATGTCCGCGACACCGGTGCCGTCCAGGTCCAGCTCGACACGGACGTCGGATTCGCTGGTGGTGCGCTGCATGCGGGCACGGCGTCCGGAGACGATCTCGGCGGCCACGGGTCCTCCTGGGCAGATGGTGCGGGGTGGGCTCGGTCCATCCTAGGCGGGCCGCGGGGGCGTGGGCCGGGCGTGACGCCCGCGCCCGCGAGGCTCAGCCGCGGACGACGGCGTCCGGATCGTCGCGGAGGACCTCGCCGAGGGCGTCGAGGAAGGCGGTGGTCTCCTCCTGCGTGCCGGCGGTGACGCGCAGGTGCTCGGGGATGCCCACGTCCCGCACCAGCACCCCGCGCGCCAGGAGGGCCTCCCAGACGGCGTGAGCATCGCGGAGCCGGCCGAAGAACACGAAGTTGGAGTCGGACACGGAGGGGCGCAGGCCGAGCTGGCGGAGGGCGTCCACGATCCGATCCCGCTGGCCCTTGATGTCCTCGACGGTCTCCAGCAGCGCGTCCACGTGCTCGAGCGCCGCGATCGCGGTGGCCTGCGTGACGGCGGACAGGTGGTACGGGAGGCGGACCAGCCGCAGGGCGTCCGTCACGGCGGGATCCGCGGCGAGGTACCCGAGCCGGGCGCCCGCCAGCGCAAACGCCTTGGACATGGTCCGGGTGACGATCAGCCGCTCGCGGCCGGGCAGCAGGGTGAGGGCGGACGGTGTCCCCTCGAGGGCGAACTCGGCGTAGGCCTCGTCCACCACCACCATCGCGCCGTGGCCGTCCTCGTCCTCGTTCCGGGCCTGCGCCGCGTACACCGCCTCGATGGTCTCGAGCCCGAGAGCGGTGCCGGTCGGGTTGTTCGGCGAGGCCAGGAACACCACGTGGGGGCGGTGGCGGCGGACCTGCTCCGCGGCGTGCTCGGCGGAGAGCGTGTGGTCCGCGGCACGGCCACCGTCCACGAAGGCGGTGTCCGTGCCGGCTGCCAGGAGGGGGTACATGGAGTAGGAGGGCAGGAAGCTCAACAGGGTGCGGCCGGGTCCGGCGAAGGCCTGGAGGATCTGCTGGAGCACCTCGTTCGAGCCGTTGCCGGCCCAGACCTGGTCCGGGGCGATGCCGTGACCCAGGTAGGTGGCCAGCCGCTCCCGCAGCTCGGTGAACTCCCGGTCCGGATAGCGGTTGAGCCCACCGGCGACCGTCGCGACCCGTGCGGTGATGGCCTCGGCCACCTGCGGCGGGACCGGGTGCGTGTTCTCGTTGGTGTTGAGCATGGACGGCACGTCCAGCTGAGGCGCGCCGTACGGGCTCTGGCCGCGGAGGGAGTCACGCAGGGGCAGGGAGCTCAGGTCCGTCATGACGCCCATCCTAGGAACGGGCCGCGCCGGCCTCCCCCATGCGACGGAACGGGACCCTGCGGGGGACCGGTCAGCGGACCGGGGGCAGGTAGAGCTCCTGGCCGAGCTCGAGCTCGCCCCCCTCGAGGGCGTTGAGCTCACCGATGCGCTCCATGGTGACGTAGGGGTCCACCCCCGGGGCGGCGTCCCGGGCGATGGACCACAGGCTGTCCCCGGGCATCACGGTCACCGTGACCAGGTCCTCGGAGGCGACGTCCGCCGAGACGGCCGGCGGAGACAGCATCACTCCGGCGAAGAACGCCGCCGTGGCGGTCAGGGCCGCCACCGACAGCATGAGGGGCAGCCCGCGGAACACGAGACGGCCGCGGCGCGTCAGGCGCAGGGGGGCCGACGGGCGCGCCGGAGCGTGGCCGGAGCGGGACCGCCCGAGGAGCCGGGGGGTCCGGGAGAGTGCAGTGGTGACGGGGGTCATGAGCTGTCTGCCTTCCTCCCGCCGCTGCGGGTGTTCGAACATCTGTTCGAGTTCGTTCGAACCCATTTCTAGCACATCCGTTCGAGACTCGCCCAGGAGGGATCGAACATATCTTTGAAGAGCGGTTCGGGGTCCACTAGGGTCGCTCTCACCAGCACATTCCCTGGGGCTGCACCCATGGCACCACCGGAGCCGGACACGTTAAGCCCCCGCCTTCCGAGAGAACGGACCGTCCGCATGGCCTCCTCCGATCAGACCCCGTCCGCCGCCGTGCAGCCCCTGACGGACCGGCAGCGCAGGATCGTACGCACCATCCAGGAGGCCATCGCGGAGCGGGGCTACCCGCCGTCGATGCGGGAGATCGGCGATGCGGCGGGCCTGGCGTCCCTCTCCTCCGTGACCCATCAGCTGGGCCAGCTCGAGCGCTTCGGCTACCTGCGCCGGGACCCGGGCAGGCCGCGCGCCCTCGAGGTCCTCCTCGACCCGGACGGACGTCCCGCGGGAGAGGCGCCGGCCGCGGCCCCCGTGCCGCTGGTCCCGGCCCGGCACACCGGAGCCGCGGACGGCGAGTCGGTGGACGTGCCGTGGGTCGGGCGGATCGCGGCCGGCGGGCCGATCCTCGCGGACCAGCAGGTGGAGGAGGTCATGGCCGTCCCGCGCCGGCTGACCGGCGAGGGGGAGCTGTTCATGCTCCGCATCTCCGGCGACTCCATGGTCGACGCCGCCATCTGTGACGGGGACTGGGTGGTGGTCCGCCGCCAGGACACCGCGGACAACGGGGACATCGTGGCGGCCCTCCTGGACGACGAGTCCACGGTCAAGACGTTCCGCCAGCGCGACGGCCACACCTGGCTGCTGCCGCAGAACACGGCCTACGAGCCCATCCTCGGTGACCACGCGAAGATCATGGGCCGCGTGGTCACCGTGCTCCGCGCGCTCTGAGTCAGGCCTCCTCGGCCAGACGCGCCAGCACGCCGCGGACCACGGCGCGGTCCGTGGTCCGCCAGAAGTCCGGCAGGGCGCTCGTGATGTACCCGCCGTAGCGCTCGGTGGCCAGGCGGGGATCGAGCACGGCCACCACTCCGCGGTCCCCCTGCGCCCGCACCAGACGGCCGGCGCCCTGCGCCATGCGCACGGCCGCGTGGGTGGCGGAGACCCGCATGAAGCCGTTCCCGCCGTGGCGGGCCACGTCCCGGGTGCGGGCCTGGGAGAGGGGATCGTCCGGCCGGGGGAATGGGATGCGGTCGATCACCACGAGCCGGAGCGAGGGCCCCGGCACGTCCACGCCCTGCCACAGGCTCATGGTGCCGAACAGGGAGGTGTCCGGCTCCTCCGTGAACTGCCGGACCAGCGCGGAGAGGGTCGCATCCCCCTGGCACAGCACGGTGCTCTTCTTCCCCAGGCGACGGCGCATCTCGGCCGCCGCGTCCTCCGCGGCGCGGCGGGAGGAGAACAGGCCGAGGGCCCCGCCGTTCGAGGCACGCAACAGCGCCTCGAGCTCGTCGAGGGACTCCGGGGACGCGGTGCGCCCCGGCTTGGGTAGGTGCCGGGCGACGTACAGGACCCCCTGACGGGGGTAGTCGAAGGGCGAGCCGACGTCGAGCGCGGTGTACTCCGGTGCGTCAGGTCCGGCCAGCCCCACGTCCCCGGCCACCGAGTCGAACCGGCGGGCCCCCTGGCCCACGGTGAGAGTGGCGGAGGTGAGCACGGTGGTGGCCTTCCCGAAGAGGCCCTCGCGGAGCTTGCCCGCCACGGAGATGGGGGCGACGTAGAGCTGCGGGGGGTCGGCCTCGTCCCCGGGCTGCCATCCCACGCCGGGCTCGAAGTGGCCGGGACGGGTGGCCCACAGGACCTCCGGGAAGTCGGCCTCGGGACGCGCCGCGAGCATCCGCTCGGTGACCTCGACGGCCTCGAGCAGGCGCGAGCGGGCCATCTGCCGTCCCCCGTCGGCGTCACCCTCCTTGTCCTTGCCGAGGTCGGAGAAGCACTGCCGCGCCGCGTTCAGCACGGCGGTGAGCGCCTGTTCCTGCACGTCGTCCGGTCCGCCCTGGATCAGCCCGGACGGGACGCCCTGGAAGGCGCGGTCCATCCCCGCCGCGGCCGCCACGAGGTCCTCCACGGCCACGGAGGTGTGCCGCCGCAGGGAGGTGGCCGCCCCGTGCACGATCGACCCGGAGAGCTGCCCCGTCACCGCGCCCGTGACGCGGTCCTGCAGCTCGTGCGCCTCGTCCACGATCACGGCCGAGTACGCGGGCAGCACCGCGAGCCCCTCGAACGCGCTGATGGCGAGCATCGCGTGGTTGGTGACCACCACGTCCGCATCGGCGGCGTCCGCGCGGGCCCGCTCGGAGAAGCACTCCTCCGCCATCGGGCAGCGGGAGGCGCCAAGGCAGTCGACGGCGGACACGGACACCTGCCGCCACGCGCGGTCGGTCACGGGGATCTCGAGGTCGTCCCGGTCCCCCGTCTGCGTCTCGTCCGCCCACGCACGCAGGTACAGGACCTCCTTGCCGAGTAGGGACGTCGGCTCGGAGGTGCTGGCACCGGGGGTGCCGAGCGCGCCGCCGTCGTCGGCCACCTCGAAGAGGGTCTCCTCCCCCTCGTCCCCGGGATAGCCGCCGTCCACCTTGTGGCGGCAGAGGTAGTTGGAGCGGCCCTTGACGAGGGCCACCACGGGCTCGCGCGGCAGCTCGCCGGCGAGCGCCTCCACCAGACGCGGGGCGTCCCGCTTCATGATCTGGGCCTGCAGGGCCAGCGTGGCCGTCGCGACGACGACGGGGTCCTCCTGGTCCATGGCGTGCTGGAGCGCGGGGATCAGGTAGGCCAGGGACTTGCCGGTGCCCGTGCCGGCCTGCACCAGGAGGTGGCGCCGCGACTCCAGCGCGCGCGCCACCTGCAGGACCATCTCGCGCTGCCCCGCGCGCTGCTGGCCGCCGGTGGCCTCGACCACCGTGTCCAGCAGCCGCAGCGCCTCGCGCTCCCGGTCCGTGGCCGCGACGGTGTCCCGCGCCGCGTCGGACCCCTCCGCGCTCCCCGTGCCCGTCATGCCGAGGCGGCCTCCGCCACGCCTCCGGGCGCGTCCACGCGGTACTGCTCCAGGTCCGCGGCCACGTCCTGCCGCACAAGCACCGACAGGCGGGTGCCGCCCTCCTCGTACGTCTCGGAGAGGATCTCGGCGTCCACGGAATGCAGGCGGGAGACCACCTGCCCGGCCGTGAACGGCACGAGCAGCTCCAGGCGCACGTCCGGACGCGGGATCGTGGCGGAGATCGCGCGCTCGAGCTCCTCGATCCCCTCACCGGTGCGGGCGGAGACCACCACGGTGTGGGGCTCCTTGGCCCGGATCCGGGCGATCACCGCCGGCTCGGCGGCGTCCGCCTTGTTCAGGACGATGATCTCCGGGATCCGGTGCGCGTCCACCTCGGCGAGGACCCCGCGGACCGCGGCGATCTGCCCCTCCGGGTCCGGATGGGAGCCGTCCACCACGTGGAGGATGACGTCCGCGTCCGCGACCTCCTCCAGGGTGGAGCGGAAGGCCTCCACCAGCTGGGTGGGGAGGTTGCGCACGAAGCCCACGGTGTCCGAGAGCGTGTAGCCGATCCCGTCCGGGGTCACGGCCCTGCGCACGGTGGGGTCCAGCGTGGCGAACAGCGCGTTCTGCACCAGGACGCCCGCGTGGGTGAGGCGGTTGAGCAGGGAGGACTTGCCGGCGTTGGTGTACCCGGCGATCGCCACGGAGGGCACCCGGTTGCGGCGCCGGTTGGCCCGTTTGGCCTCGCGCGCCGGCTGCATGCCCGCGATGTCCTTCTTCAGCTTGGCCATGCGCGTGCGGATGCGGCGGCGGTCCAGCTCGATCTTGGTCTCGCCGGGGCCGCGGGAGCCGATGCCCTCACCGCCGGCGGCGCGGCCGCCGGCCTGGCGGGACATGGACTCGCCCCAGCCGCGCAGGCGCGGCAGCAGGTACTCGAGCTGGGCGAGCTCCACCTGCGCGCGGCCCTCACGCGAGGTGGCGTGCTGCGCGAAGATGTCCAGGATCAGGGCGGTGCGGTCGATCACCTTCACGCGCACCACGTCCTCCAGCGCGCGGCGCTGGGACGGGGCGAGCTCGGAGTCCACGATCACGGTGTCCGCGCCCGTGAGCGCCACGACCTCCGCGAGCTCCCGCGCCTTGCCCTTGCCCAGGAACGTGGCGGGGTCCGGGGTGGCACGGCGCTGGATGACGCCGTCGAGCACCTCGGAGCCGGCCGTCTCGGCGAGCGCGGCCAGCTCCTTGAGGGAGTTCTCCGCGTCCTCGGCGGAGCCCTCGGTCCAGACACCGGCCAGCACGACGCGCTCCAGGCGCAGCTGGCGGTACTCGACCTCGGACATGTCCTCCAGCTCGGTGGACAGTCCGGCCACGCGGCGCAGCGAGTGGCGTGCGGCCAGCTCGTCCTGGTCGCCGTCCACCTCGGTGTGGGCGTCCCCGCCTTCGGCCAGGGCCAGGGCTCGGCCCTCGAGGGCCGAGCGGTGGCCGGCTCCCTCGCCGTCGAGGCGGTCGCCCCGGCCGTCGCCGTCCTCCGCGTCGGTGCGGGCGCGACGGGCGTCGTCGGCCGCGAGAATGCGGTCGATCACGGCCTGGACCTGGTCCTCGGTCTCGGGCGTGGCGCCGCGGTCGTTCTGGGTGTTCTCAGTCATGGTCTCCTCTGGGCCCGCTCGGTCGGCGGCCCGGTGTAGTCAGGGTAGTGGGTGGGGCAGACCGGATAGGGGTCCGCGGGCGGGCCGGCCACGGCACGCTGGTTCCCGTGAGGCCGGTTCCGGGATCAGCGCTGCGTCATCGGGCAACCTCCCGGACGAAGCGGTGGCATCGGTGGACGCGGCGGAAGCGACGGCGCAGGGCCGTCTCGTCCTCCAGGCGTGCATGCAGGAAGGCCTTCACCGGGACGGAGAGGCCCTCCGGAGTCGTGAACCCCTCCAGCGCGGCGTCGTCGAGCGCGTCGTCCGCGTACACGTGCAGGTACATCTGATCGACGGCGAAGCCCTCTGCGCGGTACCACGCGTGCGCAGCGGCGTCGTCGCGCGTCCAGGCGTCCAGGGTCGTGACCCGCGCGGGCAGGTGCGGCAGCAGGGCGGCCAGGAGGGACCCGGCGATCCCGCGGCCCCGGTGGTCGGGATGGACCGCCACCGTGTCGATCGTCGCCAGGTTCTCCTCCGCGGTCCCGGTGGCGCCAGCCTCCACGTCCAGCACGCCGACGATCGTCCCGGCCTCGTCCTCGGCGACCCACTGGAGGGAGTCCTCGGGGCGGAGGCCGGGCGCCGGCACGGAGTGGGCGGTGCGGACGTCGTCGAGGTATGCGCTGTGCAGGAAGGACAGCACGCGGCAACGGAGCCACGCCTCCTCGTCGGCGGGCGTGCAGGGGCGCACAGTGATGCTCATGGGGGTTCCTCGAATGTTCATCAGCGGGTCGCGGGCACGCCCGAGGGCGGCTTCCACGACGGGAGCGGGCTGAGACGACGGCGGCCGGAGCAGGTGCTCGACGGCGGCCGGAGCAGGTGCTCGACGGCGGGCGACGTCAGACGAACAGCAGGAACATGCGTCCGAGTCTACCGGTCAGGGCCCGGCGCGGGAAGGGGATCGCTGTGGGCGGACGCTCCTGCCCCGCTCGTCCCCGTGGCGCGCCCGTCCAGGTGCGTACCCTGCCCCCATGGAGTCCTCGACGCCCACCCCCCTCCCCGACGCGGGACAGTCCCGGCACGTGACCGTCCTCGTCATCGGGGCCGGCCAGGCCGGACTGTCCGCCGCCTACCACCTGCAGCGTCGAGGCTTCCTGCCGCTGGGCCCGTCCGTCTCCGCCTCCGCCTCCGCCGACGGCGGCACCGTCCCCGGCACGTTCGCCGTGCTCGACGCCGACGCCGCCCCCGGCGGGGCGTGGCGGCACCGCTGGGACTCGCTCACCATGGGCACCGTCAACCACATCCACGAGCTGCCGGGCCACCCCGTCCCGCCGGCCGACCCCGCAGCGCGGGCGAACCGGGTGCTCCCGGACTACTTCGCCGAGTACGAGCGGATGTTCGACCTGCCGGTCCACCGCCCCGTGACCGTGCACCAGGTCGAGCATGCCAAGGGCGGCGGCTTCCGGGTGCTCGTCGACGGCGGCGACTGGCACGCCGACTGGATCGTCAACGCCACCGGCACCTGGACCTCCCCGCACTGGCCCGCGGTGCCGGGGCAGCGCAGCTTCCGGGGGCGGCAGAGCCACACCCACGACTACCGCGCCAAGGAGGACTTCGCCGGGCGGCGCGTGGTCGTCGTCGGGATGGGCGTCTCGGCCACGCAGCTGCTGGCGGAGATCTCCACCGTCGCCGCGGACACCCTGTGGGTCACCCGGCGGGAGCCGCACTGGATCGACGACCCCGCCCCCGGACGACTGGCCGAGGCGGTGCAGGGCGTGGACGAGCGCACGCGGGCGGGCCTGCCGCCGGCGTCGGTGGTCAGCGCCACCGGGATGTTCCGGGCGCCGTGGGTGCGGGAGGCCGAGACCCGCGGCGTGATGGTGCGCCGCCCGATGTTCACGGCGGTGGAGCCCGAGGGGGTGCGACTGCCGGACGGGACTCTGTGGCCGGCTGACGACATCCTGTGGTGCACCGGCTTCCGCCCTGCCATGCGGCACCTGGCGCCCCTGCACCTGCGCACCCCGGACGGGGGCATCGCGGTCGTCGGCGGGCGGTCGGTCGCCGAGCCGCGGCTGTTCCTGATCGGCTACGGGCCCAGCCAGTCCACGGTGGGCGCCAACCGTGCCGGGCGGGACGCGGTGCGCGCGATCCTGGCCGAGCTGCGTCCGCGCCGCTGACTACGATGGCCCGCGTGAGCCAGAACGCCCCCGCCGCATCGCACTACTTCGACGACGATCCCGCCGCCCCGGAACGGCGGCGCACCGTGACGGTGCGCCTGGCCGGGCGCGAGGTGTCGGTGCAGACGGCGAACGGGATCTTCTCCCCGGACGGCGTGGACAAGGGCACCGCCGCCCTGTTCGCCTCGGTCCCCGCACCGCCGGCCTCCGGACGCTTCCTCGACGTCGGCGCGGGCTGGGGGCCGATCGCCCTCACCCTGGCACTGCGCTCCCCGGAGGCGGAGGTGACCGCCGTCGAGGTCAACGACCGCTCCCTCCAGCTCACCCGGGACAACGCTGCGGCCCTGGGGCTGGCGAACGTCTCGGCGCTGCGTCCCGAGGACGTGCCGGTGGACGTGGAGTTCGACCTGATCTGGTCCAACCCGCCCATCCGGATCGGCAAGGCGGCCCTGCACGAGCTGCTCGCGCTGTGGCTGCCGCGGCTGGCGCCCGGAGGCGAGGCCTGGCTCGTGGTCCAGAAGAACCTCGGCGCCGACTCGCTGCTGCCCTGGATCCAGGGGATGCTCGACGAGCGCGCCCCCGGTACTTTCACCGCGGAGCGGGCGGACAGCGTCAAGGGGTTCCGGATCCTGAAGGTGGTCCGAACAGACTGACGCGCCGTTTCCTGAACGACGGCGCCGAGGCGGGAGCTGTTTCCCGAACGACGACGTCAGGGGGTCAGGCGATGAGCTCGCCGTCGAACACCAGCTCGGCCGGGCCCGCGAGCACCACGTGCTCCTCGCCGTCGGCGGCGCGCACGAAGTCGATGCCCAGCACACCGCCGGGGACCTCCACGAGCCAGGAGTCCGAGCCCTCCGGGCCGGCCCACGTGCGCATGGCCACGGCCACCGCGCACGCCCCGGTGCCGCAGGACTGGGTCTCCCCCACGCCGCGCTCGTGCACGCGCATGCGCACGCGGCCCACGCCCTCGTGGATCAGCGGCTCGTGCGCGGCCACGAACTCCACGTTGGTGCCGTGCGGCGGCTCCGGGTCCACGCCGGGGGCGCGGGTGAGGTCCAGGTCCGCGAGCTCCGCCATGGACTGCAGCGGCACCACGGTGTGCGGGTTGCCCATGGACACGCTCAAGGCGGGACGCGGGTCGGGCAGGCCGGCGGTCAGGACCATGGCATCGGAAGCCAACTCCTCCGCCAGCTCGGGCTCGAGGAAGCGCCACGGGCCCATGTCGATCGAGTAGCCGCCCTCATAGCGGGTGACGGTCTTGGCGCCGGCCCGGGTGCCGATCGTCAGCGACTGCCCCGGCGCGAGGTCCACGAGGCCCTTCTCCACGAGGAAGTGCACGAACACGCGCACCCCGTTGCCGCACATCTCTGCGATCGAGCCGTCCCCGTTGCGGTAGTCCATGAACCACTCGGCCTCGGGGTGCTCGGCCAGGACGGCCTCCCCCTCGGGCAGGTTCGCCGACCGCACGGCGCGGATGACGCCGTCGGCGCCCACGCCCTGGTGGCGGTCCGCCACCCGCGCCACGCGCTCCGCGTCCAGCTGCGCGTTGCCGCCCGGGTCCGCGACCAGTACGAAGTCGTTGCCGGTGCCGTGGCCCTTGGTGAAGGGCACAGACGGGCGGTCGGCGGCGGGGGTCTCGCCGCGCGCGGCGGAGTGCTCGGTGCTCATGGGCCTCAGTCTAGGGGCGGGCCCGGACGCCTCGGGCGTCCCCGTCCGTCGGCTCCTCGGCCCCGGACTCCGTGCTCGACACGTTCTGCGCCACGGCCGCCAGCGCCCGCTGCACGAGGTCCGGGGCGTCCGCGGGCAGCCAGCGCACGCGCGGGTCGGCGCGGAACCACGTCTCCTGACGGCGGGCGAAGCGGCGGGTGGCCACGATCGTCTGCTCGCTCGCGGCGGACTCGGTGAGCTCCCCGTCCAGCACCGCGAGCATCTCCCGGTAGCCGATCGCTCGCGAGGCGGTCGGTCCGTCGCGCAGTCCGTTGGCCGTCAGCCCCCGCACCTCGTCCAGGAGCCCTGCCGCCATCATCGCGTCCACGCGGGCAGCGATGCGCTCGTGCAGCACAGGGCGGTCGATCGAGAGCCCGATCTGCACCGCGGGCAGCACGTCCGCGGCGTACTCGCGCCGTGGCATGAAGGAGCTGAACGGCCGCCCCGTGAGCCGGTGCACCTCGATCGCCCGGACCAGGCGCCGGTCGTCCCGGACGCGCTCGGCGGAGGCCGGGTCGACGCCGGCCAGCTCGGCCCGCAGCGCGGCCTCCCCGCGCTCGGCCAGCTCTGCTTCCACCCCCGCCCGCACTGCCGGGTCCGTCGGCGGGAAGTCCAGCACGTCCAGGGCGGCGCGCACGTACAGCCCCGAGCCGCCCACCAGGATCGGCGTGCGGCCCCGGGCGCGGATGTCCACGAAGCACGCCCGCGCGTCGGACTGGAACCGGGCGACCGACGCCTCCTCGGTCACCTCCATGACGTCCAGGAGGTGGTGCGGCACCCCCTGGCGCTCCTCGACCGTGACCTTGGCGGTGCCCACGTCCATGCCCCGGTAGAACTGCAGCGCGTCCGCGTTCACCACCTCGCCGTCCAGCGCGTGCGCCAGGGCGACGGTGAGCGCGGACTTGCCCGTCGCCGTCGCTCCCACCACGGCGACGACGGGCGCGGGCCCGGCCGGGTGGGGACGGGAGGCGGGACTCGGCGTCGCGGTCATGCGGGGCGGACTCAGGCCCGCGGGCGCAGCGTGGGCATGCCGAGGCTCGTGGCGCCGACGCCGCTGGGCCCGCCCGGGGAGGGCACGCCGCAGGACTCGGCCTGGGCGCGGTCCCACGCGTCGCCGGCGCGGGAGCGGCGCAGGCGATAGTCCGCGAGGTCCGGGTCCGCGACCGCGAAGTACGGATGCGCCTCGGTCACGGTGACGGTGACGAAGTCGCCCGGGCGCGGCGTCTCGGCCCCGGCCGGCACGGAGAAGTGCACCAGGCGGTTGTCCGGGGCGCGGCCGGCCAGGCGGCCGCGCTCGGCGCCCTTCGACCCGGAGTCGGCGGTGACCAGCAGCTCCTGCCGGGTGCCGACGAGCGTGCGCATCTCCTCCGCCGAGATCCGGTCCTGCAGGGCGACGAGCCGCCCGAACCGCTCCTGCACCACCGCCTTCGGCACCTGGTCCGCCATCTCCGCTGCCGGGGTGCCGGGCCGAATCGAGTACTGGAAGGTGAACGCCGAGGAGAACCGGGAGGCCTCCACCACACGCATGGTCTCCTCGAAGTCCTCCTCCGTCTCCCCGGGGAAGCCCACGATGATGTCCGTGGTGATCGCCGCGTGCGGGATGCGCTCGCGGACCTTCTCCAGGATCCCGAGGAACTTCGTCGAGCGGTACGACCGGCGCATGTCCTTGAGCACCTTGTCCGACCCCGACTGCAGCGGCATGTGCAGCTGCGGCATGACGTTGGGGGTCTCGGCCATCGCGTCGATGACGTCGTCGGTGAACATGGCCGGGTGCGGGCTGGTGAAGCGCACGCGCTCGAGGCCCTCGATCGCCCCGCAGGCGCGGAGGAGCTTGGCGAACGCGCCGCGGTCCCCGAACTCCACCCCGTAGCTGTTCACGTTCTGCCCCAGCAGGGTGACCTCCACGGCGCCGGCGTCCACGAGGGCCTGGACCTCCGCGAGGATCTCCCCCGGGCGGCGGTCCTTCTCCTTGCCGCGCAGGGACGGGACGATGCAGAACGTGCAGGTGTTGTTGCAGCCCACGGAGATGGACACCCAGCCCGAATGCGTGGAGTCCCGCTTGGTGGGCAGGGTGGAGGGGAAGACCTCGAGCGACTCGAGGATCTCGATCTCCGCGTCCGCATTGTGCCGGGAGCGCTCGAGCAGCACGGGCAGGGAGCCGATGTTATGGGTGCCGAAGACCACGTCCACCCACGGCGCCTTCTGCTGGATGACGGCCTGGTCCTTCTGGGCGAGGCACCCGCCCACGGCGATCTGCATCCCGGGGTGCGCGTCCTTCACCGCACGCAGGTTGCCCAGGTTGCCGTAGAGGCGGTTGTCCGCGTTCTCGCGGACCGCGCACGTGTTGAAGACCACGAGGTCGGCCTGGGCGTCCTCGGCGACCGGGGCGTAGCCGGTGGACTCGAGCAGGCCGGAGATGCGCTCGGAGTCGTGCACGTTCATCTGGCACCCGAAGGTGCGGACCTCGTAGGTGAGGCCCTTGTGGGGGCGAAGGGTGGGATCCGTCAGAGTCACCGCACCATTCTAGGTGTCACCCGTCGAGCTCCCCGAGGACCTCCTGGACGACGCCGAACGCGAGCCCCGGTCCGTAGCCCCTGCGGCCCAGCATCCCCACGAGGCGGCGGACGACCTTGTCCCGCTCGGCCCGCCCCGCGGGCCCGTCGGCGGCGGGCGCGGGCCGCCCGCGCATCTTCGCGTGGACCAGGTCGAGCGCCGCCTGCCGCTCGTCCTCCGGCTCGACGGCCGCCAGGGCCTCCTCCGCGACGTCCCTGTCCACGCCCTTCTCGTGCAGCTCACGGGAGATGGCCCGCCGGGACAGGCGCCTGCCGCGGGCGCGGCTGCGGACCCAGACCTCGGCGAAGGCGGCGTCGTCCACGAGGCCGACCTCCTCGAACCGGTCGAGGATCCGGGCGATCAGCTCTGGGTCGGCCTGCCGCTCCGCGAGCTTCCGCTCGAGCTGGCCACGGGAGCGCGGGCCCATGGCCAGCTGTCGCAGGACGACCTCGCGGGCGGCCTCCTCCCGCTCGCGGGGCTCCTCGGGCAGGGACGCCGGGCCGGGTCGGCGGCCGCGACGACGGCGGGGCTCGTCCTCCGCCGGCTCGTCCCGGGCACCGCCCCCGATCACCCGGGGGGCGGGCTCGGTCGGCACGGGCTCGGCAGGGACGGCCCGGGGGGTCCGGGATCGGGCCCGGCCGGTCCCGGCGGCACGGCGGTCCTCCGCCCCTGCGGTGGTGGTCCACGGCAAGGGCACGGGGTCGGACCCGTCCGTGTCCTCGGCGTCCCGCGGGCGGCGGACCGGAGTGGGCAGATCGCTCGCCCGGGTCAGGAGGAGGCCGAGGTCCGCGGGGGCCGGTGGGAGCTGCTCCTCGGGCGGCGTGCCCGTCCGACGTCGACCGGAGGCCGGGGCGGACACGGTCGACGGATCGGGGGCGTCCGACGCGGCCGCGCCTGGGGCGTCCGCGCGCGGGCCCTGCTCCCCGTGCTTCACGCCCGCCAGGTCCAGCCACAGGCGGGCGACCTCGGAGTCGAGGGCGTCATCGAAGACGGGGCCGTCCGTCCGCCCGGCGTCCTGCCGTGCGGACGGACGGCCCCGTCCCCGAGGCCCCGCGCCGGAGGTCATCCGGCGGCGACGTCACCGGCCACGGCCTGCAGGGCCGGGGCCTCATCCGGCTGATCGTCCTCGGCGCCGGCCCCGCCGATGCCGAGCTTCGCGAAGATCCGCTGCTCGATCTCGAGGGCCAGGTCCGGGTTGTCCTTGAGGAACCGGCGGGCGTTCTCCTTGCCCTGGCCGAGCTGGTCCCCGTCGTACGTGAACCAGGCACCCGACTTCTTGACGATGCCCTCGTCCACGCCCATGTCGATCAGGCTGCCCTCCTTGGAGATGCCCTCGCCGTAGAGGATGTCGAACTCGGCCTGCTTGAAGGGCGGGGCCATCTTGTTCTTGACGACCTTCACGCGGGTGCGGTTGCCGACCGGGTTGCCGCCCTCCTTGAGGGTCTCGATGCGGCGCACGTCGATGCGGACCGAGGCGTAGAACTTCAGGGCCTTGCCGCCGGTGGTGGTCTCCGGGGAGCCGAAGAACACGCCGATCTTCTCGCGCAGCTGGTTGATGAAGATGGCGGTGGTGTTGGTCTGGTGCAGACGGCCGGTCACCTTGCGCAGCGCCTGGGACATGAGGCGGGCCTGGAGGCCGACGTGGGAGTCGCCCATCTCGCCCTCGATCTCCGCACGGGGGGTCAGCGCGGCCACGGAGTCGATGACCACGATGTCCAGCGTGCCCGAGGAGACGAGCATGTCCATGATCTCGAGGGCCTGCTCGCCGGTGTCCGGCTGGCTCACCAGCAGGGCGTCCGTGTCCACGCCGAGCTTGCGGGCGTAGACCGGGTCCAAGGCGTGCTCCGCGTCGATGAACGCGGCGATGCCCCCGTTGCGCTGGGCGTTGGCCACCGCGTGCAGGGCCAGGGTGGTCTTGCCGGAGGACTCGGGGCCGTAGATCTCCACCACGCGGCCGCGCGGCAGTCCGCCGATCCCGAGGGCGACGTCCATGGCCACGGAGCCGGTGGGGATGACCTCCACGGGCGCCTGGGTCTGCTCGCCCAGGCGCATGACCGAGCCCTTGCCGAACTGCTTGTCGATCTGCGCGAGGGCGGCGTCCAGTGCCTTCTCGCGGTCCGTGGTCGCCTTCTCGGCGGCGCTCGCCTTGCTCATGGTTCACTCCTGGGTCTGATCCGTGCTCACGCGGGTCCTCCCGCGGCTGCCTGATGTCTGGAGAGTACGGGCCGCGGCGGACACGTTAGAGGCCCGCCGGCCGGGCTGTGGATCGCCGGGTTCTCCCGGCACGTGTGCAGGACTCTACCCCATCCTTCGAACACGTGTTCGAACCCCGGAGCGGCCGAGCGCCGTGGCCCGCTCAGCGCTTCGGCGGGATGTCCCGGCCCAGACGGCGGGATTCGGGCACGCCGTTGAGATCGCACATCTCCCGCCACACGTCACGTGGGTCCGCCCCGGACGCGAGGGCGTCCGAGGCGGTGGCGTCGAAGGCCGGCAGGTGGAGGGTGTCGACCATCAGCCCGGCCCGTGCGGGGCCGAACTCCTCCTCCATCAGGCGGCGGAACTCGCTGGTCCTCACGCCCGGGCGGCGAGGGTCCCGACCGGCGGCACGTCGTCCGCCGTCATCTCGGCCGGCACGGTGTCCGGGATCGCCACACCCTCCTGGTCGGCGAGCCGGTCGGAGACCTCCCGCAGCAGGAACGACATCGGGATCTCGAGCGCCTCGCAGATGGAGGCGAGCAGCTCCGAGGAGGCTTCCTTCTGGCCACGTTCCACCTCGGAGAGGTAGCCGAGCGACACGCGGGCGTCATGGGAGACCTCGCGCAGGGTGCGGCCCTGGCGTTGGCGGACGTCGCGGAGGACCTCGCCGATCTCGTGGCGGAGGATGGGCAAGGCGCGCTCCTTCAGTTCGGGGGCAGGCTGAGGGCGCATGGGCTCGTCGTTCACCCAGCGGGTGACGCCGTTGGCGTGGACGGGGTGTCGCATCATGTGTGCTCGAGGCTCCTGGAGGCTGGCCAGCCGATCGCGGCGAGGGTGTCCCCCGCCGGTCCCGGTGGCGTGATGATCTTGACTCGTTCAGGACAACGTTCCGGTGGCTGCGGTCATTCCCGAGGGCGTGGGCCGTCCGTCTCGCCGTCCCCGCCACCGTCGGCCAGACGCCGCCGCTCGAGCTCGCGCCGGGAGTAGGTGGCCGTGCGAATCTCCACCGTGTCGTCGAAGCCGGCGCCGACGGCGCCCGCCATCGTGCCCATCGACGTGGACAGCCATACCAGCCGCATCATGTCCACCCACCCGGCGTCCTCGTGCAGCTGGGCGGAGAGGTACGGCATCGGGATGATCACGCTCGCCACCATCGCGAGCACGGCGAACAGGCCCGCGTACAGGGCGGAGCAGGCGAGGCCCACCGTCGCCAGGGTCGAGAGGTTGTCCAGGGCGGGACGCCCGCCGTGCCGTCCGCCTCGGACCCACAGCCCGTTGGTGGTGGTCAGCCAGAGCACCAGCATGACGACCGCCAGCACGGTCACCGCGGTCAGGCGGAGGGTGGACATGTGGTTCGAGAGGCTCCAGATGGAGACGAAGAACACGCCGTAGGCACCCGCCGCGCCCGCAGAGGCCACCGCCCACTTCATGCCCCGGGCCAGGCGCAGGGGGCGGTTGGCCGCCACCATGCCCATCAGGAGCCGCAGCGTGCCCCCCGGGCCCGTGACGAACACCGTGGAGAGGTCCTCGTCCTGACCCGGCCGGCGGATCTCGGTGTCCGGCACGGGTGTGATGTGCTCGCGCCCGATCCCCTCCGGCGTCTCGCTGAGGGGCTCGGAGACGTCCATCTCCCCGTCCGGGGCGTCCTTCGCGGACGCCCCGTCCATGTACCCCAGCACCCGCAGGACCGTCTCCTCGAGGCGCTGCCGCGTGCGCAGGACGCCGAGAGCGGGCACGCACACCGAGGCGGCGCGGCGTCCGGGCAGCACGTCGGCGAGGACGCCGCGCCCCTCCTCGAACCGCGGCAGGTCCACGACGGCCACCACGGTGTCCCACCCGTTCTCCTCGGCCAGGCGGCCCGCCGCACCGTCCAGGATCAGGTGGCCCTCCGCGCTCACCGGCAGCACCTGCTGGTGGGCCTCCACGCGCCACCGGACCCGATCCTCACGCCGCTCGGCGAGGCGGTCCGGCAGGGTCTCGGCCACCTGCTGGGCCAGCTTCCACGGGACGCCCGGGTCGGCGATCAGGCCGATGCGCCGTCGCTCGGCGCCCTCGTGGGGATCGTCATCCCGGTCGGATGCGGTGGGGACGGGGTGGGAGGGCACCCGCTGAGCGTAGGGGACCGGCGGGTCAGGGGCCAGGGACGCCCACCAGGAGCGACTCCAACAGTGCCAGCACGCGTTCCACGGTCCCGCCGCGCACCGCCGCCCGATCCCCCGGCAGGTGCAGCTCGACGCCGAGCGTGGCGCCCTCGGCGTCCTCGTCCAGCCCGGCCGGGGCGACGGCGATCGCCCGCAGGGCCGGGGCCAGCGCGGGCGTCACGGCGAGGCCGAGCATGACGGTCCCCACGGGACGTCCCTGATGCGGCTCGGGGCCGGCCACCCCCGTGGTGGCCACGCCGACGTCGGCGCCCAGGGCCCGCCTCGCACCCGCGGCCATGCGGCGCGCCACCTCGGGGTCCACCGCCCCGCGCGCGGCGAGCAGGTCCCCGCCCACGCCGAGCAGCTCCGCCTTGACGTGGTTCTGGTACGCCACCACCCCGCCCTGGAGGACAGCGGAGGCGCCCGGGACGTCCGCCAGGGCGGCCGCCACCATCCCCGCCGTGAGCGACTCCGCGGTCGCCACCGTGAGGCCCAGCGCCGTGCCGCGCGCGACGACGGCGCGAGCCGCGGCGGACGCGTCGGCCCCCCTCGGATCGGCCTCCCCGTCGGGGACGCTCATCTCACGTCCCCGTGTGCGGCCCGCCAGTCCCGGCGCAGCCGGACGGCGTCCCGCACGTACTCGACACCCGTCAGCACCGTCAGCACCGTGGCGACCCCGATCACGGTCCAGCCCAGCCACGGCCACCAGTCGCCCAGCACGGGGGCCAGCGGCATGAGCAGGAGTCCGATGCCCACGGCCTGCAGGACGGTCTTGAGCTTGCCGCCCCGGCCGGCCGGCATGACGCCGTACCGGATGACCACGAACCGCATGAGCGTGATGCCCCACTCGCGCACCAGGATCACGGCGGTGACCCACCACCACAGCTCGCCGAGCAGGGAGAAGAGCACCAGCGCGGAGCCCGTGAGCAGCTTGTCCGCGATGGGGTCCGCGATCTTCCCGAAGTTCGTCACCAGGCCCCGGGCGCGGGCGATGTCCCCGTCGAGCTTGTCCGTGTACATGGCGACGGCGAAGAGGACCACCGCGGTCCACCGCGCCGCGGCGGAGTCACTGCCCCACGGGCCGCCGGCCCACATCGCCCACACGAAGAACGGCACCATGACGATGCGCAGGCCCGTCAGGACGTTGGGGAGGTTGAACTCGGAGGTCTTCTCCACCGGGGCGGGACTGCCCGCGGGACGGTCTCCTCCCCCGGTCAGCGTCCGGTCAGCTGCCACGCGTCCTCCGATCCCTCGTCGTCGTCCTCATCGTCCCAGCTCTGGGCCGCGGGACGGGAGTCCACGTCGTCCCCGACCATGTCGCCCGAGGACCACCGGTCCCCCTCGCCGCCGGCGGACGGGGCCGCGGGGGCCGCGGGGGCGGCAGCCTGCGAGGGCGGGGTGTCGCCGCTGATGGTGGCCAGGACGTCGGCGAGGTCATCGGGCTTGACCAGCACGTCCCGGGCCTTGGAGCCCTCGGACGGGCCCACCACGGCGCGGGACTCCATGAGGTCCATGAGCCGGCCCGCCTTGGCGAAGCCCACCCGGAGCTTGCGCTGCAGCATGGACGTGGAGCCGAACTGCGTGGTGACCACGAGCTCGACGGCCTGCAGCAGCAGGTCGAGGTCGTCCCCGATGTCCTCGTCGATGACCTTCTCGGACTTCTCCGGGACCACGTCCTCGCGGTACTGGACCTGCCTCTGCGTCTTCACGTGCTCCACGACGGCGTGGATCTCGGTCTCATCGACCCAGGCGCCCTGCACTCGCATGGGCTTGGACTTGCCCATGGGCAGGAACAGCGCGTCGCCCTGGCCGAGGAGCTTCTCCGCGCCCGGCTGGTCGAGGACCACGCGGGAGTCGGTCACCGAGGAGGTGGCGAACGCCATCCGCGAGGGGACGTTGGCCTTGATCAGGCCCGTGACCACGTCCACGGACGGCCGCTGCGTCGCGAGCACGAGGTGGATGCCGGCCGCACGGGCCAGCTGGGTGATGCGCACGATCGCGTCCTCGACGTCGCGCGGGGCGACCATCATCAGGTCCGCGAGCTCATCGACGATGACCAGCAGGTACGGGTACGGGCGCAGCACGCGCTTGGAGTCCGGCGGCAGCTTCACCTGGCCGGCCCGGACGGCCTTGTTGAAGTCGTCCACGTGCTTGTAGCCGAACGCCGCGAGGTCGTCGTAGCGGGTGTCCATCTCCTTGACGACCCACTGCAGCGCCTCGGCCGCCTTCTTCGGGCTCGTGATGATCGGGGTGACCAGGTGGGGCACGCCCTCGTACGCGGTGAGCTCGACGCGCTTGGGGTCCACCATCACCATGCGCACCTCGTCCGGGGTGGAGCGCATGAGGATCGAGGTGATCATCGAGTTCACGAACGAGGACTTGCCGGCGCCGGTGGCGCCTGCCACGAGCATGTGGGGCATCTTCGCCAGGTTGGCCACCACGTAGCCGCCCTCCACGTCCTTGCCGACGCCCATCACCATCGGGTGGTCGGTGCGTTGGGCGGCCTGCGAGCGCAGGACGTCGCCGAGGGCGACGACCTCCTTGTCCGTGTTCGGGATCTCGATGCCGATCGCGCGCTTGCCCGGGATGGGGCTGAGGATCCGGACCTCGGAGGAGGCCACCGCGTAGGCGATGTTCTTCTCCAGGGCGGTGACCTTCTCCACCTTGGTGCCGGGGGCGACCTCCACCTCGTAGCGGGTCACCGTGGGACCCCGGGAGAAGCCGGTGACCTGCGCGTCCACCTTGAACTCGGTGAACGTCGTGGTCAGGGCCCGGACCACGCGGTCGTTGGACTCGGTGCGCTCCTTGGGCTGCGGTCCGGCCGGCAGCAGGGAGGACTGCGGCAGGTCGTAGACGGTCTCCCCGTCCAGGGTGTCCTGGACCTCGCGCGCGGGCGCATGCGAGACCTCCGGCACAGGCTCCGGTCGACTGACCGAGGGCACCGCCGGTGCGGGCTCGGCGGGCGACTCCGGCTCGGCGGGCGTGACGGCGGGTGCCGGGTCCTGCCGCGGCTCCTCGTCCTCGGCCTCGACGACGGCGGGGGCCGGCTCCGCCTCGAGCGCGGACTCCCGCACGGAGCGGGCGTGCTCGCGGACCTGCTCGAGGGCACGGTCGGCCGCCGTGGGCCGCCGCACGCCGGGCGGCAGGGCGGGGCTGTCGTCGGCCGGCTGGGCGTCGGCGTCGTCGGCCCGGTCCACGTCGTCGCCGTCCTCGTCCACCCAGAGGTCGAAGTCGTCGTCGGGCTCGGGACGGCGACGCCCGCCGGGGGCGGCCTCGGCGTCGAACACGTCCGTCTGGGCCGCATGCCGCAGGCGGATGCGGCGCCGGGGCGACGGGGGCGGGAGGACCTCGGTGGGCTGGTCCCCGGCGGCATGGGATCCGACCGCAGTGGGGCCCGCCGGCGCGGGGGCATCCTCGATCACGGCCGTGTCGTAGGCGCGGGTCCCGCGGACGGGCACGGCGGGGGGCTGCTCCCGGTCTCCGCGGCGGCCGAGCAGGCGGGCCAGCAGCCCGGGCCTCTTCTCCCTCCGCGCCGGAGCGGCGTGCGCGCCGCGAGCGGTGCGCGGGGTGTCCAGGTAGGACTGGTCGTGGTCCGGGTGGGTCCGCCCCTGCGGGCGGTCCTCGAAGAACAGGTCCAGGTCCTGCTGCTCACCCCGGTGCTCGGCGCCGGAGGCCTCACGACGGGCGCGCCGAGCCTCCGCCCGCTCCTGGCGGCGGCGCTCCGCCCCCTCCGCGTCCTGGCCCGTGAGCCAGGCGTAGGCTCCGCGGAGGCGGGACCCGATGGAGCCCACGGGGGTGGCCGTGAGCACCAGCAGGGAGAACACCGCCAGCGCGAGCATCAGGATCCACACCGGCACCGCCGTCAGGAGGGAGGCCAGGGGGACGGTGGCGAAGTAGCCCACCATGCCGCCGGCGCGCAGGACGTCCTCGAACGCCGCGGCCGCCGAGGGCAGGCCGCCCACCAGGTGGGCGATGCCGCTGCCGGCCACGGTGGCCAGCAGCAGGCCGATCACGATGCGCCCGTTGTCCCGGTGGCGGGTCGGATGGCGGAAGCAGCGGACCGCGACCACGGTCAGCACGACCGGCACGAGCAGGGCGAACCAGCCGACGGTGCCGCCGACCACGGAGTGGACCACGCGCCCCACCGCCGTGTCCCGCAGTCCCCACCACTCGATCGCGGCGACGAGCGCGGCGATCAGGATCAGGAGGAGCCCGGTGCCGTCCCGGCGGTCCTCCCGCGGGATGCGCACGTCGGGTCCGGCCTTGCGCACGGCGGCGCCCACGGGGGTGGCCAGGGCCACCCACGCCGTGCGCAGGGCGCGCACGAACGCGGGCTGCTGATCGCGGTCGGAGGTGGCGGCGGACGCGCCCTTCCCGGAGGAGCCCTTCACGGACCGGGCGGAACCGGACCGGGGCTTCGACGAGGAGGACGACGACCGCGCGGGGGAAGTACGGGTCGCCATGGATCCAACGTACCGTGCGCCCCGGACACGGTGGGCACGGGGACGGGGCGTGCGCGGCCCGGCCGGAGGCACGCGACCGGTCAGAACCGGATGCCGGCCTCCGCGAGGTCGGCGCGGATGGCGTCGAGCTCCGCCGCCGTGGCGCGGACGAGCGGCAGGCGCACCGTGTCCGTGGGGATGACGCCCTGGGCGGCGAGGACGGCCTTCGAGGCGACCGCGCCCTGGACATGGCCCATGATGCCGCGCTGCACGGGGTCGAGGGCGTAGTGCGCGGACCGGGCCGCGGCGAGGTCGCCGGCGTGGACGGCGTCCACGAGCTCGCGGTACAGGCCGGGGGCCACGTGGGCGGCCACGGACACGACGCCGACGGCACCCAGCGCCATGAGCGGCAGGGTCGCACCGTCGTCGCCCGAGTACAGCTGGAGGTCCGTGTGGGCCAGCACCGTGGTGGTGGACTGCAGGTCGCCCTTGGCGTCCTTGAGGGCCACGATGTTCTCGTGCGCCGCGAGCGCGATCAGGGTCTTCGGCTCGATCGGCATGACGGAGCGGCCGGGGATGTCGTACACCATCACGGGCAGCCCGGCCGCGTCGGCGATCGCCTCGAAGTGGGCGCGGATGCCGGCCTGGTTGGGCTTGTTGTAGTACGGGGTGACGATCAGCAGGCCGTCGACGCCGGTCTCGGCGGCCCGGCGGGAGAGCTCCACGGAGTGGGCCGTGTCGTTCGTGCCGGTGCCCGCGATCACCTTCGCCCGGTCCCCCACCGCCTCCACCACCGTGCGGAACATGGCGAGGTTCTCCTCGTCCGTGAGCGTGGAGGTCTCGCCCGTGGTGCCGGTGACCACGAGGCCGTCCGCCCCCCCGTCCACGAGGTGCCGGGCCAGGGCCGCGGCCGCCTCCAGATCGACGGCGCCGTCCCGGTCCATCGGCGTCACCATGGCGGGCACGACGGTGCCGAAGGGCAGGTCGGACGGGTTCACGGGTCCAGGCGCGGCAGTCATGGGGCACACCCTACCTGCGAGGATGGCCCCGTCCCCGTGTGCGGCGGGCCTGCGACGCCGGGCGTCCCCACACGTCGCGACCCGCCCCCGGCCCTCCGTCCCGCCGCGCCCGGCGCGGCCCCGTCCCCCGAGGTGTCCATGCCCGTCCTCCCCCACCGGCTGACCGGGGTCGACGCCGCCCGCGGCGTCGCCCTGCTGGGGCTCGCCGCCGTCCACGTGACCGACCCGGCGACCGCGGCGGGCCACCCCGATCCGCTGCACCTCGTGTTCTCCGGCGGCGCGGCCGCCCTGTTCGTGACGCTCGCCGGCGTGGGCCTGGCCCTCGCCGCGGGCGGCCCCGAGCCCGTGCCGGCCACCGCGGCCGCCGTGCTACGCCGCCGCACACTCCGCCGTGCCGGAGTGCTGTTCGTGCTCGGGCTGGTGTGCGGGGCGCTGGGCACCCCGGTGGCCGTGATCCTGTGCCACTACGCGCTCCTCTTCCTCCTCGCCCTGCCACTGCTGCGGCTGCGCGGCGGGGCGCTGGCAGCCCTCGCGGGGGCCTGGCTGGTCCTGGGGCCGGTGCTCGTCTTCGGGCTGCGGGCCGCCGGTCAGGCGCTGCTCGGCCGGGAGGAGTTCCTGCAGGGGGCGCGCCTGTGGACCTCCCCCGCCCCGACGGATCTGGCCACCCCCGCCCTGCTGCTCACCGACCTCCTGGTGACCGGCTACTACCCGGTCCTGTCCTGGGGCGCCTTCCTGGTGGCCGGCCTGGCGATCGGGCGGCTGGACCTGCGCGCCCCGCGGACGGCTGCTCTCCTGGCCGTGGGGGGCGTCGGGGCGGGGGCGGCGGCCCTCGGGGTCGGGGCGGCCGTGCGCGGGGCGGACGGCGTGGTGGCGCGGATCGCGGCGGCGACGGGCGCCGCCCCGGAGGAGCTGGCCACGACCCTGCTCACGGGCGAGCACCGGCTGGCGTGGCTCATCCCCGACCCGCTGTGGCTGGCGCTCGCGACCCCGCACGGCGGGTCCCCGCTCGAGGCCGTCCGGGCGCTGGGCTGGGCCGTGGCCGTGCTGGGCCTCTGCCTGCTGCTGTCCCGTCGGCGCGGACGCGCGCCGGGCGCCGGGGTGCTGCCCGGCGTCGGGCGCCTCTCCCTGACCCTCTACGTGGGGCACCTCGTGCTGCTGGGTGCGCTCATGGCCGCCGGTGTCCCGTTCCGCGGACTCGCCGCGGCGGCCGTGCTGTGGATGCTCTTCCTCGCGGCCGGGTGGGCGGCGGCGCGCACGGGCGCGGACGGACCCCTCGAGACGGGGATGCGGCGGCTCGCGCGCCGGGGCGAGGACGCCCGCCCCGGCGTCGGCCCGGGCCCGCGCTGAGCATGAGCCCGCGGCGTCAGCCCACCCGGTGCAGGCGGACGGCCTCGCGGGCTGCGGCACGGGCGCGCGGGCGATCTCCGGCGGCCGCATAGGCCAGGGAGAGGCGGTAGCGGGCGCGCCAGTCGTGGGGAGCGGCGCGGACGGCCTCGGCGAACCCCGCGAACTGCGCGTCGGCGGCGGCACGGTCGATCCGCCCGCCGGGGGAGCGCGGCAGGTCGTCCTCGGGGAGCCCCTCCTCGGCTTCGAGGATCGCCGCGAGACGCTCCGTCTGCAGGCCGAACAGCAGCTCACGGCCGATCAGCGCCAGGCCGAGCGCCACCACCACGATGACGGACACACCGATCGCCACGGGCAGCGCGCCGCCCGCCCCGATCAGGGCCACGGCCGCCCGCACCACGAAGAACGCGAAGAACAGCGTGAGCAGCACGACGAACGCCACCCACAGCTTGGAACGCAGGGTCGCCCCGCCGGCCGGGGAGGCGGAGACGGTGGCGGCGGCGCGGTCAGTCGAGCTCAAGGACGCCGTCCAGGCCATAGGTGAGCCCCGGGCGCGAGGCCACGGTGCGCAGACCCAGCACCACGCCGGGCATGTAGGCGCCGCGGTCGTAGGCGTCGTGGCGGACGGTCAGCTGCTCTCCGGGCCCGCCCATCAGCACCTCCTGGTGGGCCTCGAGGCCGCGCAGGCGCACCGCGTGCACGTGCACCCCGTTCACGACGGCGCCGCGCGCCCCGTCCGGGTCCCGCTCGGTGGCGTCCGGGGAGGGGTCCACGCCGGCGGCGGCCCGGGCATCCCCGATCATCTCGGCGGTGCGGACCGCGGTGCCCGAGGGGGCGTCCAGCTTGGCGGGGTGGTGCAGCTCGACCACCTCGACGGACTCGAACCAGCGGGCGGCCTTCGCCGCGAAGGCGGTGGCGAGGACGGAGCCCACGGAGAAGTTCGGGGCGATCAGCACGCCCACCCCGGGGTGCTCGGCCAGCTGCGCCTCGAGGGCGGAACGGCGCTCGGCGTCCCAGCCCGAGGTGCCCACCACGGCGTGGAGGCCGTGCTCCACCGCGAAGGCCACGTGGTCCGGCGAGGCGTCCGGGACCGTGAGGTCCAGGACGTGGGTGGCGCCGGCGTCGAGCACGGCCTGCAGCGGGTCCCGCGAGCCCAGCTCGGCGACCAGCTCGAGCCCGGCGGCCTCGCGCACGGCGGGCACGGCGTGGCGGCCCATCTTGCCGCCGGCGCCCAGGATCGCCACGCGCGGCACGGCGTCCGCGGGCGCGGGGGTGGTGGGGGTGGTCTCGCTCATGTGCTCAGCCTACGCGCGTGGGCGGCTCAGGCCGGGGCCACGACGACGCGGGCCCGCTCCCCCTCGGCCAGGCGGGCGGCCACCGCGCGCACCTGACCGGCGTCCACGGCGCGCACCCGCGCGAGGGAGGCGGAGAGGTCCGCGAACTCCCCCGTGACCAGCTCGGCCCGGCCCAGCCGGGACATGCGCGCGCCGGTGGACTCCATGCCGAGCACGGTGCCGCCGCAGATCTGCCCGTGCGCGCGCTCGAGCTCCTCGCCGGTGACCTCCTCCAGCGCCATGCGCTCGAACTCGGCCGTCATGAGCGCGGCCACCTCGTCCACGCGCTCGGGCTGGCACCCGGCGTAGAGCCCGTAGTAGCCGGCGTCGGAGTAGCCGGCGGAGAACGAGTACGTCGAGTACGCCAGTCCGCGCTTCTCGCGGACCTCCTGGAACAGGCGCGAGGACATGCCGCCGCCGAGCACGGACATCATGACCCCGAGCGCGAACCGGTCCGGGTCCGTGGTGGACAGGGAGCGCCCGCCGACGATCACGTTGGCCTGCTCCACCGCCTTCTCCACCGTGTGGACGCCCGGGCGCACGCGGGCCGCGGCGGCCGCGGCGGTGTCCACGGTCCGGCGGGGCGCGGGCGCCGCGCCCGGCCGCAGGTCCCAGCCCGACTGGTGGAGGGCGGAGAGCACGAGGCGGCAGACGTCGTCGTGGTCCAGGTGGCCGGCGGCCGTGATGACCAGCTCGTCCGGGCGGTACCAGCGCCGGTAGTGGTCCATGACATGCTCGCGCGTGACGGCGCGGATGGTCTCCGGGGTGCCGCCGATCGGCCGGCCCAGCGGGTGCCCGTCCAGCACGACGCCGGCCAGCTCCTCGTGGGCCACGTCCACCGGGTCGTCGGCGTCCATCGCGAGCTCCTCGAGGATGACCCCGCGCTCGGTCTCGAGCTCGTCCGGGTCGATCAGGGAGGAGGTGACCATGTCCGTCAGCACGTCCACGGCCATGGGCAGGTCCTCGTCCAGGACGCGCGCGTGGTAGACCGTGGACTCCTTGGCCGTGCCGGCGTTGGACTCGCCGCCCACCCGGTCGAACGCCACGGCGATGTCCATGGCGCTGCGCGTGCGCGTGCCCTTGAACAGCAGGTGCTCGAGGAAGTGGGTGGCGCCGAACCCCTCCGGCGACTCGTCCCGGGAGCCCACGGCCACCCAGTAGCCGACGGTCACGGAGCGCTGGTCCGGCATGGACTCGGTGAGCACGCGCACCCCGCCGGGCAGCACGGAACGGCGCACCTCGGACCCGCTCTCGGCGGCCAGCACGCCCTCGAAGTCCAGGGGGATCTCTCGGAGCACAGTCATGCCCGCCATTGTGTCAGCCGCCCGCGGCCCCGTTGTCCGCCCCGGAGCGCCGGGCTGGCCTCGCCCCATGAGGCCCGCCCGCCCGGACTCCGCCCCCGCCCGTCCCTCCCGGCTCGTCCTCGCCCTGCTCCTCCTGCTGGGCGGCACGTTCGTCTTCGCAGGCCAAGGAGTGGTGCCGATCATCGTGGACGGCGGCCTGGCCGCCTACGTCGCCGGGCTGGCCCTCCCCTGAGGGCGCTGGACTCGTCGATGCGCTCGGGCGGGTGGGATCTCGGCTGGGAGTTCGCCTTCTTCGTGCTGATGCTCACGGGCTCCTGGGTGCCTGCACCCCTCGTGAATCCGGCCCTGGCTCTGCTCACACGCCGCCGCTGAACCGACGACGGCGCCCCGCCCCTCACGCGGAGGGACGGGGCGCCGTACGGTGCCGGGCGGGTGGGGCCGCCGCGGCGGGCGGGATCAGGCCTCGAGGCCCGAGGACTCCAGCGCGTCGGCCGTCTCGGCCTGGGCGGCGTCGTCGTCCGCCACCACCGGGGCGAGCGACAGCTTCCCGCGGTCGTCGATCTTGGTGATCTCCACCTGGACCTTCTGGCCCACGCCGAGCACGTCCTCGACGTCCTCCACGCGCTGGCCCTCGTTGAGCTTGCGCAGCTCCGAGATGTGCAGGAGGCCGTCCTTGCCCGGGGTGAGCGAGACGAACGCGCCGAACGAGGTCAGCTTCACCACGGTGCCGAGGTAGCGCTCGCCGACCTCGGGGACCTGCGGGTTGGCGATCGCGTTCACGGCGGAGCGCGCGGCCTCGGCCGAGGCGCCGTCGGTGGCGCCGATCAGCACGGTGCCGTCGTCCTCGATGGTGATGTCCGCGCCCGTGTCGTCCTGGATCTGGTTGATCATGGCGCCCTTGGGGCCGATGACCGCGCCGATCTTGTCCACCGGGATGCGCACGGAGATGATCCGCGGCGCGGTGGGGGCGAGCTCGTCCGGCTGGTCGATCGCGGCCTCGAGGACCGAGAGGATGTGCAGCCGGGCCTCGCGGGCCTGGGTCAGCGCACCGGCCAGCACGGAGGCGGGGATGCCGTCCAGCTTGGTGTCCAGCTGGATGGCGGTGACGAACTCGGACGTGCCGGCCACCTTGAAGTCCATGTCGCCGAACGCGTCCTCGGCGCCGAGGATGTCGGTCAGCGCCGCGTACTGGGTCTGGCCGTCCACCTCGGCGGAGACCAGGCCCATGGCGATGCCGGCCACGTGGGCGCGCAGCGGCACGCCCGCGTTCAGCAGGGACAGGGTGGAGGCGCACACGGAGCCCATGGACGTGGAGCCGTTGGAGCCGAGGGCCTCGGAGACCTGGCGGATCGCGTAGGGGAACTCCTCACGCGAGGGCAGCACGGGCACCAGGGCGCGCTCGGCGAGGGCGCCGTGGCCGATCTCGCGGCGCTTCGGGGAGCCCACGCGGCCGGTCTCGCCCGTGGAGTAGGGCGGGAAGTTGTAGTGGTGCATGTACCGCTTGGAGCTGGTGGGGGCCAGCGAGTCGATCTGCTGCTCCATCTTGAGCATGTTGAGCGTGGTCACGCCCATGATCTGGGTCTCGCCGCGCTCGAAGATCGCGGAGCCGTGCACGCGCGGCAGCACCTCGACCTCGGCGGTCAGCTTGCGGATGTCCGTCAGGCCGCGACCGTCGATGCGCACCTGGTCCTTGAGGATCCGGCGGCGCACGATCTGCTTGGTCAGCGAGCCGTAGGCCTTGGCGACCTCCCCGCGGCGCTCCTCGAACTCCTTGCCCTCGCCCGCGAGCTCCTCGATGACCTCGAGGTGGTAGGCGTCCGAGGCGGCCTCGCGCTCCTGCTTGTCCCCGATCGAGAAGATCTCGGTCAGGCGGTCCGTGGCGAGCTTCTCCACGGCGGCGTACGCGTCCTCCTCGTAGTCCGTGAAGACGGGCACCTCCACCGGGTCCTTGCCGGCGCGGGAGACCAGGTCCGCCTGCGCCTCGCACAGGGCGCGGATGAAGGGCTTGGCGGCCTCGAGGCCCTCGGCCACGACCTCCTCGGTGGGGGCCTGGGCGCCGCGATCCTTGATCAGCTCCCACGCGTTGTCGCCCGCCTCCGCCTCGACCATCATGATCGCGACGTCGTCGCCCACCACGCGGCCGGCCACGGCCATGTTGAACACGGCGTCCTGCAGCTGGGAGTGCTTCGGGAAGGCGACCCACTGGCGCTGGCCCGAACCGTCGTCGATCAGGGCCATGCGCACGCCGCCGATGGGGCCGGAGAACGGCAGGCCGGAGAGCTGGGTGGACAGCGAGGCGGCGTTGATGGCCACCGTGTCGTAGATCTCGTCCGGGGCGATCGAGGTGACGGTCACGACGACCTGGACCTCGTTGCGAATGCCCTTGGTGAAGGCCGGACGCAGCGGGCGGTCGATCAGGCGGCACGTGAGGATGGCGTCCGTGGACGGCCGACCCTCGCGGCGGAAGAACGAACCGGGGATGCGGCCGGCGGCGTACATGCGCTCCTCGACGTCCACCGTCAGCGGGAAGAAGTCGAAGCCCTCGCGGGGGCTCTTGCCCACCGTCGTGGCGGACAGCATCGACGTCTCCTCGTCGATGTAGACCATCGCGGCGCCGGCGGCCTGCTGGGCGAGGCGGCCGGTCTCGAAGCGGACGGTGCGGGAGCCGAAGCGGCCGTTGTCGATGACGGCTTCGGCGAACGTGATCTCAGGACCTTCCATGGGGTCCCTCCTTTTCAGACAGGACCGACCCGCGTGCGATGCCGTCGACCTGGTCTTCGATCGAGGCCCTCGGCCGCCCCGCGCGCGTCGGGGCTCCGGGAGCCACTGTCGAGGACCGCGATCCGACGGGGCGGGGCGATCGGTGTGCCCGCACGGACGGCGTCCGGCGCGGGGCGGGTGTTCGGTTGTGGACGTGCTGCGCGGTGCGGCGCGCCCTCCCCCAGGGTAACGACCGGAGGCGGAGAAGACGAAGGGCGGCGCCCCGCGGGGGTCACTCCCCGCCGTGGACACCGCCCTCCGGCCGGCTCATTTGCGCAGGCCGAGGCGCTCGATCAGCGCGCGGTAGCGCTCGATGTCGGTGTCCTTGAGGTAGCCGAGCATGCGACGACGACGACCGACCATGGCCATGAGGCCGCGGCGGGTGTGGTGGTCGTGCTTGTGCTCCTTGAGGTGCTCGGTCAGGTCCTTGATGCGACGCGACAGGACCGCGATCTGCACCTCGGGGGAACCGGTGTCACCCTCGTGGGTGGCGTACTCCTTGATGATCTGCTGCTTGACAGCGGGATCCAGGGCCATGGGAGGCCTCCTTCTCTGTGGTACCGCGAACACGGAGCCGCCCGGGCGCTGAGCACCGGCGGGCGGGGCCTCTCCACCGCGGACTGCAGGGAGGCCTGAGGGGTGAGCCTATCAGCCGAGGCGGATTCATCCCCGCGGGGGAGGTCGGGTCCCGGGGGGCTTCCTAAGCTGGGTCCGTGATGACGACGCCTCCCCCGCCCCCGACCGCACCGGCCCCCGCCCCCCATCCGGCGCCCTGGCCGGGCCCGGTCCACGCCCCCGTGAAGCCCCTGGACCTGCCCCTGATCGGCCACAGCTACCCGGAGCTGATGCGCACGCCGCGCGCCCGCTGGTGGAACCCGCTGGCGTCCCTCGGAATGGTCGTGGCCGGCGTCGTCGGGCTGATGGTCCTGCTCGCGGTGCCGATGGCGCTCGTGCTGTTCGCCCAGATGGACCCGGAGGAGCTGTGGTCCTCCGAGGCCGCCTTCGATCTTGCCTTCTTCTCCGCGCCCATGGTGCTGCTGAACAACCTGATGCTGGCCGCGCTGATCGGCGTCGCCCTGCTGGCGATCCTCGTGGCGCACCCGGTGAAGGCCCGCTTCCTGCACTCCGTGGAGGGCCGGGTGCGCTGGCGGTGGCTGCTGCGCGCCCACCTCGTGCTGCTGCCGCTGTTCGTCGTGTACGTCCTCGGCGCGTGGCTGCTCGACGGCTCCCGCGTCCTGCCCCGCGCCGAGGACTGGGTGTGGCTGCTGGTGATGGCCTTCCTGCTCACCCCCTTCCAGGCCGCCGGTGAGGAGTACCTCTTCCGCGGCTGGGTGATGCTGGCGATCGGCACGTGGATCCGCCGCCCCGTGGTCACCGTGGCGGTCTCCGCCGTGGTGTCCGCCGTGGCCTTCGCTCTGGCCCACGGCTCCCTGGACCCGTGGATCCTGCTGGACCTCGGCGTCTTCGCGGTGGCCGCGGTGATCCTCACGTGGCGCACCGGCGGCCTCGAGGCGGCCGTGGCGCTGCACGTGGTGAACAACGTGGTGATCATCGTGTTCGGCACGCTCACCGGTCTGGACAAGGAGAGCTACGTGACGGACGCCGCCCAGGGCGACCCCCTCTCCACCCTGCTCTCCGCGACGGTCGTCACGCTCGCCACCGTGCTGCTGCTGTGGCAGGCGAAGCGCGCCGGCGTTGCGCGCACCGTGCCCGCCGCGGTGGGCGCGCGGCCCTGAACCGAGTCAGGGACGCGGCGCCCGCCAGGCCACAGCCACGTAGGGCAGCTCGATCTCCTCGTCCGTTCCGTGGCCGAGGTGCTCGTGCAGGTACCAGTCCAGGTTCGCTGTCAGCCGGGCGCAGATCCGCTCCTCCGCCCGTAGCCAGTAGGACCGCGAGGCCATGAGCGCGTGCAGCCCGGCCGGCGTCGTGGTATCCCGCCATGTCCAGGCGGCGTGCTCCTCCACCCCGAACGGGGCGGCGAACCGGCGACGTTCGGGGTGGGCGGCGTGCACGTCCCCGGCGTGCATGATCCGCGTGAGCCGGTGCACCCACGGCACGGTCACGTCCAGCTGGTTCCACACCGCGGCCAGCCGCCCGCCCGGACGCAGCACGCGCGCCGCCTCCTCGGACGCCGCCGCCGGGTCCATCCAGTGCCACGCCTGGGCCGCCACCACGACGTCGGCGCTCCCCTCGGGCAGGCCGGTGGCCTCACCCCTGCCGTCCACGGAGCACACCCGCCCGCCCGAGGGTGCGGCGACGTCGCGGTCCAGGACGGCGCGCATGACCGCGGAGGGCTCCACCGCCGCCACGGTGCGCACGCGATCCGCCGGACAAGCGGCCAGCAGGCGGGTGAACAGGCCGGTCCCCGCACCGATCTCCACGACGTCGAGACCGCGGCCCGTCGCCACCCCCTCGAGCGCCCAGTCCACGACGGGCTCGGGGTAGGAGGGGCGGACGGCGTCGTAGTGCTCCCCCGCTGCCGTCCCGCCGAGTCCGAACGCGTTGGGCGCGGCACGGTCCGGCCGGGCGGTGCGGCGCGGCAGGTTCGGGGTCGGCCGGTCCGGGGCGGGCTCAGGCACGGCCGGGCGGCTGCGGCGCGGCGTCCAGGATCGCGCGTGCCTGGTCCACGTCCTGATGCATCTGCGCGACCAGCTTCTCGACGCCCTCGTAGGCCACCATGCCGCGCAGGCGCGCCACGAACTCGACCTCGACCAGCTGGCCGTAGAGGTCGAAGTCCTCCACGCGCTCGACGGGGCGGTCGATCACGTGGGCCTCCACCACACGGGCCACGCCCTCGAACGTGGGGTTGGAGCCGATCGAGACGGCCGCCGGCCAGGCGGTCCCCTCGGCGTCGTGCAGCCAGCCGGCGTACACGCCGTCCGCGGGCATCATGCCCGCCACGTCCGTCTGGAGGTTGGCCGTGGGGAAGCCCAGCTCGCGGCCCCGGGCGAACCCGTGGACCACCTGGCCGGCCACCACGTGGTTGCGGCCGAGCACGTGGGCCGCCTGGGCCACCTCCCCGTCCGCCAGCAGCTCGCGGATCCAGGTCGAGGAGCAGCGGCGCGCGTCGCCGTCGCCGTCCTCCGCGGGCAGGTCGTCCACGGCGGCCACCGCGAAGCCGTGCTCCCGGCCGAGGCGGACCATCTCCGCGAAGTCGCCGGCGTTGTCCTTCCCGAACCGGACGTCCCGGCCCACCACCACGGCGCACGCCCGCAGGCCGCGCACGAACATGGAGAGGACGAACTCCTCGGGCGTCTGCGCGGCGAAGTCCAGCGTGTAGCGCTGCAGGAACAGCGCGTCGATCCCGGTCTCGGCGAGGAACACCGCGCGCTGCTCGGGGCTGAGGATCTCCTCGTGCGGGGCGTCCGGCTGGTGCACCACCCGGGGGTGCGGGGTGAAGGTCACCGCCACGGACATGGCGTCCTCGGCCCGGGCGAGCTCCACCACGCGCCTTAGCACGGCCCGGTGCCCGCGGTGGACGCCGTCGAAGTTGCCGAGCGCCACGACGGTGCGGGGCAGGTCCGTCGGGACCTCCGTCATCGAGTTCCAGACCTGCATTCAGCGCTCCTCGCGGGACGCGGCCGCGTCCGATCGATCCGGACGGTGCGCCAGCAGCCAGGCCAGGCCCACCAGCGGCAGCACGAGCGGCACGTACCCGTAGCCCGCGCCGAAGCGGGACCACACGGTCTCGTCCGCGAACAGTCCCGGGTCCAGGACGGTCCACAGGCCCACGCCCACGACGCCGGCCAGCTCCACCAGCACGGCCGCCAGGGCCACGCGCCACGCGCCGGGCCCCGAGCGGGCCAGGGACAGCGTGGCCACGACGTAGACCACCGCCGCGAACGCGGAGAGCAGGTACGCCACGGGGGCCACGTCGAACTGGCTGAGGATCTGGAACAGGCTGCGGGCGAACGCGGAGAGCGCGAACACGGCGTAGACCATCACGAGGATGCGGCCGAGCCCCTGGTTGCGCGCGGGGCGCGTCGGCGTCGCCGTCGTGCTGGATGCCATCGCGGGCTCCTCTCCGTCCTGCCGGGCTGTCCGGCTCACCACTGTCCGTACCAGATGACCTGCATGCGGTGGAGCATGACCACCACCGTGGGGCCGACCACCGCGAGCACGAGGTTCGCCCACCGGGTCCTGTCCGAGGCCGCCCAGAGCACCGCGATCACCGGGACCACGAGCGCCGTGAGCACGTACCCCCAGAACTCCCACACGGGACCGTTCAGGGGGTCTCCCCCCAGCTGGCGGAACGCCCCCACCACACCGTAGACGAGCAGGAACAGCTCCACCGCCGCCACGGACACGATGGAGGCGTCCGCCGGGTGCGTGCGCAGCGCCGTCATGGCCAGGCACACCAGCAGCGAGAGGACCCCCACCGCGGTGCCGGCCCAGAACCAGGTGTCGAGGATCACGACGCCCCTCCCTTCCCCTCGCCCTCCGCGGGCGCGAACACCAGGTGCGGGCGGGCGACGTCCCGTCCTGCACGGCGGCCGTCCTGCAGGAGGGCCACCACGGTGCCGTCCGGAGCGCGGCCGGCCACGAGGTCCACGGGGGCCTTCCCCGACGACGACGGCGCACCCTCGGCGGGCGCCTCGCCGCCGGTGCCGGTCGGCGCGATCGCGCGACCGAAGGACAGCTCCCGGGCCTCGTCGGCGGTGAGCTCGCGGACCGGGAAGAGCCCCGCCGCGGCGTCGGAGAGCTCGGTCATCACGAAGCGCTCCGCCAGGGCGTCCAGGTCCACGGCGTCGGCCACGTCGAAGGGGCCCACGGCGGTGCGGCGCAGCGCGGTGAGGTGCCCGCCGGTGTCCAGCGCCTCGCCGAGGTCCCGGGCGAGGGCACGGATGTACGTGCCGGAGGAGCAGTGCACGGTGACGTCGAGGTCGACGGTCCGGCCGCCGTCGAGCCGGCGGAGGTCATGGACGTCGAAGGAGTGGACCGTGACCTCCCGGGGGGCCAGCTGCACGTCCTCCCCCGCGCGGACACGGTCGTACGCCCTCCGCCCGCCCACCTTGACGGCGGACACGGCCGAGGGCACCTGTGAGAGGGTCCCCGTCAGCGCGGCGACCTGCTCGGCCACGCGCTCGGGGGTGACGGCGTTGGCCAGGCGGGTGGCGATCACCTTGCCCTCGGCGTCGTCCGTGAGCGTGGACTGACCCAGCCGGACGGTGGCCGTGTAGGTCTTGTCCGTGCCGGTGATGGCGGTCAGCAGGCGGGTGGCCTTGTTGACCCCCACCACGAGCAGGCCCGTGGCCATGGGGTCGAGGGTGCCGGCGTGGCCGACCTTGCGGGTGCCGGCCAGCCGGCGGACGCGCCCGACGACGTCGTGGGAGGTCCACCCGGCCGGCTTGTCGACGAGGACGACCCCCGACGCCTCGGTGCCCGGGGCATCGGGGGTCGGTCCGTGTGCGGTGCGTGCGGTCACGTCAGCGGTGCCTCACGCCTGCTCGTCGTCCGAGGAGCGGTAGGGGTCCGCCTCGCCGGCGTACTGGGCGCCCTCGCGGGCGCGGGCCAGCTCCGCGTCCCGCTCCTTGGCGGCGCGCAGGACGTCCTCGAGGTGCGCGGCCGCCTCGGGGACGGTGTCCGGCACGAACTCGAGGGTCGGGACCAGGCGGATGGTGAGCCCGCGGCCCACCTCGCGGCGCAGCAGGCCGCGGTTCTCCTGGATCGCCTCGTGGGCGGCGGCCACGGTGGCCTCGTCCCCGAGGACCGTGTAGTACACGCTCGCGTGCTGCAGGTCGTTGGTCACGCGGACCTCCGTCACGGTGACGGGCTCCACGCGGTCGTCCTTCACGGCGCGCCGCAGCGCCTCCGCGATGAGGACCTTGATGCGCTGGGCCAGGCGGCCTGCGCGGGCCGGATCGGCCATGTCAGTCTCCTTCCGTGCCACGGTCCCGGGTCCGCGGGGCGGGACGCCGTCTGAGGCGCCCCGCCCCGTCGTCGGACGCTCAGGCGCGCGGCTTCTCCTGCATCTCGAAGGTCTCGATCACGTCGCCCTCCTTGATGTCGTTGAAGTTGCCGAGGCCGATGCCGCACTCGTAGCCGTCGCGCACCTCGGTGGCGTCGTCCTTGAAGCGGCGCAGGGACTCGATCCTGAGGTTGTCGGCCACCACGCTGCCGTCGCGCACCAGGCGGGCCTGGGCGTTGCGGCGGATGAGGCCCGAGCGCACCAGCGAGCCGGCGATGGCGCCCCACTTGGAGGAGCGGAACACCTCGCGCACCTCGGCCGAGCCCAGCTCGACCTCCTCGTACTCCGGCTTGAGCATGCCCTTGAGGGCGTTCTCGATGTCGTCGATCGCGTCGTAGATCACGCTGTAGAACCGCATGTCCACGCCCTCGCGGTCGGCCAGGTCGGCGACCCGCTCGGCGGGACGCACGTTGAAGCCGATGATGATGGCATTGTCCACGGTGGCCAGGTTGACGTCGTTCTGGGTGATCGCGCCGACACCGCGGTGGATGACGCGCAGCTGCACCTCGTCCTCGCCGACCTCGATCTTGAGGAGCGAGTCCTCGAGCGCCTCCACCGGACCGGCGGCGTCGCCCTTGATGATGAGGTTGAGCGTGTCGAGCTTGCCCTCGGCCACGGCCTGGTCGAAGTCCTCGAGCGTGATGCGCTTGCGGCGCTTCGCGAGCTGCGCGTTGCGGTCCGCCGCCTCGCGCTTCTCGGCGATCTGACGGGCGGTGCGCTCGTCGTCGGTCACCAGGAACGAGTCGCCGGCGCGCGGCACCGAGGACAGGCCCAGCACCTGGACGGGGCGCGACGGGTCGGCCTCCTCCACGGGGGTGCCGTTCTCGTCGAACATGGCGCGCACGCGGCCGTGGGCGGAGCCCACCACCATCGTGTCGCCCACGCGCAGCGTGCCGGTCTGCACCAGTACGGTGACGACGGCGCCGCGGCCCTTGTCGAGGTTCGCCTCGATGGCCACGCCGCGGGCGTCCTTGTCCGGGTTCGCCGTCAGCTCGAGGGCCGCGTCCGCGGTCAGCAGGATCGACTCCAGAAGCTGGTCGATGTTGACGCCGTTGCGGGCGGAGACGTCCACGAACATCGTCTCGCCGCCGTACTCCTCGGGCACGATGCCGTACTCGGTGAGCTGGCCGCGGATCTTGTCCGGCTGCGCGCCGTCCTTGTCGATCTTGTTGACCGCGACGACGATCGGCACGTCCGCTGACTGCGCGTGGTTCAACGCCTCGACCGTCTGCGGCATGACGCCGTCGTCCGCCGCGACCACGAGGACCGCGATGTCCGTGACCTTGGCGCCGCGGGCACGCATGGCGGTGAACGCCTCGTGGCCCGGGGTGTCGATGAAGGTCAGGCGACGCTCCTCGCCCTCGTGCTCCACCGGCACCTGGTACGCGCCGATGTGCTGGGTGATGCCGCCGGCCTCGCCCTCGATGACGTTGGACTTGCGGATCGCGTCCAGCAGACGTGTCTTGCCGTGGTCCACGTGGCCCATGACGGTGACCACCGCGGGGCGCGCGACGAGGTCGTCGGCGTCCTCGTTGGCCTCCTCGGCCTCGAGGTCGATGTCGAAGGCCTCCAGGAGCTCCTTGTCCTCGTCCTCCGGGGACACGACCTGGACCTTGTAGCCGAGCTCGTCGCCGAGCAGCTGGAAGGTGTCCTCGTCGAGGGACTGGTTGGCCGAGGCCATCTCGCCCAGGGTGAAGAGCACCTTCACGAGGTCCGCGACGTCCGCGCGGATCTTCTCGGCGAAGTCGGCCAGGGACGCGCCGCGGCGCAGGCGCAGGATCGTGGTGCCGTCACCCTTGGGGACCTTGACGCCGCCGATCTCACGCGTGTGCTGCTGCTCGAACTCCTGACGCTTGGCGCGCTTCGACTTGCGCCCCTTGCGCGCGCCGCCGCCGCCGCGGCCGAACGCGCCCTGCGCGTTGCCGCGGCCCCGGTTGGGACCGCCGCCGGGACGGCCGGGGCCGCCGCCGGGGCCCCCACCGGGACGGCCGCGACCGCCGCCGCGGCCGGGAGCCGGAGCAGGGGTGATCTGCTTGGGCATCATGCCCGGGTTCGGACGGGGACCGCCCGCACCCGCGGCCGGACGGGGACCGCCCGGACGGGGACCGCCCGCACCCGCGGCAGGACGGGGACCGCCCGCACCCGCGGCAGGACGAGGCCCACCCGGACGGGGGGCGCGGTCCTCACGGCCCTGGCGCATGCCCTGGGACGGGGCGAACGGGTTGTTGCCCGGACGCGCACCGCCCGGACGTCCGCCGGGACGGGCGCCCGGACGGGGACCGCCCTGGCCGCCGGCGGCGCCCTTGGAGGTGAACGGGTTGTTCCCCGGGCGCGGGGCACCCGGCTTGGCGCCGCCCGGCTTCGGGGCGGCCGCCCCGGGCGTGGGGGCGGCGGCCGGCGTGGGCGCGGCCGGGCC
>NZ_JAKNUW010000006.1 GCF_023155805.1 Micrococcus lacusdianchii | reverse complement strand
GGCGCCCACGGCCCGGCTCGCGGCGGCGGCCGCCTGGCTGCACGCCCGGGCCGGGGCCGAGCAGGCCCGCGCCGGGCGGATCACCACGGCCACGCTGCCGGCCGCGCTGGGCGCGCGCGTCGCGCGCCTGTGGTGGCCGGATGACGCCGAGCTGGAGGCCGTCCGATGAGCCTCGCCGACGTCAACCCGGCGGACACCGAGCGCGCCGTACGCATCGACCTGGCGGCCGTCCGGCACAACGTGGGCGTGCTGCGGGAGCGGATCCGCCGCCCCGACGGCAGCCGGCCGCTGCTGACCGCCGTCGTCAAGGCTGACGCCTACGGCCACGGCGGGGTGGCCGTCGCGCGCGCCGCCGCGGCCGCCGGCGCGGACCGGCTCGGGGTGGCCCACGTGCGCGAGGCCCTGGCCCTGCGCGCGGCGGGGGTGCCCCTGCCCGTGCTCGCGTGGCTGCACACCGGGGCCACGGACTTCGCCGCCGCGGTGGAGGCGGAGGTGACCCTCGGCGTCTCGGGCTGGGACCTCGACGCCGTCGCCGACGCCGTCCGCGGGCTGCGGGCCCGTGGCGGGGCCGGACCCGAGGTCCGCGCGGTCCTGCATCTGAAGGCGGACACCGGCCTGGGCCGCCACGGCTGCACGCCCGAGCGGTGGCCCGCCTTCGTGGCGCATGCTGCCGAGCTCGAGGCCGCGGGCCTCGTGCGGGTGGAGGGCGTGTTCTCCCACCTCGGCGTGGCGGACGAGCCGGACCGGGCCGCCGAGACCACGGCGCAGCTGCTGCGGTTCGAACGGATGGCCGCCGAGGCCGCCGAGGCGCTCGGCCACCCGCTGCTGCGGCACCTGGCCAACACGCCCGCCGCCCTCGCCCGGCCGGACACGCACCTGGACATGGTGCGCGTCGGCCTGGGCCTGTACGGGCTCTCCCCGTTCGCGGACGTCACCGCCGCCGAGTTCGGACTGCGCCCGGCCATGTCCCTCGTCACCGTCCTGGCCAACGTCAAGGCCGTCCCCGCCGGGCAGGGCGTGTCCTACGGGTTCCGCCACGTCACGGCGGAGCCCACCACCCTCGGGCTCGTGCCCCTCGGCTACGCCGACGGCGTCCCGCGCGTCGTCGAGGGCACGCGCGTCCACGTCGGCGGCCGGACCGTCCCCGTGGTGGGCCGCATCGCGATGGACCAGTTCGTGGTGGACCTCGGCCCGGACGCCGCGGACGCGCCCGGCGACGCCGTCGAGCTGTTCGGACCGGCCTCCGGCATTCCGGTGGAGGAGTGGGCCGCGGCCGCCGGGACGATCAACTACGAGCTGGTGACCCGCATCGGGGGCCGCGTGGACCGGCAGCACGTGGACCCCACGCCGACCCAGGAGGCCCGCCCATGAGCGACCACGCGATCCCCGCCCCCGGCCCGACCCTGCCGGAGCCCGTGCTGACGGCGACGGTCCCGCTCGAGGGCGCCGACGGCACCCGGGCGTTCGGCCGCGCCCTCGCCGGGGTGCTCCGCGCCGGCGACGTGCTGATCCTCACGGGCGACCTCGGCGCGGGCAAGACGACCTTCACCCAGGGGCTGGCCAGCGGATTCGGCGTGGCCTCCGGCGTGGTCTCGCCGACGTTCGTCCTCTCCCGCGTCCACCCCGCCCCGGCCGACGCCCCGGCGGGCACCCCGGACCTCGTGCACGTGGACGCGTACCGGCTGCGCTCGGCGGGGGAGCTCACGGACCTCGACCTGGACGCGAGCGTGGACCGCTCCGTGACCGTCGTCGAGTGGGGCCGGGGCATGGCCGAGTCCCTCGCCGGGTTCCCCGAGGACCCGGACGCCTCGTGGCTGGACATCGAGATCGTCCGGGCCCGCGGGGGTGAGGACGCCCCCGCCGCCTCCGCGGGGGAGGGCGAGGACGGCATCGTCACCGACTTCTCCGACGAGGACGGAGGCCAGGCCGAGGAGCTGCGTTCGGCCGTCGTGACCGGCCGCGGCCCGCGCTGGGCCGGCGTCGTGCTTCCGTAGACTGGCCGCCATGGCCCTGCTCCTCGCGATCGACTCCTCCGCCGCCGCCTCCGTGGCCGTCCTGCGGGACGGCGAGCCGCTCGCCCGCTGGTCCACGGAGGACACCACGAGCCACGCCGAGGTCCTGGCGCCGGCCGTGCGCCGGGTGCTGGGCGAGGCCGGCGTCACCGGCACCGCGCTGGACGCGCTCGCGGTCGGCGTCGGCCCCGGACCCTTCACGGGGCTGCGCGCGGGCCTGGCGACGGCGGCCGCCCTCGGCCTGGCGTGGGACGTGCCCGTGCACGGGGTCCGCAGCCTCGACGCGCTCGCCCACGCGGCCGGCGTCGACGCCTTCCGCCACGGGATCGAGGAGTTCGTGGTCGCCACGGACGCCCGTCGCCGCGAGGTCTACTGGGCCCACTACGCGCAGGTCGGCGGGCAGCCGACGCTGCTGCACGGCCCCTTCGTCTCGCCGGCGGACGAGGTCACCCCGCTGCCCGTCTACGGCGCGGGGGCCGGGCTCTACCCCGAGGCGCTGCGCGCGGTGCCGGGCTGGGAGTCGGCCACGCCGTCCGCCGTCGGGGTGGGGCAGGTGGCCGAGCTCGCCCTGCGGCGCGGCCGCGGCCTCGTGCCCGCCGAGCCGCTCTACCTGCGCGAGTCCGACGCCAAGGTCCCCGGCCCCCGCAAGCGGGCGGGCGCGTGAGCCCGGCCGAGCCGGCCTCAGCCGGCGACGGGCGCCCCGCCGAGGACGGGCACGGGCTGGCGCCCGGGTACCTGCTGCGCCCCATGACCGTGTGGGACATCCCCGAGGTGCTCGCCCACGAGGCCACGCTCTTCCCGCTCGACGCCTGGCCCGCGCACTTCTACGAGGAGGAGCTCGCCCAGACCGGCCCCGCCGGCGGACGGGACGCGCACGGCCGCCCGCCCACCCGGGACTACCGCGTGGTCGTCCGCGACGTGGACGCGCCCGGCTCCGCGGACGACGACGGCCCCGCCCCCGGCGAGATCGTCGGCTACGGCGGGATCATGGTGGTCGGCGACGTCGCCGACGTGCAGACCGTGGGCACGGTCGCGGCGGCGCAGGGGCGGGGGATCGGGGCGGCCCAGCTGCGCTGGATGGCCGCGGAGGCCGCGGCGCGCGGTGCGAGCTCGCTCATGCTCGAGGTCCGGGCCTCCAACGCCGCCGCCCGGCGACTCTACGCGCGCCACGGATTCGAGGAGCTGCATGTGCGCCGCCGCTACTACCCGGGCGGCGAGGACGCCGTGATCATGCGCAAGGCCCTGTGACCGGGCCGTTGCGGTTAGAATGTGACTTGAGACATATGGCCGTCTGTCGTGGTCCAAGCACTTAGGAGACTCATTGGAGCCCAACCATCGTTATTCAACTGGGATCGTCATCACCGATTCATCGGATGTCAAGATTATGGGAGGCTCAATCTCGGGGATGCATCGAGGGGTCGACGTGAGCCGCTCGAGCGAGGTCGATATATCAGGAATGCGAATCACTATTGACCCGGCGAACGAAGGGCCGGTGGAGGAAGACCCTTCGGATGGCCTCTAGACGAGGGTGGCTCGCCCAGAACCGTGATGCCCTATTCACGGCCCTAGGGCGTGTTGCTAAAGGAGGGTAGTCAGCCAGTGCAGTGTCGCTGCGAGGCTGAGCCCGGCGTGATAGTTCCGGGCGTACTTGTCCGAACGCATCGCGATCCCTCGCCACTGCTTGAGCCGGTTGAAGCACCGCTCCACGACATTGCGTCCCCGGTAGCGCTGGCGCTGGTCTTCACCGAAGTCGATCGACCGGCCCGGGCGTCTGCGCCGGTGCGTGATCTGATCGGCCCGCTCGGGGATCGTGGCCGCGATGCCATGCCGGCGCAGCCAGGCCCGGTTCGCCTTCGAGGGGTAGCCCTTGTCTGCAATCAGGCGGTCAGGCCGTATCCGGGGCCGCCCACGGGCCCCGGCAACGCTGATCTGCTCCAGCGTGGTGGCCAGCATCGAGGTGTCCGCGACCTGCCCGCCGGTCACCACGAACGCCAGCACCCTTCCCTTGCCATCACAGACCAGATGAGACTTCGTCGTCAGACCGCCGCGGGAGCGACCGATGGCATGATCAGCCGGCTCGTCCGCTGATCTCTTGTCGTTCATCCAGGCCCCCTGTGGGGCGGGGCAGGGTCGCCCCGTGCTGGTGGACGCGCACGATCGTGGAATCGATCGAGGCCACCCAGTCCAGCTCGCCAGCCTGCTGTGCCATCGACTGAGTACGCTCGAGCACCTGCTCCCACACGCCCTGTGCGGCCCACCGGTTGAAGTTCTTGTAGATCGTGTTCCAGTTCCCGAACCGCTCGGGCAGGTCCCGCCACGGAGCCCCGGTGCGGAAGCGCCACGCGGTGGCCTCGACCACCGCGCGTCGATCCACCGGAGGACGCCCGGTGGTCTTCGGGGCAGGGAACAGTGGGCCAATCACAGCCCAAGCCTCGTCCGAGATGACATCACGCGACATGACCCCAGACTCGCGCATCCACGTCCCCGAACCCTTTAGCAACACGCCCTAGGGATTCTGGGGCCTTTTTTAGTCGGTCTGGTTACTGGCCAAATGCTCGAGGCGCTGATTTTCGGGGCCCTACTGATTGTCTTGATAATCGTGTGTCGATGGATGGTGCCCAGCGCGCGGATGGCGAGGAAAGAATCGGACGTCCCTACTGGTAGGAGCAAGAGTGACTCTCGCGCCGCGATTTCGGTCAAAGACTCCGCAAGTGCTCGTATCGAGAACAACAAAATCACCGGGCCGGGCCCTGCAATCCAGGCGGTGCGTTCGAAGGATGTGCATATCGCCCGAAATGAAATCGAAAAGACGGATTAGCCGAATCCGCCGCAAGCCCCTGTGACCGGGCCGCTCACTAGACTGGAGCCCATGCCCACCGCCACCGTAGCCCCCCTCGTGCTCGGCATCGAGTCCTCCTGCGACGAGACCGGCGTCGGCGTCGTCCGCGGCACCGCCCTGCTGGCCCACGAGGTCGCCTCCTCCGTCGAGGAGCACGTGCGCTTCGGCGGCGTGATCCCGGAGATCGCCGCCCGCGCCCACCTCGAGGCCCTCGTGCCCACGATCCGCCGCGCCCTGGACGCCGCCGACGTCACCCTCGCGGACCTCGACGCGATCGCCGTCACCTCCGGTCCGGGTCTGGCGGGCGCGCTCATGGTGGGGGTCGCGGGGGCGAAAGCGCTCGCCACGGCCCTCGGCACGCCCCTCTACGGCATCAACCACCTCGTTGCGCACGTGGGCGTCGGCATGCTGGACGGCGTGCGGCCCGCGCAGTGGGACGACCTGCCCGCGGACCTGGGCGCGCTGCTCGTCTCCGGCGGGCACACCGAGATCCTGCGCGTGGGCCGGATCAGCTCCGAGGTCGAGCTGCTGGGCTCGACCATCGACGACGCGGCCGGCGAGGCGTACGACAAGGTCGCCCGGCTCATCGGGGCGGGCTACCCCGGGGGCCCCGTGATCGACCGGCTCGCCGCCCAGGGCGACCCGACGGCCTTCCGCTTCCCGCGCGGGCTCACCGCGGGCAAGTTCGTCGGCAGCGCCGAGGAGCCCGGCCCGCAGCGGCACGACTGGTCCTTCTCCGGGCTGAAGACCGCCGTCTCCCGCGCCGTGGAGCAGTTCGAGGCCCGCGGCCTCGAGGTGCCGCGCGCGGACATCGCCGCCTCCTTCCAGGAGGCCGTCGCGGACGTCATCACCGCCAAGGCCGTCCGCGCCTGCCGCGAGCACGGGCTCACCCACCTGATGCTCGGCGGCGGCGTCGCGGCGAACTCGCGCCTGCGCGCCCTGCTCGCCGACCGGTGCCGCTCCGCCGGCATCGAGCTGACCGTCCCGCCCGTGAACCTGTGCACCGACAACGGGGCGATGGTCGCCGCGCTCGGCGCACGCCTGGTGCGCGACGGCGTCGCCCCCTCCGACGCGTGGTTCGGCGCGGACCCGGGACAGCCGGTCGAGGTCGTCAGCGTCTGAGCGCGCCCGGCCTCTTGCGGCCACGCCCACGCGTTCCGTAGACAGGGCCCATAACCGGTCATGATCACCCCCGCCCCGAGTCCATCTCCGCCGCCGTGGACGAGCAGATGCTGGAGGACTTCCTCAATCAGCACCTGCTCGGCTCCCGCTCCGGTGTGAAGGCGTTCCGCGCCGCCGAGCAGACCTGGGCCGGCACCCCGCAGGAGGCCGCGCTGTGCCGCCTCGGCGACGCCGTCCAGGACGACCAGGACCGCCTCGAGGCGCTCATCGGCGAACTGGGTCTCCGCACCCCGCTGGTGGACCGGGCCGCCGGCGCGGCGGCCGAGGTCGGCGGACGCCTCAACCCCGTGAACGCGCTGCGCACGCGCGGCTCCGGCTGGACACAGGTCGAACTGGACCTGCTGCAGGGGATGCTCCAGGCCAAGCTCTCTATGTGGCGCGTCCTCGAGCAGCTGGCGCCGCACCTGCCGGCGGTCGATGCCGCCGAGATGCGCGGGCTGTGTGAGAAGACCGCGGAGCAGCGGCGTGGGGTCGAGCGCATCACCTCCGAGACCCTCGCGGGCCGGTTCCTGGCCGGCTGAGGCCCGGGCTACTCCTCGCCCGTCTGATGCTCCCCGGACCGACCGCCGTGCACCTCGGCGGGCAGCTCGTCCACCGGCGCGACGACGACGTCCTGCAACTTCCAGTCCAGCGCGGCGATCGCGTCCCGCAGCGCGCAGCAGCGGCCCACCGTCACGTCCGCGCCCTCGTGCGGCACCACGAACATCTCGACGTGGAACACGTGGCCCTCGTCCCGGACGCGGGCGCCCGCGTGGCGCACCCACGGCTCCGCCCAGGCGACCCGCTCGGCACGGTCGATGAGCGGGTGCGGCCGGGCGCCGTCGATCGTGGCCGCGCGGCGGTTCGCCAGGTTCGTGACGGCCTCCTTGAGGTTCTTCCAGCCGTCCAGCACGATGCTCACGCCCACGAAGATCGCCGCAGCGGAGTCCGCCCACCACCAGCCCAGGCCGATGCCGGCCACGCCGACGATGGTGGCCACGCCCGTCTGCCAGTCCGCCTTGTTCATGTCCGCGTCCGCGTACAGCACGCGGTCGTGGAGCTGCTCGGCCAGCTTGAGCTTCTTGTGGCCGAAGATCATGGGCCCGGGCACGGACAGGGCCATCACGGCCATCATGAACCAGCCCTGCCACACGGTGTGCCCGAACAGGTCGAACGTGCCGATGGGCGGGTGCTCCGCCAACTCCCGCCTGCGCGGCCTCCTCGCGGACCGCTGCCGCTCCACCGGGATCGAGCTGGTGGTGCCGCCCGTGGCGCTGTGCACGGACAACGGGGCCATGGTGGCCGCGCTCGGGGCGCGCCTCGTGGCCGACGGCGTCGCCCCCTCGGACCTGGCCTTCGGCGCGGATCCAGGCCAGCCGGTGGGCCTGGTCAGCCTGCCCTGACCAGCGGCGATGTCCCGCAGCCCGGCCGCCAGACCTTGCACGGGCGGCGTCGCCTGCGTAGACCGGAGGGCATGACCCAGACCCGCCGCATCGACGACGACACCCTCTCCGACTACCTCGTCCAGCACCTGCTGGGCTCCCACAGCGGGGTGAACATGTTCCGGGCCGCGGCCAGCACGTGGAAGGGGACCGAGCACGAGCGCGCCCTGAAGGACATCGCCGGGCAGATCCTCGAGGAGCAGGAGCGCCTGGAGCGCCTCATCCGCGAGGTCGGCGGCCGGGTTCCGGTCTCGGCCCGGGCCGTCGGCGTCGCCGCGCGGGTCGGCGGCCGGCTGAATCCGGTGAACGCGCTGCGCTCCCGCGGCAGCGGGTGGACCCAGGTGGAGCTGGACCTCCTCCAGGGCGCCCTCCAGGGCAAGGCCGGCATGTGGCACGTGCTCACGGATCTCGCCCCCCACGACCCCCGGATCGACGAGTCCGAGATGCGCGAGCTGTACGACGCCGCCCAGCGCCAGCAGGCGGAGGTCCAGCGGATCGCCGCGGCCGTGCTCCAGGAGCAGTTCCTGCGCGCCTGACCCGGGCTCCCACCGGGGGAGGACGGCCACGAGGGCGTGGGGCGGGGAGGACCTACTCGCTCCCCTTGGACTGCTCGTCGCCCCGCGTGCCGCCGCGGACCTCCTCCGGCAGCTCGGCGACGGGCACCACGACCACGTCCTCGAGCTTCCAGTCGAGTGCGGAGATGGCCTCCCGCAGCCCGACGCAGCGGCCCACGGTGACGTCCGCGCCCTGCTGCGGCACCACGAACATCTCCACGTGGAACACGTGGCCCTCATCTCGGACGCGGGCGCCCGCATGGCGCACCCACGGCTCCGCCCAGGCGACCCGCTCGGCACGGTCGATGAGCGGGTGTGGCCGGGCGCCGTCGATCGTGGCGGCGCGGCGATCCGCCAGGTTCGTGACGGCCTCCTTGAGGTTCTTCCAGCCGTCCAGCATGATGCTCACGCCCACGAAGATCGCCGCAGCGGAGTCCGCCCACCACCAGCCCAGGCCGATGCCGGCCACGCCGACGATGGTGGCCACGCCCGTCTGCCAGTCCGCCTTGTTCATGTCCGCGTCCGCGTACAGCACGCGGTCGTGGAGCTGCTCGGCCAGCTTGAGCTTCTTGTGGCCGAGGATCATGGGCCCGGGCACGGACAGGGCCATCACGGCCATCATGAACCAGCCCTGCCACACGGTGTGCCCGAACAGGTCGAACGTGCCGATGGGCGGGTGCTCCGCCGTGACCAGGCCCAGGATGGAGTCGCCGACGAGGACCACGCCCATCACGGACAGGGCGACGGCGGCCACGAGGTGCCCCACCCCGACGGACCGGTGAGAGCCGTAGGGCCGGGCCCGCGTCGGGGCCATGCGGGCCACGCGCAGGGCGACGAGGAACGCGATCGGCGGGATCAGGGAGAGCAGGTCCTCGATCCACGCGGCACGCATGGCCTGCGAGGAGCCCATCACGATCGCCACGAGGACGATCGTGACCACGATCACCCCCAGCGTCGCCCATTCGAGCCGCTTGGCCTGCTGGACCACGCGCTCGATCTCCGGGGACAGCTCCGTGGCGCCGAACCGGCGCCCGCTCGGCCCCGTCTCCCGGGTGTCCCGCCGCGTCATCGGGCCTCCTCCGCTGCGCGCTGGTCGAAGTACGCCTCGAGGGCCGTGAGCATCTGATTCTCACCCAGGGGCACGGCCATCACGAGCTTCACCGACTCGCCGTCCGGGCCCTCCGCCTCGGCGTAGTCGCGGGTGATGCTCCCGTGCGACGTCCACGGGAACTCCTTGGTCAGCCCGCCGACCACGAGGTCGAGGTCGCCCTTCTTGAGAGCCGTCATGAGCGCCTCCTCGCCCGAGACCGTCCACTCGATCGTGGCGTTCCGCTCGGCGGCGAAGGCCCGGACGAGGTCCGGCTCGCTGCCGCGGGGCTCGGGCCCGGTGGCGTCCACGTAGGGCGGATGGTGGGACGCGCCGACGCGCAGCACCCCGCCCGTGACGCGGTCCAGAGTGCCGTCCGGGTCGGCGGGGTAGCCGGAGGACGTGCAGGCGGCCAGTCCGGTCCCCGCCGCGGCGAGGACAGCGGCGAGGACGGAGCGTCGTGTGGCCGGCATGGCCCTCATTCGATGGGGGAGTGGGATCGATGGCCTGCGTTGCCGAGGCCCTCGCGCCCGTCCAGGTGGTCGAGGACGAGGCGGACGGCCTCGCGGGCGTCGGTGCTCGGACGCCAGCCGGTCGCCCGCCGCAGCGCGGACGTGTCCATCACCGGGACTGCGGCGGCCATGTCCACCCAGCCGGGGTCGGTCGGCTGGAGGCGCGCGCGGTAGGTGAGCGCGGCCAGGGCCCGGAACACGCCCACCGGCAGCTCCAGGATCCGCTTCGACCCCAGCACGGTCCCCATGGTGTGCGCGTCCAGCACCGGGTCGGCCGCCACGTTGAACGGGCCTCCCGCGCGATGCGCGATGACCTGCCAGTACGCCTCCGCCACGTCCTGGGCGGTCAGCGCCTGGAAGCGCAGGCCCAGCGGGAACGGCAGCAGCGGGGTGCGCAGGCGCGCCACCAGCGGGGCCGGCACGAGGTCGCCGAGGAAGTAGTCCTTGATCTCGGGGCCGGCGCCGGCCTGGAAGATCAGCCCCGGGCGCAGGCGGGTGACCAGCATGCCGGGGTGCTCCCCCTCCACGTCGTCCAGGATCGACTCCACCTCGGCCTTCTGCGAGGCGTAGTGGGACGTGGGGGTGCCGGTGGTCGGGTGGGACTCGTCGACCGGGCGGTCCTTGGGCCCCGGTCCGTAGGCGCCCACCGAGGACGCGTAGACCAGGTGCGGCACGCCGGCGGCGGCGGCCGCCTCGAACACCCGTCGGCTGCCCTCCACGTTGACCGCGCGCAGGTGTGCGCGGTCCCGGTTCGGGCGGATGACCCACACGAGGTCGACGACGGCGTCGACCCCGCGGAACAGCTCCTCCAGGAGCGGACCCGCCGCCGGCTCGCCGATGTCCAGGCGGTGCCACTCGACGCCATCGTACGGGGCGCCGCCCCGGTCCGGGCCGCGGCGGCTCACCCCGACGATCTCCGTGGCCTCGGGCGCCTCGTGCAGCCGGTGGAGCAGAGCCGTGCCGACGTTGCCGGTGGCACCCAGGACCACGATCCTCACGGCTTGAGTACCACCTTGATGCACCCGTCCTGCTTCTTCTGGAACGTCTCGTACATCGCCGGGGCGTCCTCGAGCGGGGCCGTGTGGGTGGTGAGATCCAGCACGCCGAGCGGGTCGGACGGGTCGTCCACGAGCGGCAGCAGGTCGTCGATCCAGCGCTTCACGTTGCACTGGCCCTCGGTGAGGGTGATCTGCTTGTCGAACATGGTCAACATGGGCATCGGGTCCTGCATGCCGCCGTAGACGCCGCTCAGGGACACCGTGCCGCCGCGGCGGACGGCGTCGATCGCGGTGTGCAGCGCGTTGAGGCGGTCCACACCGGAGGTCTTCATGGCCGCCCGGCCCACAGGGCCGGGCAGGATCCCCACGGCCTGGTGCGCGGCCTTGGCCACGGGGGAGCCGTGGGCCTCCATGCCCACGGCGTCCACGACGCCGTCCGGGCCGCGGCCGCCGGTGGCCTCGCGCAGCAGCTCGGGGACCTCGCGGCCGCCCCAGCCCTGCATGTCCATGACCTCGACGCCATGACGCGCGGCCATGTGGCGACGCTCGGCGACGGGGTCGACGCCGATCACGCGGTAGCCGAGGTGCACGCCGATGCGGGAGGCCAGCTGGCCGATGGGGCCGAGGCCGAGCACGGCGAGGGTGTCGCCCTTAGAGAGGTTCGCGTACTGCACGGCCTGCCACGCGGTGGGGACCACGTCGGAGAGGAACAGCCACTGCTCGTCGGGGCCGGTGTGGGGGACCTTGATGGGCCCGTAGTCGGCGTGGGGGACCCGCAGGTACTGGGCCTGGCCGCCGGGCACGGAGCCGTAGAGGCGGGAGTAGCCCAGCAGGGCCGCGCCGGAGCCCTGGGAGCGGACCTGGGTGGTCTCGCACTGGGACTGCAGCCCGCGCTCGCACATCCAGCAGCGGCCGCAGGCGATGTTGAAGGGGATCACCACGCGGTCCCCGGGCCGGATGTGGGTGACGGCCGAGCCGACCTCCTCCACGATGCCCATGGGCTCGTGGCCGATGACGTCCCCGGCGTCCATGAACGGGCCCAGCACCTCGCAGAGGTGCAGGTCCGAACCGCAGATGCCCGTGGAGGTCACCCGGATGATCGCGTCGGTGGGCTCCTGGATCCGCGGATCCGGGACGTCCTCGACCGAGACGCTTCGCTTCCCCTGCCATGTGAGTGCTCGCATGGACGTCATGCTAGGCGGTGCAGGCCGCCGGGGTGAAGGCCCGGGGCGCGGCGCATCCGCACTGGTCAGGCCGGGGAGGCGGGGGCGGACCGCGGGCTCAGGGCCGGGCGTCGACGCGCAGCGAGCGCAGGGTGCGTCCGGCGGCGTCGAGGACGACGGCGCGCAGCGGGGCCACCGTGTCGCCCGCGTCCGCGCCCTCGGCGGGGGGCGCGGCGGCCGCCTCGCGCTCCACCCTGCGCTGACGCTCGGCGGCGGTGCCGTCGGCCATCATCGTGCGCACGTGGGCCAACTCGGCCTCGCACTCCAGCTCGCGGGCCACCGGGGCCAGACGGTCCAGTTCGTCAGAGAGGTGCTCGGCCACCGGAACCGTGGTGCCCGCGGCGTCCATGATGACCTCGGCCTGCATGCCGTAGCGCGCCGCCCGCCACTTGTTCTCCGCCACGTACCAGGGCGGGAGGATCGCCGGCGGCTCCTGGCCGCGCTCGAGACCGGCGGAGAGGTCGTGCACGAGGCACTGCGTGAGGGCGGTGACGGCGGCGATCTCCTCGATCGTGGCCATGCCGTCGCACGCGCGCATCTCCACCGTGCCCAGGCGGGGCACGGCGCGCACGTCCCAGCGGCACTCGGTCGCGTCGTTCACCATCCCCACCTGCACCATCTGCTCGAGGCACCGCTCGAAGTCCCGGTAGTCCTCGAACTGGTGGGGCAGCCCCGCCGTGGGCAGCTGCTGGAACACCTGCGTGCGCTGGGACTGGTAGCCGGTGTCCCCGCCGGCCCAGAAGGGGGACGAGGCGGACAGCGCCAGGAAATGCGGGAAGCGGTTGACCAGGCCGTTCACCACCGGCATGGCCTTGGAGACGTCGTCCAGGCCCACATGCACGTGCACGCCGAAGATCAGCATCTGCCGCCCCCAGTACTGGGCGATCTCCACCACCTGGTTGTAGCGGTCCTTGTCCGTCACGGGCTGCAGGTTCGGATCCCCGAACGGGTGGGATCCCTGGCAGTACAGGTGCATCCCGCGCCGCTCGGCGGCGTCCAGGATCCCGGAGGCGATGCCCCGCAGCTCCTCGGCGGCCGAGCCCACGGTCCGGTGCACCCCCGTGACCAGCTCCACGGTGTTCTGCAGCATCTCCGCGGTGACGTGCGGATGCTCCTCCTCGGGCCCCAGCCCCGCGGTCTGCAGCGCCTCGGCGATGACGTCGGGTGCCTCGGCGCGCAGGTCGCCGGTGGCCGCGTCGACAAGGGCGAGCTCCCACTCGATGCCGAGCGTGGACTGCGAGGAGGCGGCGAAGGGAAGGGTCATGGCGTCATCCTAGGGTGGAGCCATGGCCCGTTCCCAGCGCCCCGCCCGCTCCTCCCGCCCGCGCCGCCCCCGGACGGACGGCGCAGGCCGGGCCCCCGGGCCGCGCGCGGCCGACTCCGCCACGGACCCGACGCGCCTGGGCCCCGTCCTGGAGCCGGAGGGGCGCGCCCTCCTCGACACCCTGGGGGACGTCTCCGGGCAGGACCTGCTGGCCCTGTCCTCCCGTCTGCGGGCTGAGGGTCATCCGCCTGAGCGCGTGGCCGCCGTCCTGACCCAGGCGGGGCTGCGCGCGAAGGGCCGCGCCCGGCTGGGCGACGACGTCGACCGCCTCCTCCTCACCCGTGACGGCCTCGAGCAGGCCACACGGCCCGTGGTGGCCGACCTGCACGCCGCGCGCCTGCATGCGGCGGGCGTGGGCCGTGTCGTGGACCTCGGCTGTGGACTGGGGCTGGACGCCCTCGCCTTCGTGCGGGCTGGGCTCACCGTGGCGGCCGTGGAACGGGACCCGACGGTGGCCGCGGCCGCCGCTGCGAACCTCACCCCGCACCCGGGGGCGCGCGTCGTCGTCGCGGACGCGGTCGCCTGGGCCGCCGAGCACCTGGGCCCCGCCGACGACGCCGCCTCCGCCGTGTGGCTCGACCCGGCCCGGCGGCGGATCGCCGGGGCCGAGCGGGAACGCGTGTTCGACCCCGAGGCGTTCTCCCCGCCGCTGTCCTTCGTCACATCCCTGGCCGCCCTCGGGCACACCGTTGGGGTCAAGCTGGGCCCCGGGATCCCGCACGAGGCCCTGCCCGCCGACGCCGAGGCGCAGTGGATGAGCGTGGACGGGGACGTGACCGAGGCCGCCCTGTGGTTCGGGGCGGCCCGGCGTCCCGACGTGCGCCGGGCCGCGCTCGCGGTGGACACCCGTGCGCCGGACGGCCCGCGCACCGCCGAGCTGACCAGCCCCGGCGGCGAGGAGGCGTCGCCGGCGGTGGAGGCCGTGGGGGAGGAGGGGATGGCCGGGCTCGTAGGGCAGGTGCTGATCGAGCCGGACGGCGCCGTGATCCGCGCGCACCTGGTGACGGACCTGGCCGTGGCGATCCGCCCGGACGTGCGCCTGCTGGATCCGCACCTGGCCTACCTCGTGGCCCCGGACGCGCCCTGCCACCCGCTGGCCCGACGGTACCGCGTGCTCGCCGTGCACGACCTGGACGTCAAGGCCCTGCGCCGGTGGGCGCGGGAGACCGGCGTCGGCCGGCTGGACGTCAAGAAGCGCGGGGTGTCCGTCACCCCGGAGGAGCTGCGGCGCCGGGTGCTCGGCGGCGGGCGCCGTGCGGGGGACCGGCACGCCACGCTCGTCCTGGCCCGCGTGGGGGACCGTCGGCACGCCCTGGAGGTGGAGCCGCTCGACGACGGCGCATGACGCCGGATGACGGGTCCGAGAGGGGCGACGGACCCCGGTCCGGGGAATAAGTGAGGCTCGTGTACGGTAATCTTTTGAGGCATGCCTCACCTGACCTGAACGCCGCCCGGCACTGGCCGGCCCCGACTCCGTGACGCCGCCGGCGTCCGGGAGGAGACACCCCATGCGCATTCGCACCCGTGCCCCGCGCCGTCGCGCCCTCGTCCTGACCTCCGTGGCCGCCCTGGCCCTCGTCGGCTGCTCTGCCGGGGGCTCCGATGCCGGCTCGCCCGCCTCGGGCTCCTCCGCCGCCGGCTCCCCGGCCTCCAGTGCCGCGGGCTCCGCATCACAGGCCGGAATCGCGGGCGGGACCACCGTGACCGACATGTCCGGCGCGCAGGTGGCGATCCCCTCCGAGGTGGACTCGGTGATCACCACGGACAACCGGACCTTCCGCACCCTGGACGAGTGGGGTGTCGAGCTCTCCGCCGCGCCGAAGCAGCTGATGTTCCGGGGCGAGGGCGGCCCCTCCTACCGCTCCGACGACGCCGTGGCGGACATCGGCAACCACCGCGAGCCGGACATGGAGGTCTTCGTGACCGCCGAGCCGGACGTGGTGTTCAACGGGCAGCGCTTCGCCGACCGCAAGGCGGAGATCGACGAGCTGACGGGCGAGGCCGCCGTCGTGGACACCGACATCCCCGCCGAGACGCGCGTGGACGAGGGCCTCAAGGAGCTCACCACGCTGCTGGGCGAGTCCACCGGCCACCAGGAGGACGCGGAGGCCCTCAACGCGGACTTCGACGCCGCGATCGCACGCGCCGAGGAGGCGTACGACCCGCAGCAGACCGTCATGGGCTTGATCGCCACCGGCGGCGACCTGTCCTACGTGGCGCCCGGCACCGGCCGCGCCATCGGCCCGATGTTCGACATCCTGGGCCTCACCCCGGCCCTGGACCAGGACGGCTCCTCCAACCACCAGGGCGACGACATCTCGGTGGAGGCCATCGCCGAGTCGAACCCGCAGTGGCTGATCGTCATGGACCGTGACGCCGCCACCGGCGAGGGCAACGCCACCGCCAAGGAGCTCATCGAGCAGTCCGAGGCCCTCAAGGACGTGCCCGCGGTCAAGGAGGGCAACATCGTCTACCTGCCGCAGGACTTCTACGTGGCCGAGGACATCCAGAACTACACCACGGTGATGGAGGACCTCGCCGACGCGTTCGACGGGGCCAAGTGACCGATCTGCGCCCCCGCGCCGCCGCCGCCCGGACCCCGCTCGCCGAGCCGGGGCCGGGCGACCGCGTGTGCTGGGTGCCCCCGGCCGTCCTGCGCCCGCAGCGCACCCGCTGGCAGCGGACCTGGCCCCTGCTGGTGGGGCTCGCGATCACCGTGGGGCTCGTGGTGCTGTCCCTGAACGTCGGGGCCTTCGACCTCGGCGCCGAGGGCGGGGCCGAGATGTTCTGGATCACGCGCGTTCCTCGCACCGTGGCTCTCGTGCTCGCCGGAGCCGCCCTGGCGCTGTGCGGGCTGATCATGCAGCTGATGACCCAGAACCGGTTCGTCGAGCCCAGCACCACCGGCACCACCGAGTGGGCAGGGCTGGGTCTGCTGACCACCATGGTCCTCGTCCCCGGGGCGGGGATCGTCGTCCGCATGGTGGGCGCGGTGCTGTTCGCGTTCGTGGGCACCACGGTGTTCTTCCTGTTCCTGCGGCGGGTGCGGCTCAGCTCCTCGCTGATCGTGCCGATCGTGGGCATCATGCTGGGCGCCGTGGTGGGCGCGGCCTCCACGCTCCTGGCCCTGCAGACGGACATGCTCCAGCAGCTGGGCGCCTGGTTCGCCGGCTCGTTCACCTCCGTGGTGCGCGGCCGCTACGAGCTGCTGTTCCTCGTGCTCGCCGTGACGGTGGCCGTGTTCCTGATCGCCGACCGGTTCACCGTGGCCGGCCTGGGCAAGGACATCGCCACCAATGTGGGCCTGGACTACCAGGCCGTGGTGTTCACCGGCGTCGCCATGGTCTCCGTCGCGACGGGCGTGATCACGGTGGTGATCGGTGCGCTGCCCTTCCTGGGGCTGGTGGTCCCGAACCTGGTCTCGATGGTCCGCGGCGACGATCTGCGCACCAACCTCCCGTGGGTGGTCATGGCCGGTGTCTGGACCGTGATCGTCTGCGACGTCCTCGGACGCACGCTGATCGCCCCGTTCGAGATCCCGATCTCCCTGATCCTGGCCCTCGTGGGCGCCGCGGTCTTCCTGACCCTCCTGCTCAGGCAGGCCCGCCATGGCTGAGCGCACCCCCTCTCCGGCCGGCGTCGCGCGCCTCCCCGTCGACGGCGCACCCGCCCAGCGCCGCACCGGCCCCTTCCGCACGGCGCGGGACCGGCGCCGCTACCGGCTCGTGGTGGCCGCCCTGGCGGTCGTGGGGCTGGCCTCCACCGCGGGGATCCTGCTGTGGGGCAACGAGGCCGAGCCGGGCTCCCGTGCGTTCTGGCTGATCGCCCAGATGCGCGTCGGCTCGCTCGCCGTGATCGCGCTCGTGGCGCTGTGCCACGCGTTCGCCACCGTCAGCTTCCACACCGCCACCGGCAACCGCATCATCACGCCCTCGATCATGGGGTTCGAGGCGCTCTACATCGCCGTGCAGACCACCGTGGTGTTCCTCCTGGGAGCGGCGGGAGTCTCCGCCGCGACGGGCGTGGGCCCGTTCCTCGGCCAGGCCCTGCTCATGGTGGCGGCGGCCACCGCGCTGTACTCGTGGCTGCTCTCCCGCCCGTACGGGAACGTCCACCTGATGCTCCTGGTGGGCGTGGTGCTCGGCGGTGGGCTCGGCGCGCTCTCCGGCTTCCTGCAGCGGCTGCTCGACCCCAACGCCTTCGACGTGCTCTCCGCCCGGCTGTTCGGCAACATCTCCAACGCCCGCACCGAGTACGTGCTGGTAGCCGCGCCGATCGTGCTGGCCGCCTGCCTCGCGCTCTGGCTGCGCGGGCGCCGGATGGACGTGATCGCCCTCGGACGGGACGTGGCCGTCAACGCGGGGCTCGGCCATCGGCGGGAGCTGATGGTCACCCTGCTGCTGGTCTCCGTGCTGATGGCCGTGACCACCGCGCTGGTGGGGCCGATGACGTTCCTGGGGTTCCTCGTGGCCACGCTGGCATACAGCCTGGTGGAGACCTCGAGCCATCGGCGGCTGCTGCCGGTGGCCGCGCTGGCCGGCTACGCCGTCCTCGCCCTGGCCTACTTCGTGCTGCGGCACGTCTTCTATGCCGGGGGAGCGGTCACCGTGGTGATCGAGCTCGTCGGCGGCATCGTGTTCCTGGTCGTCGTGATGAGAAAGGGCCGACTGTGATCGAACTGCGCGGCGTGACCAAGCGCCACTCCGACGAGGTCTGCATCGGTCCCGTGGACCTGACCATCCCGGCCGGCGGCATCACCGCGCTCGTGGGTCCGAACGGGGCGGGCAAGTCCACGGTGCTCACGATGGTCGGGCGGCTCCAGGACGCGGATGAGGGTCGGATCGAGGTGGCCGGGCGGGATGTGACCCGCACACCCAGTCGGGAGATCGCGAAGACCCTGTCGATCCTGCGCCAGGAGAACCACTTCATCACCCGGCTGACCGTGCGCCAGCTCGTGGCGTTCGGCCGGTACCCGCACACCCGCGGTCGGCTGACGCTGGAGGACGAGCGGTACGTCTCCGAGGCCATCGACTTCCTCAACCTCGGCCCGTACGAGACCCGCTACCTGGACCAGCTCTCCGGCGGTCAGCGCCAGCGCGCCTACGTGGCCATGGTCCTGGCCCAGGACACCGAGTACGTGCTGTTGGACGAGCCGCTGAACAACCTGGACATGCAGCACTCGGTGCAGATGATGCGCCAGCTGCGCCGGGCCGCGGACGAGTTGGGCCGCACCGTGGTGATCGTGATGCACGACATCAACTTCGCCGCCCACTACGCCGACCACATCGTGGCCATGGGGGACGGCCGCGTGGTGGAGACCGGTTCCCCGGCTCACATCATGCGCCCGGACGTCCTGGAGCGCATCTTCAAGACCCCCGTCGACGTCGTCGACGGCCCCCAGGGCCCGCTGGCCGTCTACTACTGATCGGGCTGGGCGGCGCGGGGGAGGGGTAGCCGTCACCGCCTGCGCCCTCGCCCCGCCGACCCGGGTTGTGGTCACGACGCGCCGTGCGGGCCGTGGCTGAGACGGCGCGTCGTGACCACAACGTGCGGAGTGCGCGAGCTGCTGCGGGACCGGGCGGCGTGGGCGGGATCGCCGGCGCTGACCGGACCTCGTGCTCGACGTCGTCCTCCCGTCACGGTCCGCCCGGGCCATCGGTCTGCTCGAGCCGATCCCGCACCAGACCGATGACCCGCCGGTACCCCTCCCGATGGTCAAGGCGGTTCACCCGCAGGGTCGGACACCCCCGGGCCAGCAGCCACGCATCCCGGCGTGCGTCCGCGGCCTGACGTTCCGGCGTGAGGTGCGACTCGCCGTCGTACTGGAGGGCGACATCCGCCTCGGCCACGTACAGGTCCACCTCCGGGCAGTCCCACTCCTCGGCGCGCGGACGGGCCTGCAGGTGCGGCTCGGGGAGCCCCGCATCGACGAGCGCGAGCCGCAGGAAGGTCTCGTAGGGCGAGTCCGCCCCCACGCGCATGCGCTCCAGGACCGCCCGCGCGGTGCGCACGCCGTGGAACGGGCCCAGCTCCCTGAGCGCGGACTCCAGTCGAGCGGGCGTCGGGCGGGCTGACGCCGCCCGTTCTCGGTCCAGGGGTGGCGGACCGCGTGGTCCGCGGCGGCGACGACATCGGCCAGGTCCCACGGATCGTCCAGGACGCACAGGTCCAGGACGGTCCGCTCGAGGCTCGTGACCCGCAGGCCGAACAGCTCCACCACGTGCGACGCGGGCAGCGGACGACGCCGGGCCCGCACCTCCGGCACCCGGATCCGCCCCGACCCGGAGGGCACCGTCACGTCCAGCGGCGTGGGCAGGGGACCCGGGCGGCGCGGCGAGGGAAGTCCGTGCAGGTGGGCGGCCGTGGCATGGGAGAACACGACCTGCGGGCGGGAGCGCTGCAGGGCCCACAGGTGCTGGCCGGGGCGTCCGTGCTCGGGCTCCGGGAGGCCGACGGATGCCCAGTCGGTCAGCGGCCGGTCGGTGCGGCGGTACATGGCCGGCCCGATGCGCTCCACGTCCGTCCGGCGCAGCCGCTGGACGGGCAGGCTCATGGCCCGTGCGTCGGACCGGAGGAACACGGCGGGCAGGGGTGGCAGCGGGGACGGAGGGACGGGAGGCATGCGCCGATCCTGCGGCGGCGTCGGTGTCTCCGGGGATTGGGGCGGCCCCGGTGGGGATCCGCGTCGGGCAGTGGTCGGGTGTGCAGGAGGCGGCGCAGATCGCGCCGGCACTGTCAGGGCCAACCGGGCGCACCGCCGATGACGTCCGGGCCCACTCCGCCGCCCGCCGTTATGGTCACGACACGCCGTCCGGGACAACCGGGATGCGGCGCGTCATGACCACAACGTGGGGTGGGGGAGCGGGTGGGAGTGAGGGGAGTCGGTTGGGCGGGCGAGGCCCAGCCGGGATAGTGGACGCGGAACGAGCGGAACGGCTCGTCCGCCCACGGCGCACCTCTGGCAGTCGCTTGGTGAGAGTGCCAGGGCCGCGCTACAGTCGGTTCTGGCACTCGGGGGTACCGGGTGCCAAGCCCGAGGACGGGCCCCGCGGCACCGCGACGACGCAGGGTCCCCGCACCGAGGCACCCCCGACAACGCGACCATGCGCGACGCCGGCACCGCCCGCGTCCGCCGACGAACACAAGGAGTGTGCAGCATGTCCGTCTCCATCCAGCCCCTCGAGGACCGCATCGTCGTCCGCCCGCTCGAGGCCGAGCAGACCACCGCCTCCGGCCTGGTCATCCCGGACACCGCCAAGGAGAAGCCGCAGGAGGGCCAGGTCGTGGCCGTGGGCCCGGGCCGCGTGGCCGAGAACGGCACCCGCGTGCCGGTCGACGTCGCCGAGGGTGACGTGGTGCTGTACTCCAAGTACGGCGGCACCGAGGTCAAGGTCGGTGGCGAGGAGTACCTGGTGCTCTCCGCCCGCGACGTGCTGGCCGTCGTCACCAAGTGACCCCGCCGCGACGGGCCCGGTGAGCGGCGCGCACCGCACCGGTGCGCGCGCCCCGGGCCCCTCGCGTCCCCGCACCCCCTGACTCCCCGAACGAAAGGAGCGTCCGTCATGGCCAAGCAGCTGGCTTTCAACGACGACGCACGCCGCGCCCTCCAGGCCGGCATCGACAAGCTCGCCGACACCGTCAAGGTGACCCTCGGCCCCAAGGGGCGCAACGTCGTCCTCGACAAGGCGTGGGGCGCCCCCACGATCACCAACGACGGCGTCACGATCGCCCGGGAGATCGAGCTGGACGACCCGTACGAGAACATGGGCGCCCAGCTCGCCAAGGAGGTCGCCACCAAGACCAACGACATCGCGGGCGACGGCACCACCACCGCCACCGTGCTGGCCCAGGCCCTCGTGAACGAGGGCATGCGCCAGGTCGCGGCCGGCGCCGCCCCCGGCGAGGTCAAGCGCGGCATCGAGGCCGCCGTGGCCGCCGTCGAGAAGCGCCTCCAGGAGAACGCCCGTCCGGTGGAGGGCAAGGAGGTGGCCCACGTGGCCGCCATCTCCGCCCAGAACGACGAGGTCGGCGAGCTCCTGGCCCGCGCGTTCGACACCGTCGGCACCGACGGCGTGATCACCATCGAGGAGTCCTCCACCACCTCCACGGAGCTGGACGTCACCGAGGGCATGCAGTTCGACAAGGGCTACCTGTCCCCGTACATGGTCACCGACGCCGAGCGTCAGGAGGCCGTGCTCGAGGACGCCTACGTCCTGATCAACTCGGGCAAGATCTCCAACGTGCAGGAGCTGCTGCCCCTGCTCGAGAAGGTCCTCCAGGCCAACAAGCCGCTGTTCGTGATCGCCGAGGACGTCGAGGGCGAGGCCCTGTCCACCCTCGTGGTCAACAAGATCCGCGGCACCCTGAACGTGGTGGCCGTGAAGGCTCCGGGCTTCGGCGACCGCCGCAAGGCCATGATGCAGGACATCGCGATCCTCACCGGCGCCCAGGTGGTCTCCCCGGACCTCGGCATGAAGCTCGAGCAGGCCGATCTGGACGTGCTCGGCTCCGCCCGTCGCGTCACGGTGACCAAGGACAACACCACCATCGTGGACGGCGGCGGCGAGGCGGCGGACGTCGAGGCCCGCGTCTCCCAGATCAAGGCCGAGGTGGCCGCCACCGACTCCGACTGGGACCGCGAGAAGCTCCAGGAGCGCCTCGCCAAGCTCTCCGGCGGCATCGGCGTGATCCGCGTGGGCGCCGCCACGGAGGTGGAGCTCAAGGAGCGCAAGCACCGCATCGAGGACGCCGTGTCCTCGACCCGCGCCGCCCTCGAGGAGGGCATCGTCGCCGGCGGCGGCACCGCCCTCATCAACGCCCTCGCCGTCCTCGATGAGGACGCCGACGTCCAGGCCCTCACCGGCGATGCCGCCACCGGCGTGGAGATCGTGCGCCGGGCGCTCAAGCAGCCGCTGCGCTGGATCGCCCAGAACGCGGGCGAGGACGGCTACGTGGTGGTCTCCAAGGTCGCCGAGCTGGAGCCGAACCACGGCTTCAACGCGAAGACCGGCGTCTACGGCGACCTGATCGACGACGGCGTGATCGACCCGGTCAAGGTGACCCGCTCCGCGCTGGCCAACGCCGCCTCCATCGCGGCCCTCGTGCTGACCACCGAGACCCTCGTGGCGGACAAGCCCGCCGAGGAGGACGAGCACCAGCACTGAGCCGGCCCCGGCCCGTCCGGGCCGGGACCGCTCCCCTCGACGACGCCGCCCCCGCACCTTCCGGCCGGAAGGTGCGGGGGCGGCGTCGTCACCGGGGAGGGGAGGGGCGGCTCAGCCGCGCCGGTCGTCCTCCTCGAGGTACTCGCCCGTGGTGTAGTCGTAGTCCACGGGGTTGCCGTCCTCGTCGGTGCGCCGGTACCAGTCCGTGACCTCAGCCGCGGTGGAGTCGATCTCCGCGCCCACGGCGTACTGGCTGCCGGTGGGGACGGGCTCCACGGCCAGGGTGAAGTCGTCGCCGTGGTCCTCGATGCCGCGCCGCACCGCCTTCTGCAGGGCCGCCCGTTCGTACTGCTCCCGGAGGGCCTGCGGGTCGTGGCGCAGCTCCCGGTAGAGGGCCACCGCCATGAGGACGATCACCACGGAGAACGGCAGGGCCGTGACGGTGATGAGGTTCTGCAGGCCCGTCAGCGCCGTGTCGCCGCCGGTGAGGAGCATGACGACGGCGATGCCCGCCATGCACAGCGCCCAGAACGCGGTCACCAGGCGGTTCGGCCGGGGCGCGCCGCGCTGGGACAGCTGCGAGTTCACGAGGGAGGCGGAGTCCACCGTCGTGATGAAGAAGATGGCGAGCATGACCATCACCAGCGGCGCGATGAGCCGCGCGCCCGGGAACTGGTCCAGAACGGTCCAGAAGATCTCCGCGGGGGCCGGCATCGAGGCCGCCGTGCCGTCGGGGGCGATGGCCCCGCGCTCGCGCTGCAGCCAGATGGTGGTCCCGCCGATGACGGTGAACGCCGCGATGATCACGGACGCCGGGATGAACAGCGCGCCCAGGACGAACTGGCGGATGGTGCGGCCGCGGGAGATCTTCGCGACGAACACGCCCACGAAGGGCGCCCAGCTGACCCACCAGGCCCAGTAGAACGTGGTCCAGGGGGAGAGGAAGGCCTGCATCTCCGGCCCCTCGGCCATGCTGGCGCCGAGCATGTCCGGCATCTCGCCGGCGTAGTCCATGAGGACGCCGGGGATCACGTTGAGGATGCACGCGGTGGGCCCCACCACGAAGAAGAACACGGCGAGGGCCAGGGCCAGCACCATGTTGACGTTGAAGAACCAGCGGATCCCGCGGGCCACCCCGGAGACGGCGGAGGCGATCGTCCCGATGGTCAGCAGGACGATGATGACCATGGCCAGCAGGTTGCCCCCCCGGGGACCAGCCGGTCACGATCTCCACCCCGCGGCCGATCTGCAGCGCCCCAATGCCCAGGGACGCCGCGGTGCCGAAGAGGGTGGCGATGATGGCGAGGGAGTCGATCAGGCGGGCGCCGAACGAGTCGGTGCGGTCGCCGCGTCCGAACAGCGGCATGAGGATGGAGCTCATGAGCGGCACACGTCCGCGTCGGTAGGACACGTACGCCACCGCGAGGCCCACCACGGCGTAGATCGCCCACGCGTTGACGCCCCAGTGCAGGGCGGCCTGGGCCATGGCCCCGGTGACGGCCGCGTCGCTGGCGGCCTCGTAGGCGCCGGGCCGCGGGGAGAGGTGGTAGGAGAGCGGCTCGTAGGGGTCGAATATGATGATGCCGATGCCGATGTCCGCGGCGAAGAGCATGACGGCCCAGGAGGCGTGGAGTACTCGGGCTTCTCGCCGTCCAGGCCCAGGGTGATGTCCCCGTAGCGGGAGAAGGCGATGGCCAGCAGGAACACCACCATGCCGATCGCCAGCAGGGAGAACAGCCAGCCGAGGTTGGCCATGACCCAGGACAGGGCCGCGCTGGAGACGGCCAGGACGTCGTCGGGTCGGGTGACGCTCCAGGCCACGAATCCCAGCACCAGGGCGCCGACGACGAGGAGGACGACCTTGTCCACGCGGTAGCGGACCTGCTGGTCCTCGATCGAGACGCCCGGCACGAGGGCCGGGTGGATGCCGTGCTGGTAGGTGACCTCGTGCACGAACCGGCGCAGCCGGGTGCGGGTCCGCGAAGCCGGGGCGGGGATCGCGGGGCCGGAGCGGTCCGGGGACAGGTGGGAGGCCTGCTGCGGTGGGGTGCCCATCCGTTCAGGGTAGGCCCGCGCGTCCGGGTCCCGGTCGGCTGAGGCCCCGGGCGGGGGCGTCATGCGAGAGACGTGACCTCCCTCATGCGGCCGGCCAGGCAGGCGGGGGTTCATCAGTTGAGAGATTGAGGCTTCGCTCCCTATGATCGTCCTAGAGGGCGCTCAATGGAAGGTGCTGGCACCCGTCGGCCTGCACGGTGCCCTTTAATCCTCCCGATTGGAAGTATTATGACTGCTCAGAACCCCTCCCGCCGCCATGTCACCAGCGCCCTGGCCTGGGGTGCTCCCGCCGTCGCCGTCGCGATGAGCGCACCCGCGCGTGCCGCCTCGATGCCCGGGGCGCCCGCCACCATCCAGGTCGATACGCCCATCACGCGCTGGAGCGACTTGATCCGCTACGCCGGCTTCATTGCCCAGGGTGTCGTGGTGACCATCAGGGACGCCAACGGCTTGCCCGTGCCGAACCAGCCGGTCACCCTCACTATCTCCAACTACCGGGGTAACGAGAACTCGTTCTACTTCGTGTCCGACCGGGCGGTCAGCTCAGACGACGCCCTGGCCACCACGCGCCCCTACAGCAGTGGCGTCGGCGCCACCATCACCCTGACCACGGATGCCAACGGCCAGGTGGCGCTGGACGACGGGACCACGGGGTACCTCCGCAAGGGCTCCGACGGCACGAGCCAGGGCACCACCTTCATCGTGACCTCTGGCGACGCGTCCACCACCTTCGTCCTGACGAACTCCACCCAGGCGGGCGGCAGAGAGCCGGGCATCGAGGTCGCCTGACCGACGACCGCGCTCACGGGTACGGCCGAGCCCCCCTGGTCTCCAGGGGGGCTCGGCGGTCTCATCGCCGGGGCCCAGAGTCCTGCGAGCCGACGAGCTCCTCGCGGGAGCCGTTCGTCCGGGCCGCGCGGGCCTCGACGATCTCCTCCTCGTCCTCGCCGAAGATGTCGCCGCGCGGGGCGTCGTAGCGGGAGCGGTCCAGGATGCCCTCCTGGGAGGCCACGAGGGCGGGGATGAGGGCCTGGCCGGACACGTTGAGGGCGGTGCGGCCCATGTCCACGATCGGGTCGACGGCCAGGAGCAGGGCCATGCCCTCGAGGGGCAGCCCGGCGGTGGACAGCGTGAGCGTGAGCATCACGGTGGCGCCGGTGGTGCCGGCGGTCGCGGCCGAGCCCAGCACGGACACGAGCGCCACGAGGGCGTACTGGCTCAGGCTCATGTCGATCCCGTAGAACTGGGCGATGAACACGGCGGCCACGGCCGGGTAGATCGCGGCGCAGCCGTCCATCTTGGTGGTGGCGCCCAGCGGGACGGCGAAGGAGGCGTAGCCGGTGGGCACGCCGAAGTTGCGCTCGGCCACCCGCTGGGTGACGGGCAGCGTGCCCAGGGAGGAGCGGGAGACGAAGCCGAGCTGGAACGCCGGCCACACGCCGGTGAAGAACTGCTTGACGGAGAGCCCGTGCAGGCGCGCCAGCAGCGGGTACACCACGAGCATCACGAGGGCCAGGCCCACGTAGATCGCCACCACGAACTTGGCCAGGGTGCCCATCGTGGACCAGCCGTAGGAGGCCACGGCGTTGCCCAGCAGGCCGATGGTGCCGATCGGGGCCAGGCGGATGATCCACCACAGCAGCTTCTGGATGATCGCGAGCACCGAGCGGGAGAACGTGAGGAACGGGGCGGCCTTCTCGCCGACCTTGAGTGCGGCCACGCCCACGACGATCGCGATCACGAGGATCTGCAGCACGTTGAACGTGGGGGAGGAGGCCAGCGCGCCGTCCTCGCCCGCCGTGGTCTTGACGGTCAGGCCGAGGAAGTTCGCCGGCACCAGGGAGGTCAGGAAGTCGAGCCAGCCGACGTCCTTGGCCTGGTACGACGCCGGCGCGGTCTGGCCGGTGCCCACGCCCGGCTGCAGCACGACGCCGACGGCGAGGCCGATGAGCACCGCGATCAGGCTCGTGATGGCGAACCAGAGCAGGGTCTTGGCGGCCAGGCGGGCCGCATTGGTCACCTGGGCCAGGTTGGCGATGGAGGCGACGACGGCGAAGAAGACCAGCGGGACGACCGTGGCCTTCAGCAGGCTGATGTAGATGCTGCCGACGGTGGCCAGCGTCTCGCCGAGCCACGTCGGGTGCTCGGAGGTGTGCCCCGTCGCGCGGGCGATCAGGCCCAGGACGAGGCCGAGGACGAGGGCGGCGGCGATCTGCCAGCCGAAGTTGGACGTCTAGGCGGGGAGCCGGCGTCGGGACGCCGGTGCGGGGGAGGACTGTGCGGTGCTCATCCGGGGAGGTTAGGCGGTCTAATACCATGACACCGAAACGGATTGCGCCATGTGACGTCGTGGTGACGTCCGTCTCGCCCCCGCGTGGCCCAGCGCGGGGGCCCTGTGACGTGGCCCGCACCCGGATCGCCGGTTTGACCCCGGGCATAGAATCGCGGAAACACCCGTCCCGAAAGGCGCCTTCGTGACCAACACCAGCACCGGTCCCAGCCCCGAGCCCGTCCACTCCTCCTCGGATCCCTTCGGCTTCTTCGGCCTCACCTATGACGACGTCCTGCTCCTGCCCAACGCCACGGACGTCATCCCCGCGGACGCGGACCCGGGCACCCGGCTGACCCGCAACATCCGCTTGAACATCCCCATCGTCTCCGCCGCCATGGACACCGTGACCGAGGCTCCGCTGGCGATCGCCATGGCGCGCCAGGGCGGCATGGGGATCATCCACCGCAACCTCTCCGTGGAGGACCAGGCCCGCCACGTGGACACCGTGAAGCGCTCGGAGTCCGGCATGATCTCGGACCCCGTGACCATCGGCCCCAAGGCGACCCTCGCGGAGCTGGACGGGCTGTGCGCGCAGTACCGCGTCTCCGGCCTGCCGGTGGTGGCCGAGGACATGACGCTGCTGGGCATCATCACCAACCGGGACACCCGCTTCATCCCCCATGAGGAGTGGGAGACGCGCACGGTGGACACGGCCATGACCCGCATGCCGCTGGTGACCGCCCGGGACGGCATCTCCCGCGAGGAGGTCCTCACGCTGTTCTCGAAGAACCGCGTGGAGAAGCTGCCCCTGGTGGACGACGCCGGCCGCCTCACCGGCCTGATCACCATCAAGGACTTCGACAAGGCGGAGAAGTACCCGGACGCCGCGAAGGACGACGAGGGCCGCCTGCGCGTGGGCGGGGCCGTCGGCTTCTTCGGCGACGGCTGGGAGCGTGCCATGGCGCTCGTCGAGGCGGGCGTGGACGCCCTCGTGGTGGACACCGCCAACGGCCACACGCACGGCGTGCTGGACATGATCGCCCGCCTGAAGAAGGAGAAGGCCGCCGCCCACGTGGACGTCATCGGCGGTCAGGCGGCCACCTACGCCGGCGCCAAGGCGATCGTGGACGCCGGCGCGGACGCGGTGAAGGTGGGCGTGGGCCCGGGGTCGATCTGCACCACCCGTGTGGTGGCCGGCGTCGGCGTCCCGCAGATCACCGCCATCTACGAGGCCGCGAAGGCCACGCGTCCGGCGGGGGTCCCGCTGATCGCCGACGGCGGCCTGCAGCACTCGGGGGACATCGGCAAGGCCCTCGTGGCCGGCGCCGACTCCGTGATGCTCGGCTCCCTGCTGGCCGGCACCGCGGAGTCCCCGGGCGACCTGGTGTTCTACCAGGGCAAGCAGTTCAAGGCCTACCGCGGCATGGGCTCGCTGGGGGCCATGCAGACCCGCAACGGCACGCGCTCCTTCTCCAAGGACCGCTACTTCCAGGCGGACGTCCCGGACGAGGACAAGCTGATCCCCGAGGGCATCGAGGGCCAGGTGCCCTTCCGGGGTCCGATCGCCTCGGTGGTCCACCAGCTCGTGGGCGGCCTGCGCCAGACCATGTTCTACACGGGCGCGGCCACGGTGGAGGAGCTGAAGGAGAACGGTCGCTTCGTGCGCATCACCGCGGCCGGGCTCAAGGAGTCCCACCCGCACGACATCATGATGACGGTCGAGGCCCCGAACTACCGCTCGCGCTGACCACACCCCGCCGGCGGTCCCGCCCCGGCGCCCCCTCAGCGGAGGGCGCCGGGGCGGCGTCGTCCTCGCTGTCGCGTCCGGGCCCTGGGATAGGCTGATCGGGTGACGAACCAGATCGAGATCGGACGAGGCAAGCGCGGCCGCCTGGCCTATTCCTTCGACGACGTCTCCGTGGTGCCCGCCCGGCGCACGCGGGACCCGAGGGACGTGAGCCTGTCCTGGCGCATCGACGCGTACACGTTCGACATGCCCGTGATCGGCGCGCCGATGGACTCCGTCATGAGTCCGGCCACCGCCATCGCGCTCGGCCGCCTCGGGGGTCTCGGCGTGCTCAACCTCGAGGGCCTGTGGACCCGGCACGAGGACCCGGAGCCGCTCCTCGAGGACATCGCTGCGCTCGAGGCCGAGCCCGGCAGCCCGGAGGTCACCCGCCGCCTGCAGGAGATCTACGCGGCGCCCGTCCGCGCGGAGCTGATCACCGAGCGCCTCGCGCAGATCCGGGAGGCCGGCGTCGTAGTGGCCGGCTCGCTCACACCCCAGCACACTCAGCAGTTCTACAAGACCGTCCTGGCGGCGGGCGTGGACCTGTTCGTCATCCGTGGCACCACCGTCTCGGCCGAGCACGTGTCCGAGGCGCAAGAGCCGCTGGATCTCAAGCAGTTCATCTATGAGCTGGACGTGCCCGTGATCGTCGGCGGCGCGGCCGGCTACACCCCGGCGCTGCACCTGATGCGCACCGGCGCGGCCGGTGTGCTCGTGGGCTTCGGCGGGGGCGCCTCCAGCACCACCCGCCGCGCCATGGGCATCCGTGTGCCCATGGCCACCGCCGTGGCGGACATCGCCGAGGCCCGGCGCGACTACATGGACGAGTCCGGCGGACGGTACGTGCACGTGATCGCCGACGGCGGTGTGGGCACGTCCGGGGAGATCGTCAAGGCCCTGGCGATGGGCGCGGACGCCGTCGTGCTCGGCGGGGCGCTGGCCCGCGCCACGGAGGCCCCCGGCCGCGGCTGGCACTGGGGCCTCGAGGCCGCCCACCCCGAGCTGCCGCGTGGGCACCGCACCCGGGTGGGCCAGGTCGGCCCGCTCGAGGAGGTCCTGTGGGGGCCCGGCCATCACACCGACGGCACCTCCAACCTGATGGGGGCCCTCAAGCGGGCCATGGCCACGTCCGGGTACACAGAGCTCAAGGACTTCCAGAAGGTGGAGGTGCTCGTCACCCCCTCCGGAGCCTCCTGAGCCGTGCTCCGCACCGCGCTCAAGCCCGTCTGGCTCCTCAGCCTCCTGCTGGCCCTGGTGGCCGCCACGGTCTTCGTCCTGCTGTCCCGGTGGCAGTTCCAGGCGGCGGAGACCAACGCTCCGCCGCCCCGCTCCCAGACCGAGAACGCGGTGCCGCTGACCTCCCACCTGCGCCCCGGCGAAGCGCTGACGGCGGCCGCCGCGGATCAGGTGGTCTCCGCCCGCGGCGAGTTCCTCCCCGGGACGGACGTGCTGGTCGGCCCGCGCCTGTCCGACGGGCGCGAGGGCTGGTGGACCGTCACCGCGTTCCGCGTGGCGGACGCCCCCGGCGTGCAGACGATCCCCGTGGTCCGCGGCTGGTCCGCGACCGCGGACGTCCTCGACCCGGCCCCGACCGGCGAGGTCACCGTGGCCGGGCGCCTGCTGCCGCCGGACGGCCCCCTGCCCCGCTCGGACGACGCCGGGGACACGGCCGGCCGCCCCGCGTACGCCACGCTGTCCCCGGGGCAGCTCGTGAACGTGTGGGACGTCCCGTCGTACGCCGCCTACGTGGCCGCGTTCGCGGTCACCGACGCCACGGGTGCGGAGGTGGGCACCCGCGCAGCCGAGGGCGGGCTCGAGCCGGTGTGGGTGGCGCCCCAGCCGGAGGAGACCCAGGTCATCTGGCTCAACGTGTTCTACGGGGTCGAGTGGATCCTCTTCGCGGGCTTCGCCCTGTTCCTGTGGTGGCGGTTCGTCCGGGACGACCACCAGCGGGAGCTGCGCGAGGCCGAGCTGGACGAGGAGTGGGCGGCGCGCTGGCGCGCCGAGGAGCTCGCCCGGCGTCGTGAGCAGGCCCGCCTCCGCAAGGAGGAGGCGCGCCGGGCCTATGCCGCCTACCACGGCGCCCCCGACGACGACGTGCACCGCACGCAGGACGGGCCCGAGGGCCTGAGGAAGGAGTCCCGGCCATGACCGGATCGCATCCCCGCCCGGAGGCGGGCACCCCCGTGGACCCCGACACGCTGCCGGACCCCGAGGACATCACGGAGGCCGACCTGCCCGCGCCGCCGCCCCGGCCCGGCCGGGAACGACGCCGGTTCGCCGGGACACAGCAGCAGATCCGCTCCGCCACGCGCCTGTACGTGGTGTGCTCGTGGATCACCGGCGTGATGCTGCTGCTCCTGGTGGCGGAGATGGTCTTCAAGTACGGCCTCGGGACGGAGCTGTACGCCGGCGGCACCACGGTGGACGGGGTGCCCAACACCCTGGGGCTGCACCCCGAGGACTCCGTCACCGGCGGGGTGAACCTGTCCCTGCTCATCCTGATCGCCCACGGCTGGATGTACGTGCTGTACCTGCTCGCGTGCTTCCGCCTGTGGTCCCTCATGCGGTGGTCCCCGGTGCGGCTGCTCGCGATGGCCGGCGGCGGCGTGGTGCCGTTCCTCTCGTTCGTCGTGGAGAAGCGGATCACCCGCGTCGTGCGTGAGGAGATCGCCCGCCACCCCGAGGCCGCGCGACGCTACTGACCGCCCGGCGGCCCACGGCGGGGCTCGTCTATCCTTGACGGGTGACCCAGACCGACCCCCACCGTGACCAGCCCACCCCGCTGCACGACGTCCTGCCCACCGTCCTCGTCCTGGACTTCGGTGCCCAGTACGCCCAGCTGATCGCGCGTCGTGTGCGCGAGGCGAACGTGTACTCCGAGGTCGTGCCCGCGTCCACCCCGGCCGCCGAGATCCTTGCGCGCGAGCCCGCGGCCCTGATCCTCTCCGGCGGCCCGTCGTCGGTCTACGAGGACGGCGCCCCGCGCCTGGACCCGGCGCTGCTCGAGGCCGGCGTGCCCGTCCTCGGCCTGTGCTACGGGTTCCAGTCGATCGCGCACGCCCTCGGCGGCGTGGTGGCCAAGACCGGGACGCGCGAGTACGGCTCCACCCGTCTGGAGACCGCGGCGGGGGACTCGGTGCTGTTCTCCGGCCAGGACGCGGAGCAGGTCGTGTGGATGTCCCACGGCGACGCCGTCACCCAGGCCCCCGAGGGCTTCACCGTGACCGCCACCACCGCCGGCGCCCCGGTCGCGGCGTTCGAGGACCGCGAGCGGCGCCTGTTCGGCGTGCAGTGGCACCCCGAGGTCGGCCATTCCGAGCGCGGCCAGGAGGTGCTGCGCAACTTCCTCGTGGACGGCGCGGGCCTGGGCCAGGACTGGACCGCCGCGAACGTGATCGAGGAGCAGGTGGCCCGCATCCGCGAGCAGGTCGGCGACGCGCGGGCCATCTGCGGCCTGTCCGGCGGCGTGGACTCCGCGGTGGCCGCCGCGCTCGTGCAGCGCGCCATCGGCGACCGCCTCACGTGCGTCTACGTGGACCACGGCCTCATGCGGGAGGGGGAGTCCGCCGAGATCGAGAAGGCCTTCGGCGAGGCCCACGGCGGCGCCCGCCTCGTGATGGTGGACGCCCGGGAGGACTTCCTCTCCGCGCTGGCCGGCGTCACCGACCCGGAGGCCAAGCGCAAGATCATCGGCGAGCGGTTCATCCGCACCTTCGAGAAGGCGCAGGCGGACATCGTCCTGGAGTCGGCCGAGGACCCCCACGCGACGGACGTGAGGTTCCTCGTCCAGGGCACCCTGTACCCGGACGTGGTCGAGTCCGGCGGTGGCGACGGTGCCGCGAACATCAAGTCCCACCACAACGTGGGCGGCCTCCCGGACGACATCGAGTTCGAGCTGTGCGAGCCGCTCCGCGAGCTCTTCAAGGACGAGGTCCGCGCCGTGGGCGCCGAGCTGGGCCTGCCGGACGGGATCGTCCACCGCCAGCCCTTCCCGGGCCCGGGCCTGGGCATCCGCATCATCGGCGAGGTCACCCAGGAGCGCCTGGACCTGCTGCGTCGGGCGGACGCGATCGTGCGCGCCGAGCTCACCGCCGCCGGGCTGGACCGCCACATCTGGCAGTGCCCGGTGGTGCTGCTCGCGGATGTGCGCTCCGTGGGCGTGCAGGGCGACGGCCGCACCTACGGCCACCCGGTGGTGCTGCGCCCCGTCACCTCCGAGGACGCCATGACCGCCGACTGGGCGCGCATCCCCTCCGAGGTCCTGTCCCGGATCTCCAACCGCATCACCAACGAGGTGGACGGGATCAACCGGGTCGTGCTGGACGTCACGAGCAAGCCCCCGGGCACCATCGAGTGGGAGTGAGCGGGGCTCCCGTCAGGACGCGCACCGACCGCCGAGACAGCACAGGAAGGACACCCAGGACGTGACCGAGCAGGAGTTCCCGCGGCTGGCCCGCGCCCGCGCCGCCGCCCGACCGGCGGAGCAGGAGCGGCCCGACCCCGCCACGTGGGTGGCCTCCCTCGGCTCCGGCGCGGAGTCGGACACCATGCTCCGGTTCGCGCCCTCGGCGGCCAACGCCGTCGACCTGACCGGTGCGAGCACCTCGGGGCTGTCCCAGCTGCTGCTGGGCCGGCGCACCCGCCTGTCCACCCTGCTGCCTGCGGGCCCCGACCTGGACGCCGCGCAGGAGGTGGCCATGGCGCTGCGCGCCACGGTGCGCCGCCTCGGCGAGGAGCGGGGGATCGACGTCGGCGCCCTCGCCCTGGGCGTGGCCACGTGGAGCGCGCACGAGGACAGCCGCCGGGAGCGGCGCACCGCCCCCGTGCTGCTGGCGCGTGTGGCGTTCACCGTCCGCAGCGGCGCCCGCGGTCGCGACGAGGTCGAGGTGCAGATCACCGAGCCCGCCCGGCTGAACCCGGCGCTCGTGCGGAACCTGCGCCGGCACCACGGGATTCGGCTGGACCCCGAGGCCTACCGGCAGGCGGCCTACGCCACCGCGCGCATCGAACCCGGCCCGGCCCTGGCCCTGCTGCGCGAGGAGGCCGCCGCGCTCACCGGGCTCGAGGTCTCCGAGCGGCTCCTCGTCTCCACGTTCGCCGACCTGGGGGACACCGCCTCGCTGCCCGAGTCCCTCGACCGCCTCCCCGTGGTCCAGGCCCTCTACGACGCCGGCACCGGCATGGTCCCCCGTCCCGAGCCGTTGGACCCGAGCCCGGGGCCGGACGAGGACGCCGTCGCCCCGGTGGACGAGCGCCTGGTCCTGGACCTGGACGCCTCCCAGCGCCGCGTGGTCGAGCACGCCGCGTCGGGCCGCTCCCTCGTGGTGGACACCGCCCCCGGCACCGGGCAGACGCAGACGGCCGCCGCGCTCGCGGCCCGCCTGGCGTGGGAGGGCCGCCGCGTGCTCGTCGTGGCGGAGCGCTCCGCCGCCCTGACGGACCTGCACGCCCGCCTCGACGAGGTCGGGCTGCGGGACGCCGTCCTGGACGTGCCGGCCAACGCCGACCCCGAGGACCTGCGCCGCCAGCTCGTGGCCGCCGTGCTGCGCGCCGAGCGCGCCCAGGCCCCGGACCGGGCCGCCGCGGACGCCGAGCTCGTGGAGCTGCGCCGCCGCCTGCGGGAGCACGTCGACTCCCTGCACCACGTCCGCCCCCGGTGGGGGTGCTCGCCGTTCCAGGCCATGCAGGCCCTCGCGGCGCTGACCTCCCTGGAGACCCCGCCGGCCACCACCGTCCGCCTCAAGCGCTCGGTGCTGGACTCCACCGTGGACCGCCACGCCGTGGCGCAGCAGCTGGTGCGCGCCGGCGAGCTCGGCGCGTTCGACCGGGACGCCACGCAGAGCCGCTGGTTCGGGGCGCGGGTGCGCAACGTGCAGGAGACCGAGGCCGCCGGGGAGCTCGTGGAGCACCTGGCCGCCACCCTCCACACGACCCGTCGTGCCGTGGACGCGGCCGCCTCCCAGGCCGGCCTGCGCCGGGCCCGCACGGTGGACGGCTGGGCCGAGCAGTCGGACCTGTACGCCCGGGTGGAGCGCATCCTGACGGCGATCAAGCCCGAGGTGTTCTCGCTGGACGTCCCCCAGCTGGTGGCCGCCACCGCCTCGAGCCAGTGGCGGAGGAACAACATGGTGGAGATGTCCTCCGTGGCCCGCTCCCGTCTGCGCCGCACCGCGAAGGACGTGGTGCGGCCGGGCGTGCAGGTCCCGGACCTGCACCAGGAGCTGCTGGAGGTGGAGGCCGTCCTCGCGGACTGGGCCGCCCAGGCCGCGGACCCGTCCTCCCTGCCGATGGTCCCGGACCAGGCCGCCCGCGGGCGCCGGGCGGTGGCCGGCGTCGCCGACGCGCTCGAACGCCTCGAGCGCGTGCTGGCCCCCGAGGCCACCGCGGAGGCCTCCCTGACGGCGACGGACGCGGACGACCTGATGGCCGCCGTCGACGGCCTCGTGGCGGACCGGCCCACGCTGGCCACCCTGCCCGAGCGCACCCTCGTCCTGGACGAGCTGCGGGACCACGGCCTCAACGAGCTGCTCGAGGACCTGCACCGGCGGGAGGTCCCCGCCGACCGCCTGGCCGCCGAGCTCGAGCTCGCGTGGTGGCAGTCCGCCCTCGAGGCCATGATCTCCGGGGACGACTTCCTGGCGATGATGAGCGGGGACGACCTCAGCGCCGTCGAGCGCGGCTACCGCGCGGCGGACCGGGCCCTGCTGGACTCCGGTGCGGACCGCCTGGCCGCCGAGCTGGGCCGCCAGTGGAAGGAGGCCCTCCGCACCTACCGCGCGGACGCGGCCGTCCTGCGCTCGCTGCTGCGTCAGGGCCGGCCGGACGTGGAGTCGCTGGCCACCATCACGCCCGAGGTGCTGCGCCCCCTCGTGCCGATCGTCACCACCTCGCCGATGGCGCTGACCGAGTTCCCGCCGGAGTGGGAGGCGGACGTGGTGCTGCTGCTGGAGGCGGACGCCACCGCCCTGGCCTCGGTGGTCGGCGCGCTCACCCGGGCCCCCCAGGTGGTGGCCCTCGGTGACCCCGCCATCGGCCGGCCGCAGTCCTTCCAGGTGTCCGTGGACCCGACGGCCACGGCCGGCCCGCTGCGTCCCCTGCGCTCGGCCCACCAGGCCCTGGCCGAGGTGCTGCCGTCCGCGGCGCTCGGCCAGGTGCATCGCCCGCTGCCGCGGGGGATGGTCCGGCTGATCTCCCGCCTCGCGTACGACAGCGCCGTGGACTGCCTGCCCACCGCGGCCGAGTTCACCGGCCGGGACCGTACCGTCACGGCGGAGTACCTGCCGGAGGGGACGGGCATCCCCATGACCGGCGGGGACGTGGTCGAGTCCACCCCGGCGGAGATCTCCCGCTGCGTGCAGCGGGTCTTCGAGCACGCCCGGGACCGTCCGGAGGAGTCGTTGGCGGTGATCACGGTGTCCGAGCAGCACGCCCGCCGTGTGGCCGCCGCCGTGCTGGCCACCGCGGCGCAGGCGCCGTGGGCGGCGGACTTCCTGGCCCGGGGCCGGGGGGAGGGGGACGACCGCGAGCCGTTCGTCATCGCCCCCGTGACGCGGGCGTCCACCATCACCCGGGACGCCGTGATCCTCAGCCCCGGCTACGGGCGCACGCCGCACGGGCGCGTGGTCCATCACTTCGGCGCCCTCTCCGACCCGGACGGCGAGCGCATGCTCACCGTGGCGCTCACCCGCGCCCGGACCCGCATGCACCTGGTCTCGGCGCTGCGGGCGGAGGACCTCGAGGAGGACCGGCTCGACGGCGGGGCCCGCGCGTTCCACGGCCTGCTCGGCCTCCTGCTCTCCGAGGCGGACGCGGGGCGGCCGGGGCGCCTGAGCGACCCGCTGCTGACGGACCTGCGCGACCGCCTCGAGGACCACGGGGCTCACACGTCCCCGCACCACGGCGGGGTCATGGACCTGGCGGTGGCGGACGTCCGCGGCCCGCGGGGCCGGGCCCGGCCGCTGGCCCTGGTCAGCGACGGCGGCGAGGCCTACCGCGAGCTGTCGGTGCGGGAGCGTTCGCGTCGCCTGCCGGAGAGGCTCGAGTCCCTCGGCTGGGACACGGACACGCTGTGGGCGATCGACGTGTTCGCGGACCCCGAGTCCGTGGCGGACCGCCTGGCCGACCGGCTGGGCCTGCCCCTCGAGGACCCGGAGGACGTGGACGGGGACGACGGCGAGGATGCCCGCTGAGCCGCGGCGACGCGGTCCGCGTCGGGCGGACGCCCCCGGCACCGGCCCCGCGTCCGCCGACGGCCCCGAGCCGGTGCTGGCGTCGCGGACCGGCGGGGGCGCTCCGCCCCGGGGCGCGAGCGCGGCGGCGTCCGCCACGGTGACGGGCGCTGCGACGCCGCGCGCCGGACGGGCCCTGCCGGCCGACCCGGCCGAGGCCGAGCACGACCGCTGGCTGCGCGAGCAGCGCCCGCCCCACTGGGGCTGAGCGCGGCGGACCCGGGGACCGCGGGTCAGTCGGCGGAGCCGCCGCCGGAGGTCGTCGTGGCCGCGGACCCCGAGTCCGAGCCGGACGCGGCGCCGCCCGAGGAGGCCTTCGCGCCGTCGCCGCCGCCCGTGCCGCCGCGCGAGTCGGTGCGGTAGAAGCCGGAGCCCTTGAAGCTCACCCCCACGGACCCGTACTGCTTCCGCAGGACGCCGCCGCACGCGGGGCACTCGGTGAGCGCGTCGTCGGAGAAGGACTGGACGGCGTCGAAGGCGTGGCCGCAGTCCTTGCAGCGGTAGGCGTACGTGGGCATGGAGCACCTCTCGGACGGGCGGGCGCGCGGGGCGCCCGCGCGGTGGGACGGGGTGCCCCGATGCTACTGCGCGTCGGGCAGGTGCACGGTGCCGGCGGGGCGCCCGGCGGCGGTGAGCCACGTCAGCCCGTCGGCGGTCAGGACGCCGTCCACGGGCCGGTCGGTCGGCTCGAAGGGGACCTCCCCGGCGGGCAGCAGCTCGTGGCCGAAGACGTGCGCCACCACCGGGACGGACCCGGGGAGGCCGGCGAGGAAGCGGTCGTAGTAGCCGCCGCCCTGCCCCATGCGCATCCCGGACCGGTCCACGGCCAGGGCCGGCGCCAGCACCAGCACCGCCTCGGCGAGCACCTCCGGGCCGTGGCGGGGACCCGTCGGCTCGTCCACGGGGGCGTTCGCCGCCCGGGCCACGGGGACCTCCGGCGTCCAGTCCGCCCAGGACAGGCGCCGCGCCGGCTCGATCACGGGGACCAGCACGCGCGCGCCGGCCTCGGTCAGACGGGCCCGCAGCGGGCCGGTGTCCGGCTCGGAGCCCATCGGGAGCACCGTGGCGACGACGGGGGTGCGGCCGGCCTCCCGGGCCGCCGCGAGACGGGGGGCGAGCCACGGCCACAGGTGCTCGGCCGCCGCCTCGGCCTGGCGGGTGCGCTCGGCGGGGTCCAGGGCCCGACGCGCGGCGCGGTGCCGGGAGCGCAGCGCCGCCTTGGCGGCGGCGAGGGCGGCGTCGCCGACGGCGGGGAAGGGGTCCGGGCGGAAGGGGTCCATGCCGCCATCATGCCGCCTCGTAGGATCGGGGCCATGAACGTCTCCGGCTCCGTCTGGCCCGTGGCACTGCGCCACGGCACGCTCACGCTGCGTCCGCTGCGGCGGTCGGACCGGCGTGCGTGGGAGGAGCAGCGGCGCGTGAACGCCGCCTGGCTGACCCCGTGGGACGCCACGAGCCCGGTGCCCGGAGCCGGCCCCGCGAGCTTCGGCCAGATGGTCCGGTGGCACGGTCGCCAGGCCCGCGCGGGGACGTCCTACACCTGGGGCATGGCCCTGGACGAGGACGGCCCGGGACGCGACCGCCTCGTGGGTCTCGTGAGCCTGGGCGGGGTGCAGCTGGGCTCGGTGATGTCCGGGGCGGTGGGCTACTGGGTGGACCGCCGGGAGGCCGGGCACGGGCTGACCCCGACCGCCGTGGCCATGGTGACGGACTGGGCCTTCCGCGGGCTGGGACTGCACCGCGTGGAGGTGAACATCCGCCCCGAGAACGAGGCGAGCCTGCGGGTGGTGCAGAAGCTCGGCCTGCGGGAGGAGGGGCTGCGGCGGGCGTACCTGCACGTCGACGGCGCCTGGCGGGACCACCGCAGCTTCGCCGTCACCGCGGAGGAGGTCCCCGAGGGGCTCCTGACCCGGTGGCTCGACATGCACCCCCGCACGGGGTGAGGCCGGTCACCGAGGCCCGCGCGGGCCGGTAGGCTGGAGTCCTCCGCCGGCGTCGACCGGGGTCACGCCGCCCCGCTCCCGCACGCCCGCCGTCCCAGAGCTTCCCAGGAGGACACCATGACCGCCTCGCCTGCGCCCCGCGAGCCCGCCGTCCATGAGCCCGAGGCCGGGTTCCAGGTGCACTGGGACCGCACCTCCCTGTTCCTCGTGGGCGCGGTGTCGCTGACCGTCGCGGTCGTCACGGCCCTGTGCGCCCTCGCGGGCCTGCCCACGGCCGGGGTGGCCGGCTGGTCCCTCCTGATCACCGTCGCCGCGGTCGTGGGTCTGCGCGTCCTGGCCGTGCGGGACCTGCGCCGGCTCGAGGCGGAGTGGGCACGGACCTGCCCGGATGCCGTCGAGGCGGAGGAGGAGACCGCGGAGCTGCCGGTCGTCGCGGACCCGGAGCGCGACCGCCGCACCTTCGCGACGCTCCGCGCGTTCGAGGACGAGGCCGACGCCCCGCGGCTGGAGGACGTGCCCGTCCCGGCGCGTCCGGCCGCCCCGGTCCGCTTCGCCGTCCCGTTGGCCGGCGTGGTCGTCCCGTCCGTGCCCCGCCCCACCTACCTGGACGCCCCCGAGGTCGAGCGGCCCGTCCCGGCGCCGTACGTGGCCGAGGAGGCGCCCCGCTCGACCGCGCGACTCAAGGACCCGGTGCCGGTGGTCGAGCGCGAGGAGCACCTCAGCGCCACGGCCGAGCAGGACATCGCCGCCCTGGACCTGGACAACGTCCTGGCCCGGCGCCGCGCCTCCTGACCCGACCGGGTCAGTCCTCGGCCACGCCCAGGCTGCGGCGGACCTCGTCGGCGTCCCGGCGGACCCGGGCGGCCTCCTCGTGGTCGCCGAGGGCCGCCAGGCACCGGTGCAGGCCCGTGAGGGCGCCCAGACGCACGAGGTCCGAGGCCGTGGACTCGTGGACCAGGCGGAACAGGGTGGCGGCCTGCTCGGGACGGCCGTCCTCGGCCACCACGTAGGCCGCGAACAGCTCGGCCTGCGCGGCGCCCTGGGCGTCGCCGGCGTCGTGGAACATGTCCGCCGAGGTCAGTGCGGCGGATACGGCCTCGTCCCCCTGGTGCAGCGCCCACAGGGACCGGGCCCGGGTGTCCAGGTAGTCCGCGCGCTGCCACGGGGTGCCGGTGCGCTCGGCCAGGGCGATCGCCTCGTCCAGGAGGGCAAGCCCGTCCCCGCGCCCGGTCTCGCAGCGCAGGTAGCCCAGGGCATGCAGCGCGGAGGCGAGCACGGCCGGGTCCTCGTCCGCCGCGAGGCGGGCCTGCTCCACGGCCCGCTCGAAGAGCTCCAGGGCGCCGGCCCGGGCCACGTCCCCATGGTCCCGGTGCGTCAGGGCCCCGGCCGCCAGGAGGGTGTGCGCGGCGTCGGCGTGCCGGCCGCACCCGGTGAACAGGTCCGCGGCCTCCCGCCAGTGGGGCAGGGCGTCCGAGGGACGGTCCTGCTCGTGCAGCGCGTGCCCCAGGTCCACGAGCGCCCGGGCCCGCTCGGCCTCGTGCCCCTCGGCGGCCTCGCGGCGCACGAGGCCCTCCAGCACGGGCTCGGCCTCCTCGGCCCGGCCGGCGGCCACGAGCTGATGACCCCACCAGTAGCTCAGGCTCGCCGCCTCGGGGGCCTCCGCCTTCTCGGCGTGCACCGACGCCAGCCGCCAGGCCGCCACGGACAGGTCCTGCCGGTCCGGGTCGTGCCCGGCCACCCGCCCCACGAGGGCCGCGGCGGAGGCCGCGCCGCGCCGCAGCCCGGCCCGGGCCATCTGCTCGGCGGCCCGCAGGGCGAAGTCCAGGGCGGCGTCGTCGCGGTCCTCGCCGTGCGCCGCGAGCGCCCGCACGAGCGTGGCCGAGGCGCGCGCCACGGCCGCGCAGGGCAGCCGCAGCACCCGGACGGCCGCCTCCTCCGCGGCCCGGGTCTCCCCCCGCCACAGGTGCAGGCGGGAGCACAGCAGGTGGACGTCCGCCTCGGCGCCGACGCCCAGGGCGGCCCCCGCCGCGCGCTGCCGCTCCAGGGCCGTCAGGGCCTCGTCCGCCGCCGTCAGGGCGGCGTCCAGGTCGGCGGCCTGCACGCGGTGCGCGCACAGGGCCAGGAGCGCGTCGGGCAGGACGGTGTCCGCGGGGTCGGCGGCGGCGCGGTCGCGCTCGTCCTCCACGACGCCGGCCAGCACGGTGGCCTCAAAGTCGTCCGGCTCGCGCAGCAGGGCCGCTCCGAGCTGGACCTCGAGGTCCGCCTGGCGGGGTCGTCCGAGGGAGCGGAGGAGGTCGGCGCGTTCGGCGGTCCACCGCGCGCGCTCCTCGGTGTCCCGCGCGTGGTCGGCGGCCGTGGCCAGCAGCTTCAGCAGGCCGAGCCGGACGGACGGGTCCCCGCCTCCGGCGGCGTCCAGCCCCGTCCGGGCGTGGGCGGCCGCGTCCGGGGGATCCTCCCGCAGCAGCGCCTCCAGGGCGCGTTCGCGGCGGCCGGGCGCGTCGAGGGCGCCGTCGGGATCGGCCGGGGCGACGAGCGGTCCCTCGGCCTGCCGCAGCAGGCGCTCCACGACGGCGAGGGGGTCCCTCCCGGCGAGCGTCTCGCCCGGGTGCGGGGCGGGGTCCTGCACGGCGGTCTCCTTCGGGTCGCGTCGACGGGGCCCGACGTCGGGCCCGGTGCGGGCCGGTGCCTGGCGGCGAGCCGTCCCGGGGACCGCCGTGGCCGTCCCCGGGCGATGCCCCAGCGTAGCCAGCGGCGGGCCGGCGTCGGACGCTCGATCGGCCGTGTTCGCCGCCGGGGGACGGGGCCGGGCGCAAGCCGGGCTCGTAGACTGGGCCGACCCCGCACCGCCACCCCGGCCGCCTCCTCCACCCCGGCCCCGACCCCAGGAGTCCTCCCGTGTGCCCTGCCCCGCCGAGCGAGCCGGCCGCCGCCGCCGCCCCGCCCGCCCCGGACGGCGTCTTCCAGACCCGGGCGGGCTCGTACGCGCTGATCGTGGCGGAGGGCGCCGTGCTGCTCTCCGCGTGGCGGGGGCCGCAGGGGATCGTGTGGACGCTGCCCGGCGGCGGCATCGAGCTGGGGGAGAGCCCCGAGGAGGCGTGCCTGCGGGAGGTCGAGGAGGAGACCGGCCACACCTGTGAGCTCACCGGCCTGCTCGGGGTGACCACCGGCACCGTGCCCGCCGAGCGTCGTCTGCGCGGCGAGGGCGTGCCGCTGCTGACCGTCCAGGTGCTGCACACCGCACGGCTCACCGGCGGGACGCTGCGGCCGGAGACCGACGGCTCGTCCGTCGACGCGCGCTGGTTCCGCCTGGACGCGCTCGACGACGTCCCGCTCTCCGCCTGGGTGCGTCGCGCCCTGGAGCTGGCGGGGCTGCCCGTCCCCGCGGAGCCGTCCCGATGACCCCCCTGCCGCCCGTCCCGGCCGGCCGGCTCCGCGGCCGACGGGGCCTGGCGTTCGGTGCGACCCTCGCCCTGGCCCTCGGGACCGCCGGGTGCGGCACCGAGGACCCGTCCGCGTCCGCCCCGTCCACGGGGGAGCCCGTGCGGGTGGTCCACGGGCCGGGGCAGGCGGAGACGGCGGCGGCCGCCGTCGTCGCCCGTCACCTCGCCCGGGCCGGGCACCCCGTGACCGTCGCGGACCAGCCCGAGGCCGCCGCGTGGTCCGCCGCCGGCGGGGACACGGTGGCGATCGTGGACACGCTGGCGCTGGCCCTGGCCGCCGACCCCGAGGCCGTGCTGCCGCAGGAGGACCCGGAGGACGAGGCCGCGCGCGCCTCCGCCGTCCCCACGCCGAGCCCCGCCACGCTGACTCCGCTCGACCCGGACCTGCCGCCGCGGGTGCCCGCCTCGCCGTCCGCGGCCGCCGCGTCGCCCACCCCGCTGGCCGACGTCGGCCCCGCGGCGGACACCGAGGCGGTGCGGGCGATCGTGGATGCCGTCCTCGCGCGCGCCGCGGCCGGCGGGGCGGTGGCCGTCCCGCCGTCCCCCTCCGAGGGCGCGTCCCCCTCCGGGGGTGCGTCCTCGTCCGCGGCGGCGGCGTCCGCGCCGCCGGACGCGCCCCGCGTGCTCTCCTCGTCCGCGGGCGAGCTGCGCCTGGCCCCGATCCTCTCCGCGGGCACCGCGGCGCGCCTGAAGCTGGACTCCGTCGACGACCTCAACGGTCGCTGCGAGGAGCTGGCGGCCGCCCTGCCGGCGGCGCTCGCCGGCGGCCCGGGCGGGGAGCGGGCGGCCGCCCTGCTCACCGCGCGTCTGGACGCCTCGGCCGGCTGCCGTCCCGCCGAGTGGAGCGTGCAGGCGGACCCCGCCGGGCCCGCGCTCGTGCGGGACGAGGTGGGACTGGCGATCGACCACAGCGTCGACCCGGACGTCCCGCCGCACGGGCTGGCGGTCCTCGAGGACGGCGCCGGCGTCCTGCCGGCCGGGCGGGTCGCCGTCGTCGGATCCCCGCGCGCCCTGGACGACGGGGTCGAGGCGGCCCTGCAGGAGGTGATGACGGCCCTGGACGAGGACGGTCTGCGGGACCTGGCGCGCGTCAGCACCGGCCCCGACGCGCTCTCCCCGGACGACGCCGCCCAGTACTGGCTGGTCACCGAGGGGCTCGAGGAGGCGCCGGAGGACTGGGTGGTCCCCGTGGACGGCTGGTTCTGAGTCGCGCGGACACACGGGGCGTCACGGGCGCCTGCGCGGTGCCATGATGGGGCGCATGGCTTCCACCGGCGCCCCCCGCGAGATCCGTCAGTCCTCCAAGCTGCTCAACGTCCGCTACGACGTGCGCGGCCCCATCCTGGAGGAGGCCCAGCGCATGGAGGCCGCGGGCCACCGGATCATGAAGCTGAACATCGGCAACCCCGCCCCGTTCGGCTTCGAGGCCCCGGACTCGATCCTGCAGGCCATGTACCAGCACCTGCCGCACGCCCAGGGCTACTCGGACTCCAAGGGCATCTACTCCGCCCGGACCGCCGTGTCCCAGTACTACGAGTCCCGCGGCATCCGGGACATCTCCGTGGACGACGTGTTCGTGGGCAACGGCGTGTCCGAGCTGATCTCCATCGTGCTGCAGGCCCTCGTGGACGACGGCGACGAGGTCCTCATCCCGTCCCCGGACTACCCGCTCTGGACCGGCGCCACCACGCTCTCCGGCGGCTCTGCCGTGCACTACCGGTGCGTCGAGGAGGAGGGCTGGGAGCCCGACCTCGAGCACATGGAGTCGCTCATCACGGAGCGCACCAAGGCCGTGGTGGTCATCAACCCGAACAACCCCACCGGCGCGGTCTACTCGCGCCAGGTGCTCAACGGCGTGATCGACCTGGCCCGCCGGCACAACCTGGTCCTGCTGGCGGACGAGATCTACGAGAAGATCACCTACGAGGGAGCCCGCCACATCAACGCCGCCGGCCTGTCCGACGACGTGCTCACCCTGACCTTCTCCGGCCTGTCCAAGGCGTACCGGGTGGCGGGCTACCGCTCCGGCTGGGTGGCCGTGTCCGGGCCGAAGCACCGGGCCCGCGACTTCCTCGAGGGCCTGACCCTGCTGGCCAACATGCGCATGTGCGCCAACGTGCCCGCGCAGCACGCCATCCAGGTGGCCCTGGGCGGATACCAGTCCATCGAGGACCTGATCCTGCCCGGCGGCCGTCTGCTGGAGCAGCGCAACCTCGCGCAGGACCGGCTCAACGCGATCGAGGGCGTGGCCGTGCAGCCGGCCCACGGCGCGCTGTACCTGTTCCCGCGCCTGGACCCCGAGGTCTATCCCATCGACGACGACGAGGCGTTCGTGATCGAGCTGCTGCGGGCCAAGAAGATCCTGGTCAGCCACGGCGGCGCGTTCAACTACCCCCACACCGACCACTTCCGCCTCGTCACCCTGCCGAGCGTGAAGGACCTGGACATGGCCCTGGACCGCCTCGAGGACTTCCTCGAGGACTGGCGGGACCGCCGCGGCTGACCGCCCCCCCTGAGAGGAGACCGCATGTCGACGACGAAGGACGAGACGACCCCCGAGGGCGCCGGGAGCGTGTTCGACGCCCCCGCGCGCCGGGTGCTGCGTGCCCGCCGGCCCGACGGCGCCCCCGTGGGCCCCGCCGACGTCGACCCCCGCTCCACCCCCGGGTTCACCGGAGGCAAGGCGGAGGGGAAGGCGGCGCTCGCGGCCCGCGCGGACCGCCTCGCCGCGCTGCAGGAGCTGCTCTACGCCCGCTCCACCCGCGAGGCGGCGGACGGTGCGCCCGCCCCGTCCGTGCTGCTGGTGGTGCAGGCCATGGACACCGCCGGCAAGGGCGGGATCATGCGCCACGTGATCGGGCAGATGGACCCCCAGGGAGTGGACCTCACGGCCTTCAAGGCGCCCACGGACGAGGAGCGCGCGCATGACTTCCTGTGGCGCATCCGCCCACACGTGCCGGGTCCGGGGCGGATCGCCGTGTTCGACCGGTCCCACTACGAGGACGTCCTCATCCAGCGGGTGCGCGGGTTCGCCCCGGCCGAGGAGATCGAGCGCCGCTACGGCGCCATCCGGGACTTCGAGGCGGAGCTGGCGGCGGCGGGCACCCGCGTGGTGAAGGTGATGCTGCACATCTCGGCGGACGAGCAGAAGGCACGCCTGGCCGAGCGGCTGGCGCGTCCGGACAAGCACTGGAAGTTCAACCCCGGGGACATCGACGAGCGCGCCCGGTGGGACGAGTACCAGGAGGTCTACCGGATCGCCCTGCTGCGCACGGACGTCACCGACGCGCCGTGGTTCGTGGTCCCCGCCGACCGCAAGTGGTACGCCCGCCTGGCCGTCCAGCAGCTGCTGATCGAGACCCTCGAGGGGCTGGAGCTGGAGTGGCCCGAGGCCGACTTCGACGTCGAGGAGCAGCAGGCCCGGCTGGCGGCCTCCTGACCGTGGTGCGGCACCCCTTGTGCCGACGCGGGGCGTCGGGTCTACGATCCATCCGTACGGACCGGAGGCGCACGGCCTCCGGCGGACCTGAGAAGGAGATTCCTCATGGCTGACTCCCAGAAGCCCCTGGCGGGCCGCACCATCGCGTTCCTGGCGACCAACGGCGTCGAGCAGATCGAGCTGACCTCCCCGTGGGAGGCCGTGGAGGCCGCCGGTGGCTCCCCGGTGCTGGTGTCCCCGCAGGCGGACAGCATCACCGCGATGAACGACGACTGGAACCACGGCGACTCGTTCGACGTGGACGTGCAGCTGCTCGCCGCCGAGGCGAAGGACTACCACGCGCTCGTGCTGCCCGGCGGTACCCTCAACGGGGACGCCCTGCGCGTCGACGTGGACGCGGTGGCGTTCGTGAAGTCCTTCTTCGAGCAGCACAAGCCGGTCGCGGCGATCTGCCACGCGCCCTGGACGCTGATCAACGCCGGTGTGGTGGAGGGCCGCGAGCTCACCTCCTACAAGTCCCTCGAGGCGGACCTGAAGAACGCCGGTGCCCTGTGGCAGGACTCGGAGGTCGTCGTGGACGAGGGCCTCGTGACCTCCCGCAACCCCGGTGACCTGCAGGCCTTCAACGCCAAGCTGGTCGAGGAGTTCGGCGAGGGCCGCCACGAGGGCCAGACCGCCTGAGTCAGGGCCGCGGCACCTCCGGGCTCGCGCCCGGGACTGCCGCCCGCCATCACGACGCCGCCCCGCGCCCGGATCCTTCCGGGGGCGGGGCGGCGTCGTTTCCCGAACGACAACGCCCGGCGGTCAGGCGTCGGCGTCGTCCGTGGTGCCCGTCTGTGCACGGACCTGCTCGAGGCGCGTGCGGGCGCCGTCGAGCCAGGCCTGGCACCGGTCCGCGAGCGCCTCGCCGCGCTCCCACAGCGCGAGGGACTCCTCGAGTCCGGCACCGCCGGCTTCCAGCCGGCCGACGGTCTCCACGAGCTCGGCGCGGGCCTGCTCGTAGCTCATGCGGGCGACGTCCGAGGTGTCAGCGGAGGTGAATCCGCCCACGGCCGTGCTCTGCTGCTCCTGCTGCTCGCTCATGCGTCCTCCGGGTCGGTGGGGGTGTGGGTGTCGGTGACGTCGGCCTCGAGGCGGCCGGCCGCCACGAGGATGTCCAGGTGCGCGCCGGGGGCGACCTCGTCCGCGCGACGGACCACGCGTCCGGCATGCTGGACCACGGCGTAGCCGCGGTCCAGGGTCTGCTGGGGGGACAGGGCCCTCACGCGGGCGCGCAGGGCGGCGACGGCGTCCGCCTCGCGGGCCAGCCGGTGGCCCAGGCTCATCCGGGCGCGCTCGCGCCACCGGCCGAGGTCCTCGGCGCGGGCGTCCACCATGACGTGGGGGTGGGCGAGCACGGGGCGGGAGCGCAGGGCGGCGAGCCCCTCGGCCTCCCCGCGTACGCGGCGCTCGACGGCGGCGGCCATGCGCTCGCGCGCGTGGGCCAGGCCGAGGGCCTCCTGCGCGGCGTCCGGGACGATGCGCTTGGCGGCGTCCGTGGGGGTGGAGGCGCGCAGGTCCGCGACGTCGTCCAGCACTGGCCGGTCCGCCTCGTGGCCGATCGCCGAGACGACGGGCGTGCCCGCCGCCGCCACGGCGCGCACCAGGGCCTCGTCCGAGAACGGGAGGACGACCTCCTCGAGGGCACCGCCGCCGCGGGCGATCACGATCACGTCCACGGCCGGGTCCGCGTCCAGCTCGGCGAGGGCGGCGACCACCTGCCGCGGCGCGTCCGGGCCCTGCACGGTCACCTCCCGCAGCTCGAACACGGCGGCGGGCCAGCGCAGGTGGGTGTTGCGCAGGACGTCCTTGAGGGCGTCCGAGTCCCGGCCGGTGATCAGGCCGATCACTCCGGGCAGCACGGGCAGGGGGCGCTTGCGCGCGGGGGAGGTCAGCCCCTCCTCAGCGAGGCGGCGGCGGAGCAGCTCCACGCGGGCGAGGAGGTCGCCCAGGCCCACCGGCTTCATCTCCAGCACGTTCATGGTGAGCCGCCCGGCCTTGAGCCAGAAGTTCGGCTTCACGCGGGCCACCACCCGGGAGCCCTGCTGGACCGTGGGGTCGATGCCGGCGGCGACGTTCCGCCACGCGGCCAGCGGCAGGGAGATCTCCTGGTCGAGGTCTCGCATGGTCATGTAGACGTTGCCGCGGTTGTTCTTGAACTCGATCAGCTGGCCCTCGATCCACGTGGCCGGCGCCCGCTCGATGTGCAGCTTCAGGTTCTCCGAGAGCCGGTGCAGGGGCCAGGGCCGCTCGGGGGAGGTCTCGGCCGCCGTCACCGGGCCGGGCCCGGCGGGGCCGTCCGCGGTGCCGCCGGCGGGCGGCTTCGCGTCCTCCTGGGGGGTGGTGTCCTCCACGTGGCCTCCTGCCGTGCTCTCCGGATCCCGACCTGGTGCCCGTCCGGGCGGCGCGGACCGCGCGCCCGGGCGTTCCTCAGAGTCTGTCAGTACGCTCGGACACCGTAACGCGCCCGGGCCCGCGACGGTCCGGGCCGCCCCCCGCTGTGGATCGTCAGGAAGGTCGCCCATGCGCACCGTGCTCTCCGTCCTCGCCGCGCTCCTCGCCGGGCTGCTGGCGCTCGTGGCCACGGCCGGCGCCCTCGTGGACGAGGTCGCCCACCGCCCCGAGACGCTGCGGGGCATCACGGAGCAGGTGGCCACCGACGACGCCGTCCGCGCCGCCATCCCGCGCGCCGTCACGGACGTCGTCGAGGACGCCGTCCCGGACCAGGTGCCGGAGCCGCTGACGCAGTGGGCGGAGGACCTGACCCGGCCGATCGCCGAGTCCGTGGCGGAGGACCCGAAGGTCGTGCAGGGCTGGTCGGACACCGCGGACGAGGCCCGCCGTGCCTGGCTGATCGACCTGGAGCGGGCGCGCGGGTCGGAGGACCCGGTGCCCGGGGGCCGGTTCGACATCCCGTTCGGCCCCGTCGCGCAGACCGGCCTGGTCTCCGCGCTGGGCGAGGTGGAGACCACGCTGCGGGAGGACGGCCTCGCCCTGCCGGGCCAGGGGATCGCGGAGGCCCTGCTCGGCGTGGACGTGGGGGACTGGGCGGCGGACACCCTGATCGCCCCGCTCTACGACCGGGCCGCGCAGCTGCGGGACAGCACGGAGCTGACCATGACGGTGGAGGTCGAGGCCCTGAGCGGGGTGGACCGCTCCACCGTGGCCCTGTGGGTGGCCGCGTCGGCACACTGGCAGTGGGCGGCCGTGGCGGCGCTCGTGCTCCTGCTCGCCGCCGTCGTCCTGGCCCCGGCCGGCCGCCGCGGGCTGGCCCTGGCCGTGGCCGGCCTCACGGTGCTGCTGGGGACGCTGGGTCTGCGCAGTGCCCTGGCGCCGGAGTCCTTCGCCGTCTCCGCCCCGGAAGGGGTGCCCGACGGCGTCGCCGCACTGGTCCGGGAGGTCCAGCGCGCCGTCGTGCCCGCCCTGGAGGGTGCCCTGGCCCCGTGGTTCGAGGGGCTGCTGTGGGGCGGTGCCGCCCTCGTGGCGCTCGGGATCCTGGTGGCACTCGCGGAGCTGCTGGTCGGGCGGAGCCGCCGGCACCGGACGCATCAGGTGGCGGAGGGATCCCACCGCGTCTGAGGGCCCCCGGGCGGGCCGGGTGCGCGGCCGATAGCATGGTCGGCATGTTCGCCCAGCCCAGCACCGCCCCCGCGCCCGCCCCGAGTCCCGTCGGTCTCGGCATGCCGCAGGTGCCCCGCACCCGCCGTTCCCGCGAGGAGGTGGAGGCCGCCGCGCCCGTCACGGGGGACAAGCGCGTCCTGCTCGCCGCGCCCCGCGGCTACTGCGCCGGGGTGGACCGCGCCGTCGTCGCGGTGGAGAAGGCCCTCGAGCACCACGGCGCCCCGGTGTACGTGCGCAAGGAGATCGTGCACAACCGCCACGTGGTGGACACCCTCACCGAGCGCGGTGTGGTGTTCGTGGACGAGCTCGACGAGGTGCCCGAGGGCGCCCTGACCGTGTTCTCCGCGCACGGGGTGTCCCCGGCCGTCGTCGCGGAGGCCGCGGAGCGGAACCTGCAGACCATCGACGCCACGTGCCCCCTGGTCACCAAGGTGCACCGCGAGGCCGTGCGCTTCGCGAGGCAGGAGAAGCAGATCCTGCTGATCGGCCACACCGGCCACGAGGAGGTCGAGGGCACATACGGCGAGGCGCCGGAGCACACCACGGTGATCAACGACGTCGCCGAGGCCCGCGCGGTGCAGGTGACGGACCCGGACAACCTCATCTGGCTCTCCCAGACCACCCTCTCCGTGGACGAGACCCTCGAAATCGTCTCGGTGCTGCGCGAGCGGTTCCCGAACCTGCAGGACCCGCCCTCGGACGACATCTGCTACGCCACGTCCAACCGCCAGGCCGCGATCAAGACCATCTCCCCGGAGTGCGACCTCGTGATCATCGTGGGCTCGGCGAACTCGTCGAACTCCGTGCGCCTCAAGGAGGTCGCCAAGGAATACGGCGCTACCCGCGCCGAGCGCGTGGACTACGCCAGCCAGGTGGACGAGTCCTGGTTCGAGGGTGTGGCCACCGTGGGCCTGTCCTCCGGCGCGTCGGTGCCCGAGGTCCTGGTGCAGGACGTGCTCGCCCTGCTCGCCGACTACGGCTACGGGCAGGTGGACGAGGTGGTCACCGCGGAGGAGGACATCATGTTCTCCCTGCCCAAGGAGCTGCGTGCGCAGCTCAAGAGGGTCGGGGACGCGGGCCGCGCGCTCGGCGGCCGCAGGCGCCCGCAGGCCTGAGCCCGCTCTCGCCCGTCCCAGGAGGGGGTCCCATGGATCATCACGACGTCACCGCCCGTGCGGCCATGACCGCCGCGGACAACGAGGACCGCAGCGCGTCCGCCCGTGACGCGGCCCAGGCCGACGCCCGCGAGGCCGCGGCCGCGGTGGGGGAGGTCCCGGACCTGGCGGGGAGCGCCGTCGTGGTCATGGGCACCTCCGGGTCCGGCAAGACCGTCCTGGCCATGCGGCTGGCGGAGGCGCTCGGCGTGCCGTACGCCGAGGCGGACGACTTCCACAGCGCCGAGGCCGTCGCGAAAATGGCCGGCGGCACCCCGCTCACGGACAAGGACCGCTGGCCGTGGCTGCGCCGCATCCGCGACTGGATGTCCGAGTCGCCCCAGGCCCGCGGCGCCGTGGTCACGTGCTCCGCGCTCAAGCACTCCTACCGCGACCTGCTCTCCGAGGCCCCCGTCCGGGTGCGCTTCCTGCACGTGGACGCCCCCGAGGACGTCATCCGGCAGCGCATGGCGCGGCGCCGGCACTTCATGCCGCCCGCACTGCTGGCCAGCCAGTTCGCCACCCTGGAGCCGCTCCAGCCGGACGAGGACGGCGCGGTGCTGCCCAACGACTCCACCATGGAGGACCTCACCGAGCGCGCCCTGCGTGTGCTCGCCGAGGACTGACCTACCCCCCTCCCCGACGGACGAAGGAGTCCCTCATGACACTGGAGGAATGGACCCCCGTGCTGGGGGCCGGTCCCCTGCTCGGCATCGCGCTCGCGGCCATCCTGCTGCTGCTCTTCCTGATCATGCGCGTCCGCATGCACGCCTTCGTGGCGCTCGTGCTGGTCAGCCTGCTCACCGCGTTCGCTGCGGGCATCCCCGCCGGGCTCGTGGTGCCGGCCATGACCAAGGGCTTCGGCTCCACCCTGGCCTCCGTGGCGCTGCTCGTCGGCCTGGGTGCCATGCTCGGGCGCGTGGTGGAGGTCTCCGGCGGTGCGAAGACGCTCGCGGACACCCTGATCCGGGTGTTCGGGGAGAAGCGGGCGCCGTTCGCGCTCGGCGTGGCCTCGCTGCTGTTCGGCTTCCCGATCTTCTTCGACGCCGGACTCGTGGTGATGCTGCCGGTGATCTTCGCGGTGGCCCGCCGCCTGGGCGGCTCCGTGCTGACCTACGGCCTGCCCGCCGCGGGCGCGTTCTCCGTGATGCACATCTACGTGCCGCCGCACCCGGGTCCGGTGACCGCCTCCGAGCTGTTCGGGGCCAACGTGGGCCTGGTCATGCTCGTGGGCCTGGTGGTGGCGGTGCCCACCTGGTACGTCACCTCGTACCTGTTCGGCCTGTGGGCCGGGCGCCGGTGGACCCTGCCCGTGCCGGCCATCCTGGGCCGCGCGGACGCCGAGCGGGAGGCGAACCCGCCCGCCTTCGGCCTGGTGGTGGCCCTGCTGGTGCTGCCCATGCTGCTGATCCTGATGAACACCGGCCTGAACACCCTCAACACGGCCGGCGCGTTCGGCGGCGACGCCTCCGAGCAGACCTGGTACCAGGTGCTGCGCGCGATCGGCGAGACCCCGGTGGCGCTGCTCATCACCCTGCTGGTGGCCATGGCCACGCTCGGGCGGCGCGCCGAGGGCGGCCGGGACGGGCTCGAGAAGATCATGGACGGCGCCCTGGCCCCGGTGTGCTCGGTGATCCTGGTGACCGGCGCCGGCGGCATGTTCGGCGGCGTGCTGCGCACCTCCGGCATCGGTGACGCCCTCGCCGACTCGCTCACCGGCATGGGCGTCCCGCTGATCCTGGCCGGCTTCCTGATCGCGGGCGCCCTGCGCATCGCGCAGGGCTCCGCCACGGTGGCCCTCACGACGGCGGCCGGCCTGCTCTCCGCCGCCGTCGCCTCCGCCGGGTACTCCGAGCTGCAGCTGGCCACGATGGTGATCGCGGTGGCCGCGGGCTCGGTCATCGCCTCCCACGTGAACGACTCCGGCTTCTGGCTGGTGGGCCGGTTCTTCGGCATGGACGTGAAGACCACCCTCAAGACGTGGACCGTCCTGGAGACGCTGATCGGCGTGATGGGCTTTACCCTCGCGTGGGCCCTGTTCGGGATCTCCGGCGCCCTGGCCTAAGCCCTCGCCCCGGACGGACGACGCCGGCCCGGCCACCTCACGGAGGTGGCCGGGCCGGCGTCATGGTGGGCCGGGCTCAGGCCGAGCGCCGGTCCATGTCCCAGGCCGCGTCCTCGGTCCACTCGTCCTCCCAGTCCAGCGCCGTCTGCCCGGGGAGCTGGTCGGGCGTCGTCGGGGCGGCGGGAGCCCCCGGCGTCACGGGGGCCGAGGCGGACGCCGGGGTGGTCCTCTTTACCGGCTCCGCCACGAGCTCGGCCGCGGTCAGCGCGCGCGGGGCGGCCTCCACGGTGCGGATGTCCGCGAGGGCGGGCAGGCCGGGATCGGCGTCCTTGAGCTTGCGGGCGGCCGGGAGCACACGGGACTCCACGTTGCCCACGAGCTTGTTGTAGCCGTCCACGGCCGAGCGCAGGGATCCGCCCATGCGGTCCAGATGGCCCCCGAGGGTGCCGAGACGCTCGTACAGCTCCCGGGCGCTGCTGACGATGAACTGGGCGTTCTCCGCCAGCTGCTCCTGCCGCCATGCGTAGGCCACGGACTTCAGCGCGGTGAGCAGGGAGACAGGGGCCACGAGCGCCACGTTCTTGGAGAAGGCGTGGTCCAGCAGCTCGCCGTCCGCGTCCAGGGCGGCGGCCAGGAGGGACTCGGCGGGCAGGAAGCACAGCACCAGCTCGGGGGAGCGGTCCAGCGCGGACCAGTAGGCCTTGGACGACAGCGCATCCACGTGGCGGCGCACGGCGGCGGCGTGCTGCCGGGCCAGCGCGGCGCGGCGCCGGGCGGCCTCCTCACCGGGCTCGTCCGCGAGGGCCTCCGCGGCCAGGGCGTCCCCGATGGGGGCCTTGGCGTCCACCGCGAGGGTCTTGCCGCCGGGCAGGGACACCACGAGGTCCGGGCGCAGTCGCTCGCCCTCCTGCCCCGAGAGCGTGGCCTGCTCGGAGAAGTCCACGTGGTGCACCATGCCCGCGGCCTCCACCACACGGCGCAGCTGCGCCTCGCCCCAGTGGCCGCGCGCGCTCGTGGACTTGAGCGTGGCCATGAGGGAGGCGGTCTGGTTGAGCAGGTCGCGGTCGTTTTCCGCGGCGGTGCGCAGCTGCTCGCCCAGGCGGCCGAACTGCGCGGCCCGGTCCCGCTCCAGCACACCCACCTGCTCCTGCAGGGTGCTGAGCTGCCGGCCCAACGGGGCCAGGGTCTCCAGCACGCGGGACTCGTTGTCCGCCCGCCGGGCGTCCTCCGCCCGCTGCTGGGTCAGGGCGCGGGCCTCGGCGCGGGCGCCTGCCAGCTCCTCGCGCACGTGCCCGTGCTCGGCGCGCAGGGCGTCCAGCTCAGCGCGTGTGGCCGCGTCCCCGCCGCCGCGGCGCCACATGAGCCCGGCGCCCAGCAGGGCGCCCACCACGAGGCCGAGGGCCAGGGCGATCACGAGGGTCAGTGCATCCATGCCGACCACTGTGGCAGGGGAGCGGACGCGTTAAGGGCGCGCCGCGCCGTCGTCGTGCTGCGGGGAGGCCGCGGTCAGTCCCGGACCTGGCCGAAGAGGGGGTTGTGGCCGTTGGCCACGAGGATCGGCTCGCCCTCGATGCGGCCGGTCACGTCCGTGCCGGGGATGCCCGGGACGTACCGGAACACGAGGCGGGTGGACGTCACGGCGGCCGCGTCGAACGCCTCCACCACCACGGCCGGGCGCGGGCCCTGCGGGGTCTGGATCTCGCCGTCGAACACGGCGACGGCGCGCTCGGGCGTCGGCTGGATGTCCGCCGCCGCGGCGGCGGCCTGCTCCGGGACCAGCTCAGGCAGGGTCCACATGCCCTGCCGGCCCTCGTGGGTCACGGCCAGCACGGTGGGCTCGAACACGGGCTGGCGGGTGAGGGTGTCGAAGACGTGCTCCACGGCCAGCGTGACGAGCGGGAGGATCTCGTGGGTCGGCGGGGTGACGTCGGCGGGGGTCTGGTGCGTGCTCACCCGCCCGACGCTACCGCGCGCGGTCCGGGGCAGAGCCAGCCGCAGAGGACTCGAGTGTTGGGGTGCGCCGGTGTCCGACGTCGGAAGGGTGTCCAGCCCAACACTCGCGTGGCGGGGGGCGTCAGGACCGCCGGTCCCATGCGCGGGTCTGGCCGACTCGCTCGAAGCCCAGCCGCTCGTGCAGGGCGACGGCGGCGGTCTGGGTCGAATCACAGGTCAGGCGCACGCGGTCCCCGGGCAGGGCGTCGGCGAACGCGCGCACCAGCCGGGACCCGGCGCCGGTGCGCCGGCCCTCCGGGGCCACGGCCACGAAGTCCAGATAGGCGTCCGACTCGTCCGGCCGGCCGGCGACGTACCCCGCCAGCCCGCCGCCGGCGTCGTCGAAGAGGACGAGCACGGTGTACTCGGAGTCCAGGTCCAGCAGCTGCCGCGCGGTGGCGTAGGTGTCGGGGAAGGCGGCCGCGTGCAGGGCGGTGAGGGCGGGCAGGTCATCGGGCGCGGCCGGGCGGACGGCCGGGTCGGGGCGGGCGAGCGCGGCGCGGTCGGCGGCGAACTGGATGGTCACGGAGTCGGGCGTCCACCCCTCGGCCTCCGCGAGCGCGGCCAGGCGCGTGTTCGCCAGGGCGGCGAACACCTGGTGGCGGCCCACCGGCGCCTGCTCGACGACGGCGGCCAGCAGGGCGGGCGCGTCCCGATCCCACGTCTCGGGCGTGGTCCACGGGCCGTACACCCACGCCCGGCCGACCATCTCCTCCTCCCACTCCACGAGTGCGGCGCCCGTGACGGCGCCGCCCGCATCCCGGAGGACGCGCACGGTGCGGGTCCACGGCTGGTCGAGCTCGTCGAGGTCGGTCTCGAGGCCCTCCTCTCGCATGCCCACGTACGCGCAGGCCGTGGCGGGGTCCGCCTGCTGGGCGGCGATGAACGCGAGGACGGCGTCCCGGTCCTCGGGGACAATCGGCTGGGGCGTGGGCGCGGTGCTCATGCGGCCGAGTATGGCAGAGGCTGTGCCCCCGCCACTGCGGAGAACGGGCCGGTGCGCCGTCCGCCCCTGTCACAGCCGGCTTCCCCGGGCCTAGCCTGGCGGGCATGAAGCTCACCATCGCCCCCGGGGACATCACGCAGACGCGCGCGGACGCGATCGTCAACGCCGCCAACTCCACGCTGCTCGGCGGCGGGGGAGTGGACGGCGCCATCCACCGCCGCGGCGGCAAGGCCATCCTCGCCGAGTGCAAGGAGCTCCGTGCCGGCAAGTACAAGGACGGGTTGCCGCAGGGCCAGGCCGTCGCCACCACGGCAGGGGACCTGCCCGCCCGCTGGGTCATCCACACGGTCGGCCCGGTCTGGGCCAAGACCAAGGACAAGTCGGAGATCCTCGCCTCCTGCTACCGCGAGTCCCTGCGGGTGGCGCACGGGCTCGGCGCAGCCACGGTCGCCTTCCCGGCCATCTCCGCGGGCGTCTACGGCTGGCCGATGGACGACGCGGCGCGCATCGCCGTCGAGACCTGCTACGCGATGGCGGAGGAGGTCGGCGACGTCGTCCAGGAAGCGATCTTCGTGCCCTTCGGTGAGCGGGCCGAAAGTGCGTTCCGCGCTGCGCTCGTCGAAATTGAGCGGCACTGACTCACGTTCTTGGAATACACTGGGGACCGGCCGCGTTGCACCGGTCAGATGGCCGTCCGGCACGTGGGCGGCCGCCGATCCGAAGGAGAACCACCATGGCCCGTACCCCCGTCGACCCGTTCCGTGAGATGGAGCGCCTGATGAACGGCATCACCCGCGCCGCCGGCACCACCTCCATGCCTCTGAACCTCTACCGCGAGGGCGACGTCTTCACCGCGGAGATCGAGCTGCCGGGCGTGGATCCGTCCTCGATCGACGTGGACGTGGAGGAGCGCACCCTCACCGTGCGCGCCGAGCGCCGTGAGCAGACCGCCAAGGAGGGCCGCCAGTGGCTCACCCGCGAGCGCGCCGCCGGCACCTTCGCTCGCCAGCTGACCCTCGGCCAGGGCCTGGCGCTGGACAAGATCGCGGCCGACTACCGCGACGGCGTCCTCGTGCTGTCCATCCCGGTGGCCGAGCAGGCCAAGCCCCGCAAGATCCAGGTGAACGTGGGCGCCTCCGCCACCGACACCGTGGCGGGCCAGGAGGTCACCCAGCCCGAGCAGGGCGAGGTCAGCCAGTCCTGATCTGACCCACGACGACGGCGCTGCACCTCCGCCTGGAGGTGCAGCGCCGTTCGCGCGCCCGGACGCCCCGGTAGAGTGGCGGAGTGGCTTTGACTATCGGATTCGTGGGGCTGCCCAATGTGGGCAAGTCGACCCTCTTCAACGCGCTCACCCGTCAGACCGTGCTCGCGGCGAACTACCCGTTCGCGACGATCGAGCCGAACGTGGGCGTGGTGAACCTGCCGGACGGGCGGCTGCCCCAGCTGGCCGAGATCTTCGGCTCCGAGCGCATCCTGCCGGCGACGGTGTCCTTCGTGGACATCGCCGGCATCGTGAAGGGCGCCTCCGAGGGGGAGGGCCTGGGCAATCAGTTCCTGGCGAACATCCGCGAGGCCCACGCGATCGCCCAGGTGGTGCGCGCGTTCGACGACGGCGACGTCGTCCACGTGGACGGCACGGTGGACCCGGCCTCGGACATGGAGACCATCAACACCGAGCTGATCATCGCGGACATGCAGACCGTGGAGAAGGCGATCCCGCGCGTCGAGAAGGAGGTCAAGGGCAAGAAGAAGGAGCCCGCGGACCTCGAGGCGCTCAAGGCCGCGCTCGCGGTGCTGGAGCGGGGCGAGACGATCTTCGCGGCGAAGGACAAGGACAAGCTGGACATGGACCGGCTGCGCGAGCTGAGCCTGCTCACCGCCAAGCCGTTCATCTACGTGTTCAACTCGGACGAGGGTGTGCTGGGGGACGAGGCCAAGCAGCAGGAGCTGCGCGATCTGGTGGCCCCCGCCGACGCCGTGTTCCTGGACGCCAAGCTCGAGTCCGACCTCGTGGAGCTCTCCGAGGAGGAGGCCGCCGAGATGCTGGAGATGGCCGGGCAGGACGAGTCCGGGCTGGACCAGCTGGCCCGCGTCGGCTTCTCCACCCTCGGCCTGCAGACGTACCTGACGGCCGGGCCGAAGGAGACGCGCGCGTGGACCATCCCGGTCGGCGCGACGGCGCCCGAGGCCGCCGGCGTGATCCACACCGACTTTCAGCGCGGCTTCATCAAGGCGGAGATCGTGAGTTTCGACGATCTGATCGCTGCCGGGTCCATGGCCGATGCCAAGGCTGCCGGCAAGGTGCGCATGGAGGGCAAGGACTATGTGATGAAGGACGGCGACGTGGTCGAATTCCGCTTCAACGTCTAGCAGTGTCAGGCGCCCTCCCGTACCGAAGGAGGGGACACGTCGATCCTCCTATCCGATGTGGTGAACCCCAGCATGCTCCTGCATCGGCGCCGGATGTGTCCTACGCCACGCCGTTCAGGGCGCCTGCCATGCATTGCGCACGGACATGGCGGTGAGCAGCACGAGCAGCTCGGCGCGCACCCGCGGGTCCTCCAGGTCGTAGGCCAACCCGTCCTTGATCCGTTTGATCCGATGGCTCACGGTCTGCGGGTGCACGTCCAGCGACGTGGCGATGCCCGGGCGATGGCCCCACTGGAGCAGCCACTCGTGCAGCGTCGAGGCCAGCACGTCGGGGTGGTCCTCCGCCTCGAAGTCGAACTCCCCCAAGTGCTTGCGCTGCAGCGCGGTGATCACTGCCGGGTCCGCACTCATCGCCAGCTCGAGGAGGACATCGTCGGCGAAGGTGATCCCCTCGGCCGACGAGTCGAGCAGCTCCGTGCGTGTCGCCAGCGCCAGCGAGCCGGGCAGCTCGTCCAAGGGCACGGCCGGGCCGACCACGCAGGTGTGACCGACGAGCAGCGACTGCAGGGAGCTGGACTGCTTCCCGTCCGCCACGGGATGGATGAGGACCACGTCGCTGGCCCGGTCGTAGTAGGCGACCTTGACGTCGGCACGCCGGCGGATCTGCGGCCCGGAGTCCGCGGAGGTGAGGATGGCGCAGACCTTGGTGCTCGGCTGCCACCCGACCTCGGCGACCAGGTCGCTCGGGTCGCCCCGACCGTACATCAGCACGCTGGCCAGTCGCCGCAGCGCCTCGTCCTCGTCGCCGTCGTCCAGGTCGGCCAGGTCGTGTCCACGCTGCGACGCAGACACGACGGCCTCCCCGACGGTCATCACCCGGCTCAGCAGCCCGATGACACTCTCACTGTCGTCGTCCTGGCGGTCGGCCCCGAGGATGGCCCGGTGGACCTGCGCCTGACAGCGGGCGACGGCGATCCGCAGCCCCGAGACCAACAGATCGACGTCGACTCCCCCGCGGGCACATTCTCTCCCGAGCCGCTCGAAGATGCTGCCCCGCGCGGCGACGCGGTCGATGTCGTTGGTGACGACGCAGTCGAGGAACTCCATGAGGACCTCACCGACATCCACCGGCCAGTGCCGCTCGATCGCCACCGGCGGGACCCCGAGCTCGGTGGCGACCTCCGTCACGAGTCGTTGAGTCAGGCGCGTCTTCTCCTCCGCGTACGCCGCCAAGACGTGGCGGCCCAGCGCCTTCATCGGCATTCGGACTCCCCTGGTTCTCGCGATCCACCTGGCCTCCACCCCGCCATGGTGTTCCGCTCGCTGGCATGATCATGAACAGTATTTGTCCAAAGTAGCGAGCCTTGGCGTCGAGTGACAATGCGTCACCGGAACTTGTCACATCAGGCCATGGCGCGCCCGGGTCTCGCGCGTTTATGATGACTTATGGAATCCGTATGGTGGGGTGCCACCCATCCGATTGCCTGCAGGAGAATCTCATGACCAGTCCCTCTGCCGTCTCCCGCCGAACCGTCACCAAGGGCGTCGCTTGGTCGGCCCCGGCCGTCGCCCTGGCCGTCTCGGCCCCCACCGCCGCCGCGTCGCCGAAGCCGAACGAGTGCTACGTCTTCGACATGTGGGCCTCCAACGGCCGCCAGCCGATCAACAACAACCGCGACCAGATCAGCGGTACGGTTCGGTACTCGCCGAACAACTACCAGGACTGCATCGCGGACAAGAACCAGCCCTACCCCTACGACATCGTCATCACGGTCACCCTCGACCCGTCGGTGTACACGGGGGCCTTCAAGAACAGCGGCCCGGGGACCGCGACGGGGTCCGGCAACGTGGTCACGATCACCCTCCCCTTCGCGGGGACCCGACCGGGCAGCAGCGTCCAGTGGAGCCTCCGCGCCACGACCCTCTCCGGTGTCACCAGGGAGCAGGCGCAGTACAAGGCGTCGGTCCAGGCGGTCAGCTACCCCGAGGCCAAGTGGGTCATCATCGAGCCGCGCGACGAGTGGATGAGCAACCGCACCCCGCTCTCCTACGACTACTGACCAACTCACACCGCGGACCGGGGAGGTCCCCGGGGTGGTCACTCTCCTGACATGGAGAGCACAAGAGGGGTCGCCGATCAGGCGGCCCCTCGGCCGTGAGCAGCACGAGCAGCTCGGCCCTGACGACGGCGTCCTCAAGATCGTCGGCGAGCAGGTCACGTAATCGGTGCAGACGACCGCTCATGGTCTGCGGGTGAACCGTGAGGGCCTGGGCGATCCCCGGCCGGTTGCCCCACTGGAGCAACCACTGGCGGAGCGTCTCGACGAGCACCGCGCGCTGGTCCTCGGCAGCCGGTCGAGCTCTCCGAAGTACTTGCGCCGCAGGGCCCGCAGGCGACCGGGTCGGCCACGCAGACGAACTCGAGCAGGGAGTCGTCGACGAAGGTCGGCCCCGAGTGGGCGACGGCCCGAAGGGCGCTGAGCCGCTGCCCCATCGCGAGGGAGTCGGGAAACTCGGTGATCGGCACGGCAGGCCCGACGATGCAGTCGACGTCGGCCATGAGCGGGCGAAGGGTGGTGGCCAGTGCGTCCGCAGCGACCGGCAGCCCGAGGACGGCCTCGGGGTCGAGGTGCTGGGGAGCGAGCAGGACCGCTCGGTGGACCTCCGCCTGGGCCAGGCGCGCAGCCACGCGGATGGAGTCGTAGAGTGCCTCTGCCTCGACCCCACCGCGGGCCGACTCCAGCCCGACCCGCTCGACGATCCCACCGCTCGCCCCCCAGCCGCTCCATGTCATCGGTCGCGACACAGACGAGGAACTCGCGGGTGGCCTCGATGACGTCGGCCGGCCACTTGTGGTCGAGCGGTGGCGCCGGCAGGCCAATCTCCTCGGCCACCCGGTCCATGAGCACCGGGGCGAGCGCCGCCAGCCGATCCTCGTTGGCCTCGAGCAGGTGCCGCGCGATCTCATTGGTCGAACCATCCGGCGCCATGCCCGCCTCCCTCTCCGGGTTGTCTCCACAGAGTCGCACCGACTCGGACTGCAGGATCTGTGAGTCGTCAGGCGTCGCGGGGCGCGTCGGTACACATGCCCGCCCCATACCCCAAAGAGTTCCGTGATGACGTCGTCCGCGTCGCACTGAACCGCGAACCTGGCGCCCGGTTGAACCAGATCGCGAAGGACTTCGGCATCAGCGAGTCCTGCCTGACGCCTCAGGCCCGTCAGAACAGCGGCCAGGGCACGGCCGGCGTCAGCCCGCTCGGGGCAGGGAAGATCCCGTCGTCGAGCAACTGGGCACAGCGTTCGGCAAGGGCTTCGACTTCCTCGGCACTGAGCAGCTCCGCCAGCCCCCGCCCCAGCTCACTGTCGAGCCCGTCGAGAACGCGCCCCACGCCGTCGCGCTCCTCCTCGCTCAGCGCCTCACCGAGCCAGCCCCACAGCACGGTGCGCAGCTTGTCCTCCACATGGAAGGTCAGCCCGTGGTCCACGCCGTACCGGTGACCACCGGGCATGGCGAGGATGTGGGCGCCCTTGCGGTCGGCGTTGTTGACGATCGCGTCGAACACCGCCATGTGGCGCAAGGCCGCCGTGTCCTCGTGGGCCAGGACCAGCCGATTCCCGTCCCCGTCCTCACCCTCCTCACCGTGTGAGGTCGGCGGGGGAGCAGGCCATCACCAGCCGCCCGACGTCGCGGGCGGTCGCGGTCAGGTCCTCTGCCGTACGGCGGATCGCTGTCGCCAGGTCCTGGGGCCCGCGGCCAATGGGCATGATCGCGGTGATGCCCTCGTCGTAGAGGGTGTCCGCGTCCTGTCCCACGGAGCCGGCGAGGACGATCACCGGGATCGCACGACCGGCTGCGCGCACGGCCTGGGCCACGCCGATCGGCACTTTCCCGGCCAAGGACTGGCCGTCGATGCGCCCCTCCCCGGTGATGACGAGGTCAGCGCTCTTCACGAGGTGGTGGAAACCCGCCGTCTCGAGGACGACGTCGATACCCGGCTTCAAGGTGGCCCCGATGAAGGCGTGCAGGCCACCGGCGAGACCCCCTGCCGCTCCCGAACCGGGGAGCGCATCGATCGCGACCCCGAGGTCTCGCTCGACGAGGCCCGCGAGATGGGCCAGTCCGGTGTCCAGGCTCGCCACTGATGCAGGATCCGCCCCCTTCTGGGGGCCGAACACGTGGGCTGCACCCTGCGATCCCGTGAGGGGGTTGCTGATGTCGCACATCACCTCCACGTCGACGTCGCGGAGCCGGTCTCGTGCCGGGGTGGGGTCGATCCGCGCAATCCGGGTGAGGGTGTCGCCGGTCGGGACGAACCTCTCACCCGCGGCATCGAGGAACCGGACGCCGAGGGCCGCGGCAGCGCCCGTGCCGCCGTCCGTCGTGGCGCTCCCGCCGGCCCCGACGATGACTCTGCGCGCGCCGGCGGACACCGCGTCGAGGATCTGCTCGCCGACCCCGAACGTCGTGGCCCGTCCCGTGTCCTCGCGTCCGGAGGCGAGCGGGAGCCCGGCACATGAGGCTGTCTCCACCACCGCCACGTCCGGGTCGATCAGTCCGTAGTGGACGGGCACGCGTTCGCCGTAGAACACCCCGCAGACGGTCGCGGATCGCAAGGCGCCCCCTGCGGCGGCCACGAAGGCCTCGACGGTGCCCTCCCCGCCGTCGGCGATGGGCACCACGAGCACCTCGGCGTCGGTGACCGACGCCAGACCCGTCGCGATCGCGGAGCCCGCCTCCCGCGACGACAGGGCCCCCTTGAACGAGTCTGGGATGACGATGATGCGCTGCACGCGTGGATCTCCTAAGTCAGGTGACGGGGTCAGACGAGGACGAGGCCGAGGAGCCAGATGAACACGATGGAGGTGAGTCCCATCAGGAGCGTGACCATCGTCTGGGTGCGGTAACCCTGCGAGGGCGTCATGCCGCTGAAGTTGGTGACCACCCAGAAGTACGAGTCGTTGGCGTGGGAGACGGTCATGGCGCCGGCCGCAATGGCCATGACCACGAGCGCGCTGGCCACCGGGGTCTCGAAGCCCAGTGCGGGCATCATGGGGAAGACCATGGCCGACGTGGTCGTGAGTGCCACTGTGGAGGAGCCCTGCGCGGTCTTCAGAACGGCGGAGACAAGGAAGGGGAAGAACAGTCCGATGACCGACAACTGCGCAGCGTTGCTCTCGATGAAGGTGACGAGGTCGGTGGCGGCGATGACGCGCCCCAGCACACCGCCGGCCGCCGTGATGAACAGAATGGGGCCGACGACCCGGAGGGTCTCCTCCGTCAGGTCGTAGAACGTCTCGCCACGGCGCACGCTGAAGAGCACGCCGACTGCGCAGAGGGTGCCGACGGCGAGCGCGATCATCGGCGTGCCGAGGAATCGGGCGAAGTCACCCGCGGGGCCGGTCCACTTCAGGACGGATGCGAGCGAGCCGAGAGCCATCAGCAGGATGGGGACGATGATGGGCGCGAAGGACGCAGCGGTCCCAGGCATCCGCCCGTAGGACCGGCGGAGCGCGTCGTAAGCTGCCTCCAGCTCATCCGCGTCCTCCGTGCCGGTCTCCTCAGGGGAGCTCACCCGCTTGCCGATGTAGAGGGCGTACAGGTACGCGACGAGGAGTGCGGGGATCGAGACGAGGACGCCGAGGCCGATCACCAACAGAAGGTGGTCACCGATGCCGAGGTTCTGGGCGGCTGCGATGGGCCCCGGGGTCGGCGGGATGAAGACGTGCGAGGTGTACAGACCAGCCGCCAGGGCCACGGTCATCGCCACGGCTGACGCCCCGGTGCGACGGGCCAGGGCCTTGCGGATGGGGTTGAGAATGACGAAGCCGGAGTCGCAGAACACGGGGATGGAGACCACCCAGCCCATGAGCTGCATGGCCAGGACGGGGTAGCGCTTGCCGACGAGCCGCACGAGCGCATCGGCGATCCTGAAGGCACCGCCGGTGCGCTCCAGGATGAGACCGATGAGCGTGCCCAGGATGATGACGATGCCGATCGAGGTGAAGATCCCGGAGAATCCCTCGCCGATCACGTCGGCGATGCCCTTGACGGGCGCTTCCCCTTCGGCTCCGGTCGACTTCACCAGCGGGATCCCACCGATGATCCCCAAGGCGAAGGCGACGGCCATGATCGAGAGGAAGGGGTGGATCTTCCATCTGGAGATCATGACGATCATCAGGGCGACGGCGAGGATGAAGACGAGCAGAAACGGTATTCCAGTCATCGGAAGTCCTTTGTGCGGCAGGGGATTCCAGCCAGACTAGGGCGTGTCTCCCTTATGCGCGTAGCCAGGTGAAGATGGCGCAGAGGGTGACGGCGGCGCGGTAGGTGATCGCTAGCTTGTCGTAACGAGTGGCCAAGCCGCGCCATTGCTTGGCGAGGGCATGTCCCGAGCCACCCTCTACCGACGCATCCGCGCCATACCTGCTGCGAATTAGCGCTCTTGGCGCTGCCCCATCGTCTGCAAGCGACAACAGGGGAGGGGGGAGCCATCCAGACTTGTGTCATATGACGTCCCATCACCGGGAGGACCACGGGACGGGGCCGACGGGACGCGGCCCAAGGCATGTCAACGTTCGTCCACGTGAGCTGCTGGCGTGTCCGGTGGGGTTCGGTCGGCGGGACAGCGGGGTGGGCACGGTGGCTGAGGTCTCCTGAGATCGAACGGCCCCGAGGCTTTCGTCTTGCGGGGCCGTCCCGGGGTGGTGGCGTGCCGTTCAGTAGCGGGCGGCGGTGCCCATCATGTTCCAGGGGCTGTAGTCGACAGCGGTCACGGCCACGCCCATTTGCGGGTTGCGGGCGTGGGCGATCTGGCCGTCGCCGATGTACATGGCCACGTGGTAGATCCCGGAGGCCGAGCCGTTGTTGGACCAGAAGACCAGGTCACCGACCTGGAGGTCGTCCAGGGAGACGTATTGGCTAGTGGCCGCATACTGGGACTTGGAGTTCAGAGGCAGCTCAATGTCGGCCTGCGCGAACGCGTTCTGAATGAAGCCGGAGCAGTCGTAGCCGGTCGGGCCATTTCCACCCCAGACGTAACCGACGCCCGGATCGGCAGCCTTGGCCGTAGCCCACTGCACGGCCGCCCCCAACCAGTACTACTGGAGGAAGCGGTGGAGTAAGAGGCCCACTGGATATCCTGGGCCGGCTCACTGCTGGTCGCGGACGAGTGCGTGTGAACCCTGGAAGAGCGGGACGTCTCGGCGGCGGTACCGCCCTCCCACGGCCTCCTAATTCGGCGTCGATCAAGTTATAACTTAGTCGAAATGGTCCGTGACCAGAACGTTATGCAACAATGCGGATTCGTGATCTGGTCGCAACTTGCCGGAGTGCCAAGTTCCGAGCCGATTCAGGGTTGACCCGGGCCTGGAAAGGCCGTCATTTCGGGCCTAGCCGCCCGCTCGAACGGCTCGGGCGGAGCCCGTGGCCGGCTGGGATCTTCACGGAATCTTCAAAGTTGAGCCCTTTTTCCGGGCCGGGCGGGGGTCTATGGTCGGTTGCATGGCGGGCCGGTTCCGGCCGGTTCGTTTTCCGAACCGCACCGATGAAGGAGTAAGCCATGACCCATCACGTGAGCTCGATGCTGGAGACCTACCCGAAAGACTTGGGGGACATCGACCGGCAGAAGCTGGCCGAGTGCATCGAGGCCTGTTTCGAGTGCGCTCAGACCTGTACGGCCTGCGCGGACGCGTGCCTGGCCGAGGACATGGTCGCAGAACTGAAGCAGTGCATCCGGTTCAATTTGGATTGCGCCGACATCTGCGCCACCACCGGGGCGGTGCTGTCCAGGCAGACCGGCAACAACGTCGAGACCACTCGTGCCCTGCTGGAGGCCTGCCGGACCGCCTGCAAGACGTGCGGGGACGAGTGCGCCTCCCACGCTGAAATGCACGAGCACTGCAAGATCTGCGCTGAGGCTTGCCGGCGCTGCGAGCGAGCCTGCGCCGAGTTGCTCGCCTCCCTGGGCTGAGCGCAGTCCAGGCCCATGCCGTAATGCCGGTCAGGGCCAGCAGGCGTGGAACATGTGCTGCTGTCCCTGACTGGCCCGGCGGTACAAGAACATCCCCGCAGGAGGAGAACTCGACGTGTCAAAGACAGGGCGCTTCACTTGTGCATGGCTGCATTCAGTTCCGTCCCGCTGTGGTCAGCGCAGCAGGACGGGTCGGGCGTCGATGCGGGTGCGGAAGAGGGTGTAGGGCTTGACCCGTTCATCCTGCCCCTGCCGGTAGTCGGCCTGGCGGTGGAGCTGGTTCGCGGTGATGTAGAGGTAGCCGTCGGCCGCGACCGAGAGCGTGTCCGGCCACAGCAACCGAGGGTCGCTGACCACGGTCTCCCACGCCCCGACGGTGTCGACCCGACGCCGCAGCACCGCGTTGTGCTCGTAGTTCGTCGCATACACGTTGCCCTGTGCGTCGGACTCCAGGCCGTCGCCGGCCCCGCCCTTGTCGCCTTCATCACGCACGGTCGCGGCCACCGCCGCCTCATCCAGGGCTCGGTCCACCAGCGCGTCGGTAGCCACACTGTAGAGCCGCCGGGATGCCAGCGGGCAGTAGTAGAGGCGGGCGCCGTCGGCGCCGATGGCGATTCCGTCCGCGCCCATCGCGATCGCCGGCGCCACGGTCCCGTCCTCCTGGCGGGCGACCATCGGGCGGCCCTCGACAACCGGCACGAAGTCTGTGAGCGGCTCGGCCTTCGTGGAGGGGTGCTCGTGCAGCCGCCGCCAGCTCTGACCGGTGGCCAGGTCCACCACCACCAGCGCGTTGGGTCCCTGGTCGGAGGAGTCGGTGAGGTAGGCGACGCCCTCGGCTCCGCGGCGCAGGTCGAAGCGCACGTCGTTGAGGTAGCTGGTGGGCAACGCGACATCCTGGGGGAACAGGATGGTCTTGACCACTGTGTCGCTGGTCAGGTCGACGCAGACGAGCTTGGGCCCGCCGTAGGTCGTGGGCTTGAATAGCGGGCTTCCGGTGTCCAGGATCCACAGCCGGTCGGCAGGGTCCACCACCACGCTCTGCACCGAGACCAGGGTGTTCGCCAGGTCGTCGGAATCGGTGCGATTGATGGCCTCGTTCGGGTAGGCCACCGCCTCGCCGTCGCGAATTTCGGCCACCGTGAAGGCGACGTCATCGCCCCACTTCGGGTAATTGACGAAGATCCGCCCCCGGTGCGAGACCGTGACGCCGGTGAGCATGGGGCCGTGGAAATGGGCCACCTCCTCCAGCTCGCCCACCGGCTGCTCCGCGGGCAGGCTTTCCGATCGATTCTCCATCACATCGCTCCTGTCGGTCGGGCTCGTGCTCGAAACGGTACACCGGGTTTCCGGCCGCCGGGGCGGGAGCCTTCGGGCAGGACCAGTTCTGTCCGGCAGTCCCAGTGGGTTGCGGTATGCGGTGCCCAGGACCCCGGTGCATGGAGAGCCCCCGTCCAAGTCACGTAAGGGGAGTGGTGCGCCGGTCAGCTGGTCCGGGCCACGGCGCTGAGCAGGGTGACCGCGACCGCGTCGATCTCGTGCGCTTCCACGCCGCCGACCTGGTTGAGCACCCGCAGCCGCGCCAGGACGCTGTCTCCGATCGCCAGGACACCGTCTGATGAGACCAGCTCGACGTCGAAGTGTTCGGCCCACTCATCCCAGACGCCGCGGCTTTCGCGCGCGAAAGCAACGAGTCGCGGGTCGTCGTGGGCATGTCGGAAGATCCGCGACTCGCCTCCGGACTGACCCGTCCCGGGCAGACCAGCCTCGTACAAGCGCACCGGCACGCCCTGCTCCCGCAGCGCGTACGCCGTCGACAGACCAACGATCCCACCCCCGATCACTGCTACCTCGGGTGAACGCGTCGTGGCAACGCCGTCGTCAGTTCCTGTCATCGCGGTTCCTCGATCTGTTGGTGATTCGGCGGCGGCGCAGCTCGTTGCGAATCACTCCGGTGGCATAGGCCCGGTCGGCGATCACCGCCTCCGGGCGGCCTCGGGCGGCGCCGGCGCCGAGTCGGGGAATCTGGATTTCGGCCAGCACCTGCGCCAGCACGGCCCCGTCGTTGCGCTGCCCGCCGGTGACGATCGCGGCCAGCGGCCGGCCGCGGCCATCGACGGCGTGGTGAATCTTGGTCGTCAGCCCGCCGCGGGAACGCCCGATGCCGTGCCCGGGCGGCTCAACCTCATCCAGCGGCAGTTTCTTGTGATTCGCCCCGGCCTCCTGTGTCCTGGTCCGGACGAGTGGTGTTCGTGGCGTGCTGATGGGCCCGGGCGATGGTCGCATCGACCGAGACGGCCCAGTCAATCATCCCGGCCGCATCGGCCTCGGCCAGCACCTGGGTCAGCACCCGATCCCAGGTCCCATCCGCGGCGTAGCGGCGGTGGCGCTTCCACACCGTCTGCCAGGGCCCGAACTGCTCCCGGGCAGATCCCGCCACGGGACCCCGGTCCGATACCGGTAGGCGATGCCCTCCACCACCCTGCGGTGCTCCCCGAAGGGATGCCCACGCCGGCCCTGATTCGAGGGCAGCAACGGCTCGATCCGCTCCCACTGCTCATCCGTGAATACCTGATACCGCGACCCTGTCGACCTCACCCGACCAGCCTGCCGCGAGCCTCACCACCGATAAGGGAGACACGCCCTAGGGCAGATGGGACTTCAACGGGGATGTTGTGGCGAACAGGGTTCGGCCGTCTCGATGGCCCTCAGGACAACAGAACGGCCCGCGGGGGCCTGCGTCAGGAGAGCGGATGCGGACATCTCCGGGAAGCCCAAGGCGCTCCTGGGAGAGCAGGGGACGCCGTCGCCGCGCCCACGGACCACGAGGGCAAGGAGATCTGCATCCCGCACGGCACCCCCCGAGTTCGACAGCCCCAACTGGTACCATAAGCAAGTACCACATCGCACCCGAGGAGGCCAGCATGTCCATCAGCGCCAGTGAAGCCCGCAAGACCCTGTTCCCGCTCATCGAGCGAGTGAATGCGGACCGCGACGCCGTCGAGATCGTCTCCCGCAAGGGCAACGCCGTCCTCATGCCCGCGGACGAGTACGCCGCCTGGCAGGAGACCGCCTACCTGTTCCGCTCCCCGGCCAACGCCCGACGGCTGCTGGACGCCTACGAGCGAGCCCGCGCAGGGAGCGTTGAGGAGCACGCCCTGGATCGCCTGGACGGAGACGCCTGAGTGCGCCTCGTGTGGGACCGCTCCGCCTGGGAGGACTACACGCACTGGCAGACCACGGACCGCAAGGTCCTCACACGGATCAACACCCTCATCGACGCCGCCCTGCGTGATCCCTTCGAGGGGATCGGCAAGCCCGAGCAGCTGAAGTACGGCGCGGCCGGGGCATGGTCCCGGCGCATCACGGAGGAGCACAGGCTCGTCTACCTCGTCGACGGCGAGGACCTGATCATCCTCCAGGCGAGGTATCACTACTGACATGCGCTTCACCCAGGCCGAGCTCCAACAGTTCCGCGACCGCACCGTCCCCGACCTGCTGCCGGACCCGCTGCGGCTGCTGTTCATCGGCATCAACCCCGGCCTGTGGACCGCCGCCACCGGTGCGCACTTCGCCCGCCGCGGCAACCGCTTCTACCCGGCCCTGTACCGCGCAGGGCTCACCCGACACCTGATCGACGCCTCCGACGGCTACAAGGCCGAGGACCTCGCCGAGCTGCACGCCCGCGGCATCGGGATCTCCAACCTCGTCCCGCGTGCCTCCGCCCGCGCCGACGAGCTCACCGCGGAGGAGCTCGCCGCCGCCCCCGCCCGCCTGGACGCGCTCGTGGCAGCGCATGCGCCGGCCGTCGTCGCCGTGTTGGGGGTGACGGCCTACCGGCAGGCGTTCGGACGCCCGAAGGCGGCGCTGGGGGAGCAGGAGACGCCGTGGCCGGGCACGCGGCTGTTCGTGGCGCCGAACCCCAGCGGGCTCAACGCCCACGCCACCGTGGACTCGCTCGCCGCGGACTACCGCGCGGCCGGTGCCGCGGCGGGGCTCGTGGACTGAGTGCGCCCGCCGTCCCTGCGGACGCGCTGACGCCTCGGGCCCGTCAGAAGAGCGGCCAGGGCACGGCCGGCGTCAGGCCGCTCGGGGCAGGGAAGATCCCGTCGTCGAGCAACCGGGCACAGCGTTCGGCAAGGGCTTCGACTTCCTCAGCACCCAGCAGCTCCGCCAGCCCCTGCCCCAGCTCTCCGTCGAGCCCGTCGAGAACTCGGGCGACGCCGTCGCGCTCCTCCTCGCTCAGCGCCTCGCCCAGCCAGCCCCACAGCACGGTGCGCAGCTTGTCCTGCACATGGAAGGTCAGCCCGTGGTCCACGCCGTACCGGTGACCGCCGGGCATGGCGAGGATGTGGGCGCCCTTGCGGTCGGCGTTGTTGACGAGCACGTCGAAGACCGCCATGCGGCGCAACGCCGCCGAGTCCTCATGGGCCAGGACCAGCCGATTCCCGTCCGCGTCCTCGCCCTCCAGGATCGTGAGCCACCCCGAGGCCAGCACCTCGTCCGCCGGCAACAGGTCCACGGCGTCCTGCTCAGGATCCTGCTCCTGCCAGAGCTGCACCATGCCCTCGCCGAAGGGGCCGTCACGCAGCCAGGTGCGCGGCACGACGTCCCACCCCAGCGCTTCGGACACCAGGTGCGCGGCCACCTCCCGGCGGGCCAGGGTCCCGGCGGGGAAGTCCCAGAGCGGGGCCTCGCCCGCCACCGGCTTGTAGACCACCGGGGTGTCACCGACCGCTCCGAGGAACGTGGCGTTGGACGCCGTCGTGATGCGGCCGGTGAGCGTCAACTCCCCGGACATCAGCTCGCCGGCGGGCGCGTCCGCGGCGCTCATCAGGAGTCGGGGAGAGTGCAGTCGTGGCCGTCGGGGTCGATGGGCTGGCCGCAGTCCGAGCAGATCGGACGTCCGGCGTCCACGACCTCCCGGGTGCGACGGGCGAACGCCCGGGCAGCGCCGACGGGCATCCGCACGCGCACGGCCTCGGCGTCCGCCTCGAGTGCCGGGTCGGCGTCGTCGTCGGTCAGTGGGTGGGCGTCGATGAGCACCTGCGCGGTGGTGGGGTCCCAGCCCAGGCCGATGGCCCCCACCCGGAACCACTCCTGCACGGGGTCCAGCGGATCGTTGTCCACGAGTTCCACGGGCGTGCTGGCCGGGACGCTGTGCGGGTTGCCGTCCAGTGCCATCAGATCGTCGAGGATCTCGTCGATCATCTCCGCCATCAGGGCCGACTGCTGCTTCTCCAGCGCCAGGCTCACCAGCCGGGGCCCGGTGCGCACCTGCAGGTAGAACGTGCGGGCGCCGGGACGCCCGAGCGTCCCGATCACGACGCGATCCGGCCAGTCGAACTCATGGGCGGGGGCAGGTGCATCAGTCATGCCACGATCCTAGGCGTCTGCTCGTCCACCGCGCCGGGGCCGGTGCCCGCGCCGCCGCCCACCGGGGCGTCGTCGGACGGGCCGAGGGTCGCCAGCCAGGACAGGTCCCCGGCGTCGGTGTTCATCGCCCAGACCCGCGGGCGGCTCGGCCCGTAGCTCACGATGGACACGGAGGCGGGCCCCACCTCGATCCGCTGGAACAGATCCAGGTGCGTGCCGAGCGCGTCGGCCAGGATCGACTTGATGACGTCCCCGTGGCTCACCGCCACCCACACCGCCCCGGGCCCGTATTCGGCCTCGACCGCGGCGTCGTGCCGGCGGATCGCCGCCACCGCGCGGGCCTGCATGCCCGCCATGGACTCCCCGCCGGGGAAGACGACGGCGGACGGCTGGGTCTGCACCGTCGCCCACAGGGGCTCGGTGGCCAGGTCGCTGAGCGCGCGCCCCTGCCACTGGCCGTAGTCGCACTCGGTGAGGTCGTCGTCGACCAGCGAGCGCACCGTCCCCGACTGGCGATCGAGGAGGGCGCGGGCCGTCTGCGCGCACCGCTCCAGGGGGCTGGCCACCACCGCGGCCACGGGCACGGCCGCGATCCGGTCCCCGGTGCGGGCCGCCTGCTCCCGTCCGTGATCGTCCAGGCTGACCCCGGGGGTGCGGCCCGCCAGCAGTCCGGTCGCGTTGGCCGTGGTGCGGCCGTGCCGCACGAGAAGTACCGTCGCCATCACTCCAGCCTACTGGCGCGGCGGAGGGCCTCAGCGGGACGGGTCACGGGGCAGGGGAGTCCACCGCAGGGTGAGGCCCCTGACGGCGGCCAGCGCCGCGTGGGCGTCGTCGGCGGCGTCCTCCAGCCCGTCCGCCACGTCTTCACCGGCCGAGGTGAGCAGCAGGATCGCGTGGTCGTCCGCGTCGGGCTGCTCGCCCGGGTCGGCGCGCCAGCCGCCCCTGCCCCGCACGCCGTCCTCGTCCCCGGGCAGGGAGTTCAGCCACGCGACGGCGGCCCGGGCCGCCCCGGGGCCGACGACGTCCAGCCGCAGGGTCGCGGGGGAGCCGTCGTTGCCCGGTGGGGTGCCCCACAGCCAGTCCAGGTCCACCTGCCACGGCTGGGCGCCCGCGGGGCCGCCCGGGGACGGAGGCTGCATCATGCCTCGGCGCCCGACTGGTCCGAGGTCCAGCCCCCCTCACCGATCCACCGCAGGGCGCTGAGCGAGGGCATGAAGAGGTACTCGCCTCCGGCCATCCGGTTGAAGGTGGTGATGCCGTCGATGCGCTTGCGGGCCGGCTCGGCGGGGATGGTGAACCGTCCCTGCGTCGGGTCGTCCTCGTGCAGACCGACGATCGGATCCCGCTCGGAGCCGAGGTCGACGAAGTTGCCTCCGTTGATCCACTCCTGCTGCATGAACTCGATCGTGTCGAAGGCCCGGGCGCTGATGAAGATGAAGTAGATCCCGCGGTCCTCCTTCGCGTCGTCGGCCGAAGTCACCTCCGGCGACCACCCGGGACCGTAGGTCGAGGAGCGCCGGATGATCCGCTTGATGTTGACGTCCGTCATGATCGACAGGTCGCTGTCGCGCGGGTTGAGGCGGCGCATGTGGCTGGAGTGCGGGCACATCAGGCCCTTCGGGTCGTCCTCGAAGGTGAAGTCGTTGCGCCGCTCCGGGTCGTTGCCCAGCTCCTTGTCGTCGTGGTCCGGGGAGAGCACGAGCGGGGCGCCGCTGCGCCACCGACCGAACATCTTCGCGGCGATCCGGTGCTGCTCCTCCGGATCCGGGCTCTGCGAGGCGAGGTACTCGTTGAAGGCGCCCACCCGGCTGGCGAACTTGCGCAGCACCACGTAGGTCCCGTTGCGGCCCAGCACATCCGGCTGCGGCACGGCCAGCGGGGAGCCGGTCTCGCTGTTCTCGCCCAGGATGAACTCGCCGGCGGAGATGGAGCGCTCCTGGCCCGGCTGCGGCCGCACCCCGCTGCCGGCCACCGTCGGCTGCGAGATGGAGTCCCGGAAGCCGAAGGGGTTCTTGTTGAGCTCGTCGACCCCGAACCGGTGGGTGGCCACCAGGGTCACTCCGGTGGAGTGCTCCAGCACCTCCTTCGCCTGGTCCAGGGCGGCGTCCAGGGCGTCGGCGTCGGCCGCGTAGATCGTCAGCGCGATATGGCAGGCGTCCTGGGTGAACGCCTCGTCCCAGTGCTCCGGGGCATTCGGCCCGGTGTCCATGAGCTGCTGAGCGCGGGCGGCCATCCCCTGCTGGTAGGGCAGCGGGAAGCTGGCCAGGGAGTCCTCGGGCAGCCCGAGGGCGCGCAGGCCGGCATAGCTGATCGCCACGCCGGTCCAGGACTGCAGGTCATCGGCCCAGTCCTGCGCGGAGGTGACGTGCTCGGCCAGGCGGCGGACGAAGTCCCGGCCGCCTTCGGCCTCCTCCACGGTCAACATGGCGTGGGCGCCGACGTAGGGCTCGGGCCGCGACCGCAGCACCAGGCCCTGGATGTCGTCCAGGCGCAGCTCGACGCGCTCCCGCTCGAAACGTTCCTTCAGCTCCTTGAGCACGCCCATCTCAGTAGTCCACCGCCTCGGGGGTGGAGATCGTGTCGGTGAGCTGCTTCAGGGCGGCCGCGGTGTCCTCGTCCAGGTCGGTGCGCCCGGCCATCTGGTCCAGGAAGGTGTTCACCGCGTCCTCGGTGCGCTGCAGTCGGCGCGTGTCCACCACGGTGACCTGCGGGTTCGCCACGAACCACCCGGAGGCGGTGATCTGGTGGTCGGCGATGAAGTCCTTCACGGTCGGGCTGTCGATGCCCGGCCACCCCTCCACGTTCTGGAAGAGGAGGTCCATCAGCTCGGGGATCTTGGTGGCGAAGTCGTTGATGTACGCGTCCCAGTCGCCGTCGTAGGCCGTGGCGAAGAGGATGCGGGTGTTGTCGTCGAAGAAGACGAAGCGCATGTCGTGGAGCGTGGACACGCGCTGGGCGCCGTCCATGTTGCCGCGGGTCAGGTCGAAGATGCGCTGCAGCCGTTCGGCGCCGCCCGGCTTAAGGCGGGCGATCGCGGTCAGCTCCGAGACCTTGCCCGAGCGCATCCCCACGCGGCCGGCGGAGTCGGCGGTGCCGGACAGGTCCGGGTTGTGCTCGCGGATCATCGCCTCGAGGGCGATCTTGGCCAGTGTGGGGGCGTCCTGGGCGACGTCCTCGACGGCGCGTTTGACGGCGTCGAGGCGGCTCTCGTCCTGCAGTCGGGGGTCGGGGCGGTCGTTCATGAGGTCCTCCTTCGAGAATCCTTCGGGGTGAATGGTGAGGGGTGGGGCCGGGATCAGTCCGGGATGTCGTCGAGCGACGACGGCTCGGGGGCCGGGCGGTCGTTGAACTCGTGGCGGAAGCGAGTGGACTGCTCATAGGCGCGCTTGCGGACGCGCATGATGGAGCCCAACGGCTGGTGCTCGACCACGCCGTTCCAGGGGTTGAAGGTGAGGGCGTCGTCACCGTAGACGCGGCGGGGATGGCTGTAGCTCTCCTGCGCCTCGATGCGCAGGGTGGCGACGGGCTGGTGCGGGGCCTCCTCCTCGTCCCACAGGACGGATGCGTCCTCCACCGGCATGCGCTCCGGGTCGGTCGCCAGCTGCGCCCGCAGGACGTACTCTGCGCTCTCACGCGAGAAGAAGTCGGCGACGATCTCGCTGATCGAGGAGAAGTCCTCCACCTTCATGTCCTGACCGGTCAGGGCGCGCACGTTCTCGGACGCCGGGGCCAGCGAGATCTTCGCGACGTGGTCCCCGTAGCGCAGGGCGCCCTGGGTGAAGTACGTCTCGCCGAGGACGTGGGCGTTGTCCCGCCCCAGGCCCTCCAGGGTGGCGCTGGGGGTCCCCCCGACGGTCTCCACCGCACCCCGGACCACGCGCGCGGCGCCCGTCGTCAGGCGCTGCAGCAGCTCGGGGGACTGGGAGTTCTTCTCCAGCAGGCTCAGCATCTCCTTGTAGCGGGCCACGGTGCCGAAGGCGAGCGTCGGGAAGTTCACCATGAGGAAGTCCTGATTGTGGCTGCCCAGATCCGGCAGCAGCCGCTTGCCCTCCACCCCCAGCACCTTCAAGGCCCAGCCCCGCGGGGCGGGAGTGCGGTCGGTGTGGATGTCCCCGGGTGCGGAGGAGAGCCGCGCCACCGCCTCGTAGGTGCCCGGACGGGCGAAGATGCCCTGCGCCAGCTCGGGAGCCAGGCCCTCGTGCACCTCCAGCGTGGCCTTGAGGACGGCGTGGCTTTTGGCGTGGGCGTCGCGGTGGGCGTGCTTGTGCTCTCCCGCCGCGCGGCGCTGTGCCGCGCCCATCTGGGCCAGGATCTCGCGGGTCAGGTCCTCCTCGCGGTCGACCGAATGCTCGATGTCGGGCGTGTACTTCACCGGTTCAGTCATCAGTGCTCTGCCTTCCCTCTCTGGAGCGCCGTGTGCGCCGCGCGGAGCCGCGCACCTGACCCTGGCGACGCTATGACTCTCCCCCTGTCAGGGCAAGGAAGGAAGCGCGCCGCAGATCCGGGAGTCGGGGCCCGGGGGCGGTGCCCCGGGGGATCTGTGACAGTGTGGCGGTGACCCGCCCCAGGGAAGCGCACCCGAGCCAGGAGAAGCATGACCGCCACCCTCGTCGCCTCCGGCCTGGCCGGCGGCCACGGCCATCGCACGCTGTTCGACGCGCTCGACCTCACCGTCGCGCCGGGGGACGTCGTCGGCGTCGTGGGGGCCAACGGCGCGGGCAAGTCCACGCTGCTGCGCATCCTCGGCGGGGACCTGGCCCCGCAGGCCGGCACCGTGTCCCTCGCCCCCTCGGACGCCTTCGTCGGCTGGCTCCCGCAGGAGCACGAGCGCGTGTCGGGGGAGACGGTGGCCGGGTACATCGCCCGCCGCACCGGCTGCGCCGAGGCCACCCGCGAGATGGACGCCTCTGCCGAGGCACTGGCCGACCCGGACGTCACCGACGCCGCCGCGGACCGCTACAACACCGCCCTCACCCGCTGGCTGGCCTCCGGCGCCGCGGACCTGGAGGAGCGCATCCCCGCCGTCCTGGCCGACCTCGGTCTGGACCTCTCCGCCTCCCCGGAACAGGTCCTCATGACCTCCCTCTCCGGTGGGCGGGCCGCCCGCGTCGGCCTCGCCGCGCTGCTGCTCTCCCGCTTCGACGTCGTGCTCCTGGACGAGCCCACCAACGACCTCGACCTCGACGGCCTGACCCGCCTGGAGGCCTTCGTGCAGGAGCTGCGCGGCGGCGTCGTGCTGGTGAGCCACGACCGCGAGTTCCTGGCCCGCTGCGTCACCCGCGTCCTGGAGCTCGACCTCGCCCAGCGCACCAACCGCGTCTACGGCGGCGGCTACGAGGCCTACCTCGAGGAGCGGGCCACCCTGCGCCGCCAGGCCCGGGAGAGGTACGAGGAGTTCGCCGAGCAGAAGCAGGACCTCGTCTCCCGCGCCCGCACCCAGCGGGAGTGGTCCAGTCAGGGCGTGCGCAACGCGATGAAGAAGTCCCCGGACAACGACAAGCTGCGCCGCAAGGCCAACAGTGAGTCGAGCGAGAAGCAGGCCCAGAAGGTCCGGCAGATGGAGAGCCGCATCGCGCGCCTGGAGGAGGTGGAGGAGCCGCGCAAGGAGTGGAGGCTGGAGTTCACCATCGGTGCGGCGCCGCGCTCCAGCTCGGTGGTCGCCACCCTCAACGACGCCGTGTTCCGGCAGGGCGGCTTCACGCTCGGCCCGGTGTCCCTCCAGGTGAACGCGGGGGAGCGGATCGGCATCACCGGGCCCAACGGGGCCGGCAAGTCCACCCTGCTGCGCGGGCTGCTGGGCCGCCAGGCCCCGGACGAGGGCATGGCCGCCCTGGGATCCAGCGTGCAGATCGGGGAGATCGACCAGGCGCGCTCGCTGCTGGCCGGGACCGTCCCGCTCGCCGCGGCCGTCGAGGCGCTCGTGCCCGAGATGGCCTCCGGGGAGGTGCGCACCCTGCTGGCCAAGTTCGGCCTCAGGGCCGACCACGTGAACCGCCCCGTGGACGAGCTCTCGCCCGGCGAGCGCACCCGGGCATCCCTGGCCCTGCTCCAGGCCCGCGGGGTGAACGTCCTCGTGCTCGACGAACCCACCAACCACCTGGATCTGGAGGCCATCGAGCAGCTCGAGCAGGCGCTGGAGACCTATGAGGGCGCCCTGCTGCTCGTCACCCACGACCGCCGCATGCTGGACACCGTCCGCACCGACCGCCGCTGGCAGGTCCAGGACGGGCGGGTGACGGAGCGCTGATGTCCCGGGCGCGGCGGCCGCGGCGTGAGGCTGGTGGGCAGCGTCACCCTTGCCCGAGATTCGGTTGTGTACGACCATGAGAGTGCAGTCCCCACCAACGAAAGGGCCCCCGACATGTCCCGCATCCTGATGATCCTCACCTCGCACGACCAGCTGGGCGACACCGGCCGCAAGACCGGGTTCTGGCTCGAGGAGTTCGCCTCGCCCTACTACGTCTTCACGGACGCCGGCCACGAGGTCACCCTCGCCTCGCCCCGCGGCGGCCAGCCGCCCATCGACCCGACGAGCTCGAAGCCGGAGATGCAGACCGAGGCCACCCGCCGGTTCGACCAGGACGAGGAGGCCAAGGCCGCCCTGGCCCACACCACGCCCCTGGCACAGGTGGACGTGGACGGGTTCGACGCCGTCTTCTACCCGGGCGGTCACGGCCCGCTGTGGGACCTGGTGTCCGACGCCGACTCCACGCGGATCATCCTCGACAGCGACGCGGCCGGACGCCCGCTCGGCCTCGTCTGCCACGCGCCCGGGATCCTGCACCCGATCACCGCCGCCGACGGCACCCCGTTCGTGCGCGGCCGTCAGGTCGCCGGGTTCACCAACGGCGAGGAGGAGGCCGCCCAGCTGACGGACGTGGTCCCGTTCCTCGTCGAGGACTCCCTGATCGCCGCCGGCGCGGACTACCGCAAGGGCCCGGATCAGGAGAGCTTCGTGGTCACGGACGGCACCCTGGTGACCGGCCAGAACCCGGCCTCCTCCGCCGACGCCGCCCGCCGCCTCCTGGACCTGCTCGCCCGCTGACCCTCCCCGCCGAGCCCACCACTTCGACCCCGAGGAGACCACTCGATGAGCACCCCCACCCGCACGCGCGAGATCCACCTCGCCTCCCGCCCCCACGGCGCCCCGACGCCGGAGAACTTCCGCCTCACGGAGGTCGAGCTCCCCGAGCTCGCCGAAGGCCAGGTCCTCGTGCGCAACACTGTGATGTCCGTGGACCCGTACATGCGCGGCCGCATGAACGACGTCGAGTCCTACGTGCCCCCGTTCCAGCTCGACGCCCCCCTCGACGGCGGCGCGGTGGGCACCGTGATCGCCTCGCGCCACGCGGACGTGCCGGAGGGCACGTCCGTGCTCCACGGCCTCGGCTGGCGCGAGCACGCCGTCCTCGACGGCGACACCGTCCAGGCCGTGGACACCTCCCAGTTCTCGGACAGCACCTACCTGGGCGTGCTGGGCATGACGGGTCTGACCGCCTACACCGGCCTCGTGCACGTGGCCGAGATGCAGGAGGGCGACGCCGTCTTCATCTCGGGCGCCGCGGGGGCCGTCGGCTCGGTCGCCGGCCAGATCGCCCGCCTCCTGGGCGCCTCGCGCGTCGTCGGCTCGGCCGGCACGCCCGAGAAGGTGGCGTGGGTGAAGGAGCTGGGCTTCGACGCCGCGTTCAACTACCACGACGGCTCGCCCACGGACCTGCTGGCCGAGGCCGCGCCGGAGGGGATCGACGTCTACTTCGACAACGTGGGCGGCGACCACCTCGAGGCCGCCATCGCCGCGATGCGGGTCGACGGCCGCGTGGCGATGTGCGGTGCGATCGCCCAGTACAACTCGACGGAGCCGCCGGCCGCCCCGCGCAACCTCGCGCTGGCAATCGGCAAGCGGCTGACCCTGCGCGGCTTCGTCCTGCAGAAGTACGCGGCGCAGGTCCGCCCCGAGTTCCTCGAGCGCGTGGGCCCGTGGGTCGCCGACGGGAAGATCCAGTGGGACGAGACCGTCCGGGAGGGCCTGGAGAACGCACCCCAGGCGTTCATCGACCTGCTCGAGGGCGCCAACACGGGGAAGATGGTCGTCCGGCTGTGACGAGCGACGGCGCGCTCGGGGGCCGCATGGCCACATTCCGGCATCAGGGCCTGACCTTCGACGTCCGCGACGGCGGACCGGCCGAGGGAGAGGTGGTCCTGTTGCTGCACGGCTTCCCGCAGGACGCCACGTCATGGAGGCACGTCGAGCCGCTGCTGCACGCCGCGGGGCTGCGCACCCTCGCGCCGGACCAGCGCGGTTACTCCCCGGGGGCCGCTCCGCGGGCGACGGCGGCCTACCGCCTCCCGGCGCTCGTGGGGGACGCCGTCGCGCTGGCGGACGCGGCGGGGGCGCGGCGCGTCCACGTCGTCGGCCATGACTGGGGCGGCGCCGTCGCCTGGGCGCTGGCCACCGCGCACCCCGAGCGCGTCGCGTCCCTGACCGTCCTGTCCACGCCGCACCCGGCCGCCCTGGCCCGCGCCCTGCGCGGCCCTGACCAGCTGCGCCGCAGCTGGTACATCGCCGCCTTCCAGGCACCGTCCCTCCCCGAACGGATCCTCGCGCGACGGCTGGGCTCCCTGCTGCAGCGGGGGCAGGTCCCCGGGGCGGAGCACTACGCCCGCCGGTTCTCCACCCCGCAGAGCCTGCGCGGCCCGGTGAACTGGTATCGGGCGAACCCGGATCTGGTGACCACCACGAGCAGCGCGCCCGTGTCGGTCCCCACCACGTATGTGTGGGGCACCCGGGACGCGGCCCTGGGGCCGCGGGCCGCCGAGCTCACGGCGGGGCAGGTGGCGGGGGAGTACCGGTTTGTGAAGCTCGACGCGGACCACTGGCTGCCCGAGCGCGAGGCGGACGCCGTCGCCCGGGCGATCCTGGACCGGGTGCGCTGACCGCGCTCCGCGCGCGGGCCGCTCCCGCCGTCTCAGCGCGGCCCGACGGCCTCGGTGATCCGGTTCAGCTGGTCCATGAGGACCTGGCGCTCGGAGACGTCGAGGGGGATCCGGGTGAGGGCGTCCGCCGGGACCGTCCGGGCGGACGCCCGCAGCGCCCGCCCCTCGTCCGTCAGCCGCACCAGCACGCGCCGCTCGTCGCGGACGTCGCGCTCCCGCGTGACGAGCCCCATGCAGGCCAGGCGCCGCACCAGAGGCGTGATGGTGCCGTTGTCCATGCCGAGCCTGTCCCGCAGCGCGCCGACTCCCAGCGTCCCGGCGTCCGGTGTCGACGCATCCGTCTCAGCCGAGGCGTCACTCTCCACCTGCCACAGGGTGAGCATCACGAGGTACTGCGGGTAGGTGAGGCCGAGGCGGGAGAGCAGGGGGCCGTAGCCGCGCGTGACGGCGCGCGTCGCCCGGTGCAGGGCGAAGCAGAGCTGGTCCTCGAGGGCGAGGCTGGGGGTCGGCGCGGCATCCATGGGAGCATTCTAGTGGTCGCTGGGGCGCGACTTGGTTGCGCGCGACCTAACCGGGTGGCAGGCTGGAGCCGACTCGTCCCGCACGGGGCGGGCGGATGAAAGGACCTCTCATGGAGACCATCTACACCGCCGAGGCGCTCAGCACCGGCGCCGGCCGCGACGGCCATGTCCGCACCACCGACGGGCGGGTCGACCTCGACCTCGCCGTGCCCACCGAGATGGGCGGCTCCGGCCAGGGCACCAACCCCGAGCAGCTGTTCGCCGCCGGCTACGCCGCGTGCTTCCACTCGGCCCTGCAGATGGTCGCCCGTGCCTCCCGTGCCGACATCACCGACTCCTCCGTCGGCGCGCGCGTGGGCATCGGCCGCCAGGGTGAGGGCTTCGGCCTGGAGGTCACCCTCGAGGTCGTGCTGCCCCACGTCCCCGCGGACCAGGCCCGCGCCCTCATGGAGCAGGCGCATCAGGTGTGCCCCTATTCGAACGCCACCCGGGGCAACATCGACGTCGTCCTCGAGCTCGGGGAGGCGTGATGACGAAGCGCCGGCAGCCCGTCCCCCTCTCCCAGACCGCCGCCCGCCTCGGCCTCGGCGGGTTCATGACCGCCGCGGGGCTGTCCCACCTCACCGTGGCGCGCCGTGAGTTCCGCGCCCAGGTGCCCTCGTGGGTCCCGCTTCCGGAGGACCTCGTGGTGCTCGGATCCGGCGTGGCCGAGATCGGCCTCGGGGCCGCTCTGCTGGCGCTCCCCGGGCAGCGCCGCCTGACCGGCACCGCCCTGGCGGCCTTCTACACCGCGATCTACCCCGGGAACATCGGGCAGTACGCCGAGCGCAAGGACGGCTTCGGGCTGGACACGGACGGCCGCCGCCTGGCGCGGCTGTTCGGCCAGCCCGCCCTCATCGCGGCCGCCCTGTGGGCCGCGGGAATCCCCGAGCGGGAGCAGGGCGGGCGCCGCTGAGGTCGGCGTCCTCAGCCCGCCAGGTGCTCCAGCAGGGCCCGGGTGAACGCCTCGTGGTGCTGGAACACCCCGCCGTGGCCGGGGTCTGGGACGGTGCCGGTCGTGCCGCTCACGCCCTCGAGCTCGAGGGCGACCACGCGGCGCCGCTGCGCGAGGGCGTCCACGACTGCTCCCTCCCGTCCGCTCGCGGGCCCTCCCACTGGGCCTCGACCAGCGGCTACTGTCGGGCCCATGACCGGTCCGCACCCCCAGCACCCCATGCCCACCGACCCACCCCGGGAGAATCGCGAGTTCGACCTCGTCTTGGTCGGCGCCACCGGCTTCGTCGGACGGCTCACCGCCGCCCACCTCGCCCGCAGCGCCCCGGCGGAGCTGCGCATCGCGCTCGCCGGACGCACCGAGGCCAAGCTCGCCGAGGTCCGCGCGGACCTGCCGGACCCGGCGGCGGACTGGCCGCTCCTCGTCGTCGACACCCTGGACGAGGTGGCCGTGCGCCGCCTCGCCCGGCGCACGCGCGCCGTCGTCACCACCGTGGGCCCGTACACCGCGTACGGGCGGCATCTGCTGGGCGCGTGCGCGGCCGCGGGCACGCACTACGTCGACCTCACGGGCGAGGTGCTGTTCGTCCGGGACATGATCGACCGGCACCACGCGACGGCGCAGGCCACCGGCGCGCGGATCGTCACCTCGTGCGGCTTCGACTCGGTGCCCTCCGACCTGGGCGTGTGGCTCACCGCCCGGCGCGCCGCCGAGGACGGTGAGGGCACGCTCGGCCGGACCGTCCTCCACGTCCGCTCGATGCGCGGCGGGATGAGCGGCGGCACGATCGACTCCATGCGCCGCCAGTTCGCCGAGGCCGCCGAGGACCCGGACAGGGCTGCCCTGGTCCGCGACCCCTACGGCCTGTCTCCGGACCGGGACGCGGAGCCGGACCGGGCCGACGCCGGCCACCCCGTCTCCGAGGCCGGCGCGTCCCCGGCGCAGGGTCCGCGCGGGCGCCGTCACCGTCTGGCCGCGGCCGCGCCCGTCCGCCGGGACACCGACTCCGGCACGTGGCAGGCGCCGTTCTTCATGGCCGGGTACAACACCCGGATCGTGCGGCGCAGCAATGCCCTGACGGACTGGTCCTACGGCCGCGGGTTCCGGTACACCGAGGTCTCGGACACCGGGACGGGCCCGCGCGGGGCCCTCACCGCCGCGGCCATGACGGCGGTCCTCGGCGGCGTCGCCGGAGGCATGCGGTTCTCCCCGACGCGCGCTCTGCTGGACCGCGCCCTGTCGAAGCCCGGCGACGGCCCGTCCGAGGAGACCATGGCCCGCGGCCGGTTCGTCATGGAGGTGGAGGCGACGACCACCACCGGCGCCCGCTATGTCACCCGCGTGGCCGCGGACCGGGACCCGGGCTACACCGGCACCGCGGTCATGCTGGGGGAGTCCGCACTGGCGCTGGCCTCCGAGGACCCTGCCCTGCCCGAGGCCGCCGGCGTCCTCACCCCCGCCACGGGGCTGGGCCAGGCGCTGGTGGAGCGTCTCCGCGCGCACGGGTTCACCCTCACGACGGAACGCCGCGACGCCGGGTGAGCGGTCAGCGGGGCTCGTCGCCGCCGTCGTCGTCCGCCTCGATGGAACGAACGACGCGCGGGGCCGTGATCAGCAGCAGCCCGCCCAGCATGTTCAGGGGGATGACCCACCACACCCAGCCCAGCCAGTCCAGGTAGGTGATGCCCTCGGCGCCGGACTGGATGGCGCCGAAGATGAGGATCGAGTCCATCACCGAGTGGAACAGCGAGCCGCCCGCCAGGACGACGGCGCCCGCCACCGAGGCGGCGATCGTGGCGCCGTCGCTGTCCGTCCCGGCCTGCATGCGGGTCATCAGCGTGATGGCCGTGCCCGCCAGGACCGCCAACGCCGCCCCCTGCCAGCTGAGACCGATCTCCAGGAAGTGGCGCGCCGACGTCGCCATGGTCTCGTGGAGCTTGGGGAAGGCCACCGTGACCAGCCCGATGGTCACCCACCCGCCCACCAGGTTGGTCAGGAGCGTCATGGACCACAGCCGCACGAGCTCCAGCACCGTGCCCCGGCCGGTGGTCACGGCCTTGATGGGGTAGTAGAAGCCCTCGGTGAAGAGCTCCGAGTGCGCCAGGAAGAGCGCCACGAAGCCGATGGAGAAGGCCAGGCCGGCCAACAGGTGGCTGTCCGTCTCGTGCAGGGTGAGCAGGTAGGCCAGCAGGCCGATGGTGATCTCCACGCCGCCGAGGAACCCGGTGGCCAGGAGCACGGGCCAGGAGCGGTGCAGGCGCTCCTCACCCTCCTGGGCGGCCTCGTGGTGTGCCTTCTCGATGGGCTCTTCGACGTCCGTGTCCTGCCGGCCGTGGCCCGGGTGCTCGCCGCTCATGCGAGCATCATCCCACGCCGGTCCCGCGGAGGCCGGGCGGCCCTGCACACCATGCGTCCGGCCCGCGTTCGGCCCGCGGTCCCGCGGCCGCACCCGGCTGCGGTCTGTAGCGTGGGGCCCATGGCCCTCCACCTGCACCGGTACCGCGAGATCGCCCATGTCATGGCACGGAACGGCCTCATGGCCACGGCGGTGCAGGCGGGGCTGGGCCGCTGGCTGTCCCCCGAGGAGCGGGCGGTGCACCGCGGGATCGACGCCGAGGCGCGCCCCGAGCTCGTGGTCCGCACCTTCGAGGAGCTCGGCACCACCTTCGTCAAGCTCGGGCAGCTGATCTCCTCCCGGCCGGACCTGTTCCCGGAGTCCTACATCGCGGCGTTCGCCCGCCTGACGGACAACACCGCCGCCGTCCCCTTCGAAGCCGCGGCCCGCACGATCGAGGAGGACTTCGGCGCCGGTGTCGACGAGCTGTTCACCGAGTTCGACCGCCGCCCGCTGGCCACCGCCTCCGTGGGCCAGGTGCACGCGGCGCGGCTGCGGGACGGGCGCGACGTCGTCGTGAAGGTCCGCAAGCCGGGCGTGGTGGAGAAGGTGACCGCGGACCTGGAGATCCTGCGCACCCTCACCGGACGGCTGACCCGCGCCTCACGCACCTTGGCCGACATGGACGTGCCGGCCATGGTGGACGAGTTCGACAGGTCGCTGAGGGCCGAACTGGACTTCATCGTGGAGGCGCGCGCCTGCGAGGAGATTGCTGCAGGGTTCCAGGACACCCCCGATGTGCGGTTCCCGTGGATCGACTGGGAGCTGACCTCCTCCCGCGTGCTCACCATGCAGCGCCTCTCCGGGATGCGCGTGGACGACCTCGCCGGCCTCGACGCCGCCGGGATCGATCGCGAGGACCTCGCCTACCGCGCCGCCGACGTGCTGCTGCGCATGGTGTTCGAGCAGGGCGTGTTCCACGCCGACCCGCACGCCGGCAACCTGTTCATCGAGCAGGACGGCACCATCGGGTTCATCGACTTCGGATCCGTGGGCCGCATCACCCCGGCCGTGCGGGACCGCTTCGGCGGGCTGGCCATGGCCCTGGCCCAGCAGGACGTGGACGCGCTCGTGCGTGCGCTGCTGGAGATCGCCCCGCCTCGCGGGGCCGTGGACCGCCGCGTGCTGCGCTCCGAGGTCGGGCGGATCGTCATGCGCCTCGACGGGCGTGACCTGCAGGACATCCGCGTGCCCCAGCTGGTGTCCGAGATCTTCGCGATCGTCCGCCGGCACCGGCTGTCCATGCCACCGGAGCTCGTGCAGCTCTTCCGGATGCTGATCATCGTGGACGGCCTCGGCCGGCGCCTGCACCCGGGCTTCGACTACACGCGGGTGCTGGACCCGTTCGTGCTGCGCCTGGTGGGGGAGCAGCTGGACCCCCGGCGGATCGCCGGCCGGTTCGGCCGCGCCACCCTCACCGCCGCCGAGCTCGGCCTGGACCTGCCCCGCTACCTCCGCACCCTGATGGAGCGCGTCGAGGACGGCGGGATCGACATCAACGTGCGGACCAGCGAGCTCGAGCCCCTCGTGACCCGCGTCGAGCGCACCGGCGATCGCGTGGTGGCCGCCATGGTGGTGGCCGCCATGATCACGGGCGGCACCAACGTTCTGGTGGCGTACAAGGACCGGCTCGGCCCGTTCGCCGGGCCCGTGGTCGCCGCCGGCGGCGCCGCCCTCACCGCGGGCAGCGCCTACCTGGCGTGGATCAGCCGGCCGCGGCGTCGGCCGCGCCGCTGAACAGCACCGGGCTCACACCCCGTAGGACCAGCCGTCCACCCGTCCAGGATGACGCGCGCGCACGCGGCCTGGCCCAGGTAGACCTCGGTGCCGTTCGTAATGAGGTCTGCCTCTATCTACTGCTGGTTGAGCGGTCTCGGATCCCGGGGTGCCGGAGGAAGTGGTGCGTTTGCGGGCACGAGCAACGTGTTTGGCGCGAACGATGAGCGGGCCCAGTCGATGCACGCGTCCCATGCCTTTTCGTCGCCAACCTTTGAACCCCCGGCCGTGTCCCAATTAGTAGTGCTGCCTGTAGGTGGGATTGGCGAGCCGGATTCGCCTGAAATTTCGTGTATTCCTCCGATTGCTCTACTTTCGATTTTGTGACTATGGCCCCCGCCGAATGCTTCGGCGTACCAGTGGGACTCGGAGTAGTAGGCGTCGCGCTTACCCGAGCCAAAAACTGCGCGACTTGGACGGGGCAACCTTTCGTAACCAGGCGTTCCTAGCTTCACCGAGCTCGTGATGTTTTTGAGCCTACCTATGTTGTATGAGTATTTCCGATCCGTAACCGTCAATCCGAATGCCACAACAGTCAGCGAACTATCACAAACGGTGGCGATCAGGGCATGCTTCGTTTCGAAGGTCATTAGGCAGTGACCGTCGGCCGCAGTCCTGAACTTTGGCTGTCCGAGAAGCTGTTCCACAAACTCTTGGGTGATCCCTAGGTCTAGTTGATCGATTTTACTAGAAATAGACTTGCGGCTCCCGATGGTCCTCGTATAGATGGTCACCGCGCCTCGCCAAGTGGCGTAACCAGCAAAAGCGATCGCGAACAGCGAGTCAGTAAAACTGACTATCTCATTTGGGTTGGTGCTCATTGCTGTCTATGCCTCGTGGTCAACCGGCGTCCTGCTCACACGCCGTAGGACCAGCCGTCCACCAGTCCGCGGGCGAAGGCAGCCTGGCCGAGGTGGATCGCGGTGTCGTCGATGATGCTCACGAGCCGCACCCCGCGGGTCACCGGGGGCGTGTAGGACGGGTCGACGACGTCGTCCAGCTCGTCGTCCGAGAGCGTGGCCACGTACGCCACGAGGGCCGCGACACACGCCTCGAGGTGCGCGCCGAGCGCGGCGACGTCGGTGACGCGCAGCGCCCGGACGGCGTCGACGTCGTCCCCGAAGCCGAAGTCGTTCGACGGGCGGTCCACCCCGAGGCGCGCCGCCCAGTCTCCGGCGGCCCACACGGTCCGCTCGCCGCTGAGCGCGGAGGTCTGCACGTCCATCTGCCGGGCCGCGTGCCACAGCAGCCAGGCGATCGAGTTCGCGCGGTCCCCGGGCAGGGTGTGGGCGGCCTCGGGGGTGAGCCCGTCCAGCACGGGGCGGGCCAGGTCCAGGGGACGGCGGGCGGCGTCGGTCAGCAGAGCGCGGGTGTCCATGCCCCCATGCTCGCGCGCCGGCCGGGGGTCGGGCCAGCCCCCTTGCGGGGCGGGCACTAGGCTGGCCGGGTCCGCGGCGCCCGCACGTCCCCACGACGCCGGCCCGCGTTCGCCGTCCGGTGCCGAGGCCCCCACCCCGTCAGGAGTTCCCGCCGTGACCGACCAGCCCACCGCCGACGCCCTCCCGCCCTGCCCCGCGTGCGGTGAAGACTTCACGTACGAGTCCGGCGCCCTGCTGACCTGCCCGATGTGCGGACACGAGTGGTCCGCCGAGGGGGACGCCGCCGACGAGGCGGGCGCGGTGGCCGAGGTGCGCGACGCCGTCGGGAACGCGCTCGAGGACGGGTGCGACGTGACAATCGCCAAGGACCTCAAGGTCAAGGGCGGGGCCACCATCAAGTCCGGCACCAAGGTGCGCGGGATCCGTCTGCTGGAGTCGCCCGTGGACGGGCACGACATCAGCGCGAAGGTCCCCGGCCAGGGGCAGATGTACCTCAAGTCCTCCGTGGTGAAGCGGGCCTGACCGGCGCGCCCGGGAGGGCGGACTCGATCGCCGTCGGGCTTCGTCGCCGTCGGGGCGAGTGTGCTCTTCCGGGCGGAATGCCGCGCGGATTCTGGGCGCATTCCGCCCGGAACACGACACTCGGCTCGCGGCCCGGAGCGCTCAGTCCCGTCCCGGCCGGCGCCGGGCCTGTTTGACCTCGGACCGCTGCCGCTTGGCCTGCAGCCGGCGGCGCTGCGAGCCGCGGGTGGGCTTCGTGGCCCGCCGCGGGACCTCCGGCGCCAGCGCCTCCCGCAGCAGCGCGGCCAGACGCTCGCGGGCCGCCACCCGGTTGCGTCGCTGGGCGCGGTGCTCGGCGGAGTCGACCCGCAGCACGGTCCCGGCCAGGCGCGGGGCGAGGACGGCCAGGGCGCGGGCGCGCTGGGCGTCGGTGAGCGCCGTCGTCGTGCCCAGGTCCAGGCTGAGCTGCACGCGGGAGTCGGCGGTGTTGACGCCCTGGCCGCCGGGACCGGAGGCGTGGGAGAACCGCTCGATGAGCTCGACGGCGGGGACCACCAGGCCCCGCGGCGCACCGGGGCCGGGGGGTACGCGCAGATCGCCCAGGTCAGCCATCCCGGCCGTCCCGCGTGGCGGCCTGGGGGTCGGTGCTCTGCTGCAGGGCCATGGGCCCCATTGTGCCCGCCGCGGCCTAGGCTGGCGGCCATGACCCAGACCACATCTGCCCCGGGCGCGCCTGCCCGTCCGAGCCTGGCTCAGCTGCGGGAGCTGGCCCCGTACCTGAGCCGCTGGCTCGCCACCCAGGTGGAGGTGCGCCAGGTGCCCGGCGCGCAGGCGGCCGTCCGCCGGGGCGACGCGCTGGTCCTCTCCGAGGCGTTCGGGGAGGCGAACCAGGCGGCCGGGGAGGCGATCACCACCGAGCACCTGTTCCGGGTGGCCAGCCATTCCAAGACCTTCACCGCGGTCGCGGTGCTGCAGCTGGTGGAGGCGGGTCGGCTCCGCCTGGACGACACGGTCGGCGACCTGCTCGAGGACTATGCGGGCACCCCGTTGGCCGAGGCCACCGTCCGCGAATTGCTCAGCCACACCTCCGGCGCGATCCGCGACGGCGTGGACGCCGACTTCTGGCAGCTGGACCAGCCCTTCCCGGATGCCGAGGCGCTCCGCGAGCTGGTGGCCGAGCACGGCGCCACGTGCGCCCCGCGGGAGCACTTCAAGTACTCCAACGTCGGCTACGGCGTCCTGGGCGCGATCATCGAGCGCCTCACCGGCTCCGAATCCGTCTCCCACGTGAGCACCGCGGTGCTCGAGCCGCTCGGCCTGGCGCGGACCAGCCCTGAGCTCGCCGCGGCCACGGACGGCGCAGCGGACGACGACGCCACCGCCGCCCCGCGCCTCGTCACCGGGCATTCCCGCCCGCACGGGCGGGACCGCGTCCGCGTCACCGTCGGCAACCCGACCACCGGCGCCCTCGCCGCGGCCACCGGGTTCGTGTCCACGGCCGAGGACCTCAGCCGGTTCTTCGCCTCCCTCGCCCTGGGCCAGGGCGGGCTCCTCACCGATCGCACTCTGCGCCTGATGCATCGGGCCGAGGCGAGCTTCCCGCGGGGGTCCGGCACGGGCACCTACGGCCTCGGCCTGATCGGCGTCACGGTGGGGGAGCGGCGCCTGGTGGGCCACTCCGGGGGCTTCCCGGGCCAGATCACCCGCACCCTCGTGGACCCGGACACGGCGCTCACGGTGTGCGTGCTCACCAACGCGGTGGACGGACCCGCGGATGCGCTCGCGGTGGGCCTGGTGCAGCTGATCGACCTGCTCACCCGGCCCGCGGCGGATTGGCAGGCGCTGCCCGACGGCGTCACCGAGCAGGACCTGCGGCGCCTCACCGGCCGGTACCACTGCCTGTGGGGGGAGACGGACATCGTGGCCGAGGGCGGCCGGCTCGTGAAGCTGGATCCCACCACCCCGGGTCCCCTGGACGCGGCCGAGGAGCTGCGCGCCCTCGACGCGACCACGCTGCGCGTGGAGGACACGGACGGCTTCGGCACCTCGGGGGAGCGGATCCCCTTCGAGCTCGACGACGACGGCCGGGTCACCCGGATGCGCGTCACCGGCGTCAGCAGCTGGCCGGAGGAGGACTACCTGGCCCGCCGGGGCGCCGCATGGACCTGACCGGGCACACCGTGGTGGTGACCGGGGCGAGCTCCGGCATCGGCGCCGCGTTCGCACGGGCGTTCGCCGCCCGTGGCCTCCGCGTCACGGGCTGGTGAACAATGCCGGGTTCGGCGCGTCCGGACTGTTCCCGGAGTCCGACCCGGACCGGCGGCAGGCGATGATCGCGCTGGACGTGGCCGCCGTCGTCGACCTCAGCCACGCGTTCCTGCCGGACCTGATCGCCGCCACCCCGAGCGGATTCCTCGTGAACGTGGCGAGCGTGCTGGCCTACCAGGCGACGCCGCGGATGGCCGTGTATGCCGCGGCCAAGGCCTTCGTGCTCAGCTTCACGGAGGCCCTGTGGGAGGAGCAGCGGGGGAGCGGCCTGCGGGTGCTGTGCGTGTCCCCGTCCAGCACGGACACGGAGTTCTTCGACGTCGCGGACCCGGACGGCACCACGCGGCGCCCCCGCGCCGCCACGCCGGACCATGTGGTGGCGGCCGCCCTTGCGGCGCTGGACCGCGAGGTCCCGCCGCCGTCGATCGTCACGGACGACCGGTTCGTGCCCGTCCTGGCCCGCGCCCTGCCGCGGCGGGCCATGGTGCGCGCCGTGGGCGCGGTGCAGCGGCGGCTCAGCCGTCCGCGCGACTGAGCAGCGCCACCAGGAAGTCCTCCGCCGGCGGGTGCAGCTGCCACGTGGAGAACCGGGCGTCCACGCGCCAGCCGGTGGCCTGGGCGTCCGCGGTGAAGTCCTCGAACGGGTACCCGCGGCCGGCGCCGAACCCGGTCACCAGCCGCCCGCCCGGGGCCAGATGCGCCAGCATCCGCTCCAGGGCCGGGCGGCGCTCGGCCTCCGCGAGGAACGTCGGGACGTTGCCGGCGCAGACGATCAGGTCGAAGACGTCGGGGGAGCCGTCCTCGCCGGCGAGGGTGAACTCGGCCAGGTTCCCCACCTCCCAGCGCTGGCCGGGGAACCGCTCGCGCGCCACGGAGATCAGGTGCGGGTCCAGGTCCACGCCTGCCACCGCATGGCCCAGCGCGGCCAGGCGGCCGCCGACCCGTCCCGTGCCGCAGCCGGCGTCCAGGATGCGGGCGCCGCGCTCGGCGAGGGAGTCCACCAGGCGAGCCTCGCCATCGATGTCCCGGCCCATCTCCTCGAACCGATCCCACCGCTGCGCATACCGGCGGGGGTGCTCCGGGTCGGAGCGCACGGCCGCGAGCCACACGTTCTCCTGCGGGGCGGGGACGGCGTCGCGCGTGGGGGAGGGGCTCTGGGGGCGCATGGCGTCCAGTATCCCACCCGTGGGGCGCGCGGCCCGATGGCGGCGGACGCCGGCGTGGGGCATGATGGTCCGCACCCCCGGAGGACCGGGATCACAACTGAAGCTGGGTTTCGACTTCCATCGCCAGCCTAAAAACAAAGGAGACGACGTGAGCGCGTCGAGCAACATCCCCCTTTCCCCTGCCGCCCGGACGGGCGGCCCGGCCGCCGGGCTCCGCGCCGTCTTCGGCCCCTGGTCTGCGTGGACCGTGTTCGAGCGGATCTGGATCGGCCTGTTTCTGGTCATCAGCACCGTGGTCCATGTGGTGAGCCAGGGGGACCTGCTGTCCTACGTCGCGGCCGTCACCGGCGTGCTGTGCGTGGTGCTGATCGCCAAGGGACGGATCTCGAACTACGTGTTCGGCCTCGTCTCCGTGGCCCTGTACGGGTGGATGTCCCTGCAGTACTCGCTGTACGGCGAGGTGGCCCTGAACTGGGCGTACTACGTGCCCATGAACATCCTGGGCCTGATCGTGTGGCGCCGCCGCGCCGTGGACCGGGGCGAGTCCGTCCGCGGCGAGGATGTGGCCGTGAAGACCATGACGCCCCGGCACCGGGGGATGCTGGCCCTCGCCTGCGCCGTGGCCGTGGTGGCCGTCGCGTGGATCCTGCGGGTGGTCGGCGGAGCCAGCGTGGGCCTCGACTCGGCCGCCGTCGTGCTCAGCGTGGTGGCCATGGTGCTCACGGTGCAGCGGTACACCGAGCAGTGGGCGCTGTGGATCGTGGTGAACGTGCTGTCCATCGCCCTGTGGGTGGTGACCCTGCGGTCGCAGGGCGGCGCGGACGCCACCCTCGTGGTCATGTGGTCCGCGTATCTGGTCAACAGCGTCTACGGGTTCTGGAACTGGTCTCGTATGGCCGCCGGCCAGCGGGCGGAGGCACCGACGCCCGCCCCGGCCCAGGAGGCCGTCGCGGCCCGCTGAGCGCGGCGGCGACGGGCCGGCATGGAGCCCCTCTTCGGCGACGACGTCCTGGCCCGCCCGGCCGTGGCCCTGCCCGACGGCGCCCACCACGTGCCCGGGTTCCTCACCCTGGAGCAGCAGCGGTGGATCGTGGCCCGGTTCCACGAGTGGACCGCCGGGCCCGTGCCGCTGCGGGCCGCACGGATCGGGGCGCACAAGATGAGCGTGCGCACCGTGTGCCTCGGCTGGCACTGGCGGCCCTACGCCTACTCCCGGGAGGCCGTGGACGTGAACGGCAACCGCGTACTGGACGTGCCGGACTGGATGGTGCGGCTCGGCCGGTCGGCGCTCGCGGCCGCCACGGGGGACGAGGCGGCCGCCGCCGCCTACACACCGGACACGGCGCTGGTGAACCTCTACGAGGACGACGCGCGCATGGGCATGCACCAGGACAAGGACGAGCGATCCCGGGCGCCCGTGGTGTCCCTGTCCATCGGGGACACCTGCCGGTTCCGGCTGGGGAACACCCGCACGCGGACCCGCCCCTGGCAGGACCTGGACCTGGCCTCGGGGGACCTGTTCGTGTTCGGGGGCCCGTCCCGCCTGGCCTACCACGGGGTGCCGAAGGTGTATCCGGGCACCGCGCCGCAGGGGTGCGGGCTCGAGTCGGGGCGGATCAACATCACCCTGCGGGAAACGGGGCTGGAGGGCTGAGGCGGGGCCGAGTTCGGCACCGGCCCCACACCCCGCCCTCCGTCTCAGCCCTCCCCGCGCGCGATCCGCACCGCGGAGCCGATCATCGGAATCTGCAGCGGCAGCCGGGCATAGGCCACGGCCCGCGCGACCGGCGGCCGGTGCCGCAACCGCCACGCCATCCACATGTTCCCGGGCCACACGCCCACGAACAGGGCGGCGGCCGCCGCGCCTCCCGCCCGGCGCGTCGCCGGCACCGCCAGCAGCCCCGCCACGGCAAGCTCGGCCACCCCGGACCCGTACGTCCACGCGCGGGCCGAACCGGGCAGCATGGGCGGGATGAGCTGGTCGAAGGGCTCGGGCTTCGCGAGGTGCAGGACGCCCATGCCGCCGAGGGCGGCGGCCATCACCGGGGCCCTCACGCGGCACCGCCCTCGGTGGAGGGGACCTGGATCGGCGGGACCATCGGGGCGGGCTGCGGCCGCAGAGCCGGGACGTCGACCTCGATCATGGACGGCCCGCCGCGCTTGAGCGCCTTCTTCAGAGCCTTGTCGAAGCCCGTGGGGCCGTCCACCTTCGTGTGGCGCAACCCCACGGACTCGGCCAGCAGCGAGAAGTCCGGGGTCAGCAGGTCCACGGCCCGCGTCTGCACGCCCCGCGCCCGCTGGATGTTGCGCAGGACGCCGTAGCCGCCGTCGTTGAACACCACCAGCACCACGTCCGGGGCCTCGGCCGCCAGCACGGCGAGCTCGCCCTGATGGACGGCCAGGCCGCCGTCGCCCACGATCGCCAGCACCGGGTCGCCCGGCCGGCCCACGCCGGCGCCGATCGCCATGGCCAGGCCCTGGCCGATGCCGCCGCCGGCGGCGAAGACGTTGTCCCGCGCGTCGTACACCTCGAGGAGCCGGTTGCCCCACGAGCTGCCCGGCACGGTGACGTCCCGGACGATCACGGCGCGGCGGGGCAGGCGACTGCGCATCGCGTCGCAGATCCCGGCGTACGCGCCGATGTCCTCGCGGTGCGCCGCGCGCGCGGCGTCGGCTGCCCGGCGCGCGCGCGCCGCCCAGCCGGCCTCGGTGGCGGTCTCGCCCAGCGCCTCCGTGAGGGCGGCGACGGCGGAGCGCGCGTCGGCCTGCAGGCCCACCGTGACGGGGAAGTTCTTGCCGATCACCTCGGCGTCCAGGTCGATCTGCACGTGCCGCTCGGGAAGGGGCAGCGCGAAGTTCTGCGTCTCGTTGCCGCGCAGGTGGGAGCCGATGGTCAGGAGGCAGTCCGCCTCCTCGTACAGGGGGAGCACGGCCTCGTCCGCGGGGAAGTTGCCGATCAGCAGGGCGTGGTCCTCGGGGACCGTGCCGCGGCCGTTGGTGCCCGTGAGCACGCCGGCGCCCCACGACTCGGCGAGGGCCACCACGTCCGCGCCGGCCTGGCGGGCGCCGCCGCCGGCCCAGATGAGGGGGCGGCGGGACTCGCGCAGCACCGCCGCGGCCCGCGCGATGTCCCGTTCGGCACCCGTGCGCAGCGTCTCGGTGCGCTCGGGCACCGTGTTCTGCTCGTCCGGCTTCGCCAGGTACTGCAGGTCGATGGGCCAGTCCACGCTCACCGGCCCGGAAGGGGCGGAGGACGCCAGCTGAACGGCCTCGGTGAGCACGGCGCGTGCCTCGCGGGGGGTCTGCACCCGCAGGGCGTGGGCGCTGACGGCCTCGAGCATCTGCATCTGGCGCGGGACCTCGTGGTACGCGCCCTTGCCCTCGCCGATCAGGTCGGCGGTGATGTTGCCGGTGATGTGCAGGACGCGGCTGGAGGCCGCCATCGCCTCGAGCATGGAGCCGGCTGCGTTGCCCGCACCGGTGCCGGTGGAGGTCAACGCGACGCCGATCCCGCCCGTGGCGCGCGCGTAGCCGTCCGCGGCGTTGATGGCAGCGGCCTCGTGGCGCACGGGGACGAACCGCAGCTCGCGGTCCACGGCCTCCACGAGCGGGAGGTTGTGGATGCTGATCACGCCGAAGGCGACGTCCACGCCCGCGGCCCGCATCACCTCCACGAGGACGTCGCCGCCGGTGCGCTCGTCCGGGACGAGGTCCTCGGTGGGGATCTCGTGTGCCTCGGTACTGACATGGGACGTCGTCGCCATCTCGGTCCTTCCGTTCAGGTGCGCCCGGGTCCGGGCGGCGAGGCCGTCAGCCTAAGAGGCGGAGGGCTGCCGGGTCGACGCGTCAGGCGCGCGCCGCCAGATCCGCCGCGACCGCGTTCGCCACCCGCGCCCCGGAGACCACGGCACCCTGGATGGACGCGGTGTCCCGGTGGTCGCCGGCGGCGTACACGCCCGGGGCGACCCGGGCCGGCCGGCGCAGCTCGAGCGGGACGGACTGCACGGGCAAGGCATGGGCGACGTCGTCCCGCGCCAGCAGGTCCCACCCGGCCGCGTCCACGCCCCAGATGCGCCCCGCGTGCAGGCGGGCGGCCTCGTCCGGGACGGGGGCGGCGGCCGGGTCCAGCAGCGCCGTGGCCTGCACCAGGGGCGTGCCGTCCGGGGACAGGCTCGGGGCCACCGCGCTCATCACGGCCGTGTGCACCAGCGGGCCGCAGCGGGTGCCGTCCACCGCCAGGAACCGCTCGGCCGGGGCGCCCGGGGCACGGAACCACCACGTGGTCAGCCCGCGCGAGGGCACGCCCGCCTGCCCGGTGACCGGGCCGAACGCCTCCGGCCCCACGGCCACGACGGCGGCCCGCGCGGCGAGCGCGCGCCCGTCCGCGGTGTCCACGCGGACTCCCGTGCCCTCCGGCGTCACCCGGTCCACGGCGACGCCGTGCTCCACTCGGGCGCCCGCGGCACGGGCGCGGGCGGCCAGCTGGTCCGGCAGGGCTTGCACGCCGCGGGCGGGCACCCCCGGGGTGCCCAGGAGGAACATCCGGACCAGCAGCTGGACGAAGCGGTGCGAGGTGGTCAGATGCGGGTCCGCGAGCACGCCCTGCAGGAACGGCTCGAGCACCGCCCGGCGCAGCGGCCCGGTCACGCCGGCGGCGTCCCACGCCTCGGCCAGCGGCGCGTCGTCGCCGCGCTTCGACCGGCCCGGGGCGACGACGGCGGGCCCCGCCCACCGCGCCAGGCCCGCCAGGGTCCGGGGCTCGAGCAGGCCGGTGCCGCGCGTCGTGCGCAGCATGCGGCCCACGGCGGCGGGCTCGCGCCGCGGATCGGCGAGCAGCGCCAGCCCGTCCGTGCCCCGCACGAGCACGCCGGCTCGAAACTGCTTGAGGTCGAGCGCCGCGAGGTCCGCGTGCTTCGGCAGGTCCGGGTAGGCGGGGTTGATCAGCTGGAAGCCCCGGTCCAGGATGAACCCGTCCACCGTCCGGGTGCGCTGTCGCCCGCCCGGCTCCGCCTCGCGCTCCAGCACGAGCACGGACAGCCCGCGCTCGGCGAGGGTGCGGGCGGCCACCAGCCCGGCGAGGCCTGCTCCGACGACGATGACGTCCTGATCCTCTGCCATGCGGCCAGTATGGCGGGGTCGTCCCCCGTCCGTCACAGGCCGAGCGCCTCGCCGGGGGCCAGGCGCACCGGTCCGCGTGCCGTGGCCACGTCCACGGCCTCTCCCTTCTGCGTCACGACGACGACGCCTGCCGCCGCCAGCTCGCCCGCCACCTCCCGGGCCACGGGCATCAGGTCCCGCCACTCCTCCCCGCCGACCACGCGGGCCGCGTCCGAGGGGCAGATGGTCTTCCCCTCACCGCGGTGCCGCAGCAGGGCCCGCATGGCGGCGGCGAGCCGCTCGCGCCGGCCCTGATCGGTGGGCTCCCACCACGGGTCCCCCCGCTCACCGAGCGCCACCTTGGCGTCCTGGACGCGGAAGCGGACGTCGTCGCCGCGGCTCTTCACGAGCCGGCGGGCGGCCATGAGCTCCTTGACCAGCTCTGCGTGCAGGGCCTCCGGGATGTGGGGGTCCGTGGCGCGCCACTTGCGGCCGTTCACGATGATGTGGCGCCCGTCGGGCGTCCTCTCGGGCCCGGTCTGGTCCGTCATGGGGTCTCCTCGTCGGCGGCCCCGGCGATCCGGTGCAGCGCGCGGCGCAGCTCCGGCCCCGCGTCCACGATGTGCATGTCGTTGCCGGTCCGCACGCCCTGGGCCGTGAACGCGCGCAGGACGGCGACGATCACGGCCTCCTGCGCCTCGCGCGTCTCCATCTGGCGAGCCCCGGACCAGAACCGCAGCTGGAGCTCCACCGTGGTCACGCCCACCGAGGTCAGCAGCGCCTGCGGCGGGGGATCCTGGAGCACCGAGGGCAGGGCGGACATGGCCTCCACCGCCACGGCGCGAGCGCGGTCCAGGTCGGTGGCGTCGTCGAGGTCCAGGGACACGGACGAGCGCACCGCGTTGAACCCGGTCTGCACGGTGACCGCGTTGGAGTGCAGGAGCTGGTTGGGCAGCAGCACGAGGCGTCCGTCGAAGGTCTTGATGCCGGTGGCGGACAGGCCCATCTCCACCACGGTGCCGGCATGGTCCTCGACGGAGATCTGGTCGCCCACGCGGAAGCGGTCCCGCGCCAGGATGACCATGCCGGCGAACATGTTCCCCAGCACCGTCTGGAACGCGATGCCCGCCGCGATCGAGATGACGCCGATCCCGCCGAAGACGTCCACCGGCTTCACGCTGGGGAACACCACCGTGACGGCCGCGCCGAGGGAGAGCACCGTGATCCCGACGGTCGCGATGCCGTCGAACACACGGGCGGCGCTGGGACTGCGCCCGCGCCGGGTCAGGGCCCAGGTGACGCCGGCGCCCACGAGTCGGCCCAGGACGTAGCCGGCGACGGCCACGGCCGCACCCACGGCGACCGCCGTCGGAGTGATCGGGGGCAGGTCCATCAGTCCTCCTCGAGTCGGCGCTCCACGAGCGAGCGCGTCCGGTCCAGGGCGGTCCGGTGCCGGTCCAGGGCCACGTCGTCCAGCTCGTCCAGCAGGTCCGCCAGCCGACGGGGGATCTGCCGACTGTCCGCACCGTAGTGGGCGATCTCCTCCACGCCCAGGGCCAGGAGGTCGGCCACCGTCGCCGGCCGGATCCGCAGCCGGGCCACGCCGTCGTCGTCCGCCACGTGCCGGGGGCGGTCCTGGCGGCGGACCGCCGTCCCCAGCACCCGCCGCAGCTCGAACACGACCTGGGAGGCCGTCGTCGGGTCGTTGATGCCGGGGGAGAGAGCCCGCTCGGCCACGTCCACGAGCTGGCGGACGCCGAAGCCGGGATCGTGGGTGATCCGCCGCTCGGCGTCCAACACCACCGCGCGCTCGACGGCGTCGCGGACCTCGTCGGTGACCTCGCCCCACACCCGGACCAGCGGCGTCCCGGGCGCGAGGAACGCCCCCGGGGCGGGCAGCAGGTCCAGGTGCAGGTCCTTCTCGCGGGCCAGGTCTGCGAGACGCCGCTCGTCCACCTCGACCACGTGGCCGTGGCGGTCGCCGACCCGGCTCACCACCTGGGAGACCTGGATGAGGGACATGATCATGCGGATGAAGGCCAGGAACAGGGCGAAGGCCGTGAGCACCAGGAGATACGCCAGGGACACGGACAGCTGCGGCACGAACGCCGCGGCGTCGTCTGCGGCCCCGCGCACCTCCCGCAGCACCGTGAGGGCGTACACGAACGAGGCCACGAACACGCCGAGCGCCCACTGGGTGATGCGGGTGGACAGGAAGTCCTGCAGGATCCGCGGGCTGAACTGGCTGCTGGCCAGCTGCATGACCACCATGGTGATGGAGAAGACGAGGCCGGTCACCGAGATCATCGCGCTCGCGACGGTCCCCAGCACGCTGCGTGCTCCGGCCGGGCCACCGGGGAAGGCGCCCCCGATCTGGTGGTGGAGGGCGGCGTCGAGCAGGGGCAGGACGAAGCCGAGCGACACCGCGGCCGGCGTGACGAGGGCGGGGATCACCCAGAAGGGCTCGAAGAGACGGCGCAGCGGGGAGGCGCGGTGCACGGCATGGGGCTCCCGGACGACCGGCACCCGGGCGACGGCGCGGTTCATGGGGGCCAGTCAACCAGCCGCGGCGCCGCCGTGGGTCGACGTCCCGCACGGGGTGCCCGCAGGGACGTGCGGCGACGGCAGACTGGAGGGATGATCGTCCCCACCCTCGACGCGCTGATGCGCGTGCTCATCGTCACCCCGCTCGTCTACCTCGCCGCCGTCGCGCTGCTGCGCGTGAGCGGCAAGCGGTCCCTCGCCAAGCTCAACGCCTTCGACCTGATCGTCACGGTGGCCCTCGGCTCCGTCCTGGCCGGCACCGTGACCTCCTCGAGCACCGCCCTGCTCACCGGCGTCACCGGGTTCGGCCTGCTCCTGCTCCTGCAGATCGTGGTGTCCTGGCTGACCTCGCGCCGGCGCGTGGACACCACCCTGGTGCGCTCCGAGCCCACCCTCGTGATGAGGCGCGGAGAGTTCCTCCCCGACGCCCTCGCCGAGGTGCGGCTCACCGAGGACGAGGTCCGCCAGGCCGTGCGCTCCCAGGGCGTCGGGGGCCTGGACCAGGTGGCGGCGGTCTGCCTCGAGTCCGACGGGTCCGTCTCCGTCATCACGGACTCGAGCGTGGGGGACGGCTCGGCGCTCGCGGACGTGCGGGGGTGGCGGGCGGACTGACCCGGCCGGCCGGTCGGACCCGCCGTTGCCCCGGGGCGCGCCCGTGGGCAGGATGAGCGGATGGAGACCGTCCCCGCCTCGCCCGAGCCAGCCGTCGATCTGCGCGCCCTGGCGGCCGAGGACGACGAGTTCCTCTGGCGCTGGCTGCACGGGACGCCGGACCCGGAGTGGAAGCGCTGGGACGCCCCGTACTTCCACGCAGCGGACACGCAGGTCCCGGACCGGGACACCTTCGCGGCCGCGCACGCCCGGCATGTCGAGGACCGGCACCGGCGGATCGTCACCGTGGACGGCGCGCCCGTGGGTCTGGTGACCCGGTATGAGGAGGCCCCCGCCGGCGGAGGCTGGTGGGAGCTGGGGATCTTGCTGTTCGACCCGTCACGCTGGGGGCGGGGGATCGGACGCCGTGCGCTGGCGGCGTGGACGGACGCGACCTTCGCGGAGACCGATGCGCACCTGATCACCCTGACCTCGTGGTCCGGCAACGAGCGCATGGTGGCCTGCGCCCAGCATGCGGGGTACACGCCCGTCGCCCGCGTCCCCGAGGCCCGCGCCTGGGACGGGCGGCGCTGGGACTCGGTCCGCCTCGGCCTGCTGCGCAGCCAGTGGGAGGCGGCAAGCACCTCCGCCCCCGATGACGACGCCGTCCCGCCCCCGCCCCCGGATGTCGCCTTCCGTGAAGGCGAGGTCCCGGCGGCCGATGACCTGCGTCGGCTCTACGACGCGGTCGGCTGGAGCGCCTACACGCAGGACATGGAGACGCTCGCCGCGGGGGTCGCCGGGTCCTCCCCTGTGGTGACCGCGTGGGCCGGCGACGCTCTGGTGGGACTGGCCCGGGTCGTCTCGGACGGCCACACGATCGCGTATCTGCAGGACGTGCTCGTGGACCCGGCCCACCGCCGGCAGGGGATTGCCTCGGAGCTGCTGCGCCGCGTGTTCGCGCCCTACGCCCACGTCCGCCAGCACGTGCTCATCACGGACGCCGAGCCCGGCCAGCGCGCCTTCTACGAGGCCGCAGGCTTCCGCGAGATCCGGGACGGCCGGTTTCCGGGCCGGGCCTTCGTGCGCTTCGGCGGCTGAGCGCTCCCCGGACGCTCCGCGGAACGCGTCCGCCGGTGGGTCACTTCGCGTCGGCGTAGGACTCCGTCTGGGTCACCGTCAGCGGGAAGTCCACCGGCGCGTCGCCGAAGAGCAGCCGGCCCGCCTCCGCGGCGGCATCCCGCACGGCGGCGGCCACGGCCGACGCCTCGTCCGCAGGACCGTGCAGGACCACCTCGTCGTGCACGAAGAAGACCAGCTCCGTCCGCGCCCCGGCCGTCCGCAGGCGACGCCGGATCCCACCCATCCAGCACAGCGCCCACTCCGCCGCGGTGCCCTGCACCACGAAGTTGCGGGTGAAGCGCCCGGCCGAGCGGCGCAGCATGCCCGCCCGCGACTCGGCCTGACGGGTGGAGCGGTCGGCCACCGCCTCGAGCCACCGCGGCTCCGGCGCAGGGGAGAACCGGCCCAGCCACGTCGCCACCGGACGCCCGGCCTCGCCGGCCGCAGCGGCCTGCTCCAGCAGGGCCAGGGCGGCGGGGTAGAGCCGACGCAGGTGCGGCAGCAGCGCCGCGGAGTCCCCGGTGGTGGCCCCGTACATGGCGCCCAGGAGGGTCACCTTGGCGCGGGAGCGGTCATCCAGGGCGGTGCCCGCGGAGCGGCCCTGCTCCGCCACCTCCCGGTACAGGTCCGGGGTGGAGCCGGCGGCGGCGAGGGCGGCGTCCTGTGCCATGGCCGCGAGGATCCGCGGCTCCACCTGGGAGGCGTCCGCCACGGTGAGGAGGTGGCCGGCGTCGGCCCGGACCGCGTCCCGCACCACCGCCGGCACCTGCATGGCCCCGCCGCCGTGGGCCGCCCACCGCCCGGTGACCACGCCGCCCACCAGGTAGGCGGCGTGGAAGCGTCCGTCCCGCACCCAGGTGTCGATCCAGTGCCAGCCGTTGGCGGTCCACAGGCGGTACAGGGCCTTGTACTCGAGCAGCGCGGCGATCCGCGCCGTCCGTGCCTCCGCCTGGGCCCCGCCGCCGCGCGCGGCCCACGCCTGCAGCTCGTGCTGGCGCGTGGAGTCCACCGTGACCCCGGCGGTCTGGAGGGCGCGCAGCAGGTCCTTCTGGGAGTCCGGGTTCAGTCCGGGGGAGCCGAGGTCGGACGCCACCTGCTCGGCGAGCGCCTCCAGCCGGGCCGGCCGTTCTCCCTCGGCGGGGCGAGGGCCCAGGCGCTCGGTCAGGCGCGCGTCGTGCAGGTCGGCGCGCCACGGCAGCCCCGCCCGGTGCATCTCCGCGGCCACGATCGCCCCCTGGGACTCCGCGGCCAGCAGCAGGCGCAGTCGTGCCGGGTGGGCGGACACCGTCACGGCGCAGTGCTGGGCCGCCAGCTCGGCGGCCAGGGCCCGCGCGTCGGGCGTGGCGGCCGCCTCCTCGGTCGGCAGGTCGAACATCGTGCCCTGGACCGCGGGCGGCGCCGGGGCGGGCGCGTCGCCCTGCGGCTCCTGCACGGGAAGCTCCACCACGGGCCGGTACTCCACGGCCCCGGCCGCGGCGGCCCGGAGCAGGATGCGCTGCCCCAGGGACAGATCCCGCACGGCGTCCACGCGCACACCCGCCCGCAGCCACCGGGGGTACTCCTCCGCCACGGACGCCAGCACCCAGCGCACACCGGACGGCTCCACACCGAGCCGCTCCGGAAGGGCGCGCACGACGTCGGCCACGGCCTCCCGCGGGAACGTCACCGGGGCGGGTGCCTGCGGCAGCCCCGCGGGCGCGTCGGCCTCCGCCGGGACCGCGCACCAGGTGCCCGGGCCGGCGTCGGGCGCGGGGCCGAGGACGATGAACATCAGGCCATCATCCCCGGAGTCAGGCGTGTGCGTCCTCCGCGCGGGCGCCGGCGTCGGCCTCCAGGCCGCCGTGCCCGGTGATCCGGTCGCCCGCGATCCGGTCCATGACCAGCGCGATCGCGCCGTCGCCGGTGACGTTCGTGGCGGTGCCGAACGAGTCGATGGCGATGTAGGTGGCCACCATGAGCGCCACCATCGGCTCCGTGAATCCGAGCATGGTGGACAGCAGACCGGAGGCGGCCACGATCGCGCCGCCGGGCACGCCGGGCGCCGCCACCATCGTGATGCCGAGCATGAAGATGAAGCCCACCATCAGCGGCACGTCCACTGCGCCGCCCGAGAGGATGATCACCGCCGTGGAGAACGCCACGATCTTCACCGTGGAGCCGGCCAGATGGATCGTGGCCGCGAGCGGGACCACGAACGAGGCGATCGGACCGCGCACGCCCAGGGCCGTCACCTGGCGCAGGGTCACGGGGATGGTGGCGGCGGAGGACGAGGTGCCGAGCGCCGTGGCGTAGGCGGGGAGCATGGTCCTCAGGGCGCGGAGGGGATTGCGCCTGCTGACCGCGCCGGCCACGAGGAACTGGAGGAGGAGCAGGACCACGGTCAGCGCGAAGACGATCAGAATGACGCCCAGGAACGTGGCGATCACGGTGAACACCTCGCCCGCGGCCGCCATCGCCAGGAAGATCCCGAAGATGTAGACCGGCAGCAGGGGCACGATCAGCCCCGAGACCACGCGCTCGATGACGGTGCGCAGCTCCTCGAAGCCCCGCTGCATCACGCCGCGCGGGATGAGGGTCATGCCGATGCCCAGCACGAACGCCAGCAGCAGTGCCGTCATGACGCCGAACGGCGGGCCCATCTCGACCTCGAAGAAGGGAGCGGCCGTGGCCTCGGACGGGTCGGTGACGCCACCGATCGACCCCGGCGTGAGGATGCGGGGGAACAGGGCGACCGCGACCGCCAGGCTCAGGAAGCCGCCGAGGACCGTGGAGAGGTAGGCGATGCTGGCCGTGAGGCCGAGCCACCGGCCGGCACCCCGGCCGAGCTCCGCGATCGCGGGGGCCACGAGGGCCACGATCAGCACGGGGACGATGAACCCGAGGAACGCGCTGAAGAGGGAGGTGAACGTCACCGCCAGGCGCGCGAGCCAGTCGGGAGACACGAGGCCGACCGCCACACCCAGGGCGATGGCGACGAGGATGCGGGGCAGCAGTCCGATGCGGGGACGGCGCGGGTCGGAGGCGACGCCGCCCTCGGACGGTGCGGGGGAGACGGGGGGATGGGACGGGGGGACCGCGGAGGACATGCGCTCCACCCTAGGTCGTGGCGGGCCCCCTCCTGGTCCCTGCCGCTCCCGCACCGCGCGGCGGCTCCGGGCGCCGGCTGCGCGTCAGGGTTGCGCGGGGCGCGGGCACCGTCCACACTCGGCGGACGGCTGCGCCCACCGGGGATCGCGCCGATCACAGGAGACGGGAGCGCGCAGATGGCGGAGCAGCAGGGCACGGGGGACCGGTCGGTCCTGAGGGAGCGGGTGACCGGTCGGGTCGTGGGCATCAGCGTGGCCGCCGCTCTCGGCGGGTTCCTGTTCGGCTTCGACACCGCCGTCATCAACGGTGCCGTCGACGCCCTGGCGGGGGAGTTCGCGCTCGGCAAGGGCCTGACGGGCTTCGCGGTGGCCTCGGCGCTGCTCGGCTGCGCGCTCGGGGCGTGGTTCGCCGGACCGCTGGCCAACAAGCGCGGTCGCGTCCCGGTCATGGTCGTGGCCGCCGTCCTGTTCCTCGTCTCGGCCCTGGGGTCGGGCCTGGCCTTCGGCGTCGTGGACCTCATCCTCTGGCGCGTGGTGGGCGGCCTCGGCGTCGGCGCCGCCTCCGTGATCGCCCCCGCCTACATCGCCGAGGTGAGCCCCGCCCAGGTGCGCGGCCGGCTCGGGTCGATGCAGCAGCTGGCGATCGTGCTGGGCATCTTCGTGGCCCTGCTCTCCGACGCAATGTTCGCCGGCCTGGCCGGCGGCGCCTCCAACGAGTTCTGGCTCGGCCTCGAGGCGTGGCGCTGGATGTTCCTCGCGGAGGCCGTCCCCGCCATCGCCTACGGGCTGTTCTCCCTGCGTCTGCCGGAGTCCCCGCGCTTCCTCGTGGCCCGCGGCCGCCTCGACGAGGCCGCCCGCGTCCTGCACGACTTCACGGGTGTGGACCGGGTGAACCTGGTGATCGAGGACATCCGGCTCTCCGTGCAGTCGGAGCGCCGTGAGTCCCTGTCCGACCTGCGCGGCTCGGCCCTCGGCCTCAAGCCGATCGTGTGGGTCGGCATCCTGCTGTCCGTGTTCCAGCAGGCCGTGGGCATCAACGTGATCTTCTACTACTCCACGACCCTGTGGCGCTCGGTCGGGTTCGGTGAGTCGGACGCCCTCCTGATCACCGTGCTCACCTCCGTCACGAACATCGCGGTGACGATCGTGGCCATCATGCTCGTGGACAAGGTCGGGCGCCGGCCCCTGCTCCTGGTCGGCTCCCTGGGCATGACCGTCTCGCTGGGCCTCATGGCCCTGTGCTTCTCCTTCTCCACGGTCACGGTGGCCGCCGACGGCACCGAGGCGGTGAGCCTGGGCGCCCCGTGGTCCACCCTCGCCCTGATCGCCGCCAACGCGTTCGTCGTCTTCTTCGGCGCCACGTGGGGCCCGTTGACCTGGGTCCTGCTGGGCGAGATGTTCCCCAACCGGATCCGCGCCAGCGCGCTCGCGGTGGCGGCCGCGGCCCAGTGGGCCGCGAACTTCGTCGTGTCCACGACCTTCCCCGCCCTCGCCGCGGTGGGGCTGTCCTTCGCGTACGGCCTGTACGCCCTCATGGCGCTGCTCTCGTTCGTGTTCGTGCTCAAGTACGTGGCCGAGACCAAAGGCAAGACCCTCGAGGAGATGAGCGACGCCGTCGAGCGCTCCCCGGGATCCCGCCGGGCGCTGGGCGAGGGCCGCTGACCCCTGTCCCGACGCGGGCCGGAACCCTCAGGCCGCCGGCTCGAGGAGCACGGGCAGGCGGCGCCACCCGCCCACGGGGTGCTCGCCGCGCTCGGCCGGGCGCTCCTCGTCCCGGCGGATCTGACCGGTGGCCTCCAGCAGGGCGGTGACGGCCACGCACAGCTCGAGGGTGGCGAGCGGCCGACCCGGGCAGACGTGGCGCCCGACGCCCCACACGAGGTTGTCCGCGGCATGGCCGGACGGGTCGAACGCGTCCGCGTCCGGGCCGAAGGCCTCCGCGTCCCGGTTGGCGGCGGTCCAGTGCAGCAGGACGCGCTCCCCGGCGGCGATCGTCGTGCCCGCCACGGTGACGTCGCGGGCGGCCACGCGCCGGTTGGCCACGAACGGGTCGTCCACGCGCAGGCACTCGTCGACGACGCCGGCCAGCTCCGCCTCGGTTACGCCCGCCCGCAGCCGCTCCTGGAGGGCGGGGTCCTCGGCGATCCGGTGCACGACGACGCCCAGGCAGCGGGCGAGGGAGCCGAGGTCTCCGGCGGTCCAGTTGCGCAGCACGGACACGATCTCCTCGTCGGTCAGCGGCCGGCCCAGCGAGTCGTCCGCGATCAGCCGGTCGGTCACGTCCGGGTCCGCAGGGGCCTCACCGCGCTCGGCTGCCGCGCGGCGCGGGCCGACCACGGATCGGATGATCGCGTCGAACCGCTCCGCCACGGCGCGCGTGCGGGCCGGGTCGCCGGAGCGGGTGGCGGCCTGGTTCTGCTCCATCCAGTCCAGCAGCTCGTCCTCGAGCTCACGCGGCCAGCCCAGCCACACGGTCATCAGGCGCACGGCCATGCGTCGGCCCAGCTCGGCGACGGCGTCGGTGCGGCCCAGGTGCTCCGCCACCACCGCGCGCGCGGCGTCCTCGAACGGCCCGCGCAGCCGCTGCACCTCGGCGGGCGTGAAGTAGCGGTCCACGAGCGCCCGCCACCGCGTGTGCTCGGCGCCGTCCAGCCCGTTGGGCAGCTGCAGGTGCGCGGACACGGCGGAGGAGAACGCGGCGTCGTCGAGCGCGGCGCCCCGCACCTCCGCGTGGCCCAGCAGCACCCAGGACCCGTCCGCGGTCCGGGCCACCGGGCAGCGCGACCGACCGGCGCCGCGGGCGGCATCGCCGGCGGCGCGCGGGTCGGCGCCGGCCAGGGTCACGGCCCCGTCGGGGGCCGGAGCGGGGGTGTGCAGATCGGTCATCGTTCCTCCTGGAGACACGTCGACGGCGGCGGGCCATCCGGTCCGCCGCCGTCGACGCTAGGCCCGCCGGACAGGCTCGTGCACGGGGTGGCCTGCGGCTCAGGCCGCCGTGAGGGTCTTCGCGTACACGGTGCGGCCGTTCGCGTTGATCAGCCGGACCCGGAACTCCGAGCCGTCGGCGGGGATCTCGACGTGGCCGAAGTACTGGTGCTCGCCGGAGCGGGGCGAGCCCATGATCGGACCGGCCTCGTGGAAGTCCACCCGCGGACCGAAGGTGCCGTCCAGCGGGTTGGGGCCGAAGGAGCCAGCGTTGATCGGGCCAGCCACGAACTCCCAGAAGGGGGCGAAGCCCGTGAAGGCCGCCCGCTCGGGGGAGTAGTGGTGGGCGGCGGCGTAGTGCACGTCGCCGGTGAGGAACACCACGTTCTCGACCTTCAAGTCCTTGATCGCCTTGAGCAGGCGCGCCAGCTCGAGCTCGCGGCCCAGCGGGCGGCCCGGGTCCGCGTTGGAGATCGACTCCTGGGCCCTCCCGTCGGGGACCACGAGGCCCAGCGGCAGGTCGTTGCCGATCACCTTCCACGTGGCGGTCGAGGCCTTCAGATCGCGGATGAGCCACTGCAGCTGCTCCTCGCCGAGGAGCGGCGTCTCGTGCGGCTCCAGCCCGGGCGTGTTCTCGCCCTTGAAGGTGCGCATGTCCAGGGCGAACACGTCCAGGTGGGGGCCGCGGGAGATGCGGCGGTGGATGCGGGCCGGGGCGAAGCCGTCGCCCCGGCGCCGGAGCGGGCGCAGCGCGGTCGCGTCCGCGATCGGCATGTACTCCTGCCACGCGCGGCGGGCGCGGGCGGCCAGCGTGTCCACGTCACGGACCTGGGTGTAGCGCGGGTCCTCGAGGGCCTCGCACGGCCACCAGTTGTTGATCGTCTCGTGGTCGTCCCACTGGGCGATGACGGGGACGTCCGCGTACAGGGCGCGGAGGTTGTCGTCCATCATGTTGTAGCGGTGGCGGCCGCGGAACTCGTTCAGCGTCTCGGCGACCTTGGACGTCTCCTCCGTGACGAGGTTGCGCCAGGTGGGCTCGCCGGCCACCTCGAGGGTCTCCGGGATGGGGTTGTCCGCGTAGATCGTGTCGCCGGAGTGCAGGAAGAAGTCGGGCTTCGTGGCGTGCATCGCCGCGTAGCCGCGCATGCCGCCGATCTCCGGGTTGATGCCGTAGCCCTGCCCCGCGGTGTCCGCGGTCCACACGAAGGACTGGGCGGCGGAGGTCTTCCGGCCGAACCGCGCGCCGGGCGCCGTCGTGAAGCGGGCCACGGCCGACTCGCCCAGGCGGCCGGCCTCGTCCTCGAACGCGTACGTCACCTCGAAGCGGGTGCCGGAGGGCAGCGTGTCCGCGAGGATCTTCGCGGTGTGGTCGGTGGCCCCGTCGACCCAGCCGGAGCGCAGGGTCAGCCCGCGAGCGAAGCGGCCGCGCAGCACCTTCCCGTCCTCGTCGACCGCGCGCAGCGTGACGTGCAGGCGCGAACGGCCGGACGAGCGCGCCCACAGCACGGCCGAGTTCGAGGTGACGTCGCCGGTGGCGACGCCGGACGGCAGCGTCAGACGGGACGCGGCCAGGCCACCGGGGGTGTGGCGGGCCGGACGGGCGGCGGCGGGGCCGGCGAGGGCGGCGGGGGCGAGCACGGCGGCGGACGCGGCGGCGAGCACCGAACGGCGGGAGGCGGAGTGGGCAGGGGCGTAGTGGTCTGCTTCACCGAGCCAGGGTGGGGCACGCAGGCGAGGGACATGTGGCGTCGGGCTGACCCCCGGATGAACTTCCGACGCCGGCCCCCGGCGCATCGGGGTCGACCGGCGCGGGGCCGATCAGCGCAGGGCGCTGACCGTCCGGACGGCGTCGACGATCGCGTCCGCGGCGGCGTCGAGCAGCGGGGCGTCGGCGTCCGGGCCGAACGTGCAGCGCAGGGCCGTGCGGGCCTCGTCCTCGCTGAGGCCCAGCGCGAGCAGGGCCGGGGACGGCTCGGCGGCGTGGGCCGAGCACGCGGACCCCGCCGAGGCCAGCACGCCCCGGCGGGCCGCCTCCTCCAGCACCGACTCGCCGTTCACGCCGGGCAGCACGAACGAGGCGTGACGCGGCAGCCGCCGCGCGGGATGGCCGGTCAGCCGCGCGTCGGGCACGAGCTCCCGGACGCCGTCGAGCACGCGTGCCGCGAACCGGTCCCGCAGCCCGGACCACGCGTCCGCGGCCGCGGCGCGCTCCGCCTCGGCCTCCTCGAAGGCGGCCGCGAACCCGGCCGCGCCGGCCACGTTCTGCGTCCCGGACCGCCGGCCCCGCTCCTGGCCGCCGCCGGGCACGAGCGGTTCCAGGGCGTGACCCGGGCGCACCCACAGCGCGCCGACCCCCTTGGGCCCGCCCACCTTGTGCCCGGACAGCGCCACGAGATCGGCCCCGAGGGCGCGCACGTCCACCGGGATCTGCCCTGCGGCCTGCACCGCGTCCACGTGCAGCGGCACGCCCGCCTCCCGGGCGACGGCGGCCAGCTCGGCCACCGGCTGCACCGTGCCCACCTCGTTGTGGGCCAGGTGCACGCTGACCAGCGCGGTGTCCGGGCGCAGGCGGGCGGCGAGGTCGTCCGCGGAGGTCAGCCCGTCACGGTCCAGCGCGAGGTGCTCGACCTCGACGCCGTGCAGCCGGGCCAGCTGGTCACAGGACTGCCGCACCGCGCTGTGCTCGATCCCCGTGGTCAGCACGTGGCCCGCCGGGCGCCCGGCGAGGATCCGGGCGCGCACCGTGCCGAGCACGGCGAGCGCGTCGGCCTCCGTGCCGCCCGAGGTGAACACGACCTGCCCGGCCCGGGCGCCGATCGCGCGGGCCACCCGCGCGCGGGCGTCCTCGAGCAGGGCCGCCGCCGCCCGGCCGGCCTCGTGCGCCGAGGACGGGTTGCCGTAGACACCGGTGAGCGCTGGCCACATCGCCTCGAGGGCCACGCGGCGCACGGGGGCGGTGGCCGCGTGGTCGAGGTAAAGGGCCGCGCTCATCGGCGGCCGGGCGCCGGGGCGTCCGCCGCGTCCACCACGGCGTCCAGGCCGAGGTCCAGGGCGCGGACGCTGTGCGTCAGCGCGCCCACGGACACCACGTCCACGCCCGTGGCCGCGATCTCCCCGATGGTCTCCAGGCTCACCCCGCCGGATGCCTCGACGACGGCGCGCCCGGCCACCAGCTCCACCCCGGACCGCAGGTCGGCGAGGGAGAAGTTGTCCAGCATGACCGTGCCCACGCCGGCGGCGAGCACGGCGGGCAGCTGGTCGAGCCGGTCCACCTCGACCTCCACGTGGACCGTGTGGGGCAGGCGGGCCAGGCCGGCGCGCAGCGCCCGCGTGAGCTCCTCGCCCGGGGCGTCCTCGCCGCCGAAGCCGAGCGCCGCCAGGTGGTTGTCCTTGAGCATCACGGCGTCGGAGAGGCCGTGGCGGTGGTTGTGGCCGCCCCCGTCCCGCACGGCCTGACGCTCCAGCACGCGCAGGCCCGGGGTGGTCTTGCGGGTGTCCGCCACGCGGGCGTGGCCGCCGCCGGCGCGCACCGCGGCCACGTGGGCCTCCGTCGCCGTGGCGATCCCGGACATGCGCTGGGCGAGGTTGAGCGCCACGCGCTCGGCGCGCAGCACCGAGCGGGCCGGGCCCGCCACCGCGGCGACGACGGCGCCGGGGGCGAGCGCGGCTCCGTCGGGCAGGTGCAGGGTCACCTCCGTGGCGGGATCTACGAGCCGGAACGCGGCCTCGAGGGCGGCGGTGCCGGAGAGCACGCCGGCCTCGCGGGCCACGACGCGCGCCGTGATGCGCGCGTCCGCGGGCACGAAGGCCTCGGAGGAGACGTCGCCCCAGGGCGCGTCCTCGGCCAGGGCCGCGGCCACGATCCGCTCCACGTCCGCGATCGGCGCCGGCGTCGGCCCCCACGCGCCGCCCGTGCCCGCACTCACGCGCCGGCCCCCTGCGCGACGGACTGCCGGGGCGCCACCGCGAGCATGCGCTCGAGGGCGGCGCGTGCCGGGTCGGCCACCGCGTCCGGCACGGTGATCCGGTTGACCACGCGGCCGGCCACGAGCTCTTCGAGCACCCACGCGAGGTAGCCCGGGTGGATGCGGTACATGGTGGAGCACGGGCAGATCACCGGGTCGAGGCAGAAGATCGTGTGCTCCGGGTGCTGGGCGGCCAGGCGCTGCACGAGGTTGATCTCGGTGCCGATCGCGAAGGTGGAGCCGGCCGGGGCGGCCTGGATGGCCTTGACGATGTGGTCGGTGGAACCGGACTCGTCTGCGGCCTCGACCACGGGCAGCGGGCACTCGGGGTGCACGATCACCCGCACGTCCGGATGCTCGGCGCGGGCCTGCTCGATCTGGGCCACCGTGAACCGGCGGTGCACGGAGCAGAAGCCGTGCCAGAGCAGGACCCGGGCGTCCCGCAGCGTCTCCTCGGTGTTGCCGCCCAGGGGCAGGCGGGGGTTCCACATCGGCATCCGCTCCAGCTCGATGCCCATCGCCCGGCCCGTGTTGCGGCCGAGGTGCTGGTCCGGGAAGAAGAGCACCCGCTGGGCGCGCTCGAAGGCCCACTCGAGCACGGCGGAGGCGTTGGACGAGGTGCACACGATGCCCCCGCGCTCGCCCACGAAGCCCTTGAGGGCGGCGGAGCAGTTCATGTAGGTCACCGGCAGCAGCGGCACCCGGCCGTCCGCGTCCGGCTCGGTGCCGTACACCTCCTCGAGCTGCTCCCACGCGTCCTGGACGGAGTCGAGGTCCGCCATGTCCGCCATGGAGCAGCCGGCGGCGAGGTTCGGCAGGATCACGGCCTGCTCCGGGGTGGAGAGCAGGTCCGCGGTCTCGGCCATGAAGTGCACGCCGCAGAACACGATGGCCTCGGCCTCGGGGCGGCCCTGGGAGGCGCGCGCCAGCTGGAACGAGTCGCCCACGAAGTCGGCGTGCCGGACCACCTCGTCGCGCTGGTAGAAGTGGCCGAGCACCACGGCGCGGTCGCCGAGGGCGGCCTTGGCTGCGGCGATACGCGCGTGCAGCTCCTCGTCCGAGGCCTGCTGGTACTCCTCGGGGATGCGGCCCTGCACGGGGGCGTCCGCTGGGATGGCGTCGTCCTGGGACGCGCCGGGGCCGTAGGCGGGCAGGCCGGCGTCGAAGGCCCAGGGGCCCGTGGTCAGGTCGGACGAGCAGGCGGAGCCGCGGGCGGGGTCCCGGGCGACGAGGGTCAGGGTGCGGGCCACCGAGGCGGTGGTCTCGGGCGTGGCGGTCATGAGAGGTCTCCTGGATCGTCAGGGGCGGCCGGCGGCGGGGCGCCGTCGGCGGGTCGGTAGCGGTAGAGCTTGGGCGGGCGGTGCCGGGTACCGGCGCGGACCTCGCCGGTCTCCTCGAGCACCCCGGTGGCGAGGGTGGCCCGGCGGAAGTTGGCGGCGTCGAGGGTGCGGCCGAGGACGGCCTCGTGCACGGCGCGCAGCTCGGCGAGCGTGAAGGAGGGGCCGAGCAGGGCGTGTGCGACGCCGGCCCGCGGCAGGTCCGTGCGCAGGCGCGCCACGGCCGCGGTGAGGATCTCGGCATGGTCGAACGCCATCGCGGGGGGCGCGTCGGCGCGCTGCCAGCGGACGTGGACGCCGGCGGGCAGCCCCGCGACGTCGAGGCCGCCGCCGTGGGACGGGGCCGCGCCGTCGTCATCGAGGGCGGGGCTGAGGGCCCAGTGGGCCACCGTGAGCACGCGGCCGGTGGGGGAGCGGTCCACGGCGCCGAAGGCGGCCAGCTGCTCGAGGCGCCGGACGGGGCCCGGGACGGTCTCCGCCGCGACGCGGGCGGCGGCGTCGGCGAGCTCCTCGTCGGCGGCGAGCCAGGTGCCCGGCAGCGCCCAGCGGTCCAGGAACGGCTCGCGCATCCGCGGCACGAGGGCCACATGCAGGCGGGGCGCCCCGGAGGGGTCCGGGCGCACGCCGAAGACGGCCGTGGAGACGGCCACGGTGACGCGGGCCTCGGGTGCGGGCACGGCGGACTCCTCGGGAGGGACCGGCGGGGATGTTCTGGTCAGTATGACACTCTTCTCCGCGTGCAGAAAACGTCGGTATGACCATAAGTAATCAGGGGTCGCCCCGCCGCCCGCCCGTTAGCCTGGAGCGCGTGAGCACCCCTGACCCCTCCGCATCCGCCGCCCCCTCCGACGCCGCCCTCGCCTCCGACGTGATCGGCGACGGGCCGCACCGCGTCGCCTTCCTCCACGGCCTCATGGGCCGGGGCAGGAACTTCACGGGCCCCGCCAAGGCGCTCGCGGACGACTTCACGGTGGAGCTCCTCGACCTGCCGGACCACGGCCGGTCCCCCTGGACGGACCGGGTGGACTACCAGGAGATCGCGGACCGGGTGGCGGAGCACCTGCGGGCCGGCCTGGCCGCGGACGGCCCGGTGCACGTGCTCGGCCACTCGATGGGCGGCAAGGTCGCCATGGTGCTGGCCCTGCGCCACCCGGACCTCGTGGACCGCCTGATCGTGGAGGACATCTCCCCGCGGCTGTCCCCGCAGGCCACCGACGAGTTCGTGCACCTGCTCGGCACCATGCTGCGCATGGACCTGGACTCCTACGAGTCCCGCGCCGAGGCGGACGCGGCGATGGCCGAGCACGTGCACGACGCGCGGGTGCGCGGCTTCCTGCTCCAGAACCTGCGCCGCGAGGGCGGCCGGTTCGCGTGGCAGCCCAACGTGGCCATGCTCTTCGAGCACCTGGAGGCGGTCGGCTCCTTCCCGGACCCGGCGGCGCCGGAGGACCCGGACCGCGTGTTCGACCGCCCGGTGCTGTGGCTGGCGGGCGCGAACTCCGACTACGTGCGGGACGAGGACGTGCCGCGCATGAAGGACCTGTTCCCGCGCGTCGTCCGGGTCACGGTCCGCGACGCGGGGCACTGGCTCCACGCGGACCAGCCGGAGGCGTTCGTCTCGGCCGTGCGCACGTTCCTCACGGCGGACTGAGGCGGTGCGCGCGCCTGCCGCGCCGGCGTGGACGTGCCCGTCGGCTGGCCGGCGCCCTTCCGCGCGCTTCTCGACGGGGCCCGCGAGCCCGACGGCGACGCCCTCGGCGCGGGCGGCCCCGCATGGCGCCGGAAGATGACCCTGCGGGAGACGGACCACGCCGTCACCGCGCGGACCGGCCTGCGGCCGCTGTCCGTGGCGGCGGACCGGATCGCCCATCCCGCGCTGCGGTGGGCCGCCGTGGCAGCCGAGGGACGCCGTGCTGGACGCCGTCGTCGCCGCCCTGTCCGCCGCGTGGGCGGCCGGGGGAGCGGCCCGCGGCCGAGCCCCCGGCCGCCAGCGCGAGCTCGCGGCCCCCAAGGGGTGGATCTGGCTGCCGGAGACGGACGGGGCGGGCCGGTCGAGGTGACCGGCCCGCCCCGGGGCGTTCGTGCGGTGGCGCGTCAGTGCGCCAGGGTGTCCGTCTTGCCGCGCAGGCGGTTGACCACGAGGACCACGCCGAGGGCGAGCGAGCCCCAGATCAGGCCCCACAGGGCGGAGGTCAGGGTCTCCACGAGCCAGGCCACGAAGCCGCCGGCGGCCTCGACGGCGTGGACGACGGAGTGCTGCAGGTCGTACATCCACGGCAGCCCCAGGACGGAGAGCTCCATCAGCACGATGTGACCGCCCACCCAGAGCATGGCCACGGTGCCGATGGCGGTGATGACGCCGAGCACCACCGGCATGGCCTTGACCAGGCCGGCGCCGAACGAGCGGCCGCCGGCGGTGCGGGCGTTCTGATTCATGTGCAGGCCGATGTCGTCCATCTTCACGATCAGCGCCACGGCGCCGTAGACCACCACGGTGATCACCACGGCCACCACCGCCAGGATCGCGGCCTTGAGCCAGAAGGTCTGGTCCGCCACCTCGTTCATGGAGATCACCATGATCTCGGCCGAGAGGATGAAGTCCGTGGTGATCGCTCCGCGGACCACCTTGTCCTCCGCCTCGGGCCCCTTCTCCACGGCCGGGGCGTCGTGCGACTCGTCGTGGCCGGTGAGCTTGCCCCAGACCTTGTGCGCGCCCTCGTAGGAGAGGTAGGTGCCGCCGGCCAGGAGCAGCCACGGCAGCACCCACGGGGCCAGCCAGTCCAGGATCAGCAGGGCCGGGAGGATGAAGACGAGCTTGTTGCGCAGCGAACCCTTCGTGATGCGCCAGATCATCGGCAGCTCGCGCTTGGCGGCGGCGCCGGACATGTACTGGGGCGTCACGGCCGCGTCGTCCACCACCACGCCGGCGGCCTTCGCGCTCGCCTTGGCTGCACCGGCGGCGACGTCGTCCACGCTCGCCGCGGCCAGGCGCGCCAGGGCGGCGACGTCGTCGAGCAGGGCTACCAGACCACTCATGGATGTGCTCCTCGGGGTGTGCGCTCCCGCGGCGGTCGCGGCGCGGTGTCGAGCATAACGGGACCAGCCCCGGCGGGTGCGCCCCAAGCGAGGGGTTCGGGCCCCGCGCGGCGGGCGTCTAGGGTGGGCTCTCGGGGCGCCCCGCCTCACAGACCCGAGCGTCCAGGAGAACCCCCCATGACCGCCGACGTCGGCCCCGCCCCCGGACGGACCCGTCCCGCTCCGCGCGGACCGGGTGGCCGCCGTGCCCTCGTGGGCCGCCCGGTGTTCGCCTCCGCGGCACTGCGCCGGGTGGTGTACGCCGTGGTGTTCGAGGCGCTGGCGGTGCTCTTCACCACCGGCATCCTCGCGGCCCTGGGCAACGCCGGCGGTCCGTCCCTCGTGGTGGCCGTGCTCTCCTCGACGGTGGCCCTCCTGTGGAACGTGCTGTTCAACACCCTGTTCGAGCGGTTCGAGCGCCGCGTGGGCGTCACCCACCGGCCGTGGTGGATGCGCGTGGCGCACGCCGTGGGCTTCGAGGGCGGCCTGCTGGTGTTCCTCGTGCCGGCCGTGGCCCTCGTCCTGGGCGTCGGGCTGTGGGACGCCTTCCTGATCGAGGCCGGCCTGCTCGTGTTCTTCCTCGTCTACGCGGCCGTATACGCCTACGCCTTCGACTCGGTGTTCGGGCTGCCCACCGAATCCGTGCGGGAGCGTTCCGCGCCCGCCCGCTGACCGGGCCGGCCCGTCCGGACGCGGGGGCCGTCGTCGTCGGCTCAGAGGCCCAGGAACTCCCGGATGGCCGGCATCTCGCGCCGCGCCTGCGCCAGTCCCAGCTCGTGGGAGGCCGCCAGCTTCGCCACGGACCGCTCCCCGTTGGCCACCGGCATGGTCTCGGGGACGAACAGATAGGCGCGGCCCTCCCGCTCCATCTGGAACAGGCGCTCGCGCGTGGCGTTGTAGCGCTGCCAGCGGGTGAGCAGCGCCTCGGCCACGGCGGGGTACCTCCGGAACGCCCGCTGGTAGAACGCGGGGAAGCGCTCGGGCCCCTTGACGTAGGAGCGCTCGCGGGTCATCACCACGAACAGCCGCTCGAAGCCGGCCTCCTCCGCGGCGGTCACCGGGATGCCGCCGTCGACGCCGAGCGCGCCGTCCACGAACACCGTGCCCTCCGCGTGCACCGGGGGCATGAGGATGGGCATGGTCGAGGACGCCCGCACGCGCACCATGAGGTCCTGGAGGGTCGTCATGTCCTCGCGCGTCCACCAGCGGGTCTCGCCGGTGACCGCGTCGAAGCCGGCGAGCGCCAGACGGGCGGGGTTGCCCTCGAAGGTGGCGAAGTCGTACGGCAGGTCCGCCTCCGGCAGGCCCGCGTGCTCGTAGATGTACTCCGCGTTGAACATCCCCTTGCCGCGCAGGAACGTCCGCCAGTTCCCGAAGCGCGGGTCGTCCGCGAAGTCCACGAACGCCTGCCGCGCGCGCTCGGGGGAGCGGGCCAGGTAGTTCACGGAGTTGGAGGAGCCGGCGGAGATCCCCGCCACGAAGTCCACGTGCACGCACGCGCGCAGCAGCTCGACCACCACGGCCGAGGTGTACGAGGCGCGCATGCCCCCGCCCTCGAACAGCAGTGCGGTGTCCGTGACGTTGGACGTCAGCGTCTCGTGCATCGGATGCGGCCTCCCGTTCGCCCTGCGCCGAGTCCCGCGTGACACGCGCACGCTCGGCCTCGCGCCATCCTAGGCTGTCGCCCATGGCCTTGACCCACCTCAAGAGCACCCCCGTCCGCACCGTGGGCGAGCTGCCCGCGGTCGGCTCCGCCGCTCCCTTCTGCTCCGCGGAGGGCATCGACGCCGTCACCCCCGCCTCCGTCTTCCGCTCGGACTTCGGCACCGTCTACGGCGTGGAGCTCGCGGAGGGCCCGATGGCGGGGCTGCTCGCGCGCGCCGTCGTCGTGATCGACCCCGAGGGCCGCGTGGCGCACACCGAGCTCGTGGACGAGATCACCACCGAGCCGGACTACCAGGCCGCCCTGGCCGCCGCGCGCGGCTGATCCCGGTGACCGGCGCCCCATCCTCCTGGCCGCCCCCGGCCCCGCCGCCCGGGTGGCCGCAGCCCCCACGCCCGCGGCGACGCTCGCCGGTGACGGTCCTGATCAGCGTCCTCGGCGTGCTCGGCGCGGTGGTGCTGGCCGCGGGGCTGGCGCTGCTGGTCGCCGGGCGCATGGGGGATGTGGCCGCACGGCAGGGGACGGAGGCGGCGGCCCCCCGTGCGTCGAGCGAGGAGGTGCAGGCGCTCGCGGCCGGCCTCGAGGGTGCCCACGACGGCGTGGCCGTGGACTGGGACGGCGCGGTGGGGTCGGGCCCGGATCTCGCCGCCGGCGCCCGGGTGGACGACGCTCCGGGCGTGCTCCTCGTGGAGACCACGCTGGGCACCATGATGGGCACCGGGACCGGGATCGTGCTGTCCGAGGACGGGCTCGCGATCACCAACTACCACGTGGTAGAGGACTCCTCGGATGTCTTCGTCACCGTGGCGGACACGGGGCGGCGGTACACGGCCACGGTCCTGGGCCGGGACGCCCAGCACGACATCGCCGTGCTGGACGTGGAGGGCGTCGCGGACCTGACCCCCACGAGCGTGTCCCGAGCGGTCCCCGCCCGCGGAGAGCAGGTGGCCGCCGTCGGCAACGGCTCCGGACAGGGCCACCTGACGGCCGTGGTCGGCGAGGTGCTGCGGACCGACCAGTCGATCATGGCGGCCACCGAGGGGACGGATGACTTCGCCCGCCTCACCGGGCTCATCCAGACGGATGCGGACGTGGTCCCCGGCTATTCCGGCGGGCCGCTCGTGGACGCCGAGGGCCAGGTGGTGGGCGTGACCGTGGCCGCCAGCGAGGGGACCACCGCGGAGGAGGTGGACGGCTTCGCCATCCCCCTGGACGTGGCCTTCGACGTGGTGGCCCAGGTCCTCTCGGGGGAGGAAACGGACACCGTGAGCATCGGGGCGGACGGCTCGCTGGGGATCATGGTCTCCGGCTCGGGAGACGGCGTGGAGGTCCTCCGAGTGGACCCGGGCTCGGCCGGCGAGGAGATCGGCCTCGCGCCGGGCGACGTGATCACCGCCGTGGACGGCACGGAGGTGGGGGGCAACGCCTCGCGGATGTCCCGGCTGGTCAACGACCACAACGCGGGGGAGCGGATCGCCGTCGCGTGGCGGACCCCCGACGGGACAGAGCGTGAGGCCGAGGCGGTCCTCCAGGAGGCCCGCTACAACTGAGCCGCCGGCTCAGGCGAGCAGGTCGAGGGAGACCAGCATCACGGCGATCCCCGCCAGCGCGCCCAGCAGCGCGGGGGCGCGTCCGCCGGCGCGCTGCGCCTCGGGGAGCAGGGCGTGCAGGCTCAGCGCCACCATGACGCCGGACACCAGGCCGTACACCGCTCCCAGGACCGCTGGCGTCAGGAAGGGCGCGAGCACCAGGTATCCGACGAGGGCGCCGACCGGCTCGGCCACGCCGGCCACCGCCGCCCAGGTGAAGGCGCGGCGCCGCGAGCCCGTCGCGGTGCGCACCGGGACGGCGACGGCGATGCCCTCCGGGACGTTGTGCACCGCCATCGCGATGGCCAGGGCGAGCCCCACGGAGGGGTCCTCGAGGGCGCCGGCGAAGGTGACGAACCCCTCCGGCAGATTGTGGGCCGCGATCGCGGCGGCCGTCACCGCACCGAGGCGGGCCATGCGGCGGGTGGCGGCTCCCGTGCCGCCCGGCCCGGCGCCGTCGGCCGGGGCCGGGGGAGCGGGCTCCGGCAGCAGGTGATCCAGCAGGAGGTAGGCACCGGCCCCGGCCAAGAGCGCGGCGACCGCCGCGAGGCCTCCGGCCGAGCCCACCCCGGTGGCCAGACCCTCGCCCGCGGCCGGCATCATCTCCGCGAGCGAGACCGTCACCATCACCCCGGCGGCGAGCCCGAGGGCCATGGCCAGCCCACGGCCGGAGATCGGCCGGCCGATGGCGCCCAGGGCGCCGCCGACGGCGGTCGAGGCCCCGGCGAGCACGGTGAGCGCGAGGGCCGCCCAGAATGGGTCCATGCGTGGGCCTCCTTCCAGACGGCGGTCGGCGTGGCCGGGACGGCCTGCGGGGTCGTCCGCCATCCTAGGGGGGGCGGACCGCCCCGGCCCGCCCCGACCACAGGAGCCCACCATGTCCCGCAGGCCGTCCCTGCCCATCCGCGTGACCGGTTTCGCCGACCGACTCGGCCTCCCCCTCGGGGCGGAGCGCGCCGCCCCCGGCCAGGGGTTCGCGCTGCCCCGCGGGGCCGAGCCCGGACGCGCCGTCGTCGTGGGCTCGGGCCCCAACGGCCTGACCGCCGCCGCCCTGCTGGCCCGGGAGGGCTGGGAGGTGGACGTGTACGAACGGCACTGCGCGCCGGGCGGGGCGAGTGCCTCGGCCCCGGTGCTGGGGGAGGGAACCGTGGTGGACCTCGGCGCCGCCGCCCACCCGTTCGGCGTGGCGAGTCCGGTGTTCCATGAGCTCAACCTCACCGGCCGTGGACTGCGGTGGCTGCACCCCGACCTGCCCATGGGGCACCCTCTGCCGGAGGGCCCCGCGGCCCTCCTGCACCGGGATCTCGACCGTACCGCCGAGGGCCTCGGCGCCGACGCTAGGGCGTGGCGGGCGGTGCACGGCGCCCTCGTGCGGCAGCCCCAGAAGCTCGTCGAGGACGTGCTCGGCCCCATGCTGCGGCCCTGGCCGCACCCCGTGGCCATGGCGCAGCTGGGCCTGCGCGCCCCGTGGCCGGCGGCATGGACGGCCCGGGCCGCCTTCCGCACCGAGCAGGCTCGCGCCCTGTACACGGGGTCGGCCGTGCACGCGATCCTGCCCCCCGGCCGGCCCCTGACCAGCGCGTTCGGCGCACTGTTCGGCGCGTTGGGCATGACCACGGGCTGGCCCGTCGCCGAGGGCGGCTCGGGTGCGATCGTCGCCGCACTGGTCGCGGTGCTCGAGGACCACGGCGGCCGGCTGCACCTGGACCATGACGTGAGAGATCTGGGTGAGCTGCCCGCCGCGGACGCGGTCCTGCTGGACATGACGCCGCGCCAGGTGGCCGCACTGGCCGGGACGGACCTGCCCGCCGGCTACGCCCGGGCCCTGCGGCGCTGGCGCTACGGCGCGGCCGTGTCCAAGGTGGACTTCCTCCTGGACGGGCCCATCCCCTGGACGGATGCGGCCCTGACGGGCGCCGGCACGGTGCACCTCGGCGGCACGTCGGCGCAGATCCAGCACGCCGAGGCCGAGGCCGCCGCCGGCCGCATGCCCGAGCAGCCGTTCGTCATGCTCTGCCAGCAGCAGGCGGCGGACCCCTCGCGCGCCATGGGCGCGGCCGCGGGCCGCACCGTGGTGTGGTCCTACGCCCACGTCCCGCACGGCTGGGCCGGGGACGTGCGGCCGCTGATCGAGGAGCAGGTCGAGCGGTTCGCCCCCGGCTTCCGGGACCGGATCGTGCACGCCGAGGCCTCCCGGCCCGCCGACCTCGAGGCCTGGGACCCCAACCTGGTGGGCGGGGACATCGCCGGCGGTTCGATGGGCGGGCTGCAGCTGCTCCTGCGCCCTGCCCCGACCCCCGTGCCGCACCGCGCGGGCCGACCGGGCCTCTACCTCGCCTCCGCCTCCACGCCGCCCGGCGCCGGCGTCCACGGCATGGCCGGCGCCTGGGCCGTGCGCACCCTGCTGGCCGACCGGGTCGCCGCCTGACCCGTCACCGCACATACCCCGAGGAGGAGCCCATGAGACCCCCGACCGTCCGCCGTCACCGGACGGCGTCGGCCCCCGGGCGCACCGTCCCCGAGCCCACCCCGGCAGACGCCCGCGCGGTGCAGGGGCGCCGCGCCGCTTCGAGCCCGTCGGTGTGGTGAAGGTGCTGCAGCGCCCGCTGGCGCCGCGGGTGGCTGACGGTCTGTTCGACGACGCTCAGGCCGTCAACGCGCTCGCCACCCTCGGCGTCGCGCCCATGGTCAACGCGACCACGTGCGTGGTCTACCTCATCTCGGGCGTGGCCAAGGTCCGCAGCCAGTTGGGGGTGACGTGGGCCGGGGGAGAGGTGCTGCGCGGGCAGATCGCGATCGACGGTCTACGCACGGAGCTCTTCGGCGGCTGGGCCGGCTGTTCGCGGTGGCCGCCTGGGGCATGCATGTGGGCATCCGCGTGGTCATGGGGATCACGTTCACCTACACCACCTCGGGGGTGAGCTACCTGGGATACTTCCCGGTAGGCCCACAGCTGCCGCGGGGACGGGCTGCCGTGGCGGGACGGGGAGGGCGTCATATAACGCCCCCGAGTGGCCGCTTTCCGTTACACCGAGATACCCGTTACAGTGTGTCTCATCTCACGGAGTGGTCATGATTGGCGCCACACCGGAGGTCGTCCCAGGCGGGGGGATCCCCGCCCGCCCGGGTCGCCCTTGCACCTTCAGATGAACGGAAGATCCTTCCATGAAGCACACGAAGCTCTCTGCGGCCACGGCGCTCGCCTTCGGCTCCGCGCTCGTCCTCTCGGCATGCTCCCCGGCCGGCCCGGCCTCCAACGACGGCGGCTCCTCCTCGCCGGCCGCGAACGGCGGCTCCTCCTCGGCCGCCGAGGGCGGCTCCGCCTCCGGCGGCGCCGTCGAGGTGACCACGGGCGAGAACGGCCAGAAGCTCACCGCGCCCGTCGACGGTCCGGGCCTGGCCGACCTGGGCGACGTGCAGACCGAGGACGGCTCCATCGCGTACTCCGTCGGCGCCGACGAGTTCCTCTCGTACAACGGCGTGCAGGAGAACACCTACAGCACGTACAACTCCGCCGTGGTGGACCGCCTGTTCTCGAGCTTCTGGTACTACGGCACCGACGGCACCCTGCTGCCCAACGAGGAGTTCGGCACGTACGAGAAGATCTCGGACGATCCGCTCACGGTGAAGTACACGATCGCCGAGGACGCGAAGTGGTCCGACGGCACCCCCGTGACCGCCGCGGACTACATCGTCCAGTGGGCCGCTGACAACCCCACCATCCAGAATCCGGAGGGCGAGGCGGACCCGGAGACCGGCGACAAGCCGCCGCTGTTCGAGACGATCTCCACCGAGTTCGGCAAGCGCATCCCCGAGGCTCCTGAGGGTGACCCCAACGGCAAGGAGTTCACCATCACCTACGAGGAGCCCTACGCCGACTGGGAGATCCTCGTGAACACCGCCCTCCCGGCCCACGTGATCGCCAAGGGCGCAGACATGGAGCTGGACGCCCTCGTGGAGGCGGCTAAGGCCAAGGATGTGGAGGCCCTGAAGCCGGCCGCCGAGTTCTGGAACAACGGCTGGGACTTCTCCCCGGGCGAGCTTCCCGAGCAGGACATGATCCCGTCCATGGGCCCGTACCGCATCAAGGACGGCAGCTGGCAGGCCGGCAACTCCATCACCCTGGAGGCCAACCCGGAGTACTGGGGCACCCCGGCCGCCACCAAGGAGCTGGTGATCAAGTTCGCCGCCCCGGAGACCCACGTCCAGGCGCTGCAGAACAAGGAGCTCGACGTCATCGAGCCCCAGGCCACCATTGACACCGTCTCCCAGCTGGACGGCCTGGGCGACCAGGTCAACGTCCAGAAGGGCGACGAGATGACCTGGGAGCACCTCGACTTCAACCGCGGCGAGGGCTCCGTGTTCGCGGACAGCCCGGAGCTGCGCGAGGCGTTCGCCCTGTGCGTGCCGCGCCAGCAGATCGTGGACAGCCTGATCAAGCCGATCAACCCGGACGCGCAGGTCCTGAACGCCCGTGAGGTGTTCCCGTTCCAGGAGAACTACCAGGAGGTCGTGGACGCGGCCTACCCGAAGGAGCTGGACCAGCCGAACCCGGAGAAGGCCAAGCAGCTCGTCGAGCAGTCCGGTGTGGACAAGCCCGTCGTGCGCCTCGGCTACCAGGCCGGCAACCAGCGCCGCACCGAGACCGTCGCGCTCATCAAGTCCGAGTGCGACAAGGCCGGCTTCGACATCCAGGACGCCAACAGCCAGGTGTTCTTCAAGGAGGTCATGCCGGCGGGCGACTACGACGTGGCGCTCTTCGCGTGGTCGGGCTCCGGCCAGAAGGCCTCCGGCGCGAACATCTACCAGTCGGACGGCCAGCAGAACCAGCAGTCCTACTCCAACAAGACCGTCGACGAGGCGTGGGACAAGCTCTCCACCTCGCTGGACGAGAAGGAGCAGCTGGAGCAGACCAAGGCCATCGAGAAGGCCCTGTGGGAGGACTTCCAGGCCATCCCGCTGTACGCGCACCCGGGTGTGCTCGCCCACCAGGCGGACCTCGCCAACGTGCGCGCCACCTCCGTGCAGACCGGCGCCCTCTGGAACGTCGAGCAGTGGAAGCGCGTCGCCGAGTGACGATTGCCTGACCACTGATCGTGTGGCCGCCGGGACCCCCGGGTCCCGGCGGCCGTGCGTTGAGGACTGGGCCCGGCCGTCGCGGTCGGGCCCAGTCCCATGACGGAGCGAACTCCGACACTCCACCCACTTCCCAGTCCGCACGGAAGGCCACCCCCTGTTGTGCTGAAATTCATCCTGAGACGCCTGGGCAGCTCCCTGCTCGTCCTCTTCGGCGCGTCGATCCTGCTGTTCTTCCTCGTCGTCAACTCGGGCGACCCCCTCTCCGACCTCCGGGAGTCGCAGGCGAACAACCGCGATCAGCTGATCGCCACCCGCATCGCCTACATGGACCTGGACCGGCCCTGGTACGTCCGCTACTTCATCTGGCTCCAGGGTCTCGGCGGCTACCTCCTGGGCCAGGGCACCCTGGGTACCAACCGATCCGGCCAGCAGGTCGCCGACCTCCTGGCCAACGCCGCCAGCTCCACGCTGCGCCTCGTGGTCCTCGCCACCGTCCTGGCGATCATCATCGGCGTGGCCGTGGGCATCATCACGGCCATCCGCCAGTATTCCGGCCTCGACTACGCCGTCACGTTCCTCATCTTCCTCTTCTTCTCCCTGCCCGTGTTCTGGGCCGCCGTGCTCCTGAAGGAGTACATGGCGATCGGGTACAACAACTGGATCGCCGAGCCCACCCTGAACTGGGCGCTGATCATCGGCCTCGCGGTGATCCTCGGCCTGGCCCTCCAGGCCGCCATGGCCGGTTCGCTCGCCCGCCGCGCCTTCACGTTCCTGGCCACCGTCGCCGTCGTGGTGCTGGGCGCCTACCTGATGTTCGCGCTCGACATGTGGCGCAACCCCAGGCTGGGGCCGGTGGTGCAGCTGGTCATCGGCCTGGCCGTCGCCGTGGGCGCCACCGCACTCGTCACCGGCCTGCGCAACCGCTCCGTGCTGAAGGCGGGCCTCGTGACCGTGGCCCTGGGCATGGTGGGCTACTACGCCACCTACGGCATCCTGTTCGCGAACCCCAACGGCTGGATCATCGCCGGCCTCGCCGTCATCACCGTGCTCGTGGGCGTCCTCGTGGGCCGTCTTCTGGGCGGCTTCTCCCAGGGGTCGGCCGTCACGGTCTCCGTGGTGACGGCGCTCGTCATGGGCACTGCCATCATCGCCGAGCACATGATGAACTATTGGCCCGCCCTCCTGCGGGTGAAGTCGCGCCCCATCTCCACGATCGGCTCCGAGACCCCCAATCTGAAGGCGGACTTCTGGGTGCTGTTCCTCGACAAGGGCACGCAGCTGCTGCTGCCGACCATCCTGCTGACCATCATCTCGGTCGCCACGTACTCGCGGTACACCCGCTCCTCCATGCTGGAGGTCTCCCGCCAGGACTACATACGCACCGCCCGGGCCAAGGGCCTCGGCGAGCGGCAGGTCATCCTCAAGCACGCCTTCCGCAACTCGCTGATCCCGATCACCACGATCATGGCGTTCGACTTCGCCGGCCTGATCGGCGGCGCGGTCATCACCGAGCGCGTGTTCGGCTGGAAGGGCATGGGCGAGCTGTTCGCCACCGGCCTGCACCAGGTGGACCCCGCCCCCGTGATGGCGTTCTTCCTGGTGACCGGCACCGCGGCCGTCCTCATGAACCTCGTGGCGGACATCCTCTACGCCGTCCTCGACCCCCGGATTCGAGTGTGATCCCCGTGAGCTCCTCCGCACAGAACACCGGCCGCCCCGCGGGCGGCACCGCCGTCGTCGACCTCGCCGAGGCCGAGGACATCAAGCTCCGGGAGAACGCCGGCAGGTCCTACTCCCAGGGTGCCCTCGTCCGGAAGCGATTCTTCCGCCACAAGGCCGCCATGGTGTCCCTCGTGGTCCTCACCCTGGTGACGCTCCTGGCGTTCACCTCGATCGGCTTCGCCGGCATCCCGGGCTGGTGGGACAAGTCCTACACCTCGGCCGCCACCATCGTGAACGGGGGCAAGCCGACCCTCTCGCTCGTGCCGCAGTTCCTCGGCGGCGAGGGCCTGCGCTGGGGCGAGCACCCCTTCGGCCAGGAGTCCACGGGCAAGGACTACTTCGCGCTCGTCATGCGCGGCACGCAGCAGTCCATGATCATCGCGGCCATCGTGGGCCTGCTCTCCACCGTCATCGGTGCCGCCGTCGGCGCGATCTCCGCCTACTTCGGCGGGTGGGTGGACTCGGTGCTGATGCGCCTGACCGACCTGATCATCGTGATCCCGCTGCTGGTGCTGGCCGCCGTCCTGGGCCAGATGGCCTCGGGCCTCGAGCTGGGGATCATCCCGCTCGCCGTGGTGCTGGGCCTGGTCTCCTGGACCTCGCTGGCCCGCCTGGTGCGCGGTGAGATCCTCTCCCTGAGGGAGAAGGAGTTCGTGGCCGCGGCCGTGGCCATGGGCGCCAAGCCCGGGCGCATCATCGCCAAGCACCTGCTGCCGAACACCATCGGCGTGATCGTCGTCAACGCGACCTTCGCGATCGCGGGTGCCGTGCTCCTGGAGACCTCGCTGTCCTACCTGGGCTTCGGCGTGACGCCCCCGGACTCCTCCCTCGGCCTGCTGATCAGCCAGTACCAGAACGCGTTCACCACGCGTCCGTGGCTGTTCTGGTGGCCCGGCATGATGATCCTGGCGATCGCCCTGTCCGTGAACTTCCTCGGCGACGGCCTGCGCGACGCGTTCGACCCCCGCCAGTCCGGCGCGCACCGCCGCAAGCGCGGCTTCTTCAGCCGCCGTGCCTCGGTGACCGAGGCCGGCGCCACCACGGCCGGCGGCCTGGCCGCCGCGCCCACCGCCCGCGGCGCGGGCTTGAACGACGCCCCGGTGGACGCGGACGGCCGCCCGAACCAGCCGCACAACACCAGCGGCTTCGGTGCCGGCGGCGGACAGGGAGGCCTGTGATGAACGCGAAGGCATTCGACGGGAAGGACCGTGACATGGTCGAGAACAACGCCGGCAGCCATGCCGCCTCCACCCCCGCGGCGGAGCAGGGCGGCCTCGTGCCGGGCCCGGTCACCGCGCCGCACCCGGTGACGGGGCCGGCCACCAGCGCGATCGGCGTGGTCCAGCGCCACGACGACCTCGGCGGCGAGCCGATCCTGTCCTTCCGGGACGTGGACGTGCGCTTCGCCACCGAGTTCGGCTCGGTGCATGCGGTCAAGGGAGTCACGTTCGACGTCAAGCCCGGCGAGGTCGTCGCCCTGGTGGGCGAGTCCGGCTCGGGCAAGTCGGTCACCAGCTCCACGGCCATGGGCCTGCTGCCCCCGACGGCGGACATCACCGGCTCGGTGAAGCTCGCCGGCCGCGAGGTGCTCACCATGACCCCCGGGCAGCTGCGCGGGATCCGCGGCGACGACGTCGCCATGGTGTTCCAGGAGCCCATGACGGCCCTGAACCCGGTACTCACGGTGGGCGACCAGCTCACCGAGGCGCTGCAGGTGCACGGGATCGCGTACGGCACCGAGGCGGACAAGCGCGCCGTCGAGCTGCTCACCATGGTGGGCATCCCCGACGCCGCCAGCCGGCTCAAGCAGTACCCGCACCAGTTCTCCGGCGGCCAGCGCCAGCGCATCGTCATCGCGATGGCGATCAGCTGCTCGCCCAAGGTGATCATCGCGGACGAGCCCACCACGGCGCTCGACGTCACGGTGCAGGCCGAGATCCTCGAGCTGCTGCGTTCGCTGAAGAACAAGATGAACACCGGCATCCTGCTGATCACGCACAACATGGGCGTGGTGGCGGACATGGCGGACCGCGTGTGCGTGATGCTCCACGGCGAGATGGTGGAGACGGGCCCGGTCCACCAGGTGCTGCAGCACCCGCAGCACCCGTACACGCAGAAGCTGCTCGCGGCGGTGCCCCGTCTGGGCGCCACGTACGAGGTGGCGGAGCCGGAGCCGGTCACCGCCACGCAGTCCCAGGCCGTCTACGCCATCGAGGCCGAGGACCTGAGCATCGAGTACGACCACCGCGGCAAGAAGAACCGTGTGGTGCACGACGTCAGCTTCTCCGTGGCCCCGGGAGAGATCCTCGGCCTGGTGGGCGAGTCCGGCTCGGGCAAGTCCACCATCGCGAAGGCCGTGCTCGGCCTGCTGCCGGTGGCCGCGGGCTCGCTGCGCATCCAGGGCGAGGACCTCGCCACCATGCCCACGAAGGAGCAGCGGCGGCTGCGGCGCAAGATCGGCGTGGTCTTCCAGGACCCCGCGGCCTCGCTCGACCCGCGCTTCCCCATCGGCGACATCATCACCGAGCCGATGGTGGTGCACGGGGTGGGGGACCGGCGCTCGCGCCTGGCCCGTGCCGAGGAGCTCGTGGACGCCGTCCGTCTGCCGCGCTCCGTGGTCAACCGATACCCGCACGAGCTCTCCGGCGGTCAGCGCCAGCGCATCTCGATCGCCCGTGCGCTGACCCTGGACCCCGAGGTCCTGATCGCGGACGAGCCCACCTCGGCGCTCGACGTGTCCGTCCAGGCCGCGGTCCTCGAGATGTTCGCCGAGCTGCAGTCCCGGTACTCCTTCGCCTGCCTGTTCGTGTCCCATGACCTCGCGGTGGTGGACATGCTGGCCCACAAGGTGCTCGTCCTGAAGGACGGCCGCCAGGTGGAGCAGGGCCCCACGGAGAACGTCCTGCACGACCCGCAGGCCGAGTACACCCGTCGCCTGCTGGCGGCGGCGCCCGTGCCGGACCCGGACCTGCAGGCCGAGCGCCGCCAGGAGCGGCGCGAGCTGCTCGCCTCCCTCGGCGAGGCCGCCTACTGACGGTCCCGCACCCCGCATCACGACGGCGGCCCCCACGCGTATGATCGTGCGGGGCCGCCGTCGTGCTGTGCCCGCACCCCATCCCGAACCGGACAGGACCTCCATGACCTCGACCGACACCCGCCGCTCCGACCTGCGCAACGTGGCCATCGTGGCCCACGTGGACCACGGCAAGACCACCCTGGTGGACGCCATGCTCCGGCAGACCGGCGCCTTCTCGACCCACGGGGACGTCGCCGAGCGCGTCATGGACTCCGGGGACCTGGAGAAGGAGAAGGGCATCACGATCCTGGCCAAGAACACCACCGTGTTCTACTCCGGCCCCTCCGCCCCCGAGGGGCAGACCGTCACCATCAACGTGATCGACACCCCCGGCCACGCCGACTTCGGCGGCGAGGTGGAGCGCGGCCTGTCCATGGTGGACGGCGTCGTGCTGCTGGTGGACGCCTCCGAGGGGCCGCTGCCGCAGACCCGCTTCGTCCTGCGCAAGGCGCTGGCCGCCAAGCTGCCCGTGGTGCTCGTGGTCAACAAGACCGACCGCCCGGACGCCCGCATCGACGGCGTCGTCTCCGACTCCATGGACCTGCTCCTGGGCCTTGCCTCGGACCTGGCCGAGGAGGTCGAGGACCTGGACCTGGACTCCGTGCTGGACGTGCCCGTGGTGTACGCCTCCGGCAAGGCCGGCCGCGCCTCCCTGACCCAGCCCGCCGACGGCAGCCTTCCGGACGCCGAGGACCTGGAGCCGCTGTTCCAGATCATCATGGAGCGCATCCCCGCCCCGCGGTACGACGAGTCCGAGGTCCTCCAGGCCCACGTCACCAACCTGGACGCGTCCCCGTTCCTCGGCCGCCTGGCCCTGCTGCGCATCTTCAACGGCACCCTCAGGAAGGGCCAGCAGGTCGCGTGGGCCCGTCAGGACGGCGAGCTGAAGACCGTGAAGATCACCGAGCTGCTCGCCACCGAGGGCCTCGAGCGCGTGCCCGCCGAGGAGGCCGGGCCCGGCGAGATCGTCGCCGTCGCCGGCATCGAGGACATCATGATCGGTGAGACCCTCACCGATCTGGAGAACCCCAGGCCGCTGCCGCTGATCACGGTGGACGACCCGGCCATCTCCATGACCGTGGGCATCAACACGTCCCCGTTGGCCGGGCGCGTCAAGGGCGCCAAGGTCACCGCGCGCCAGGTCAAGGACCGCCTGGACAAGGAGCTGATCGGCAACGTGTCCCTCAAGGTGCTCCCCACCGAGCGCCCGGACGCGTGGGAGGTGCAGGGCCGCGGCGAGCTGGCGCTGGCCATCCTCGTGGAGCAGATGCGCCGCGAGGGCTTCGAGCTGACCGTGGGCAAGCCGCAGGTGGTCACCAAGACCGTCGACGGCAAGCTGCACGAGCCGATGGAGATGATGACCATCGACGTCCCCGAGGAGTTCATGGGCGCGGTCACGCAGCTCATGGCCGCCCGCAAGGGCCGCATGCAGGAGATGTCCAACCACGGCACCGGCTGGATCCGCATGGACTTCCTGGTCCCGGCCCGCGGCCTGATCGGCTTCCGCACCCGCTTCCTCACCGACACGCGCGGCGCGGGCATCGCCTCCTCCTACGCGGCCGGCTACGAGCCCTGGACCGGCGAGATCGAGTACCGCACCAACGGCTCCCTGGTGGCCGACCGCGCGGGAACCGCCACGCCGTTCGCGATGATCAACCTGCAGGAGCGCGGCTCGTTCTTCATCCAGCCCGGCTCCGAGGTGTATGAGGGCATGATCGTCGGCGAGAACTCCCGCGCGGACGACATGGACGTGAACATCACCAAGGAGAAGAAGCTCACCAACATGCGTGCCGCCTCCTCCGACTCCTTCGAGGGCCTGACCCCGCCCCGCGTGCTGACCCTCGAGGAGTCCCTCGAGTTCGCCCGCGAGGACGAGTGCGTGGAGATCACCCCCGAGGACATCCGCATCCGCAAGGTTGTGCTGGACGCCAACGAGCGCCTCAAGGCCGCCCGTGCCCGCGCGCGGGCCTGAGCCGGTCCGTCCCCGGCACGCCACGACGGCGGCGCCTGCCCCCTCCGCAGGGGACGGCGCCGCCGTCGCGGCATCCACCTCCACGGCCGCGCCCCGCCGTGGCCGCGGCGTGTTGCCCGGGCTCGCCCTCGGCGCCCTCGTCGGGGCCCTGGGCACCGTGACGCACCTGAACCTCGCGCCCGTGGCTGGCATGGCCCTGCCCTGGGGCCTCGTGCTCGCCCTGCTGCTGGCGGGCTCCACCCAGCGGTGGTGGATGCGCACTGCGGCCGCCTCGGGCGCGCACCCGGTGCCGGCGGGCGGCGCGGTCGTGATCGGCGCGTTCACCGCGGTCCTGGCCCTGTACCGCCTGCCGGCCACCGACCAGCTCGGCCTGCCGTGGACCGCCCCGCTCGCGCAGACCATGCCGACGGCGCTGCTCGCCTCGGTCGGCTGGGTCCTGGGCCTGCCCGTGCTCGGGGTGCTCCTGCTGGTGCTCGGCGTGCGACGCCGTCGCCCGTGTCCCGCCCCGGGCGGCCGGGACGGAGCGAGTACCCTGGGGGGAACCCCCAATCCCGTGCCCGTCAGAGAGGTGGATGGTCAGCCGTGACCTATGTGATCGCGTTGCCGTGTGTGGACGTCAAGGACAAGGCGTGCATCGACGAGTGCCCCGTGGACTGCATCTACGAGGGCGAGCGCTCCCTGTACATCCACCCGGACGAGTGCGTGGACTGCGGCGCGTGCGAGCCCGTGTGCCCGGTGGAGGCCATCTACTACGAGGACGACGTCCCGGAGGAGTGGGCCGACTACTACAAGGCGAACGTCGAGTTCTTCGACGACCTCGGCTCCCCGGGAGGCGCGGCCAAGCTCGGGCAGATCGCCAAGGACCACCCGCTGATCTCGGCGCTGCCGCCGCAGGGCGAGGGCGCCTGAGGCGCATGCTGACGCTGCCGGACTACCCCTGGGACACGCTCACCCCGTACCGGGAGCGCGCCGCCGCGCACCCCGAGGGCACCGTGGACCTGTCCATCGGCACCCCGGTGGACGCCACGCCCGCGCTGATCCGCGACGCGCTCACCTCCGCCGCGGACGCCCACGGCTACCCGACGACGCACGGCACCGAGGCCCTGCGCCGCGCCGTGGCGGAGTGGTTCGCCCGGCGTCGCGGGGTGGCCGGCCTGGATCCGCGGGCCGTGATCCCCACGGTGGGGTCCAAGGAATTCATCGCGTGGCTGCCCACGCTGCTGGGGCTGGGTCCGGGCGACGTCGTCGTCGTCCCCGCCACCGCGTACCCCACGTATGCGATCGGCGCACAGATCGTCGGCGCCGAGGCGGTGGCGGCGGACACGCTGGCCGAGCTGGACGAGGACGTCCGCGCCCGGGTGCGCCTCGTGTGGACCAACTCCCCGGCGAATCCGACCGGTGCCGTCCTGGACGCGCCCGCCCTGAAGTCGGTCGTGGACGACGCCCGCGCGCTCGGCGCCGTCGTGTGCGGAGACGAGTGCTACGCCGAACTCGGCTGGGACGCATGGGAGGGTCGCACGGTCCCGTGCATCCTCGCGCCCGAGGTCTCCGGGGGCGACCACACGGGGCTGCTGAGCATCTACTCGCTGTCCAAGCAGTCCAACCTGGCCGGCTACCGTGCGGCATTCGCCGCGGGGGACCCGGAGCTCGTGAGCGCGCTGGTCAACACGCGCAAGCACGCCGGCATGATCGTTCCGGCCCCGGTGCAGCACGCCATGGCCGTGGCCCTCGGGGACGACGAGCACGTGGCCGCGCAGAAGGCGCTCTACCGCGCCCGTCGCGAGGCCCTGCTGCCGGCCCTGCGAGAGGCGGGGTGCGCCGTCGACCACTCCGAGGCCGGCCTCTACCTGTGGACGCGGCGCGCCGACCGGGATCTGGCCGCCGCCACGGAGCAGGACTCCTGGGACCTGCTGGGGGAGTTGGCGGACCTCGGGATCGTCGCGGGACCCGGCGTGTTCTACGGCACGGCGGGGCACGGCTACGTCCGCGTGGCCCTCACCGCGCCCGATGACGCCGTCGCGGCGGCGGCCCGGCGACTGCGCGAGCGGGGCCCGCGGGCCGACTGAGGCGCCGTCGCAGAGCCGCGCCGTGCCCGCGAGCCGGGCGCGACTTGGTAGCGTGGGCCACAGTCGCTCCCGAGCGCGGGCCCCGTCATCCGCCGGTCCCGCCCGGACCCACCATCACAGGAAGACGAGGGAGACACCCGTGACCGAGAACGAGTCCGCCCGGCTGACCGTCGGCGACCAGAGCCTGGACCTCGGCGTCGAGCGCGCCGTGGCCGGCAACGACGGCATCACGATCGCGCCGCTGCTCAAGGAGACCGGCAGGGTCACCTACGACCCGGGCTTCATGAACACGGCCAACGCCAAGTCCGCCATCACCTTCATCGACGGCGACGAGGGCATCCTGCGCTACCGCGGCTACGCGATCGAGGACCTGGCCGAGCACTCCAGCTTCATGGACGTGGCCTACCTGCTGATCAACGGCGAGCTGCCGGACGTCCAGCAGTCGGAGGAATGGGAGACGAACATCCTGCGGCACAACATGGTGCACGAGGACGTCAAGCAGTTCTTCTCCGGCTTCCCGCGGGACGCGCACCCCATGCCGGTGCTGTCCTCCTCCGTGTCCGCGCTGTCCACCTTCTACGGCGACTCCCTGGACCCGTTCGATGAGGAGCAGGTGCACATCTCCACCGTGCGCCTGCTGGCGAAGCTGCCCGTGCTCGCCGCCTACGCGTTCAAGAAGTCCCTCGGCCAGCCGTTCATGTACCCCAAGAACGACCTGAACTACGTCGAGAACTTCATGCGCCTGTGCTTCGGCGTCCCCGCCGAGGACTATGAGATCGACCCGGACATGGCCAAGGCCCTGGACCTGCTGCTCATGCTGCACGCGGACCACGAGCAGAACTGCTCCACGTCCACCGTGCGCCTCGTGGGCTCCGCCCACACGAACATGTTCGCCTCCGTCTCCGCCGGCATCAACGCCCTGTACGGACCGCTGCACGGCGGCGCCAACGAGGCGGTGCTCAACATGCTGCGCCGGATCCAGGCCGAGGGCACGAAGCCCGAGGACTTCATGGAGAAGGTGAAGAACAAGGAGGCCGGCGTCAAGCTGATGGGCTTCGGCCACCGGGTCTACAAGAACTACGACCCGCGCGCCAAGATCATCAAGAAGACCGCCGCGGACATCCTGGAGAAGCTCGGCGGCAACGACGAGCTGCTGGAGATCGCCCAGCGTCTCGAGGAGAAGGCCCTGGCCGACGACTACTTCGTGGAGCGCAAGCTGTACCCGAACGTCGACTTCTACACCGGCGTGATCTACAAGGCCATGGGCTTCCCCGAGAAGATGTTCACCGTGCTCTTCGCGCTCGGCCGTCTGCCCGGCTGGATCGCGCAGTGGCGCGAGATGATCGAGGACCCGGCCACCAAGATCGGCCGCCCGCGCCAGATCTACGTGGGCCCGGAGCTCCGCCAGGTCCAGCAGGGCTGACCCGCGCCGTCGCCCTGACGGCTGCGGGGCGGCGGTCGCCACTCTGGGGGCGAAACCGGGTGCCGTTCATGGAGAAGGGCACCCGGTTTCGCCCCCATTCGTGTGTGTGGGGAGCGGTGGCGGGGGCGGGTGTGGGTCAGAGGGTTCCCGCGGCGGCACGACGACGGCGCACCTCGCCCACCAGTGACGCGAACCCCTCACGCAGGTCGTGCACGGTGGCCCGCCACGTGTCCCATCCGTGGGCGGCGGCGTACCGCTCACGGCGGGCATCGCGCGTCTGCTGATCGGGCGTGCGGTGACCGGCGCCGTCGTACTGGAGGCACAGGCGGAGTGACCGGTAGGCCAGGTCCGCCTCGGGGGAGCGGGGGTCCGCCGGGTGGATCGGCGCCTGCAGCTCCGGCTCGGGCAGACCGGCGTCCACCAGGGCGAGCCGGAGGCGGGTCTCCGGAGGCGAGTCCGCGCCGACGCGCACGAGATCGAGGGCGGCCCGCGCCGTCCGGATCCCTGAGAACCGGCCGACCTCCCGCAGCGTCCGGGCGAGGGCGTCCGGCGTGGACAGTGGAGGGAGCCGGCCCTGGGGCGTCCACGGCCGCTTCACGCAGTGGTCGCCTGCGGCGACCAGGTCCTCGAGCCTCCAGAGGAAGCCGAGAGCACAGAGGTCCAGCCATGTGCGCTCGAGCGTGGTGACGCGCAGGCCGTGGACGGTCGTGACGTGCGCCGGGTCCAGTCGCCGGCGGTGGTCCACGAGGCCCGGCCGCCGGATCCGCCGGCTGCCGCGCGGCAGGGTCAGGTGGACCGGCGCGGCGGCGTCCCGTGGGAGCCCGGCGTCGTCGGGCGGGCGCCACGGACGCGACGGCGTCGGGATGCCGTGCAGGTGGGCGGCGGTCTCGTGCGAGAGCACGGCCGTGGGCCGACGCCGGAGCACCGCGTCCAGGAGGTCGCGGTCATGGCCATGGGAGGGGTCAGCGAGGCCGACGTCCGCCCAGGAGCCCGGATCACGAGCGGTCTGGCGGTACAGCCCCTGGCCGACGCGTCGGAGGCCCGCGCGTCGGGACCGTTCGGGGTGCAGACCCGCGTCGGTGAGGTCCGCGGCGGTCAGGACGGGAGGCAGGCGGGCCGGCAGGGGAGCGGCGGTGCTGGGCATGGCCCCAGCCAAGTGCGCTCGGGCGCGCTGCGGGTGGACGGCGCCCCCGTCGGTGGAGGACGAGCGGGCGACGGTGGCCTGTGCAGGACCGGCCTCCCGGGGTCCGTCCGCCCCCCGCGCAATGGGGGCGATACCTGGCTCGGTTCTGAAGGAACGACGCCGGGTATCGCCCCCGAAACACGGGCCGTGGCGGGGCGCTCCGGCTCAGTTGGCGTGCAGCGCCGCGTTCAGCTCCACGGTGCGGCCGCCGCGGGGGAGGGCCTCCACCGCACCGGTCGCCGAGTTGCGGCGGAACAGCAGGTTCGGCACGCCGGAGAGCTCCACGGCCTTGACGGTGCGGGAGTCCTCGCCCGGGCGGACCACGGTCACCAGGGTGCCGGCGGTCACGTAGAGGCCGGCCTCCACCACGGAGTCGTCCCCGATCGAGATGCCGACGCCGGAGTTCGCGCCGAGCAGCACGTGCTCACCGATCTCCACCCGCTGCTTCCCGCCGCCGGACAGGGTGCCCATGATGGAGACGCCGCCGCCGAGGTCGGAGCCGTCGCCCACCACCACGCCCGCGGAGATGCGCCCCTCGACCATGGAGGTGCCCAGGGTGCCGGCGTTGAAGTTCACGAACCCCTCGTGCATCACGGTGGTGCCCTCGGCCAGGTGGGCGCCGAGGCGCACGCGGTCGGCGTCGCCGATGCGCACGCCCGAAGGGACCACGTAGTCGGTCATGCGGGGGAACTTGTCCACGCCGTACACGTTCACCGTCCCGCGGGCGCGCAGCTTCGCGCGGGTCAGCTCGAAGCCCTCGACGGCGCAGGGGCCGACGTTGGTCCACACCACGTTGGTGAGCAGGCCGAAGACGCCGTCCAGGTTGAGCTCGTTCGGGCGGACCAGGCGGTGGGACAGGGCGTGCAGGCGTAGCCAGGCGTCCTCGGCGGAGGCGGGGGCGGCGTCGAGATCGGCCTCGACCTCGACGACCTCCTGGGCGGTGCCGCGGTCGGCGTCGTCGGTGGCGAGGCCGCGCAGGGTCTCGGCGAGGGACGCGTCCGCGGAGGCCAGGGGACCGGCCACGGGCGCCGGGAACCACACGTCCAGGACGGCGCCGTCGGCGGCGCGGGTGGCCAGGCCATGGCCGGAGACGAGGCGGGTGCTGGTGTTCTGGGAGGGATCGGTCATGCCTGTCAGCCTACCGACGCCGCGGTCGGGGTCCCGGGGGCGCGCAGACCCCGTCCGTAGGATGGACGCCATGACCGACGACGCCGCCCCCGCCCTGCCCGACCTCGCCGACCCGGAGCTGGACGTCGCCGCGCTGACGGCGCACCTGCTGGACATCCGCTCCGTCTCGGACGAGGAGGGCCCGCTCGCCGACGCCGTGGAGGCCGCCCTGACGCCGTTGGACCGGCTGACGGTCCGCCGCTTCGGGGACGCCGTGGTGGCCCGCACGGATCTGGGCCTGGGCTCGCGCGTCGTGCTGGCCGGGCACCTGGACACCGTCCCGCTGCCGAGCGTGCCCGGCTCGCGCGGCACCGTCCCCGGCACGTGGGACGGGGAGGTGCTGTACGGCCGCGGCGCCGTGGACATGAAGTCCGGCGTGGCCGTCCAGCTGGCTCTGGCGGGGCTCTTCGGACACGACGCCGGCCCGCGCCCGGCGCACGACGTCACCTGGGTGTTCTACGACCATGAGGAGGTCGAGTCCGAGAAGTCGGGCCTGGGCCGCGTGGCACGCGAGGCGCCCGACCTGCTCGAGGCGGACTTCGCGGTGCTGCTCGAACCCACGGACGGTGTCGTGGAGGGCGGGTGCAACGGCACGTGCCGCTACCGGGTGACGTTCTCCGGGGTCGCCGCCCACTCCGGCCGCGCGTGGCGCGGCGACAACGCGATCCACAAGCTCGGCGGGCTCCTGACGGCCCTGTCCCGCTACGAGCCGGCCACGGTGACGGTCGAGGGACTGGACTACCGCGAGGGCCTGAACGCGATCCGCGTGTCCGGCGGCGTGGCAGGCAACGTCATCCCGGACTCCGCCGCCGTGGACGTCAACTACCGGTTCGCCCCGGACAAGACGCTCGAGGAGGCCCACGCCCACGTGCGCGAGGTCTTCGCCGCCGCCGGGGTGGACTGGGAGGCGCAGGTGGAGGTCACGGACGCCTCCGCCGCCGCGCGGCCGGGCCTGGACCGCCCGGCGGCCGCGGGCTTCGTGGCGGCGGTGGGCGGGGAGCCGCAGCCCAAGTACGGCTGGACGGACGTGGCGCGGTTCTCCGCGATCGGCGTCCCCGCGGTGAACTTCGGCCCGGGTGACGCGCTGCTGGCCCACACCGACGACGAGCACGTGACGCGGGCCGCCGTCGAGGCCTGCCGGGACGCCCTGCGCGCCTGGCTGCACGGCTGAGGGAGGCGAGAGCCCGCCGGCCCCGGACGTGCGGGGACGGCGGGCTCTCGTGTGTGCCGGACGCCCCGGGATCAGGCGGAGGCGGCCCGCACGCCGTCGGGGCCGGTCGGCGCTGTCGTGCGGCCCGCCGTCCGGGAGGACAGGCGCCGGGAGAGCAGGGTCGCCACGGACGTCAGGATCAGGTTGATCACGATGAAGATGGCAGCCGCCACCACGAGGGTCTGCAGGATGTTGCCCTGTCCGGAGCCGAGCTGGCGGGCGTACTGCAGGAGTTCGAAGAACCCGATCAGGTAGCCCAGGGCCGAGTCCTTCAGGATCACCACGAACTGGCTCAGCAGCGAGGGGAGCATGGCAACGAGCGCCTGCGGGACCTCCACGAGGCGCAGCGACTGGTTCGGCGTCATGCCGATCGCCGCCGCCGCCTCGCGTTGCCCCTTGGGCAGGGAGCGGACGCCGGAGCGCACGAGCTCCGCGATGACCGCGCCGTTGTAGAGCGTCAGGGCGGCGATCACGGCGTAGTACGGGCTGTCCGCGGCGTTGATCACCCCGCTGCGGGAGGCCAGGGCGAACGCCTGGTAGAAGAACACCATCATGATCAGCACGGGCACGGCGCGGAGGAACTCCACGATCACGGCCGCCACGGCTCGGACCGGCGCGAGCGGCGCGAGCCGCAGGAACCCGAACACCAGGCCGAACACCACGGAGGTGACCACCGCGATGCCCGCGGACTGCAGGGTGAACTGCAGACCGGGCAGGTAGTAGTCCGACCACGCGGAGGCGTCCAGGGCGGCGGTCCACCGCCGGGGCTCGAGCTGGCCGCGCTCCTGCAGGCGCAGGAGCACGGGCACCGCCACGGCCAGCACGACGACGGCGGCCACGAGGTTGGCGATCAGGATGCGCCGGCGGGCCGCGGGGCCCGGGGCGTCGAACAGCACGGACGCGCTCATCGGGCCACCGCCCACTTGTCGGAGGCCCACGTGGTGAGCAGGCCGATCGGGATGACGATCAGGCAGAAGCCGATCGCGAAGGTCAGGAAGATCGCCACCATCACGTCGGGGCGGAACTCGATCATGGTCTTCATCAGTCCGGAGGCCTCGGCCACCGACGCGGCGGCCGCCACGGTGGTGTTCTTGGTCAGCGCGATCACGGTGTTCCCCAGGGGCGTGATGGCACCGCGCAGCGCCTGCGGGAGGATCACCAACCGGGCGGCCGGCAGGAAGCCCAGACCGATCGCGCGCGCGGCCTCCGCCTGGCCGAGGGGCACCGTGTTGACGCCGGAGCGGATGGCCTCGCACATGAACGCCGCGTGGTACAGCGAGAGGGCGATCACGGCGTAGATGAAGAAGTTGAGGTGGAAGTCCGGGGCGAAGGTGATCTTGAGCTGCCCCCACACCGCGAGCACGCCGAGCAGCATGAGGATGGTCAGGGGAGTGTTGCGCACGACGTGCACGTAGCCGGTGCCGAGGGCCCGCAGGGACGCCACGGGGGAGATGCGGCACAGGGCCAGCAGGACGCCCAGGGCGAACGAGCCCAGCGTGGCCAGCAGGGCCAGGCGGATGTTCGTCCAGAACGCCGCCGGCACCTGGGTGCCGTACTGCTCCATGAGGGTGGAGAGGGATTCCATGTCATTTCCGATGGTCGGTGGGACGCGTCGTCACCGCCGCGGCGGCGGCATCCCCTCGCGGGGACGCCGCCGCCGGCGGAGGTGAGTCGAGGACGGGGCGGGTCAGGAGCAGGACTCGAGCTCGGCGTCGTCGCCGGAGTTCAGCTCCTCGCTGTACTCGTAGCCGGTGCCCTCGGTGTTGGCCTGGAGGGCCTTCTCCCACTCGCCGGACTCCTTCATCTCGGTGATCGCCTCGTTGATCTCCTCGCACGAGTCGGACCCCTTCGGGATGCCGACGCCGTAGCGCTCGGTGGTGAAGGTGTTGCCGACCACCTTGAACTTGCCCTGGTTGGCGTCGGTCGCCGCGAGGCCCGCGAGGATGATGTCATCCGTGGTGACGGCGTCGACCTGGCCGGACTCGAGGTAGGTCACGCACTCGGCGTAGCCGCCCTGCTCCACGAGGTTCACGCCGGAGGCGAACTGGTCCTTGATCTTCTGGGCGGACGTGGAGCCCGTGACCGAGCACAGGTTCTTGCCGTCGAGGGACTCGGGGCCGGTGATGGAGGTGTCGTCCGCGCGGACCAGGAGGTCCTGGCCGGCCACGAAATACGGGCCGGCGAAGTCCACGCGCTCCTTGCGCGCGTCGGTGATGGAGTAGGTCGCGAAGATCATGTCCACTTCGCCGTTCTCCAGGGCGTTCTCGCGGTTCGCGGACGGGGTCTGGACCCAGGTGATGTCGTCCTCGGCCACGCCCATCTTCTCGGCGACGTAGCGGGCCACGTCCGTGTCGAAGCCGGTGGGCTGGGCCTCGCCCTGGCGGTAGCCGAGGCCCGGCTGGTCGTACTTGATGCCGATGCGCAGGGTGTCCCCGCCGCCGGCCTGGGAGCTGCCGGAGGCGCCGCCGGCGGCGGAGGACTCGCCCGCCCCGCCCGAGGAGGACGGCGAGCAGGCGGAGAGGGACAGTGCCGCGGCGGCGGCGGCGGCGGTCACGGAGAGGAACTTCGAGCGGATCATGGGGTGCTCCTGAGGACGCGGTGGGTGGGGGCGCGGCGGACCGCTGGGGGTCGGGGACGTCAGTGGACGAGGATCTTGCCCAGGAAGTCCCGGGCGCGCTCGTGCTGGGGGTTCGTGAAGAAGGACTCCGGATCGGTGTCCTCGAGGATCTCGCCGTCGGCCATGAAGATGACGCGGTCTCCGGCCTTGCGGGCGAAGCCCATCTCGTGAGTGACGACCACCATGGTCATCCCCTCCCTGGCGAGGCCCACCATGACGTCGAGGACCTCCTGGACCATCTCGGGGTCCAGTGCGGACGTGGGCTCGTCGAACAGCAGGGCCTCGGGCTCCATGGCGAGGGCCCGGGCGATCGCCACGCGCTGCTGCTGGCCTCCGGAGAGCTGGGCCGGCATCTTCTTGGCCTGATGGGCCACGCCCACCCGATCCAGCAGCTCCATGGCGTGTCGCTCGGCCTCCGCCTTGGGCTTGCCCTTGACGCGGATGGGGCCCAGGGTGACGTTCTCCAGGACGGATTTGTGGGCGAACAGGTTGAACGACTGGAACACCATGCCCACGTCGGCGCGCAGACGGGCGAGCGCGCGGCCCTCGGCCGGCAGCGGGACGCCGCCGATGAGGATCCGGCCCCCGTCGTCGTCGATCGTCTCGAGTCGGTTGATGGTGCGGCACAGGGTGGACTTGCCGGAGCCCGAGGGGCCGAGCACGATCGCCACCTGGCCGCGCGGGACCGCCAGGTCGATGTCCTTCAGGGCGTGGAAGTCGCCGAAGTGCTTGTTGACGTGCTCCAGGCGGATGAGGGCGTCGGCGCCGGCCGGGGCGGCGGCCGGGCCGGAGTGGCCCGTTCCACCGGGGGATGTGGTCTGCGTCATGCCGGGGAGCATAGCGCAGGGCCGCGCCCGTGACCTTCCGACGCGCGGGTGCGTCGGCCCCGGCCGTGCACCCCCTCGCCTAGGCTGGGCGCATGGCATCCGATGACTCCGCCGCACCCGCCCCGGCCGCCGGCGCCGACCGCCGCCGCGTGCACCGCGGCGGGCAGGTCCTGACCGGTCCCGCCGCCACGGCCCCGACCTTCGACCAGCTGCTGCTGGACGCCCGCGAGGCGCCCGCCGGCCAGGCCCGGGTGCCGTCCACCTCCTCCACCTCGGACGCATGGCGCGTGCTGCGCATCCAGTCGGAGTTCGTCGAGGGGTTCGGCACCCTCGCGGACCTCGGCCCCGCCGTCTCGGTGTTCGGCTCCGCCCGCACGGGGCAGGGCACGCAGGAGTACGCGCTCGGCGTCGAGCTCGGCCGCCTGCTCGTGGAGGCGGGCTACGCCGTCATCACCGGCGGCGGCCCCGGCGCCATGGAGGCCGGCAACCGCGGCGCGCACGAGGCCGGGGGCGTCTCGGTGGGCCTGGGGATCGAGCTGCCGTTCGAGACGGGGCTGAACCCCTACGTCGGCATCGGGGTCGACTTCCGCTACTTCTTCGCACGCAAGGTCATGTTCCTGCGCTACGCCCAGGGGTTCGTGGTGCTGCCCGGCGGGTTCGGCACGCTGGACGAGCTGTTCGAGGCGCTCACCCTCGTGCAGACCGGCACCGTCACGCGCTTCCCCGTGGTGCTCGTGGGCCGGGAGTTCTGGGGCCCGCTCGTGGACTGGATCCGCGGCACCCTCGCCGCCCGCGGGATGATCTCGCCCGAGGACGTGGACCTGCTCACCGTGGTGGACACCGCCCAGGAGGCCGTGGACCGCATCCGCGCCACGTGCGGGGAGCCACGCGCGTGACCACGCCCGTCTGGATCGCCGCCGTCCTCGTCCTCGTGGTCGCCGTCGCCGCTCTGGCGGCCGTGGCCGTCGGCCGCGTCATCCTCGCTCCGGGCGACCCGGCAGGGCAGGCGCCGGCACACCCCGTCCTGCTGCCGCCCCGGCCCCGTGCCGCCGACGTCGACCGCGTGCAGCTGGCCACGAGCGTCCCCGGATACCAGCGGGACCAGGTGGACGCCGTGCTCGCGCGCCTGCGCGAGGCGCTCGCGGAGGACGAGGAGCGCATCGCCGAGCTCGAGGCCGAGCTGGCCTGCCGGCCGGGCGCCGAGCGGGCCGGTGGCACGCCCGCGGCGGATCCGGGATAAAATGCATGTGCGACCGGTCACGTGCGTCCAGCGGACGGGGGCCGGTCAGACCGACGCGAGCGCCACCCGCAGCACGTGTCAGCCGGGAACTCCATCAGAAGGGAAGTCACAGATGGCCGCCATGAAGCCCCGCACCGGGGACGGTCCCATGGAAGTGACCAAGGAGGGGCGCAGCCTCATCATGCGTGTCCCGATCGACGGCGGCGGACGCCTCGTCCTCGAGATCAACGCCGACGAGGCCAAGGAGCTCCAGCAGTGCCTCGAGGGCGTCACCCAGGGCTGACGCCCACGTCCTGACGCCGAGGCCCCGCACACCCTCCGGTGTGCGGGGCCTCGGCGTGTCCGGGGGAGGGGCCCCGCCGAGGCGCCGGTCAGCGGCGGACGGCCAGCAGCACGCCCGTGCCCGTGGGGACCACCGCTGAGACCCACGCCTCGTCCTCACGGACCAGCTTGTCCACGGCGCGGGCGGAGACCGTGGAGGGCTCGCGCACGGCCGCGCGCGGGACGCGGTCCGAGTCCAGGGCGTCCACCACCACGAGCAGACCCCCGGGGGCCAGCATGCGTGCGGCCTGCTCGACGTCGAACGGGCGGGAGGCGGGGTCGCCGTCCACCACCACGAGCTCGTACGCGTCGGCGGTGAGGCGCGGCAGGACCAGCCGGGAGCGTCCCGCGATCATGCGCGTCCGCGACGAGGGCAGGTGGGCCTCGGAGAAGGCCTCGCGGGCCGCCCGCTGCGCCTCCGCGTCCGGGTCCATCGTGGTCAGGACGGTCCGCTCGGGAAGGCCCCGCATCAGCGCCAGGCCGGAGACCCCTGCGCCCGTGCCGATCTCCACCACCGCCGACGGCGCGCGCGTGGCCGCCAGGACGGTCAGCAGGGCCGCAGTGCCCTCGCTGACGGCGCGCACGCCCTGCTCCGCGGAACGCTCGCGGGCACGCAGGAGCACCTCGTCCTCGGCCGTGCGGGTCTCCGCCCACGCCCAGGCGGCGTGCTTGTCGGTGGGCTGGGGGTGCAGGGCGCTCATGCGGGGCTCCGGGGGTAGGGCGGGCGAGGGGATGGGTGTCCCCTCCGGGTCGGCGCCAGTGTACGGAGCGGGCCCGGGGCGCGGTCGCGCGGGTCGCCGCCGGCACCCCAGGATCCTCCCAGCCGGGCCGGTCATGATGGCCGAGGCCGCGATGCCGCGGTGCGAGCCCCCGGCCGTGCCCCGTGCCGCCGGCCCGCCGCAGACCGCCGTCGGACCGGGAGGAGGCGCCATGGGGCACCGGCACTGCGTGAACCGCCTCGACGCCCACCTCGAGGGCGCCCTGCCGCGCCGCGTGGACCGTCAGGTGGAGCGCCACCTCGACCGCTGCCCCGAATGCCGAGCCGTCGCGGACCAGCGCGCCCGCGTGCTCCTGGCCGCCCGCAGCGTCCACTCCCGTCCGGCCGCCACCGCCGTCGTCATGCGACCGCGCGGGGTGTCCGGCCGGCTCGTCGTCTCCGTCCTCGTCCTCACCCTCCTGGCCGGCGGGGTGCTGACCGCCCTGTGGCTGGTGGGCGCCCCGGACCAGGGCCGCCGCCCGGCGGACGGGCAGTCGGGGACCGCCCTCGAGGTGGCCCCGGCGGCCGCGGGGGAGGTGGAGGACGCCGTCGAGCACGTGGAGTGGCTCCGGGCGCACGGGTGGACGGCCCCGGCCCTGTACGCGGCGGGGCTGCGTCCGCTGTCCGTGGACGCGGCGCGCGAGGGGGAGACGGCCCGCGTCAATGTGGCCTGGGGCCGCGGAGAACCCCTCGTCTCCGTCCGCGAGTGCCGTGGCGGGCAGGACCGCATGCGCACCGCCTGCGCGGAGCGCGGGGCCGTGGGACTGGGGCCGGAGCGCACCCTGCCGGTGGGCGTGGCCTACCGCATCACGGAGGGCACGGACCGGCCGTGGATCGCCATGCTGACCACCCCCGAGGCCGCGTACCGGGTGGACGCGGACGTGCCGCGCGGTCAGGCGGAGGCCCTGCTCACCCAGGTGGTGGTCGCGGAACGCTCCGGGCTCACCGACCCCCCGGACGAGGACGTCCTCGGCGAGCGCCTCGAGCGGGGCCTCGACCGGCTCCTGGGGGAGGCCGGCGGCCTGGCGGACTGAGGCGCGGTCGGGCCGGATCCTCTCTAGTAGAGTGCGGGGCGTGCTGGGAATCAACGGGTCTGAGCTGATCATCCTGATCGTCATCGCTCTCGTCGTGCTCGGACCCGAGAAGCTCCCCGAGTACGCCCGGAGCCTGGCGCAGTGGATCCGGCGCATGCGGGACATGGCCGAGGGTGCCAAGGCCCAGTTCAAGGAGGAGACCGGCACGGACTTCGACGAGGTGGACTGGCGCAAGTACGACCCCCGTCAGTACGACCCCCGGCGGATCATCCGTGAGGCACTCGCCGCGCCGGTCGGCGGCTCCTCGCCGGCCGCCCGCGCGCAGGGGCTCACGGGGCTCTCCGCCGAGGACGTCCACGGCGGCCTCACCCGGCAGGACCTGCGGGACATGGACCCGCGCACCCTCTTCCGCCGCCCCTCGGGGGACGGCAGCTCCGCCGCCGGTGCTGACGAGGTCGCAGCCGCCGTCGACACCGCCTCTCCTGCCCCCGCCCCGGCGACGACGTCGGCGGCCTCGTCCGCCGGCGGAATCATCGCCGGCGGGGCGGCCGCGACCCTGCTGGCCTCCGGCCGCGCGCAGGACATGCTCGACCTGCAGAAGCGCGAGACGTCCCCGGCAGACCGCCCGTCCCCGGCGCCCGTGCGGGAGGACGGCACCGATCCTGCTGGGCGGCAGCGCCGCCTGACGACCGAGCCCCGCCCCCTGGACCTGCTCGGCCTGGCGCCGGCGCCGTTCGACGTCGACGCCACCTGACACCGGACGGCCGGCGGCCGCTCAGCGCGGGCTCAGAGGCAGACCACGCCCGCGCAGGCTCTGCGGACGCACCGCGAGCCGCGCGGCGATGCCGGCCAACGCGCGCCCGGCGGGGCTGTTCGGATCGGCGAGCACCACCGGGTCCCCGGCGTCGCCGCCGCGGCGCAGGGCGGGGTCCAGCGGCACGGTCCCGAGCAGGGGGACCTCCGTGCCCAGGACGCCGGTGAGCCGCTCCGCCACCTCCGCGCCGCCGCCGGCGCCGAACACGTCCAGCACCGTGCCGTCCGGCAGGGTCATGGGGCCCATGTTCTCCACCACGCCGGCCACGGTCTGGCCGGTCTGCTCCGCGAGCTGGCCGGCGCGGGCGGCCACCTGGGCGGCGGCGTGCTGCGGCGTGGTGACCACCACGAGCTCGGAGGCGGGCAGCAGCTGCGCCGTCGAGATGGCGATGTCCCCGGTGCCGGGCGGCAGGTCCACGAGGAGCACGTCCAGGTCCCCCCAGTGCACGTCCGTCACGAACTGCTCCAGCGCCCGGTGCAGCATGGGGCCGCGCCAGGCCACCGGCCGGTCGGCGTCCAGGAACATCCCGATCGAGATGACCTTCACGCCCCGGCTCACCGGCGGCAGGATCAGCTCGCCCACCCGGGTGGGCGCCCCGGAGATCCCCAGCAGGCCCGGGATGGAGTAGCCGTGCACGTCGGCGTCGATCAGGCCCACGGCGAGTCCGCGCGCGGCGAGCGCGACCGCGAGGTTGGCCGTGACGGACGACTTGCCGACCCCGCCCTTGCCGGAGGCCACGGCGAGCACGCGGGTCAGGGAGTCCGGGCCGAAGGGGTTCGCCGGCCGGGAGGCACGCAGGGCCTCCTGCAGCGCAGCGCGCTCGGCGGGGCTCATGACGCCCAGGACCACCTCCGCGTCCACGACGCCGGGCACGCGGCGGGCCGCGGCCACGACGTCGGCCTGGATGGTCCCGCGCAGCGGGCACCCCTCGATGGTCAGGAGCACGCTCACCCGCACCGTGCCGGGAGCGGTCTCCTCGACCGCCCGCACCATGCCGAGCTCCGTGACGGGGCGCCGGATCTCCGGGTCCACGACGTCGTCGAGCGCGGCGAGGACCGCGCGGGCCAGGTCCGTGGTGACCGCCGGTCTCGGGAGGCCGCGCGGGGCCGGCGCGCCGCTCATGCGCTCGGCTCGCCGCCACGCGGCGCGGCGTGGGAGCCGCGGTGGGTGTCCTCCCCGGCCCGGCCGCGGGCGGCGGCCTCCTCGGCCGCCTCCTGCGCGGCGATGATCGCCAGGGTGGTGGTGCCCGTGTCCTCCGCCTCGGACCGTGTGCCGTCCCGGTCGCGGGACTTGGCCTTCTTCTTGGGCTTCTGCTTGGCCTTGGTGGCGGGCTCGGTCGCGGCCGGGCCGGAGGCCTCGGCGCGCAGCTCGGCTCGGACCTCCTCGCGGATCGCCTCGCGCAGCTCGTCGGCCAGGTCCTCGTGCACGCCGCGCAGCTCGCCGCGCACGTAGTCGCGCGTGGCCACGTCCTGCAGGACGAGCCGCAGGCCGGAGATCTCCCGTGTGAGGTACTCGGTGTCCGCGAGGTTCCGCTCGGCGCGGTCGCGGTCCTCACGCAGGGCGACCTTGTCCCGGTCGTCCTGGCGGTTCTGCGCGAGCAGCAGCAGCGGAGCGGCGTAGGAGGCCTGGAGGGAGAGCATGAGGGTCAGCGCCGTGAAGCCCAACGCCGCGGAGTCGAAGCGCAGGTGCTGCGGGCCGTAGGAGTTCCAGCCGACCCAGAACAGGCAGAACAGCGTCATCCACAGCAGGAACTGCGGGGTGCCCATGAAGCGGGCGATGCCCTCGGTCCACTCCCCGAAGGCGTCCGGGTTGGGGCTGAGACGGGGGATCCGGCGCCGCCGCGCGCTCAGGGGCGTGTCCAGGCCGGTGGCCCGGGCCTCGCGGGGGTCACGGGGGGACGGGGACATGCTCACTCCTTCGGGACGGTCGGGGCGGGGTCAGGGGCGGGCCGGTGTCGCGCCATCGGGCTCGGGGGTCTCGTCCGGGTCCATGGCGCGCCAGTCCTCGGGGAGGATGTGGTCCAGCACGTCGTCCACGCTGACCGCGCCCACCACGCGGTGCTGAGCGTTGACCACGGGGATGCAGGTGAGGTTGTACGTGGCGAGCTCGCGGGTGACGTGGACCACGGAGGCCAGGTCGGACACCGGCTCCAGGTCCTTGTCCATGATGTTGCCGATCGCCTCGGGCGGCGGGTAGCGCAGCAGACGCTGGAAGTGCACCACGCCCAGATACCGCCCCGTGGGGGTCTCCAGCGGGGGACGGGCCACGATCACCAGGGAGGCCAGTGCGGGGGAGATCTCCTGCTGGCGGATGGTGGCCATGGCCTCGGCCACCGTGGCCTCCGGTGGCAGGACCACGGGCACGGGCGTCATGACGGAGCCGGCCGTGTCCTCCTCGTACTCGAGCAGGCGGCGCACGTCCTCGGCGTCCTCGGGCTCCATGAGCTCCAGTAGCAGCTCCTGCTGGGAGTCGGGCAGCTCGTGGAGGAGGTCCGCGGCGTCGTCGGGGTCCATCTCCTCGAGGACGTCCGCGGCGCGCTCGACGTCCAGGTGGGAGAGGATCTGGACCTGGTCGTCGTCGGGCAGCTCCTGGAGGACGTCGGCCAGGCGCTCGTCCTGGAGCTCGTTGGCCACCTCCACGCGACGCTTCTCCGTCATCTCGTGGAGCATGTCCGCGAGGTCGGCGGCCTTGAGGTCCTCGTGGGCGGCCACGAAGCTCGTGGCGGCCTGCGGTGCGGAGGCCGTGCCCCAGAGGGCCTCGTCCCAGGCCACCAGCAGGTGTTCGCCCTTCGACCGGCCGAACGCGGTGCGGCCGGTGTCCCGGCGCACGTACAGGTCGGAGACCAGCCAGTCGCCGTTGCGCTGACGCTCCAGGCCCAGGTCCTCGACGACGGCCTCGCCCGAGCCGTCCGTCAGGTGCACGCGCCGGTCCAAGAGGTCGCCGGCCACGGTCTGCTCCGCGCCGCGGCGGGAGAAGCGGCGCAGGTTGATCAGGCCGGTGGTGATGATCTGGCCCGAGTCCATCGACGTCACACGCGTCATGGGCACGAAGACGCGCTTCTTGCCGGGGACCTCGATGACGAGTCCGGTGGCGGCGGAGCGGCCGGTGCGGCCGCGGTCGAGCACCACCACGTCCCGCAGGCGGCCGAGGCGGTCGCCGAGCGGATCGAAGACGTCCAGGCCCAGGAGGCGGGCCACGAAGATCTTGGGGGAGTTCACCGGGCCAGCCTAGTGGCTGGGGCCCGCGCCTCCCGGGCCGGGCACAATGGTGTCATGTCCTTCATGATGACCTCCCCGTCCGGTCCCGCCGGCGGCGGCCTGCCCCAGGGCGAGCTGCTGGCCACCTACAGCACGTACGCGCAGGCGCGCGAGCAGGTGGACCGGCTGGCGGCCACGGACTTCCCCGTCAGCGCGGTCTCCATCGTCGGCAAGGACCTCCGGGTGGTGGAGCGGGTGCGCGGCCGCCTCGACTACGGGCAGGTGGCGCTCGGGGCGGCACTGCGCGGTCTCCTGTTCGGCGCCCTGATCGGCGTGTTCCTGCTCCTGCTGGACCCCAGCGGCGGCTGGATGCAGGTGCTCACCTCCGCCCTGCTGGGCGTGGCCGTGTGGATGATCTTCGGTGTGGTGGGCTTCGCCGCGCGCAAGGGCCGCCACGGGTTCGCCTCCACGCAGTCGGTGGTCCCGGGCGGCTATGACCTGGTGGTGGCCTTCGAGCACGCCGCCCGGGCCCGCCAGGAGCTCGGCCTGACCGGCCGACCCTCCGGGGTCGCCGCCCCGGCGCCCGCTCCGGCCGTCGAAGGCGGCGCTCCGGCGGAGCCGGCCCCCGCCGTGCCCACGGCGTCGGCACCCATGCCAGGCGGCTCCCACGCCGCCCCGGTGCCGGGGCCGGCGGAATCCGTCGACGCGTCGGCCGCGGCCGGTGCGACCGTCTTGGGCGACGGCGCCCCCACCGGACTGGACCGCTCGTACGGCGTCTCCCTGCCGCCGGAGGAGGTCCAGCGGCTCATCGAGGCCCGTGGCGGCCGGCCCTCACCCGTGCCCGGCCCCCAGGACGCCCCGCGCCCCGACCCGGACGCCCCGCAGCGCTGACCACACCGCGCAGCGCCCACCGCGGAGCGCGACGGCCCGCCCCCCACGGGGTCGGGCCGTCGCCGTTCGGGGGGGCTCAGCCCTGCAGGCGGGCCATCCAGGCCTCGATGTCCTCGGGGGTGCGCGGCAGCGCGGCGGAGAGGTTCTCGGCACCGTCCTCGGTGACCAGGACGTCGTCCTCGATGCGCACGCCGATGCCCCGGTACTCCTCGGGGACGGCGAGGTCCTCGGCCTTGAAGTACAGGCCCGGCTCGATGGTGAAGACCATGCCGGGCTCGAGCACGCCGTCCAGGTAGAGCTCCCGCTTCGCCTGGGCGCAGTCGTGCACGTCCAGGCCGAGGTGGTGGGAGGTGCCGTGCGGCATCCAGCGGCGGTGGTGCTGGCCCTCCTCGGACAGCGCCTCCTCGGCGGACACGGGCAGCAGGCCCCACTCGTCCAGGTGCGCCACCAGCACGCGCATGGCCTCCGCGTGGATCTCCCGGAACCGGATGCCCGGGCGGACGATCGCGTAGGCGGCGTCCGCCGCCTCGAGCACGGCACGGCAGATGCGCCGCTGCACGTCCGTGTAGGTGCCGTTCACCGGGAGGGTGCGGGTGATGTCCGCGGTGTAGAGCGAGTCGTCCTCCACACCGGCGTCCAACAGCAGCAGGTCCCCGTCGCGGACCTCGCCGGTGTTGCGGATCCAGTGCAGCACGGTGGCGTTGTTGCCGGAGGCCGCGATCGTGTCGTAGCCCAGGTCGTTGCCCTCGAGGCGGGCGCGGGCGAAGAAGGCCCCCTCGACCACGCGCTCGCCGCGGGCGTGGCCCACGGCGCGCGGCAGGGCCCGCACGACGTCCTCGAACCCGGCGATCGTCGCGGCCACGGAGGCGCGCATCCGCTCGACCTCCCAGGCGTCCTTGACCAGGCGCAGCTCGGAGAGCGCTTCGGTGAGGGCGGCGTCGGCGGTCTCGGCGGCCGGCACGTCCACCTCCGCCTCCCGCCGGGCACCGGCCACGACGGCGTCCAGGTCCTGGTCCGCCTCGCGCAGCAGGCGCAGCGGCGTGGCGGACAGGTCCTTGGTGACGGCCGTCTCGAGCTCCTCAAGGCCGGCGGTGCGCAGACCCGTGCGCGCGGCCATCTCGGCCAGGGTGGGGCGGGCCCCGATCCAGAACTCGCCCGCGCGCGGATCGGAGTAGAACTGCTCGGAGTCCCGTCCGGCCAGGGGACGGAAGTAGAGGGTGGCGGCGTGGTCCGTGCCGTCGTCGCCCGTGGCGGCGTCCACGGGCTCGAGGACGAGCGCGGCGTCCGGCTCGTGGTCCGCGCCGAGGCCCGTCAGGTGCGCGAAGGCCGAGTGCGCCCGGAAGCGGTAGTCCGTGTCGTTCGAGCGGACCTTCAGCCGGCCGGCGGGCACCACGATCCGCTCGCCGGGGAAGGCCGCCGAGACGGCGGCGCGGCGGCGTGCCGCGTGCGGGGCGGAGGCGTCGGCGTCGGGCAGGGTGTCCGGGGCGGGGGCCCACTGCGAGGCCATGAAGGCGCGGAAGGCGTCCGAGGCGGGCCTCTGCGAGCGGTTCTCCACGCGCTCGGCCAGGGGCTGGGGCGAGACGGCGGGCTCGGTGGCGCCGCCCTCCGGGGCGGGGCCGTCGGGCTGCGGGGGCAGGGAGTCGGTCATGGGGTCCATGCTCTCACCGCTGCCGGTGGAGGCGCCGCGCCGTACGCTGGGAGCATGCCCGCGGCGCGCTTCGACCTCCACACCCACTCCATCGAGTCGGATGGCACCGAGCCGCCCGCGCAGGTGGTGCGCGCAGCCGCCCGCGCCGGACTGGACGGCCTCGCGCTCACGGACCACGACACCACCGCCGGCTGGGCCGCGGCGGCCAGGGCCGCGCGCGCCGAGGGCGTGCTCCTGGTGCCCGGCATGGAGATGTCCTGCATGGCCGAGGACGGCACCAGCGTCCACCTGATCAGCTACCTGCACGACCCCACGGACCCCGGGCTGCGCGCCGAGCTGGACGCCGCGCGCGCCTCCCGACTGACGCGCGCCCGGCGGATGACCGAGCGGCTCGCCGAGGACTTCCCGATCACGTGGGACCTCGTGCGGGAGCACGCGAGCGAGAACGCCACGATCGGCCGCCCGCACATCGCGGACGCCCTCGTCTCCGCCGGGGTGGTCGCGGACCGCTCGGCCGCGTTCGCGACGATCCTCGCAGGCCGCTCCCGCTACTACGCGCCGCACTACGCCGCCGACCCGGTGGAGGCGGTGCGCCTGGTCCGCGCCGCCGGTGGCGTCCCGGTGTTCGCCCACCCCCGCGCCGTCATGCGCGGACGGGTGGTGGACGTCGAGGTGATGGAGGCGATGATCGAGGCGGGCCTCGCCGGCCTCGAGGTCGACCACCGGGACAACCCCGAGTCCGAGCGCACCTGGCTGCGCGGGCTCGCCGCCCGCCACGGCCTGTTCGTCACCGGATCCTCCGACTACCACGGCACCGGCAAGCCCAACCTGATCGGGGAGTTCACCACCGGAGCCGAGGTCCTCGCCGAGATCGAACGGCAGGCCACGGGCACGGCGCTCGTCCGGGGCTGACCCCCGCTCGCTCCGCGCGAGGCCCAGCACGACGACGGCGGCCCGCCCCCTCGCATCGAGGGGACGGGCCGCCGTGGCGTCGCGGTCGGGGGTCAGCCGTCCGTGGCCTCGCCGTTGCGGCGGCGGGTGCGCGAGCGACGACGGCGGCCGTCCTCGACCGGGACCTGGTCCGGTGCCGCGCTCGCGGTGCGCTCAGCGCGGGGCGCCCGCTCCTCGCGCGGAGAACGCTCCGCGCGGGGGGCGCGCTCGGCACGCTCGGCGCGCGGCGCCCGCTCCTCGCGCGGGGCGCGCTCGCGGCGCTCCCCGCCGCGCTCG
>NZ_JAKNUW010000059.1 GCF_023155805.1 Micrococcus lacusdianchii | reverse complement strand
CCCGTCCCGGAGCCGCCGCGAGCCAGGCGTAGAACGACGACCTCGCGATCTCGACGATCTCGCACAACCGCTTCACGCCGTAGGCGTCCTTGTGGTCCTCGACGAACTGGAAGCGGTTCACCAGTTCGTCTCCCCGGCGAAATACTTCGCCGCCTGACGGAGGATGTCCCGCTCCGTCTCGAGCTTCAGCTTCTCCGCCTTCGACGCCGCCAGTTCCGCCTCCAGCCGCACGATCCTCGCCGCCTGCTACTCCGACCGCCCCGACGTGGGCGGCGACATGGTGCCGGCGGTCGTCGTGCCCGAGCCGTGCTTCTCGACCCACTCCCGCAGCGCACCGCGGGAGATCCCGAGGTCCGCCGCGATGCCATTCAACGTCGCACCGGGCGTCGACTCGTACAAGTCCACCGCCCGCTGCCGGAACTCGTCCGTGTAGTTCTTCCTAGCCATCCCTTGGATTCTCGCTTCCCCATCATCGTGCTGGAATCAGCGTGTCCAAGATCAGGGGTCAAGCGCC
>NZ_JAKNUW010000058.1 GCF_023155805.1 Micrococcus lacusdianchii | reverse complement strand
CCCACGTCCTTCATCGGCTCCTGTTGCCAAGGCATCCACCATGCGCCCTTAGAAACTTTCACACACATGAAAGTCCTCAAATGAGCAATTATCTAACTAAGATGTCATTCTCGGCGTCACCACCACGTCCAACGCAGCCACCCAGGGGGATGACCACACGCAGTAATGACAAAAATAAGATGCTCGCGTCCACTATACAGTTCTCAAACAACAGCCCTCACCCCACTCCACGCACCCCAACCAGGGCAACGCTTCACAAGGGAGAAGAAACAACAAAACCCCACACCCCAAAGAGATGCAGGGCGCCTGCTGTTCCAGGACCCAACAGTGTGCCAACACCAGCACGCAGCCACCAACCACACGCATTCCAACCCCCGAAGGGCGTACTCACGTCCAGCCGGCACCACCACTGGCACCATTCCTTGATGTTCCACCCATGAGCAACCCGCCACCACACACGCGGTGATGCAACGGGCACTGATGCTCCTTAGAAAGGAGGTGATCCAGCCGCACCTTCCGGTACGGCTACCTTGTTACGACTTAGTCCCAA
>NZ_JAKNUW010000057.1 GCF_023155805.1 Micrococcus lacusdianchii | reverse complement strand
AAACAGCAGGAAGAAAAGTGTGTAAAAGTCATCGGCCTATTAGTACTGGTCAGCTCCACACGTCTTCAGTCCGTGCTTCCACATCCAGCCTATCAACCCAGTAATCTCGCTGGGGGCCTCACACCCTCAAAGGGGCAAGGAAATCTCATCTCGAAGCCGGCTTCCCGCTTAGATGCTTTCAGCGGTTATCCATCCCGAACGTAGCTAATCAGCCATGCACCTGGCGGTACAACTGACATACCAGAGGTTCGTCCGTCCCGGTCCTCTCGTACTAAGGACAGACCTTCTCAAATTTCCAACGCGCGCAGAGGATAGGGACCGAACTGTCTCACGACGTTCTGAACCCAGCTCGCGTACCGCTTTAATGGGCGAACAGCCCAACCCTTGGGACCTACTCCAGCCCCAGGATGCGACGAGCCGACATCGAGGTGCCAAACCATGCCGTCGATATGGACTCTTGGGCAAGATCAGCCTGTTATCCCCGAGGTACCTTTTATCCGTTGAGCGACGACCGTTCCACAACGAGTCGCCGGATCACTAGTCCCGACTTTCGTCCCTGCTCGAGCTG
>NZ_JAKNUW010000056.1 GCF_023155805.1 Micrococcus lacusdianchii | reverse complement strand
GGCGCTTGACCCCTGATCTTGGACACGCTGATTCCAGCACGATGCTGGGGAAGCGAGAATCCAAGGGATGGCTAGGAAGAACTACACGGACGAGTTCCGGCAGCGCGCGGTGGACTTGTATGAGTCCACGCCGGGTTCGACGCTCAAGGGCATCGCCGGGGATCTCGGGATCTCTCGGGGTGCGCTGAAAGAGTGGGTCGACAAGTTCGGCTCCGGGGTCACGGTTGCCGCTGCGTCGCCGCCGGGGGCGACGGGGCGACCGGAGTCGCAGGCGGCGAAGGTCCTCCGGTTGGAGGCCGACCTCGCGGCCTTGCAGGCCGAGGCCCGCAAGCTCGAGACGGAGCGGGACATCCTCCGTCAGGCGGCGAAGTATTTCGCCGGGGAGACGAACTGGTGAACCGCTTCCAGTTTGTTGAGGATCACAAGGACGCCTACGGCGTGAAGCGGTTGTGTGAGGTCGTCGAGGTCGCCCGCTCGTCGTTCTACGCCTGGCTGGACTCCGCCGGGCGGCGAGCCGCGAAGGCGACAGACGACGCGGTGTTGGCGGCGCGGATCCGGGTGCTGCAAGACCCCGCTCAGGGTGGCGACCGCGCCTACGGGGCGCCCAGGATCACCGCCGACCTCAACGACGGTGTGC
>NZ_JAKNUW010000055.1 GCF_023155805.1 Micrococcus lacusdianchii | reverse complement strand
GCGCGGGAGCCCGTGCCCGAGGCGGCCCGGGACGCGCTCGCGGACCCCGCCGCCGCACCGGCGCGCGCGGTCGGTCCCGCGGCGGCCCCGCCCGGCACGGTGGTCCTCGAGGACGTCGGCGTGGCCTTCGGGGACCGGCGCGTCCTGCAGGGCGTGGACCTGCGCGCGGCGCCGGGCACGCTCACCGTGCTCGGCTCGGCCTCCGGCACCGGCAAGTCCACCCTCCTGCACCTGCTCGCGGGACTGCTGCGCACCTCGGACGCCCGCGTGCAGGGGAGCGTGAGCGGCGTGGACCCGGACCGCACCGTGTGGGTCGGCCAGCATCCGCGCCTGCTCGAGCCCACGGTGGGCGAGGAGCTCGACGCGGCGGCCGGCCGGGCGCGTGCGGACTCCGAGCGCGCCGCGGTGCTCGCCGCCGTCGCCCTGGACGGCGCGGCGCACCGGCGGCCCGTGGAGCTCAGCCCCGGCGAGCTGCGGCGCGTCGCCCTGGCCCGGGCGCTGGCGCGGCTGAGCACCGCCGGCGCGGACCGGCGCCCCTGGCTCGTGATCCTGGACGAGCCCACCGCCCACCTGGACGACGCCGCCGCGGCCGCCGTGCGCGCCGGCGTCGTCGCGCTCGCCCGCGCGGGCGTGCCCGGCCTGACCCTGCCGCCGTGCATCGTGGTGGCCGCCTCCCACGACCCGGCGCTGCAGCGCGCCGCGGACGCCCTCGTCGACGCGCAGGGCACGCCCCTGGCCCCGGCCGGGGCCGCGGTCGGCGGCGCCGCGGATCCCGAG
>NZ_JAKNUW010000054.1 GCF_023155805.1 Micrococcus lacusdianchii | reverse complement strand
CGGTACAATGGGTTGCGATACTGTGAGGTGGAGCTAATCCCAAAAAGCCGGTCTCAGTTCGGATTGGGGTCTGCAACTCGACCCCATGAAGTCGGAGTCGCTAGTAATCGCAGATCAGCAACGCTGCGGTGAATACGTTCCCGGGCCTTGTACACACCGCCCGTCAAGTCACGAAAGTCGGTAACACCCGAAGCCGGTGGCCTAACCCTTGTGGGGGGAGCCGTCGAAGGTGGGACCAGCGATTGGGACTAAGTCGTAACAAGGTAGCCGTACCGGAAGGTGCGGCTGGATCACCTCCTTTCTAAGGAGCATCAGTGCCCGTTGCATCACCGCGTGTGTGGTGGCGGGTTGCTCATGGGTGGAACATCAGGAAATGGTGCCAGTGGTGGTGCCGGCTGGACGCGAGTACGCCCTTGTGGGGTTGGAATGCGTGTGGTTGGTGGCTGCGTGCTGGTGTTGGCACACTGTTGGGTCCTGGAACAGCAGGCGCCCTGCATCTCTTTGGAGTGTGGGGTTTTGTTGTTTCTTCTCCCTTGTGAAGCGTTGCCCTGGTTGGGGTGCGTGGAGTGGGGTGAGGGTTGTTGTTTGAGAACTGTATAGTGGACGCGAGCATCTTATTTTTGTCATTGCTGCGTGTGGTCATCCCCCTGGGTGGCTGCGTTGAGCGTGGTGGTGACGCCGAGAATGACATCTTAGTTAGATAATTGCTCATTTGAGGACTTTCATGTGTGTGAAAGTTTCTAAGGGCGCATGGTGGATGCCTTGGCAACAGGAGCCGATGAAGGACGTGGG
>NZ_JAKNUW010000053.1 GCF_023155805.1 Micrococcus lacusdianchii | reverse complement strand
GTTCGCCCATCGGAACACGGCCCGGTAGGCCGTGGCCTGATCTGGAAATGCGGCCCGGCCCTCGAGAAGCTCCCGCTTGAGCGCGGCGTTGAAACTCTCCGCGAGTGAGTTGTCGGCACTCGTGCCCACCGCACCCATGGACTGGACGACGGTGAGCTGCTCGCAGAGGGCCGCGTAGGCCTTCGAGGCGTAGACGCTGCCGTGGTCGCTGTGAAACACGGCGTCGGCGAGACTGCCGCGGTCGCGGGCCGCGGCGCGGAGTGCGTCCTCGACGAGTTCGGTGCGCATGTGGTCGGCGACCTGCCAGCCCGCGAGCTTGCGGGAGCCGAGGTCGATGCACGTCGCGAGATGCAGGTTCGACCCGTCTGCGATCGGGAGGTAGGTGATATCGCCGACGTACCGGCGGTTCGGCTCCCCGATCGAGAAGTCCCGGCCGATCAGGTCGGGGAACTTCCTCCCGGACTGGTCCGGGATCGTGGTCTTCACCCGCCGTCGCAGCCGGATCCCCACCAGCTGGTGCTCACGCATCACGCGGGCGACGCGCTTGTGATTCACCCGCTCGGCGGCGGTGGTGACGCCGTCGTTGAGGTCGGCGGTGATCCGGGGTGCCCCGTAGGCGCGGTCGCCGCCCTGGGCGGGGTCCTGCAGCACCCTGATCCGTGCGGCGAGGGCTGTATCTTCGGCCGCTCTCGCCGCCCGTCCCGGAGCCGCCGCGAGCCAGGCGTAGAACGACGACCTCGCGATCTCGACGATCTCGCACAACCGCTTCACGCCGTAGGCGTCCTTGTGGTCCTCGACGAACTGGAAGCGGTTCACCAGTTC
>NZ_JAKNUW010000052.1 GCF_023155805.1 Micrococcus lacusdianchii | reverse complement strand
GCTGGGGCCCCTGCAGGGCGGCGTCCGCCTCCGCGAGCCGGTCGGCGGCCGCCCGGGCCCGGCCGAGGCCGTGCAGGTCCGGGGCGGCGGCGAGCACGGCCGCGACCCGGTCCAGCAGCCCGGCGCGGTGGCGCACGGCCGCCTGGGTCTGGCGCCGGTCGAGCGCCGCGACGACGACGGGGATCGCCACGAGCCCCAGGGCGCCGGGCACGAGGGCGGCCGCGGCCAGCTCCGGGGCCAGCAGGGCCACGGCTCCGGCGCTCACGAGCCACGCGAGCACGGCCGCCGGCACGGGCACCATCACGCGCGGCGCGGCGTCCCGCAGGGCGTCCACGTCCGCGACGAGCACGGACAGCGCCCCGTCGGCGCGGCTCAGGCGCCCCCACAGGGCGGGCCGGCGACCCAGGGCGTCCCACAGCCGCAGCCGCAGCCGGGAGGCCCAGCCGAGGACGGCGTCGTGGGTGGCCAGCCGGTCCAGGTAGCGGAACACCGCGCGGGACAGGCCGAAGGCGCGGACCAGCACGATCACGGAGAGCAGGTACAGCACGGGCGGCCGCCCCGCCGCGGTGACGATGAGCCAGCCCGAGAGCCCCGCGAGCAGCGCCGCGGACAGGTGCGTCCCCGTGGCCCACGCGACGCCGGCCCACAGCCGGCCCGAGCGCCACGGCAGGATCCGCAGGGCGGCGCGCGTGCGGGCGCGGCGCGCGGCCGCCGGGGACGGCGCGGTGGAGGTCGCGGAGGCGGGGACGGGCTCCGCCTCGACCCGCGAGGCGACCGCGGCCGGCAGGGCGACGGCGGCCGTCGTGGCGGCCTCGGGATCCGCGGCGCCGTCGGCCGCGGCGGCCTCGGGATCCGCGGCGCCGCCGACCGCG
>NZ_JAKNUW010000051.1 GCF_023155805.1 Micrococcus lacusdianchii | reverse complement strand
ACGGCCCAGACTCCTACGGGAGGCAGCAGTGGGGAATATTGCACAATGGGCGGAAGCCTGATGCAGCGACGCCGCGTGAGGGATGACGGCCTTCGGGTTGTAAACCTCTTTCAGTAGGGAAGAAGCGAAAGTGACGGTACCTACAGAAGAAGCACCGGCTAACTACGTGCCAGCAGCCGCGGTAATACGTAGGGTGCGAGCGTTATCCGGAATTATTGGGCGTAAAGAGCTCGTAGGCGGTTTGTCGCGTCTGTCGTGAAAGTCCGGGGCTTAACCCCGGATCTGCGGTGGGTACGGGCAGACTAGAGTGCAGTAGGGGAGACTGGAATTCCTGGTGTAGCGGTGGAATGCGCAGATATCAGGAGGAACACCGATGGCGAAGGCAGGTCTCTGGGCTGTAACTGACGCTGAGGAGCGAAAGCATGGGGAGCGAACAGGATTAGATACCCTGGTAGTCCATGCCGTAAACGTTGGGCACTAGGTGTGGGGACCATTCCACGGTTTCCGCGCCGCAGCTAACGCATTAAGTGCCCCGCCTGGGGAGTACGGCCGCAAGGCTAAAACTCAAAGGAATTGACGGGGGCCCGCACAAGCGGCGGAGCATGCGGATTAATTCGATGCAACGCGAAGAACCTTACCAAGGCTTGACATGTTTTCGATCGCCGTGGAGACACGGTTTCCCCTTTGGGGCGGATTCACAGGTGGTGCATGGTTGTCGTCAGCTCGTGTCGTGAGATGTTGGGTTAAGTCCCGCAACGAGCGCAACCCTCGTTCCATGTTGCCAGCACGTTGTGGTGGGGACTCATGGGAGACTGCCGGGGTCAACTCGGAGGAAGGTGAGGACGACGTCAAATCATCATGCCCCTTATGTCTTGGGCTTCACGCATGCTACAATGG
>NZ_JAKNUW010000050.1 GCF_023155805.1 Micrococcus lacusdianchii | reverse complement strand
GTAGATGATCGCCTCCACCATGGTGCGGGCGTCGGCGAACGGCCTGCCGGCGCGGCCGGTCCGGGTCGGGAGCATCGGGGCGATCAACTCCCATTGGGTGTCAGAGAGCATCTGGAACCGGGACATGCCCCCAGGGTCTCAGCTGACTCGTGCATCTATTCTCAGACACGCCCTAGATACCACCGTCGACTTCTTCCCGGCTGCCGAAGAGACGTTTGCAGTCGTAGCCGCGGCGAGGACGCTCGTGCACTTGCCCGACAACGCTAACGGGAACCATCCAGCGCGCTTTGCTTCAGACTCTGGAACTCCGCCTCGGAGATAGTTCCGCTGTCGAGTAGCTGCTTGGCTTGCGCGATCTCAGACGCAGGTCCCCCAGCAACAGTCCGGATGTAGTCGTCCGCCGTTGCTTTGGCCTCTCGTGCCTGTCGCTCGGCTCGATCGCCCATCCCACGACCGCGGAAGATCAGGTAAACGAGCGCCGTGAGGAACGGAAGAAAGATGAGGAAAAGCAGCCAGATCGCCTTGTAGACGCCGCTGAGTTCGCGGTCCCGGAAGAGATCACTGATGATTGAGAACAGTGCGATGAGGTAGGCGACGAACACAAAGATGGTGAAGAACCACCAGATCGCATCCCAGATCGTGCTCCAGAAGTCCATGTTCCTGACCTCACCTTCCGGCCCGGTTGGGGGCCAAGCCTAGAGTTTCGTGTGAACCCAGGGTAGCAAGCGGCAAGCGGCCCCTGCCTACCTCAGCCAGAGCTGGGCGCGCCGCGTCGAGGCCGACGGGGCGCCCGCCGCGGGCACCGCGCCGTCTGCGGTGGCCCTGCTGGTCGGCCGGTTCGGGGATGACCGCTTTGATCCCACGGGCGCGTAGGTGGGTGCGGATCGCCCGGGAGGAGTACGCCTTA
>NZ_JAKNUW010000005.1 GCF_023155805.1 Micrococcus lacusdianchii | reverse complement strand
GGCGCGGCCGGTCCGGGTCGGGAGCATCGGGGCGATCAACTCCCATTGGGTGTCAGAGAGCATCTGGAACCGGGACATGTCCCCAGGGTCTCAGCTGACTCGTGCATCTATTCTCAGACACGCCCTAGTTCGTGTGACTGAACCGCTCCAAGGAGTCGGTGGCCCTGGACCTGAAGTCCGTGGACGGCATCGCCGCCACGAAAGCCCTCGTTGCGAAGGCCGGCGGGGTGGTCCAGAACCTCGCTCCGGCCGCCATCGAGCGCCTTGGCCTAGGGGGTGTCTGACAATGAATCCAGGGGTCGGCTGGCACCCTCGAAGACAAGTCCCGGTTCCAGATGCTCTCCGACGCCCAGTGGGAGCCGATCGCCCCGATGCTCCCAGCCCGCACAGCGGCAGGGCCGGCCGTTCCCCGATGCCCGCACGATGCTCGAAGCCATCATCCACCGGCACAGGTGCATCGATCCCCTGACGGGATCCGCCCGAGGTCTACGGGCCCTGGCAGCGAAGTGTGGACCTGGCACCGGCGCATGACCGAACCCTGCAGACCGACCGGACCCTGCAGACGGACCCGGACCGGGCGCACTGGACCGTGGGCGGCATCTCCAACGGGGCGACGTGCGCCCTGCAGACCGTGGCCCGCACCCCGGACGCCTACGGGTCGGTGCTCGTGTTCTCCGGCGAGCTCCACCCGGACCTGGGCGGCGAGGAGAAGACGGTCGCGGAGGGCTTCGGCGGGGACCAGGCCGCGTTCGAGGCGAATGACCCCCTCAGCCTGTTCGCCGCGGCCGAGCGGGGCGAGGGCCCGGGGGCCGGGGGCGCCTACCGCGGCCTGGGCGGGATCGCCAGTGTGGGGGAGGACGACTCCTACGTGGGCCCGCCCGTGCCGCAGGCGCTCGCCGAGGCCGCCGGGCGGGCCGGGCTGGAGATGCAGGTGCGCACGTATCCCGGCGGGCACACATGGAGCGTGTGGTCCCGCGCCCTTGCGGACCAGCTGCCGTGGGCGGCGGAGCGGATGGGTCTGCGCTGAGCAGGCGGCCCGCGTCCCCCGCCGTTCACCCGCGCGATGCGGACGTGTCCGGGCCGTGTGGTTGGGTGGAGTCCATGACTCAGAAGCTCGTGTGCCTGGACGTGGACGGAACCATCGTGGATCACGACGGGCACCTGCACGAGCCCGTGCGCGAGGCCGTGCGGGCGGTCATCGAGGCCGGACACCGCGTGGTCATCGCCACCGGGCGCTCGCGCGGGGCCACACTGCCGGTGGCGAAGTCCCTGGGGATCGAGTCCGGCTACGTGGTCTGCTCCAACGGCGGTGTCACGCTTCGGCTGGACCCCTCGCTCGAGGAGGGCTACGAGGTCACGGACCTGCGCACCTTCGACCCGCACTCGGTGCTGACCCAGTTGCGCGACCGCCTGCCCAGCGCCAAGTACGCCCTCGAGCTGCCGGACGGCTCCTTCCGCTCCACCGAGCGGTTCCAGGACATGTCCTTCGGCGTGGCTGCGGAGGGCGTGTCCTTCGAGGAGCTGATGTCCACCACCGCGGTGCGCCTGGTGGTGTTCTCCACGGACTCCTCCGCCGAGGAGTTCGGCCGTGCCGTGGAGGGCATCGGCCTGTCCGGCGTGGCGTACTCCGTGGGGTGGACGGCGTGGCTGGACATCGCCGCGGCCGGCGTCACCAAGGCCTCCGCGCTCGAGGGCCTGCGCACCGTGCTGCACGTGGACCCCGCGGACACCGTGGCGGTGGGGGACGGCCGCAACGACGTGGAGATGCTCCGCTGGGCCGGCCGCGGCGTCGCCATGGGCCAGGCCGTCGACGAGGTCAAGGAGGCCGCGGACGAGGTCACCGGCGGCGTGGACGAGCACGGCCTGGCCGACGTCCTGCACGGCCTGGTGGAGGGCGCGACGGTCTGATCGCCGCGCGCGTGCCGGATGTCCGGCCCGGGATGCGGGCGGGACTCCGGTCCGGACATCCGATCCGGCGCGGGGCGGGGCGTCCAGGCGGACGGACGACCGGACAGACGAGCGGAGGGACGAGCGGGGTGACCGAGAGGGGCGACGTGGCGGCACGGGTGTGGCGCGGTCTGGTCGGGCCGCCGTGCCCGAACGGCGCCGGCGCGCGGCGGGCACCGCCCTGGGCGCGGTGCTCGCGGCGGCCGACCTGGCGACCGACCGCTCGGCCCAGCGCTGGCTCGGTCCCGTGTGGCATCTCAAGCTGGTCGCCGGGCACGCCACCCTGCCCGATCCGCGCTGAGCCGCGCGCCGGGGAGAGGGTCAGCCGCCCGCGAGGCCCAGCAGCCGGGCCGCGGCCGGGCGGCACGCGTGCTCCTCGTTCCAGAACGAGCGCTGCACGGCCTGGGACACGGCCTGCACGGTGATCCCGAGCGCCTCCGCGGCCGGCCTCTGCTGACCCCGCACGCCCGGCACGAGCAGGTCCAGCACCGCCCATTCGGCGGCGGTGCGCGTCCACACCAGCTGCCCCACGAGCTTGAGCACGGCCTCGGCCTCCGCGGCGGCCTCCTCGTCCCGGCCGCGCACGGCCAGCGGGATGCGCGCGGTGGACAGCGCCGCCGCCTCCACGGCCCGGCGCGCCGCGGCGAGGCCCGGCCCGCCGGCGTCGTTGACGTCCCCCGAGGCGGGCAGGCTCGCGGAGCCGTCCGCGCACGTCACGCTCCCGACGCCGATCCCGACGTTCCAGCGCCGCTCCCGCAGCGCGCGCAGCGCCACGTCCACGGCGGTGTGCGGGTCCTCGACCACGCCGATCGCCTCGTCCCCCACGGACCGGGCGAACGGCAGGGGGGCGGTGCGCAGCCCGGGGACGGCGGGCTCGGCGTCGCGCAGCGTGCGCAGCAGCGCGTCCACGCGGTCGCCGGCGTCGGGGGTGTCCCGCTGGTTGAGGGTGAGCACGAACATGGGGCCTGATTCTGCCAGGGCCGCGTTGCTTCACCATTGCGGGTTCCCGCACGCCTACGCGCGCCGATGCCGATGCCGGTGGCCCAGCTCTCTCGCGCACTGCGGATGAGGACGAGACTGGGAAACTTGGAAACTGGGAAAGGGGGTGTCTAAGTTTCTCAGTATGAGTATGGACAGAGCGGAGCTGGACGACATCCTCGACTATCTTCGGCTGGTCCATGGCGACACCGCGGACATCGAGGTCAAGCGTGCCGCGGGCGGGCTGCCCGAGCGCATCGGCGAATCTGTCTGTGCATTCGCCAACACGCCCGAGGGCGGTGTGATCATCCTCGGTGTCGACGAGGCCAATGACTTCTCCATCGCGGGTGTGGCGGATCCCGCCACCGTGAGAGACGGACTCGTCGGAGTGACACGTGATGCAGTGACGCCCTCGCCACACATCGACTCGGCGGTCCTCGATGTGGACGGAGTCGCCGTGGTGGTGGCGAAGATCCGCCCCGTTCTGCTGAGCCAGCGGCCGGCCCTCTTCGAGAATCGCGCCTACTTCCGTCAGGGAGACGGCGACCACGTCATGAGCGAGGACGACCTCCGGTACCTCGAAGCACAGAAGATCATCGAGGCGACCACCGTCGACCATGACCTGCTTCCCGTCCCCACGGCAACGACGGACGACTTCGATGCCGACCTCCGAGACGCACTGCTCCGGAGCCTCAAGAACGGGACACCCCGTCTGCGCGGCATGTCCGATGGGGCTGTGTTGCGCAGGGTCGGTGTCGTCGACGCCCACGGCACCCCGACGGTCGCCGGCCTCTACGCCATCGGAGAGTTCCCCCAAGGGCCCTGCCCACAGCTCACGGTGACCGCGGCTGTGCGTCTCCCGGCGGACCAGGGCCCGGCGCGAACACAGAACCTTCAGCGATTCGAAGGTCCGCTTCCGGATCTGCTCGCGTCGGTCACGGCCTGGATCGAGCAGAATCTCGCGACCCGGCAGACGTACACGGTCGACGGGAGCATGCGAGATCTCCCGGAGTTTCCGGGAAGGGCCGTGCGCGAAGCCGTGGCGAACGCATTGGTGCATCGAGACCTCTCACCCCACACGGCCTCGCGAGGGATCGACATCCGCATCGACGGACGCTCCCTCTTAATCATGAACCCGGGGCGACTTTCGGCCTTCTCCTGGGAGCAGCTCTCGGCAGGACATCTGACGAGGTCGGAGGTGAATCGACACCTCTACCGCTTGGCAACCCACCTCCGGACTGCTCACGGCGACCGGGTCATCGAGGGCGAAGGCGGCGGAATCCTAGAGATCTTCCGTTCTCTGCGCGAGCGCGGGCTGAAGCGGCCGCAGATCTTCGACAGTGGGGTCACCGTTACAGCCAAGCTGTGGCGTGGACCCATGTTCGACGCCGCGCAGGAGCGATGGCTGGCGACAGCATCCGGGGGTAGGGAGCTCAGTGCTGTGCAGAAGTGGCTCCTCCTGGAGGCTGAGGACGGAGCGGTCTGGGACCTCGCAAGGGTCAGGCGCGAGTTCTCTCCCCTGTCGGCCGACGAGGCCCGTGGCGCGATCGGTGCGCTGTCACGGTGGGGGCTGATCGCCGTCGATGAGGACACCGCCGCGTTGAGCTACACCGGGAGACGGGTGTCGGAACGTGAGGCCTCCCGTCCTCCGTCCGTTGCTGCGCGCACGGATCACCGTCCGCCACATCCCAACCAGGCGCGTATCGTCATCCACATGGATACCAACGGGCCTCAGTCGGTCGCAGGACTCGTTGCCGCGACCGGGCTGAGTGACAACCAGGTGAGGTACGCGCTCGCCCGACTGATGGACATGGGCCGGGTCCGTCGCGAAGGCGGCCAGGGGATCCGGGGAACCCTCTATCACCTCGTCGAGGATTCCTGAGGGACAGCCCGCAGAACGCCTGCCGAGACGACGACGGCCGCCCCCTCGGAGGGGAGCGGCCGGCGTCGTCGGTCGGGTCGGCGGAGGGGGGTCAGCGGCCCGCCCGCCGGATCGGGGATGAGCGGTCAGCGGCCCTGCGGCACGTCGGTCTCGGAGCCCTCCTCGGTGGCCGGCTCGGCCTCCTCGGTGTCCACGTCACGGCCCTGCGGCTCGTCGGACGGGGAGTGTTCACCGGCGGCGGCGAAGCGCTCGATCGAGGCCTCGAGCTCCTTCTCCGCGTCCGCGCGGCCCTGCCAGCCCTCGGCCTTGACCCACTTGCCCGGCTCGAGGTCCTTGTAGCGGGTGAAGAAGTGCTCGATCTCGGACTTGAGGGACTCCTCGACGTCCTCGAGCTCCACGATGTGGTCGAACCGCTTGTCCGCGGGGACGCACAGCAGCTTGGCGTCTCCGCCGCCGTCGTCGGTCATGTTGAACACGCCCACCGGCCGGGCCTCCACGATGCAGCCGGGCACCAGGTCGAAGCCGGGCAGGTAGACCAGCGCGTCCAGCGGGTCGCCGTCCTCGCCGAGGGTGTTCTCGAAGTAGCCGTAGTGCGTGGGGTACTGCATCGAGGTGAACAGCACGCGATCCAGGCGCAGGCGGCCGGTCTCGTGGTCGAACTCGTACTTCACGCGGGAGCCCGCGGGGATCTCGATGGTGACGTCGTGCGCCATGGCTTCTCCTTCACACAGGAACGGGTCCCGGGCGGCGGGCGCGCCGCCCGGCGGAACTGGGGCCAGCCTACCGCCGGGGTGCGAGGGGTCGGCCAGGGGTGCTCCCGGGGCCGCGTGGTAGAACCGGGGGGTGACCGACCACCGCCGCTCCGACCGCACGCTCGTCGTCCTCTGCGTGCTGCTGGCCCTGGCGGTGGCCACCCTGCTCGGCATGCTGACCCGGGACTTCCTGCTCCCGCGCCTGGCCTCGCCGCCGGCGCCGGCGGCGGTCTCCTCCGCTCCGGCGCCTTCCCCGACGACGACGGCACCCGCGTCCCCGACGCCGCAGACCTCCCCCTCGGCCCCCGGGGAGGTGCCGTCCCCCGCGGAGGTGGCGGCCGCCGTCGAGCCGGGACTGGCGCAGGCGCCGGGGACGGTGTCCGCGGAGTTCCGCGACCTCGCCACGGGGCGGGTGCTGTACTCCCGCTCAGCGGACGAGCCCGTGGCCCCGGCGTCGGCGGTGAAGATCCTGACGGGGGCCGCCGTCGTGGGCGAGCTCGGCCCGGAGGCCACCCTGCCCACCCGCGTGGTGGCCCTACCGCCCGACGAGGGCGGCACCGTCGAGCTGGTCCTGGTGGGCGGCGGGGACGTCCTGCTGGGCACCGGGGCCTCAGACCCGTCCCGCGTGGACGGCCGCGCCGGCCTGCGCACCCTCGCTGAGCGGACCCTGGCCGGGCTGGCCGAGCGCGGCGTCACCGGCCGCGTGGTGGTGAGCACGGACCTGCGCCTGTTCGAGGACGCGGACCCCCTGAACCCGGCATGGTCGGACGGGATGGTGGAGAGCGGCAACATCGCCCCCGTCCAGCCGCTGGCCACCTACGGCGGGCGGGCGAGGCCCGGCACGGGCCAGGACCGCGTGGCCGACCCGGCCGCGGCCTCCGCCCGCGCCTTCCAGGCGGAGCTGGCCGCCCTCGCGGACGCCGACGGGGCCGCCGTGGAGGTGGCCGTGCGGGAGGAGATCCCGGCCACGGACGCGCCGCGGGAGCGGGTCCGCGCCGCCGAACCCGTGGCCGAGGTGCGCTCCGCGCCCGTCGGCGACCAGGTGGAGTACCTGCTCGCCCACTCCGAGAACCAGGTCGCCGAGGCCCTCGCCCACACCGCCGCCGCGGCCGCCGGGCTGCCGGCCACCCACGCGGGCGCCGCCGCGCTCCTGGAGCGCGAGGCGGCCCAGATCGGCGTGGACACGGCGGGCATGGACGTCGTCGACGCCTCCGGGCTCGCCGTGGCCAACCGGCTGAGCGCCTCCCAGCTCGTCGGGGTGGTCACGGGGCTGTCCGCCGACCCGGCCCGCACCCTCGTTCTGGACGCGCTGCCGCGCCCCGGGGAGGACTCCACCCTGGGGGAGCGGTTCCCCGTCGCGCCGGCGCGCGACGCCGTCGCCGCCAAGACCGGAACCCTGGACCAGACCGTCTCCCTCACGGGCACCGTCACCACGACGACGGGGCGCGTCCTCGCGTTCAGCGTTGTGTGCTCCGAGGTGGACTGGGAGATCGCGCCGGCGCGGGCGGCGATCGACGAGGCCGTGGCCGCCGTCGCCGCCCTCTGACGGGACCCCGGGGCCGGTGCCGTATCCGGGCCTGTGGTGGGATGGAGGCCATGAGCGCAGACCAGCCCCGTACGCCCGGCCGCACCGGCTCGTCCGGGGAGCCCCTCGTGCACCCCGTGGACTGGGCGTTCGCCTCCCGCACGGCCGAGGCCCTGACCGCCGCCGGGCCGCGGACCACCGCGCGGGAGGCGCGGCGGGAGGCCGAGGGCCTGCGCGCCGCCGCGGAGGCCGCCGTGCCCCACGTGCACCGGCTCACCGGCCTCGAGGCCGCCCGCGAGCTGCGCGACTCCCAGGTCCTCGTGGTGGACAGGCCCACGTGGTCCCGCGCCAACACGCAGTCGTTCGCCGCACTGCTGGGTCCCACGTTCGCGCACCTGCAGGCCTCCCGTCCTGCGGAGTACGAGGCCGCCACGCTGCCCGTGACCACGCGCGCCACCGCCGTGGAGATGGGCGGGATCCTCGCGTGGCTCTCCGCCAAGGTGCTCGGTCAGTACGACCCGTTCAGCGCCCTCCCCGGGCCCGACGGCGCCCCCGCCGGGCCGGCGGGCGGACGCCTGATGCTCGTGGTGCCGAACGTGGTGCAGGTCCGCCGGGAGATCCACGTGGACCCCGCCGACTTCCGGCTGTGGGTGTGCCTGCACGAGCAGACCCACCGTGTGCAGTTCGCCGCGGCCCCGTGGCTGCGCGAGCACCTGCAGGCAGAGATCACGGGCCTGACCGGCGGCCTGTTCGACAAGGCCGAGTCGCTGCCCGAGCGCCTGCGCTCCGCCCTGGCCGCCGCGAACCCCCTGGCCGGGGGAGGGCGCGGCGGGACGTCGGGTCGGCCGAGCCTGGGCCTGCTGGGCGCCCTGCAGGACGAGGAGGACCGGGAGCGCCTGTCCCGCGTGACCGCGGTGATGTCCCTGCTGGAGGGGCACGCGAACGTCGTCATGGATGCCATGGACTCCTCCGTGGTGTCCTCGGTGAAGACCATCCGCCGCCGGTTCGACGAGCGCGGGGACCGCCGGTCCGCCGTGGACCGGGCCATCCGCCGGATCCTGGGCATGGACGCCAAGATGGCCCAGTACCGGGACGGTCAGCGATTCGTGGGCGCGGTGGTCTCGCAGATCGGCATGGACGGGTTCAACGTGGTGTGGGACGCCCCCGAGCTGCTGCCCAGCGAGGCCGAGATCCACGCCCCGGACACCTGGGTGGCGCGCATCCGCGCCGAGGCCTGACAGGCCGCCTCCGGTGATGCTTCCGGGTCTGCCGACGTCGGCTCCATGGCCCCCGCGCGCTCGGTGGCCGGAGCCGCTGCACCGGGCCGTCGCGGAGGTCCGTACGGTGCTCGAGGAGGCCGTCGGGGCGGGGGCCGGCCGTGCCACCACCCTCGAGCCTGCCCGTGCCCCCCGGGCGCTCGTGGCGCTCTCCGGCGGGGCGGACTCCCTCGCCCTGACGGTGGCCTGCGCCGTGCTCATCAGCACCCGGGCAGGGGAACGGCTCGGCCCCGTCGGCGCCGCGGTGGTGGACCACGGGCTGCAGGACGGCAGCGCGGCGGTCGCGGCGGCGGCGGCGCGTACCGCCCGACGGCTCGGCCTGTCGCCCGTCACGGTGGCACGTGTGGCGGTGGCCCCCACCGGGGACGGCCCCGAGGCCGCCGCCCGCACCGCACGACGCGCGGCTCTCGCCCACGCCGCCCACGCCGCTGTCGCTGACGCAACGCGCGTGGCCGAGTCCACTTTCGCTGACGCCCCCGCCCCCGCGTTCGTGCTCACGGCCCACACCGCCGACGACCAGGCCGAACAGGTCCTCCTGGGCCTGGCCCGCGGCTCCGGCACCCGCTCGCTCGCCGGCATCCCGCCGCGCGGCCGTCTCCCCGAGGGCGTGGCCGTGGCCCGGCCCCTCCTCGGACTCACCCGCGCGGACACCGAGGGGATCTGCCGCTGGGCCGGCCTGAGCTGGTTCGAGGACCCCCACAACCGCGACCCCGCCCTGCTGCGCTCGCGGATCCGCACCCGCACGCTGCCCGCTCTCGAGGACCCCGAGGCCGGCCTCGGCCCCGGGGTGCGCGCCGCCCTCGCGCGCACCGCCGCCCTCGCTGCCGAGGACGCCGATGCCCTGGACGCATGGGCGTCCCGCGAGTTCGAGCGCCTGGTCCGCCCCGAGGCGGCCCCGATGCCCGGACCCACGCGCGGGGCGGACGCGTCGGACGGAGCGGGAACCGGCGTCGTCGTGGCGCTGGACCTGGACGGACTGGCCGCCCTGCCGGCGGCCGTGCGGCGCCGGGTCATCGCGCGCGCCGCCCGCCGGGCTGGGGCGGAGGACCTCTCGCGGGAGCGGGTGCTCGCCGTGGAGACGCTCGTCACGGACGCGCATCGGGGCGGCGGGTCGGCCGGGCCTGTGGAGCTGGCCGGGGGTGTGCGGGCCGTCCGGGAGGGGTGCGCCGGCGTCGGTGGCGCCGGGGCGTCTACCCGGAATGTGACGCGCGTCCCGGAGGCCCCCGGGCAGGCGGGCGGCCGGGGCCCGTGTGCCAGACTGGTGCTCATCCCCCGCCGCCTCGGCCGCTGACCGCGTCCCCGGCGCAGGCCCCACCCGCACGACCCCCAGGAGCGGCACCCCCATGGACGCACAGGATGTCCGGAACGACCTCACCCACGTCCTCATGAGCAAGGAGGAGGTCCAGGACACCATCACGGACCTCGCCGCGCAGATCGACCGCGACTACGCGGGCAAGGACCTGCTGATCGTGGCCGTGCTCAAGGGTGCCGTGATGGTGGTCGCCGACCTCACCCGGGCCCTGCACTCCCACGTGGAGATGGACTTCATGGCCGTGTCCTCCTACGGTTCCGGCACCAAGTCCTCCGGCGTGGTGCGCATCCTCAAGGACCTCGACGCGGACCTCACCGGCCGCCACGTGCTGATCGTGGAGGACATCATCGACTCCGGCCTGACCCTGTCCTGGCTCAAGGCCAACCTCGAGACCCGCGGCCCGGTGTCGGTGGAGATCTGCACCCTTCTGCGCAAGCCGGAGGCCATGAAGGTCGAGATCGACGTGAAGTACGTCGGCAAGGACATCCCCAACGAGTTCGTGGTGGGCTACGGCCTGGACTACGCGGAGAAGTACCGCAACCTGGACTTCGTGGGCACGCTCGCCCCGCACGTGTATTCCTGACCCCCCCTTTCTCCCGCCGCTGACGCCGGCCGCCCCGTCCGCCGAGTGTGCCCGTGCGGACGGAGTCGGCCCGCGATGAGGGGCGCGTCGACTGTCCACCTGGCGCGAACACCCAGGGCGCTCCCGGCCCGGGCCGGTACCGTGGGGCAGTGACCCTCGGGAGGGGTCTGCCCACGGCCGTCCACGGCGGGGCCGAGGACCCCCGACCGTCCCGGGGGTCCGTCCCCTCCCGCGGCACACCAGGAGACACACGCACGTGAAGAAGATCTTCAACAAGCCCTACCTCTGGATCCTGCTCGGGCTCCTGGTGCTGGGCTTCGTGATCCCCCTGGCCACCGCCCAGGGCGGCCGCAGCATGGTGGACACCAACGTGGGCATGTCCCTGCTGGAGGACGGCAAGGCGGCCCAGGCGCGCGTCGTCGACGGCGACCAGCGCGTGGACCTGACCTTGCGCGAGCCCTACTCCCAGGACGGCCGGGACTTCGGCAAGGACGTGTACTTCCAGTACTCCGCGGCCCGCGCCCAGGACGTGGTGCGCACCGTGGACGAGTCCGCGCTGGACGGCTACCAGGACGAGCCCGTGCGGAGCAACTGGTTCCTGTCCCTGCTGGGCTTCGTGATCCCGTTCCTCCTGATCGCCCTGCTGTTCTGGTTCCTCATGTCCCGCATGCAGGGTGGCGGCGGCAAGGTCATGCAGTTCGGCAAGTCGCGCGCCAAGCTCATCCAGAAGGACAACCCGGACATCCTGTTCAAGGACGTCGCGGGCGCGGACGAGGCCGTGGAGGAGCTCCACGAGATCAAGGACTTCCTCACCCAGCCGGACCGCTTCCACGCGGTGGGCGCGAAGATCCCCAAGGGCGTGCTGCTGTACGGCCCGCCCGGCACGGGCAAGACCCTGCTCGCCAAGGCGGTGGCCGGCGAGGCGGGCGTGCCCTTCTACTCGATCTCCGGCTCGGACTTCGTGGAGATGTTCGTGGGCGTCGGCGCCTCGCGCGTGCGCGATCTCTTCGAGCAGGCCAAGAACAACGCGCCGGCCATCGTGTTCGTGGACGAGATCGACGCCGTCGGCCGCTCGCGCGGCGCGGGCATCGGCGGCGGCAACGACGAACGCGAGCAGACCCTGAACCAGATGCTCGTGGAGATGGACGGCTTCGACGCCTCCACCAACGTCATCATGATCGCCGCGACCAACCGCCCGGACGTCCTCGACCCGGCCCTGCTGCGCCCCGGCCGCTTCGACCGGCAGATCCCCGTGGAGGCCCCGGACCTGGACGGCCGCGCCAAGATCCTCGAGGTCCACGCTCAGGGCAAGCCGATCGCGCTCGACGTGGACCTGCGCTCCCTGGCCAAGCGCACCCCCGGCTACACGGGTGCGGACCTGGCCAACGTGATCAACGAGGCCGCGCTGCTGACGGCCCGCTCGCACAACAACGTGATCGACAACGCCGCGCTGGACGAGGCGATCGACCGCGTCATGGCGGGCCCGCAGAAGCGCACGCGCCTGATGAACGAGCACGAGCGCAAGGTGACGGCGTACCACGAGGGCGGGCACGCCGTCGTGGCTGCCGGCCTCAACAACTCCGCCCCGGTCACCAAGATCACGATCCTCCCGCGCGGCCGCGCGCTGGGCTACACGATGGTGGTCCCGGAGAACGACAAGTACTCGGTCACCCGCAACGAGCTGCTGGACCAGCTGGCCTACGCGATGGGCGGGCGCGTGGCCGAGGAGGTCGTGTTCCAGGACCCCTCCACCGGAGCGGCGAACGACATCCAGAAGGCCACGGAGACGGCCCGCAAGATGGTCACCGAGTACGGCATGAGCGCCAAGGTGGGCGCGGTCAAGCTCGGCGGCGGCAACACCGAGCCGTTCCTCGGCGGCGGGGGCGGCGGCGCCGCCCGGGAGTACTCCGAGGAGCTGGCGTACCTCGTGGACGCCGAGGTCCGGGACCTGCTGGACGCCGCCCACGCGGACGCCCACTGGGTGCTGACCGAGAACCGGGACATCCTGGACCGGCTGGCCTATGAGCTCCTCGAGAAGGAGACGCTGACGCAGGAGCAGATCGCGGAGATCTTCCAGGACGTGCGCAAGCGCCCCGAGCGGCCCCTGTGGCTCGCAGCGGACGACCGCCGCCCCCACGACGTCCCGCCGGTGCTCTCCCCGAAGGAGCGTGCGAGCCGCCTCGAGGGCGAGGAGCCGGAGGCGGTGGGCGTCGGCTCCACCACCGTGCCGGACGCGCCCGAGGGCGCCCCGCCCGTCTCGATCGGCGGCGCGGGCGGCACCGCGGGCGGCCCCGGGGAGCTCCCCGGGCAGCACAGCCCGACACCGGGCCCGGACTATCGCGGGGGCGGGGGCACGGCATGACGGAGCACCTCCAGGACGACGACGCCCCGCAGCCCCGAGGCGTGCCCGGCACCTTCGACCCGGTGACGGACACGGTGGACCGGCCGCGCATCGAGGCCGCGGTGCGGGAGATGCTCGCGGCGATCGGGGAGGACCCGGACCGCGAGGGTCTGCGGGACACCCCGCAGCGGGTGGCCAAGGCCTACGCCGAGTTCTTCGCGGGCCTGCACCAGGAGCCGGCCCAGGTGCTCGGGACCACGTTCGACATCGCACACGAGGAGCTCGTGCTGGTGAAGGACATCCCCTTCTACTCGATGTGCGAGCACCACCTGGTCCCGTTCCACGGGCAGGCGCACATCGGCTACATCCCCTCCACCGAGGGCCGGGTCACGGGCCTGTCCAAGCTCGCCCGCCTGGTGGAGCTGTACGCCCGGCGTCCGCAGGTGCAGGAGCGGCTGACCACGCAGGTGGTGGAGGCGCTCATGGAGCACCTGGCCGCGAAGGGCGCGATCGTCGTCGTCCAGGCCGAGCACATGTGCATGGCCATGCGGGGCGTCCGCAAGCCCGGTGCCAGGACCATCACCTCGGCGGTGCGCGGCCAGCTGCGGGATCCCTCGACGCGCGCCGAGGCCATGAGCCTCATCATGCACTCCTGACCATCGATCCGAGGAGGACCGCCCGTGCTGCCGCATCCGCTGGACCAGACCCCGGACCGCACCCTGGTCATGGGGATCCTCAACGTCACCCCGGACTCGTTCTCGGACGGGGGCGCGCACGCGACGGTGGAGACGGCGATCGCCCACGGCCGCCGGATGCTGGCCGAGGGCGCGGACGTGATCGACGTCGGCGGCGAGTCCACGCGTCCGGGCGCCCGCGCCGTGTCCCCCGAGGAGGAGCAGGCCCGCATCCTGCCGGTCGTCGAGGCCCTGCTGGCCGAGGGCGCGGTGGTCTCGGTGGACACGATGCACACGGCCACGGCGCGGGCGGCGCTCGAGGTGGGCCCCGTGATCGTCAACGACGTCTCCGGGCTGGGCCACGAACCGGACATGCCCGCGCTGATCGCTGAGACGGGCGCGCCGTGCATCGTGATGCACAACCGCGGGAACCCCCAGACCATGGACGCGCTGACCGACTACCAGGACACCGTCGGGGACGTCGTCCGGGAGCTGCAGGAGGTGGTGGACCGGTTCCTGGCGGCCGGGGTGCGCCCGGAGCAGATCCTCCTGGACCCGGGGCTCGGCTTCGCCAAGGTCGGTGAGCAGAACTGGGAGCTGCTGCGCGGTCTCGACCGGATCCAGGCGCTGGGCTTCCCCGTGCTGGTCGCGGCCTCCCGCAAGCGGTTCCTCGGCGCGCTGCTGGCCGGCCCGGACGGCGAGGCCCCCGCCCCGGCCGGGCGGGACCACGCCACCGCGGCGATCTCGGCCCTCTCCGCGGCGCACGGGGCATGGGGCGTCCGCGTGCACGACGTCCGCTCCAGCGCCGACGCCGTCCGGGTCGGGGCCGCCTGGCGCGTCGCCGCCGCGGGCGCGACCGGGGGAGGGGAGGCATGAGCGGGGACGTCATCCGGCTGACGGGGCTCACCGCGGTGGGCCGACACGGCGTGTTCCCGCACGAGAAGCGGGACGGCCAGCCGTTCACCGCGGACGTGGTCCTCACCCTCGACGCCGGCCCGGCGGCCGCCACGGACGACCTCGCCCGCACCGCGAACTACGCCGAGGTGGCCGACACCGTGGTGCGCCTGATCACGGGGGAGCCGTTCGACCTCATCGAGACGCTCGCGGTGCGGATCGCCGAGGCCGTCCTCGCGGGGCAGGCGCTCGCCTCCGCCGTCGAGGTCACGGTGCACAAGCCGCAGGCGCCCATCCCGCACGACTTCGCGGACGTGTCCGTCACGGTGGTCCGCCGGAGGGAGGCCGCATGAGCACCCCGGACCGCGACGCCGTCGCCCACCCCGCCGAGGGCCCCGCGCCGACGTCGGCGCTCGCCGCCCGTCCCGCGGCGCCCGTCACGGCCGTGCTCGCCCTCGGGGCGAACCTCGGAGGCCGGTCCGAGACGCTGGACCATGCCGTCGCCGTGCTGACCGTGACCCCGGGGATCGACGAGGTCCGCGCGTCGCCGCGGGCTCTCACCGCGCCCGTGGGCGGGCCGCCTGGCCAGCCGGAGTACCTCAATCAGGTGGTGCGGATCCGCACGGTCCTGTCCCCGTGGGAGCTGCTGGGCGTGGCGCACCGGCTGGAGCAGGACCACCACCGCCGCCGGACCGTCCGCTGGGGCGCGCGCACGCTGGACGTGGACCTGATCGCGTACGGGGACCTGGTCAGCCACCACCCCGACCTCACGCTGCCACACCCCCGGGCCGCCGAGCGGGCGTTCGTGCTGCTGCCGTGGCTGTGGCTGGACCCGGACGCGCACCTGGCAGGCGAGCCCGTCGCCGAGCTCGCCGCGCGTGCGGCGGACGCGGACGGGGTGCGCCGCGAGCCACCGCGCCGGGCCCGCCTGCACGACGCCGACCGGGTCCTCCCCCCGCCCCCCGCGCCCGGGACGTCCGCGCCCGTCGGGGGGTCCGACGACGGCGCGCCCGAGGTCGGCGTGCCTGTCGACGGCCTCGAGGGCGGCGTCGCGAGCGCCCGGCCCTGGACGGACCGGACATGATCACGCTGCTCTCCTGGCGGACGCCGCTGCTGGCCGCGGCGGCCGCCGTGCTCGGGTGGCTGTGCGCCCTGGCCTCGCCCGCGCTGGGGCTGCCGGCGCCGGTCATGGACCTCGCGGGGCTCGTGACGGTGGCGGCCGTGGGCGTGCTCTGCCTCGTGCTGGGCCTGCGCGTCCGCCGGGACCGGGAGCGCCCGCTGGCCGGTCGGATGGACCCCATCGCCGCGGCCCGGACCCTCGTGCTGGGCCAGGCCTCCGGCCTGACGGGCGCGGCGCTGGCCGGCTGGCACCTGGGCGCGGGCCTCGAGGTCGCCGGCCGGGCGGGTCTCGAAGCCCCCGCGGTGCTGGACGCGGGACTGCTCGTCCTCGGGGGTGCGGCGCTGCTGGTGGTGGGCGTCGTCGTCGAGCGGTGGTGCAGGATCCCCCCTGGGGAGGATGGCGAGGACGCCGGTCCGGGCCAGGATGGGAGGACCGCGGGCGGACGGAACGGCCGCCGCCCCGAGGCCGAAGGAGGGTATGCCCGTGCCCGGGATTGACCTGCGCGGGGTGGAGTTCACCCCCGTGTCCCCGAAGCTGACGCGCGTGAAGCTGATCGGTGCCGTGATCGGCGGGCTGATCTGGCTGGCGGTGCTGTCCGTGCCGCTCGTGCTGAGGCTGACCGGCGTGTGGTCCGAGCTGTGGGCCTGGGTCGCGTGGGGGCTGCCCGCGATCGTCCTCGTGTGGCTGCTCGTGGACGTCGTGCTGGTGCCGCGCCGCGTGCGTGCCCTCGGCTTCGCCGAGCGCGAGGACGACGTCCTGTGGCGCGAGGGCATCCTGGTCCGCTCCGTGAAGGCCGTCCCGTACGGCCGGCTGCAGTACGTGGACGTGGAGGACGGGCCGCTGCTGCGCAGCCAGGGCCTGCAGACCCTCACCCTCAAGACCGCCGGCGGCGACGACCTCGAGATGGAGGGCCTGACCCGGGAGACCTGCGACCGCCTCCGCGAGGTCCTCATGGCCCGCGGCCAGGCCCGGCTGGCGGGCCTGTGAGCGCCGCCGCCCCGGATCCGCAGGCTCCCCGCACCGACGCCCCCGCCGACGTCGCCGTGCCCGCCGCCCCCACCCCGGGCGCCGACGACGCCGGCTGGGTCCGCGTCCACCCCGCCTCCCCCTGGATCAAGGGCTGGAGCCTGGTGGCCGTGTTCCTGTTCGTGGCGCTGCGGGACACGGGCGAGCGGCTGGTCGGCTCCCTGCTGGGGGGCGGCGACGCCGCCGGGGAGCCGTTCGAGATGCAGGCGCTGCTGATCGGCGGCGGCATCCTCCTCGGGGCGCTCCTGCTGCTGTGCCTGGCGTTCTTCTTCTCCTGGTGGTTCACCCGGTTCCGCGTGGGCGAGGAGGAGATCGAGCTCAAGCAGGGCTGGCTGTTCCGCTCCCGGCGGCAGATGAAGTACGACCGACTGCAGGCCGTGGACCTGCAGTATCCGCTCCTGGCGCGCCTGTTCGGGCTGGCCGCCGTGAAGGTCGAGGCCGCCGACGGCGGTGGCGACTCCGCGCTCGAGCTGGCCTACCTCCGCAAGGCCCACGCCGCCGAGGTGCGCCGGGAGATCCTGGACCGCGCCTCCGGTGCGCTCGTGGGCCCGGCCCGCGCGCCCGAGCGCGTGGTGGGGGCGGCGGGGGAGCCGGGCGTCGTCGGGCTGGGCGGGGAGCCGGGCGAGGCGCCGTCGTCCCAGGACCTGGCGACGGCCCCGGGCCCCGCTCCCTCCGCCCGGGACCGCGTCCGCGGGCTGCTGGCCGACCCCCAGGACGAGGGCACCGTGATGCTGCGGGTGCCCCCCGGCCGACTGGTGGGGGCGGTGATGCTCTCGGACGTGGTCCTGGGCACCGTGGCGGTGTTCGCCGTGCTGATCGCCGTGGTCATGGGGATCTCCGAGGTCCTGCCCGGGGAGGCGACCGAGGCGGGGCAGGCCGGCGGTCTCGGGCTGCTGCTGGCCTCCGGGCTGCCGGCTGCGTTCTCCCTGGCCGGTGCGGTGTGGTCCGGGCTGAACAAGGGGTGGGGCTTCACGGTGCGCACCTCCGGGGACGGGCTGCGCCTGCGCTACGGCCTCACGGAGACCACGTCCCAGACCATCCCGCCGGGGCGCGTTCAGGGGATCCACGTGATCCAGCCGCTGGCGTGGCGGCCCTTCGGCTGGCACAAGGTCAAGGTGTCCGTGGCCGGGTACGGCCTCGAGGGGGCCGTGAAGGACCGGGACGTCGCCCTGCCCGTCGGGCCGTGGGAGGACGTGCTCCGCGTGCTCGAGGTGGTGGCCCCGGACGCCGGCATTGACGGCGACCCGCGCGCCGCGGACGGTCCGGACGGCCCCGGCCTCACCCCGGCGGGCCTCATGCACGCGGCCATGACCGGCTCCGGCGGGACGCACGGGTTCACCCACATCCCCCGCCGGGCGCGCTGGTGGTTCAACCTGCTCACGTGGCGCCGGCACGGCTTCACCCTCACCCGGACACTTCTGGTGGTACGCCGTGGGCGGCTGCGCCGCTCCTTCCAGGCCCTGCAGCACGAGCGGGTGCAGGACGTGCGGCTCACCCAGGGGCCGGTGCAGCGGCGCCTGGACGTCGCCTCCCTGACGGTGAACGTGGCCGGCGGCATGGCGAGGATCGACGGCCTGGACCGCGGCGTGCTGGAGGAGCTGTTCGAGGTGGAGTCGCGGCACGCGGCGGTGTCCCGCCGTCTGGCCGATCGCAACCGGTGGATGCTGCCGGAGGAGCTGGAGCGCTTCGAGCGGCGCACCGCCGAGGTCGCCCAGACCGAGGTGGGGCGCCGGGAGATGGCCGCGGCCGGCGTCGTGGTGGGCGTGGAGGGGTCGGGCAAGGCACCGGGACGCGTGGCGGACGGACGAGAGGAACGGGCGTGAGCCGCAGGGACATGAGTCCGGAGCTGGCCGGCCAGGACCCGGCGAGCCGGCCGGGGCGGCTGGGCGTCGGCGTCATCGGCGCGGGCCGCGTGGGCGCGGTCCTGGGCGCGGCCCTGCGGAACGCGGGGCACACGGTGACGGGCGTGCACGCCGTCTCGGAGGCCTCCCGCACGCGCGCCGAGGCGCTGCTGCCGGAGGTGCCGGTGCTGGAGATCCCGGAGATCCTGCGCCGGTCCGAGATGGTGCTGTTCGCCGTCCCGGACGACGTCCTGCCCGAGCTCGTGGCGGGGCTCGCCGCGGCCGGCCACGTCCAGACCGGGCACCTGCTGGTGCACACCTCCGGCAGGCACGGCGTGCGGGCGATGGACCCGGTGCGCGCCCACGGGGCGATCCCCCTGGCGGTGCACCCGGCCATGACCTTCACCGGGCTGAGCCTGGACCTCGCCCGGCTGCAGGACTGCGTGTTCGGCGTGACCGCGGACCCGGTGGTGCTGCCGGTGGCGCAGGCGCTCGTCGTGGAGATGGGCGGGGACCCCGTGGTCATCAAGGAGGCGGACCGCGTCACCTACCACGCGGCCCTCTCGCACGGCTCGAACCACCTGGTGACGGTCACGGCGCAGGCCCGGCAGCTGCTGGCGGAGATCGGGGTGCCGGACACGGACCGCGTGCTGCGTCCCCTGATGTGGGCCTCGCTTGAGAACGCGCTCACCGACGGCGACGGCGCCCTCACCGGTCCCGTGGCCCGCGGGGACGTGGAGACCCTCCGCGGACACCGGGAGATGCTGCGCGAGCTCGTGGCCGGCGGCATGCCACGGGACGTCCTGGACGTATGGGAGGTCCTCGCCCGGGCCACCGCGGAGCGTGCGGTGCGTCGCGGGGCGCTGCGGGCCGACGTCGGCCAGCGGATCCTCGCGGTCCTCGCCGACGACTGACCCTGCCCTGTGCTCCGACGGCTGCGGGCGGCAGCGCCTAGGGATGCAGGCCCAGGTGTGCGGTGAGCCGGTTGTGCACCCGACGGCACACGGAGGGGGCAGCACGTCTGGACGTCCATGTTCGAGGTGGCCAATCAGGCAGCAGTCACTGTCCAAAGGTGCCGGAAGGCTCCGTCTCCGGGGGGATCCGGCACTGTTGTCCCGTCTCATAGTCTCCCGATACGAACCGCGTCACGGCCGCCGGCTCGCGTGAACGTCACTGACCGGGGACCCGCCCCATCGGCGGGCCATCCGGTGCTTTTCGGCCGAGAAATTGGAGGGAATCATGAACGAGAGCGACCGCATGCAGCGACGGAGCCTTCTGACCGGAGGCGTAGGCCTCACCGCAACGGTCTGTCTGGCTCTGTCAGGCGTGATGGCCGGCGCAGCCCCGGCCTCCGCGACGGAGCTTCTGCCGGCGGGCCATCGACGGGGGCGCATCGTGGCCCGCGTCGACTCTGTCCCGATCTTTGAAGTGGTCACGGACGACGGACGTGTGGCGGGGTACACCCTCGGGGCAGCGGAGTTGCGCCAAGTGCAGAAGGCCGCTGCCGAGGTTCACCTGCACCTGGACGGCCAGAAGGGCGTCGCCTCCACACAGAGCTTTACCAAGGTGGCAGCTTGTGGCGCTGGCATCCTGTGGTTCGTCGCACAGACGGTGTTCCCTTCGGTCAAGCTGGCATCGCTGGCCTGGCGACTGGGTCGACTGGTGTCCAAGTACGGGGCCAGGACGGTGGCGCGGATCTTCCTCGGTGCCCGCAATATCGCCGGCCGAACAGCCGAGCAGGAGATCATCGATCTTGCCAAGGCGCTGAGTGGCGTGGCGGCCTTGGCCGCCTGTGGCCTGTGACATCCACGAGACAGCCCGTTCGGTGGCTGAGGAGGACATGATGAACTTTCGACGCGTTGAGCGCCGTATGGACGCGATCCGGGATGTCATGGTCGGTCTCGCAGTCGTCCTGGCTGGGTTCGCTGTATTCGCCAGTGATCTGGATCCCGGCCCGCTGTCGGCTCAGGTGCTTGGTGCGGTCCTCGTCGTACTGGGGGGCATCCTGACCGTTGGCCCGCTGGTGACCGCCCGTCGGCGTCGTGTCCGTCAGGACTGACGCTGGCCCATGAACAGGGCGGGCCGCGTCAGCCGGCCGCCGACCCCGCCCCGTCCTCTAGTCCTCGGGCGACATTTCAGCGGGCCTTCAGCGCTGAAATGTCGCCCGGGAGCTGGGGAAGCGCACCCTCGCCTCACGCTGCATCCCCGCCGCACCCTCGCCTCACCCCGCCAGGCGCAGGCCCGCCTCCAGCGCCGCCTCGGCCTCGCGCCCGTAGCCGCCGCCGAAGAGCACGGCGTGCACCAGCAGTGGCACCGCCTGGTACATCGGCACCCGGTCCTCCCAGCCGTCGGCCAGGGGGAACGCCTCGTCGTACGCCGCGAACGCCCCCGGCCCGAACCCCCCGAACAGCCGCATCATCGCCAGGTCCACCTCCCGGTGCCCCCGATGCGCGCTCGGATCGATCAGCCAGCTGCGCCCCTCGTGGTCGAGCATCCGGTTGCCGGCCCACAGGTCCCCGTGCACCAACGACGACGGCTCGGCCGGTCCCAGCACCGACGCGCCCGGGTGCGTGGCCGGGGAGTCGGGGCCGAACCCGTCGGTGACCTCGCCCAGTCGCTCGGCGAGGTGCCGCACCCGCGCCGGAGCCGCGCCGCCGTCGACGGCCTGCGCCGCCAGCGGCACGATGCGCCGCACGACCCAGGACTCCGCCCAGCTCCGGCAGGGGGTGAGGTCGATCCGGGCGGCGCCGAGGAACCCCTCCGGCGCCCCGTCATGCGCGCCGAACAGGTCCGTCTCCCCGGGCGCTCGGCGCGACCCGGCGTGCAGCGCCACCAGCTCCCGCCCGAAGGCCTCCTCCGTGCGCGGCGTCCGCCGCCCGCCGCCCTGGATCCAGGCGATCTCCAGGTGCTGGGCCCGGGCGTCGCGCCCCTCCTCGACCGCCATGACCTCCGGCACCCGCGCGCCCGCCGCGGCCAGGGCGCGCAGCCCCGCGGCCTCGAAGCGCACCATCCCCGGGAAGACCCCGCCGGTCTTCGTGAAGGCGGGCGCGCCGTCGTCGCGCACGTGCCGCCCCGTGGTGCCCGTGTCAGCCACCCCAGCCCACCGCCTGGCCCGACTCAGACGCGACCGTCGCGGATCGCGGCCACCACGCCGTCGGCCGCGTCCTCGATCTGTCGGTACATCTCCTCGAACACCGGCCGCGGGTTCCCCCACGGGTCCGGCACCTCGCGCACGCCGGCGGTCTCGACGTCGGACGCGAACTCCCCGAACATCCGCACCTTCGCCTCCACCTCGGGGTCCGCCACGAGGGCGCGCGCGTCGGCGAGGTTGGACTCGTCCATCACGAGGACCAGGTCCTGCTCGTCGAGGTCCTCGGGCCGGAACTGCGCGCCGACGGTGGTGAACTCGTAGCCCAGGTCGGTGCCGACGGCGCGGGTGAGCTCGTGGGGCTGCTCGCCGACGTGGTAGTCCGCGGTGCCGGCGGAGGTGACCTCGACGTCGTCGAGGCCGGCCTCCGCGAGCTTCCGGCGGAGCACCGCCTCCGCGGCGGGCGAGCGGCAGATGTTCCCCAGACAGACGGTCATGATGCGCATCGGGCCAGTCTGTCAGCGCCGCGGCGGAACCCGGCAGGTCCGCCCGTCGCTGTGATGGAATCGGGGGCATGACCGACGCGCCCCAGCTGAGCCCCCTGACCGAGCCCGAGCAGCAGTGGGTGGACGTCCGCCGTGCCTATGCGGAGCAGGAGGGCGTGGGCCACCTGGACCTGGACGCCGTGGAGGCGTTCTACGACGGCCTGGTGTCCCGCTCCGAGGCGGAGGAGGTGGACCCCGAGGAGCTCGGCGCCCTCCTCGACGTCGTGGCCGTCCTGCTCGGCGAGCACCTCGGCGCGCGCCACGGCCTGCAGTGGGTCAGCGTGCGGGAGGAGCACGGCACGGACCTCGGCCTGCGCGATCCGCTCTCCGACGCCGTGGTGTTCCCCCACGCCGTGGTGGGCGCCCACTGGAACGAGGGCACCACCGGCTGGATGGGCGGGCACGTCGACGCCCTCGGGGAGCAGCTGCAGGAGATCCGGGCGCAGCGCGCGGCCGACGGCTTCGGCGCGGGGTCCGCCGAGGGCTGAGCCCCGCCCTGGGCGTTGACCCCCGTCACACCGGGCGGTAGGAACGGTCACCATGACCACCTCAGACGGCACGACCCCGGACCACCCCTTCTCCGACCTCGCGGACGTCACCGCCCTGCCGCGGGTCTCCGGCCTCACCCTCAGCCCGGACGGCACGCGCCTGGTCACCACCGTGGCCACCCTCAAGGACGACGCCACCGGCCACGTCACCGCCCTGTGGGAGGTGGACCCCGCCGGCGAGCGCCCGGCCCGCCGTCTCACGCGCGGCCTCGAGGGGGAGGCCGGCGCCGCCTTCGCCGCGGACGGCACCCTCTACTTCACCTCCACCCGCCCCGCGCCCGGCCGGGAGGAGAAGGCCTCCACCCTCTGGGCCCTGCCGGAGCGCGGCGAGGCCCGCGCGGTGCTCTCCCGCCCGTTCGGGGTCAGCTCGATCCACTGCGCCGCTGCCGCGGACGCCGTGGTCCTCGGCGCACCCCGGCTGCGCGGGGCGCGCACGGAGGCCGAGCACGCGGCCCTCGCGAAGGCCCGCAGCGAGGCCGGCGTGGACGCCATCCTGCACAACGGCTACCCCGTGCGCTTCTGGGACCACGACCTCGGCCCCGCCGCCCCCGAGCTCTTCGTCCTCACCGACGGCCCCGACCCGGACGCCGCCGCGGAGGGGTCGCAGGACGAGGACGCCGAGCGCGCCGCCGCGGACGACGCCGGCGCCTCCGCCACCCCGACCCGCGCCGGCTCCCTGTCCTCCGACCCCGAGCAGCACCTGCGTCACCTCACGGGCTTCGAGCGCTCGCACGCCTTCGGCCTGGACGTCCAGGCGGCCCCGGACGGCTCCTTCGCCCTCGTGGGGGCCTCCCGTGCCACAGCGCGGGGCGACCTGCGCGAGTGGATCGCCCGCGTGGACCTGGCCACCGGCGAGCAGACCGTCCTCGCGGAGGAGCCCGGCGTGGACCTGAGCGTCGGGCCGATCAGCCATGACGGCACCCGCGCCGTCGTGGTGCGCTCCCCGCACACCACCCCCTCCGACGCCCCGGACCCCCGCCTGCACCTCATGGACACGGCCACCGGGGAGCTCGCCCCGCTGGCCCACGACTGGGACCGCTGGGGCCACGCCGTGGCCTGGCTGCCGGACGACTCCGCCGTGATCGCGCTCGCGGACGAGGACGGCGCCGCCCCGGTCTTCCGCATCGACGCGGCCACCGGCGAGGTCACCCGGGTGACGCCGGAGGCGGAGGCGTGGGCCGACGTCGTGGTGTCCCCGGACGGGACCTCGCTGTACGGGGTCCGGTCCTCCTGGCTGGTCCCGCCGGAGGTGGCGCGGATCGACCTGGCCACCGGCCGCGCCGAGCGGCTGCCGAACCCCGCCGAGCGCCCCCGGATCCCGGGCACGCTCGAGCGCGTCGAGACCCGCGCCGAGGACGGCACGCGCGTGGCCGGCTGGCTGGTGCTCCCCGAGGGCGAGGCGCCGGACGCCGGCCACCCGCTGCTGCTGTGGATCCACGGCGGCCCGCTGGGCTCGTGGAACGCGTGGTCGTGGCGCTGGTGCCCGTGGATCATGGCCGCCCGCGGCTACGCCGTGCTGCTGCCGGATCCGGCGCTGTCCACCGGCTACGGCCGGGACTTCATCCAGCGCGGCTGGGGCCGCTGGGGCGCGGAGCCGTACACGGACATCCTGGCCCTGACCGACGCGGCGGAGGCCCGCGACGACGTCGACGCCTCCCGCACCGCGGCCATGGGCGGGTCCTTCGGCGGCTACATGGCCAACTGGGTGGCCGGACACACCGACCGGTTCCGGGCGATCGTCACGCACGCTTCCCTGTGGGCTCTGGACGGCTTCGGCCCGACCACGGACGCCGCCTTCTACTGGGGCCGGGAGATGAGCGAGGAGATGATGCTCGCGAACTCGCCGCACCGGTTCGTGGAGGACATCGTCACCCCCATGCTCGTGATCCACGGGGACAAGGACTACCGCGTGCCGATCGGCGAGGGCCTGCGCCTGTGGACCGAGCTGCTCGCGAAGTCCGGCCTGCCGGCGGCCGACGACGGCTCCACCGTGCACCGGTTCCTCTACTTCCCGCAGGAGAACCACTGGATCCTCGCCCCGCAGCACGCGACGGTCTGGTACGAGGTGGTCCTCGGGTTCCTCGCCGAGCACGTCCTCGGGGAGGAGGCGCCGGAGCCCCCGGCCGTCCTGGGGCTCAGCGCGCCCCGGGACTGAGCCCGCCCCCGGCCCGATCGAGCAGGCGGAGCGCCCCGTCGTCGTCGCCCACCGCGGCGCCTCCGGGTACCGCCCGGAGCACACCCTCGCCGCCTACGAGCTGGCCGTGGCGCAGGGTGCCGACGTGATCGAGCCGGACCTGGTCTCCACGAAGGACGGCGTGCTCGTCGACCGCCACGAGAACCTGATCGACGGCACCACCGACGTCGCGGAGCGTCCCGAGTTCGCGGACCGGAAGACCACCAAGGTCGTGGACGGCGTCGAGCAGACCGGCTGGTTCACCGAGGACTTCACCCTCGCCGAGCTCAAGACGCTCCGTGCGAAGGAGCGCCTGCCCGAGGCGCGCCCGGGCTCCGCCGAGTACGACGGCATGTTCGAGGTCCCCACGTTCGAGGAGGTCCTCGAGCTGCGCGAGCGCCTGTCCGCGGAGACCGGCCGGGAGATCGGGATCATCCCCGAGATCAAGCACCCCACCTACTTCGACGGCATCGGCCTGTCCCAGGAGGAGGGCGTCATCGAGGCCCTGACCGCTCACGGCATGAACCGTCCCGACGGCCGCGCCACCGTGCAGTCCTTCGAGCTCGGCAACCTCTCCGACCTGAACCGGCACCTCGGCCTCCAGGCGGACACCGCGTTCCTGCTCTGGTACGAGGGCGCGGGGTACGACGCCGTCTCCGCCGGGGACACGGTCCACGACTACGCGTACTACGCGACGCCCGCCGGCGCCGCCGCGGCCGCCGCCGAGGGCGTGGACGTCCTCGGTCCGGAGTCGCGCATGGTGATCGGCCTCGAGGAGGACGGCACGCTGGGCGAGGAGACCGGCCTGGTGGAGACCGCCCACGCGGCGGGCCTCGAGGTGGTCCCCTACACCTTCCGCGCCGAGAACGGCTCCCTCCCGGTGGACTTCCGTTCGTCCGCGGACGAGTTCGCCCACGGCGACCTGGCCGGGTTCATCACGGCCCACCTCGACGCCGGCGTGGACGGCTTCTTCACCGACTTCCCCGACGTCGGCGTCGCCGCGCGCGACGCGTGGCTCGCCGCGCAGGACGAGGAGGTCGGCGAGGACGACGACGCCCCCGCCCCGACCGAGGGCCACGAGGTCCCGGAGAAGGTCGAGACCGGCGACGCCCCCGCGTGGGGCCTGGCCGGCGCGGCGGCCGTGGGTGCCGGCGCCCTGCTCGCCGCCCGCCGTCGGATCACCACCGCCCGCTGACGCCCTCCGGGCCGGCCCGCGCCCACCGGACCCCGCCGCCCCGCCTCGGGGCGGCGGGGTCCGCCCGGCGGGGGCGAACCGGCGACGCCGCAGGTCGGCCCTTCCCCTGTGCAGGCCCAGGCCCTACGGTGGACCCTACCGAGTCCGGTCTCATCAGTAGACATCCGCGGGACCGGGACATCGACCACGAAAGGCAGACCATGGCGAAGAACCGCTCAGGCAACGCCCAGAACCACGGCGCGCACGCGCCGAACCAGGACTCCCAGGCCAACCAGGACTCCCAGGCCAAGCAGAAGGCCCAGGCCACCAAGGACGAGGCCCAGAACCAGGCCCAGCAGGTGGCCCAGGACGCCAAGGCCCAGGCCAAGGACCTCGGTCAGACCGCCCAGCAGGAGGCCGGCCAGCTCAAGGACGAGGCCGTCCAGCAGGCCAAGTCCCTCGCCGGCACCGTGCAGGACCAGGTCGGCGAGCAGGCCGTCTCCCAGCAGGAGCGCGTGGCCGGCCAGGTCCGCTCCTACACGGACGACCTGCACCGCCTCGTCTCGGGCGAGCAGCCCCAGTCGGATGCCCTCCGTCAGGCCGTCTCGGCCGTGGCGGACCGCGCCGAGACCCTCACGCAGCGCCTCGAGACCGCCAGCCCGGCGGACCTCCTGGACGACGTGCGCGGCTTCGCGGCCCGCAAGCCCGGCACCTTCCTCGCCCTCGCCCTCGGCGTGGGCCTCGTGGCCGGCCGCATGACCCGCGGCCTGCGCGACGCGGACCAGGACGGCGCCGCGGACGTGCGCCGCACCGCCGCCCGGCGCTCCCCGCAGCGTGGGTTGGAGCCCCAGGGCGTGCAGTCGGACGTGACCCCGCACCACATCGACTCGCAGGTGCCCGGCCACACCGGCGCCGACGCCCCGCGTCCCGCCGGCCAGCCCGGCGGCCTGCCCTACGGCACGGATCCGGTCCCCACGATCGACCCCGTGACGGGCCGCGCCGTGGACGAGCCCTTCGACCAGACCCGCCAGGGCGGTCGCGCATGAGCACTCCGTACGAGCCCACCGCGGGCGCACCGCGGCACACCGTCGAGGGGGGCGTGACCCCCGGCTCCGGGGCCCACACTCCCGCTCCCACGCAGGCTGAGGCCCGGGCGGAGAGCGAGTCGATCGGCGACATGTTCGCCTCGTTCTCCCAGAACCTGTCCACGCTGATGAGCCAGGAGATCGCCCTGGCCAAGGCCGAGGCCACGGACTCCGCCAAGAAGGCGGGCAAGGGCGCGGGCATGTTCGCCGGCGCCGCCGTCGGCGGGTTCTTCCTGCTGATGTTCCTGTCGCTGGCGCTCATGTACGCCCTCGGCGCGCTCATGCCCCTCGGCTGGGCCGCCCTGATCGTGGCCGTGCTGTGGGGCGTCGTCGCCGCCGTGCTGGCCCTGCAGGGCAAGAAGAACATGGAGAAGATCAAGGGTCTGCCGCAGACCCAGGAGACGGTTCAGGAGATCCCCGAGACCCTGAACCCCGCGAAGGAGACGCGATGACCCAGAGTAACAACCCCGACGAGATCCGCGCCGAGATCGAGCGCACCCGCCACCAGCTCGGCCAGGACGTCGACGCCCTGGCGGAGAAGGTCAGCCCCACCAAGGCCGTGAGCCGCCAGACCGATCGCGTCCGCGATGGCTTCATCTCCGTGAAGGAGAACATCATGGGCTCCCCCGAGCAGCACCGCGGCCCGTCCGGCGCGGACAAGGCCAAGCACGCCGCTCACGACGCCGCCGACCAGGCCCGGGACTACGCCCAGCAGGCCGGCGACGCCGTGTCCGAGTGGGCCGACGACGCCCAGCACGCCGTGCAGCAGGCCCCGGCCCAGCTGCGTGGCCGCACGGCCGGCAACCCGCTCGCCGCGGGCCTGGTCGCCCTCGGCGCCGGCTGGCTCCTCGGCTCGCTGATCCCGTCCTCGGACGCGGAGCAGCAGGCCGCCCGCCGCGCCAAGGACGAGGCCGCCCCGTTCCTGGACAAGGCCAGGCAGCAGGCCACCGAGGTGGCCCAGGAGATCCGCGAGCAGGTCGAGCCGGAGGCCCGCGAGGCCGCCGCCTCCCTCAAGGACTCCGCCGCCGAGTCCGCGCAGAACCTCAAGGCCGAGGGCCAGGACAAGGCCCAGGAGCTGAAGTCCTCGTCCCAGGACGCCGCCGAGCAGGTCAAGGGCACGGCGAAGAACGCCTGATCCCCGCACCGCCCGACGCCGCCGGTCCTCCCTCCGGAGGGCGGGCGGCGTCGTCGTGTGCGGGACGCGTCCGGCGGCCGCCTGCCTAGACTCGGACGGTGACCCCCCTCGACCGCGTCCCCGATCCCCGCCCCGTTCCGCCCGGCACCGGCCTGACCCTGGAGGACACGCTCCCCGCGCCGGCCTCCGGCGCCCCCCGCCCGCGCCTCACCCGCACCGTGGCGCAGACGCGCGCCGCCCTGCGCGAGCTGTCCTCCGCGGCGGAGGGGCACGACGACGCCCCCGTCGCCGTGGGCCTCGTCCCCACCATGGGTGCGCTCCACGGCGGCCACGCCGCCCTGGTGCGGCAGGCCCGCCAGGAGAACGACGTGGTGGCCGTCAGCGTCTTCGTGAACCCGCTGCAGTTCGGCGACCCCGCAGACCTGGAGCACTACCCGCGCACCCTGGAGGCGGACCTGGACCTGCTGGCCGCGGCCGGGGCGGACCTGGTGTTCGCCCCGGACGTGCAGGAGATGTACCCCGGATATCCGGACGCGCCGATCGTCACGGTCTCGGCCGGCCGCATGGGCGAGGTCCTCGAAGGCGCCTCCCGCCCCGGGCACTTCGACGGCGTGGTCACCGTGGTGGCCAAGCTGTGGAACATCGTCCGCCCCGCGGTCCCCGCGCTGCGGTCCTACTTCGGCCAGAAGGACGCCCAGCAGCTGGCGATCCTGCGGCGGCTGGCCCACGACCTGGACGTGGACGTGGACGTGCGCGCGGTGCCGATCGTCCGCTCGCCGGAGGGTCTGGCGCTCTCGAGCCGCAACACGCGCCTGGACGCGGCGGGCCTCGAGCACGCGCTCGTGCTGAGCCGCGCCCTGCGTCGCCTGCGGGACGCCGCGGAGGCCGGGGAGATCCTGGATGTGCAGGAGGCCCGCCGGATGGTGGCGGAGGAGCCGGGCGTGACCCTGGACCACCTCGTGGTGGTGGACCGGGCGACGCTCGAGGAGCTCGGTCCCGAGCTGCTGTGCCAGCCCCTGCGCCGGGAGGCGCTCGCCCTCGTGGCCGCCCACGTCCCGCCCGTGCGCCTGATCGACAACATGGTGCTCCCGCCCGCCGTGGGCGCCGCGTGAGCCCCGTCGATCTCGCGGCGCTGTTCGACGGGCCCACCCCCGCCCTGGCCGAGGGCCTGCTGGGCTGCCGGCTCACCGTGGCCGCCCCGGACGGCGCGGTGACGGTGCGCCTGACGGAGACCGAGGCCTACGGCAACGCGGGAGAGGACCCGGGCGCGCACTCGTTCCGCGGCCGCACCGAGCGCAACGCCGCGCTGTTCGGTCCCGTCTGTCACACCTACGTGTACCTGAACTACGGCATCCACCGGTGCCTGAACCTCGTGGGGCATCCGCGGGGGCAGGCCGGCGGCGTCCTGCTGCGCGCAGGCGAGGTGCTCGCGGGGCGGGAGGCCGCCGTCGCCCGCCGGGGCCGGGACACGGGCGCCCGCCTGCTCTCGGGCCCGGGCAACCTCGGCCAGGGACTCGGGATCACGCTGGGGATGGGCCACCTGCCCGTGGAGATCGTGCCCGCGCCGCCGACCGGGCCGGTGCCGGCCCCTCCGGGCGTGCCGGCCCGGTTCCTCCTCGCCCCGCCCGCCGCGCACGACGACGGCGCCCGTCGCCCCGCGGTGGTGCGCGGCCCGCGCGTCGGGGTGTCGGGGGAGGGTGGCTCCGTCCGGTTCCCGTGGCGGTTCCACCTGGCCGGAGACCCCTCCGTCTCGGCCTACCGCCGCGGCCGGAACGTCCCGGACTGACCCCCGCCCAGGCCGTCAGCGCGCGGGCGAGCCCTTGCCACCGCACCCCGTGCCCTGGGTACGGTGCGCCCATGACCGAGATGAACAAGACCCCCCAGGGCGAGACAAAGCAGTCCGTGACCCGCACCATCGACGCGTCCGCGAAGGACATCTTCGACTTCCTGACCCTGCCGGCGAACCATGCCCGGCTGGACGGCTCCGGCATGGTCCGCGCGGACGAGAAGGGCCAGCGCATCCAGAAGGTCGGCGACGTGTTCACCATGAACATGCACGCCGAGCACATGGGCGGCGACTACCAGACGGACAACCACGTCAACGCCTACGACGAGAACAAGATGGTCGGCTGGCAGACCGCCCCGGCCGGCACCGAGCCCAAGGGCTGGGAGTGGCTGTACACCCTCGAGTCGGACGGCTCCGACTCCACCGTGGTCACCCTCACCTATGACTGGTCCAAGGTCGAGGACCCGGAGCTGCTGAAGAAGAACCTGTTCCCCCTGATCTCTGAGGAGCAGATGGAGCAGTCGCTGGCCAACCTGGCCTCCGCGGTCGCCTGATCGGGCCCGCGGCCTGATCCTGCCGGTCCACCGGAGGACCCACGACGCCGGGCACGCACCCCACGGGGTGCGTGCCCGGCGTCGTCCGTGCCGCGGGTCCCGCCGACACCCGGGCCGCGGTCCGTCCGGCGGGGCTAGAGTGCGCACGGAGACCACGTGACCGCCGTCGCGTGCGGCCCCGCGGGGTGCGCGCGGCGCCACCGGAAGGACGCCCCATGACCGCCACCACCGAGACCGCCGCCCCCTCGCCGCGTGAGGACCTGTATCGCCACGTCAACGGGGAGTGGCTGGACACCCACGAGATCCCGGCGGACCAGGGCGCCTTCGGGGCGTTCCTGGAGCTGCGCGACGCCGCGGAGCTCGCGGTGCGCCGGATCGCCGAGGACGCCGTCCGGGAGACGGACGGCGGCCGCACCCCCGCGGAGCCGGACGGCGCCGAGGACGAGGGCGGGGCGGCCCGGCGGCGGATCGCGGCGCTCTACGCCTCCTTCATGGACGAGGAGACGGTGGAGGCCCGCGGCCTGGAGCCCATCCGCGCCGAGCTGGACGCGGTGGCCGCCGTCGCCTCCCCCGAGGAGCTGCTGCGCCTGAGCGGCGAGCTCCAGCGCGTGGGCGTGTCCGGGCTGGTCAACGGGGGCGCGCTGAACGACGCCGGCGACCCCTCCCGCATGCTGCTGCACCTGGTGCAGGGCGGCCTCGGCCTGCCGGACGAGTCCTACTACCGGGAGGAGTCGTACGCGGACATCCTGGCCCAGTACACCGCGCATGTGGGCGCGGTCCTCGCTCGGGCCGGGATCGGCGGGGACGAGGCGGAGTCCGTGGCCCTCGGCGAGCGGGTGGTGGCCCTCGAGACGCGGATCGCCGCCGCGCACTGGGACGTGGTGCGCTCGCGCGACGCCGTGGCCCGCTACAACCTGCTCTCCCGCGATCAGCTGCTCGCCCTGTTCCCCCTGGCCCCGGCGTGGCTCGAGGGCATCGGGACCGGCGGCTCCCGCGCGGACGAGGTGGTGGTGTGGCAGCCGGAGTTCCTCGAGGGGGTGCAGGCGCTGCTGGCCGGCCCGTCCGCCGCGGACCTGGCGGACTGGCGGGCGTGGCTGGCGCTGCAGGTGGTGCGCTCGCGCTCCTCCTTCCTGCCGGACGCGTTCGTCCAGGAGAACTTCTCCTTCTACGGGCGGCGGCTGGCCGGGACGGAGCAGGTCCGCCCGCGGTGGAAGCGCGGCGTGGCCATGGTCAACGGCGGTGTGGGCGAGGACGTGGGCCGGCTCTACGTGGAGCGGCACTTCCCCCAGGGGCATCGGGAGGCCATGGACGAGCTGGTGGGCCTGCTGCTGGAGGCGTATCGGCGCTCCATCGAGTCCCTGGACTGGATGAGCGAGGAGACGCGCCAGCGCGCGCTGGAGAAGCTCGCCATGTTCCGGCCCATGGTGGGCCACCCGAAGGCGTGGCGGGACTACTCGGCCCTCGCGGTGACCCCCGGGGAGCTCGTGGAGAACGCGCGCGCCGTCGCCCGCTTCGAATGGGACCGGGACCTGGCGAGGATCGAGCAGGGCCCGGACCCGGACGAGTGGCACATGACGCCGCAGACGGTGAACGCCTACTACTCACCCCTGGAGAACGCGATCGTCTTCCCGGCGGCCATCCTCCAGCCGCCGTTCTTCGACCCGGAGCGATCGATGGCCTCGAACCTCGGCGGGATCGGTGCGGTGATCGGCCACGAGATCGGCCACGGGTTCGACGACCAGGGCGCCCGCTACGACGGCTCCGGCCGGCTGGCCGACTGGTGGACGGACGAGGACAGGCGGGCCTTCGCCGAGCGCACGGGCCGACTGGTGGCGCAGTACTCCGCGCTGTCCCCCGCGGAGGCGCCGGACCGCAGCGTGAACGGGGAGTTCACCCTCGGGGAGAACATCGGCGACCTCGGCGGGCTGGGGATCGCGTACCGCGCGCTCGAGATCTGGCGCGAGGAGCAGGGCGGCAGTGACGACGAGGCGGCGGGGGACCGTCAGTTCTTCGCCGCGTGGGCCGCCGTGTGGCGGCAGCTGACGCGTCCGGAGGCCATGGTCACCCGGATCGCCTCGGACCCACACTCGCCCAACGAGTTCCGCTGCAACCAGGTGGCCAAGAACCTGGACGCCTTCCACGCGGCGTACGGCACCCGGGAGGGGGACGCCATGTGGCTGGCGCCCGAGGAGCGCGTCGTCATCTGGTGATCCCGCACGCCGGCCGGGCCCCGCGGGTCCGGCCGGCGGCTCACTCGGACTCGGCGGGGTCCTGCATCCGGGTCTGCCGTTCGGCGGCCAGCCGGTCCAGCAGGCGCGTCAGCGTCCGGATGTCCTCGCGGTCCCAGCGCGCCAGGTCGTCGCGCAGCCCGCGACCCGCCGGGCCGCCGCGCACCGCGTCAAGGCGGGCGAGCCCCTCGGGGCTGGCGCTCAGGAGGGCGGAGCGGCGGTCCCGCGGGTCCGGCTCACGGGTGATCAGCCCGGCGGCCTCGAGGTCGCGGACCATGCGGGAGACCTGGGCGCGGTCCACCAGCAGACCCTCGGCCACGGCCGAGGGCGTCATGGTCCCCTCGTTGGCCAGCATCATGAACGCCTTCATCGCCCCGACGGACAGGGCCGGGCTGAGGGCAGCCGCGTAGCGGACCATCACCTGGCGGTGCTGCAGGACCAGACGCGAGAACGCCTGCTCGAGCCCCTGGACGGCGGCCTCGAAGCCCGCGTCGTCGCCGCCTCCGCCCGGGTCCGGGGCGCCGTCAGCCACGGCGGGACCGGACCAGCGCGGTGACGACGGCCGCCAGCAGGGCCGTCCCTGCCACGGCCAGCGCCGCGGGGACGACGGGCCGGCCGGCCACCGCCGTCACCGGGCGCTCGGCCGTCACCGCCCGGGACTCCTCCGGGTCCTCGGCCGGATGCCGTCCCTGCGCCGCGGTCACCACGGGGATCGGACCGGTCGCGGGCAGCGTCTGCATGGCCTCGGCCGTGGAGTGGGTGGCCAGGTCGGCGCGGGTGGCGTGGAGGCGCTCGGAGGTGGTCATGCGGCCCAGCGGGAGGTTCGGCAGGAACAGGATCGCGGCCAGCGCGACGATCGCGAGCGGCACGCCCACGAGGAACGCCTGGGAGATGCCGGTGGCGTAGACGTCCTCGAAGATCAAGCGCAGGCCGTCGGGCATCTCCGCCACGCGTGGCAGGGTGCTGGACTGCAGGCTCTCGGACCACTCGGCGGCGTCCGGGCCCAGGCTGCGCAGGGCCGCGGCGAGGTCCGCGCGGCGCTCCTCGATGCGGTCCGGGACCACGTTGGACACCACGGCGCCCATCACGGCGACGCCGATGCTGCCGCCCAGGGTGCGGAAGAAGGTGACGCCGGAGCTGGCGACGCCCATCTGGCGCGGGTCTGTGGTGTTCTGCACCACGAGCACGAGGTTCTGCATGGTCATGCCGATGCCGGCGCCGAGCAGGAACATGTAGAGGGACACCAGCCAGAACGAGGTGTCGTAGTGGAGGGTGCCGAGCAGGCCGGTGCCGGCGATCAGCAGGACGGCGCCGATCACGAGCCAGCGCTTCCACACGCCGGTGCGGGTGATGACGCCGCCGATCACCGTGGAGGACACGAGCAGGCCGAGGATCATCGGGATGGTCATGAGGCCGGCCTGGGTCGGGGTGGCGCCGCGGGCGAGCTGCATGTACTGGGCCAGGTAGACGGAGGAGCCGAACATGGCCAGGCCCGTGGCGATCGAGGCGATCGTCGCGAGGGTGAAGGTGCGGTCGCGGAAGAGGGTGAGCGGGATGAGCGGCTCGGCGACGCGCAGCTCGGTCACGACGAACAGGACGGTGGCGACGGCGACGCCGCCGAGCATCCACGCGGTGGTGGTGCTGGCCCAGTCGAAGTCACGGCCGGCGCTGGTGACCCAGATCAGCAGCAGCGCGGTGGCCGCGGCCAGGAACACGATGCCGAGGTAGTCGATGGACACCTTCTGGCGCTCGCGGTGCGGGAGGTGGAGGGTGCGCTGCACCATCACCAGGGCGACGACGGCGAAGGGCACCGCCACGAAGAAGTTCCAGCGCCAGCCCCACAGGTCGGTGATCACGCCACCGGCCAGGGGGCCGCCCACCGTGGCCACGGCCATCACGGCGCCGAACAGGCCCATGTACCGGCCGCGCTCGCGGGGGCTGATGATGTCCGCCATGATCACCTGGCTGAGCGCGGCGAGGCCGCCGCCGCCCAGGCCCTGCACGGTGCGGCAGACGATCAGGAAGGTCGGGTCGTGGGTGAAGCCGGCCGCCGCGGAGGCGGCGACGAAGAGCACCAGGGCGAGCTGGAAGAGGAGCTTGCGGTTGACGAGGTCGGCCAGCTTGCCCCAGATCGGGGTGGCGATGGCCGTGGCGAGCAGGGCCGAGGTGATGACCCAGGTGTAGGCGGTCTGGTCGCCGCCGATGTCGTGGATGATCACCGGCATCGACGTCGAGACCACCGTGTTGGCGATCATCGAGACGAACATGCCCAGCAGGAGGCCGGTGAGGGCCTGGAGCACGGCGCGGTGGCGCGCGGCGTCGTCGGCGGCGCGCTCGAGCGAGGGGGCGCTGGCCGGCGCGACGGCCTCGGGGGCGGGGGAGGTCGGGGTCATGGGGTCCTTCGGCGGGAGGGGCGGCGCGGTGATTGACATGAGTCAATGATTGACGAGAGTCAATCATAAGGGGCGTCGGCCCGGGTCGCACCCGCCCTCCGCGGTTAGCCTGGTCACGCCGGGCGACGCCCCGTCCTCCCCGCCCCGATCCGAGAGTGAGGCCCCGCCGTGACCCCCCGTTTCCTGCTCATGACCCGCCTCCCCGAGCCCGGGCTCGGGATGCTGCGCGCGGCCGGAGAGGTGGTGGACGGCGCCGACGTCGGAGGGGACGCCGCGCTCGCGCGGCTGGTGGCCTCGGGGGACTACGACGTCGTCGTCTCGGCCCTGGACCAGAAGTTCACCGCCGGCGTGCTCGCCGATGCGCGGATCAGGGGCATCGCCAACTACGCGGTCGGCTACGACAACGTGGACGTGGCCGCCGCGACGCGGCGGGGGATCGCCGTCGGCAACACCCCGGACGTGCTCACGGACGCCACCGCGGACATCGCGATGCTCCTGATCCTCGGCGTGGCCCGCCGCGCCCACGAGGGTGAGCGGATGGTGCGCGAGGGGCGCTTCCACGGCTGGGCGCCGGACCTGCTCGTGGGCCGGGACGTGCGCGGCGCGACCCTGGGCCTGGCCGGTTTCGGGCGGATCGGCAAGGCGGTGGTCGAGCGTGCGCTCGCCTTCGGCATGGACGTCGTGTTCGCGCCGCGCCCGCCCGCGCACCGGGAGGTCGCGGCCGAGGAGCTCGGCGACCTCGCCGGGCGCGTCCGTCAGGTCCGCTGGGAGGAGCTCGTCGAGGTCGTGGACGTCCTGTCCCTCCACGTGCCCCTGACGGACGACACCCACCACCTCGTGGATGCGGACGTGATCGCGAAGATGAAGGACGACGCCGTCCTCGTCAACACGGCCCGCGGGCCCGTGGTGGACGAGGCGGCCCTCGTCACCGCCCTGCGTGAGGGGCGGCTCTTCGGCGCCGGTCTGGACGTCTACGAGGACGAGCCCGCCCTCGCCCCGGGCCTGGCCGAGCTGGAGAACGTGATGCTCCTGCCGCACCTGGGCTCCGCCACCCGGGACACCCGCGCCGCGATGGCCGAGCTGGCCGCGCGTAACGCGATCGCCATGGCCACGGGCGCGGAGGTCCCGGCCCTCGTCAACCCCGAGGTGCGCGGCTGACCGGCGGGGCGCCGTCGGTAGACTCGGGGACCGTGACCTCCGAGACCCCCGCCCCCGCCGCCGTCGACCATCACGACCAGCAGGCCGTCCGCGCCGCCAAGCGAGAGCAGCTGCTGGCCGCAGGCCGCGAGGCCTACCCCGTCGAGGTGCCCCGCACGCACTCCCTCGCGCAGGTCCGCGCGGAGTTCGACGAGAAGCACGAGGCCGGCTGGGAGGACGGGCCCGAGGTCTCCGTGACCGGGCGCGTGGTCTTCCTGCGGAACACCGGCAAGCTGTGCTTCGCCACCCTGCAGGAGACCGGGGTCGACGGCGACGCCGTCCGCCTGCAGGTCATGGTGTCCCTCGCGGAGGTGGGCGAGGAGTCCCTCGCCGAGTGGAAGCGGGCCGTGGACCTCGGCGACTTCCTCTCCGTCACCGGCACCGTGATCGTCTCCCGCCGCGGCGAGCTCTCCGTGAAGGCCTCCGCCTGGGAGATGGCCTCTAAGGCCCTGCGCCCGCTGCCGGTGCTGCACGCGGAGCTGAACGAGGAGACCCGCGTGCGCCAGCGCTACGCGGACCTGATCGTGAGGGACGAGGCCCGTCAGATGGTCTACCGCCGCGCGAAGGTCACCTCGGCCGTGCGCCGCACCCTCGAGGACCGCGGCTACGTGGAGGTGGAGACCCCCATCCTGCAGCTCGTCCACGGCGGCGCGCAGGCCCGTCCGTTCGAGACGCACCTGAACGCCTTCGACCAGGACATGACGCTGCGCATCGCCACGGAGCTGTACCTCAAGCGCGCCGTCGTGGGCGGGATCGAGCGCGTCTACGAGATCGGCCGCGTGTTCCGCAACGAGGGCGTGGACTCCACGCACTCCCCGGAGTTCACCACCCTCGAGTGCTACGAGGCGTGGGCGGACATGCACGTGATGGCCGAGCGCATGCAGGAGATCATCCTCAACGCCGCGGACGCGGTGGGTGCGGGCCGGCGGATCGAGACGGCCAAGGGTGTCATCGACCTCGACGGCGAATGGGCCTGGGTGTCCGTGTATCCGGGCCTGTCCGAGGCCGTGGGCCGCGAGGTCACCCCGGACACGGATGCCGAGACCCTCCGCGCGATCGCCGCGGAGCACCAGGTGAAGGTGGACTCGAGGTGGGGCCCGGAGAAGCTCGTGATCGAGCTGTTCGGCGAGATCGTGGAGCCCACGCTGATGAACCCCACGTTCGTCTACGACTACCCGCCGGCCGCCCAGCCGCTGGCCCGCGCCAACCGCCACGACGACCGCGTGATCGAGGCGTGGGACCTGATCATCGGCGGCATGGAGCGCGGCACCGCCTTCTCCGAGCTGATCGACCCCGTCATCCAGCGCGAGCGGCTCACCGCGCAGTCACGGATGGCCGCCGACGGCGACGACGAGGCCATGCAGCTCGACGAGGACTTCCTGCGCGCCCTGGAGTACGGCGCCCCGCCCATGGGCGGCATCGGCCTGGGCATCGACCGCCTGGTGATGCTGTTCACCGACGCCGGCATCCGCGAGACCATCCTCTTCCCCCTGCTCAAGCCGGAGGCCTGATCCGTGGCCACGTTCTGGGAGTACTTCTCCGTGCTGGCCCCCTCGGTGGGCCTCGCCCTCGTGTTCTGGCTCGTGATGCGCTCGCTCCTGCGCGCGGATGCGGGCGAGCGCGAGGCGCGCCGGCGCCGGATCAGCGGCGCCGACTCCCGCGCCGCCCGCGAGGAGGCGGAGGCCCGGGAGTGGGCCGCGCGCCGCGGCGTCGGGGACGCCCCGCGCGACGACGACGACGCCGGCCCGTCCCGCTGACCCTCGTCGCCCCCGGAGGGGGCCCCGTCCCGTGACCCGCCCCTGCGTTAGCATGCGAGCACCCCAGCTGCTCGACGAGGACGGCGGTCTGCGCTCCCGCGCGTCCGGTGGCCCGTTCGGCCCGGAAAGGGCCAGAGCATCGGACGAAGGAAGTGGGCATCGAGCACATGGCACACAGAGTGGAAGTGGTCCTCGTGGATGATCTGGACGGTTCGGATGCGGCGGAGACCGTGAGCTTCGCACTGGACGGGCGCAACTACGAGATCGACCTCTCGGCGGAGCACGCGGCCGAGCTGCGCGGGTTCCTCCAGCCCTACGTGGAGAAGGGCCGCGCGGTGGCCCCGCCGTCGCCCAAGGTGGAGGCGGCGCAGATCCGCAAGTGGGCCGCCGAGAACGGCTACGAGGTGTCCTCGCGCGGCCGCCTGCACCGGGATGTGGTGGAGGCGTACCGCAACTCCCAGCGGGCGTGAGGCACCCCGGACGCTGATCCCCGGCCCCGTCCCCACGGTGCTCCGCGCCCCCTCTCCGACGGGTGACCGGGCCGCTTCCCCCTGTGGCGAACAGTCGCCCGACACGCTGTGCCGGTGCGTAGTCTCGAGCCGAACCGACGCAAGGAGTGTGCCCATGTTCGAGAGATTCACCGACCGTGCCCGTCGTGTGGTCGTGCTCGCCCAGGAAGAGGCGCGCATGCTCAACCACAGCTACATCGGCACCGAGCACATCCTGCTCGGCCTGATCCACGAGGGCGAGGGCGTCGCGGCGAAGGCCCTCGAGTCCATGGACATCTCCCTGGCCGCCGTGCGGGAGAAGGTGCAGGAGGACATCGGCCAGGGCCAGCAGAACCCGCCCGGCCACATCCCGTTCACCCCGCGCGCCAAGAAGGTCCTGGAGCTGTCCCTGCGCGAGGCGCTGCAGCTGGGCCACAACTACATCGGCACCGAGCACATCCTGCTGGGCCTGATCCGTGAGGGCGAGGGCGTGGCCGCCCAGGTGCTCGTGCAGCTCGGCGCAGACCTGAACCGCGTGCGCCAGACCGTCATCCAGCTGCTCTCCGGCTACCAGGGCGGGGGTCAGGGCGGCAAGGAGACCGCCGGAGCGGGCGTCGGCGCCGGCTCCGAGTCGGGCCAGAACGCGGGCTCCGTCGTCCTGGACCAGTTCGGCCGCAACCTCACCGCGGCGGCCCATGAGGGCAAGCTCGACCCGGTGATCGGCCGAGCCCAGGAGATGGAGCGCGTCATGCAGGTCCTCTCCCGGCGCACCAAGAACAACCCCGTGCTGATCGGCGAGCCGGGCGTGGGCAAGACCGCCGTCGTCGAGGGCCTCGCCCAGGCGATCGACCGCGGCGACGTCCCGGAGACCCTCAAGGACAAGCAGCTGTACTCGCTGGACCTCGGCTCCCTCGTGGCCGGCTCCCGCTACCGCGGCGACTTCGAGGAGCGCCTGAAGAAGGTGCTCAAGGAGATCCGCACACGCGGGGACATCATCCTGTTCATCGATGAGATCCACACGCTGGTCGGCGCCGGTGCCGCCGAGGGTGCGATCGACGCCGCCAGCATCCTCAAGCCCATGCTGGCCCGCGGCGAGCTGCAGACCGTCGGCGCCACCACGCTGGACGAGTACCGCAAGCACATCGAGAAGGACGCCGCGCTCGAGCGCCGCTTCCAGCCGATCCAGGTGCCCGAGCCCTCCGTCGAGGACGCCACGGAGATCCTGCGCGGCCTGCGGGACCGCTACGAGGCGCACCACAAGGTCTCCATCACGGACGGCGCGCTCAAGGCCGCCGCCGGCCTGGCGGACCGGTACGTCTCCGACCGGCACCTGCCGGACAAGGCCATCGACCTGATCGACGAGGCCGGCGCGCGTCTGCGCATCCGTCGCATGACCGTGCCGCCGGAGATCAAGGCCTACGAGTCCCGGATCGCGGAGGTGCGCACCCAGAAGGAGGCCGCCATCGACGGCCAGGACTTCGAGGGCGCCGCCCGCCTGCGGGACCAGGAGCAGCAGCTCGAGGACGAGCGCCGCGAGAAGGAGCAGGCGTGGCGCACCGGCGCGGACGCCGGCGTCGCCACGGTGGACGAGGACCTCATCGCCGAGGTGCTCTCCAAGTCCACCGGCATCCCGGTGTTCAAGCTCACCGAGGAGGAGACGGACCGCCTGCGCAACATGGAGGACGAGCTCCACCGCCGCGTGATCGGCCAGGACGAGGCCATCAAGTCCCTGTCCCGCGCCATCCGCCGCACCCGTGCGGGCCTGAAGGACCCGAACCGCCCGTCGGGGTCGTTCATCTTCGCCGGCCCCACCGGCGTCGGCAAGACCGAGCTGGCCAAGTCCCTCGCGGAGTTCCTCTTCGGGGACGAGGGTGCGCTCATCACCCTGGACATGTCCGAGTTCCAGGAGAAGCACACCGTCTCCCGGCTCTTCGGCGCCCCTCCCGGCTACGTGGGCTACGAGGAGGGCGGCCAGCTCACCGAGAAGGTGCGCCGTCGGCCGTTCTCCGTGGTGCTCTTCGATGAGGTGGAGAAGGCCCATGCGGACCTGTTCAACTCGCTGCTGCAGATCCTCGAGGACGGCCGCCTGACCGACTCGCAGGGCCGCGTGGTGGACTTCAAGAACACCGTGATCATCATGACCACGAACCTGGGCACCCGGGACATCTCCAAGGGCGTCATGACCGGCTTCCAGTCCTCCTCGGACACCTCCACGGGCTACGAGCGCATGAAGGGCAAGGTCCGCGAGGAGCTGCGCCAGCACTTCCGCCCGGAGTTCCTCAACCGCGTGGACGACGTGATCGTCTTCCCGCAGCTGCAGAAGTCCGAGATCGTGGAGATCGTGGACCTGTTCGTCGCCCGCCTGGCCAAGCGCCTGGACGAGCAGGACATGTCCATCGAGCTCACCCAGGCCGCCAAGGACCTGCTCGCCGATCGGGGCTACGACCCGGCCATGGGCGCCCGTCCGCTGCGCCGCACCATCCAGCACATGGTGGAGGACCAGCTCTCGGAGAAGATCCTCTTCGGTGAGATCCCCGGCGGCTCCACCATCCACGTGGACGCCACGGGCGAGGGCCCCGAGGCCGAGCTGACGTTCACCCACACGGGCGGCCGGAAGGCGCTCGACGGGGACGCCGCCCCGGCCGAGCTCGAGGCCGGCGCCCCGGACCGCGCGGAGGAGGGCGCCTCGGGCGCGGACGTCCCGCGCGCCCCGCGTACCGGGGATGCGGGCGAGGGCCCCGACGCCGGGCACGTCGCCGCGCCGGTCGACTGACCCGGACGCGCCACCCCCGGGGAACCGCCTCCCCGGGGGTGGCGCGGCGGCGGCTCAGCTGTCAGTGTGGGGGGGACCGCTCAGAGTGGTCCTGGCCCGCAGGGCCGCTCCGGCACCGCCGGGGCGGCGAGACCGCGGGGCAGACCCGAGACGAAGGAGGACCCCATGGTGGGCTTCGACGACATGAAGAACCTCGCGAACGAGCACTCCGACACGATCAACGAGCACGTGGACTCCGCCCAGGAGCAGCACGGCGACAAGCTGGGCCAGCACGGCGACAAGGTCAACCAGGGCGTCGACGCCGCGCAGGAGAAGTTCCTGACCGGCAACGTCCAGGACCAGGCCGAGAACCAGACCCTGGGCGGCCACCAGGCCTGAGCCCGCGGGTTCCGCAGGACCCCCGCGCCGGAGAGATCCGGGGCGGGGGTCCTGGCGTTCCCGGGACCTAGACTGACGCCATGCCCGCCGCCGCCTCGATCACCCTCCGTCCGGCCCGCACGCAGGACGTGCCCGCCGTCCGGGAGCTGGTGCGGCCCCTCGCGGAGCGCCGGGTGCTGCTCCAGAAGGAGGCGGTGGCGTTCTACGAGGCCATCCAGGAGTTCGTGGTGGCGGAGGACGCGGACGGCCGGCTCGCCGGGTTCGGCGCCCTGCACGTGATGTGGGAGGACCTCGCGGAGGTGCGCACCCTGGCCGTGGCGGACGGCTTCCAGGGCTGCGGGGTGGGGCACCTGCTGCTCGAGGAGCTGCTGGACCGCGCGCGCCGCGTGGGCGTCTCCCGCGTCTTCTGCCTGACCTTCGAGGTCGACTTCTTCCGGCGCCACGGGTTCGAGGTCATGGCGGACCAGTCGGCCGTGGACCCGGAGGTCTACGCCGAGCTGCTGCGCTCCACGGACGAGGGCGTGGCCGAGTTCCTCGATCTCGCCCGGGTCAAGCCCAACACCCTCGGCAACACCCGCATGATCCGCGCCCTCTGACGGGGCGGCGGTCCGGTCCTTGTCCTCGGCGTCCCTCCGGGCGCGCCTCAGCCGGGGAAGGCGAGGGCGCCGTCGTCGTGGCGGACGAGGAGTCCGTCCGCGAGGAGACCGCCCATGCACCGCTCCCACTGGGCCTCCTCCGGGCGGTGGGCGCCGAGGCGCCCCGTGGCGACGACGGCGTCGCGCACCTGCGCGGCCGGCACCCGTCCGTGCTGACGCACGGCGGCCATCACCGCGCCGCGCACCTGACGGTCCGTCCCCGCCCAGGCCTGGCCCCGGGGCCGCTCCTCGGGCGGCGGGGAGCCCGCGGCCACCCACGCGCAGGCCTCCCGCACGGGGCAGCGGTCGCAGGCGGGGGAGCGGGCGGTGCAGACCAGGGCGCCCAGCTCCATGACCGCGGCGTTCCAGGCGTTGGCCCGGTCGGTGCCCTCGGGCACCGCGGCGTGGGCGGCGGCCATCTCGGCCCGCGTCAGGGTGCGTCCGGGCAGGGCCTCGCCGCGCAGGGCGCGGGCGAGCACGCGGCGCACGTTGGTGTCCACCACGGTCTCGGGGATGCCGAAGGCGAAGCTGGCCACGGCGGCGGCCGTGTACTCGCCGATCCCGGGCAGGGCCCGCAGCGCCGCGGGATCGGCGGGCACCTCGCCGCCGTGCCGTTCGACGATCGCCCGCGCGGCCTCCTGCAGACGCAGCGCACGCCGCGGATAGCCGAGCCGGTCCCATGCGGTCAGCACGTCCGTGGTGGGGGCGGCGGCCAGGTCGGCGGGGGTCGGCCAGCGCTCGAGCCAGGCCCGCCAGCGGGGGAGCACCCGCACCACCGGGGTCTGCTGGAGCATGATCTCGGAGACCAGCACGCCCCACGGCAGGCAGTTCGGGTCCCGCCACGGCAGGTCCCGGGCGTGCGCCGCGAACCAGTCCAGGATCCCCTCGTGAAGGGCGGTCAGGCGGGTCGGGGGCGTGGGCATGCCGTCCACTCTAGGGCCGCGCCCGGGCCTACCCTGGATCCCATGCCCTCCTCGTCCCATGAGCCCCGCAAGCGCCCGTCCGCGGCCGTCTACCGGCGTCGTCGCCTGGTGGCGGCGGTGCTGGCCGCACTGGTGCTGCTCCTGGCGGGGTGGGGCCTGGGCGCCCTGGTGAACAGCCTCCTGCCCGCGGGCGGGGGCGACGCCGAGGCGTCCCCGGGCGCGACGCCCACCCCCGTCTCCTCGCCGACTCCGGCCCGGGCCTCCGCCTCGGGCCTCCTCGGCCAGGACGACGCGGACGTGGCCGCCCTGCCCGCCTGCGCGTCCACGGACCTGCGCGTGGTGGCCTCCGCGGACCGGGACGAGTACCTGCGCGGTCAGGAGGCGGTGCTCCGCCTGGGCGTCACGAACCTCTCGGTCCGCCCGTGCCGTGCGGACGTGGGCACGGCGGTGCAGGAGTTCCGGATCGAGGACGCCGAGGGGGGCCAGGTGCTGAGCACGCGCGTCTGCCAGGCGGATCCCACGCACCAGGAGGTGGCCCTCGAGCCGGGGGACCAGCAGCGCGCGGTGTACCGGTGGGACGGCCGCACCTCCTCGTCCGACTGCACGCGGCGGGGCGGGCTCGCCGAGCCCGGGCGGCACACCCTCACGGTCAGCCTGGGGGACGTGAGCTCCCGGCCCGTGGCCCTGACCGTCCTCGAGGAGCCCGCCCCGGCCACCGCCACGTCGTCGTCCGCCGTCGTCCCCGCGCCGGAGGCCGAGGCGTCGCCGAGCCCTGGCGCGTCGCCGACCTCGCCGGCACCGGCCCCGGCGACGCCCGCCCCGGCCTCCTCCCCGACGGCTCCGACGCCGAGCACGCCGGCGAGCCCCGCCACGCCCGCCTCCGCCTCGCCGGCGCCGGCGTCCACGGTGGACTGAGCGGTCAGGACTGTCTGCCGGTCCAGGATTGGATGGAGCCGAGGGCCTCGCCCAGGGTGCCGACCTCGGCCACGGAGAATCCGGCCGGCACCTCCCCGAGCGGCTCGGGGGTGCGGGGCACGAGCGCACGGGTGAAGCCGAGCCGCGCCGCCTCCCGGACGCGCCGCCCCACGCCCGGCACCGGCCGCACCTCGCCGGCCAGGCCCAGCTCCCCGACGGCGATCATGCCCTGCGGCACGGGCGCGCCGAGCTTGGCGGAGGCGATGGCCACCGCCACCGCGAGGTCCGAGGCCGGCTCGGCCAGGCGCACGCCGCCCACGGTGGCCACGTAGCAGTCGTCCTGGGCCAGGGCGAAGCGGGCGCGGCGCTGCAGGACCGCCAGGAGCATGTTCACGCGGGCCGCGTCCACGCCGGAGACCGTGCGGCGGGGGCTGCCGCCCCCCGAGGGGGTGAGCAGGGACTGCACCTCGGCCACCAGCGGGCGGCGGCCCTCGAGGGTCACGGTCACGCAGGTGCCCTCCACAGGGTCCGCCGTCCCGGAGAGGAACAGCCCGGAGGGGTCGTCGAGGGACTCGATCCCGTCCTCGCGCAGGTCGAAGCAGCCGACCTCGTCCGTGGGGCCGAACCGGTTCTTCACGGCCCGCACCAGGCGCAGCCGGGAGTGGCGGTCCCCCTCGAACTGGCAGACCACGTCCACCAGGTGCTCGAGCAGGCGGGGCCCGGCGATCGTGCCGTCCTTGGTCACGTGGCCCACCAGGATGGTGGTGATGCCCTTCTCCTTGGCGGTGCGGATCAGGCTCGCGGCCACCTCGCGCACCTGCGTCACCCCGCCGGCGACGCCCTCCACCTCGGCCGACTGCAGGGTCTGCACCGAGTCCACCACCACGAGCGCCGGGTCGGTCCGCTCGATCTGGCCCAGGGCGCGCCCGAGGTCCGTCTCCGCCGCCAGGCGCAGGGTGTCCGCCACCGCCCCGATCCGGTCCGCCCGGGACCGTACCTGGGCCGCGGACTCCTCGCCCGTCAGGTACAGCACGCTCCGTTCCCCGCCTCCGCCGGCGCCGCGGGCGGTCTGGGCGGCCACGTCCAGCAGGAGCGTCGACTTGCCGATGCCGGGCTCGCCGGCCAGGAGGATCACCGCCCCGGGCACGAGGCCGCCGCCGAGCACCCGGTCCAGCTCCCGCACCCCCGTGGTGCGGAAGGAGGCCAGGGTGGCGTCCACCTCCCCGATGCGCGGAGCGGGGGCGGCCACCGTGGAGGCCCGGGTGCGGCCCGGCGTCGAGCCCCCGCCGGCCTCCTCGACCGTGCCCCACGCCTGGCACTCGCCGCAGCGGCCCACCCACTTCACCGACGTCCAGCCGCACTCGGTGCAGCGGTATCCGGGGGCGCGCTTCGCGGCGGTCTTGGTGGCCATGCGCCCACTGTAGGCAGGGGTGCGGACGGGGTAGCGGCGCTTCGCCGCCGGCTCAGACCCGCGGCAGGTAGGAGACGGCCTCGTCGTGGGAGGCGCCGGTGGCCTCGAGCAGATCCACCATCATGGGGCGCAGCAGCATCACGAGCGCCTCGCCGTGCACGGTGCGCCCGGCCAGCTCGTGCGGGTCCAGGCGGGAGGCGGAGGTGCCCAGGGCGTCTCGGGCCACCCCCAGCGAGCGGTGCCGGCCCTCCTCCTGGGGCTCCACGAGGGAGCGGTGCAGGATCTCGACGGCGTCCGCGGCGTCGTCGAACCAGGCGGCCAGGCGCTCGCGGTGGTCGTCGTCCACCGCGCCGTGGTCGAGGATCGAGACCACGCGGCGGGCCACGATCCGCAGCGAGCGGACGGCCAGGTCGGACCTGTCCGCGGCGCGGGACATCGTCTCCACGAGCCCGCGGGAGGACCGCTGCAGCGGGTTGAACGCGGCCTGCTCCGCGCTCAGGAGCAGCTCGCGGCGGACGTCGTCGAGGGTGCCCTGCGTGCGCCGGCACTCCACGAGCGCCATCCACGCCGTGCGGGACTCCTCCTCGCGCAGGCTCTGGGAGAGCTCGCGCAGGACGCGGGACATGGACTCGTAGAGGCCCCGCAGCTGCCGGGCCGTGCCGCGGCTGGCGTCCTGGGGGGAGAGGAACGTGACCAGCAGGGCGAGGGCACCGCCCACGAGCGCGTCCCCCGAGCGGGCGAACGGGCCCTGCTCCCCGAGGGGGAGCAGCACCACGAGCACGGACTGCAGGGACATCTGCATGGTGAACGTGGCGCCCGAGTCCAGGAACCTCGCCACCATGACGGACACGAACACCACGACGACGGCCTGCCACAGCCCGCGGCCGAGACCCGCCATCATCAGGTCCCCGATGAGGATGCCCAGTGTGCAGCCGGCCGCCACCTCGGCGACCTTGCGGACCCGGGGCTCGCGCTGGAAGCCGAGCGCGATCAGCAGGGCGGTGGCGGCGAACAGGGGCTGCCCGTGCCCGAGCACCCGCTCCGCGAAGGCGTACGCGCCCACGGCGCAGGCCGCCATCAGGGCGGCATGGGGCACGGAGCTGCGGACCCGCGACCACCCCGCACGCGCACGACGCCGGGCGAACTGCGCCATCCGCCGGCCACGGCCGGCCGGGACCACCGCGGGGAGCGTGCCCGTGGCGGTGGCGTGGCGGTCTGTCATGCGGCCACCCTACTGCGGGCCGCGAGGGCGTCCGTGGCCGCATTGTGATGCAAGACACGCCCTGCGCGCGGCAGTTCACCGGCTGTTCATCCTCGGCGGACACGCGATTCATATGGCCCCCCTACCGTGGCGTACATGGCGCGGCCGGGGAACCGGCATGCCGCCGTCACCGTCACCGCTTAGAAAGAGGCATCCCCGTGAAGGCTCTCCGCTTCGGCCGCTCGGCCGCTCTGCTCTCCGTCGCCGCTCTCGCCCTGACCGCCTGCTCCTCCGCCGACAACGGTGGCAACGGTGGCGCGAGCTCCACCGCCCCGGCCGGCTCGTCCTCCGCCGCCCCGGCCGGCTCGTCCTCCGCCGCCGAGGGCGGCGCGACCTCGGACGTCCAGGGCAACCTGGTCGGCGCCGGCGCCTCCTCCCAGGAGGCCGCCATGACCGCCTGGACCCAGGGCGTGTCCTCCGTGGCCCCGAACCTCACCGTGCAGTACTCCCCGGACGGCTCCGGCGCGGGCCGCGAGAAGTTCCTGCAGGGCGCCACCTCCTTCGCCGGCTCCGACGCCGCCATGGACGAGGAGGAGGCCGAGCAGGCCAAGCAGGTCTGCGGTGACCAGGGCGCGTTCCACGTGCCGGCCTACATCTCCCCGATCGCCGTGGCCTACAACCTGCCGGGCGTCGAGGAGAACATCAAGATGGACGCCGAGACCATCGCGCGCGTGTTCACCGGCGAGATCACCACCTGGAACGACGAGGCCATCGCCTCCCAGAACGAGGGCGTCGAGCTGCCCGACACCCCGATCACCGTGGTGCACCGCTCCGACGACTCGGGCACCACCGAGAACTTCACCGCCTACCTCACCGAGGCCGCCGGCGACGCCTGGTCCTACGACGAGGTCGAGACCTGGCCGGCCGACATCACCGCCGAGTCCGCGCAGGGCACCACCGGCGTCGTGGGCCTGGTCTCCTCCAACGAGGGCGCCATCACCTACGCCGACGCCTCCGCCGTGGACGGCCTGGGCACCGTGGACGTGAAGGTCGGCGAGGAGTACGTGGCGTACTCCGCCGAGGCCGCCGCCGCCACCGTCGAGAAGTCCGAGGCCAACGAGGACGGCTCCATCGAGCTCGACCGCGCCACCACCGAGGCCGGCGTGTACCCGGTGGTGTTGGTCTCCTACCACATCTACTGCAACCAGTACAAGGACCAGGAGACCGTCGACCAGGTGAAGGCCTTCGCCGAGTACGCCATCTCCGAGGACGGCCAGAGCACTGCTGAGGGCGCGGCCGGCAACGCCCCGATCTCCGCCGCCACCCGCGACGCCGCGATGGAGCGCATCGAGGCCATCTCCGCCCAGGGCTGATCCCTGACGCCGTCCTCGTGACGGCACTCCTTCGGCCGCCGGGCCCACCGGGCTCGGCGGCCGAAGGCCAGGCCGGTGCGCTGCACCGGCCCTCCGTCTCTGTTCCCCCCCCTGACATCGAGGGAAGGCATCGTGTCCACACCCGCCCCCGCGACGGCCCGCGAGTCGTCCGCCTCACTGCGCGGCTCCCGGGCCGGCAGTGCCGGTGACAGCATCTTCTCCGGCCTTGCGCTCGCCTCCGCCGTCGTCATCCTGCTGGTCCTGGCCTTCGTGGCCATCTTCCTCGTCTCCGAGGCGCTCCCGGCCATCCGCCCGGGTGCGGACCTGGACTCCCCCGTCGACAGCTTCTTCGAGTACGTCTGGCCGCTCATGGCGGGCACGGTGATGGCCGCGATCATCGCCCTGCTCCTGGCGACCCCCGTCGCGGTCGGGGTGGCGCTCTTCATCTCGCACTACGCCCCGCCGCGGATCGCCAAGCCCGTCGGGTTCGTCATCGACCTGCTCGCCGCGATCCCCTCCGTGGTCTACGGCGTGTGGGGCTGGCTGACGCTCGCGCCGCTGATGGTCCCGATCTACGGCTGGCTGAACGAGCACCTCGGGTTCATCCCGTTCTTCGCCGGGGCCCCGACGACGACGGGCCGCACCCTCCTCACCTCCGGCATCGTCCTCTCGGTCATGGTGCTGCCGATCATCACCGCCCTGTGCCGGGAGATCTTCACGCAGACCCCGATCCTCCACCAGGAGGCCGCCCTGGGCCTCGGCGCCACCCGGTGGGAGATGATCAAGATGACGGTGTTCCCCTTCGCGCGCGCGGGCATCGTCTCCTCGATCATGCTGGGCCTCGGCCGAGCCCTGGGGGAGACGATGGCCGTGACCATGGTGCTCTCCGGCGGCATCTTCTCCTGGTCCCTCATCCAGTCCGGGCGCAACCAGACGATCCCCTCGGAGATCGCGCTGAACTTCCCGGAGGCGTTCGGCATGCGCCTCAACGAGCTGATCGCCGCGGGCCTGATGCTCTTCATCATCACCCTCGCGGTGAACATGATCGCCCGCGCGATCGTGAACAAGCACAAGGAATTCTCGGGGGCGAACTGACATGAGCAGCACTGTGACCACCACTCCTCCCACCGAGACCGACCTCCGCCCGCGGCGCCAGGAGTCCCTCAGCGGCGGGCGCAAGCCCGGCTGGGTCTGGATCGCCGTCCTCGTCGGCGCCGCCGTGATCGGCGCCGGTCTGACCCTGCTGCTGGCCGAGGGCTTCCCGATCGCCGCGTTCCTCGTGATCACCGCGATCCTCTACGTGCTCGGCATGTACGTGGCCACCCGCGCCATGGAGAACCGGCGCCGCGCCACCGACGGCCTGTGGCGCAACCTCGTCTGGCTGGCCTTCCTGATCGCCCTCGCCCCGCTGGTGTCCGTGCTGTGGTCCGTGGTGGCCACGGGCCTGCCGACCCTGGTGAACAACCCGCACGTGATGGCCTACGACATGCAGGGCGTCACCGGCGTCGACGACTCCAACTGGATCGACGCCGGCACCCCGGCGGGCGAGCTGGCCGGCGGCTTCGGCCACGCGCTGGTCGGCACGGTCGTCATCACGCTGATCGCCACGATCATCTCGGTGCCGATCGGCATGCTGACCTCCATCTACCTGGTGGAGTACGGGCGGGACGGCTGGTTCTCCCGGGCCATCATCTTCTTCGTGGACGTCATGACCGGCATCCCCTCCATCGTGGCCGGCCTGTTCGCCTACGCCGCCGTGACGTGGGTCCTCGAGCAGGTCATGGGCAGCCGCCCGGAGGCCCTGCAGAACGTGCAGATGGGCTTCACCGCGGCCATCGCCCTCTCGGTGCTGATGATCCCGGTCGTCGTCCGCTCCACGGAGGAGATGCTCCGCGTCGTCCCGAACGAGCTGCGCGAGGGCTCCTACGCCCTGGGCGTGCGCAAGTGGCAGACCATCGCCAAGGTCGTGCTGCCGACCGCCATCTCCGGCATCGCCTCGGGCGTGACGCTGGCGATCGCCCGTGTGGCCGGCGAGACCGCGCCGATCCTGGTGACCGCGGGCTTCGCCGTCAACGTGAACTGGGACCCGTTCGACAACTGGATGACCGCCCTGCCGGTGTTCATCTACCGACAGCTGGTCGCCCCCACGTCGCCGACCGCGGCGGACCCGTCCACCGCCCGCGCGTGGGCCGCCGCGCTCGTCCTTGTGGCGATCGTCATGGCGCTGAACCTGCTGGCCCGGGTGATCGCCAAGGCGTTCGCCCCCAAGTCCGGCCGCTGACCGACGTCGGCCCCTCCTCACCCGAGACTCCCGAAGGAATCGAAGCACCCATGTCCAAGCGCATCCAGGCCAACGACGTCGACGTCTACTACGGCACCTTCAAGGCGGTGGAGGGCGTGAACATCGACATCGCCCCCCGCACGGTCACCGCGTTCATCGGCCCCTCCGGCTGCGGCAAGACCACGTTCCTGCGCAGCATCAACCGCATGCACGAGGTGCTCCCGGGCGCCCACGTGGAGGGCGAGCTGCTGCTCGACGGCGAGAACATCTACGCGTCCAACGTCGATCCGGTCCGCGTCCGCTCGCAGATCGGCATGGTGTTCCAGCGCCCGAACCCCTTCCCCACCATGTCCATCCGGGACAACGTCCTGGCCGGCTACAAGCTCAACGGCACCCGCCTGAGCAAGGCCCGCGCCGACGAGATCGTGGAGACCTCCCTGCGCGGCGCCAACCTGTGGAACGAGGTGAAGGACCGCCTCGACAAGCCGGGCTCCGGCCTCTCCGGCGGCCAGCAGCAGCGCCTGTGCATCGCCCGCTCCATCGCGGTGCAGCCCGACGTGATCCTCATGGACGAGCCCTGCTCGGCCCTCGACCCGATCTCCACCCTCGCCGTGGAGGACCTCATCAACGAGATGAAGGAGCAGTACACGGTCATCATCGTCACGCACAACATGCAGCAGGCCGCGCGCGTGGCGGACAAGACCGCGTTCTTCAACATCCAGGGCGTCGGCGAGCCCGGCAAGCTCATCGAGTTCGACGAGACGAACACCATCTTCAACAACCCCTCGAACCAGCAGACCGAGGACTACGTCTCGGGCCGCTTCGGCTGAGCCGCCCCGCGCGCCCACCACGACGGCGACCCCCGCCCGGCACGTCCGGGCGGGGGTCGCCGTCGTGGTGGAGGCAGGAGGTCAGCCGAGAATGCGCAGAGTGACGAGGCCGAGGGCGAAGGCCAGAGCGCCGCACACCAGGGGGGTCAGGAGCCACCAGGCGACGACGCGGGCCAGGGTGGGCCATCGCACGGACGCGTAGGTCTGCGTCTGGCCGGCGGCCACGATGCTCGCGGTGAGCGTGTGGGTCGAGGACAGCGGAAGGTGCAGCAGCAGGGAGCCGAGGAAGAGCAGGACCGCCGGGACGGCCGCGGCCACCGAGGCCCGCAGCGGGTCCAGGATCACCAGGCGCTCGGTGAGGGTCCAGCCGATGCGCCAGGCCCCGCCGAGCGTGCCCGCGCCCACGGCCGCCGCGAACACCACGGCGCTGAGAATGTATGGCCACGTCAGGTCCGTGTCGGCGGGCAGTCCCGCGCCCAGCGCGCCCGCCGCCGTGAGCAGCCACACCGTCCCCAGCCGCTGCCCGGCCTGCAGGCCGTGGCCCAACGCCGTCATGCCCGAGGACAGGGCCAGCGCGAGGCGGGCCCGGTGCTGCACGTTCACCGTGGTGCCCGTGGTGCCGAGGCGCACCACGAGCGGGGTGAGGAGGCGGGTCAGCCCCCACGCGAGCACGGGGGACAGGGTCAGGCCCAGCAGCACGTCCCGGCGGGCGTCGCGGCTGAAGGCCTCGTCCAGCGGGAGCCCGAGGGCCACGTGCGCCGCGAGGTGGGCCGCGGCGATCGCGGCCAGGACGGCATGGGTCATGGAGATCGGCATCCGCAGCCACCACAGCAGCAGGCCCCACGTGAGGGCCACCGTGAGCGCCACCGCGAGGGTGGGCAGAGCGCCGCCGCCCAGGGCGCCCAGGCCGCCCACGAGCGCGATGCCCGCCCCGAGCATCCCCATCCCCAGCAGCGTGCCCACGGTGTTCAGCACTGCGGCCATGAGCAGCGCGATCCGCGGGGACAGGGCCCGGAACCGGACCGGCAGCGCCACCGCATTGGGGGCGTCGCGGAATCCCGTGACCAGCGCGAGCAGGACGGTCAGCAGCAGGACGAGGGCCACGGCGGCGGTCACGGGGCGGTCCTCCGCTCAGGACTCACGGACCAGGACCACGCCCAGGTCCGTGGACACCCGGTGCAGGGCCGTGAGGGCGGCCTGCAGGGCGCCGGCGACCTCCCGCTGGCGGTTGAAGTCCCGCTGCAGCAGGTCCATGCCCAGGGCGGAGAGCCACTCGACCATCACGCGGTCCATGCGGCGCAGGCCGCGCTCGAGCTGCATCCAGGTGTCCTCGAGCGCGTCGAGGTCTCGCAGGAGCCCCACGGCGGCGGCCATGAGCTCGCCCTGGCGGCCCATGGTCTCGAGCAGGTCCAGGGCGTGGCGGGGCAGCTCGGGCAGGTCCGCGCGGTGGACCAGCACGCCGGCCGCCACCACCCGGTGCACGGCCGTGTGGACGCCGTCCGCCAGACGGTAGAGGTCCTGGCGGGGCAGGGGCGTCACGTAGGCGCTGCGCAGCGCGGTCAGGAGGGCCATGAGGGAGGCGGTGGCGGCGGCGTCGACGTCCTCGAGGCCACGCTCCACGCGGTCCCGCTCATCCCCGACCGCGGCCGGGCTCTGCGCGACGGCCTGGACGGCGCGGCCGAGGCCGTCGCAGAGGTCGGCCAGATGCCGGAGGGCGGGGGAGTCCCGGGTCACGAGCCAGGGCGGGCGGGGGGCCATGCTCGGCGGGTCACCTTCCTCAGCGGACGCGCCGCCGCCGGCGGGTGCGGGCGGCGGGGTGGGAGGTCCAGGACGACGCCGGACCGGGGACGCCTCTCGGCGGAGGGCCGCTCATGGCGGCGATGTGTTGGAGCCCGGGGTCACCTGCAGCCCGGCGCCGTCGGCGGTCAGTCTAGCGTGCGGTCCCGCCACGAGCGAGCCGAGGCCTCCAGGGCCTCCGCGGTGGCCACCATGCGCCCTGCCCGGCCGGTGAGGCGCGCGGCATGGGCCGGGTCCGAGGCCTCGAGGGAGTCCGCGTGGTGGGTCTGGCCCAGGGCCACCACGCGGGCGTACGCAGCGGCCCGCTCGAGGGCCACGTCAAGCTCGGCCCGGTACGCACCGGTGAGGATCGTGTCCGTCAGGCGGCGCAGCTCGTCCGGGCCCGGTGGCTCGACGGCCCCGGCCACGGCCCGCCAGGCGTGTGCCGCATGCCCGGCGCGGTACCAGGCGGCCCAGCGCTCGCCGTCGCGCGCGGTCGCCTCCTGCAGCGCGTAGAGGCGCCACAGCGAGCCTGCCAGGGACACCGCCGGCGCGTCCGCCCAGAGCCCCGCGAGGGTCTCCACGCCCACCTCGCGCACCAGCCCCACGAGGCGCTCGACGACGTCGGGGTCCTCCTCCGCGCGGCCGCCCGCCACGAGGGCGTGGGCGAGCCGCGCCGCGGCGGCCGCGACCTCCTGCGGGTCCTCCCCGCCGGCCAGGTCGGCGATCCGGTCCGGGGCGGTGACGCGTGGGCGATGGGGACGGTCCAGGCCGGAGGCGGTGGAGCTCGTCCCATGACCGGCGGGGGCGCGGTGGTGCGGCATGCGGGCTCCTTCCGAGTGGGGGTGGGGGTGACGCGGTGACGGGCCCGGACCAGGCTAGTGGCCTCGGCGGCTCGGCTACCATGGCAGGGTATCCGTGGGGCATGCCCCGAGGCGCCCGCGCGGCGCCGGACTCCCGCGGTCCGAGGGCCTTTAGCTCAGCTGGCAGAGCATCGGACTTTTAATCCGCTGGTCGCGGGTTCGATCCCCGCAGGGCCCACCCGAGAGCGGCCCCTGACCAGGCATGATGCCGAGTCGGGGGCCGTCGTCGTGCTGAGGGCGCGCGACATCCGGACAGGGAGGCACGTGCGCCGCCCCGCCGCTCAGGCCCCGAACACCCGGTCCAGGTGGTCGTTCGTGAACACGCGGCCGGGGTCGACGGCGTCCCACACGGCCCGGAAGTCCGCGAAGCGCGGGTACGCGCGCTCGACCCACGCGGCGTCCCGGGTGTGCTCCTTGCCCCAGTGCGGGCGCCCGCCGAGGCCGGCGAAGACCTCCTCGCCCGCCCGGAAGTGCGCAGTGGAGAGCCAGACGTCGTCCGCGGCCGCGGTGCGCACCTCCACGGGGAAGGAGGGCAGGTCGCCGCGCCGGGCGAGGTCGCGCGTGACGGCCTGCAGGCCCGCGAACGCCTCCTCGAACGCCTCGAGCGGCAGCGCGTACTCCATCTCCCGGAACCGCACGGAGCGGTCCGCCACGAACACGCGGTGGGAGACGTCCCGGTACCGGCGCTGGTCCACACCCCACGCGGAGACCCGGTTCAGGGCCGGCACGATCCGCGGGACCCGCGCCCCGCGCGGCACATCAGCCCGTAGTGGCCGTTGGTCAGCAGCCCGTCCATCACGGTGCTGCGGAACGTCCCCACGGGGTCGACGCCGTCCCCCAGCGGACGCCGCGTGTTCTCCTTGGTCAGGGCAACGTCCGTGCCGGGGAACCAGTAGAACTCGAGGTGGTCGGCCGTGCGGGAGCGTTCGGCGAAGGCGGGCACGCACTGCAGCTCGGCCTCCACGATCACCCCGGGCGAACCCAGTCTCACGCGGGCGGCCTCGAACAGCTCGGGCTCGTGCTCGGCGTCCACCCAGTGCAGGGCGCCGTCCGCCGTCGCCAGCCGCAGCCCCGTGACCATGCCCGCATACCCCGTGAGCCCGAGGCCCGTGCCGTGCGTGGACGTGGACAGCGCGCCGCCCACGGCGGCGATCCTCGGAGGTGGTCGGGGAGTCCACGGCGACCGTCACCGCGGCGCGGGCCGCGGGGTCCATGATCCAGCGGGCCAGGGCGTCCTCGTCCACGCTCGGGTAGGCCACCAGCACGTCGTCCTGGCCCAGCTCCGCCCACCACAGGGCCTCGGGCAGGGCGTACGCCAGCACGCCCCGGTACCCGGGCAGGGTCAGGGCCTCCTCCACCGCGCGGCGCACGCGCAGGGACTTGGAGGCCACGCGCACCGGCAGGCCGCCGGAGCGGGCGTGGAGGTCGGCGGCGTTGGCCCGGAACGCGTCCAGGTCCAGCAGGCCGAGGGGCGCGGAGCGGTCTGCAGGGGGGAGCCGGCGCAGGGCGGCCGCGTAGCGGGCGTACGGGGGCGCCGCCGGGACGGGGCGGTCTTCACACCTAGGATGGAAGCATGCCCACCGGATCCGCGCCAGGCAGCGCCGTGCTCAGCTCGGGCGGCCACGCCGTGTGGTCGCGTCCCGCCTCCGAGCGCGCCGGGACGGACCTCGTCCTGGTCCTCCACGGCTACGGCTCCAACGAGGTCCGCGCCGCCCGCACCTTCTTCCCCATGCTGCCGGAGCGCTGCACCGGCCTGGCGCTGCGGGGCGGGTTCGAGATCGACGCCGACGCCGCCGAGGGCCCCGGCGACCCGGGCGCCCACGGCTGGTTCCTGCTGGACCTGCTGCTGCAGTCGGACTTCGCGCAGGTGCTCGCCGCCGCCCATCGCGTGTACGATGCGCTCTCCTCCGAGGAGGTGGAGCGGGCCGGGTTCCGCTCCGTGTCCGTGCTCGGCTTCTCCCAGGGCATGGCCATGGCGACGACGGCCATCCGCCTGCGCCCCGAGGCGTTCACCTGCGGCGTGGGGCTCAGCGGGTTCGCCGTGGACAACGAGCTGCTCGCGGTCCTGGACTCCCCGGCCGAGGGGCCCGGCCCGCGCCCGTTCTTCTGGGGACGGGACGTGCAGGACCTGGTCATCCACCAGGACGCGGTGGCGCACACCCAGGCGTGGGCCCAGGAGCACACGCGGCTCACCGCCCGGACGTACCCGGGCATGCTGCACGCCACGAGTCCCGAGGAGGCCCGGGACGTGCGGATCTTCCTGGAGCACGTCCTCGCCTCGGCCTGATCCCCCCCGGTCCTCCGGAGCCTGACCGCGGGGGTCGGGGACGACTAGCGTGTCCCCCATGGCAAAGAACTCGATGATCGGCCGGTACGCGTCCGGGAAGGTGAAGGACTTCGCGCTGAAGTCGGCACTCGATGAGAACGGCGAGCCCACGGAGGGCTTCGAGAAGGCCCTCTCCACGGTGTTGGCGGTCCAGCGTCCCCTGGTCCTGAAGAACATCCAGCGCATGGCGGCGAAGCACCCGGGGGAGAGCCCGGAGCGTCTCGCCGAGCGGCTGGGGCAGCAGTACCTGACCACCGTCACGGGGGCCGGTGCCGCCGTGGGCGGCACCGCGATCGTCCCGGGCATCGGCACCGTGGCCGTGCTCGGCCTGTCCGGTGCCGCGGTCGCCGGCTTCATGGAGGCCACCGCCCTCTACGCGCAGTCCCTCGCCGAGCTGCACGGCATCACCACGCAGGACCCGCAGCGCGCCCAGGCCCTCGTCATGGCCCTCATGCTCGGCGACGACGCCAAGGAGCTGCTCCGCGAGGCCGCCGCCAAGGCCGGCCGTCCCTACGACCCGCAGTCCAGCCTCAACGCGCTCGCGGGCACCGCCTCCGGCACCGGCATCAGCGCGTTCGTGGTGGATCGCCTCAAGAGGACGTTCATGCGCAAGATGCTCCTGCGGCAGGGCGCCGGCTTCGTGGGCCGCGCCGTGCCGTTCGGCGTGGGCGCCGTGATCGGCGGCGTGGGCAACCGCGCCATGGGCAAGGCCGTGATGGAGAACGCCGCGGAGCTCTTCGGCCCCCTGCCGGCCGCCATCCCGGGCGAGATCGTCCAGGCCGCCGCCGCGGGCAAGGACGTCGCCGAGGGTGCCCAGGCAGAGGACGGCACCTTCCTCTCCGGCCTGCTCAAGGCCCTGCCGGTCGGCAAGAAGGACGAGAAGAAGGCCTGATCCGGCCCGGGCCCGCAGGGCCCCGCCACCACCACGACGGCGACGCACCCTCCGCAGGGTGCGTCGCCGTCGTCGCGCCGGGGGGTGGGGCGGCTCAGAAGACCAGCGTGGCGAGGGCGTGGATGGCCAGGCCGGCCAGGGCGCCGACCACCGAGCCGTTGATCCGGATGAACTGCAGGTCCCGGCCCACGAGCAGCTCGAGGGTGCGGGCGGTCTGCTCGCCGTCCCAGCGGGCCACGGTCTCCTCGATCACACCGGTGAGCGCCGGGCCGTACGAGCTCAGCGCGTAGGCGGCCACGCGGCGGGCGCGGGCGTCCACCGTGGTGCGCAGCGCAGGGTCCTCCTGCAGGCGGACCCCGAGGTCCACGAGGGCGTCCACGAGGGCGCGGTGCAGGTCCGAGGCGGGGTCCTCGAGGGCGTCCAGCAGGGAGTCGCGCAGCGCGGCCCACGCGCGCCCGGCCCACGCGCGGAGGTTCTCGTCGGCGAACAGGCTCGTCTTGAACCGCTCCACCGAGGCGCGGGTCTCCGGATCCTGCCGCATGTTGACGGACAGCCGGGAGAGCCAGTCGTCCACGGAGCGGCGGGCCTCGTGCTCCGGGTCCCGGCGGATGCCCGCGAGGTACTTGAGGGTCTCGGCGTGCAGGCGCTCAGCCAGCAGGCGGTCCACGAGGTCGGGGCTCCACTCGGGGGAGCGGCGGCGGACCGTCTCCACGAACATCTCCGGATGCGAGGCCACCCAGTCCCCGGTGTGGTTGACCACCAGGTCCACGACCTTCTCGTGGTGGCGGCCCTCCAGCACGCTGTCCAGCACGCCCGCGAGCGTGGGGGACCAGTCCGGCTCCACCATGTGGGTCTGCATCAGCTGCTGGAGCAGGTCCTGCACGGCCGCCTCGTCGGCCGCGGAGACGGCCGCACGCGCCGCCGTCGCGATCTCCCCCGCCACGCGGGCCGCGTGCGGGCGCTGCCGCAGCCAGCCGCCGGCGGCGTGCGCCACCTCGAGGCCCTCGACCTTCTCCCGTGCCACGTCCGAGTCCAGGAAGTTCTCCTGGACGAACTCCGTGAGCGCGGAGCCCAGCTGGTCCTTCTTCTTGGGGATCAGCGCGGTGTGGGGCACAGGCAGGCCCGCGGGATGACGGAACAGCGCCGTGACCGCGAACCAGTCCGCCAGCGCGCCCACCATGCCGCCCTCCGCGGCGGCGCGCACATAGCCCCAGAACGGGTGCACGTCCTGCAGCGGGAACGCGACGGCGAACACCACGGCCAGCGCCACCAGCAGGCCGGTGGCCAGCGTCTTCATGCGGCGCAGCGCCGCCGCACGCTCGATCGAGGACGCGCTCAGCGGGAAGGACGCGTCCACGCCGGTGACGGGGGTCGATGCCATGGGACGAGCGTAGTCGTCGCCCGCGGTTCACCCGCCCGTGGGGCGGGCGTGGCGGGCGGGACAGGCGGGCTCCCTACCGTGGGCGCCGTGCTGCCCCTCGTGATCGCCCACCGCGGCGCGTCCGCCGCCTTCCCGGAACACACTCGCGCCGCCCTGTGCCACGCGATCGCCGTCGGCGCGGACGGCCTCGAATGCGACGTCCAGCTCACGCGCGACCGCGAGGTCGTCCTGTGGCACGACGCCACCCTCGACCGCACCTCGGACGGCCGCGGGGCGCTCGCGGACCGGACCCTGGCCGAGCTGCGGGGCCTGGACGTCGTGTCCTGGCACGCGGGCATGGCCGACGCCGGCGGCGGACGGACCCGTCTGCCCGCCGCCTACGGCGGACCGGGCGAGCAGCTGCTGACCCTGCGCGAGGCCCTCGAGCTGGCGAGCTCGGCCGGCCGGCCGCTGCGCCTCGCGGTGGAGCTCAAGCACCCCTCCCCGTTCGGTCGGGAGCTCGAGGAGAGGGTGCTGCGGGAGCTCGTGGCGGCCGGCTGGGACCCCGAGACCGGTCTCATGGGGGAGGTGACCGTGTCCCTCATGAGCTTCGACCCCGGCGCCCTGGCGTACGTGGCCCCCCTGACCGGGCCCGACGCGCTGTGCCCGCTGATCGATCTCCTCCCGGAGCGGGTGCCCTCCCGACTGGCCCGCGGGCCGGTGTCCCACGCCGCCGTGCGGGCGGTGGTGGGGCGCTCCCTCGCCGACGCCGAGGCACTCGTGTGGCAGGGCCGCGCCGGACTGGCCGGTCCGTCCGTGGCATACGTGCGCCGGCACCTCGCGGACGTGAAGGCCTGGCTCGCGGCCGGCCGCCGGCTGCGGGTGTGGACCGTGAACGAGCGCGAGGACGTGGAGTTCCTGCTCGCCCAGGGCGTCCAGGAGCTCACCACGGACCGCCCGGCAGACGTGGCGCGCTGGGTGACGGAGGTCGCGACGTCGTCGTCCGCGTCCGCACCCTCGGCCGCCCGCTGAGCCGGGCCCGCGCGTCTGTCCGGTGTGCTTCTCGCTTCGCCAGCGCCCCGGCGACATCACAGTGGTCCCGTGCCGCTGGAATGTCGCCGGAGCGCTGAGGGCCCTGCCGGGGGCAGAGGCCGAGGCCGGGCTCCGGGGATCGCCCGCGGGCGACGCGGGTATGACGAGGAGATCTCCCGGAGGTGTGCTGGCGTGGCTATAGTCACACGCATCCCATCCCGTGGTCCGTGTCACCGCCGACGCGGAGCGCACCTCGCACCCTCGAGACCGGAGGACCGTCATGGCCACCCCGTTCCGCCGCCGCGTCCTGTCTGCGGCCGCCCTCACCGCCGCAGGCGCCCTGCTCATCACCGGCTGCGCCGAGAGTCAGCGCGACGACGCCGGGGGCTCCGCCTCCGGCGGCGACACCGCCGCCGTGGACGGCAACTTCATCTTCGCGGCGTCCTCGGACCCCAAGACCCTGGATCCCGCCTTCGCCTCGGACGGCGAGTCCTTCCGCGTCTCCCGCCAGATCTTCGAGGGCCTCGTGGGCACGAAGCCGGGCACGGCCGACCCGGCCCCGCTGCTCGCCGAGTCCTGGGAGTCCTCCGATGACGGCCTGGAGCACACCTTCCAGCTGAAGAAGGACGTGACGTTCCACGACGGCACACCGTTCAACGCCGAGGCCGTGTGCGCGAACTTCGACCGCTGGTACAACTTCGAGGGCATCCAGCAGGCCGAGACCGTCTCCTACTACTACGGCAAGCTCTTCCGCGGCTTCGCGGACAAGCCGGAGGACGCCGTCTACGAGTCCTGCGAGGCCACCGGGGAGCACGAGGCGAAGGTCACCCTCGCCGAGCCGTTCGCCGGGTTCATCTCCTCCCTGTCCCTGCCCGCCTTCGCGATGCAGTCCCCCGAGGCGCTCGAGAAGTACAAGGCCGACGAGATCGGCGGCACCGCCGAGTCCCCCGAGATGTCCGAGTACGCCCGTGCCCATCCGACCGGCACCGGCCCCTACACGTTCTCCTCCTGGAACGTGGGCGAGGACATCACGCTCACCGCCAACGAGGACTACTGGGGCGAGGGCGGCGAGGTCACGGACATCACCTTCCGCGTCATCGACGACCCGGTGGCCCGCCGCCAGGCCCTCGAGGCCGGCGACGTGGACGGCTACGACCTCGTGGCCCCCGCCGACACCAAGGCCCTGGCCGACGCCGGCTTCAACGTCGTCCAGCGGGACCCGTTCACCATCCTCTACCTGGGCATGAACCAGGAGCAGGAGGAGCTCAAGGACGTGAAGGTCCGCCAGGCGATCGCCCACGCGATCGACAAGGAGGCCCTGATCAGCCAGACGCTGCCGGAGGGCACGAAGGCCGCCACGCAGTTCATCCCGGACTCCGTCAACGGCTACGCCGAGGACGTCACCACCTACGAGTACGACCCGGAGAAGGCCAAGCAGCTGCTCGCGGAGGCGGGCTACCCGGACGGCTTCACGATCGACTTCAACTACCCCACGGGCGTCTCCCGGCCGTACATGCCGACCCCGGAGCAGGCGTTCTCCAACCTCTCCAACCAGCTGGCCCAGGTGGGCATCAAGGTCAACGCGAAGCCCGCCAAGTGGAGCCCGGACTACCTGAACCAGATCCAGGGCACCGCGGACCACGGCCTCCACCTGCTCGGCTGGACCGGCGACTACAACGACACGGACAACTTCGTGGGCGTGTTCTTCGGCCAGGAGAAGCCGGAGTTCGGCTTCGACAACCCGGAGCTGTTCTCCGCGCTGGAGGAGGCCCGCGGCATCCCGACCCTGGAGGAGCAGACGCCGAAGTACCAGGAGATCAACAAGGAGATCTCCGACTTCGTGCCGGCCATCCCGCTCGCCCACCCGGCGCCGTCGCTGGCGTTCGACAAGCGTGTGGCCTCCTACCCGGCCAGCCCGGTCAACGACGAGGTCTTCACGGAGATCGACCTCACGGAGTGAGCCGCCCGCGGCGGGGGCGTCGTCCCCCGCCGCGGCCCTGACCTCCCCGCGCGACGACGACGCCGGAGCCCCGGCGTCGTCGTCGCCGTGACCGCCCCCCACCGAGCGGCCGGGCATGCGCCCCGGCCCGGAGGAGACCCCTGTGCTCAGACTCATCGGCCGGCGCCTGCTGCTGCTGATCCCGACGCTGTTCGGCCTGTCCATCCTGCTGTTCGCGTGGGTGCGCAGCCTGCCCGGCGGACCCGCGACCGCGCTCCTGGGCGACCGCGCCACGCCCGAGGCGGTCGCCCGCGTGAACGCGGCCTACGGCTTCGACAAGCCGCTCGTGGAGCAGTACTTCACCTACATGGGCAAGCTGCTGCAGGGCGACTTCGGCACCTCGATCGTCACCAACCGTCCCGTGGTGGAGGAGTTCGCCCAGCGGTTCCCGGCCACCGTGGAGCTGTCCGTGTTCGCGATCGTGTTCGCGGTGGCCATCGGCATCCCGCTGGGCTACTGGGCGGCGCGTCACGTGGGCCGCTGGCAGGACGACGTCGCCGTCGTGCTGTCCCTGCTGGGCGTGGTGGTGCCGGTGTTCTTCCTGGCGTTCCTGCTCAAGTGGTTGTTCGCCGTGAAGCTGGGCTGGCTGCCCACGGACGGCCGCCAGGATCCGCGCATCGACGCCACCCACTACACCGACTTCTACGTGTGGGACGGACTGATCACGGGCGAGTACGACGCCGCGTGGGACGCGATCCTGCACCTGGTGCTGCCGGGCATCGCGCTGGGCACCATCCCGCTGGCGATCATCGCGCGCATCACCCGCGCCTCCGTGCTGGACGTGCAGAACGCGGACTTCGTGCGCACCGCGCGCGCCAAGGGCCTGGCCCCGGGCCTGATCCGCAACCGGTTCATCCTGCGCAACGCGATGCTGCCGGTGACCACCACGCTGGGCCTGCAGCTGGGCCTGCTGATCTCCGGTGCGGTGCTCACCGAGACGGTGTTCGCGTTCAACGGGATCGGGCGATTCCTGAGCCAGGCGATCTTCCAGCTGGACTTCCCGGTGCTGCAGGGCTTCATCATCTTCATCGCCCTCCTCTACTCGCTGATCAACCTGGTCGTGGACATCTCCTACGGCCTCATCGACCCCAGGGTGCGTGTCTCATGAGCATGGTCATTCCCCCCTCCCCGGGCGGCGGTCCCGCCGAGGAGACCGTGGACGAGGCCGTCGCCCCGGGCGGCACCCAGGCCACCACGGAGCCCGGCGCGGACGCGCGCGGCACCTCCGTGTGGGGCGCGGCCTTCCAGCGCCTGCGCCGCAACCCCGCGGCCATCGTCGGCGCGGCGATCGTGGCCCTGTTCCTGCTGGTGGCCGTCCTGGCCCCGGTGCTGGCCCCCTATGCGGGCACCGCGACGCCGGGCATGCGCGAGATCCGCCCCACGGACGTCCCGGGCCCCGGCGAACTGGCCGGGTTCCCCCTCGGTCTGGACCGCTTCGGCGGCGACGTGCTGTCCAAGCTGATCTGGGGCGCGCAGGCGTCCCTGCTGATCGGCGTGGTCTCCACGGCCTTCGGCCTGGCCGGCGGCATGCTCCTGGGCCTGCTGGCGGGCATGTTCGGAGGGTGGGTGGACGCCGTCGTCATGCGCGTGGTGGACATCCTGCTGTCCGTGCCGCACCTGCTGCTGGCCGTGTCCATCGCCGCGATCCTGGGCCAGACCCCGTTCGCCGTGATGATCGCGATCGGCGTGGCGCAGATCCCGATCTTCGCGCGCCTGCTGCGCTCGTCGATGCTGAGCCAGCGCGGCTCGGACTACGTGCTCGCGGCGCAGACCCTGGGACTGTCCCGGCGGACCATCACCATGTCCCACGTGCTGCCCAACTCCATGGGCCCCGTGATCGTGCAGGCCACCCTCACGCTGGCCACCGCCGTGATCGACGCCGCCGCCCTGTCCTTCCTGGGCCTCGGAGGCGGCCGCCCCGAGACCGCCGAGTGGGGCCGCATGCTGACCTACGCGCAGGCGGAGCTCGGCATCAACCCGTGGCTCGCGTTCCTGCCAGGCCTGTGCATCGCGATCACCGCCCTGGGCTTCACACTGCTCGGCGAGTCCCTGCGCGAGGCCCTCGACCCCACGTCCCGGAGGCGCTGACATGGACACCCATCACAACGACGCGGCCCCCCTGCTCGAGATCCGCGACCTGGACGTGGAGTTCGCCACGCAGCAGGGCACCGTGACAGCCGTCGAAGGGGCATCCCTGAGCCTGCCGGCCGGGGGGACCCTGGCGATCGTGGGCGAGTCCGGCTCGGGCAAGTCCACCACCGCGATGGCCGCGATCGGCCTGCTGCCCGGCAACGGCCGGGTGACCGGCGGCTCCATCCGGTTCGACGGCCAGGAGCTCGTGGGCCTGCCGGACGCGAAGATGCGCCACATCCGCGGCCGGCGGATCGGCCTGGTGCCGCAGGATCCCATGTCCAACCTCAACCCCGTCACCCGGGTGGGACAGCAGATCGGGGAGACCCTCCTGACGCACGGCCTGGCCACGAAGGCCACCGTGAAGGACCAGGTGGTGGAGGTGATGGAGCGCGCCGGCATCCCGGAGGCGGAGCGCCGGGCGAGGCAGTACCCGCACGAGCTCTCGGGCGGCCTGCGCCAGCGCGTGCTGATCGCGATCGGCCTCGCCTGCCGCCCGCAGCTGCTGATCGCGGACGAGCCCACCTCGGCGCTGGACGTGACCGTGCAGCAGGTGATCCTGGACCAGATCGACGAGATGACCCGCGAGCTCGGCTCCTCCGTCCTGCTGATCACCCACGACCTCGGCCTCGCCGCCGAGCGCGCCCAGCAGCTGGTGGTGATGCACCGCGGCCGCGTGGTGGAGGCCGGCGACGCGCGGGCCATCCTCGAGGACCCGCAGCACTCGTACACCCGCTCCCTCGTGGCGGCGGCGCCGTCCGTGGCCGCCGCCCGCCTGCTGCCCGAGGCGTTCGACCCGGCCCCGGCCGCCCTGGCGGAGGACGACACGGCGTCCCTGAGCACCGTGGCGCTGCGGAAGAAGGACCTCACCCCGCTCGTGGAGATCCGGGACCTGACCAAGGTCTACCCCGTCCGCGGGCGCGAGGACTTCACGGCCGCCAAGGACGTCTCGTTGAAGATCCCGCGCGGGGCCACGGTGTCCGTGGTGGGCGAGTCCGGCTCCGGCAAGACCACCACGGCCCGCATGCTGCTGAAGCTGATCGAGCCCACGTCGGGGGAGATCACCTTCGACGGCAAGGACGTGCTCGGCATGAGGGGCGCGGACCTGAAGGACTTCCGCCAGCGGGTGCAGGCGGTGTTCCAGGACCCGTTCTCCTCGCTCAACCCCTCCTTCACGGTGGGACGGATCATCGAGGAGCCGCTGCAGGCCTACCGTCGCGGCAACGCGACGGAGCGGCGCAAGCGGGCCCTCGAGCTCATGGAGCAGGTGGCCCTGCCCGCGCACTTCCACCGGCGGTACCCGTCCGAGCTCTCCGGCGGCCAGCGTCAGCGCGTGGCGATCGCCCGCGCGCTGGCGCTCGAGCCGGACCTGATCGTGTGCGACGAGCCGGTCTCCGCCCTCGACGTGCTCGTCCAGGCGCAGATCCTCGACCTGCTCAAGGACCTGCAGGACCGCCTGGGGCTGAGCTACCTGTTCATCTCGCACGACCTCGCCGTCGTGCGCCTGATCTCGGACTACGTGTGCGTCATGAAGGACGGCGAGGTGGTGGAGGCCGCGAGCTCGGAGGAGATCTTCACCAACCCGCGCCACCCGTACACGCGCCGCCTGCTCGCCTCGATCCCCGGCAACGAGCTGGACATCCGGGTGGAGGGCGACGGCGAGCACGTCTGAGCGGGACGCTGGGGGGCGGGGCCCGCCCTCGCCCCGACCCCTGACGACGCCGGCCTCAGCCCTGCAGCGGCCAGGCCTCCTCGCGCTCCACCACGGTGTGGGTGAGATGGGCGATCGCCATCTCCTCGTCCGTGGGGACCACGAGCACCGGGATCGCGGAGTCGTCCGCGGAGATGGTCCGCGGGTCGTCGCCGCGCGCCATGTTCCGGGCGTGGTCGTACCGCACGCCCAGGGCCTCGAGCCGGTCGAGCACGCGGGCGCGGAACGGCGCGGAGTTCTCGCCGATGCCCGCGGTGAACACGATCGCCTTCGCCCCGCCGACGGCCACGTGGTACGCGCCGACGTACTTCGCCAGGCGGTAGGACGCGATCTTCAGGGCATCGCGCGACGCGCGGTGGCCCGCCTCCGCGGCCTCGAGGACCTGGCGCATGTCCGCATGGCCGGACAGCCCCAGCAGGCCGGACTCCTTGTTCAGCATCGTGTCCACCTGCTCGGCGGACATGCCGTGGGCGGTGATCAGGTGGGTCACCACGGAGGGGTCCAGGTCGCCGGAACGGGTCCCCATCACGAGGCCGGCCAGCGGGGTGTAGCCCATGGAGGTGTCCACGGACCGCCCGCCCCGGATGGCCGTGGCGGAGGCGCCGTTGCCCAGGTGCAGGACCACGCCGTCGAACTCGCCGCGATCCATCCCCAGGTGGCGCGCGGCGAGGCCGGTGACCAGGTCGTGGCTGGTGCCGTGGAACCCGTACCGGCGGATGCCGTGCTCCGTGTAGAGCTCGTCCGGCAGGGCGTACTGCCAGGCCTCACGCGGCATCGTCTGGTGGAAGGAGGTGTCGAACACCACCACCTGCGGCAGCTCCGGCCAGCGCTGGGCCACCGCGCGCAGGCCCTGGGCGGCGGCGGGGTTGTGCAACGGCGCCAGGGGGGCGAGCCGCTCGATCGCGCGGATGACCTCGTTGGTCACCAGCGCCGGCGCGTGGAACCGCTCGCCGCCGTGCACCACGCGGTGGCCGGCGGCGGCCAGGCGGCGATCCCCGACCACCTCCGCGATCTGCCGCTCCACCCGCTCGAGCGCCGCGGCGTGGTCCGGGACGTCCGAGCCGGCCACCCCGATCCGCTCCACGAGGCCCTTCGTCACCACCGGGTCCGCGGTGTCCTCCCCGTCCGGCGTGATCTCCCGTACCTGGTACTTCAGGGAGGAGGAGCCGGAGTTCACCACGAGCACCAGCAGGGTCTCCTGGTCCAGCTCCCGGGCGGACACGGTGGGCAGGGCGGCGGTGGCGGGGGAGGGGTTCATCGGGTCGGTCATGGGGATTCCTTTCAGCCCTGGGCCTGGATGACGGTGATGGCCACCGTGTTGACGATGTCCTCCACCGTGGTGCCGCGGGAGAGGTCGTTGACGGGCTTGTTCAGGCCCTGCAGCACCGGCCCGACGGCGACCGCGCCCGAGGACTGCTGGACCGCCTTGTACGTGTTGTTGCCCGTGTTCAGGTCCGGGAACACGAACACCGTGGCCTGGCCGGCCACCTCGGAGTCGGGCATCTTCGAGGCGGCCACGGAGGCGTTCACGGCTGCGTCGTACTGCAGCGGACCCTCCACCTTCAGCTCCGGATGACGGTCCTTCACGAGCTCGGTGGCGCGGCGGACCTTGTCCACGGCGTCTCCTGAGCCGGAGGCGCCGGTGGAGTAGGAGAGCATCGCGATGCGCGGGTCCACCCCGAACTGGGCGGCGGTCTCCGCGGAGGCCGCCGCGATGTCGGCGAGCTGCTCCGCGTCCGGGTCCGGGTTCACGGCGCAGTCGCCGTAGACCAGCGCCCGGTCCGGGAGGAGCATGAAGAACACGGAGGAGACGATCGAGACGCCCGGCTTGGTCTTCACGAACTCGAGCGCCGGCCGGATGGTGTTGGCCGTGGTGTGCGCGGCCCCGGAGACCATGCCGTCGGCGTCGCCCAGGTGGACCATCATGGTCCCGTAGTAGGCGCCCTCGAGCATGACCTCGCGGGCCCGCTCCACGTCCACGCCCTTGTGGGCGCGCAGCCGGGCGTACTCCTCGGCGTAGCGGTCGCGGTCCGGTGCGGTGGCCGGGTCCACGAGGGTCAGGCCGGTCAGGTCGATGCCCTCGCGCGAGGCCAGCTCCTTCACCTCGGCCTCGACGCCGAGCACCACGAGGTCGCACACGTCCCGGCGCTGCAGGATCTCGGCGGCCCGCAGCACGCGGGCGTCCTCGCCCTCGGGCAGCACCACGGTCCTCCGGTCCGTGCGGGCGCGCTCGATCAGGTCGTGGAGGAAGCGCAGCGGGGTGACGGTGGAGCTGCGCGGCAGGTCGATGCGCGCCAGCAGCTCGTCCCCGTCCACGCGCTGGTGCCAGGCGCCCAGGGCGGCGGCGGTCTTGCGCGGCTGGGCGCTCGAGAGCTCGGCGCGGACCCGGGACACCTTCGCCCCCGTGTTGAACGTGTCGTCGTGGGTCACGAACACGGGGAACGAGGCGTCCAGGTAGAGGCGCTGCACCTGGGCATTCGGCAGGATCCCGTTCGTCAGCACCATGGCCGAGGGCGTGGGGAAGTCCGGGGTCAGCGATGAGGCCACCGTCGCGAGGATCGCGTCCGAGCGGTCGCCGGACACGATCACGAGGGCGCCCTCACGCAGGATCTCCAGGAAGTTGCCGCCGTCCATGGAGACCACCTTCACCTCGGCGACGTCGCGGTCGAGGGTCTCGCGGCCGGCCACCTGGTCGAGCCCGAGCGCGTCCGCGACCTCGGCCACCGAGGGCAGTGCGAGCTCCGGCAGCTCCGGGAGCACGTAGACCGGACGGCGGTGCCGGCCCGGCCGGATGGCGTCGCGGATCTCGTCCACCCGGTCCGCGTCCGCCCGGTTCACGAGGACGGCAAGCAGGTCCACGCCGGACTCGTCGAGGGCGTGGCGGGTGAGGTCCACGGCGTCGGCGGCCCGCCGCGGGTCCAGGCCGGCCCCGGAGACCACGGCCAGCACGGGGGTGCTGAGGTTCAGCGCCAGCTGGGCGTTGAGCTCGAGGTCCGCGGCGGGGTCGGCGCCGGTCAGGTCCGTGCCCTCCACCACCACGACGCCGGCCGCCGCCGCCATCGCGTCGAAGACCTCCACGCAGCGTTCCTGCACCTCGTCCCCGCGGCCCTCGGCCATGAGGGAACGGGCCTGGGCCGCGGTGAGGCCGCCGCGCGCCTGCTCGGCGGTGAGGCCGAACTGCTCGCGCATGAGCAGCACCATCGGGTCCTTCTCCACGTCGTCCCCGGGCACCACGGGGCGGAAGTAGCCCACCGAGCCGGAGCGCTTGTACAGCGAGTCGGCCAGGCCGAGGCTCACGAGCGACTTGCCTGCGCCCGGCGTGGTGGTGGTGACGAAGATCCCCTGTGGCATGACGGCCTTTCGCGTACGACGGCGGTGCGGTGTGGGCGGGGACGGACCCGGCGGGGCACCCCCGGTCACAGTATCGACCGTCCCCCCGCGGGCCCCAGGCCCGAGGGGCGCCTCAGAGGCCGCGACGGGGACGTCGTCGTCGTGCGGACACGCGCACTCGGGCGGCGTCCCATGCCCTACGGTGAGATGCATCACGCACACCGGCCGGGGCTGCCCGCCGGCTCCGGGTGCGCCGCACCGCGCGAGGAGCCCCATGTCGCACAGCACCGCCGCGGGCCACGGCCCGGTGGACCGGCATCACCCCGTCCACAACCCCGAGATCGTCGGCTTCACGCAGGCGGAGATCGATGAGACCCCCGTCAAGCCCCGCTGGAACTCGCTCGGCCCGGGCATCGTGGCCGCCGCCACCGGCGTGGGCGCGGCGGACCTCGTGGCCACCCTCACCGCCGGCTCCCGCTACGGCTACATGCTGCTGTGGGCCGTGGTGCTCGGCGTGGTCTTCAAGATCGTGCTGGTCGAGGGCACCGGCCGCTACTACCTGTCCACCGGCCGGACCATCTTCCAGGGCTGGCGCTCGCTCGGCTCCTGGACCTCCTGGTACTTCGGCCCGTACATCCTCATCTGGGGCTTCGTGTACGGCGCCACCGCCATGTCCTCCACCGCCCTGCCGCTGGCCGCGCTGTTCCCGGGCGTGGACCCGACGATCTTCGCGGTGGCCGCCGGCGTGGCCGGCCTGGCCCTGGTGTGGCTGGACCGCTACGGGCTGATCGAGAAGCTCATGATGGTGCTGATCGGCGTCATGTTCGTGACGGTGCTGCTCTCCGCGACGCTCACCCTGCCGAACCTCGGCGAGATCCTCGGCGGCCTGGTGCCGCGCATCCCGTCCGGGGACCCGGACGTGATGTTCTACGTGCTGGGCCTGGCCGGCGGCGTGGGCGGCACCATCACCCTGGGCGCGTACGGCTACTGGCTGCGGGAGAAGGGCTGGAACACCCCGAAGTACATGCGCGTCATGCGCTTCGACAACACGGTCTCCTACGTCCTGACGGGCGTCTTCGTGATCGCCACCATGATCATGGGCGTGGAGCTGCTGAACTCCGCGGGCATCGCGATCTCCTCGGGGGACAAGGGCCTGCTGGACGTCGGCACCGTCCTGGCGGACCGCTACGGCGAGGTGTGGGCCACCGTGTTCCTGGTGGGCTTCTTCGCCGCGTCCTTCTCCTCCCTGCTGGGCGTGTGGCACGGTGTGTCCCTCATGTTCGCGGACTTCTGGACGAACTTCCGCCGCCCCGCTGAGGAGCTGGACCAGGACGACGCGCCGTCGCTGTCCTCGACGCCCGCCCGCTTCTTCCTGCTGTGGCTGACCTTCCCGCCCATGGTCCTGCTCCTGCTGGGCAAGCCGATCTTCCTGATCCTGCTCTACGGCACGCTCGGCGCCCTGTTCATGCCGTTCCTGGCCGTCACGCTGCTGTTCCTCAACAACGCGCGGAACGTGCCCGCGACGTTCCGCAACGGTCCGGTCCGCAACGTGCTGCTGGGTCTGACGGCCGCGGTCTTCGTGGCGATCGGCGTCAACGAGCTGATCAAGGCGCTCAGCCCGCTGCTCGGGGGCTGACCCGCCGGCGAGCCGTCCCCCGCTGACGCGGGACGTCGGACGGGGCACACTGGGGCCATGATCGTTGCGTTCTCCGTCGCTCCGTCCGGCCAGCCCGCCGACGCCGCCCACGCCCCGTCCTCCGACGGCGACCCCGCCTCCGTCCACCGGGCGGTGGCGGCCGCCGTCGCGGTGATCCGCGGCTCCGGCCTGCCGCACCGGACCTCCTCGATGTTCACGGAGCTCGAGGGGGAGTGGGACGAGGTGATGGCCGTGGTCAAGGCGGCCTGCGACGCCGTCGCGCCCTTCGGCTCCCGCGTCTCCCTGGTGCTCAAGGCGGATATCCGCCCGGGCCGCACCGGTGAGCTGGACGGGAAGGTCGCTCGGCTCGAAGCGGCACTCGGGGACGACGGCGGCGACCCGGCATGAGCCCCGCCACCAGCGGAATCGACTGCACTTCCGACCCTTCTCAGGGCCCGAACGGCACCCAGAAGGGTCATTTCCGCAGTGGATTCGGGGACGGCGATGGATCCGTGGAAGACGTGACCGTCCGTCCTGCCACGGCCGATGACCTGCCCGCCGTGCTCACCTTGAAGAACGCCTCCTGGCGCGAGACGTATGCGCACGTCCTCGACGCCGCCCTCCTCGACCGACTCGACGCCCGGCTCGACGAGCAGGTCGAGGGCTGGCGCACCGCCCTGGCCCAGGGTGCGCGCGTGTGGCTGGCGGAGGAGGCGGACGGCGTGGTCGTCGGAATGGCCGCGACGGCGCCCCGCACCGAGCGGTCCCTGCCCGCCCCCGCGGGCGCGGACGGATGGCCCGAGGACCTGCCGGAGACCGTGCTGACCAGCCTCTACGTGCTCGCCAGGGCCCACGGCACGGGGCTCGGGCACCGGCTGCACGAGGCCGCGCTCGGGGACATTCCCGCGGTGCTGCGCGTGCTTGAGGGCAACGAGCGGGCGGTGCGCTTCTACAGGGGGCACGGCTACGCCCCGGTGGGCGATCCCGAGCCGATCGGCGGCGCGTGGGGTGACGCGCGCGAGCAGCTCATGGTCCGCCCCTGATCGGAGCCGGATTCCGACCCCTCCCCGACCCGCCCCCGGCCCCCAGACGTTTTTGAGCGTGAGATCGGTGGAATGGCCGCTTTTGAGCGTGGAATAGGCCTTATTCCGCGTTCGACAGTGCCGCAGGGGGATCGGAGATGCCGGCGGGGGAGGGGAGAATCGACCCCATGATCACCCCCGGCACGTACGCCATCAGCTCGGGCGTCGCGACGATCGAGCCGGACCCGTGGACGGACGGCGTGTTCCTGCTGCGCGTCAACGGGGTCGAGTCCTCTCAGCTGAACCCGGACCGCCCGGACACCCTCGGCTTCGAGTACATGCGCTGGGCCGCGGCCGTGCTGACGCACCGCTTCGCGCCGGACACCGCTCCCCTCCGCGTGCTGCACCTGGGCGGCGCCGGCTGCACGTTCGCGCGCTGGGTCGCCCACGCCTACCCGGGCGCCCATCAGCTGGCCGTGGAGCTCGACTCCGGCCTCGCCGCCCTCGCCCGCGAGCAGTTCGACCTGCCCCGCGCCCCGCAGCTGAAGATCCGCGTGGGCGAGGCCGGGCAGGTCCTCGCCGGGCTCCGGGACGCCACGCGCGAGGTGGTCTTCCGGGACGTCTTCGCCCCGGCGTCGTCCGCGCCCGACGCCCCGCACGTCACCCCCGTCCACCTCACCGGGCTCGACGCCGCCGCGCACGCCGCCCGCGTCCTCACCCCGGGCGGGGCGTACGTCCTGAACATCGGCGGGGGCCCGGACCTCACCTCGGTGCGCAGGGAGGTCGCCGCCCTCACGGCGGCGTTCGCGCACGTGGAGGTGATGGCCGACCCCGCCATGCTGAAGGGCCGCCGCCGCGGCAACGTGATCGCCGCGGCGTCGGACCGGCCGCTGACGCGGGACGACCTCGGCGGCCGCGCCGGCCTGGCACGCGCTCTGCGCTCGGACGCGCTGCCGGCGCAGCTGGTCGACGACGTCGCGGCCTTCACGAGGGGCCTCGCCCCGGACACCACGCCGCTGGTCCCCCCGCCGCCGGCCGCGCCGGACGCGGACGCGGCCTGACCCGTGCGGTCTCGCGGACGACCGCGTCACACGGCGGGCGTGCTGTGGCCTGGGCCACTAAGCTGAGGGCGACCGCCCGGACCCCGACGGCGAGGTCCGGCAGGACGACACAGGAGGCCGCCATGTCCGCCCAGACCACCCCGTCCGCCCCCGTCTCCCAGGACGCCCCGCTGGGCGTCCTCGTGGGCGTCGACGGCTCGGACCAGTCCATCTCCGCCGCCCGCTGGGCCCAGCGTGAGGCGCGGCTGCGGGGGGACGTCTTGACGCTGGCCACGGCCTACACGGTCCCGGTCTTCTGGGGCGCCTCCCTGGACGGCGGCATCGCGCTGGCTGACAACGACCGCCTCCGCTCCGGCGTGGACGCGCTCCTGCGGGAGGTCGCGGGCACGCTCGACCCGGAGGGCGTCACCCCGGAGCTGCGCGTGGAGGTCGGCGACGCCGCCGGCGTCCTCGTGGACCTCTCCGCCCAGGCGTCCCTGCTGGTCGCCGGCAGCCGCGGCCGCGGCGGGTTCCTGGGCCGACTGCTGGGCTCGGTGTCCTCCGCGCTGCCCGGCCACGCCCACTGCCCCGTGGCGATCATCCCGGCGGGCGTGGAGGAGTCCCGCGCGGCGGACGGCGTGCCCGTGGTCGCCGGCGTCGACGGCTCGGAGGAGGGGCGTGCCGCCGCCCTCGTGGCCGCCGAGGAGGCCGCGGCCCGGACGGCGCCGCTGCACCTGGTGTGCGCCCTGCCCCCCGTGAGCGCGAACGCCGCCTGGCTGGCCGTCACCCTGGACGAGGAGGCACGGCGGCGGGAGCTGCAGGAGCGTCTCGACGCGGGCGTGGAGTGGCTGACCTCGGAGTTCCCGGGCCTGCGGGTCACCACGGAGCTGGTGGAGGGCAATCCCGTGGACGTCTTGGTGGAGCAGACCGCCACGGCGCGGCTGACCGTGCTGGGCACGCGCGGCCTCGGCGGGTTCTCCGGCGCCCTCGTGGGCTCCACGAGCCAGGGTGTGGCCCACCACGCCAAGGGCCCCGTCATGGTGGTCCCGTTCCGGGAGGACGTGCGCCTGGGCTCCCGCGGGGAGTTCGCCCCGGTCGCGTCGCAGGGGCCGCGGGAGCGCTGAGCCGGTCAGCCCCAGCCGAGCTCGTGCAGGCGCTCCTCGGAGATCCCGAAGAAGTGCCCCACCTCGTGCATCACCGTCACGGTGATCTCATGCTCGAGCTCGGCGCGGCTGCGGCAGTGCCGGGTGAGCGGGCCGCGGAACACCACGATCCGGTCCGGCAGCTGCCACGGCATCTCCGCGCGCTCGGTCAGGGGTACCCCCTCGTAGACGCCGAAGAGCTCCATGTCCGGGTCCTCCCACGGCTGCGGCTCGTACTCGTCCTCCACCACGACCACCACGTTGGTGAGCAGGCGGGCCAGCTCGTCGGGGATGCGGGCCAGGGCGGCGTCGACGGCGGCATCGAACTCCGCCTCGTCCATCCACGTGCCCACGGGGCGCCTCCTCTGCTCGCGGCCGATGCGGCCACCCTATAGACTTCACTGGTCCACCGGCTGTGCCGGGCGGGCGCGCCCTCATCGTCTAGAGGCCTAGGACACCGCCCTTTCACGGCGGCGACACGGGTTCGAATCCCGTTGGGGGTACGGCGCCGCAGGTGCCGGGGCGGTCTCCCGCAGACCCGCGTCCGGCGATTTGCACGCGGCGCGGGGACGCTGATAGAGTCTCTACTCGTTGCAACGGAGAGATCCGGGGTGGCGAACAACAGAACATGGCCCTGTAGCGCAGTTGGTTAGCGCGCCGCCCTGTCACGGCGGAGGTCGCGGGTTCAAGTCCCGTCAGGGTCGCTCGGATCATCCGATACACCGGAGTCCGGTGCCTGGAGGATCCCGGCGATGCCCCATCGCCCGGCTCTGTAGCTCAGTTGGTAGAGCGTACGACTGAAAATCGTAAGGTCACCGGATCGACGCCGGTCGGAGCCACAGCAGTGCGAAGGCCCCCCGCAGCAGCGGGGGGCCTTCCTGCATCTCCGGGCCGATGGCTCCCCGCCATTGCCGCGAGGACGGTCACATCCCGCGGTGAGAAGGATCATACGGGTCCGCTCTGGACGGCACGGAGTCGGCGTGGGTCACGTAGCGTGAGTCAGATGACCGACACCACTCCACCGCACCGCACCCCCGCGCCGCCCGGCTCCGCCGACGCCTCCACCCCGTCCCCGACGGTCCCCGCGGCGTCGGCCGACGCCCAGACCGGGCCCGGCCGCTCCCTGGTCGGCTGGGTCTTCTGGCCGTCCACCGTGATCGTCCTGGGCTTCGTGGTCGCCACGATGCTGCTGCCCGAGCAGATGACGGACGCCATCGGCGCCGTGCAGCAGGGCATCATCACGAACTTCTCCTGGTGGTATGCCGCCGTCGCGCTGTTCTTCGTCCTGTTCTGCCTCTACCTCGCGTTCTCCCGCAAGGGTCAGATCACGATGGGCAAGCCGGATGAGAAGCCGGAGTTCTCCACCCTGTCCTGGTTCTCGCTGCTGTTCGCGGCGGGCATGGGCATCGGCCTCGTGTTCTACGGCATGACCGAGCCCATGATGCACTTCGTCACCCCGCGCCCGGACCTCGCGGCGACGGACCCGAACGAGGGCCAGGCCGCGCAGCAGGCCCTGGCCACCACCTTCCTGCACTGGGGCCTGCAGCCCTGGGCGATCTACGCCGTCGTCGGCGTCGCCGTGGGCCTGGCCATCCACCGTCGTGGCCGTCCGCTGTCCCTGCGCTGGGCCTTCGAGCCCCTGCTGGGCGAGCGCCGCACCCGTGGCGGCTGGGGTCACCTGATCGACAACATCGCCCTGATCGGCACCGTGTTCGGCGTGGCCACCTCGCTCGGCCTCGGCGTGACGCAGATGGCCGCCGGCCTGCGCTCGCTCGGCTTCGTGCCGCAGGACGCGGCGTGGCTGGAGTACGTCATGATCGCGCTCGTGACCTGCGTGGTCCTCTACACCGTGGTCTCCGGCGTGGAGCGGGGCATGAAGTACCTGTCCAACTTCAACCTCATCCTCGCCGCGGGCCTGCTGCTGTTCGTGGCGATCGTGGGCCCCACCGCCTTCCTGATGAAGGAGATGGTGCAGTCGACCGGCGCGTACCTGAACGGCTTCTTCGCCAACTCGCTGAACGTCTCGGCGTTCTTCGGGGCGGAGGGCGACGCGTGGCAGGCCGGCTGGACCGCCTACTACTGGGGCTGGTGGATGTCCTGGACCCCGTTCGTGGGGATCTTCATCGCCCGCATCTCCCGCGGCCGCACCGTCCGTGAGTTCATCGCCGGCGTGCTGCTGGTGCCGACCCTGATCTCGATCGTGTGGTTCGGCGTCCTCGGCGGCACCGCCATCTACCTCGAGACCGTCCGCCCCAAGGGCTACCGCTCGGTCGTGGGCCCGGACGGCGCGATCGACGCCAACACCGCCCTCTTCCAGGTGATCGAGCAGCTGCCGGGCGGCGTCATGATGATGATCGGCTTCATCCTCCTGTCCGCCGTGTTCTTCGTGACGTCCTCGGACTCCGGCTCTCTTGTGATGGGCATGCTCGCCACCGGCGGCGACGTGAACCCCAAGGTGACCGTGCGCATCTTCTTCGCGATCGCCACCGCGTTCATGGCGGCTGCCCTGCTGATGGCGGGCGGGCTCTCCGCCATCCAGACGCTGGCCATCACCATCGGCCTGCCGTTCTCCGTGATGATGCTCGTGATGTGCGTGGCCACGCTGCGCGTCCTCAGCTACTCGGTGGCCCGCGTCGAGGCCGTGCGCCGCAAGGCCATGCTCGGCTCCATCAAGGACCGCCTGGGTCTGGACACGGACGACCCGGACGTCGTGGAGGGCGGTCCCGTGGCCGCCTCCCAGTGGTGGGCCTCGCTCAGCCGCGACCACCAGCGCAAGATCGCCCAGATGGCCTCCCCGGGCCCGACGGACGAGATCCGGCTCCACGCCGGCCAGGCGCCGGTGGGGGGCACCGCTGCGGGCTCCTCGACGCGCCTGCGCCGCGCTCCGCGGGACTGACCCGGGCCCGCACGGACGACGACGGCGGCCCGCCCCCTGCGCGCAGGGGGCGGGCCGCCGTCGTCGTGCGGGGCGGAGCTCAGTGCTCGGAGGCGTCCCGCGGAGGCACGGTGGGCAGCACGCCGGTGCGGTCGTGCACGGCAGCGGACGTGCGCACGCCGGTGACGAACCACGCCAGCGTCAGGACCGCGGTCCAGGCCAGGCCGATGAGCAGCGCCTGGCGCGACTCGGGGTTCACCGCCATGCCCACGGCCACGACCGCCACGAACAGCAGCCCGAACGCCGTGCCCAGGACGCCGCCGGGCATGGCGAAGGACGGCACCGGCTCGCCGGCGGCCGTCATGCGCCGACGCATGGTCAGGTGGGACAGCAGGATCATCGCCCAGGTGAGGATCACCGCGAAGGAGGCGACGCCGGCCACGACGCCGAACAGGTCGCCGTTGACGGTGATGAGGATCGCGCCGAGGACCATGACCACGAGCATCACGGCCACGGAGAGCCACGGCACGCCGCCGCGGTTGACGCGGGTGAAGGCCCGCGGAGCCTGGCCGTCCTGGGCCATCGCATACAGCAGGCGCCCCGAGGCGTAGATGCAGGCGTTGATGGCGGAGACGGCGGCGGTCAGCACCACGAAGTTCAGCAGGTGGGGCGCGAAGGGCACGCCGAGCTTGTCGAAGATCTGCACGAACGGGCTGGCCGAGCCGTCGATGGACTGCCAGGACATCAGCGACATGATGACGACCATGGTGCCCACGTAGAACAACAGGATGCGCACGGGCACCGTATTGATGGCCTTGGGCAGGGCCTCCTCCGGGTCCTTGGCCTCACCGGCGGCCACGCCGAGGGTCTCGATGCCGCCGAAGGAGAAGGTCACGATGGTCAGGGCCGCGATCACCCCGGCGAAGCCCATCGGCAGGAAGCCGCCGTGGGACCACAGGTTGTGCAGGCCGGCGGTGGTGCCGTCGTCGGCCTGGGCGCCCAGGAACATGAGGATGACGCCGCCGAAGATCATGGCGACGATGGCGAGCACCTTGATGAGGGAGAGCCAGAACTCGACCTCGCCGAAGTTGCCCACATGGATGAGGTTGATCAGGCCGATCACCACGATGGTGGCGGCGACCCACGCCCAGGCGGGCACGGCCGGGAACCACAGCTCCATGTACTTGGTGATGGCGAAGGTGTCCGCCACGATCACCACCGCCAGCTCGAACACGAAGGTCCAGCCGGTCAGGTAGCCCGCGTACGGGCCCAGGTAGCGCGAAGCGTAGGCCGCGAACGAGCCGGAGACCGGCTCCCGCATCGCCATCTCGCCCAGGGCACGCATCACGAGGAACACGGCCAGGCCCGCGATGGCGAAGGACAGGATGACGCCCGGCCCCGCCGTCTGGATGCCGCCGGCGGAGCCGTAGAACAGGCCGGTGCCGATGGCGGTGCCGAGGGCGATGAACATGATGTGGCGCTTGCTCAGGCCCCGGTGCAGTCCGGGGTCGGCCGGGGCGTCGGCGACGGCGCCGGGTCTGGCGGTCGGGGTCTCGGCGACCAGGCGCGCCGAGGACTCGGGGGTATGGGCCACGATGGGTCTCCCACTGATCGGTGTGAAGTGACACACCATCATGACCCCCCACTAGATGGAACGTCGCATCCACACAGTGACATTCCTCACAGCGGAGCCCCGGTGGGGTTCAGCGCTGGAGGAGCCAGGCGGCGGCGTCGGGGGCCAGGCGGCCGCCCACGATCGCCTCGTCCTCCGGCAGGGACAGCAGCGCCACCTCCCGATCCTCGGGCAGGGCGACCGGCTCGGTGCCGATGTTCGCCACCACCAGGACGGTGCGCGCGGGGATCGGCTCGCCTGAGCCCAGATGGCGGCCTCCGCCCGAGGTCACCGTGAAGGCCAGGACGCTCTCCTCGGGGCGGTGATGGGCCTCGGCCCACGCGAACGCGCCCGTGCCCAGGTCCAGTTCGGCGCGGATCTGCAGCAGGTGCCGGTACAGCTCGAAGTGCGAGCCCTCGACGCCGACCTGCCGGTCCGCGGCCAGCGCCCGGAACGCCTCCGGCTGGGGCAGCCAGGGCGCGGCGGCGTCGGCGGGCGCGGGGGCGCCGTCGGGGTGGACCGTGAAGCCCAGATGCGGCTCGTCCGCGGCCCACGGCATCGGGATGCGGCAGCCGTCGCGGCCGGGCTCGGCGCCGTCCGTGCGGAAGAAGTAGGGGTCCTGGCGGTGCTCGGCCGCGAGCGCGGTGTGCTCGGGCAGCCCGAGCTCGTCGCCCTGGTAGATGTACGCCGAGCCGGGCAGGGCCAGCTCGATCATCGCCGCCGCCCGTGCCCGACGCCGGCCCAGCGCCTCGTCGGGCTGCTCGTCCTCGGCCGTGATGCCGGCCGGGTAGGCGCGGGGGTCCGAGAGGCCGTAGCGGGAGGTGTGCCGGACCGTGTCGTGGTTGGAGAGCACCCAGGTGTTCGGGGCGCCGACCTTCTCGGCCTCCCGGAAGGAGCGGGTGATGGCCGAGGAGAGGGACTCGGCGTCCCAGCCGGCCATGAGGTAGGTGAAGTTGAAGGTCTGGTGCATCTCGTCCGCGCGGACGTAGCGGAACATGCGCGGCAGCGGGGAGACCCAGGCCTCAGCCACCATCATCGGCTCGTGCGGGTAGGCGTCCAGCACGCGGCGCCACTGGCGGTAGACCTCGTGGACCCCGTCCTGGTCGATGAACGGCATGGCCGGCTCGAACGCGTCCACGTCGAAGTCCGGGTCCTGGTCCTCGTCGGCGTCCGTGACCATGCCCATGCGGGTGTGGTCCGCGTCCGGGTAGCCCGGCTTCTTGATGAGCCCGTGGGCCACGTCCACACGGAACCCGTCCACGCCGCGGTCCAGCCAGAACCGCAGGATGTCCTCGAACTCCGCGCGGACCTCAGGGTTCTCCCAGTTCAGGTCCGGCTGGGTGGTGTCGAACAGGTGGAGGTACCACTGGCTCGGAGAGCCGTCCGCCTCGGTCACGCGGGACCACGCGCCGCCGCCGAAGGTGGACTCCCAGTTGTTCGGGGGCAGCTCCCCGTGCTCGCCGCGGCCCTCCGTGAAGTGGTAGCGGGCCCGCTCGGGGGAGCCCGGACCGGCGGCCAGGGCGGCCTGGAACCAGGCGTGGTCGGACGAGGTGTGGTTGGGGACGAGGTCCACGATCACGCGGATCCCGGCGTCGTGCGCGGCGGCGATCATCTCGTCCGCGTCCGCCAGCGTGCCGAACCGGGGGTCCACGGCGCGGTAGTCCGCGACGTCGTAGCCGGCGTCGTGCTGCGGGGACAGGTAGAAGGGCGAGAGCCAGATCGCGTCCACCCCGAGCCGGGTGAGGTACGGGATCTTCGCGGTGACGCCGGGCAGGTCGCCCATGCCGTTGCCGTCCCCGTCCGCGAACGAGCGGGGGTAGACCTGGTAGATCACCGCGTCCACCCACCACGGGGTGGTGGGGCGGTTGCGGGCCTCCGAGGGAGGCGTGCTCAGGGGGGTGACGGCGGGGCGCTGCGGGGTCATGGGACCCAGCGTAGGCGGGGCGGCGGACGCGGCGCAGGGTCGGCCCTGCGCGGAGTGGGGGACGTCATGGGGTGGACGGTCCTGCCCGCGGACCTCGGACCGGAGGGCAGGATGGAGCCATGAAGCACTTCGACGACCCCGTCCTGCAGGCCATGGCCTCGCGCCGGTCGGTCTCCAAGGTGGGCCCGGACACCCCGTCGGACGAGGAGATCGCCCGGCTCCTCGCCGCCGTCACCCCGGTGGCCGACCACAAGGCGCTGCGGCCCTGGCGCCTGATCCTGCTCCGCGGGGACGACCGACGCGTCCTCGGCGAGGCCCTCGACGCCGCGGCCGGCGTCGAGCGCGCGCCGGGCGAGGTCAACGACAAGCCGTTCCGCGCCGAGCTGCTGATCGCCGTGGTCGCCCGGCACGTGGAGCACCCCAAGGTGCCCGCGTGGGAGCAGCACGCCACCGCCGCCGGCGCGGCGCACCTGCTCGAGCTCGCGCTGTGGCAGGCCGGCTGGGGCGTGATGTGGCGGTCCGGGCTGCTGACGGACGCGCCCGAGGTGCGCGCCGCCCACGGCCTGGCCGACGAGGAGATGCTCCTGGGCTGGCTGTACGTGGGGGACGTCGAGCCCGCGTTCCGGGAACGCCTCGCCGCCTCCCACAAGCCGGCCCTCGACCCGGCGCCGTTCCTCGGGCGCATGCCGCGCCGCTGACGGGGCGGCGGGCCGGGTCCCGCGCTCAGTTCGCGTGCGCCAGCATCCCCACGCGGCCCCACCGGCGGTTGAGCCGCTCCTGCGCGAGTCCGGCGGTGGCCTCGTCCCCCTCCTCGAGCGCGTCGAGCAGGGTCCAGAGGTCGAACGCCGAGTCGTCCGGCCACACGTGGGGCGTGAGCCCGCCGTAGTCCAGCTCCAGCACGGAGGCCGGGTGGAACGCCTGCAGCCACGGGATCATCACGGCCAGCTCGCCGAGCAGTTCGGAGTCCTCCGCGTGCCGGGCCAGGACCGCGGCGGCGTGCCCGGCCCGCTCGACCGCGGCCGTCACCGGCGTGCGCCGGTACGCCACGGTCTCCCCGTCCACGAGGCGACGCACGGGCTCCTCCGGGTCGAACACCGCCAGCCACGCGTGGGGCAGGCCCCACACGGCGGTGCGGGTCTGCACCCGGTGGGTGCCGCCCGTGCCGTCCCCGTCCTGGTGGGCCTGCTCGGGGCCGCGGCCGCCGTCCCGGGGGGCCGGCTCGTCGTCGTGGCCCTGGACCGCGGCGCCTCGCCCCGGGCCGTGCTCCTCGGCGGGCTCGTCGTCCGCGCCCGGGGTGAGGCCCCACTCGTCCTCGAGCGCCACGAGGGCGCGGCCGCGGTTCATGGCGCGCGCCGCCGTGGGGACGGCGGCCTCGTACGCGGACAGCGCCATGGACTCCTCGAGCATGGCCGCGGCCATCTCCATGCGCAGCCCGAGCTCGTCCGGGCAGTAGAACGCGGACCCGTCCACCTCCAGCACGCGCACCAGGTCGTCCTCGCCGGGCTCCGGGAACGGGTCCGCCACGCGCCGCAGCAGACGACGCCGGGCCCGCGCCTGCGCCTCGGCCTCCACCTCGGCGCGGGTCAGGTGGGCGGCCGCGATGAGCCGCGCCTGCACCGCGTCCGGGTACGCGCACAGCGGTTGGAAGACGCGCAGGTGCGCGGCGGCGTTCACGCCCGCCCCCGGCGGAGGGGGTGCGGTCGGGAGGGGGCGGGCGCCGTCGTCGTCATGGGGCGGGCCGGCTCAGCCGAGCTCCACGACCACGGGCGCGTGGTCCGAGGCGCCCTTGCCCTTGCGCTCCTCGCGGTCGATCCAGGCGTCCGTGACGGTCTCGGCGAGCGCGGGGGAGAGCAGCGGGAAGTCGATGCGCATGCCCTTGTTCTTGGGGAAGCGCAGCTGCGTGTAGTCCCAGTAGGTGTAGACGTCCGGGCCGGGGTGGCGCGGGCGCACGGGGTCCGTGAAGCCGAGCTCCTCGAAGGCGCGGAACGCCGCGCGCTCGGGCTCGGAGACATGGGTGTACCCGTCCCGGAGGAACATCTCGATGTCCCACACGTCCTCGTCCCGCGGGGCGATGTTCCAGTCGCCCACGTAGGCGGTGCGGGCCCGCGGGTCCGCGGCGAGCTCCGCCGCGGCGTGCTCCGCCAGGACGCGCAGCCACTCGAGCTTGTAGGGCATGTGCTCGTCCTGCAGGCCGCGGCCGTTGGGCACGTAGAGGCTCCACAGGCGCACCGGCTCGACGCCGTCCGCCTCCTCCCCGACCACCGCGGAGAGGGCGCGGGCCTCCTCCTGCGGGTCCTTGCCGCCCTTGCCGAAGTGCGGCTGGCCGGGGAAGCCGCGCTGCACGTCGGACAGGCCCACGCGGGAGGCGATGGCCACGCCGTTCCACTGCGAGATCCCGTGGTGGGCGACCTCGTAGCCGGCGCGCTCGAACAGTTCCCAGGGGAAGTTCTCGTCCTTGCACTTGGTCTCCTGGATGGCCAGGACGTCCATGTCCCGGCGCTCGAGGAAGGCCTCCACGCGGTCGGCGCGGGCGCGGAGGGAGTTCACGTTCCAGGTGGCGATCTTCACCCGACCAGGCTAGCGGGGAGAGCGGACGCGGGACGGCGCGGGCGGCGTCGTCGGGCCGTCCGTGAGCCCGGTCACGCCCGGGATGCGAGGATGGGCGCATGCTCCTCTGCGCCCTGGACATGATGGTCCCCACGCACCAGACCATCGGGATCTGGCGTCACCCCGACGCCGATGTCGAGCAGTACCGGGACCTCGACTTCTGGATCCGGCACGCCCGCCTGCTCGAGGCGGCGGGCTTCGACGCGATGTTCTTCGCGGACGTGGCCGGCGTCTACGACGTGTTCGACGGCTCCGGGGCCACCGCGATCCGCGAGGGCATGCAGTACCCGATGCTGGACCCGCTGCTGGCGGTGAGCGCGCTCGCGGCCGCCACGGAGCGGATCGGCTTCGGGGTGACGGCCTCCGTGAGCTACGAGCAGCCGTACCTGCTGGCCCGGAGGTTCGCCACACTGGACCACCTCACGCGCGGGCGGATCGCGTGGAACATCGTCACCTCCTACCAGCGCTCGGCCACCGAGAACCTGGGCCTCGGGGACCTCGTCCCGCACGACGAGCGCTACGACCGCGCCGACGAGTTCATGGACGTGGTCTACGCGCTGTGGGAGGGCACCTTCGCCCCCGGCGCCCTCGTGGCCGACGACGAGGCCGGTGTCTACCTGGACCCCGAGAGGGTCCACGGGGCGGGGCACGAGGGCCGCTGGTTCTCCGTGCCCGGGCCGGGGCTGACGCTGCCCGGGCCGCAGGGCACGCCGTTCCTGTTCCAGGCGGGCTCCTCCCCGCGCGGGCTGGAGTTCGCCGCCCGCCACGCGGAGGCCCTGTTCTTCTCCGGCACCACGCCGGAGAACGTGCGCCGCCTGACCGACGCGCTGCCCGCGCACCTGGAGCGCGCCGGGCGCCCGTGGGACGCGATCCGCACCATCACCTCGGTCACGGTGGTCGCGGCGGAGACCGACGACGCCGCCCGCGCCCGCCTGGACGACTACGCCCGCCACGTGGACGAGGACGCGGCCCTGGCCCTCTTCGCCGGGTGGACCGGGCTGGACCTCGCGGCCCTGTCCCCGGACGACGTGCTCGAGGACGTGCCGATCGAGGGCAACCGCTCCGCGCTGCAGTCCTTCACCTCGATGGACCCGGACCGCGCGTGGACCGTGCGGGACCTCGCCGCGTTCATGGCGATCGGCGCCCGCGGGCCCGTGATCGTGGGCTCGGGCGAGACCGTGGCGGACGAGCTCGAGCGCTGGGCCGCCGAGGCCGGCGTGGACGGGTTCAACGTGGACTACGCGCTGCGCGGCGTGGACCTGCCGGCCTTCGCCGAGCACGTCAGCCCGGTGCTGCGCGAGCGCGGGCACCTGCGGGAGGGCCACCGGCCGGCGTCGGGCACGCTGCGCGGGCGGATCCTCGGCACGGACACGCTCCGAGACGACCACCCGGGGGCGGCCTTCCGCCGCTGAGGCGTCACCGCCACCAGTCGTCGTGGATCGTCACCGGCGTGGTGCGCTTGTGGCGGCTGCGGAGCCAGATGCCCTCGAGCTTCTCCGCGACCTCGGCGGGGATGTCCCTGCCCTCGAGGTAGTCGTCGATGTCCTCGTACGTCATCCCGAGTTCGGCCTCGTCCGTCTGGCCCGGCGTGCCGTCCAGCAGGTCCGCGGTGGGCACCTTGTTCCACAGGGGCTCGGGGGCGCCGAGTTCGCGGCCCAGCGCCCGCACCTGCCGCTTGTTCAGGCCGGCCAGCGGCAGGACGTCCGCGCCGCCGTCGCCGAACTTCGTGTAGAACCCGGTGATGGCCTCGGCCGCGTGGTCCGTGCCGATCACCAGCTGCCCGTGCGCTCCGGCCAGCGCGTACTGCGCCACCATCCGCATGCGGGCCTTCACGTTGCCCTTGTTGTAGTCGGTGAGGGGCTCGCCGGCCGCCTCCGCGAAGGCCTCGGCCAGGCCGTCCACCCCGCCGGCGATGTTCAGGGTGCGCTCCTCGTCCGCGTCGATGAAGTCCATGGCCGTCTGCGCATCGGCCTCGTCCTGCTGCACCCGGTACGGCAGGCGCACCGCCGTGAACCGGGGGTTCTCGCGGGAGGGGGCGGGGGCGTGGGCTCCGGAGCCAGCCTCCCCGGGGACGGCGCCGGCCACGGGACCCCCGAGGGCGACGGCGTCTGTCACCCCGAGCTGCGCGCGGCGGCGCTCGACGGCGAGCTGGGCCAGGCGCCCGGCGGTGGTGGAGTCCACGCCGCCCGAGATGCCGAGCACGAACCCGGACGTGCCGGTGGCCTCGAGGTAGTCCACGAGGAACTGGACGCGGGCCTCGACCTCGGCGGCGGGGTCGATCCGGGGGTGCACGCCCATCTCGGCGATGATCTGCTGCTGGAGTTCACGCATGGCCCCAGCGTAGGGCCGGCCCCGCGGCCCGGGGAAAACCCGCCCCTCAGGCCTCCGGGTGCCCCAGGTTCCGCGCGATCGCCCGCAGGGTGGTCACGGTGATCTCGTAGTGCTCGGCGGGCAGGTCCGCGGTGGCGTCCCCGCGCAGGCGCGCCACGGCCTCGCCCACGCGCTCGCCGGCGGCCCGGCCCGTGGCGGTGAGAGTGAACAGCTCGCCCTCCACGGTCACCCAGCCGGCCTCCACGAGCTCGTCCAGCTGGTCGGCGACGGCGTCGCGCACCTCCGCCTCGAAGCCCGAGCGGATCACCGCGGCGGACAGGGGCGAGGTGGTCAGGGCGTTGAGGACCTGCCACTGCGGGCGGGTCAGGCCGTGCTCCTCGAGATTCGCGCCGATCCGCGCCGCGAGCAGGCCCTCGGCCACCGTGAGCCAGTGGGACAGGGGCAGGCCGGAGGGGTGGGACGTGTGCTGCTGTGCCGGGTCCGTCATGGTCCGAGGCTAGCCCCGCGCTCCGCGCCCGGTCGAGGGGTGCGCCCGCCGCCGTAGCATGGGCGGCATGACCGACGCGCAGACCCCCTCCGCCCCCACGCCCGAGCAGGACCGCGAGCGCCTCCGCGAGCTCATCCGGGAGCTGGCCGTGGTGCACGGCCGCGTCACCCTGTCCTCCGGCAAGGAGGCGGACTACTACGTGGACCTGCGCCGCGTGACCCTCCACCACGAGGCCGCCCCGCTGATCGGCCGCGTCATGCTGCGCCTGCTCGAGGACAACGGGATCGAGTTCGAGACCATGGGCGGGCTCACCATGGGCGCGGACCCCGTGGCCACCGCGATGATGCACCAGGCCGGCGCGCAGGGCCGCGCGCTCGACGCGTTCGTGGTGCGCAAGGCGCAGAAGTCCTACGGCATGGGCCGCCAGGTCGAGGGCCCCGGGGTCGACGGGCGCCGCGTCGTCGTCCTGGAGGACACCTCCACCACCGGCGGCTCCGCGCTGACCGCCGTCGAGGGCGTGCGGAAGGCCGGCGGCGACGTCCAGGCCGTGGCCGTGATCGTGGACCGCGCCACCGGCGCCGCCGAGCGCGTGGCACAGGAGGCCGGCGTCCCCTACCTGTACGCGTTCGGCAAGGACGAGCTCGGGCTCGACTGAGCGCTCAGAGCCAGTCCGCCCGCTTGAACAGCGTGTAGAGCACCAGGGCGACGGCCAGCATGAGCCCGAGGGCCATGGGATAGCCGAACGCCCAGTGCAGCTCCGGCATGCGCTCGAAGTTCATGCCGTAGATCGAGCCGATCAGCTGCGGGGCGAAGATGATGGCCGCCCAGGAGGAGATCTTCTTCACCTGGTCGTTCTGCTCGATCGACTGCTCCGCCAGGCGCTTGGAGGCCAGGGTGGAGTCCAGCTCGAGGGCGTTCTCCAGCATGGTGCGCATGGTGGTCACGCGGTCGGTGATCTGGACGGCGTGGTCGTGGATGTCCCGCAGGGCACGCAGGCTCTCCACGAGCTCCGCCCGCTCCTGCACGTCCTCCGGCTCCGGCTCGGGGACGTCCTCGCCCACGGCGTGGGACCCGTTGGAGGCCTCGCTGAGGCGGTCACGAGCGGCCTCCTGCAGCTGCTCGAGCATGCGCGGCAGCGGCCGGGTGGCGCGCTCGAAGCCGATCACCTCGCGGGAGAGCTCGTAGATGCGGCGGGACACGGAGGAGTCCCCGGAGAAGATCTGGTCCTCGATCTCGCGGATGTCCTGCTCGAGGCCCTCGGCCACCGGGACGTAGTCGTCCACCACGCGGTCCAGGATCTCGAAGGCCACCTGGGCCGGCCCCTGGGCCAGGCGGTCCGGGTGCCTCTGCTCCAGGCGGGTGCGGATGGCGGCCAGGTCCGGCTCCTCGGCATGGCGCACCGTGACCAGGTAGTCCTCGCCGGTGAACACGTCCAGCTCGCCGAACTCCACGGTCTCGGTGGCGTCGATGTACCGGGCCGGGTGCAGCACCATGAACCAGTCGTCCCCGTAGCGCTCGAGCTTGGCGCGCTGACCGGGGGTCAGGGCGTCCTCGACGGCGAGGGGGTGCAGCGGCAGCTCATCCGCCACCTCCTGGAGCTCGTCCGGGTGGGGGCGGTACAGGCCCAGCCAGGCCATGCCGCCGGTGCGCTCGATGGCGTCCCACGTCTCGGACAGGCTGGTGGGGGCGTAGACGCGGCGGCCGGCCACGTACACGGCGTTGTCGATCAGTGTCACCGCGCCATTCTCCCCCGCGGTGACACCGTCGGCCGACGTGGGCATCCGCCCGCCTCCCGCCGTACGGTGGGGACATGAGCGACTCCTCGAACACCCTCGTCCGCGACGGCAGGACCCTCCTGCCCGCCGACGCCGTCACCACCGCCCCGATCGCCGCCCTCGGGCTGATCGGCGGCTACCTCACCGCCCGCGAGACCGGCATCCGCCCGCTCGGCGGTGCCGTCCTCGCCGCGGCCGGCCTGTACGCGGGCCGCACGTGGCTGGCCAAGGGCGGCCCCGGCGTCGCCGCCGGCCTCGGCGCGCTGTACCTGGGCGGCTTCGGCGCCTCCCACCCACTGGCCAAGAAGATCGGCGCGTGGCCCGCGGTCCTCTCCGTGGCCGCCGCCTCTGCGGGCGCGGCGTGGGCCGCCGTCGACCGGGACGGCCGCCGCTGAGCGAGCCCGCCGCCGGCTCCCACGACGACGCCGCCCCGCCCTCCGACGCCGGGGCGGCCGGGCGCGTGGTCGGGGTGGGGCCGTGGGAGGGCCCGTGGCCGCGGGACGACCGGTACGACCCGGACCTGCTGCGCGACGGCGACCGCCGCAACGTGGTGGACCGGTACCGGTACTGGTCGCTCGAGGCGATCGTCGCGGACCTGGACCGCACGCGGCACCCGTTCCACGTGGCCATCGAGAACTGGCAGCACGACCTGAACATCGGCACCGTGGTGCGCACCGCCAACGCGTTCAACGCCGCCGGGGTGCACATCATCGGGAGGCGGCGCTGGAACCGGCGCGGCGCCATGGTCACCGACCGCTACCTGCACGTGCGCCACCACGAGACGGTGGCGGCGTTCACGGAGTGGGCGGCAGGCGAGGGCCTGCCCGTGCTCGGCGTGGACCTGTTCCCCGAGTCGGTGCCCGTGGAGACGTTCGACTTACCGCGGGCGTGCGTCCTGGTGTTCGGCCAGGAGGGCCCAGGCCTGTCCGAGGAGGTCCGCGCCGCGAGCCAGGCCGTGCTGTCCATCGCGCAGTACGGCTCCACCCGGTCGATCAACGCCGGCGTGGCGGCCGGGATCGCGATGCACGCCTGGATCCGGCAGCACGGCGGCCCGACGCCGGCCGCGTGAGCCGACGCCGGCCGCGTGAGCCGGCGTCGGGCCCGGGGCCGGTCTCAGGCCAGCTCCTCCCGCACGATCCGCGCACCCTGCACCAGCGCCTCGGTCTTGGCGCGGGCGAGCGCGCGCGGCAGCGGCGCCATGCCGCAGTTCGTGCTCGCCACCAGCCGGTCCGGGTCCACGTGGTCGAGGGCCTCGCGCAGTGTGGCCGCCACCTCCTGGGGCGTCTCCACCGTCCGGGAGGCCACGTCGATCGCCCCGACCATCACGGTCTTGCCGCGCAGCAGGCCGATCAGCTCGGCGGGCACGCGCGAGTTGTGCCGCTCGAGGGAGACCATGTCGATCGACGAGCGCTGGAGCAGCGGGAACACGTCCTCGTACTGCCGCCACTCCTCGCCCAGCGTCGCCTTCCACGCGGTGTTGGCCTCGATGCCGTAGCCGTAGCAGATGTGCACGGCCGTGGTGCAGCCCAGCCCCTCGGCGGCGCGCTCGAGGGCGGCCACGCCCCAGGCCCGGACGTCGTCGGCGAACACGTTGAACGCCGGCTCGTCGAACTGGATCACGTCCACGCCCGCAGCCTCGAGCTCGCGGGCCTCCGCGTTGAGGATCGCGGCGAACTCCCAGGCCAGCTCCTCGCGGCTGCCGTAGTGGCGGTCGGCCAGCGTGTCGATCATGGTCATCGGGCCGGGCAGGGTCCACTTCACGGGCCGGTCGGTGAGGCCGCGCAGGACCTTCGCGTCCTCGACGAACACGGGCCGCTCGCGGTGCACGGCGTCGACGACGGTGGGCACCTCCGCGTCGTAGCGGTCGCGGATGCGCACCGTCTCGCGGCGCTCGAAGTCGACGCCCCCGAGGTGCTCGATGAACGTGGTGACGAAGTGGCGGCGGGTCTGCTCGCCGTCGCACACGAGGTCCACGCCGGCCCGCAGCTGGTCCGCCACGGCCAGGGCGAGGGCGTCGTGGCGCCCCTCCTGCAGCTCGTCCCCGCTGAGCTTCCAGGGCGCCCACAGGGACTCCTCCTGGGCGAGCCAGGAGGGCTTGGGCAGGCTGCCGACGAGGGTGGTGGGCAGGAGCGTGGTCATCGGGCGTCCTCTCGATCGGTCGACGGCGCGGCCGCGGCCCACTGCCGCAGCAGGTCCGCGTGGGGGGTCATCAGGTGCTCCTCGGCGTACCGGCCCTGCTCGCGGGCCAGGTCCGTGCGCTCCACGCGGTCGTAGGAGATCGGGGGGACCGTGTGGTCCGGGTTCTCCAGGCTCGGGCGGAACGTGGTCCCGGCGGGCGTGGTGGCGTGGTAGATCTCCGGCCGGTAGATCCGCTGGAACGTCTCCATCGTGGCGATCAGGCTGGTCAGCGCGACGTCGGTGTGCTGGGCCTCCAGGTCGCCGGAGTGGTACAGGGAGAGCGGGGCGACGGCGCCGTCCGGCATGAAGTGCCGCACGGACAGCCCCATCCGGGCGAAGTAGTCGTCGGTGCGGGAGGGGGCGTCCTGGTGGTACTCGACCCCCAGGACGGGGTGGCGGTGCGTGCCCCGGGTGTAGGTGCGGCTGGAGGAGACGCTGAGGCAGATCACCGGGTCCGTGGTGAAGCGGGAGCGGTACGCCTCGGACTCCAGGAGGCGCCGGAACAGCGCGCCGTGGAGCTCGCCGAACCCGTCCGGGACATCGCCCGGCGCGCCGCTGGCCGTGTGCCGGGGCAGGAGCACGCTGAAGTCGTGGTCGCGCAGGTAGGAGGAGAAGTTGTGGCCCACGACCCCCTCCACGTCCGAGCCGGTGACGGCGTCGTGGACCCGGGAGGCGAGCATCTCGAACATCGGGAACCGCACGTCCTCGCCGTCGGCCGTGAAGCACAGGTCCGCGGAGACGATCTCCAGCGTCACCCGGTGCCGGTCCGAGGGCGGGGCGTCCCCGCGGGTCAGCTCGTCGAAGCGGCGGCCGATCATCGCGAGCACGGCCCGCAGGTTCTCCTCGCGGTCCTCCCCGCGGGCGAGGTTGGCGAAGTTCGTGGTGCTGCGGGAGGTGGCCGAGGGGCGGTAGTGCTCGTCGAAGGGGGTCGTGGTGATCTCGAACGCGACGGCGTCCGGGGCGGGGGTCCGGGTCATGGGGTCCTCATCGGGGGAGGGGGCAGGGGCAGGGGGCGAGGCGTCATCGAGGCGCGGCGCGCTCGAGCGCCGCCGCCAGGTCCTCCTCGAGGTCGGCGACGTCCTCGATGCCGACGGAGAGGCGGACCAGGTCGCGGGGGACCGCCAGGGGCGTGCCCCGCACGGAGGCGTGCGTCATCTCGCACGAGTGGCAGATCAGGGACTCGACGCCGCCGAGGCTGACGGACAGTGCGAACAGCTCGGTGGCCTCCGCGAAGGCGCGCGCCGCCGGCTCGCCGCCGGCCAGCCGCACGGAGACGACGCCGCCGAAGCCGTCCATCTGCCGGGCCGCCAGCGCGTGGCCCGGGTGGTCGGGCAGCCCCGGGTAGAGGACCCGGGCGATCTCGGGCCGTCCCTGGAGCCACTCGGCCAGCCGGGCGGCGTTCGCCTGGTGCCGGTCCATGCGCAGGCTCAGGGTCTTGAGCCCGCGTGCCGCCAGGTAGGAGTCCTGCGGTCCGGCCACGGCCCCCGCAGCGAACTGCTGGTGGCCCACGGCCTCCTCCAGCGGGACGCCGCGGTGCTCCCGGTCGGCCACCACCACGGCGCCGCCGAGCACGTCCGAGTGTCCGCCGATGTACTTCGTGGTGGAGTGCACCACCGCGTCCGCTCCCAGAGCCAGGGGCCGCTGCAGGTACGGCGAGGCGAACGTGTTGTCCACCACCAGCAGCGCCCCGGCGGCGTGGGCGATCTCCGCCCAGGCCGTGAGGTCCGCGATGTCCAGCAGCGGGTTGGACGGGGTCTCCACCCACAGGACCGCCGTGACGCCGGGGCGCACCGCGGCCGCGACCGCCGCCGGGTCGGTGATGTCCACGGGGGTGTTCTCCACGCCCCACGCGCCGAACACCGTGTTCACCAGGCGGTTCGTCCCGCCGTAGCCGTCCGCGCCGAGCACAAGGTGGTCCCCCGGGCGCAGGACGGCCCGCAGCAGCGCGTCCTCCGCCGCGAGCCCCGAGGCGAACGCGAAGGCGTGGTGCCCGCCCTCGAGCGCGGCCAGCTGCGTCTCGAGGCCGTTGCGGGTGGGGTTGGACCCGCGGCTGTACTCGTGACCGGCACGCAGGACGTTCACCCCGTCCTGCACGAACGTGCTGGTCTGGTAGATCGGCGGCACCACCGCCCCCGTGAGGGGGTCCGGCTCCTGGCCGGCATGCACCGCTGTCGTGGTGAAGCCGCGGGCGCGCGGCGGGGCGAGGACGACGTCGGAGGCGGGCATCTCAGCGCACCGCCCCGGCCAGGGCCCGGTCCAGGTCCTCGATCAGGTCCGCCGGGTCCTCCAGTCCCACGGAGAGCCGGATGGTGGTGTCGGCGATGCCCGCGGCCGTGCGCTGCTCCGGGCTGAGCCGACAGTGGGTCATGGTGGCCGGGTGGCAGGCGAGGGAGCGGGCGTCCCCCACGTTGGCCACGAGCTGGAACAGCTCCAGGGCGTCGAGGAAGGGCCCCACGGCGTCGGGGCCGGCGGCGAGGTCGAAGGAGAACACGGATCCGGTGCCGCGGGGGAAGTCGCGCGCGGCGACACCGTCGCTCGGATGCCCCGGCAGGCCCGGGTGGTGCACGCGGGACACGGCCGGATGGGCGGCGAGGTGCTCAGCCACGGTCAGCGCGGAGGCCGTGTGCCGGGCCATGCGCAGTTCGAGGGTCTCCAGCCCCTGCAGGAAGTGCGCCGCGCTCGCCGGGGCCAGGGACGGGCCCAGATCGTGCAGGAACCGGGCACGGACCAGGGCGAGGTAGGCCGAGCGCCCGTGGCGCTCCACGAGGGACCGCCCCCCGAAGCGGGCCTGCGGCCGGGCGAGCCGGGGCCACCGCTCCGGGTCCGCCCCGTAGTCGAACGTGCCGCCGTCCACGATCGCGCCGCCGAGGGCGGCTCCGTGCCCGCCGAGGAACTTCGTCGCTGAATGGACCACCACGTCCGCGCCGTGCTCGAGCGGCCGGTACAGGGCGGGGGTGGCGAGGGTGGCGTCCACCACCACGGGTACGCCCGCCGTGTGCGCCACGTCCGCCAGCGCCCGCAGGTCGGGCAGGGTGGCCAGCGGATTCGTGACGGCCTCGAGGAAGAAGGCGCGGGTCTCCGGCCGGACGGCCACGGCCCAGGCCCCGGGGTCCGCGGGGTCCACGAACGTCACCGCGATACCCAGGTCCCCGAAGGTGTCCGTCAGAAGGTCCACCGTCCCGCCGTACAGCTGGTTCGAGGCCACCAGGTGCGTCCCGGAGGGGAGCAGGGCCAACAGGGACAGGGCCACTGCGGACTGGCCACTGGCCGTCCCCACGGCGCCGACGCCCCCCTCCGCAGCCGCGAGCCGGGTCTCGAACACGGCGACGGTGGGGTTGCCCGTCCGGCTGTAGGTGAACCCGGGGGCCTCCTGCCGGAAGAGGGCGACGGCGGTGGCGTGGTCCGGAAACCGGTAGGCCGTCGTCTGGTGCAGGGGCACGGCCACCGGGTGGTGGGGCCCCTCCGGTACGTATCCCGCGTGGATCTGCTGGGTGGCAGGGTGATGCATGCGCTCCTCCATCGGTCCTGGCGGGAGCACCGTGCCCGTCCCCTCGCTCAGGCGGGGGGACGGGGGGTTGCCGCGGCGTCGTGGAGCCAGGTCTCTCGGCCGCTCTGGATGGTGTGATGGGACCATCTGAGGCGGTGGAGGCCGGAGGAGTCCAGTCCGCGGCGCGGGTGAGCGTCATGCGGGCCGGGACGGAGTCATGACCCGCCCGCACGCAGGCGCGGCGACCCGTGGCCGCGCCTGCGTGACGGTGTGTGTCAGAACCAGCCGCAGGAATCGGGGGTCCAGCGGTCGGCGAGGGTTGCGGAGACGAACTGCTCCATACGGGGCAGGGACGCGATGTGGCCCCCCACGTGCGTGGGCATGGGCAGCGGGTCGAACCGCACCCGGGTGCCCTCGGCGCACCACCGGTGCCCCAGCCCCCGTCCGGCCGAGTAGGGGATGACGTCGTCGCCGATGGAGTGCGCAATCATGACCGGGACCTCCGGGGCGCGTCCCGACGCGCCGAGGCGCTGCTCGGCGAGGACCTTCGAGAGCGTGGGGTCTGTGGCCGCGAGGGTGCTGAGCGGAAGCCCGGAACGGGTGAGCACGCCGGTCCTGAGGAACGCGTTCTCCAGCACGTCGGTCACGCAGCCCTCCGTGGCGTCGGCGACGACCGTGCGGCCGCGCTCGTTCAGGTAGTCCGTGGGGTCCAGGTCGTAGGCCTCCATGTGGCCCGCCATGGCGTAGAGCAGGAACTGGGCGTACAGGCTGCCCTCCAGCTGGTTCGCCACGGCGTGGAGGTCGGCGGGCGGGGCGCCGGCGAAGGCGCCCTTCAGGTTGATCTCCGGCGCGTAGTCCGGGGCGATCTCGGCGGCGGCCGCGGAGGCGCCGCCGCCCTGGGAGTACCCGGCGAGGGCGACGGGCGAGGTCGCCGTCACGTCGGCGCCCTCCACGTCCTGCGCGGCGCGCACCGAGTCGAGGACGGCGTGCGCCTGGGCCGCCCGCACCATGTAGGTGTGCGTGCCCTCGGTGCCGAGGCCCTCGTAGTCGGTGGCCACCACGGTGTACCCGGCGCTCAGCAGCGAGGTGATGCCCACGCCCTCGTACTGGAGGCCCACGGACATGGTCCGGGAGGGCGCGCACTGGTCACCCAGGCCCTGGGTGCCCACGGCGTAGGCGACCACGGGCCGCGGGCCCGAGCCGGTCCAGGGCTTCGTCGGGGTGAGGACCGTGCCCGTGATAGCGGTCGGCCGACCCTGTGCGTCCTGCGAGGAGTACATGATCCGGGTGCCCGTGGCGGGCACCTGGACGAGCTTCACGGGGTCGAGGTAGAAGTCCATCGGCTCCTGGCGCAGCAGGACGCCGGGACGGCTGGGCACGCTCGTGGGTGCCGAGTAGAAGGAGGAGTCCGTCTGCTCGGCCAAGGCGGTCCGGGCGGCATCCCACGCTGCCTCCTCCTGGGCCGTGGCCGGGGCGGAGAGGTCCTCGACGGCGGTGGTCACCTCGGGGTCGGTGGGGGCGGGTGCGTCCGCGGCTGCGGCGGCCGGGGCGAGCAGCCCGGTGACGACGGCGGCGCTCGCGACGGCGGCGGCGAGGCGGGAGCGGCGGGTGGGGAGACGGGTGCAGTCCATGGGGGATCCTTCTGGAGGGGGGATGACAGGCGCGAGGCTCGATGGTGTGATTCCAATCACACTCCCAGGGATCGTATCCCGACTTCCCCTGGTACGTGAACGGCAGGTGTGGATCGACCGCGCCGGCCGCCGCCCCGTGCGGTGGATCCGCCCGAATCGCCCCAGGTCAGCCCGCGAAAGGCAGCGTGGCCAGGCCCCGCACGCCGGGCTCCGCCGCGAACAGCGCGCCGGCCAGCGGGTCCTCGCCGCGCTCCATGCCCTCCCAGCTCGTGGTGATGTAGAGCCGGTCCAGACCCGGCCCGCCGAACGTGCACGCCGTCGTCTTCTGCGCCGGCACCTCGATCACCTCGTCCAGCCGACCCTCCGGCGTGTAGCGGTGGATCTGACCGTGGCTGATCACGGCCACCCAGATCCCGCCCTCGGCGTCCACGGTGAGACCGTCCGGCTTGCCCTCACCGCTCAGGACGTCGGTGAGCACGCGACGGTTCGTCAGACCCTCCTCACGGGAGTAGTCGAACACCGCGACCTGCCGCGTGGGGGTGTCGTTGTAGTAGGCCCGCGAGCCGTCCGGGCTCCACGCCAGACCGTTGGACGTGCTCACGCCCTCCAGCACCAGGTCCACTTCGCCGGAGGGGTCCAGGCGGTGCAGCGTCGCGGCCCCGGGCGTCTTGCTGTAGGCCATGGAGCCGGCGTAGAAGCGGCCGTCCGGGTCGCAGCCGCCCTCGTTCATGCGCAGGTCGGGGTCGTCCCACACCGGGGGCAGCCGGTGCAGGGTGCCGTCCGCGTCCTCGAGCACGAACCCGCGCTCCACCGCGATCACCGCCCCGCCCCCGACGCGCGGGCGCAGCACCGCGCACACGCGATCGTCCACGGAGGTGCGGTCCACGGTGCCGTCGGCCCGCAGGGACAGGTAGTCCCCGGCCAGCATGTCCACCCAGCGCAGCCCGCCCCAGGACTCGGCCCACACGGGGCCCTCCCCGTGGTAGCAGAGGGGATCGGTGACCTGCTCGGCGCGCATGGCGGGCTCCTTCGGGTGGGGGTCAGAGGGTGCCGACGACGTCGGCTCCCCCAGCATCGCAGGCCGCGTCGGGGCGCGCACGGGACCGGGTCACCCGGGTGACCGGTCGCTACGATGAGGACAGCACGGCGGCGTTGCTGTGCCCGTGTGCAGTGTGCCGCCCGACCGCTGGACAAACCCGTCGCCTCGCGAGTGAAGGAGCACACCATGCCCATCGCCACCCCGGACAAGTACGCGGAGATGATCGACTCGGCCAAGGACGGCGGCTACGCCTACCCGGCCATCAACGTCACCTCCTCGCAGACCCTCAACGCCGCCATCCGCGGCTTCGCCGAGGCGGAGTCGGACGGCATCATCCAGGTCTCCACCGGCGGCGCGGCCTACTTCTCCGGCCCCTCCAAGAAGGACATGGTGGTCGGGTCCCTCGCCATGGCAGCCTTCGCCCGCGAGGTCGCCAAGCAGTACGACGTGAACATCGCCCTCCACACGGACCACTGCCCCAAGGACAAGCTGGACGAGTTCGTCCGCCCGCTGCTGGACGCCTCCGAGGCCGAGGTGAAGGCCGGCCGTGACCCGATCTTCAACTCCCACATGTGGGACGGCTCCGCCGAGACCCTTGAGGAGAACCTGCGGATCGCTCGGGAGCTCCTGGCCCGCACCCACGCCAACCGGCAGCTGCTCGAGATCGAGATCGGCGTCGTCGGCGGCGAGGAGGACGGCGTCGCCCACGAGATCAACGAGAAGCTCTACACGACCGTCGAGGACGGCATCGCCACCGTGGAGGCGCTCGGCACCTCCGAGCAGGGCCGCTACCTGACCGCGCTGACCTTCGGCAACGTGCACGGCGTGTACAAGCCCGGCGGCGTGAAGCTGCGTCCGGAGATCCTCCGGGAGATCCAGGAGGCCGTGGGTGAGAGGTTCGGCAAGCAGCGTCCGTTCGACCTCGTGTTCCACGGCGGCTCCGGCTCCTCCGAGCAGGAGATCGCGGACGCGGTGGGCTTCGGCGTCGTGAAGATGAACGTGGACACGGACACCCAGTACGCGTACACCCGCCCCGTGGTGAGCCACATGTTCCAGAACTACGACGGCGTCCTCAAGGTGGACGGCGAGGTCGGCAACAAGAAGCTGTACGACCCGCGCGTGTGGGGCGCCAAGGCCGAGGAGTCCATGGCCGCCCGCGTGGCCCTGGCCGCCCAGAACCTCGGCTCCGCAGGCAAGTCCGTCCGGTGATCCGCCGCGGCTGATCCGCATCGACGACGGCGGCCGGTCGCCTCCCTCGGGGAGGCGGCCGGCCGCCGTCGTGCACGGGGAGGACATGGGGCCGGACCGCGGAGACCCGGGGCCGGCGTCGTCAGTCCCGCGTGGGGGAGGGGGAGGGCGCCGGGGAGCTCGACGCCGGCGTGGCGCCGTCCGGGTCGGCGTCCTGGCCCTCCGAGGGGGAGGCCGAGGCGGCGCTCGCGGAGGCCGCGGCCGAGGCCGCGGCGGCGGACTCAGCGGCCTCGCGTGCGGCGCCCACGAACGGGCGCGGGGGCTGGCCCGGGGCCACCGGCTCCGGGGCGCCCTCGGGGCGGTCGATGGTGGACTGGTCGGAGAGCATCTCCTCGGGCACCAGGCCCGTGGGGATCCGGAGGGCCTCCTGCAGGGTCTCCTCGTCCATCTGCGCGTTCAGGAAGTACGGGGAGGCGATGGAGATGACCTCCTGGAAGGCGGCCGGGTCCTTCAGCACGGTGTCCGCGAGGTGGTCACGGGCCTGGGTGACCACGGTGGTGCTGTTGGCCACCGGGGAGTTCTCCACCTGGGTCAGGCCCTCGTTCTGGGGGCCGTAGCCCTCCATGGAGCCGAAGGTGACGGACACCAGCTGCGTGCCGTCCTCGGTGCAGGCCCAGCCCGTGCGCTGCGGCAGCAGGGGGGCGCCGTCCGAGCCGCCCACCATGCCGGGACGCAGGAGCGCGAGCAGGCCCTTGCCCGTGGCGGGGTCGAAGGAGTACTCGTCCGCGCGCACGGCGGGCTCCTCCTGGCACCAGTCCAGGCGGGAGCCGTCGATGTTGTGCTGGTAGTGCACCATCACCAGCGGAGCGCCCTCGCCGCGGGAGGACGAGCCCTGGTACTGGCAGGTGAGGAACTCGTGGGTCTCGTCCCGGGAGGCGAACAGCTGGACGATGGCGATGTCGTTGGCCACGGGGATGTGGGTGGCCACGGCGTCCAGAGTGGCCTGCTCCAGGACGTCCTGAGTGCAGTCCATGACGGCGACCGAGTCGTTGCGGCTCGACGCCACGCTCTGCCATCCCCGGCTGGCGGCGCCGGCCTGCACGCCCGGGCCCACGGTCTCCAGGGCCTCGCGCGGCTGGGGGCGGTCGCTGCCCTCGGCGCGCTCGGAGGCGCGGGCCTCGCGGATCTGCGCGGCCGCCTGCGAGGCGGGGCTCTCCGGGTCGCCCGTGGCCGTGGCCGCCACGCCGGGGGTCGAGGGGCCGGCCGCCGGGACGGCGGGGGCCGAGGACGACGGCGTGCTCTCGCCTCCGCCGCCGCAGCCGGTCAGCGCGAGGGCCAGGGCGAGGGCGCCGAGGGCCGGGGCGGTGCGACGACGCGCGGGCGCGGGGTGGGACATGCGAGGACTCCTTCGGATCGCGTCCTCGCCCGGGTGCGAGGCCTCCGGCCCCCGAGCGGACGCGGGCACCACGGTACCGGACGCGCCTGGGGGCGCCCCGGCCCGGGCGCGGGCGGCTCGCTAGACTCGGGCGTGAACCCCGCCGGCCGCGCGTCGGCGTCCCCCCACGTCCCGCCCGCGCGGGGCAGGAAAGAGGTGTGTGAGCGATGTCCGAGTCCCTCATCGGCAGGAATCTGATGGAGCCGCCGGCCACCCTCCTGCCGGAGGAGCCCGAGGTGCTGGCGCGCCTGGCGGCCGGGGATCTGCCCGAGGACGTCGTCCCCGTGGCCCCGGAGTCCTCCCTCGTGTGGGCCCTGATGGCCGAGGACGCCTGGTCCGAGGGCCGCGCCGTGGACTCCTACGCGTACGCCCGCGTGGGCTACCACCGCGGTCTCGACGCGCTGCGCAAGGCGGGCTGGCGCGGTGCCGGCCCCGTGCCGTGGTCTCACGAGCCCAACCGCGGCTTCCTGCGCGCCCTGTACGCCCTCGGCCGCGCCTCCGCCGGGATCGGGGAGACCGAAGAGGTCCAGCGCATCCGCACGTTCCTGGACGACTCGGACCCCACGGCCGCCGAGCAGATCGAGGCCGCGCAGGCCTGAGGGCCCGCGCGTCGCCCCCCGCCGCGCGTGGCCAAGCTGTACTTCCGCTACGGAGCCATGAACTCCGGCAAGTCCACGGGCCTGCTGCAGGCCGCGTTCAACTACGAGGAGCGCGGGCAGCGGGTCCTGCTGGCCAAGCCGGCGCTGGACACCAAGGGCGACGACGAGGTGGTCTCCCGCCTCGGCGTCACCCGGGCCGTGGACTTCCTCATCCCCGCCGGCGCGGACGTGGTGGAGCTCTTCCACCGGCACGCCGCCGCAGAGGACCCCGACGCCCTGGTGGACCACCTGGACGGGGCCGTGCCGCCGGTGGCGTGCCTGCTGGTGGACGAGGCCCAGTTCCTCGAGCCGGCCCAGGTGGACGATCTGCTGCGGATCGCCGTGCTGGAGGGCGTGCCCGTGATGGCCTACGGCATCCGCACCGACTTCCGGACGCACTCCTTCCCCGGGTCGGGGCGGCTGCTGGAGCTCGCCCACTCGCTCGAGGAGCTCAAGACCATCTGCCGCTGCGGCCGGAAGGCCCTGTTCAACACCCGTCAGGTCACGGACCCGGCCACCGGGGCGCGCCGGTTCGTGTTCGAGGGGGACCAGGTGGCCATCGACGGCGTGCAGGTCACCTACGAGTCCCTGTGCGGCGCGTGCTACCTCGAGGAGTCCGGCGGACGGCTCGGCTGAGCGGATGACGGGCCCCGCCGCGCTGGGTCGGGTCGGGCGTTCAGGGAACTGCCAGGCGGCACCCCTGGTTTCCCCATAGGCGCTCCGTACGGTGGGAACCACTTCATCGAGGTGCGAGAGATGAAGGTGTGAGTGATGACAGGCGCAGGGCCCCGGAGAGATCCGGGGCCCTTCGTCTGTCCGGGACGGGGGTCAAGGCCTCTCCGACCCTCGGTCTCCGCCGCGGGTGTGACGGCCGGGATCAGAGGGAGACGAGCAGCAGGGTGGCGCCGAACACGAGCCCGGAGGCGAGCAGGACGACGGTGGTGTACCCGAGGATGTCCCGCATCTTCAGTCCGGCGATCGCCAGCAGGGGGATCGCCCAGAACGGCTGGATCATGTTGGTCCACTGGTCGCCGTAGGAGACCGCCATGATCGTGACGGCCGGGTCCACGCCCAGCTCGGCGCCGGCCGAGAGCATGATCGGTCCCTGCACCGCGAACTGCCCGCCCCCGGAGGGCACGAAGAAGTTCACGAGTCCGGCGGACAGGAACGCCAGCAGGCCGAACGTCTGCGGCGTCGAGATGGCCACGAACGCCTCGGACAGGACCGCCACCAGCCCGGTGGTCGTCATCATCCCGAGGATGCCGGCGTACAGCGGGAACTGCAGCAGGATCTCGCCCACGTGCGAGGCGGCCTGCTGCGTCAGCCCGATCAGCTCGTGCGGGCTGCGCGTCAGCAGCAGGATCAGCGCGAGGAAGGACCAGTTCACGACGTCGAGGGTGAGCGATCCGCCGCCCGCGAAGTGCATCACCAGGTACGTCGCGAGCAGCAGGCCCACCAGCGTCGTGGGGATGCGCGAGGCGTCCAGGCGGTCGGCCGGCGTCTCCACCACGGGGTCCTCGACGAGCGCGCCCTCCCGCGCGTCGACCTGCAGCTCCACGATCCGGTCGGCGTCGCGCGGGGCCACGAGGGTGAGGGCCCCCGCCACCACGACGATCGTGGCGGCGGCCGCCGCGATGTTCCACCACGAGAAGGTGGTCTCCGTGACCGGAACGGTCCGCCCGCCGAGGCTCTCCGTCAGGAACGAGTCGGGCGTGGCGGCGGTCAGCGGCCCCGAGCCGGAGTACCCCATGTGCCACACCACGAACCCCGCGAAGCCGGCGGCCACGAGCATCGGGAAGTGCAGGACGATGCCGCGCTCCCGCGCCTGCGCCGCGACCTCGCGGGCGAGCAGCCCGCCGACCACGAGGCCGAGGCCCCAGGTGATGAGGGAGACGAGGGCGGCCACCACGAAGACGAACAGGTAGGCCGTCGTCGGGGTGCGGGGCACCCCGCCCAGGGCGGCGAGCAGGCGTCGGACGGGCCCGGTGCTGGCGAGGATGTGGCCGAGCATGAGCACGAGCGCCCTCTGCGTGATGAACGAGAGCAGGCCGGAGAGCCCCTCGGCCCAGCCGGTCACGACCTCGGCGGGCCCCGCCGGTGTGAGCGCCAGGCAGAGGGCGGCGACCACGAAGGTCAGGACGATCGTGAAGACCAGGGAGGACGGGATCCAGCGCTCGACCAGCCGGTTGACCGGGCCCATGGCGCGGGAGAACAGGGTGTCCCCGCCGGCGGGGCCACGGCGGGCGGCGCGGTCGTGGGTGACGGGGGCGGCGAGCTGGGCATGGGGCTCCTCTGGTCGGAGTGAGAGAAGTGACGTGCATCGCCCTATCGCCGCGGCCGCAGGGTGCCCTGAACACCGTTCAGGAACCCTGCTAGAGTGCCGCACACCACACCGCCGTGACCGTTCCGTCCCGAGGAGCCGCCCCGCCATGACCGCTGTGCCGGACACCGCCACCACCCCGAGCCCTGCCGAGCAGGACGCTCCCTCCGCCTCGCTGGACCCCGTCGCGCTCGTCGAGCGCATCGACGCCGGCCACCGCCTCACCGTGGAGGAGGCCGTCGCCGTGCTGGACGCCCCGGACGCGGAGACGTTCCGGATCGTCGCGGCGGCCTCGCGCCTGCGGGAGAAGCACTTCGGCCGCACCGTCAAGGTCAACTACCTGGTGTCCCTCAAGACCGGCTTGTGCCCCGAGAACTGCACCTACTGCTCCCAGCGGCTGGGGACGGAGGCCGAGATCCTCCGGTACACGTGGCTCAAGCCCGAGGAGGCCGTGCGCCAGGCGGGCCTGGGCATCGCCGGCGGCGCCTCCCGCGTGTGCATGGTCGCCTCCGGCACCGGACCGACCGACCGGGACGTGGACCGCGTCGTCGGGATGGTGGCGGACCTGAAGTCCCAGCACCCGGACGTCGAGGTGTGCGCATGCCTGGGCTTCCTGAAGGACGGCCAGGCGGAGAAGCTCAAGGACGCCGGCGTGGACGCCTACAACCACAACCTCAACACCGCCGAGTCCCACTACGAGTCCATCTGCACCTCCCACACCTACGACCAGCGCGTGGACACCGTGCAGCGCGCCGGTGCGGCGGGGCTCTCCTCCTGCTCCGGGCTGATCGCGGGGATGGGGGAGACCCACGCCCAGCTCGCCGAGGCGGTGCTCGCCCTGCGCGAGCTCGACTCGGACTCGATCCCCGTGAACTTCCTCATGCCTTTCGACGGCACCCCGCTCGAGGGCCACGTGCAGCTCACCCCGCTCGAGTGCCTGCGCATCCTGGCCATGGTCCGCCTGGCCTGCCCGGACAAGGAGCTGCGGATCGCCGGCGGCCGCGAGATGCACCTGCGCTCCCTGCAGCCCGTGGGCCTGCAGGTGGCCAACTCGATCTTCCTGGGCGACTACCTGACCTCCGAGGGCCAGGCCGCCGAGGCGGACCTGCAGATGATCGCCGACGCCGGCTACACCGTGCTCGGCGCGGACCGCCGCGCGCCGACGGCGGCGCACGCGAACGCCGTGTCCGCCGGTGGCTGCTGCGGCACGGCCGCCGAGACCACCGCCCCCGAGGCCTCCGCCGGCCCCGCCCCGGCCCTGCGCCGCCGTGGCGCGGGCACGGACGCCCCGGCCAACGCCTGAGCGCCGGTGGCCGCCCCCACTGACGCCCGCGGCGCCGAGCTGCTCCAGCGGGACGCCGCGCACCTCTGGCACCCCTACGCCCCGGCCGGCGTCCACCAGCTGTACGCCGTGACGGCCGCGTCGGGCGTGCGCCTGGCCCTCGAGGACGCCGACGGCGCCACGCACCAGGCGATCGACGGCATGAGCTCGTGGTGGTCCGCGGTGCACGGGTACGACCACCCGGAGCTGCGGGCCGCCCTGCACCGGCAGACGGACGCGTTCCCGCACGTCATGTTCGGCGGGCTCACCCACGGCCCCGCCGTCGAGTTCGCTGAACGCCTCGTGGCGCTCACCCCGGGCCCGCTCGAGCACGTGTTCCTCGCGGACTCCGGCTCCGTCTCCGTGGAGGTGGCCCTCAAGCTCGCCCTGCAGTTCCAGGCGACCCGCGGGCGTGCCGGCCGCGGCCGGTTCCTCACCGTCCGCGGCGGATACCACGGGGACACCGCCGCGCCCATGGGCGTGTGCGACCCCGTGGACGGCATGCACGCCGCGTTCGCCTCGCTCGTGGCGCAGCACCGGTTCGTGCCCCGCCCGCCGCGGGCACGACGTGACCCGGCCACCGGGCAGTGGCACGCCGACGACGGCGCCCTCGCCGCCTGGGAGGCCGAGGTCGAGGAAGCCGTGGTCGAGCACGGCCACGAGCTGGCCGGGGTGATCCTCGAGCCGGTCGTGCAGGGCGCCGGCGGCATGGACTGGTACGACCCGCGCGCCCTGCGGACCCTGCGGCGGCTGTGCGACGAGCACGGGCTGCTGCTGGTCGCGGACGAGATCGCCACCGGCTTCGGGCGCACCGGCCGCTGGCTGGCCTGCGAGTGGGCTGACGTGGTGCCGGACATCCTCTGCCTCGGCAAGGCCCTGACGGGCGGCACCATGACCGGGGCGGCCATGCTGTGCACCGCCGAGGTCGCCGCGACGGTCTCCCGAGCCGACCACGGGATGCCCGGCGCGCTGCTGCACGGGCCCACGTTCATGGGCAACCCGCTGATGTGCGCCGTCGCCGCCGCCTCGCTCGACGTGCTCGCCGGGCGCGGGGACGGACCCGGCTGGGCCGACCACGTGCCGCGTCTCGAGCACGCCCTCACGGCGGGGCTCGCCCCGGCCGCCGACCTCGACGCCGTCGCGGAGGTGCGCGTGCTCGGGGGCGTCGGCGTCGTCGAGCTGGACCGCCCCGTGGACGTCGAGCCGGTCACGCGGGCCGCCGTCGCCCGCGGCGCGTGGGTGCGTCCGTTCCGGCGGCTGGTGTACGTGATGCCGCCGTACGTCAGCACCGACGCCGACCTCGCCCAGCTGACCGCCGCCGTCGTGGGCGCCGTAGAGGAGGTGCACGGATGACAGGCGCCGACCCGTGGACATCCTGGCGCGACGCCCGCGCCCGGGTGCGGCATCGCCGCGGCCTCGCCCGGCGCGCGGACCCGCCGTCGCCCGGGGCGCGGACCGGTGACGGCGGCCGGGTCGTCGACCTCGCCGCCAACGACTACCTCGGACTGGCCGCACATCCTCAGGTCCGGGCCGCCGCCGCCCGTGCCGCCGCGGACGGGCCGGTCGGGGCCCGGGCCTCGCGCGTGGTGACGGGCACCCACCCCGCCCACGCCGAGCTCGAGACGGCCGCCGCGGCCCTGGCCGGGGCGGACGCGGCCCTCGCCTTCTCCTCCGGCTACACCGCGAACCTCGGGGTGCTCGGCGCCCTCGCCGGCCCGGGCACCGCGTTCGTCCTGGACGAGCATGCCCACGCCAGCCTGCGCGACGGCGCCACCCTCGCCATGACCTCCCGGTCCGGGGCGTTCGGGACCCTGCCGGGGGCGGCCGTGATCACGGTGCCCCACGGCGACCTGGACGCGATGGCCGCCGCGTGCACGCGGCTGCGCGGGGAGCCGGGCACGGCACGCCTCGTGCTCGTGGTCGAGTCCACGTACTCGGTCCTGGGCGACGCCGCCGACCTGGCCGCCGTCGCGGCGCTCGCGGCCGAGCACGGGGCGCTGCTCGTGGTCGACGAGGCCCACTCGTTCGGCGTGGTCCCCGGGGGCAGCCGGGCCGGGGCCCTGGGGCTGTGGCGGGGCGCCGCACCCGTGATCGTGACGGCGACGCTCTCGAAGGCCCTCGGCGGGCAGGGCGGCGTGGCCCTGTTCGGCGGCGCGGGGGCGCAGGCGTGGCGCGAGCACGTGCTCAACACGGCCCGCACCTTCGTGTTCGACACCGCGCTGTCCCCGGTCCTGGCCGCGGCGGCCGCCGTCGCGTGCCGGCTGGCCGCGGAGGGCGGGTCGGCCGCCCGGCTGGAGCGGGCCCGCGCGCTCGCGGAGGAGGTGCTGACCCGTCGCCCCGAGCTGGCCGGGCACGTGGAGATCGGCGCAGGCCCCGTCCACGCGATCCGCATGCCCGACCCCGAGGCCGCCGTCGCCGCGGCCGCGCGACTGCGCGCGCACGGGGTGCTCGTCGGCTGCTTCCGCCCGCCCAGCGTGCCGGACGGGGTCGCCCGCCTGCGGGTGAGCCTGAGCGCCGCGGTGCCCGAGCCGGACCTGCGCGCCGCGCTCGAGGCGGTCGCCACCGAGGCGGGGCGGGCCTGGGGCGCCCCCGAGCGCTGCCCCTTCGCACACGGGGACGCGCGACCCGAGGAGGTGCGGGGCGACCACCTGCGGATCAGCGACCCTGCCGAGCTGCGGCAGGTGCTCGGCGACCCGGAGACCTTCTCCTCCGCCAACGCCCTGACCGCGCTCGTGCCGCTGAGCGGGCCCGCCCGCCGCGTCCTCGCCGCCGCCCGGTTCCGCCTGCCGCCCGTGCTGGCCTCCGCCGGCGGGGAGGAGCACCGCGCCGTGCGTCGCGTCGTGGCGGGGTTCTTCTCGCCCGCGAAGGTCAGGGCCGTGCGGGAGCAGATCCGGGAGACCACCCGGGAGGAGCTCGCCGCCGCCCGCGCCGCGGGGAGGACCGTGGACCTGGCGACGACGGTGGCCGCCGCCGTGCCCGCGCGCGTGATGTCGCGGCTGACGGGCGTGCCCAATCCGCCGGAGGAGCGGCTGCACCGGTGGAGCGCCGACTCCCTCGAGCTGTTCTGGCGCTGGCCGGATGAGGACCGGCAGCTGCGCCTGGCCCGCTCCGCCGCCGACCTTCACCGGTGGCTGCGGGCGACCGTCGCGGAGGTCCGGGAGGACGCGGACGGGGAGGACCTGTTCGCGGCGCTGCACCGGGCCGGCGTCGACGACGAGCGGATCATCTCCCTGGGCTACTTCCTGGTGATCGCCGGCCAGGAGACCACCCGGCTGCTGATCGGCACCGCCCTGAACGCCGCGCTGCGCGATCGGGCGCGGTGGGCCGAGCTGGGGTCGGAGGCGGACGAGGTCGGGGAGGCCGCCGCGGCGCGGCTCGCGGCGGAGTGCCTGCGGTCGTCGTCGTCGGTGCCCACCTGGCGACGCGTGGCCACCGCCGACGCGACGGTGGGCCGTCGGCGCATCCGGGCCGGTCAGGAACTGCTGCTGCACCTGAGCGGCGAGCAGCACCCGGACGACCGCCTCGCGTTCGGGTTCGGGCTGCACCGCTGCCTCGGCGCGGGGCTGGCCGAGCTCGAGACGGCCCTCGTGGTGCGGGAGGTCGCCCGGTGCTGGCCCGACGCCGAGCTGACCGGCCCCGAGCCCACGTGGCTACGCCTGCTCTCGTTCCAGGCCCCGCACCACGTGCTGGTCCGCCCGAGCGGGACGACGTCGACGGAGCGGGAGAGGGAGGAGCCCACGCATGCGCTGTGAGGTCGTCACCGGCACGGACACCGACGTCGGCAAGACGTGGGGCACCGCGGCCCTCGCCGTCCGGGCCCTGGCCGCGGGGGAGCGGGTGCACGTGGACAAGCCGGTGCAGACCGGGGTGCGGCGCGGCGAGGAGGGGGACGTCGACGTCGTGCGCCAGCTCGTGGCCGAGCGGGCCGCGGCGGGTGTGCTCCCCGCGACGGCCCTCGAGCGGCTGAGCGTGTCCGAGGGGGCACGGCTCGGGCCCGCCATGGCCCCGGTCGACGCGGTGGCGGAGGCGGCCGGGGCCGGCGGGGCGGTGCCGACGCTGCCCACGCTGGCGCGGCAGGTCCGGCGCTGGCGGGCCCTCGCGGCCGAGGTCGACCTCGTGCTGATCGAGGGGGCCGGCGGCATCACGGTCGCCTGGACGGACGCGGACGAGGGCCCCGTGGACGCCGCGCTGGCCCTGCGGGCGGCGGGGTGCGCCGCGCAGCTGTGCGTGGTGGCGCGGCCCGGCCTGGGCACCCAGAACCACACGCGGCTCACGGTGGAGCACGCGGCGGCCCGGGGCGTCCCGCCCGCGCGCATCCTGGTGAGCGGCACGAGCCAGGCGCCGGACGCCGTCGAGCAGGCCAACCTGCGGTGCCTGGCGCGCATGGCTGAGACCCAGGGCGCGCGTCTCGAGACCGTGCCGCACGATGTCCTGGAGCTCCTCCCCGCGGGCTAGCGTGGTGACACGACGGGCGGCTCCGCCCGACCGCCCGCCGCGACGCCGTGGCAGGGCGCCGTCCCCATCCGCCGAGGAGGCCCGCCATGACCACCGTCCCGTCCGCCGACGCCGCCGGGCCCGAGTGGCGACGGATCGCCGAGCGGCTGCGCCAGGACGCCCTCGCGGACGGCGTCGTGGCGCCGGACCCCGCGGACTTCGACCTCGACGACGACTGCTGCCTCGGGGGGTGCTGCGCCAAGGGCACCGCGTACCTTGAAGCCGTCGAGCGGGCCGCGGCCGCCCGGGCGGCCCGGGGGAGCGCCTGACTGCCCCCCCGGCGTGGCCCGCATCACGCTGGTAGGATTCGGGAGTACGGCCTCCGTGCGCACAGCAGGGGGCGTTTTCCATGTGCGGGCCCCTCCGGCGCAGTCCCTCCGGGCCCAGAGGAGAGATGCAGATGCCAGCGATCGCGATCGTCGGAGCCCAGTGGGGCGACGAGGGCAAGGGCAAGGCCACCGACCTGCTGGGCGGCCGGGTGGACTACGTCGTCAAGCCGAACGGCGGCAACAACGCCGGGCACACCGTCGTCGTCAACGGCGAGAAGTTCGAGCTCAAGCTGCTGCCCGCCGGCATCCTGTCCCCGAACGCCGTGCCGGTGATCGGCAACGGCGTGGTGATCAACCTGGAGGCCCTGTTCGAGGAGATCGACGGGCTCGAGTCCCGCGGCCACTCGTGCGCGAACCTCAAGATCTCCGCGAACGCGCACCTCGTGGCGCCGTACCACCAGACCATGGACAAGGTCACCGAGCGATTCCTCGGCAAGCGGGCCATCGGCACCACCGGCCGCGGCATCGGCCCCACCTACCAGGACAAGGTGGCGCGCCTGGGCATCCGCGTGCAGGACATCTTCGACGAGTCCATCCTGCGCCAGAAGATCGAGGGGGCGCTGAAGCAGAAGAACGAGCTCCTCGTGAAGCTCTACAACCGCCGCGCCGTCACCGTGGACGAGGTGGCGGAGTACTTCCTCGGCTTCGCCGACCGCCTGCGGCCCATGGTGGTGGACTCCGTGAACCTGCTCAACGACGCGCTCGACGAGGGCCAGGTGGTGCTCATGGAGGGCGGCCAGGCCACCTTCCTGGACGTGGACCACGGCACCTACCCGTTCGTCACCTCCTCCAACCCCACCGCCGGCGGCGCGTCCGTGGGCGCGGGCATCGGCCCCACCCGGTTCTCCCGGACCATCGGGATCGTGAAGGCGTACACCACGCGCGTGGGCGCCGGGCCGTTCCCCACCGAGCTCTTCGACGAGATGGGCGAGCAGCTGCGCGCCACGGGCGGCGAGTTCGGCGTCAACACCGGCCGGCCGCGCCGCACCGGCTGGTACGACGCCGTCCTGGCCCACTACGCCGCGCGCGTCAACGGCTTCACGGACTACTTCGTGACAAAGCTGGACGTGCTGACCGGGATCGAGAGGATCCCGGTGTGCGTGGCCTACGACGTGGACGGCGTGCGCCACGAGCGCATGCCCATGACGCAGACCGAGTTCCACCACGCCACGCCGGTCTACGAGCACTTCGACGGCTGGACCGAGGACATCTCCGGCGCCCGCACCTTCGAGGACCTGCCGGAGAACGCGCAGACGTACCTGAAGGCCCTCGAGCGCCTCTCCGGTTGCCGCATCTCGGCGGTCGGCGTGGGCCCGGGGCGCGACCAGGTCGTGCAGATCCGGGACCTGATCGAGGACTGAGCCCGGCCACTGCGCCGGCTTCCTGGTGAGGACACACCCTCAACCGCCCGATTCAGGGCACCGTGACGGTGTGTCCTCACCAGTGCGTGGGTACGGGCGTGCGCCCCCGGACGTCAGCCGAGGGGGCCGGGGACGAGGACCTCGTCGCGCACCCCGCAGGAGGCGACGGCGTCCCGCACGTCCCGGGGGAGGTCCGCGGAGGGGACCATGCCGCCGGTGAAGCCGGTGGCGACGTCGGCCTTGACGATCCGGCCGCCGCCGGTGTCCACGGCGACCACCCGCCCGTTCTCGAGCACGACGGACGCCTCGGGCAGGGCGATCAGCGTCGGCCGCCGATCACTGGCCGCCACCTGAGGGTCCGGCAGCACGGCGAGGCACCCCTGAGCGGTGAGGCCCAGGGGGCCGGTGACCAGCGCGCTGGACTGCCCCTCGGGCTGCTCCCACGGCCGCTCCGCGCTCAGCCAGCGGACGCCCACGGCCTCCTGGAGGGTCACGCGGGGCACGTCCCCGCCCAGCAGTGAGCACCCGGCCAGGGCGAGGACGCCGGCGGCGGCGAGGGCCGCCGTCGTGAGCGGGCGCGGCCCACGGGCGGTGGAGGCGAGGGAGCGGTGCGGGCCGTTCATGGTGGTGTCCTCGGGTGATGGCGATCGGGGCGGTCGCGGATGAGGGCCACCCTAGGGAAGTCCCCGCGACACGCCGGGGGGCGGGGACCACACGGCCCCCGCCCCCTCGTCCTGCAGCCGGGTCAGTCGGCCAGGCGGCCGGTCGTCGGGAAGCGCTCCCACACGCGGTGCGCGGGCATGAGCTCCTTCAGCTGGGCGACGGCGGCCGCGCCGCCGTCCCCCGCGAGCACGCCCGGGGTGCCGGTCAGGCCGAGCTCGTCCAGCACGGTCGCGCCCTCGCCGACGGCCACGACGGCCTTGGCGTGGCGCCAGGCCTCCTGCACCAGCTTGGCGACGCGCGGGTCCACGGCGTCCGGGGCGTCGGCGGCGGCCTTGGCGTCCAGGCCGTGCTGGGCGTCCGCCGCGGGCGGGGTGGCGCCGAGCACCACCACGGCGTCCAGCTCGACCGAGGCGGCGGTGAGGTAGGCGCGCTGCGCCACGACCTCTCCGGCCACGGGGCCGCCCTTGGGGGCGATCACGAGCGGCACCATGCCGGCGTCGTGGACGCCCTGCACGGCGTCGCCGAGCACCTTCTCGTCCACCTGCGGGCCCACCACGAGGCCCACCTGGCGGCCGTCCAGCGGCCAGGTCTGACCGATCTGGGACAGCGCCGGAGAGGGCTGCACGTCCGCGGGGGCCTCGGCCGGCTCCGGGACCTCGAGGCCCAGGCCGTCCGCCACGGTCTTCGCCAGGCGGGCGTCGATCGCGGCGAGGGCGCGCAGCTGGCGCACGCGGATGGTCTCCTCGTAGCACTTGGCCAGCTCGAACGTGTATGCCTGGGCCACGTGCTCGCGCTCCACCTCGGAGAGGGAGAGGAAGAACAGGCGGGCCTGGGAGAAGTGGTCGTCGAAGGAGGCGGCGTGGCCGCGCACCTTCTCCGCCGAGGCCTCGATCGGCTGCGGGTGGTCGATGAACGGGCGTCCGTCCGCCGGGGTCTCGAACGGCATGCCGCCGTCCAGGGAGTTCGGGCGGTACGGGGCCACGCCGCGGTGCACGGCGGTCTGGTGCATGCCGTCGCGCAGCATGTCGTTGACCGCGGCGTGCGGGCGGTTGATGGGCAGCTGGGTCCAGTTCGGCCCGCCGAGGCGGGAGAGCTGGGTGTCCAGGTAGGAGAACAGGCGGCCCTGCAGCAGCGGGTCGTTGGTGACGTCGATGCCCGGGACCAGGTTGGCCGGGTTGAAGGCCACCTGCTCGGTCTCCGCGAAGTAGTTCGAGGGGTTCGCGTTCAGGGTCATGCGGCCGATCGGCTGCACGGAAGCGAGCTCCTCGGGGACCAGCTTGGTGGGGTCGAGCAGGTCGATGCCCTCGAACATCTGCTCCTCGTTGTCCTCGAACACCTGGACGCCGAGCTCCCACTCGGGGAACGCGCCGGCCTCGATGGCGTCGGCGAGGTCGCGGCGGTGGAAGTCCGGGTCCGCGCCGTTGGCGATCAGCGCCTCCTCCCAGGTCACCGAGTGCACCCCGAGGACGGGCTTCCAGTGGAACTTGACCAGCGACGTCGTCCCGTCCGCCGCGATGAAGCGGTAGGTGTGGACGCCGAAGCCCTCCATGGTGCGGTACGAGCGCGGGATGCCGCGGTCGGACATGTTCCAGATGGTGTGGTGCTGGGCCTCGGTGTGCAGGGAGACGAAGTCCCAGAACGTGTCGTGCGCGGACTGGGCCTGGGGGATCTCCCGGTCCGGGTGCGGCTTCACGGAGTGCACGACGTCCGGGAACTTGATCGCGTCCTGCACGAAGAACACCGGCATGTTGTTGCCCACGAGGTCCCAGGTGCCCTCGTCGGTGTAGAACTTCGTGGCGAAGCCGCGGGTGTCGCGGGCCAGGTCCATCGAGCCGCGCGAGCCGGCCACGGTGGAGAAGCGCACGAAGACCGGGGTCTCCTTGTCCTTGGCGAACACGCCGGCCTGGGTGATCTTGGCGGCGGTGCCGTAGCCGCGGAACACGCCGTGGGCGCCGGCGCCGCGGGCGTGGACCACGCGCTCCGGGATGCGCTCGTGGTCGAAATGGCTGATCTTCTCGCGCAGATGGTGGTCCTGCAGGAGGGTCGGGCCGCGGCGGCCGGCCTTGAGGGAGTGGTCCGAGTCCGCCAGGCGCACGCCGTGGGCCGTGGTCAGGTACGGGCAGCCCTGGGCCATGGCCGCCTGGTCGGCGCCGGTGGCCTGGCCCGTGGGGGACACGGTGGCCGGGCCGGACTGGTCCGGGGCGGCGGGGGCGACGGGCGCCTCGCCCGCGGTCTGCGGCGTCGGCTCCTCGAGGGAGGGGGTCTGCGGCCCCGGCGTGCCGGGGATGGGGGGCTGCTTCGCGCTCATGGGGTGACTGCTTCCTGTCTCGACTGCCCGGGGCGGTTGTATCCCGGGTCTGGGGTGCCTCGCGGGACGGGTCCGTCTCCCGGAGCCGCCCCTGCAGAGGTGCACCCCTCCAGCTTGGGGCCTGAGGGCCGGTCTGACCAGGGGAGAGCCGCGTCTGTCCCGAGACGGTGGCTAGGCTGGCGCGCATGAGGATCAGCGTCGGACAGTTCGGGCCCGCCGGCCGTGTGGAGGACAACCTGGCCGTCGTCGGCCGGCTGGCCGCCCGCGCGGCCCGGGAGGGGGCGGACCTGCTCGTCCTCCCGGAGGAGACGATGTTCACCTTCCGCGCGGTCGAGGGGGGCTTCGCGGCCGCCGCCACCGGGGCGTGGGAGCCGTTCACCGAGGGCCTGGCACGCCTGGCGCGGCACCACGGACTGGCGATCGTGGCCGGCGGCTACGAGCCCGCGGTGGGGGACCGGCCGTACAACACGCTCGTGGCCGTGGACGCCGAGGGCGCCGTGATCGGCGCGTACCGCAAGCTGCACCTCTACGACGCGTTCGACCACCGCGAGTCGGACCTGATCACGCCGGGGGACCGTGGCATCGTCGTGGTGGAGGTGGCCGGGGTCCGCGTGGGCCTGCAGACCTGCTACGACCTGCGCTTCCCCGAGGTCTCCCGCGCCCTGGCCGCCGCCGGCGCCGAGGTGCTGGCGATCCCCGCGGCGTGGTTCGCCGGGGAGCACAAGGTGGACCACTGGCGGACCCTGCTGCGCGCCCGCGCCGTCGAGAACACCGTGTGGGTGGCGGCGGCGGACACGTGCTCGGAGGCCACGGTGGGGCACTCGGCCGTCATCGATCCCCTCGCGCTGACCGTCGCCGAGCTCACGGACGAAGCCGAGGCCCTCGTCACCGCGGACGTCACCCATGAACGCATCGACGAGGTCCGCGCGTTCCTGCCCGTGCTGGCCAACCGTCGCACCGACGTGTTCGACGTCCCGCGGACCTCCTGCGACCGGCACGACGACGACGCGGCCCCCGGCATCTGACCCTCCCTCCGGGGGCGGGACGGGTCATCGTTGCCGCCCCACCGGCGCGGACACCTAGAATCGGGGCAGATCCATCACCGACGGGCGCCTCGGGCGTCCGGCGCCACGCACCGCGCCCCGCCCCGGGGCGGAACCGAGGGAGCACCCAGATGAACACCGAGGCCCACGGCGCCCACGCCGCCCAGACCGGTCGCCGCGCCGTCCCGGCGCAGGCCCCCGCCCTGCGCGTCACCGACACGCGCGGCGCCCACGCCGTCCAGACCCGTTCCGGCCACCAGGAGCCGCAGCGTCCCGTGCGCCGCGCCGTGGTGCCGGCGGAGGCCGTGGAGCCGACTCGTCCGGTGGACGGCTGGGGCTTCGCCAACCGCGTCATGATCCTGGCCCCTCTGCTGACCATGGCGTTCGTTCTCGGCCGCCTGCTCCTGTTCCCGGAGGCGGGCGAGGTCCCCGTGCGCGACGTGTACATCGACACGGACCAGTACGCCGTGGCCATGGGGGAGACCGGCCGCGGCTGGGTGGCCTCGCTGCAGTCCATGCTCTTCGGCCTGGTGGGCGGCGCCCTCGCCGCCGCCGCGGGCTACCTGATCGTCCTGCTCCTGGGCGGCGCCGCCCGCTCCGCGGCGCGCTACGCGATCGGCGGCCTGATCGGCGGCGTCCTCGCCGCCGTCGGCATCATCTTCGTCTTCTCGAACACCGTGGCCCTGTCCCTGGGCGCGCACGTGTTCTGGATCCTGCCGCTGGCCGGTCTCCTCGGCGGCCTGTGGGCGGGCATCACCTCCGCGCGCCGCTGACCGGGTGACCGGGCCGGCGCCGGCGCGCCGCCCGTCCTCGAGAGGAAGGCCCCGACCGATCCGGTCGGGGCCTTCCGCCGTCCTGAGACGGCCCCGCGGGGAGGCGCCCCTCAGCCCTCCCCGAGTCGGCGGGCGATCTCCGCCGTGGCGGCCACGAGCGCCTCGCCGCAGCGCGCGGCGAGCTCGTCGGTGCACCGGTAGGTGGGCACGAGCGTGCTGAGCGCGCCCACGGGCGTGCCGTGCACCACCACGGGGGAGGACAGGGCGGTGACGTCCGACTCCACGGTGTCCGTGCGCAGCACCGAGGCCCCGGCGGCCACGTGCCCGCGGAGGGCCTCGCCCACGGCGGTGCCCGTCAGCGGCACGGTGCGCCCGACCCAGTTGGTGTGCCGGACGGAGTGGGTGCCCTCCTCGATGGCCAGGTAGACGGCCGTGTCCGGGCCGGCCGCCACGGACAGGTAGACGGACTCGCCGGTGCGGGCCACCACCTCCCGCATGGGGGCGCGGGAGAGGTCCACCAGCGGCGCCCGGCTGAACGCGCGCGCACCCAGGCGGATGAGGCTGGGTCCGGGATGGAACAGGCCGTCGTCGTCCCGGGCCACCAGGCCCGCGCCCTCGAGGCTGCGCAGCAGGCGCAGCGCCGTGGACGCCGGCAGCTCCGTGGCGCGGGCGGCCTCGGTCAGGCTCAGCCGGGGCTGCTCGGTGACGGCGGCGAGCAGGTCCAGGGCCCGGTCCACGGTGCGCGTCGAGGCGGTGGGGGTGGTCATGACAGGGAGCGTAACGGGTGCGGGACACGCGGATCGGGCTTGCGCGTGAGCCGAGTCACTGTTTCAATGTTCGGAAAGTGCATGCCGAGCCGTGAAATCACCGGGGCCACCCGTCCCGGCGGCGCACGCACCCCGTCGAGAGGAACCGCCATGGCCGTGGGCTTCACCCAGCACGATCCGTCCCGCACCATCCGCGCCCCGCGCGGCACCGAGATCTCCGCCAAGTCGTGGCAGACCGAGGCGCCCCTGCGGATGCTCATGAACAACCTCGACCCCGAGGTCGCCGAGCGTCCCGAGGACCTCGTGGTCTACGGCGGCACCGGCCGCGCCGCCCGCTCGTGGGAGGCCTTCGACGCGATCGTCGAGACCCTCAAGGACCTCGAGGAGGACGAGACGCTGCTGGTGCAGTCCGGCAAGCCCGTCGGCGTCGTGCGCACCAACACGTGGGCCCCGCGCGTGCTGATCGCCAACTCCAACCTCGTGGGCGACTGGGCCAACTGGGAGTTCTTCCGCAAGCTCGAGGCCGAGGGCCTCATGATGTACGGCCAGATGACCGCCGGCTCGTGGATCTACATCGCCACCCAGGGCATCCTGCAGGGCACCTACGAGACCTTCGCCGCGATCGGCCGCAAGAAGTACGACGGCACGCTCAAGGGCACCCTGACCCTCACCGGCGGCTGCGGCGGCATGGGCGGCGCCCAGCCCCTGGCCGTGACCCTCAACGGCGGCGTCTGCCTGATCGTGGACGTCTCCGAGGACCGCCTGCGCCGCCGCATGGGCAAGCGCTACCTCCACGAGGTGGAGACGGACATCGACACGGCCGTGGAGCGCGTCATGCAGGCCAAGCGCGACGGCGAGGCCGTCTCCGTGGGCCTCGTGGGCAACGCCGCCGAGGTGTTCCCGGAGCTGCTGGAGCGTCAGCAGCGCGGCGAGGTCGAGATCGACATCGTCACCGACCAGACCTCCGCGCACGACCCGCTGTCCTACCTGCCGCTGGAGATCAGCGAGGCCGAGTGGCACGCCGAGGCCGAGGCCGACCCGGACACCTTCACCAAGAAGGCCCAGGAGTCCATGGCCCGCCAGGTCGAGGCCATGGTCGGCTTCCAGGACATCGGCGCCGAGGTGTTCGACTACGGCAACTCCATCCGCGACGAGGCCCGCAAGGCCGGCTACTCCCGCGCCTTCGAGTTCCCCGGCTTCGTCCCGGCGTACATCCGCCCGCTGTTCTGCGAGGGCCTCGGCCCGTTCCGCTGGGTCGCCCTCTCCGGCGACCCGGAGGACATCAAGGTCACCGACGAGGCGCTCAAGGAGCTGTTCCCCGAGAACGAGCACCTGCACCGCTGGCTCGACGGCGCCGCCGAGTTCGTGGAGTTCGAGGGCCTGCCGGCCCGCATCTGCTGGCTGGGCTACAACGAGCGCCACAAGGCCGGCCTGCTCTTCAACAGGCTCGTCGCCGAGGGCAAGGTCACGGCGCCGATCGCGATCGGCCGCGACCACCTGGACTCCGGCTCCGTGGCCTCCCCGTACCGTGAGACCGAGTCCATGCTGGACGGCTCCGACGCGATCGCCGACTGGCCGCTGCTGAACGCCCTGACCGCCACCTCCTCCGGCGCCACGTGGGTCTCCATCCACCACGGCGGCGGCGTGGGCATCGGCCGCTCCATCCACGCCGGCCAGGTGGGCCTCGCCGACGGCACCGAGCTGGCCGCCGCCAAGCTCGAGGCCCTGCTCACCAACGACCCGGCCATGGGCGTGATCCGCCACGTCGACGCAGGCTACTCGCGGGCCGTCGAGGTCGCCGAGGAGCGCGGCGTCCGGATCCCGATGGAGCCGAAGGTCCGCGACTGATCCCCTGACGCGGACGACGGCGGCGCGCGCCGCCGTCGTCCGCCCTCCCCTTCACGCCCCGGCGGGCCCCGACCCGCCGGGGCCGGGTCGAAAGGACACCCGTATGAGCCAGGCTCCGCAGGACCCCCACGGGCAGCTGCACACCGACACGACGGCGATGGCGGCCATCGACGCCGACGCCCCACGGCCGTCGGCCCGCTGGCGCATGCTCGTCTACTCGGCGATCGGCGTGTTCATGTTCTTCGTCCCGATCACGGTCAACGGGGTCTCCACGATCCCGCTGGACCACCTGGTCACCTGGGTCCGCGGGCTGCTCGGCCCGTTCGGCCGCTGGGTCGGCCTGGCGATCATCGCCGCCGGCGCGGTGCACCCGTTCGTCACCGGGCGCTGGCGGAAGGACGCCACGCGCATGGTCTTCGCCCTCCTGGCCGTCCTCGGCCTGGTGGCGGCCGTGATGGTGATGGCCGGGGTCGGCCCCTTCTGGCTGCTGGACAAGAACATCGGCCCCTTCCTCCTCGACAAGCTCGTCGTCCCCGTGGGGCTGATCGTCCCGATCGGCGGCGTGTTCCTGGCCCTGGTGATCGGCTACGGGCTCATGGAGTTCGTGGGCGTGTACCTGCGCCCGGCCATGCGTCCGATCTGGAAGGTCCCGGGCCGGGCCGCCGTCGACGCCGTCGCCTCCTTCGTGGGCAGCTACGCCCTGGGCCTGCTGCTGACCAACCGCATGTACACCGGCGGTCGGTACACCGCCCGCGAGGCGGCGATCATCGCGGCGGGCTTCTCCACGGTCTCGGCCACGTTCATGGTCATCGTCGCCAAGACGCTGGGCCTGATGGACGTGTGGCTCTGGTACTTCTCCGGCACCCTCGTGGTGACGTTCCTCGTCACCGCCATCACCGTGCGCATCCCGCCGCTGTCCCGGATCCCGGACGAGGTGGCCCCCGGCGTGGTGCACCACCCCGAGCAGGCCGTCACCCGGAACCGCTTCCAGGTGGCCAAGCGCGCGGCCGAGCAGACCTTGGCCGAGGCGCCCTCGCTGCCCCGGAACATGTGGATCAACTTCCGCGACGGCCTGGTGATGGTCATGCAGATCCTGCCGTCCATCATGTCCGTGGGCCTGATCGCGCTGGTGCTGGCCACCTACACCCCGGTGTTCGCGTGGGTCGGCATGATCTTCCGCCCGTTCTTCTGGGCCCTGGGCTTCTCCGACCCGGCGCTGCTGTCCTCGGCCGCGGCCACCTCCGTGGCGGAGATGTTCATCCCGGCCACGATGGTCGCCGACCACCCGGACTTCGTCGCCCGCTTCGTGATCGGCGTGGTCTGCGTGTCCGCCATCATTTTCTTCTCCGCGGTCGTCCCGGCCATCCTGGCCACGGACATCCCGGTGAAGCTCTGGCACCTGCTGGTCATCTGGGTCGAGCGCGTGATCCTCACGATCCTGCTCGCCACCCCGTTGGCCCACCTGGTCGCTGCCGTCGCCGGCTGACCCGCGCGCCTCGCCCGACCCGGGCCCCGGCCCGACCCCCATCTCGAAAGGACCGCATGACCTCCGAGCTCATCACGAACATCGGCGAGCTGACCTGCGTGGACGCCGAGGCGCGCGTGCTGACGGACGCGGCCGTCGTCGTCGAGGACGGGCGGATCGCCTGGATCGGCGCCGCCGCCGAGGCGCCGTCCGCGGACACGGTGACCGACGCTGAGGGCCGGGCCGCGCTGCCGGGCTGGGTGGACTCCCACACCCACCTGGTGTTCGACGGCGACCGCTCTGCCGAGTTCGAGGCCCGGATGGCCGGGGAGTCCTACGCCGCCGGCGGCATCGGGGTGACCATGGAGGCCACGCGCTCGGCCTCGGACGAGCGCCTGCGCGAGCTCGTGCGCGGCCGGGTGGCCGACGCCGTGGCCGGGGGCACCACCACGATCGAGACGAAGACCGGCTACGGGCTCTCCGTCGAGGAGGAGACCCGCCACGCCCGCCTGCTGGCCGGGCTGCGGGACGCCGGCGAGATCGACGCCGTCACCTTCCTCGGGGCGCACCTGGTGCCCCCGGGACGGGAGGCGGAGGACTACCTCGACGACGTCGTGGGGCCCATGCTGCGGGCCGTGGCGGCCGACGCCGACTGGATCGACGTGTTCTGCGACCGCGGCGCCTTCGACGCCGAGCAGACCCGTCGGGTGCTGGCCGCCGGCCGGGACACCGGGCTCGGCGTGCGCCTGCACGGCAACCAGCTGGAGGCTGGCCCCGGGGTGTCCCTGGCCGTCGAGTTCGGCGCCGCCTCCGTGGACCACGTCAACTTCCTCACGGACGACGACGTCGACGCCCTCGCCGGCACGTGGGCCGGCTGGGACCGGAGGACGGCGGCCGGGACGCCGGGCGTCGTCGCCGGATGCCTGCCGGCCTGCGACCTGTCCACCCGGGCCCCCCTGGCCCCGGCCCGGCGTCTGCTGGACGCCGGGGTGGAGGTCGCCCTGGCCTCCAACTGCAACCCGGGCACCAGCTACACCACCTCGCAGGCCTTCAACGTGGCCATCGCCGTCCTGCAGATGCACCTGACGCTGGCGGAGGCCGTGCGTGCGGCCACGATGGGCTCGGCGATCGCCCTGCGGAGGCAGGACGAGGTCGGCTCGATCGAGGTCGGCAAGCGCGCCGACCTGCACGTGCTGGACGCCCCCGCCGCGATCCACCTGGCCTACCGGCCCGGCATGCCCCTCACCCACGCCGTGTGGCGGGCCGGCGAGCGCGTCGTCTGACGCGTCCGCTCCGCAGCGCGCCCCGCCCTCCCGACCACCGGAAGAAGGAACACCGCATGTCCACCACCCCCGCCACCGTCACCCTCGGCCCCTCGGGCGCCACCCTGGCCGACGTCGTCGCCGTCGCCCGCCACGGCGCGCGCGTCGAGCTGACCCAGGAGGCGATCGACGCCGTCGCGGCCGTCCGCCGTCACGTCGAGGACCTCGCCGCCGGCGAGGTGCCCACCTACGGCGTCTCCACCGGCTTCGGCGCGCTCGCGGACAAGCACATCCCGCTCGAGTCCCGCGCGCAGCTGCAGAAGTCCCTCATCCGCTCCCACGCCGCCGGCATGGGCCCCGTGGTGGAGCGCGAGGTCATCCGCGCCCTGATGTTCCTGCGGGCCACCACGCTGGCCTCCGGCCGCACCGGCGTGCGCCCCGTGGTCGTGGAGACCTTCGTGGCCATGCTCAACGCCGGCGTCACCCCGGCCGTGCGCGAGTTCGGCTCCCTGGGCTGCTCCGGCGACCTCGCCCCGCTCTCCCACGTGGCCCTGGCGCTGATGGGCGAGGGCGACGTCGTCGGGACGGACGGCGCGCTGCGTCCGGCCGGCGAGGCGCTCGCCGAGGCCGGGATCGAGCCGGTCGAGCTGCGGGAGAAGGAGGGCCTGGCCCTCGTCAACGGCACCGAGGGCATGCTCGGCATGCTGATCATGGCGCTGGCCGACCTCGAGGAGCTCGCCGACACCGTGGACCTCACCGCCGCGATGTCCGTGGAGGCGCTGCTCGGCACCGACCGCGTGTTCGTGCCGGAGCTGCACCTGCCGCTGCGCCCCCACCCGGGCCAGGCGACCTCCGCCGACCGGATGCTGAAGATCCTGGCGGGCTCGCCGATCGTGGCCAGCCACAAGGAGGGCGACTCCCGCGTGCAGGACGCCTACTCGCTGCGCTGCGCCCCGCAGGTGGCCGGCGGCCTGCGCGACACCCTGGCCTATGTGACCACCGTGGCCGAGCGCGAGCTCGCCGCCACCGTGGACAACCCGGTGGTGCTCGACGACGGCCGCGTGTCCTCCAACGGCAACTTCCACGGGGCGCCCGTGGCGTACGTGCTGGACTTCCTGGCCATCCCGGTGGCCGACGTCGCCAGCATGTCCGAGCGTCGCACCGACCGCATGCTGGACCCGGCCCGCTCCCACGGCCTGCCCGCGTTCCTCGTGGACGATCCCGGCGTGGACTCCGGCATGATGATCGCCCAGTACACGCAGGCCGGGCTCGTCTCGGACATGAAGCGCCTGGCCGTGCCCGCCTCCGTGGACTCCATCCCGTCCTCCGCCATGCAGGAGGACCACGTGTCCATGGGCTGGCACGCCGCCCGCAAGCTGCGCTCGGCCGTGGAGAACTTCCGCCGCGTGCTCGCCGTCGAGCTCGTGGCCGCCGCCCGGGCGATCGAGCTGCGCGCGCCGCTGCAGCCCTCCGCCGCGACGGGTGCCGCCGTCTGCGTGATCCGCGAGGCCGGCGTCCCCGGCCCCGGCCCGGACCAGTACATGGCCCCGCAGCTGGCCGCCGCCGAGCAGGCCCTGCGCGACGGGTCCGTGCTGGCCGCCGTGGCGGAGGCGCTCGCGGGTGCGTCCGCCGACGCCGAGCCGCAGGACCTGGCCGAGGAGTCCGAGGGCGCCGAGGCCGAGGGGCACTGACGCCGCAGAGCGGTCAGAGGCCACAGAGTGGTCACGACATGCCGCGAGCGTCTGCACGAGACGGCGTGTCGTGACCACTCTGTGTGTGTGGGCGGCCCTGCCGGCTCAGGCTGCCAGGTCCACGTCCTTCGTCTCCTTCATGACCAGGCCGGTCAGGCCGGTGAGGCCGCCGACCACCATGAGGTAGATCGGGAACGCGCTGGTCCACCCCTGCGCCGTCAGCCACGTGATCAGGTACGGCGCCGTGCCGCCGAAGATCGCGGTGGCCAGCGAGAGCATGGTGGCCACGCCCTTGGCGCGCACCGCCGTGGGCAGCACCTCGGACCAGACGGCGCCGTTGACGCCGAACAGCAGCGCCACGGCCAGCAGGGCGATGGTCTGCACGAGCAGGAACGAGGCGAAGGTGCCGTCCAGCATGCCGAAGAGCGGGAACGGCAGCACCACGAAGAGCAGGCCGAAGGCGATGACCAGCGGACGGCGGCCGACCCGATCACCGAGCAGGCCCGCCCCGAGGATGGCGACCAGGAAGATCACCTGGGCCACGAGCGAGGCCGAGAGGGTGGTGGACTTGTCCATGTGATGGGCCACCTGCGCGTGCGTGGGCAGGTAGATCAGCCACGTGTAGAACATCAGAGAGCCGCCCGCGGAGACCAGGAAGATCGTCAGCAGGCCGCGCCACACCGCACCCGGCTCCCGGCGGGGAGCGTCGTCGGCGGTGGGCACCACCTGCTGCGCCGCCGTGAAGTGCTCCGACTCCGTCAGGCTCCGTCGCAGGTACAGCGCGTAGAGGCCGAGGACGCCGCCGATGCCGAACGCCACGCGCCAGCCCCAGGACGCCACCTGCTCGGGGGAGAGCAGCGTGTTGACGGCCAGGCCCACGAGCGTCGCCAGGATCGTGCCCACCACCACGGACACCCACGACGTCGCCCCGAACAGCCCGCGCCGGCCCTGCGGCGCGCGCTCCACGAGGTAGGTCACGGAGGTGCCCATCTCGCCTCCGTGCGCGAGGCCCTGCAGCAGGCGGGCGATGACGAGGATCACCGAGGCGAGGACGCCCACCGTGCCGTAGGTGGGGGTGAACGCGATGATCAGGCTGCCGAGCGCGGTGATCATCATCGCCGCGAAGAGGCTGCGCTTGCGGCCCACCCGGTCCGCGTAGGCGCCGAACACGTAGCCGCCGATGGGGCGGGCCACGAAGCCCACCGCGAAGACGGCCAGGGTGGCGAGCAGCCCGGAGGTGGGGTTGTCCGCGTGGAAGATCTGCGCCGCGAAGACCGGGGCGAAGATCGTGTAGACGTTCCAGTCGTACCACTCCAGCGCGTTGCCGAAGTTCACGGCCAGCATGTCCTTCAGGCTCCGGGGGCGGGCCGGGCCGCGCCGGTGGCCGCGGTGCTCATGCCCGTCCCTCGAGACCGGCCTGGGCATCGCCGTCGGCGCCGGGCACCCGCATCTCGAAGGTCTCCCGCACCACGGTGTAGTCGAAGTAGCCCAGGCGGGCGATCGGCTGGATGCGCGGGATGTCGATGCGGCCGTCGGCGGTGATGACGTCGTCGTCGATGTGGATGGTGTCCACATGGGCGAAGACCACGTCGATGGTGCCGACGTTCGAGTCGCCCTTGATGCGGTGCGTCGAGTGGTAGCGGCACTCGAAGTGCACGGGGGACTCGGCGACCATCGGGATGGGGTGGTTGTCCGCGTAGACCTTGGTGACGCCGTGCTCGGCGATGCGGTCCCACTCGCTCTCGCCCGGCTCCAGGGCCATGGCGGAGACGTTGACGGCCTCGCGCAGGTCGTAGGTGGCCATGTTCCACACGAACCAGCCGGTCTGCTCCGCGTTGAGGACGGTGTCCTTGCGGCGTCCGTCCGGGTACTGGTTCGCGGAGAACATCACCATGGGCGGGTCGAAGGTGAGGTTCTGCCACTGGCTGTAGGGGGCGATGTTCTCCCGGCCGTCCGTGCTCACGGAGGACAGCCAGCCGATGGGCCGCGGCACGGTGGAGCTCTTGAAGGGGGAGAAGGGCAGGGGGTTGGCCTCGTGCTGCGGGCGGTACTTCATGAGTCCTCCATGTGATGCCGGTAACAGGGTGTGAGCCACGTTACGCTGCATATTCCGGATATATCAAGCAGTGGTGGGCAGATGACTGCCTAGGCTGGGCCCATGAACAAGTCGGAGGAGGCCTACGCCCGCCTGACGCAGAAGATCGAGACCGGGGAGCTGCCACCGGGCGCCATCCTCAGCGAGGCGGCCCTCATCGACGCCGCCGAGACGGGGCGCACACCCCTGCGCGAGGCCGTGCAGCGCCTCATCCGCGACCACTGGCTCCTGGTCGGTGGGGGGCGTGGCCTGCAGGTCCCCGCGATCTCCGTGGACGACCAGCTGGAGAGGCTGGAGGTGCGGCGGTCGCTCGAGGCGCTGGCCGTGGGACTGGCCTGCGCGCGGGCGGACGAGGAGCAGCTGGCCGCCGTTGCGGCCCACGTGCGGCACCTGCGCACGGTGGAGGACCTGGCCGCGTACGTCGCCGCCGTCGGGCGCTCGCACGAACTCCTGCGCACGATCGCGAACAACCGCTATCTCGCCGATTCCCTGGTCCCGCTCCAGGGGCTCTGCCGGCGGTTCTGGCTGGCCACCACGAAGGGCCTGCCCGACGAGGTCGAACGCGGCCGGGCATTCTACGTCCCGGCGCTGGAGGCGGTGACCCGGAGGGACGCGGCAGGAGCCCGGGCCGGGGTGCTGGCCCTGCACGACTTCCTGGCAGGCTCGGCGCTGGACTACGCCGCCCGACGCGCGGCCCACGGCAGCGCCGAGCCCCCGGCCCCGTGGGCGGAGGGACGCTGACGCGCGCGGCCCGCCGCGCCTGCATGGACCCCCGGCCCGCTCAGGCCAGCAGCGACGCGTCCGTCCGGTGACGGCTGACGATCGTGTGGATCAGGCGGGCCGCGGCCTTCGCCGTGCGACCGTCCACGTCCAGGGCGGGGTTGAGCTCCACGACGTCGGCCAGGGCCAGCTTCCCGGACTGGGTGGCCTCCAGCGCGCACGCGTGGATCACCTCGTACGGCACGCCGAAGCCGGCCGGTGCGCTCACCCCCGGGGCGACGGCAGCCGGCAGCACATCCAGGTCGATCGTCAGGTAGAGCACGTCCACCGCGTTGATGAACGAGCGCACCCAGCGGCGGACGCCGGTGACGTCGGCGGTCTGGGCCTGCTCGTCGGTCACCCACGTGACCCCGCGTTCGCGCGCGGTGTCGAACAGGGCCCGGGTGTTGTTGGCCTCGCTGATGCCCACCACCGCGTAGGAGAGCTGATGCTCCGCCCCCTCGGCGTCCCGCAGTGCCTGCAGGAACGGGGTGCCGGAGCTGGGCCGCGGCGCCTCGCGCAGGTCGAAGTGCGCGTCCAGGTTGAGGATGCCCACGCGGGTGCCCGCACCCACGCGCGTGGAGCCGGTCAGGCCCGTGATCGAGGCGTAGGCGGTCTCGTGTCCGCCGCCGAGCACCACGGCCAGGTCGTGGGCGTTCAGCAGCCCGCTGACCACCGTGCCCAGCTCGGCCTGGCCCGCCTCGAGCTCGCCCGGGGCGTCGTCGTCGCCGCGGTCCACGGACACGTCGCCCGCGTCCACGAGCGCGCCCGTGCCCTCGAGGTACGCGAGCGAGGCGAGCGCACCGCGCAGCGCCTCCGGGCCGTCCTCAGCGCCCACGCGGCCGTGGTTCCGGCGCACGCCCTCGTCCGAGGCGAAGCCGATGAGCGCCGTGGACCGCGCGCCCGACGTCGGAGCACCGGCACCGGGGTCGCGGTGCGTCGTCGTGGGATCGCCGCGCCCGTCGGCGGGGCGGACGACCTGGTGCCAGCGCAGGTGCTCGGGGGTGTCGCCGTCGGTGCGGCCGGTCCAGGCGGGGGAGAGGGACGAGGAGGGGAGCTCGGAGGTCATGGGACCATCCCACGCCATCGACGGGCGGGTGCGCAACGAGGGCCGGACGACGCCCGACACGGGGCGTCGTCCGCCTAGCGGTCCAGTTCCTGGCGCCGCGAGCTGATCACGCCGGTGACGAAGCCGGCGAGGTTGAGCCCGCCATGGAAGCGGGCGTGCTCGATCTTCACGCAGCGGTCCATCACGATCTCCAGGCCCGCGGCCTCGGCCTGACGCGCGGCGTCCTCGTTCCAGATGCCCAGCTGCAGCCACACGGTCCGGGCGCCCACGCGGGCGGCGTCCGCCACCACCTCGGGAGCGTCGGAGGACTTGCGGAACACCTCCACGAGGTCCGGGGTGACGGGCAGGTCGTCGAGCGAGGCGTACACGCGGTGGCCGAGGATCTCCTTGCCGGCCGCGGCGAGCACGGGATTCACGAAGTAGACGTCGTACGTGGTCGAGCTCAGCAGGTACGTGGCCACGAAGTACGACGCACGGGCCGGCTTGTCCGAGGCGCCGACGATCGCGATCGACCGGGTGCGCCGCAGGATCGCCAGGCGCTCGGGGGCGCCGGGGCCGGTCCAGGTGCGCTCGGGGTGGGTGGTGCTCATGGCTCAGGCCTCCTGCTCTGCAGGGACGACGGCGCCGTCGCGGGTGCGGCCGGTGGCCTCGGTCAGGGCCTGGTCCAGGTCCCAGAGGATGTCCTCGACGTCCTCGATGCCCACCGAGATGCGGATCAGGTCCGCCGGGATGCCCGCGGCCACGAGCTGCTCGGCGGTGAGCTGCTGATGGGTCGTCGTGGCGGGGTGCAGCACCAGCGTCTTCGCGTCGCCGATGTTGGCCAGGTGGGAGGCCAGCTGCAGCGCGGAGATGAAGCGCGACGCCGTCGCGCGCCCGGCCTCCGGACCGGAGGCGCCGTCGTCGGTGTCCGTGGCCGCCGGGGCCACGCCGAAGCTGAACACCGAGCCGACGCCCCGGGGCAGCAGCTGCTGCGCGCGGGCGTGGTGCGGGTGGTCGGGCAGCCCCGCGTAGCGCACCCAGGAGACGCGCGGGTCCTCGTCCAGCCACTGCGCCACGGCCTGCGCATTCGCCAGGTGGGCGTCCATGCGCGGGGCCAGCGTCTCGACGCCGAGCAGCAGTTGGAACGCCGACTGCGGGGCCAGCGACGGGCCGAAGTCGCGCAGCTGCTCCGAGCGGAGCTTGGTGAGGAAGCCGTACTCGCCGAAGTTGCCCCACCAGGAGACGCCGCCGTACGAGGGCACGGGCTCGGTCATCGACGGGAACTTGCCGTTGTCCCACGGGAAACGGCCGGACTCCACCACGACGCCGCCCAGCGTGGTGCCCTGCCCGCCGAGGAACTTCGTGGCCGAATGGATGACGATGTCCGCGCCGTGCTCGATCGGCCGGATCAGGTAGGGCGGGGTGAGGGTCGCGTCCACGACGAGCGGCACGCCGTGCCGGTGGGCGACGTCGGCCAGGCCGGGCAGGTCCACGACGTCACCGGAGGGGTTGGCGACGATCTCCGTGTAGACGGCCTTGGTGTTGGGCTGGAGGGCGGCCTCGAAGTCCGCGGCCTCGGCGGAGTCCACGAACGTGGTCTCGACGCCGAACCGGCGCAGGGAGACGTCCAGCTGGGTGATCGTGCCGCCGTACAGCTTGGAGGACGCCACGATGTGGTCGCCGGCCCCGGCGAGGGCCGCGAAGGTGACGAACTCGGCGGCCATGCCGGACGCCGTCGCGACGGCGCCGATGCCACCCTCCAGCGTGGCGACGCGCTCCTCGAAGGCGGCGACCGTGGGGTTGCCGATCCGCGAGTAGATGTTGCCGTACTTCTGCAGCGCGAAGAGGTTGGCGGCGTCCTCGGCGGACTCGAACACGAACGAGCTGGTCTGGTGGATCGGCACCGCGCGGGAGCCGTGGACGGCGTCCGGGACGGCGCCCGCGTGCAGCGCCTGGGTGCGGAAGCCGAACTCGTGGTCAGCCACGGGGGTCCTTTCGATGGAGGCTTCGGGACAGTCCGTCCCATTGTCCCGGGCGAGGTGTGCCGGAGGCAGGGTGGGCACGTCGCAGAGCGTCACGCGGCGCCGGCCGCACCCCGGAGGCACGGACGCCCCGCCCCCAGGGGTCCGGGGGCGGGGCGTGGGCGCGTGGGAAGGGTCAGGCGTGTGCGGGGCCGCGCCGGCCCGCCAACGCCCCGAGGAGCAGGGCGACGACGAGCACGCCGACGCCCGCGAGGCGCACGCCCCAGCCGCCGTCGGCGGACTGGATGCTGTAGACGACGGCGGCCACGAACGTCACCACGGCGGCGATGCCGGAGCTCACGGGCACGGGCTGCTCGCCGCGGCGGCGGGCGGCGGTGAACGTCCAGGCGGGGACGAAGGTGCTGACTGCGACGACGGCCAGGAGGGCGAGGAGGAGCGCGTTCATCGGCGGAGCCCCATCACGAGCTCGGCGCACGAGCCGAAGCCGAGCAGCGTCCAGACGTTGCCCCCGAGGAACCCGGAGATGCGGGCGGCGTCCACGATGTCCAGCGACCCGTCCGCGCGGGCCTCGAGGGAGCTGCCCTTGGGCAGGGTGAGGGAGTAGTCCACGTACCCGTCGGAGGCGTCCGTGAAGCCGATGCCCCCGCCGTCCGTGGCGGTGAGCGGGACGGCCGACGGCGACAGGTCGCGGTCATGGGCCGCGGCGGCAGGGGAGGCTGACATCGCGGTAAGGAGCGCGGCCGTCGCGCCCCCCGCACCATGCGGCCCGGGGTCTCAGGCGTCGGAGTGCGGAGCTGTCACGCGGATGTGATGCGCCCCACGCTCATCATAGACATGTCATGCGATGCGTCAACCACACCGTCGCGTCGCGTCGCTGGCCGGTCCATGGCGTGGCACGGCTGTGGGGGCAGGCCGTGTGGGCGAGAGGTCGGGGCGGGGTGTCAGGGCGTGCGGTCCACGGGGACCAGCTCCACCGCGGCCACGCGTCCGTCCGCGACCGTCGCCCGCATGAGGGTGCACTCGGGCTGCCGCCGGCGGTCCGTGCAGGAGCCGGGGTTGAGCAGGCGCAGGCCCGGGTTCGCGGTCTCCGGGCCGGCCACGGTGTCCCACGGGATGTGGCTGTGGCCGAACACGAGGACGTCCGCGTCCGGGAACGCCGCCGCCATCCGCATCTCGCGGCCGGCGGCCGAGCCGGTCTCGTGGACCATCGCGATCCGCACGCCCTCCACCTCCAATCGGGCGACCTCGGGCAGCCGTGCGCGCAGGGCCGGGCCGTCGTTGTTGCCCCACACCCCCACCACGCGGCGCGCCCGCGCCTCGAGCGCGTCCAGGACGGCCTCGTCCACCCAGTCGCCGGCGTGGAACACGACGTCGGCCCGCGCCGCCTCCTCCCACACGGCGGCGGGCATGGCGCGAGCCTTCTTCGGGATGTGGGTGTCCGCGATGAGGAGCAGACGGGTGCCTGTGGAGAATTCTGCGCGCATCCTGACATCCTGACAGCCTGGAGCCGGGGCGGAAGGGGCGGAGCCATCATGGACACAGGATCCGGACACGACCCCGGAACGGGGACGGGCGGGGGGACGCCGGGGCGCGGTGACGGGTCGCCGTCGCCACCGACCCCGCCGGTTGCGGGTGGTGCGTGGGCCCCGCCGCGTGAGCCGACCCCACGCTCCCTGGTGACGGCCCGCATCACGGCGGTAGCGGCTTGGGTGCTGCTGGGCCCGCCCTCGGCGGTGCTGGTGTGCTTCTTGCTCCTCGCCCTCACCTTCGTCCAGGGCCTCTCCGCTCCCTGGGGCACGGAGGACGCGGTGGCACGGATCGAATCACGCATCGTGGTGGTGGCCCTGCTCGGCCTGGCCGCGGCGGTGGTGGCGACCGTGCGGACCTTCCTGACGTCCTCGGCTCGTGTCGCCTGGCGGTGGACCGCGGTGGCCGGCGTGGCCCTCGCCTCCCCGATGCTGGTCTACGCGGTCCTCGCCCTGGCGGGTCCCACGTGACCGAGCCGCCCGGAGGTCCCGCCCTGCGAGGGTGGGCCCAGACACGCACCCCTAGGGTGGAGATGTGACTCACGACACCGCACCCTCGCCCACACCCGCGCCGTCGTACGCCTATGACGACGCCCTCCGCGCCGGTCGTGGCCGCTCCTGGCTGCCGCTGCTGGCCGCGGCCCTGCTCAACCTCGGCCTGATCGTGGCCGCCTGGCTCGCCCTGCCCGGCCTGCCGGACCGGATCCCCACGCACTGGGGCGCGGACGGCCGCCCCGACGCGTGGGAGGACACCTCGCTCGGCTCGCTCGCGCTGGGCCCGCTCATCGCCCTCGGCACGTGCGCGGTCATGGCCCTGACCATCCCGCTGGTCCGCATGGGTGCGGGGCAGCCGACCGCCGCCGGCGCACACGGCCCGGCCGAGCCGAACCCATGGCGGCGCTTCCAGACCGAGGGGACCGCGCGCGGCACCACGGTGCTGGTGGGCGTGGTGATGCTCCTGGTCTCCTTGCTCACGGTCCCGACCACCCTCTCCGTGCTCGGCGGGGGGGACGGCGCCCTGCCGTGGTGGGTCATGCCCCTGTGCGCCACCCTCGTCCTGGGTGGCACGCTGCTGGCCATGGGCCCGATCATCGCATGGCAGCAGCGGGTCATGCGCGCGCGGGCCGCGGAGACCGGTGTGCGCCCCACCGCCGAAGAGGAGGCCGAGGACGCCCGCTGGACCGCGGCGGGCCTGATGAAGGACCCCGAGGACGCCCGCGTCATGGTGCCCAAGCGCCCCGGCTACGGTGTCGGCACCACCGTGAACGTGGGCTCCCGCGGCGGACAGGCCCTCGTGCTCGTCTTCGTGGGGCTGACCGGTGTGGCCCTCCCGGCCGTCCTCTGGATCGCGGCCTTCAGCGCCCGCTGAGCGCGTTGCGGCCGCCCGGCCCGGAACCCGCGCCCCGGACCGGGCGTTCGCGGCCGGTCCACACGGCGGCGGCGCACGCGGCGATCACCAGGGCCATCCCCGCCAGGTCCGGCGCGCCGAGCTCCTGACCGCGCACGGCCCATGCGGTCAGGGCCGCGGCCACCGGGGACAGGCAGGTCAGCAGGGAGAACAGCGCGGTGGGCATGCGCCGCAGCACCTGCATCTCGATCCCGTACGGCACGGCCGTGGACAGCAGCGCCACGGCCAGACCCACCGCCAGCACCACGGGGTCCAGCAGGGCAGACCCGGCCGTCCCCGCGCCCACGGGCACCGCCAGCAGCGACCCCGCCGCCGCCGCCAGGGCCAGCCCCTGCACACCGGGCAGGTGGGCGCCCGCGCGTCGGGACAGCACGATGTACCCGGCCCAGCACGCCGCCGCCCCCAGGGCGAGCGCCACCCCCACGGGATCCAGGCCGGCGGCGTCGATCCCGCTCGCCGAGGAGAACCCGTCCCGCCCGAGCACCGCGATCCCGGCCAGGGCGATCGCCGCCCACAGCCCCGAACGCCAGGACGGCCGGGCCAGCACGGACAGCGCGAGCGGGCCGAGCACCTCGAACGTCACCGCCACGCCCTGCGGGATGCGCGCGAACGCCTCGTAGATCATCAGGTTCATGCCGGTCATCGCGGCCCCGAGCCCGACGACGGCGGCCCACCCGGGCCGGCCGAGCCCGGCCAGCGTGGCACGCGAGGGCCGGGTGACGGCGAGCAGGACCGCGGCGGAGAAGACGATGCGCAGCGCGACCATGCCGGCCGAGCCGACGTCGTCGAAGAGCAGGCCCGCCACCGAGGCGCCCAGCTGCTGGCTCAGCAGGGAGACGAGGACGAGCAGGACCAGGGGCACGGCCTCAGCCCGCTGCGGGGGTGTCCGGGGCGTGCGCCGGGGCGTCCGGCGCCGCGGGCCTGCGCACTCGCAGCGTGCCGGCCGCGGCCACGAGGAAGATCGCGGCGCCGGTCAGGAACGCGGTGTGCACGCCCCGCATGGTGGCCTCGCTCCGCCCGACCCCTGCGTCCAGGCCGGCGGCGGTGCCCACGGTGAGCAGGGTGATGAACACGGCGGTGCCCGTGGCGGCGGCCACCTGCTGGAGGGTGGAGAGCAGCGCGGAGCCGTGCGGGTACTGGGGGCGGTCGAGGGCGCCCAGCGCGGAGGTCATCAGCGGGCCGAACAGCAGGGCCAGCCCCGCGGACAGGGTGACGTGCAGCGCCGTCACCAGGCCGGCCGTCGTCGTCGGATCCAGGAGGAGCGCGTAGCCCCACAGGGCGGCCGCGGCCAGCGCGGCGCCGGGGAGCACGAGGGGCCGGGGGCCCACGCGGTCGTAGGCGCGGCCGGCGAGGTAGCCCAGGGCGGCCATCACCAGGCCGCCGGGCAGCAGCGCCAGGCCCGTGGCCTGGGCATCCCAGCCGAGGACGGACTGCAGGTAGATGGGCAGCAGGATCAGCGTGCCGAACAAGGCCATCATCCCCACGAGGAGCACCGCCAGGGGCACGGTGTACCCGGGGCGGGCGAGGACGCGCAGGTCCAGCAGGGCGGCGTCGCCCAGGCGCAGCTGGCGGACCGCGAACACCGCCAGCAGCGCCGCGCCCACGGCGATCGGCAGGGCGGGTGGCGCGGGCGCATGGCCCGCTGCGGCCTCCCCGATCGAGGACAGCCCGAACACGAGGGCGGCGAACCCGGCGGCGGAGAGCAGGCCGGAGACGACGTCGAGGGGCACCCGGCGCCGCTCCGTCACGTCGCGCACCCACACCGAGCCCGCCACGAGGGCGGCGAGGGCGATCGGGGCGACGGCGCCGAACATCCACCGCCAGGTGAGGTGCTCGAGGATCACCCCGCCCACGGTGGGCCCCGCGGCCGGGGCCACGGAGATGACCACGGAGATCAGGCCCATGGTGGTGCCGCGCCGGGCCAACGGGACCACGGTCATCACGGTGGTCATCAGCAGCGGCATCATCAGCGCGGTGCCCGTGGCCTGCACCACGCGGCCCGCGATCAGCAGGGGGAACACGGGCGCCAGACCCGCCAGGACGGTGCCCGCCAGGAACGCGGACATCGCGAGCACGAACACGGCCCGCAGCGGCAGCCGGGTCAGCAGCCAGCCCGTGAACGGGATGACCACCGCCATGGTGAGCATGAACCCGGTGGTCAGCCACTGGGCGGTGGCGGCCGTGACGGCGAACTCCGCCATGAGCGTGGGCAGGGCCACGGACATGATGGTCTCGTTCAGGATCACCACGAACGCGGCGGCCACCAGGAGGAACAGCAGGCGTCCGGTGCCCGGGGGCCTGGGCGGGTCGAGGAGGGGGCCGGACGGGGTGCGGTCGGCGTCGGAGGCGCGGCTCACGCGGCGTCGCGGATCAGGGAGAGCTCGAACTCCAGGGTGATGCGCTCGGAGATCAGGACGCCGCCGGAGTCCAGGGGGGTGTTCCACTCGAGGCCCCACTGCCGGCGGTCCACGCGGCGCGAGCCCTCGAGGCCCGCGCGGGTGAGGCCGAACGGGTCCACGTCCACGCCCACCAGCTCGAGCGGCACGATCACCTCGTGGGCGACCCCGCGCAGCGTGAGGTCCCCGACCACCAGGAAGCTCCAGTCCCCGCGCTCCACGATCGAGGTGGAGCGGAACGTGATGCCCGGATACGTGGCGACGTCGAAGAAGTCGCGGGAGCGCAGGTGCTCGTCCCGGTTCTCGTTGCGGGTGTCGATGCTCTCCGCCGTGGCCGTGACGCTCACGTGGGAGTGCTCGAGGCCCCGGGGGTCGATGACCAGGGTGCCGGCGACGTCGTTGAACGCCCCGCGCACCTTCGTCACCATCGCGTGGCGGGCCGAGAAGCCGATGCGGGTGTGCTCCGGATCCAGGGTCCACGTTCCGGCGAGCTCGGCCAGTGACGTCATGGGTTCCTCCGGGGATCGCGGGCGGGGGCGCCGGGGATCCGGCAGGGGCCGGCGCCGGCACGGCTCCCCCGATGCTACTGGACGCCCTGGGACGGGTCCCGGGGCCGTGCCGGGCCGACGGCCGCCGGGAGCCGACCCGACGCCGTCGTGACAGAGTGGGCCGACGACCGGCCCGCACCCACCGCCAGGAGGCCCGCATGTCCCGTCCTGTCGCCCCCGACCGCCCACCCCGCCCGCAGACCGTGCTCACCGTGCAGGCGGCGCGCCGTCTCACCCCGCACCTGGTGCGGCTCACACTCGGCGGGGAGGGGATCGCGGCCTTCCACGCCCGCTGGGCGGAGAAGGGCGCCACGGACCAGTACCTGAAGCTGCTGTTCGCGGACCCCGCGCTCGGGCTCGAGCCGCCCTACGACATGGACGCCCTCCGCGAGCGCCACGCCCCCGAGCAGATGCCCGTGACCCGCACCTACACGGTGCGCTCCGTGGACGCGGCGGCGGGCACGGTGGACGTGGACTTCGTGGTCCACGGGGAGGCGGGCGACGACGACGCCGGCCTCGCCGGTCCGTGGGCCGCGTCCCTGCCGGTGGGGGACCGGGTGGCGTTCCTGGGCCCCGGCGGCATGTACCGCCCGGACCCGGCGGCGGACTGGCACCTGCTGGCCGGGGACGAGTCCGCGCTCCCGGCGATCGCGGCGGCCCTCGAGGACCTGGCCGCGACCGCCCCGGGCGCGGTCGGTGTCGCGCTGGTGGAGGTGGCGGGCCCCGAGGAGGAGCTGGACCTGACGGCCCCGGCCGGGGTCCAGGTGCGCTGGCTGCACCGCGGCGGCCCGTTCACCCCGGAGACGTCCCGGTTCGCGGCCGCCGTCGAGGACGTCGAGTGGCGGGACGGCCGCGTCCAGGTGTTCGTCCACGGCGAGCGCGAGCAGGTCAAGCGGGCGCGGGCGCACCTGACGGATGTGCAGGGGGTCGACCGCCGGGCGCTCTCGGTCTCCGCGTACTGGGCGCACGGTCGCGCCGAGGACGCGTTCCAGGCGGAGAAGCGCACACCCGTCGGGCAGATCTTCGACGACGGCGCCACCGGGGGCTGAGCGAACCGAAGAAGCGCGCTCGAGAACGTCGTCGTTCGGGGAACGGCACCCGCTGGAACGCTGTCGTTCGGGAAACGGGCGCTGCCGGTGACGGCGCCGAGGACACCTTCCAGGCGGAGATGCGGGCGCCCGTCGGCGGGCACCGTCTCCCGCACGAGATGCGTGGGGAGGCGCGGCTTTCCGAACGAAAACGCTCGGGGAAGTGCCGTTTCCCGAACGAAAGCGGGGGGCGGGGGTCAGGAGGCGCGGCGGGCGGCCATGACCTCGGCGATCTGCGCGATGCACGGTTCGTTCTGCAGGCTCGTGGTGTCGCCGAGGGGGCTGCCCCGGTGCAGCTGCGTGAGCAGGCGGCGCATGATCTTGCCGGAGCGGGTCTTCGGCACGTCGGGGACGAACACCACCTCGGCCGGCTTGGCCACCGGGCCGATCACGCGGCCCACGTGCGCCCGCAGCTCCTGGGCCCGCTCGGCGGCGGAGGCGGCGTCGTCGCCGGCCGCCCAGCGGGCGTGGGCCACCACGAAGGCGACGGCGGCGTGCCCGGTCCTCGGGTCCGGCACCGGGCACACGCCGGCCTCGATCACCTCGGGGTGGGAGACGAGCGCGGACTCGATCTCGATGGTGGACAGCCGGTGCCCGGAGATGTTGATGACGTCGTCGATGCGCCCGAGGATCCACACGTCCCCGTCCGCGTCCCGCTTGGCGCCGTCGCCGGCCAGGAACCAGCCCTGCTCCGCGTAGTCCTCCCAATAGGAGTGGAAGAAGCGCGCCGGGTTTCCCCACACGGTGCGGGCCATCGACGGCGACGTGCGGGTGACCACGATCCTGCCTTGGACATCCGCGGGGACGGGCGCGCCGTCGTCGTCCACCACGGCCACGTCCAGGCCCGGCAGGGGTCGGGAGCCGCAGCCGGGCTTGAACACCGTGTCCGTGGGGCGCGGGGAGATCACGGTGGAGCCGGTCTCCGACTGCCACCACGTGTCCACCATGGGCACGCCCGCCGAGCCGTCGCGCGGATCCTCCGGGCCCAGGGCGTCGCGGCCGATCTGCGTGCGGGCCCACGTCCACGCCTCCGGGTTGACGGCCTCGCCCACCGTGCCGATCAGGCGGATCGAGGAGAGGTCGGGACCGCCGTCCGCGGTGGCGGGGATGCCGTCCGGGTGCCAGCCCATCAGCGAGCGGATCAGCGTGGGCGCCGTGTAGTAGCTGGTCACCCCGTACCGCTCGATCACCTCGAAGTGCCGGCCCGGGTGCGGGGCGTTCGGCACGCCCTCGTAGATCACCTGCGTGACCCCGTTCGAGAGCGGACCGTAGATCTCGTAGGTGTGCGCGGTGACCCAGGCCAGGTCCGCGGTGCACCAGTGCACGTCCTTCCCCCGCCGGGACACGTCGGGGTTCGAGAACAGGAGGTCGTGCGTCCAGGAGGCGGCCGCGAGGTACCCGGCGGAGGTGTGCACGAGGCCCTTGGGCTGCCCCGTGGTGCCGGAGGTGTACATGATGAACAGAGGGTGCTCGGCGTCGAACGCCGGCGCCGCGTGCGTGGTGGGTTGGCGGTCCACGACGTCGTGCCACCACAGGTCTCGGCCCTCGGTCCACGGGATGTCCCGGTGGCCCGTGCGGTCCAGGACGAGGACGTGCTCGATCACGTTGTCCCCCGACACGGCCTCGTCCGCGTTGGCCTTCACGGGGACGGCGGTGCCGCGGCGGAACTGGCCGTCGGTGGTGACGAGCAGCTTGGCACCCGTGTCCTCGACGCGGAACCGCAGCGCCTCCGCCGAGAACCCGCCGAACACGAGCGAGTGCACGGCGCCGATCCGCGCGCACGCCAGCGCGATGACGATCGTCTCCACGAGCACGGGCAGGTACACGACGACGCGGTCGCCCGCCTCGATGCCCAGCTCCTCGAGGGCGTTCGCGGCCTGGGAGACCTCGCGCTGCAGCTGCGCGTAGGTGACGGCGCGGCGGTCGCCGGGCTCGCCCTCGAAGTACAGGGCGACCTTCTCCCCGCGCCCCGCCGCCACGTGCCGGTCCACGCAGTTCACGGCCACGTTCAGGGTGCCGTCCTCGTACCAGCGGATCTCCGGGCCGCGCTCGGCGGCCGGGTCCGGGGCGGTGAGGGAGCGCGTCCGGGTGAAGGGACGCTCCCAGCTCAGACGTCGGCCCACCGCTTCCCAGAACGCCAGGCGGCCCTCCTCGGCCACCGGGCGGCCGTCCCCGCGGCCGCCGTGGACCCGGCCCGCCGGTCGTCCCGGGTGGACGTCCGGGTCCGCGGCGTCCACCAGGTGTTGCGGCAGCGGTCCGGGCAGCGTGGCGAGGGCCGCGGCGGGCACGCCGTCGTTCGGGCCGCGGACGGCCCCGGAGGCGCCCTCCTCGGCCGGGTCGGGGCGGGCGGGGTCCTCGGTGGGCGTCATGGGCGGCGGTTCCTCCTGGTCGGCGGGTCCGACCAGGCTAGGGACGCCGACGACGGCGCCGCGCCCGCCGTCGTCACCGGCGGTCATGCTCGGCCCGCCGGGACCCCCGCGGGCGCCCGGCGCGGGCCAGGGCGACGGCGGCCGGTGTGGACCCCGTCCCACGGCCGGGGCGCCCCGGCCGCCGGGCCGCCCGCACGTGTCAGAGTAGGTCCATGACCACCTACGCCACCCTCGCCGCCCGGTACGCCGACGCCTTCGACTCCGTCGCCCACGGCGAGCGGGCCCGCGAGGCGGGCCGGCACCTGCCGTTCGCCGCCCTCGGGGAGCTGCAGGCCGCCGGGTTCGGCAAGGTCGGCGTCCCCGTGGACGCGGGCGGCGAGGGCGGCGGCAGCGAGACCGTGCTGCGCCTGCTCATGGACCTGGCCGCCCGGGATGTGAACACCGCGCACGTCTGGCGCTCCCACCTCGTGTTCATCGCCACGGCCATGGACCAGGCGCCCGCCCGTCGGGACCGGTGGCTGCGGCACATCGTCGCGGGGGACTGGGCCGGCTCCGCCCTGGCCGAACGCGCCGGAGGGGCTGCGCCGGGCCGTGCCGCCACCCTGGCCAGCCGGGACGAGGGCGGCACCTGGGTCGTGCGGGGGCAGAAGTACTACGCGACCGGCTCGGCCTTCGCCACGTGGACCGCCGCGACCGTGGGCATCGAGGGGGCGGACCTCGTCTCCCGCCGGAACTCCAAGCGGGCCGGGGGCGCGGTCCGCGAGCCGGACCGGGCCGTCGCCGTCGTGCGCGTGCGTCAGCCGCGCGTGGGCATCAAGGACGACTGGGACGGGTTCGGCCAGCGCCTGACCGCCACCGGGTCCGTGGTGCTCGACGACGCCGCGGCCGAGGAGCTGCTGGAGGTGCCGCGGCAGGACGGACCGGTGCCCGTGCTCATGGAGGCGACCCTGCTGGCGCTGCAGGCCGGGATCGGCCGTGCGGCGCTCACGGAGGGCACGCAGCTGCTGCGGAAGCGGCGCCGCACCTTCAACACCGGCACGGCCGCGCTGCCCAAGGACGACCCGCAGCTCCTCGAGATCATGGGGCAGCTGGCCGGGCGGCAGGCCGCGGCCGAGCTGATGGTGCGCGAGGTCGGGCGTCTGCTCGACGAGGGGGAGGACGGCGCCCACGGGGCCGGCCCGGCGGAGGCCGACGTCGCGGCGGCGTCCGCCGAGGCGATGGCGGCCGCGTACCGGGCCCAGGCCGTGGTGCCGGAGGCCGTCCTCGAGGTGTGCACCCGCATCTTCGACACGCTCGGCGCGTCGGCGACGTCGGCCACGCTGCGCCTCGACCGGCACTGGCGCAACGCCCGCACCCTCGCCACCCACGATCCGGCGGCGTTCAAGGTGCGCATGGCCGGCGACTGGCTCGTGAACGGCACCCCGCCGACCGCCTACACGTCGGCCGGCGAGGCCCCCGAGGGGGACTGACCGCCCTGCCTCAGCAACGCGGGTTGAGTTGTCGCGGGTACAGACGCTCTCGACCCGCGATAACTCAACCCGCGTTTCGCCGGACGTGCCGGGCTCAGCCCCAGCGGCGCAGCGCCCCGCGCTCCACGAGGCCGAGCACCCAGTCGGACACCTTCCCGAGCACCGCCAGCAGGATGATCGCTAGGATCAGCCGGTCCGTCCGGCCGTTGTTCTGCGAATCCGTGAGCAGGAAGCCCAGCCCCATGGAGGAGGCGATCAGCTCCGCGGCCACCAGGAACAGCCAGGCCTGGGCCAGGGCCAGCCGCAGGCCGGAGAACACGGCCGGCACCACGGCGGGCAGCTGCACTGTCCGCAGCAGGGACAGCCCGTGGTAGCCGAAGGCCCGACCGGCCTCCACCAGGTGCGGGTCCACGTGGCGCAGGGCGGCGTGGACGGTGGTGAACACGGGGAAGAACGCGCCGATCGCGATCAGGGTGACCTTCGAGTCCTCGCCGATCTGCATCCACAGGATCAGCAGGGGGACCCAGGCGAGGGACGGCACGGCGCGCAGCGCTCCGATCAGCGGCGCCAGCAACGCGTCCGCCCATCGGGACAGTCCCAGGGCCGATCCCACAGCCAGGCCGAGGACCGCGCCGATCGCGAATCCGAGCAGCACGCGCTGCGTCGAGATCCCGATGTGGGTCCACAGATCGCCGCGTTCGGCCAGGTCGACCCCGGCCCGCACGACCGCCTGCGGGGAGGGCAGCTGCACCGCCGAGAAGGCGCCGGCCGCGGTGGCGGACCACCATGCCAGCAGGAGCAGGACCGGGACCGCGAGTCCGACGGCGGCGCGCACTCCCGGTCGGGACAGCGTCTCCTGACGGGACGCGCCCGCGGGGGGCGGCGTCGTCTCGGGGGCGCCGACGGTCGTGGACGTGCTCACTTCGACTCGGCCTTCTCGGCGAAGGACGGATCGAAGAGGGTCTCGAGCGCCTCGTCGACCTGCTCCTGATCGGGGACATCGCCCGTGTCGACGAAGATCGGGCCGATGTCGGCCAGCACCCGGCGCTGCTCGTCGCCCGGCACGGGGAAGACGTCCAGGTTGGTCCGCTCCTCGATGACGGTGGTGGCGACGGACTCCTCGAGCCCGGCCACCTCGGCCAGGATCCGGGTCGTCTCCTCCGGGTGCTCCTGGGCCCACTGGCGGGCACGCTCATAGGTGTCGGCGACGACCTGCGCCAGCTTAGGGCTCTCCTCGAGGAAGTCCTCCGTGGCGTTGACGACGCTGTAGCTGTTCAGGCCCGGGTCGCGGTGCACGAACCGCGCCCCCTCCGCCTCGGCGGCGGCCATGATCGGATCCAGTCCGGCCCAGGCGTCCACCGAGCCGTTCTCCAGCGCGGCGCGGCCGTCCGCGTGCTGGAGGTTCTGCACCGTGACCGAGGACGGGTCGACCCCGGCCCCCTCGAGGGCCTGGATGAGGAAGAAGTAGGGGTCCGTGCCCTTCGTCGCGGCCACGGACCGTCCCTCGAGCTGCTCGACGGAGGCGATCCCGGACTCCGGGCCGGTCAGCAGGGCCGCCCACTCGGGCCGGTTCGCGACGACGATGGTCTTGATCGGGGCTCCGTTGGCCCGATTGAGCAGGGCGGCCGACCCGGCGGTGGAGCCGACGTCGATCGCGCCCGACCGCAGGGCCTCGTTGGCCTTGTTCGATCCGGCCGACTGCACCCACTCCACCGTGACGCCGTCGTCGGCGAGCTCCTCCTCGAGCCATCCCTGGTCCTTGATGACCAGGGAGAGGGGGTTGTAGGTCGCGAAGTCGATGGAGAGGGTCTCGGGGGAGCTCCCCCCGGCCGCTCCGGCCGTGCCCGAGCCCTCGGAGGACCCGGCGTCCTCTCCGGCGCAGGCGGTCAGGGCGAGGGTGGAGGCGGCGAGCAGGCCGGCGAACCGGAGGACGGGGCGAGGGGTGCGCATGGGGGTGCCTTTCACGGGTGGGTCAGTGGGAGTGGGACTCGACGCCGAGTCCCTCGAGCAGGTCGCTCCGCAGGCGGGCCAGGCCGGCGTCGGCGCGGTCCCGCGGACGCGGGCCCGGGACGTCGACGATCCGTCCCACGGTGGCCCCGGGGGCGGGGTCCGGCCCGCCGGGGACCGGCCGGGGACGGGAGAGCAGCAGGACCCGGTCGGCCAGCTGCAGGGCCTCCTCGACGTCGTGGGTCACCAGCAGGACCGTCGTCCCCGTGGCGGCATGCACGTCCAGGAGCAGGTCCTGCATCCTCAGCCGGGTGAGGGCGTCGAGCGCCCCGAACGGCTCGTCGAGCAGGAGGACGCCGGGGCGGCGCGCCAGCGCACGGGCCAGGGACGTCCGCTGCGCCATCCCGCCGGAGACCTCGCGCGGCCGGTGGTCCGCGAACGGGGCCAGGCCCACGAGCTCGAGCAGGTGGTGGACGCGCTCGCGGCCCTCGGCGCGGTCCAGCCCGCGCGGCAGGCCCAGCTCCACGTTGCGGCGGATCGTGCGCCAGGGCAGCAGTCGGGGCTCCTGGAAGCCGACGGCGGTGCGCTCGTCGTAGGGGAGCACGGGGGAGCCGCCGATCAGCACCCGGCCGTCGAAGGCGGTGTCCAGCCCTCCGACGGCGCGCAGCAGCGTGGACTTGCCGCAGCCGGAGGCGCCGATGACCGCCAGCACCTCGCCGGGGGACACCGTCAGGGTGACGTCCCGGAGCACGGTGCGCGGACCCTCTGCGGTGGTGAAGGAACGGCCCACCCCCTGGAGGGCGACGTCGAGGCTGTGCCGCTCGGCCGGCGTCGTGCCGGTGACGGGCCGGGGTGCGGGAGCCGGGGGCTCCAGCGCGGCGGTGGCGGTGTGCGCAGGCATGAGGGTGCTGCTCTCCCATCGGTCGCTGGCGGGGGCACCCGTGCACCGGTCCCTCGGGACCGGGTCGGGTTGCCACGGCGTCGCAGAGCCAGGTCTCTCAGCCGTTCTGGATGGATACGCGGCCCATCCCAGCACCCGACGCGTCCGGTCGGGAAACCCGGGCCCGGGGCGTCGGCCTCCGCCGCAACGCCGCGTCACACCGGGGCGGCCGGACCCGTTGCATGGCACCGGCGGGGCCGGTGTCGCGGCCGTGGCGGCCGATCGCGTTACACGCCTGGGATCCCACGGCCCCTGCCCGTTTGACTGGACGCATGAGCACCGAGACCGAGCAGACCCAGGGCCGCACGGGCCGCGAGATCCTCTTCAACGCGTTCGACATGAACTGCGTGGCCCACCAGTCCCCGGGCCTGTGGCGCCACCCGGACGACCGCGCCCGGGACTACAACACCCTGGGCTACTGGACGCATCTGGCGAAGGTGCTGGAGCAGGGCCTGTTCGACGGCCTGTTCATCGCCGACGTCCTGGGCCCGTACTCCGTGTACGGCGGCGACTCCGAGGCCGCCATCAGGACCGGCGCGCAGACCCCCGTGAACGACCCGTTCCTGCTCGTCTCCGCGATGGCCGCGGTCACCGAGCACCTCGGCTTCGGCGTCACCGCCGGCACCGCCTACGAGCACCCCTACCCGTTCGCCCGCCGCCTCGCCACGCTCGACCACCTCACGGGCGGCCGCGTGGGCTGGAACGTGGTCACCGGCTACCTGCCCTCCGCCGCCCAGAACATGGGCCAGGACGACCAGATGGAGCACGACGAGCGCTACGACCACGCCGACGAGTACCTCGACGTCGTCTACAAGCTGCTCGAGGGCTCGTGGGAGGACGACGCCGTCGTCTACGACAAGGAGTCCGGCGTGTTCGCGGACCCGGCCAAGGTCCACGACATCGCCCACGAGGGCCGCTACTTCCGTGTCCCCGGCCACGCCGTGACCGAGCCGTCCGCGCAGCGCACCCCCGTGATCTACCAGGCCGGCGCCTCGACGCGCGGCCGCGCCTTCGCCGGCAGGCACGCCGAGGCCGTGTTCATCAACTCCCCCACGAAGGAGCTGGCGGCCGCCACCGTGAAGAAGATCCGCCAGGCGCTCGTGGACGCCGGCCGTGATCCGTACGACGTCAAGATCTTCGCGATGCAGACGATCGTCACCGGCCCCACGGACGAGGCCGCACAGGCCAAGTTCGAGGACCTGGCGCAGTACGTGGACGCCGAGGGCGCGCTCGTGCTCATGTCCGGCTGGATGGGCATCGACCTGTCCCAGTACGACCTGGACGAGCCGATCGGGGACGTGAAGTCGAACGCGATCCAGTCCACCGTGGAGACCTTCCAGAAGGCCTCCGGGACGGACGAGGAGTGGACCGTGCGCAAGCTCGCCGAGTGGGTGGGCATCGGCGGCTTCGGCCCCGTGATCGTGGGCGGCGGCGAGTCCGCGGCCCGCCAGCTCGTCGAGTGGGCCGACGAGACCGACGTGGACGGCTTCAACCTCGCCTACCACATCACCCCGGGCACCTTCGAGGATGTCGTGGAGTTCGTGGTGCCGGAGCTGCAGGAGCTCGGCCGCTACAAGACCGCGTACACGGACGGCACGCTGCGCCATAAGCTCTTCGGCCGCGGCGACCACCTGCCGCAGAACCACCACGGCGCATCCTTCGCCCTGCGCCGCCGGCAGGGCTGACCGGCCCTCTCGACGACGACGGCGCCCAGCCCCTCCGCGCGAGGGGCCGGGCGCCGTCGTCGGGCAGGCCGCGTCCATGCGCGCTGGGTAGGGTGAGGCCCAGCACCGCGGCGGGTCGACCGCCGTCCCGCCTGTCAGGAGGAGAACATGCAGCGCAGACGTGCCGTCCACGCGGCCGGGCTGGGGGCCCTGGGGGCCCTCGCCCTCGCCGGGTGCGCGAGTCAGCCGCCCGCCGCCGGCGAGGCCTGGGAGCAGGCCCGCGCCCAGATCGACGGCGCGGAGTCCGTCCGGATGTCCTTCGTGAGCACCGACGGCTCGCAGACGCCCCGGGTGATCACGTGGGACCTCGCCGGACCGCTCGAGGGCACGGACGGCACCACGGAGGCCTCCATGCTCGTGGGTGAGGACTCCTGGATGACCGTGGACACCCGCACCGTGGACGGCCGCTCCTACGCGCGCATCACCACGCAGGGCCAGGACGTGCCGGCGCAGGTGGCCGCGCAATACCACACGGAGGGGTGGCGCGAGACGGCCCCCCCGTCCCAGGGGAGCCCGATCGGAGGGACCCTCGACGCCGTCGCCCTGCCCGCCACGGACGCCCTCGCCGGCGCCGACGTGCAGCCCGAGGAGGTCGAGTGGTCCGGCGGGACCGCCCACCGCTACCAAGTGCCCATCCAGGCTGCCGAGGCCGCCCGCCAGGAGGGCGACACGTTCACCGTGCGCGCCTTCACGGTGGACGAGGACGGCTCGCTCGTGGGCCTGCGCGTGGAGGACGGGACGCAGATCCAGGAGCTCACGCTGACCGACTGGAACCAGATCGACCCGGCCGAGGTGCCGGAGGAGGTGGAGCAGTGATGCGCCCCGACCGCAGCCCCCGCGTCCCCATCCGTCGCGCCGTGCCCGCGGCCGTGCTCGGGCTCGGCGCCGCCCTGGCCCTGACCGCGTGCGGCGCCTCCGGTGAGGACGCCTCCGGCGCGTGGGACCGCGCCCGCGCCCAGCTCGAGGGCGCCCAGTCCGTCCGCATGACCACCGAGGTCAGCACCGACGCCGGTGTGGCCGGCGGCGGGATGGGCGTCCCGGACGCCACCGAGGTGGCCGGTGCCGTGGACGGCGGGGACCTGCTCTACACCGGCGAGTTCCGCGCCGGGCAGCACACCGCCCGGGACGAGACCCGCGTGGTGGGCGGGAAGCAGTACCACCGGTTCGCGGTGGAGGAGCGCGGCGGCGTCGCCGGCCCGGAGCGCCCCGAGTACGCCCAGAAGTGGCAGGAGGCCCCGGCGGCCCAGGGCCTGAGCATGCGCGCCGTGGTGGACGGGCTGCTCGCGGGCGTGCCCGCCGCCGGCGGCCTGGAGGGCGCCGCCGTGGAGGCCGACGGCCTCCGCCGCAGCGGTGAGGACGCCGTCCGCTACGTGCTCGAGCAGCCCGCCGCCGGAGCCGGGGACGCCACCACCCGCCTGAAGGCGTTCACGGTGGCCGAGGACGACGGCGCCCTGCTCACGGTGGAGACCGTGTCCCCCGGCACCGAGGGCACCGTGACGTTCTCCGACTGGGACGCCGTGGAGCCCGTCGAGGTGCCCGCGGCGGACGAGATCGCCGCCCCGCCTGCGGCCCCGGAGCCCGCTCCGGCCGGCTGAGCGCCCGCCCGGGCCCCGTGGAGCCCGGGTGGGACACACGACGGCGCCCCGCCTCCGGAAGGAGGCGGGGCGCCGTCGTCGTGCGGGGCCGGCGCTCAGGCGCTGGACCGGTGCAGGTCTGATCAGGCGTGCGCGGGGCCCTCGTCGCCGAGCGCGGTGGAGGGGTCCGAGATGATGTCCGGGTCGGCGCCGGTGGCGTTCGCGGCCGGGACGTTCTCGTTGTTCGAGACGGTGGTCTCGTCCTTCTGGTTCTTCATCACGTCGTTCTCGGTCACGTCGGACTCCTTCTTCTCGTCCGCCTTGGCCTTCACCTCGGCGGCCTTCTCCTGGGTCTTGTCCTTGGCGTCGGAGGCGACGGCCCGGGCGTTCTCCTTGGCCTGGCCGACCTTTTCCTGGGTCTTCGGATCGTTCCAGAGCGTCTGGGCGTTCTGGGTCATCTTCTGCAGGTTCTGGCGGCCTTCGGCGCTGCCGAGCAGGTAGCCGGCGGCGGCGCCGACGGCGAGGGTGAACCAACGCATGATGTCTCCTTCTGGGTCGTGGCGACCCGGCCGCAGGGGCCGGGCACGGGGCGCCCGTTCGGCGCCGTCAGGTCCACCTTCGCCGCCGGGCGCCGCCGCGTCAACACCCGGGGCGCATGATGACGCGCCCGGGACGCGGGTCGGCGGCCCCGGAGGTGCGGGCGGGTCAGTGCCCGAACGCCTCCTGCAGCCACCAGGCGCCGCCGTCGGAGGCGATCCTGGCGTCCAGCACGAGCGGGACCGCCCCGGGTCGGGCCCGGCCGGCGTCGGCGTCCCATGCCCGCTCCAGCCAGTCCGCCACGAAGGCGAGGTCCTCCACCGCGCGCACGGTGAGCGCCTCTGCCCCGAACCCGCGGCCCAGCGCGGCCAGGTCCGTGTGCGGGAAGGTGACCGCGGCGAGGTCCGCGTCGGGGCCGAAGTGGTGGACCTCGGCGCCGTACGCGGCGTCGTCGTAGACCACGGCCAGCAGCGGCAGGCCCAGACGGACCGCGGTCTCCAGCTCGGAGACGCCCATCAGGAAGCCGCCGTCCCCCGCGCCGAGCACGGGCAGGCGGTCCGGACGGGCCAGGGCCGCGCCCACCGCCGTCGCCAGGCCCAGGCCGACCGCCTGGAAGGCCTGCGTGAACACGAACCCGTGCTCGTCCGGCACGCGCAGCCACTGGGCCGGATAGCCCATGAAGTTGCCCGAGTCCACGGCCACGGTCCGCTGCGCCGGGAGCATCCGGTCCAGGGCGTCGCTGAGCACGCGGGGGTCGATCCGCCCCGCGGGGCCTGGCGTGCCCAGGTCCCCGCCGTGCTCGGCCAGCGGCTCGTCGTTCCAGCGGCCGCGGGCGGCCAGGCGCGCCCGCACCTCCTCGGTGCGGTGGGCGGTGGGGGTGGCGGCGGCCTCGCCCTCGATCTCGAGCGAGTCCACCACGGCCCGGGCGACGGCGGCGGCGTCGCCCACCACGGCGTGCGTCACGGGGCGGTGCCGGCCGATCGCCGCCGGGTCGCGGTCCACCTGGATCAGCACCGCGTCCGGGCCGATCAGCCGCCCGTGGCGGGTGGTCCAGTCGTTCAGGGCGCACCCGAAGGCGACGACGGCGTCCGCTCCCGCGATCAGCTCCGCCGCCGTGGGGGTGGAGAAGCCCCCGGAGATCCCGAGGCTCCACGGGTGGCCCTCGAACAGCCCGTGGGCCACCGCGGAGGTGGCCAGCAGGGCGCCGCTGCGCTCGGCCAGGTGGACCAGCTCGTCCCCGGCATGGCGGGCGCCGCGCCCGGCCAGGATCACGGGGCGGCGGGCGTGCGCGAGCACCGCGGCGACGGCGGTGACGGCGGCGTCCTGGGCCGCGTCCTGCGGGGGCATGGGCCGCGGGGCGTGCGTCGTCGTGCGCGGAGGCGTCGTCTCGGCCCCCTCCGCCGGACCCGCATGCGACGGTTCCGCGAGCGGAGGCGCAGTGGGGGAGGGGGCGGGCTCGGCCTGGACGTCGATCGGCAGGGACAGCACGACGGCGGCGCCCGCGGCGGCCGCCGCCAGGGCGGCGCGGGCCTCGGCCTCGGCGGTCCGGGCGGAGGTGATCCGGTGAGCCTGCGCGCCGACCGCCCGGGCCAGGGCGTCCTGGTCCACGTCGAAGTTCGAGCCGACCGCCCCGGCGGGGGTGTCCGCCGCGAGCACGAGCAGGCCGGTGGCGGACTTGGCGGCCTCGCCGATCCCCGTGAGCGCGTTCGTGTACCCGCACCCCTGGTGCACGGACACCGCGGCCACCCGCCCGCTGACGCGCGCGAACGCGTCCGCCATGGTGGCCGCCCCGCCCTCGTGCCGGGCCGCCGTGAACGGCACCCCCGCCGCGGCCAGGGCGTTCGTCAGGTGGAAGTTGCCGGATCCCACCACCCCGAACACGTGCCCCAGCTCCGGGGCCAGGACCTGCGCCACGGCCTCGGCGACCGTCCGGGCGGAGGCCGCGGGCGGCGTCGTCGGGGACGAGGGCGTGGCGGGGCCCGTCATGCGACGGCCCCGGACGGGCGCTCCACGAGCGCGAGCACGCGGGCGGGGGCGCCGGTGCCGTCCACGATCGGCAGGGGCGCCACCACGACCACCGCGCCGGTCGCCGGGAGCCGGTCAAGGTTCTGCAGGGAGGTGACGCCGTACGTGTCGTTGCCCATGAAGTGGAAGTGCGCGGGGAACGGGGGGTCGAACGTGCCGGCCATGCCCGCGTCGATCCCCACGGTCTCCACCCCGAACCCGGACAGCGGACGCCGCGTGGCCAGGAGCTCCGCGCAGCGGGCGGTGATGCCGGGGGTGTGGGAGCCGGTCTCGTCCGCGTTGAGGAACGCCTCGCGGTCCTGGGCGTGCCGGTCCCAGCCGGTGCGCAGCAGCACCCACCCGTTCTCCGGGATCGGACCGTGCTCGGCCTCCCAGGCCTCCACGTCCTCGACGTCCAGGCACCAGTCCGGGTCCGCCGTCGCCTCCGCGCTGAAGTCCATCACGACGGCGGGGCCCACCAGGCGCTCCGGCGGCAGGTCCGCCACGGAGTCGCCGCCGCGTCCGGAGATCCAGTGGCGCGGGGCGTCCACGTGGGTCCCGACGTGCTCGCCCATGCGGAAGTCGTTGTGCGCCCACAGCGGGGCGCGGTCGTCGAACGCGGCCACGGGCTGCAGCTCGAAGTCGTGCAGGTTCACGAACGGCTCGGGCAGGGACAGCATGGGCGTGTCCGCCGAGAGTGGGTTGGTGAGGTCCACGACCTCCACGGCGCCGCTCGCCAGGGCGGCGGCGAACTCGGCCAGGGGGGATGCGGTACGTGCGGGGTCTGCCATGCCGGGAGCCTAGTGCGGGGGACGTGGCCCGGCTCGCCCGGAGTCGTGCGGTGACGGGCGCAGGGGCGGGCCCCGAGGACGGGTCGCCGGGTGACGGAGGGCCGCGGGGCACACCTCGGAGGAGGGCGTGGAGAGATTTTTCCCCGACCTGCAACCGGACCGCCTCCAGGCCGGTAGTCCTGGTGTGAGCACATCCCGTGCCGCATCCGACCCGCCCTCCGGGGCGACGACGAAGAGGACCACTCCCATGCGCAAGACCCTTCCCGCCGCCGTGACCGCCGCCGTCGGCCTGGCCGTGGCGGCCCCCCTGTCCGCCGCCGCCATGGACCACGAGGACGGCGCCAGCCTGTCCGTCCTGCACGGCGTGCCCGACCTGACCGTGGACGTGTACGTGGACGGCGAGCTGACCCTCGACGACTTCGCGCCGGGCGAGCTGGCCGGTCCGCTCGAGCTGCCCGCCGGCGACTACGAGGTGGCGATCACCGCGGCCGATGCCGAGGACGACGCCGCCCCGGTGCTGGGCCCGGTCGAGCTCACCCTCGCCGAGGGCGGCGACTACACCGCCGCCGCCCACCTGGACGCCGACGGCGCCCCCACCGTCACCGCGTTCGAGAACGACACCGACGCGCTGGCCGCCGGTGAGGGCCGCCTGACCGTGCGCCACATCGCCGCCGCCCCCGCCGTGGACGTGTGGGCCGGCGAGGAGGTCGTGGTGCCGGGCCTGGAGAACCCGGACGAGGCCTCCCTCGAGATCCCCGCGGGCACCGTCCCCGCCGCGATCTCCGTGGCCGGCACCACCGAGCCCGTGCTGGGCCCCGCCGACGTCGAGGTCGCCGAGGGCGTCACCACGATCGCCTACGCGTGGGGCTCCGCCGCGGACGGCACCCTGGCGCTCGCCACCCAGACCGTCGAGGCCGAGCACACGGCGCCCTCCGCCGTGTCCGCCGACGTCGACGTCGCCCCGGCCGGCCCCTCCGCCGGTCTGCTGGCCGCCGGTGGCGCCGCTCTCGCGGCCCTCGCCGCGGGCGCGTGGGCCACGGTCCGTCTCCGGGCGGCCCGTGCCTGACATCCCCGGACTGCGCGGCCGCCGTCACCGCCGGGCGGGGGGTGCCCCCGCGCTGGTGGCGGCGGCGGCCGCCCTGCTGGCCTCCTCCGGCTGCGGCCCTGCCGACGGCGTCACCGTCGGTGCGGGCGCGCCCGGGGTGCCGGGGGCGCCCGCGGCCCCGTCGGCCGCGGCCGGTCCGTCCTCCGCGACGACGCCGGACCCGGACCCGGGACGGTCGCGTCCGGCCCGGGTATCGGCTGAGGGGTCGTCGTCGCCGGCGGCCTCGGCGCCGAGCCGCCGCCCCGTGCCCGTCCGTCCTGCGGCGGACACACCCGCGCGTCAGGCCGCCGCGCCCGTCCGGCTCGTCTACCCGGCCATCGGTACGGACATGGAGGTGGCGCCCACCGGCGTGCTCCCGGACGGGGGCATGGAGCTGCCTGACGACCCGGACGTGGCCGGCTGGTACCGCTACGGCCCCGCCCCCGGGGATGCCGTCGGCTCCGCCGTGATCGCCTCCCACTCCGGCTCCCCGCGCAACCCCGTGGGACGGCTCTACGGGCTGCGCGAGGCCGCGGTGGGGGACGAGGTGACGGTGGTGGACGCCGAGGGCGTCGAGCGTCGGCACGTGGTCACCTCGGTGACCGCCCTCGGCAAGGCGGGGCTCGACTTCGCCCCGCACTTCCGCCGCGACGGCGCCCCGGTGCTGACCCTGATCACGTGCGGCGGCGAATGGGACGAGGCCACGGGGCACTACACGGACAACATCCTGGTGACCGCGGTCCCCGCCGAGGGGTGAGCGCTACGCTGGACGGACGCCCGGAGCCCCCGCCGGGCGGACGCCGCCCGTCCGGTGCGGACCGGAAGGGGAGGGAAGGACCCGTGGACCACGACGACGACCTCGGCCGACGCTTCGCGGCCGGGGACCCCGAGGCGATGCGGGAGGCCTACGACCGGCACGGCACGCTCGTGTTCTCCCTGTGTGTGACGGCGCTGCGGCACCGCGAGGACGCCGAGGACGCCGCCCAGCAGGTCTTCACCCGCGCCTGGCGCTCGCGGGCGACCTACGACCCGTCCCGACCCCTCGGCGGCTGGCTCACCGGCATCACCCGCCGGGTCGTCGCCGACGTCGGCGCCGCACGGACCCGCCAGGTCCGCACCGTGGAGGCCGAGGCCGGCCGCCTGCCCCGCGAGGACGCCGCGGGGGACCCGGTGAGCGAGTCCGCGGTGGCGTCCCTGGTGGTCCGGCAGGCCCTCGACCGGCTCGGCCCACCCCAGGACGAGGTCCTGCGGCTGGCATTCCTGGAGGACCTGCCCTACCCGCACATCGCCGAGCGGCTGTCCCTGCCGCTCGGCACCGTCAAGTCCCACGTGCACCGCGGCCTGGCCGCGCTGAGGAGGAGTCTGGAGGTGTCCGGTGTCTGAGCTGTCCGTGACCCACGATCGCCCGGGCGAAGACCCGGCGGCCGACCTCGCCGTGCGCCTGCATCGGGAGCACGCCGCCGCCGGCCTCGGCGGCCCCGCCCCCGTGCCCGACGACGTCGCGGCCGGTCTCGATTCGCGCTCCCTGAAGGAGGTGCGCGGCACGCTGCGCGTCCTGGCCGCCCTGGACGCCCCGGCCCCCGCGCTCCTCGCCCCGCCCGCGGGCCTGTGGGACCGGATCGCTGCGGACCTGGACGGCACGGGGGGGGGACGGTGCGGGCCTCGGCTCCGACGCCGCGCCGGCGGAGCCCGCGGTCCGCGCGGCGGGGCGTGACGACGTCGTGGTGCCCCTCGCCGAGCGCCGTGCCGCCCGGAGCGCGGCGCGGGAGGGGCGGACCCGCTGGTGGCCGGTGGCCGCGGCGGCCGCCGCGGGCCTGCTGGTGGGCGGGCTGGGCGTGGGCCTGGCCCTGTCCGGGCGCGACGGCGCCGCGGACGGCGCGCCCGTGGCCCAGCCGACGCCGGCCGAGGAGGTCCTCGGCGACGCGCGGCTGGACCCGGTGGTGCAGGACGGCACCCTCGCGCGCGCCGAGATGCGCCGCGAGCAGGACGGGGAGCTGCGGCTCGAGGTGCGCGTGCCCGCCGTGCCGGACGCCGAGGACGGCTACCTCGAGGTGTGGCTGCGGGACGAGGCGGCCAGCCGCATGATCTCGCTGGGCACCGTCTCCACGCAGGACGCCGTGCTGACGGTGCCCGAGGGCGTGCGGCTCGCCGAGTACCCCGTGGTGGACGTGTCCCACGAGCACTTCGACGGCGACCCCACCCACTCCGGCACGTCGCTGTGGGTGGGGGAGATGGTCCGCCGCTCCTGACCCGGCGGGGCGCCCGGACACGGGACAGGCCCCGCGGCGGTGCCCCGGGGCCTGCGTCGGTCGGTCGGTGGGACCGTCCGAGGGTGGTGCTGCGGATCAGGCGTCGCTGCGACGGCCGGTGCCGCTGCGCAGCTCCGTCTCGCGGCGGTGCACCGCACGCGCGCCGGCCACGCCGGCGAGGGAGGACACGAGGCCGCCGAGGAGCAGGCCGCCGAAGGTCCACCAGGCGCCCTGGGCGAGCTCGTCGCGGTTCTCCTCGAAGGTGCGGGACGCCTCGTCGGCGGCCTGCTGGGCCTGGTCCTGCGCCTGCTGGACGTCCTCCTCGCTGACCTGCGCCTGCGCGTCCTGCGTGGCGGCGCCGATCTGCTCGGGGGAGACCTGGGTGGTCTGGGCCGCGGTGTCGGCGATGCCGCCCACCACGCCGCCGACGGTGCCCAGCAGCGAGGAGCCGAGCAGGCCCACCAGCAGCAGGAGGCCGATGAGCGAGGTCGCCCACGTCACCAGGCCGTGCAGCAGGCCGCCGCGCACGGCGAGGGCGCCGGCCACGAAGCCGGCCGCGGCCAGGCCGAGCACCAGGGTGATCAGGGACCAGATGCCCACGGCGGCGCCGCTCGCGGCGCTCAGGCCCAGGGCGGTGGCGAGCACGCCCAGCAGGACGAGCACGGCGAGGAATGTCATGACGCCGGCGAGGATGGCACCCCACGAGATGTTCGAAGGGCGGTGGCCGTGGTCGGTGCCGAGCCACGAGTCGCGGGCGGCGTCGTCGTGCGCGGCCACGGTCTCGCGGGCGGTGGAGGAGCCGTGCTCCGGGGCGGGGGTGGTGTCCGCGGCGCGCTGGGGGGCGGCGTGGGAGGGTCGGGGTCGGTTCTTCTGGGCCATGGTGGTCCTCTCGGTGCGAGTGGCGGAGGTGCGCGCGATCAGCGCCCCTCCCGGTGTTTCGACCGTATTGCCGCAGGTGAGGGGTCCGGCCAGGGGTGGGACGCCGCGGGCGGGAGAGGGGATCCCCTCTCCCGCCCGCGGGGCGGCCGGCGCATGCCCGCCGGGAGCCCGGATCAGCCGAAGTGCCTCGGCAGCGTGGCCTCCCAGGCCTCGCGCAGTTCGGCGATCGGCAGGGTGAAGTGGCCCTGCACCTCGAGGGCCCCGGACTCGGCGTCCACCACGCCCAGGCGCGTGACGGTGTAGCCGCGCGCCGTGGTCATGTCCGTGAAGCGGACCTCCTCGGTGCGGGGCACGGAGACCACGGTGCGGCCCTGGGTCTCGGAGAACAGGGCGGTGAAGGCGTCCACGCCGTCGCGGCGCACGATCTCGTCCAGCACGATCCGGGCGCCGACGCCGAAGCGCAGCACCATGTCCGCGAGCGTGGCCGCGAGGCCGCCCTTGGAGACGTCATGCGCGGCGTCGACCATGCCGTCCCGGGACATGTTCACCAGCAGCTCGCCCAGCAGCCGCTCCCGGGCCAGGTCCACACGCGGGGGCACGCCGCCGAGGTGGCCGCGCAGGTTCGCGTACTCGGAGCCGTCCAGCTCGTCGCGGGTCTCGCCCAGCAGGTACACGGCCTGGCCGTCCGCGTCCCGGCCGAAGCCGGAGGGCGTGCGGCGCAGGACGTCGTCGAAGCGGCCCAGCACGCCCACGGTGGGCGTCGGGTGGATCGCGACGCCGCCGGTCTGGTTGTACAGGGACACGTTGCCGCCGGTGACGGGCACGCCGAGCTCCTGGCAGGCGTCCGCGAGGCCGCGCACGGCCTCGGCGAACTGCCACATCACCTCCGGGTCCTCGGGGGAGCCGAAGTTGAGGCAGTCGGTGACGGCGAGCGGCACGGCGCCCACCGTGGTCACGTTGCGGTAGGCCTCCGCGAGGGACAGCTGGGCGCCCGCGTACGGGTCCAGGTAGGCGTAGCGGTCGTTGCAGTCCGTGGCCACGGCCACGCCCATGCCGGTCTCCTCGTCCACGCGGACCACGCCGGCGTCGTCGGGAGCGGACAGGGCGGTGTTGCCGCGGACGTAGCGGTCGTACTGGCGCGTGATCCAGGAGACGTCCGCCAGGTTCGGGGAGGACATCAGCTCGACGACGGCGGCGCGCAGCTCCTCGCCCGTGGCCGGCAGGTCCTGCCCGGCCGCGGAGGAGCGGAAGGTGTCCGCCTGCAGCGCGTCCTGGAAGGAGGGGCGGTGGTACGGGCGCTCGTACACGGGGCCGTCGTGGGCCACGGTGCGCGGGTCGACGTCCACGATGGTCTCGCCGTCCCAGGTGATGACGAGCCGGCCGTCGCCGGTGACCTCGCCGAGCCAGGAGTGCTCCACGTCCCACTTCGCCATGACGGCCTCGAACGCGGCCACGTTCTCGGGCGTCACGACGGCCATCATCCGCTCCTGCGACTCGGACATGAGGATCTCGCCCGGGGTCAGCGTGGGGTCGCGCAGCAGCACGTGGGTCAGCTCCACGCGCATGCCGCCCTCGCCGTTGGAGGCCAGCTCCGAGGTGGCGCAGGAGATGCCGGCCGCGCCGAGGTCCTGGATGCCCTCCACGAGGGAGTCCCGGAACAGCTCCAGGCAGCACTCGATCAGCACCTTCTCTGCGAACGGGTCGCCCACCTGCACCGAGGGGCGCTTGGCGGGCTTGCCGCCGTCGTCGAAGGACTCCGAGGCGAGCACCGAGGCGCCGCCGATCCCGTCCCCGCCGGTGCGAGCGCCGAACAGGACCACCTTGTTCCCCACGCCGGACGCGTTGGCCAGGCGCAGGTCCTCGTGCTTGAGCACGCCCACCGCCAGGGCGTTGACCAGCGGGTTGCCCTGGTACGAGGCGTCGAAGGCGACCTCACCGCCGATGTTCGGCAGGCCCAGCGAGTTGCCGTAGCCGCCGATGCCCGCGACGACGCCGTGCACCACGCGCGCGGTGTCCGGGTGGTCGATCGCGCCGAACCGCAGCGGGTCCATGACGGCCACGGGACGGGCGCCCATCGAGATGATGTCCCGCACGATGCCGCCGATGCCGGTGGCGGCGCCCTGGTACGGCTCCACGAAGGACGGGTGGTTGTGGGACTCGACCTTGAAGGTCACGGCCCAGCCGTCGCCGAGGTCGGTGACGCCGGCGTTCTCGCCGATGCCGACCATCATGTGGCGCGTCATCTCCTCGGTGAGCTTCTCGCCGAACTGGCGCAGGTGCACCTTGGAGGACTTGTAGGAGCAGTGCTCGGACCACATCACGGAGTACATGGCCAGCTCCGCCGCGGTGGGGCGGCGGCCCAGGATCTCGCGGATCCGGGCGTACTCGTCCTCCTTGAGGCCGAGCTCGGCCCAGGGCTGCTCGAGGTCCGGGTGCGCGGCGGCCTGCTCGACCGTCTCGATGCTGAACTGCTGGCTCATGCGGCGCCTCCCCGGCTCGCGAGGGTGGTCAGGACGGAGGTGAAGAAGGACAGGCCGTCGGTGCCCGTGCGGACGCCGTGCTCGGTGTCCGGGCCGAAGCCCACCTCGATCGCGTGCTCCGGGTGCGGCATCAGGCCGACCACGTTGCCCGCGGGGTTGGCGATGCCGGCGATGTCCCGGCGCGAGCCGTTCGGGTTCCAGCCCACGTAGCGGAACACCACGCGGCCCTCGCCCTCGAGACGGTCCAGGGTGGCCTCGTCCGCCACGTACTGGCCGTCCTGGTTCTTCAGGGGCACGGTGATGGTCTGGCCCGGCTCGAAGTCGCGGGTCCAGGCGGTGTCCGTGTTCTCCACGCGCAGCTGCTGGTCCCGGCAGAGGAAGTGCAGGTGGTCGTTCTTGATCATGGAGCCCGGCAGCAGGTGGGACTCGGTGAGGATCTGGAAGCCGTTGCAGATGCCGAGCACCGGCAGGCCGTCCGCGGAGCCCTCGGGGCCGCCCGCGGCCTCGGCCACGGCGGTCATCATGGGGGCGAACCGGGAGATCGCACCGGCGCGGAGGTAGTCGCCGTAGGAGAAGCCGCCGGGGATCACCACGGCGTCGAGGCCGGCGAGCGTGGCCGCGGCGTCGTCGTCGGCGTGCCACAGGGACACGGCCTCGGCGCCGGTGAGGCGCACCGCGCGCAGGGCGTCGACGTCGTCGAGCGTGCCGGGGAAGGTGACGACGCCGATGCGGGCGCCGTTCAGCGGGGTCTGCGGCGTCGAGTAGTCGCCGATCAGGGGGAGGTCCGTGGTCATCAGGCGTGGGCCTCGTCGTTGGTCTCGGACTCGTCGATCACCGCGACGTTCACCACGTCCTCGATGACCGGGTTGGACAGCAGCTCCTCGGCCGCCCGGCGGGCCTGGTCCAGGATCTGCTCCGTGACCTTGCCCTCCACGGTCAGCTCGAAGCGCTTGCCCTGGCGGACCTGGCTGAACTCGGTGAAGCCGAGCCGCGGCAGGGCGCCGTTGATCGCCTTGCCCTGCGGGTCGAGGATCTCGGGCTTGGGCATGACGTCGACGACGATGATGGGCATCCAACGCTCCTGGTATGTGAGGGGGCCGTGCGGGTGGTGCTCCGGGGCAGACAGAAGAGAGCGGTGGTGCCGTCTCACGCCGGGGATCCGGACGCTCCGCGAGCTTGCCCCGCCAGTCTACCGAGGGGGCGTGCGGCGTCGTCCTCCCCGCCCGACCAGCCCTATCCACGGGGTCGACGCTCTTTCGCAGGGTCGTCCTGAATCAGGGCGACCCTGCGAACCGATGTCGACCCGACGGGAGTGGCCCGGATTAGCCTGGACGCATGATCCTGGCCCGCATCCCCCGCCGTCCCGCCCGCCTGAGTTCCGGCCGTCGCGCCGCCGTCGCCTCCGACTCCGGGCGCGTGCGCCCCGTCAGCCCGTTGGGTCCGGCCATGGTGCTGGCCCTCGGCGGCGTCGCGCTCTCCGCGATCCGGCGGATGCGCGCCCGCGCCGGACGTCGCCGCGCCGCCGCCGATCGCGCCTGACCCGGTGGCCTCCGCGCAGCCCGCCGCCGAGCCGTGCCCCTGCGGCCGGGGCCTGCCGTACCCCGAGTGCTGCGGCCGCTGGCACGCGCGCCACGCCGCGGACGGCACCCTCGCCGCGCCCACGGCCGAGGACCTCATGCGCTCGCGGTACACGGCGTTCGCCCGTCTCGGCGCGGCGGATCCCACGTCCGACGACGGCGCGCGCACCGTCACCGCGATGGTCGCCTACCTGCGCGCCACCTGGGCGGCCGAGACGCGACCGTCCCCGGCGGACCTGACCCTGTCCCCGGGCGACCCGGCCATCCGCTTCACCCGCCTGGCGGTCACGGACACGACCGGCGGTGGACCCTTCGACTCGGTCGGCACGGTCACATTCACGGCGCTCGGCCGGGACGCCTCCGGGGCACGCGTGCGCCTGACCGAGCGCAGCCGGTTCCGCCGCGAGGACGGGGTGTGGCGCTACGTGGACGGGGACGTCGCCGGCTGAGCCGGCCGCGCGTCGTCGTCGGGAGCGGCGCGGATCAGAAGGCGGAGAGGAACCCGGCGGCCACGCTGAACACCAGCCCGACGATGCACAGCAGGGCGACGATCGTGACCACCGGCCGGGTGCGGCGCGGGGAGTCGTCCGGGGTGAGGTCGGCGTCGCGCAGCTCGGGGGGAAGGCCGGTCATGGTGCTCCTGGGGTGGGGCCGGTCGGGGTCGGGCCAGTCTACGGGCGGGTCAGTCCGCGTCCGGGGTGAACAGGTCCTCGATGCGCCGGCCGAACACGGCGGCCAGGCGGAAGGCGAGGGGGAGCGAGGGGTCGTAGCGGCCCTTCTCCAGGGAGATGACGGTCTGGCGGGAGACGCCGAGCTCGTCGGCGAGCCGCTGCTGGGACCAGCCCAGCCGGGCGCGCTCGGCGGGGATCGAGTTCTCCACGGCTCAGCCCCGCCGCTTCTGCAGCAGGTAGCGGACCGCGGCGGAGGCTGCGGCGACGACGATCAGGGTGGCACCCGTCAGGGACGGGGACGGCTGCCACCCGGTCATGCCGATCACGAACGTGCCCAGCCCGATCACCACGAGCAGGTCACCGAACGCCCCGGACTGCGCCTTCTCCAGCCAGCGGCCCTCGACGGTCTCCTCGGTGTCCCGGATCGCGCCGCGGACGGTCGTGCGATCCACGAGCAAGAACCAGGCGACGCCGGCGCCGATCGGCAGGGACGTGGCCGCCATGATGAGGCCCATGATCCAGGGGTAGCGAGCGTCCGGCTGGTCGCGCAGGGTGGCCAGGCCGTAGGCGGCGGCGCCGATCAGCAGGGCGATGAGCAGGCCCAGCACCAGGCTCATGAGGAGCAGCCGTCCCGTGCCGCCGCCGAGCCGAGCGGACCTGCCCCAGCGGGGGCGCGTGTCCCGTCGGGGGTCGGTGGTGGTGCGGGGCGCCTCGGTGGCGGGGGTGGCGACGTCGTGGGTGTGCGGGGAGGTCATGGCCTGCTCCTTCGTGCGGGGCCGGGCCCCGTGCCCGGCGATGTGAAGCAAGCTTGACAGTCAAGCACGCTGTACGTCAAGCACCCTTGACTTCCTCTTCGCTCCCGGTGGTGTCACTGGACGTCTCCCGAGCGTGGGCCGGGGCCGGCGGCACGAGGGCCAGCCACAACGGCTCGAGCTCGAAGCCGAGGGCCTTGTTCATCCGCAGCGCGGCCGTGTTGACCTCGGCCCCGCCGGTCCCCCAGACCCGTCCGCCCCGGGCATGGGTGGCCAGCGCCGAGGCCGCCTTCACGGCCTTGCCCACGCCCCTGCCCTCATGCCCCTGGCGGACCGCCGTCCGGTCCACGTCCCACCGGACCTCCCCTCGTCCGTCCTCCACGCGATTCAGCAGGGTGAAGCCGATCAGCTCCGCGCCCGCGAACGCGCCGACGGCGACGCCGTCCTCCCCGGCGATCCGCGCCTCGAGGTCTTCCGGCAAGGGCGTGTGGAACGAGCCGTCGGTACGCGGGAAGCGTGGGGCGGCCTCGGCGTCGAGAGCGCGCAGGGCGGACAGGTCCGCAGCCTCCACCACCCGCACCTCGACCCCCTGCGCCTCCACCGCGGCGACGAGGTCGCGGTAGGGGGTGAGGCCGGCGTCGTCGGCCAGGTGCAGCCGGGCGCCCCAGGACCGAGACCGCACCGTCCACCCTGCGTCCTGCAGAGCGGCGGCCTCGGCGGTGTCCTGACGGAGCACGCGGGCCTCAGCCCCAGGGATGGCGACCGGCGTCATCATCTGCACGGGGACGTGGTCCCAGGCCACCGTGCCGGGGTGGACGTGAGGGTAGAGCTCGGAGGACGGGTCGGTGGGGTCGCCGGGCTCGCGGCGCACCGCGAAGCCGGACTCGGCGAGAGCCTTCTCGTCCAGGGCGGCGAGGAACGCGTCCGGGCGGTCTGCGTACGCCACCGCGGCCACGGCCGCGGCCTGCCGGGCGTCCTCGGAGGCGTGCAGGAAGCCGACCTCGGGGAACGTGGCGCCGCGCGTGGACACCGCGTAGCGGCCCGTGCGGCGGGCCTCGGCCCAGTCCGCCGGCAGGGTGATGTGCACGATCATGGCGCGAGGGTACCGGCCGCGGTTAGGTTGGGCGCATGGCCGCCGTCGGGACCCTCACCCAGCTCGTCATCCAGTGCGCGGACGCGCGGGCGCTCGCCGACTTCTGGCGGCGCATCCTGGACCTGCCCGACCCGACGGGCGACGACGGCTGGATCACGCTCGAATGGGCTCCGGTCGGGCGGCTGACCTTCCATGAGGTCCCGGGATACGAAGCGCCCCCGTGGCCGGGTGAACGCGGTGAGCAGCATGCTCACCTCGACCTGCTGGTGGCGGACCTCGAGGAGGCCACCGCCCGGGTCCTCGACGCCGGCGCGCGCCCGCTGACCGAGGTGCAGAACCCCGGCCCGAAGGGCTGGCGGGTGTTCGCCGATCCCCAGGGCCACCCGTTCTGTCTCGTCAGCGTGCCCGAGTGAGCGCACCCGCCCCGCCCCGTCCCGAGGAGTCCGTCATGTCACTGCGTCTCTCCCACACCACGTGGGACGCCCTGGACCCGTTCGCCGTCGCCGAGTTCTGGCGGGGGCTGCTCGGCTGGGACGTGGACGAGCCGGACTGCTACGCGCCCGGCTCGGACGAGTGCTCGATCGTCGGCCCCGAGGGTCAGGTGGTGCTGTTCTTCCGGGTGCCGGACGCCAAGCGCGTGAAGAACCGGGCCCACATGGACCTGCGGGCGCAGGCCCCGTCCACCCGGGACGCGGAGATCGCGCGGGCCCTCGCGCTGGGTGCCGTCGTCGTCGACGACCGTCGCGGCGATCTCGGCTGGGCCGTGCTCGCGGACCCCGAGGGCAACGAGTTCTGCATCCTCGACGGCTGACCCCGCCGGTCAGACCGCTGCGTCCAGCACCGCCAGCAGCCTTATCCGCAGCGCCTGGCCCCGCTCGGCGAACTCCCGCTGCCGCCGGGCGTACTCGGTGCGCCCGGCCGGCTCCTCGATCCGCACGGCCTCGTAGCCCCCGACGCCGTCGGACAGATCGTCCACGCCTGTCAGGTCGTACGGGGAGGCCTCCATGTCCAGGCGCCGGATGTCCCACGCGAGGTCGAAGCAGTCGGCCAGCAGGTCCGAGTCCACGAGCGGCACGAGCTTGTACGCCCACTTGTACAGGTCCATCCCGGCGTGCAGGCAGCCGGGCTGCTCCATCTCCCGCATCCCCTCCCGGGTGGGTAGCACGCCGCCCTCGCCCTCGTTCAGCCCCCGTGCCTCGGGGGCGAAGAACCGGAACGCGTCGAAGTGGGTGCAGCGGATCCGCGAGCCCTCCACCACGGCGTCCGTCCCCGCCGCGCCGAGCCGCAGCGGCAGCTGGGAGTGCCGCACTCCGTGCACGTCCGACCGGTAGGCCATGGCCCATTCGTGCAGCCCGAAGCACCCCAGCCGCGGCGCCCGCTCCGCCGTGCGCGCCAGCAGCTCCCGGGTGAACGCGGCCCCCGACGCGCGGTCCGCCAGGAACGCCGGCACGTCCACGGCCCAGCCGCCCACCTCGCGCCCCTCCAGCACGACGCCGGGCGCCTCGCCCGCCTCGATGCGTCGCCAGTGCTTCCACTCGCCTCGGGGCGCCGTGCCGAGCTCGGCGGCCTCGGCGGCGGCCGCGGCGCCGTCGCAGTCCGCCAGAACGACGCCGGCGCCCGGGTGCCAGCGCTGCAGCGCCGCGGGGGAGTGGGTGTAGTAGCCGAACAGGAAGTCCTGCACGGGGTGCTTCTCGCCGCGCATGCGCAGGGCCACCAGCGGGTCGGTGCGGCGGGCGATGCGCTCGCGGTGGGCCCGGGCGCGAGCGCGCCAGGCCCCGGGTGCCAGGACAGTCAGGGGACGGGCGGACGGGGCGAGGGGGGAATGGTCAGGGGAGGGCATGGCGGGACCATTCTCCCGGACGGGGAGGCCCCGGTCTCGGCGTCCTGCGTCGCCGCATGAACCCTCTGTCCGCACTCTGGACGTCCGCCTGGCGCCGCCCGTGCGTCAGGGTGTACATTCCACTCACCGTCTGTGGTCCGCCTCACATCCTCGCCCCTCATCCGGAGGCGAGACGGAGGTGGACGGCCGGACTCGCACCCCTCGTGATGAGAAAGGCGGAGGCCCCATGCCCCGTTCCACCACCCCCGCTCCGCGCTTCCGGCGCCTGGCCGCCGCCGTCGCCGGCCTCGGCCTCGTGGCCGCCCCCGCACTCGCCGTCCCCGCCGGCGCTCTCGACCTGGGCGACGGCGCCGTCGCCCAGAGCCCGCAGGGCCCCCTGCGCCAGACCGGCGTCTTCGAGGCCGGCCGCTACTTCGTGGTCCTCAAGGAGGCCCCGTCCGTGGTCGCCGAGGGTGCGCAGATCACGCCCGGCGCCGCACCGAAGGCGAAGTTCGACCCCTCGCACCCGCGCGTGAAGGCCTACGAGGCCAAGCTCGAGCGCCAGCAGGCCAAGCTGGCCGCCCAGGCCGGCGTGGAGCCGAAGCTCCAGTTCCAGCGCGCCGTCAACGCGTTCGTGGCCGAGCTGTCCGCCGACCAGGCCGCCACCCTGGCGAAGGACCCCTCGGTCCTCGCCGTCACCCCGGACGAGCAGGTGGCCCCGGACTACACCTCCACCGAGTTCCTCGGCCTGCCCGGCAAGAAGGGCACCTGGAACACCACCTACGGCAAGCCGGTCAACGCCGGCAAGGGCGTGGTCGTCGGCGTGATCGACTCCGGCATCCACCCGGACAACCCCTACATCGACGGGGAGCCGGTGGGCCCGCTGAAGGGCAAGCCGAAGGTCGGCGAGCCGTACCGCACGGCGGACGGCCAGATCGCGATGCTCAAGGCGGACGGCACCACCGCCGTCGCCGAGTGCGAGACCGGCCCGGACTTCCCGGCCTCCTCCTGTGACTCCAAGCTGCTGGGCGCCTACGCGTTCTCCGAGGACTTCGAGAAGTACGTCCCGGTGGACCAGCGCGACCCCGCCGAGCGGATCTCCCCGCTGGGCGTGTTCTCCCACGGCACCCATGTGGCCACCACGATCGTCGGCAACACGGACGTCGAGCAGGCCATCAACGGGGACTCCTTCGGCACCGGCGCGGGCGTGGCCCCGGCCGCGAAGCTGATCTCCTACAAGATCTGCTGGGAGGACACCGACCCGGACACGGGCGGCTGCTACACCTCCGCCTCCGTGGCCGCCGTGGAGCAGGCCATCGAGAACAACGTGGACGTGATCAACTACTCCATCTCCGGCAACAACACCTCCGTGGTGGACCCGGTGGCCATGGCCTTCCGCTCCGCCGCCGAGGCCGGGATCTTCGTCTCCGCCTCGGGCGGCAACTCCGGCCCCACGGCGAACACCGTGAACCACTCCTCCCCGTGGGTCACCACCGTGGCCGCCGAGACGTTCTCCAACGAGCTGACCGGCACCGTGGAGCTCTCCGACGGCACCAAGGTGCGCGGTGCATCCTCGGCCCGCACCGGCGTCGGCCCGGCCGAGGTCGTGCACTCCAGCGAGGTGGCGGCCGCGGGCGCCAGCGCCGAGGACGCCCGCCTCTGCGTGCCCGGCTCGCTCGACCCGGCCAAGACCGCCGGCAAGATCGTGCTCTGCGAGCGCGGCGCGATCGCCCGCGTGGACAAGTCCAAGGCCGTGGCCGAGGCCGGCGGCATCGGCATGATCCTCGTGAACGTGACCCCGGGCTCCCTGGACGCGGACATCCACTCCGTGCCCACCGTGCACACCAACGACGCCTCCCTGATCGAGAAGGTCAAGAACGGCGACTACACGGCCACGATCGTCCCGCAGGACACCACCGGCCTGCCGGAGGAGCCGCTGCCGCAGATCGCCGGGTTCTCCTCGCGCGGCCCGTCCAACGCCGTGAACCAGGAGTTCCTCAAGCCGGACGTGGCCGCCCCGGGCGTCAACGTGATCGCCGGCGTCTCCCCGCTGGACCCGTCCTACGACGGCAACACCTTCGGCCTCATGTCCGGCACCTCCATGGCCTCGCCGAACCTGGCGGGCATGGCGTCCCTGCTCATCGGCAAGTACCCCGACTGGTCCCCGATGGCCGTGAAGTCGGCCCTCATGACCTCGGCCGGTGACGTCTACGACGCGGACGGCTCCGTCAACGAGGACAACTTCGCCACCGGTGCCGGCTCGGCCGACCCGAAGGCCGCCGCCCGTCCGGGCCTGGTCTACGAGTCGGGAGCCGAGCAGTGGGACGCCCTGATCATGGGCGAGCTGCGCGGCCGTGACGTCAACCTGGCGTCCGTGGCCATCCCGGACGTGCTGGGCACCACCACGATCACGCGCACCGTGACCGCCCTCGAGAACGGCCGCTGGCAGTTCTCCGAGGACATGCCCGGCTACGACGTCACCGCGTCCCCGTCCGTGCTGGACCTGAAGGCCGGCCAGTCGGCCGAGATCACCCTCACGGTCACCCGCACCGACGCGGCCCTGAACGAGTGGGCCCACGGCTCCTTCTCCTGGTCCACCGCCAAGGGCAAGGCCGTCCCCACGGTGACCTCGCCGATCACCCTCAAGTCGGTCCCGGCCATCGCCGAGACCGCCGTACAGGGCACCGGGGCCTCCGGCTCCGAGCAGGTCACCCTCGAGCCCGGCTTCACCGGCGAGCTCACCCCCACCGTGCTGGGCCTGAACAAGGTGGACGCTCAGGCGGTCACGCTCGAGCCCGGCGCCTCCAAGGTCACCCAGGTCACCGTGGGCGAGGGCGTGGAGTCCGTGACCTTCGCGGTGGACTCCGGCGTGGACACCGCCGACTGGGACATGCTGGTGCAGACGCCCTCCGGCCAGCAGCTGGCGTCCGCCACGGAGTCCTCCGACGAGTCCGTGACCATCCAGAACCCGGAGCCCGGCACCTACCTGGTGCTGACCCAGCTCTACGCGAACCCGGCGGGCGCGGACACCGCGTCCCTGGAGACCGTGCAGCTGACCTCGGACGCCGGCAACCTCACGGTCACCCCGAACCCGGTCCCCGTGACCGTGGGTGAGGAGACCGAGGCCACCGTGTCCTGGGCGGGCCTGACCTCCGGCACCTGGCGCGGCCAGGTCCAGTGGGCCGAGGGCGTCGCCACCGACGTCGAGGTGACGGTCGTCCCTTGATTGCCCGCCCCTGACGGGTCTGCCCGCCTCTGACGGGCACCCCGGCACGACGCCGCCCCCGCACCTTCTCCACGAAGGTGCGGGGGCGGCGTCGTGCCGGGGGTGGGCCTCCCGGAGACGACGACGCCCGCCCCGGTCCGTCCGGGGCGGGCGTCGCGCGTCGTGGTCGCCCGGTCAGCGCCCGGTGCCGCCGTACACGGTGGCCTCGACGTCCGTGTCCAGGCCGAAGGCGGTGTGCACGGCGCGGACGGCGTCGTCGAGCTTGTCCTCGGAGGTGACCACGGAGATGCGGATCTCCGAGGTGGAGATGAGGTCCACGTTCACACCGGCGTCGGAGAGGGCCTTGAAGAAGGTCGCCGAGATGCCGGGGTTGGAGCGCATGCCCGCGCCGATCAGGGAGAGCTTGCCGATCTCCCGGTCCGGGACGATCTCCTCGAAGCCGATGGTCTCCTGCGCGGCCTGCAGCGCGGCCATGGCATCCTTGCCCTCCACGAGCGGCAGGGTGAAGGAGATGTCCGTCCGGCCCGAGCCCTGGCGGGACACGTTCTGCACGATCATGTCGATGTTCACGTTGGTCTCGGCGATCACGCGGAAGATCTCGGCGGCCTTGCCGGGCACGTCCGGGACGCCGACGATCGTGACCTTGGCCTCGGACCGGTCGTGGGCCACGCCGGAGACGATGGGCTGTTCCATGGGAGCGCCTTCCTCGAGGGTGATGGTGTCGTTCGGGTCGGGCATGATCCAGGTGCCCTCGTGGTCGGAGAAGGAGGAGCGCACATGGATCGGCACGCCGAACCGGCGGGCGTACTCCACGGAGCGCAGGTGCAGGACCTTGGCGCCGGAGGCGGCCAGCTCGAGGGTCTCCTCTGAGGAGAGGCGCCCGAGCTTGCGGGCCGAGGGCACGACGCGCGGGTCCGCCGAGTACACGCCGTCCACGTCCGTGTAGATTTCGCAGACGTCCGCGCCGAGCGCGGCCGCCAGCGCCACCGCGGTGGTGTCCGAGCCGCCGCGGCCCATGGTGGTGATGTCCTTCGACTCGGGGCTCATGCCCTGGAATCCGGCGACGATGGCCACCGAGCCGGCGTCGAGGGCCTGGCGCACCCGGTCCGGGCTGACCTTCACGATCCGCGCGCGGCCGTAGGAGGCGTCCGTCATCATGCCGGCCTGGGAGCCGGTGAAGGAACGGGCCTCCACGCCCTGGGCGTCGATGGCCATGGCCAGGAGGGACATGGAGATGCGCTCACCTGCGGACAGCAGGATGTCCATCTCGCGCGCGGGGGCGTCGTCGGTGAGCTCGGCGGCGAGGTCGAGCAGCTCGTCCGTGGTGTCGCCCATGGCGGACACCACCACGCAGACCTCGTGGCCGGCGCGCTGCGTGGCGACGACGCGGCGGGCCACGCGCTGGATGCCCTCGGCGTCGGCCACGGAGGAGCCGCCGAACTTCTGGACGATCAGGCTCACGGGAGAGGATCCTTCCGGACGGGGAGGCGGACGGGGCCGGGACCGGGCGGTCCGGAGGGGACCGGCGCCGGGCGGTGGCTGGAGCCAGTCTAGGGTCGCGCGCCGGCGGCGACCGGCGGGTGACACCGGACGTCCGCCCCGTGGACGAGGCGGGGGGAGCGGGGATCATCCCGTGGTCGGATCCCCGGCCGCCGAGCGGGGCCCAGGATGGGGGGCATGACCACCACAGCCCTCCCCGCCCCCGGCGGCATCACCGCCCACGGCCTGGCGCGGTCCTTCGGCGCCGTGCATGCGGTCCGGGACGTCTCTCTGACCGCCCCCGCCGGGTCCGTGACCGCCCTCGTGGGCCCCAACGGGTCCGGCAAGACCACGCTGATGCTGATCCTCGCCACCCTGCTGCGCCCGGACCGGGGGTCCGTGTGCGTGGCGGGCGTGGACGCCATGACCGACCCGGCGGCCGCCCGCGCCCGCCTGGGCTGGATGCCGGACACCCTCGGCGTGTGGGAGGCCCTGACGTGTCGGGACATCCTCACCAGCCTGGGCCGGCTGTACGGGATGCGCGCCGCCGACGCCGCCGCCCGCGCGCGCGAGCAGCTGGCCTGGGTGGGGCTCGAGGAGTTCGCCGACCGGCCCGCGCGCGTGCTCTCCCGCGGCCAGCAGCAGCGCCTGTCCCTGGCCCGGGCCACGGTGCACCGGCCCGCGGTCCTCATGCTGGACGAGCCCGCCAACGGGCTGGACCCCACCTCCCGGCTGCGCCTGCGCGACGACGTCCGCGCCATGGCCGCGCAGGGCACCGCCGTCCTGGTCTCCTCACACGTGCTGTCCGAGCTCGAGGAGATGGCCGACCGCGCGGTGTTCGTCAACGCGGGGGCCACGGTGGCCGTCAAGGACCTCACCGGGTCGGACGACGCCGCCGGCGAGCGGCCCTACCGGATCGCCGGGCCCGACCCCTCGCGCCTGCCCGAGCTGGTCCGCGCCCTCGAGGCGCGCGGCGTGCCCCTGGAGGCCGGCCCCGAGCGGCACCGGCCCGGCGTCGTGGTGCGCCTGCGCGGCGAGGACGCCGCGGCGGCGCTGCTGGCGGACCTGGTGGCCGCCGGCGTGCCGGTCAGCCGCCTCGCCCCCGAGGGCTCGCGCCTCGAGAACGCCTACCTGGACCTCGCCCTCGACGGCGGCGCCCGCCCCCAGCCCATCGAAGGAGACCGCGCATGAGCACCGCACTGGACACCCGCCCCACCCCCGACGCCGCGCCGCAGGATCCCGGCACGGGTCCCGCGGGCCTGTCCGGCGGCGCCGCCCTGCGCACCGTGGTGGGCATGGAGCTGCGTCAGCGGCTGCGCTCCCGCGGCTGGTACGTGCTGCTGGGCCTGTTCTTCCTGCTGGTCGGGGCTGTCACCCTCGGGGCCCTGGGGCTGCGCGCCCTCAGCGCCGGGGAGATGACCGGCATGACCGCCGCCGACCAGGAGGCCGCGCTGCGCACGGCCGGGCAGTGGATGTTCGACGGCGTCCTCATGTTCGCCCTCACCCTCGCCCTGCTCGTGGCGCCGGCGCTGGCGGCCAACGCGATCTCCGGTGACCGGGCGGGGGGCACGCTCGCGATCACCCAGGTGACGCTGCTGTCCACATGGCAGCTCATGGCCGGCAAGTGGCTGGCGGCCTGGATCGCCTCGGCCGCGTTCGTGGCGGCGGCCCTGCCGTGGTTGGTGGTCGCCGCCGTCGTGGGGCGGGTCCCTCCCCTGTACGTCCTGGTCGGGATCCTGATGATCCTCGTGGAGTTCGCGGTGGTCACCGGGATCGGTGTGGCCGTCTCCGCGATCGCCGGGCGCACCCTGTTCGCCGTGGTGGTGACGTACCTGCTCGTGGCGGCCCTGACCATCGGCTCCGTGGTGGCGCTCGTGCTGTCGATGCAGTTCACCTCGATGACCGTGCAGGCGAGCCAGCCCGAGCACGCGTACCCGGAGGAGAACCTCTCCGAGGAGGAGGCGGCGTCGATGAGCGACGACGACTGGGCGGCCTACTACGCCGAGCAGCAGCGGCAGTTCCCCCAGGCATACGACAACATCGCCGACCGGTGCGTGGGCCCGGTGCTGGACCAGGAGGTCCCCGACGGGCGCCGGGTGGCCTGGCTTGTGGCGCCGAACCCCTTCGTGGTGGTGGCGGACGCCTCCCCGTGGATCGTCCGTCCGGGCGGGTCGTCGGCCGGCTCCGCCCCGGAGGCCGGCCCGCTGAACTGGCTGTCAGCGGTGTACCGGCAGGCGCAGCGGGATCCGCGGGCGTCGGTGGAGTGCCTCGACGGCGAGCTGCGCGGGATCGACCCGAACGTGATGCCGACCCGCGAGGAGACGTGGCCCATGTGGCCGCTGGGCCTGGCCATGCAGGGTGCGCTGACCGCGGGCCTGCTGTGGTGGGGCCACCGACGGCTGGACACTCCGGCCGGGCAGCTCGCCGCCGGCACGCGGGTGGCCTGAGCGGGGGCGGGCTCAGCCGGCGATCGGGCGGCGGCCCTCGAAGGCGCGGCCGAGGGTGACCTCGTCCGCGTACTCGAGGTCGCCGCCCACCGGCAGGCCGGAGGCGAGCCGGGTGACGCGGATCCCGGTGGCGCCGAGGAGTCGGCCCAGGTAGGTGGCGGTGGCCTCCCCCTCGAGGTTCGGGTCCGTGGCGAGGATGACCTCCTGGACGGTCTCGTCCTGGAGCCGGGTGAGCAGCTCCCGCACGTGCAGCTGCTCCGGGCCGATGCCCGCGATCGGATTGATGGAGCCGCCGAGCACGTGGTACCGCCCGGAGAAGGCGCGGGTGCGCTCCATGGCCATGACGTCCTGGGACTCCTCCACCACGCAGATCTGGGTGCGGTCCCGACGCTCGTCCCGGCAGAGGCGGCAGACCTCGTCCTCGGACACGTTGAAGCACACGGTGCACAGCCGCACCTTGTCCTTGACGGTGCGGATCGCCTCCGCCAGGCGGAGCATGTCCGCGGCGTCCGCCTCCATGATGTGGAAGGCGATGCGCTGGGCGGACTTGGGGCCGATGCCCGGAAGTCGGCCGAGCTCGTCGATCAGCTCCTGGACGGCACCGTCGTACACGTCTCACCGTCCTCTCCTGGGGGCACGCGGGTGCCCGTCCTCCTGCGGGTGCTGTGGTGGGTCAGAAGCCGCCCTCGTGGGGCCGCTCCTCGAGCAGGCGCGCGCCCAGCAGGCGCTCGACCACCGGCCGGCCGACCAGGCCGGACTCCTCGAGGGACACGTCGTCCTCGCTCGCCACCTCGTCCGACCAGTCTACGGACGGGGCGGACGCCGCAGCGGGGCCGGCGGGCGCGTCGCCGTCCAGCCTCGCCCCGCCGCCGCGTGCCGCCTCGCGGGCGGCACGGATGGCAGCTGCCCGGGGGTCGACGTCGACGGTGCCCGTGGGCGGTGCGGGGTCTGACCCGTCCGGTCCGCCGAGCGCGGCGGCGCTGGGCCGCCCGCCGGGGCCCGCCGCGGAGTCCGGTCCGGGCCGCCCCGCGTTGACCGGGGGGTCGAGCGGGCCCCCCGCCTCGAGCCGCTCCATGAGCGCGCCGAACCAGCTGTCCGGGTGGCCGGAGCCGCGGCCCTCACCGGGGGCGCGGGTCGGTGCCCCGGTGCGGCCGCCCCCGGAGTCACCCTCGGCGTCGTCGTGGTGCTCCGCGGGAACGCCGGGGTCCGGCGTGTCATCCGCGGTGGGGCGGGCCGGAGATGCGGAGACGGGATCCTCCGTACCGGAGGCGGCGGCCTGCGGGTCCTCCCGGACGCCGGCCTCCTCCTCCGCCGCGTGCTCGGCGGCGTCCTGCCCGTACCGGTCCGGCTCCCCGGCCAGGGCGGCGCGGACGGCCGCTCCGGGTCGGTCGGGGTCGGCGTCGTCGTCCCCGGAGGGGGAGTCGTCCGCCTGCTCCGCCGCGCGATCGGCGTCGAAGCCGGCCGGCCGCGTACCGCCGAAGCGGGCGGCGAACTCGGCGCGCAGCTCGGCCTCGGGCTTCGCGAACACGGGAATGGTGTGCTCCTCCTCGCGGACGAGCGGGCCCGGGTCGTAGGCGCGGCGCACGTCGGCGTCGCTGGGGGCGGGGGGCGCCTCGGCAGGCTGGTCCGGCGCGGGCGACGACGGTGCGGCGGCTCCCTGCCCGGCGGGGGCGCCCCAGTCCTGCGGGGTCGGCACGTCCAGGGCGGGCGCGGCGGGGGCCGCGCGGTCGGAGCCCTCCGCGCCGTCCTGGTCCGGAGTCCAGCCCTCGGGGCCGGGGGAGTCCTCCATGTCCGCGTCCGGGTCGAACTCCGGCAGGTCGTCCCACGGGTCCTCGGGCGGTGGCGGGGCGTCCTCCCAGGCGGGGGGCTCCTCGTCCGCGCGGCCCCAGCCCTGCGGCGCGGGCGCCGCAGGGGGCGTGGTGTCCGCGGGTCCGGGGCGCGTTGCCGAGCGGGCCTCCGCCGGGGCGGCGGGGCGTGCCGCGGTGGGGGCGGGCCCGCCGGACGGCGGGGCCGGTGCTGGCCGGCCCGTGGGCTGCTCCGTGCGGGCGGGCGGCGGCGGGGTCGCCCCGCTAGGCGTGGGTGCAGGCGAGGGCCAGGACGTGGCCACCGGGACCTCCGGGGCGGACGTGCGCCCCGCCGGAGCGGACGGCGGGCTCGGCTCGGCCGGGGTCCGGCGCTCGGGGGCCGCCGGCGCAGGGGCGGCCCGCTCGGCCGAGGGCCGGGGCGTCGTCGGCTCCTCCGCACTCTCGGGCGCGGAGCCTCGGCCCGGCTGCGGACCCTGCGGGGGCGCGGGCCTGTCCGGCCGGGACGGCCCGCCGCCGGGGCGGTCGCCGTCCTGCGGGCCGTCGCCGCCGAGGATGAGGTCCAGCTCGGGCCGGATGCCGAGCACGCGGTGCACGGCCTCCGCGAGGACCTGGTCCCCCTGACGGGCGAGCAGGGTCCGGCGCGGGCCGTCCTGGGTGAACGCGACGGTGAGCAGGTCGCCGTCGTACCCCGCCACCGAGGCGTTGTCCTTGACCAGCATCCACACCAGGCGTGAGGAGTCCTCGATCGCCCCGAGGATGTCCGGCCACGCGCGGCGCACCTTCTCCACCTGGCTCGGCGCGGCGGCAGCGGGGATCGGCGCGGCTGCGGGCCCGGCCGGTGCGGCGGCCCGCTGCGCGGGGGGCTCCTCCGCGGTGCGGGGGCCTGCGGACGACGTCGGCGCCGCCTCCGGCGCAGGACGACGCGCCGGGGCCTCCCCGTCCGTCCCCCCGCCGGTCTCGGCCGGGCGCGGAGTGTCCGGCGCGACCGGCGCCGGGCGGGTGTCCTCCGTCGGCGCTGCGGGGGCCGGAGTGTCAGCGGTCTCCGGGGCAGGGGCGGCGGCGGTCTCGGCACGCCGGGCAGCGGCGCGGGCGAGCGCGGCGCCGCTCAGCCCTGCGGCCCCATCCGCCGTGCCCCGGGTGCTGACCGTGTCGGCGGGGACGCCGTCGTCGTCGGTGAGGGGGGCGCCGGCGCCGACGCGACGCTCGAGGGCCTCCAGGCGGGCGGCGAGGCCGCGGTGCGAGTCATCCGTGGCGGGCAGCATGAGGCGCGCCATGAGCAGCTCGAGGTGCAGGCGGGGGCTCGTGGCGCCCACCATGTCCGTCAGCGCCACGTTGGTCACGTCCGCGAGGCGGGAGAGCTCGGACCGGGAGAGCTGGGCGGCCTGCGCGGCGAGGCGGCGGACCTGGTCCTCGGGCATGCCGTGCAGGATGGCTCCGGCCTCGTCGGGGAGGGCGCGGGCGATCACCAGGTCCCGGAACCGGTCCAGCAGGTCCTCCACGAACCGGCGGGGGTCCTGGCCGGACTGCACCACGCGGTCCGCCACGCGGAACACGGTGGGGGTGTCCTCCGCGGCGACGGCGTCGATCACGTCGTCCAGCAGCGCCTCCGGGGTGAACCCGAGCAGGCTGACGGCGAGCTCATACGAGACCTGCCCCTGCTGGGCGCCGCCGATCAGCTGGTCCAGCACGGAGAGGGTGTCCCGCACCGAGCCCGTGCCGGCGCGCACCACGAGCGGCAGCACGCCGGGCTGCACGCGGATGCCCTCCTCCTGGCACAGCTGCTCCAGGTGGGCGATGAGCGGCTCCGGCGGCACCAGACGGAAGGGGTAGTGGTGCGTGCGCGAGCGGATGGTGCCGATCACCTTGTCCGGCTCCGTGGTGGCGAAGATGAACTTCAGGTGCTCCGGCGGCTCCTCCACGATCTTCAGCAGCGCGTTGAAGCCGGCCGCCGTGACCATGTGGGCCTCGTCGATGATGAGGATCTTGTAGCGGTCCCGCACCGGGGCGAACGTGGCCCGCTCGCGCAGTCCCCGCGCGTCGTCCACTCCGCCGTGGCTGGCGGCGTCGATCTCGAGGACGTCCAGCGAGCCGGGGCCGCCGGTGGCGAGGTCCCGGCACGAGTCGCACTCCCCGCACGGGGTGGGCGTGGGGCCCTGCGCGCAGTTCAGGCAGCGCGCCAGGATGCGGGCGGAGGTGGTCTTGCCGCAGCCGCGCGGGCCGGAGAAGAGATAGGCGTGGTTCACGCGGTCCTTGGACAGCGCGGTCCGGAGCGGCACGGTGACGTGGTCCTGCCCGATCACGTCCTCGAACCGGTCGGGGCGGTAGCGGCGGTACAGGGCGGTGCTCACCCGCGTCAGCCTATCCGGTGGGTCCGGACACGATAGCGGCGTCCACCGGCGGAGGGCGGTGCCGGGAATCCCGGCCGCGGCGCTCGGCGTTGGCCCTGCCATGACCGCGGAGATGCACCACGACGCCGAGGACACCGCCCACCCCACGCAGCCACGGGCCGACACCGGCCGGCTGGACCGGGAGGCGATCGACCATCTCTTCCTCGACGGGCACACCACCCAGCTCTTCGCGGACGAGCCCGTGGACCTCGAGCTGGTCCGCCGCGCCTACGAGGACCTGCGCTGGGCCCCGACCGCCATGAACAGCCAGCCGCTGCGCCTGGACGTCATCGCGTCCCCCGAGGCGAAGCAGCGTCTGCTCCCGCACATGATCGCCTTCAACAGGGAGAAGACGGAGCGGGCGCCGCTGACGCTGATCGCCTCCTACGACCTCGACTGGCACCGCCACATGGGTCACCTGGCCCCGTTCCGCGAGGGCTTCGAGCAGGACGCCGAGGGCAGGCCGACAATGCGCGAGGGAATGGGCCGGCTCAACGCGGCCATCCAGATCGGCTACCTGCTGATGGCCCTGCGCGCCCACGGTCTCGAGGTCGGCCCCATGGCGGGCTTCAAGAACGACGGCGTGGACGCCGAGTTCCACGCGGACCGCGCCTGGAAGTCGCTCGTGGTCGTCAACGTGGGCCACGCCCCGGCCGACGACGAGAACGCCCAGCAGCCGCGCCAGGGCCGGCTCGAGTTCGAGCAGGCCGCGCAGGTCCTCTGAGGCCCGGCGGCCGCCGTCACAGTCGGCCGCGGAACACCCACGGATCCCGCGGCAGCGCGGCCGGGTCGAACGCGGCCACCGCATGGGAGAGCGGCCCGACCGGCAGGCCCAGGGACGCCAGGAGCCGGTCCCGCACGGCCTCCGGCGTCCAGGCGGAGTCCTCGGCGGCCAGGTCTGCCAGGGTCACGGCGCCGTCGCGCTTGGCCAGCCGCCGTCCGTCGGCGTTGAGGACCAGCGGCACGTGCAGGTGCTCCACCCGCGCGGCCTTCTGTCCCTGCGCCTCCGCGATCCGCGCCGCCAGCCAGCGCTGCCGGGGCGCGGAGTCGAGTAGGTCGTCCCCGCGGACCACCTGGTCCACGCCCTGCGCTGCATCGTCGACGACGACCGCCAGGTTGTACGCCCACGCGCCGTCGTTGCGGCGCAGCACCAGGTCGTCCACCAGGCCCGTGACCTCGCCGTGCAGCAGGTCGTGGGCGGAGGCCTCCGGGACCGCCCCGTCCGGCAGCCCAGCCACCAGGGCCGCGTCGATCCGGAGGGCGGCGGGGCGCTCGCGGCGGCGGACGGCGCGCTCCGCCTCCGTCAGCCCGCGGCACGTGCCGGGGTAGAAGCCCGGCGGGCGCAGCGGGGCGGGTGGCGCGTCGTCGTCCGTCTCGTCCCCGGCCTGGGGTGCGGAGCCGGCCTGCGCGATGTCCTTCCGGGAGCAGAAGCACTCGTAGACGGCGTCCTGCCCGTGGGCGGCACGCAGGGCGGCGACGGCGTCCGCGTACCGGGGGGCGCGCTCGGACTGGCGGACGGGTGCGGCGTCCCAGTCCAGGCCGACGGCCCGCAGGTCCCGCAGCTGCTCGGCCTCCGCGCCCGAGCGGACGCGGTCCAGGTCCTCGATCCGCAGCCAGAAGTCCCGGCCCGACGCGCGGGCCGCGAGCCACGCGACGATCGCGGTGCGCAGGTTGCCCAGATGCAGGGTCCCGGTGGGGGAGGGGGCGTATCGGCCGGCGGGCATGGGGCCTCCCTCGGTCTCGGGGAAATCGAAGACCCCTCACGCACCTGCCAGAGCCCACCTACCCTTGCTACCTTCCGGTCCTGGGGGAGTTCGGCGAGATGACACCACGTGAGGGGCCGTCCCAGAGTCTAGCAGTGGCCGCCCCCGGGGCGCGACGCCCGCGTGAGGCAGCGGTCCGACGCGGGCACCCCCGGCCCCGAGTGGCACCCTGCGCGGCGATCTGGTTATGATGGAGCCTGCCCTTGCGCGGTCCGCCGCACGGGGGCACGCCAAGGAGGATTCGCCTAGCGGCCTATGGCGCACGCCTGGAACGCGTGTTGGGTTCACGCCCTCGGGGGTTCAAATCCCCCATCCTCCGCGGAGCACGAAGCCCCGGGACCGGTTCGGTCCCGGGGCTTCGTCGTGTCCGGCACCGTCGTCCCACGTCACGGCATCGCTGCTGTCGAGATGCAGTGAAGATTTCACACGACACGCGGTGAACTTTTCGCAGAGCAGGTCAGTCAGTGTGGCCCGCGAAAAGTGGCCCTCGGCCGCGGGCGGTGTCACCGACGTCCCCCGGTCCGTACAGCAGTCACTGTCGAGGGGGCGTGTGCTGGACCTCAGCCAGGAGGTAGGCGACGGCTGCGAGTGTGAGGTGGCGTATGTAGTCGGCCAGCTCTGGGGACACGTCGGTCGGTTCGAGATGCCCGTGGCCGTCGCCGCCGGTGTTCCTGGTGCTGGTGACTGGGGACTGCCGTCTACTCCGCAGTGCCCCCATCAGACGCCTCGTGAGTCAGTGAATCTGTACTGTAGAGACCCCGCTGGCTAGTAAGAGAGGCCTGCGCTGCCCCCGTGGTGAGAACGCCGGCCTCGACGGACCTGACCAGGCGGAAGAGTTCTGCGGTCGGAATTACAAGACCACCCTCCTCGCTGAAGGTTTGAACGTGGTCCTGCACTGACTCGAAGGGGCCCGGCCGAGCGGCCGGAGGTTGTCCCATGTACGCATTTACCACGTACCAGTAGGCGTCCGGTTGCATGTTTGTCTGGCGACTGTACTCAGAGCTGTACCGGGCAAACTTTTGGAAGTCGTTGGACTTACCAGCCTTGGAGTAGCCCTTGACCTCCACAAGCGCGGTCCACGTCCCGGAACTTGTACTCACCCGCAGGTCCTCGAGTTTGGCCACCCCATCCGAATCCATAAGCGTAACCTCAAAGCCCAGGGCCGAGAGGGCCTCCTCCACTGCCAATTCGAGGTCTTCGCCGTTCTTGGTCAATAGACGCCGCGCCCCCGATTCCGCAGCCTCTGAGGCCTCGGCTAACCGACCCTTCGCGGCCGCGATTGCCTGACCCAACCTCTCCTTCTCACGCTGCAGATCGAGCTCAAGACGATGGATTTCCTCCAGCTCTCGGAGCTCTGCCCCGGTCGTCCAGGCTGCGTCGTCGAACCCTTCGCTGGGAGGAGGAGCATCTATGGTGCCATCGGCGACCCACTCCCTCCATGCTGTCAGCAGCCATGCGCGCTTGTTTGGCGTCCATGACGGGAGGAACAAGATGGGGAAGCGCTCTGCCGTCAGCCCCATGGCGGCGATTACCGTGCCGTCCTGGAACTTCAGGAGCGGCGTAAGCGCCTCCTCTGGTCCCAACCAGTGTTGTATCTGCGGCTCGCTGTCCCTGGTCATGATCACTAGGTCAGACGTCTGAATGGTGTGAAGGTTGCCCAGGTTCGCTGAGATGGCCGGCTGGAGCCCTTCCTTGAGAAGATCCCTCCAAGGTGTTGCCGCCAGGGGCACCTGTATCAACGAGCGCAGCTGTGTCTCCCGGGTCTCAACTGAGTAGCCATCGTCCAATACTGAGCCGTGGAACGAAGCCTCAAGCAAGAAGTCCTCCGGACAGGCTAGACGTTGGCCGCCAACGGGGCCGAAGACGATGACCGGCGCCTGGGCGCCATTGATTGGCTGGCCGAACGAGACGATCAGGTCGTAGTCAGGAAGGTGGAGCTCGTCTGGCTGCTGTGCTCGGACCACCATGGGGAAAACATCGACCTCTGCCGGCGACACCGTCGCCTCCGCGAGGCATGCCACCAAAGGATGAGGAAACTTCCCCTCGGGATCTAGATTCGTTCTCCGAACCTGAGTAGGGGTCTCACGCGGGAGCTGCATGGGGTACTTCGCACTGGGCACAACTCAAGAGTCTATGGGGTGGGAGATCGTCCCCGCTCTCGAAACCTCCCGCCACAACCCATAGGTTCTTGGCAACGACTCGGGCGACCCAGTCCTGTGGATGTGATGGCTTGGTGGCGGGTTTCTGTGATCGCTCAGTGGCGGTGCAGGCGCGGTCAGGTGTCGGTCGTGGTGCGGCGCAGCTCGCGGTAGATGGTGGTGCGGGAGACGTTGAACAGCTCGGCCAGCTCGGCTTGGGCGTGCTCGCCGGCGGCGTGCAACGTCAGCAGGTGCTTGCGCTGAGAGGGCGAGAGCTTGGGCTTCTTGCCTTTGAGTTTGCCCTTGGATCTGGCGATGGCCATGCCTTCGCGAGTGCGCAGGCGGATGAGGTCCGCCTCAAACTCGGCCACCATGCCGAGCACGTTGAACAGTAACCGGCCGACGGCGTCGTTGGGGTCGTAGACGCTGCCTCCGAGACTGAGCGCCACTCCCTTGGTGGTGAGCTCGTCGGCGATGTCCCTCGCGTCCGGGAGCGAGCGGGCCAGCCGGTCGAGCTTGGTCACCACCAGGGTGTCGCCGTCCCGGGTCGCGGCGAGCGCTTCGCGCAGCCCGGGCCGGGCGCGGGTCGTTCCCGTCAGGCCGTGGTCGAAGTAGATGTCCTTGTTCTCGACTCCGAGGCGCTCGAGTGCTTCCCGTTGGGCGGAGAGGTCTTGCTCGAGAGTCGAGACGCGCGCGTAGCCAACATGCATGTCCCCATTGTTGCAGTTACCCTCCCCTCACCGCCCACGTCACCGTACGGGTCTTGCGTACATGACGATCCCTCACAAGAAGTCGTCGAGGACTGAGCTCGCTCGACGTACGGTGAAGGATCCCCTTACGGGCATGCGATCTGGGCTGACGCCTGTGACCGAGTGTTCAGTTCACGCTGTATAGTTCAGTCCATGATGACTATTGCTTCGCGTCTCGACGTGATGAACCGCCTGGGTCGTGCACTGGCCGACCCCACTCGATCCCGGATCATCTTGACCCTGCTCGACCATCCCGCTTACCCGGCGGAACTGGCCCGAGATCT
>NZ_JAKNUW010000049.1 GCF_023155805.1 Micrococcus lacusdianchii | reverse complement strand
TGACTATTGCTTCGCGTCTCGACGTGATGAACCGCCTGGGTCGTGCACTGGCCGACCCCACTCGATCCCGGATCATCTTGACCCTGCTCGACCATCCCGCTTACCCGGCGGAACTGGCCCGAGATCTGGACCTGACACGCCCGAACGTGTCCAACCACCTGGCATGCCTGCGCGATTGCGGGATCGTCGTCTCCGAGCCCGAGGGTCGTCGGACACGATATGAGATCGCCGATTCGCGCCTGGCGCAGGCGCTGACGGCACTGGTCGATGCCACCCTGGCAGTGGACGAAGACGCCCCGTGCATCGATCCCGCCTGCTCGCTTCCCGGATGCGACGCAGCTGGGGAGGGCGCATGATCCTCACCTCGGTCTTGCAGGCGATGGGCCTGTTCGCAGCGACCAACATCGACGACATCATCGTGCTCTCCCTCTTCTTCGCGCGAGGGGCAGGCCAGCGCGGCACTACCGCCCGCATTCTGGCCGGCCAGTACCTCGGATTCGCCGGCATCCTCGGTGCCGCGGTCCTGGTGACCATCGGCGCCGGAGCATTCCTGCCCTCGGCAGCCATCCCGTACTTCGGTCTCATCCCTCTGGGCCTCGGCCTCTGGGCCGCATGGCAGGCCTGGCGCGGAGACGATGACGACGATGACGACGAGGCCAAGGTTGCCGGCAAGAAGGTCGGCGTGTGGACAGTCGCAGGCGTCACCCTTGCCAACGGCGGCGACAACATCGGCGTCTACACCCCTGTCTTCCTCAGCGTGGAACCTCTCGCAGTAGTCGCCTACTGCATCGTCTTCCTCGCGCTCGTCGCGGTCCTGGTGGCCCTGGCAAAGTTCGTCGCCACCCGCCCCCCGATCGCCGAAGTGCTCGAACGCTGGGAGCACGTCCTCTTCCCCATCGTTCTCATCGGCCTCGGCATCGTGATCCTCGTCAGCGGCGGAGCCTTCGGACTCTGACGTAGCGGCAGCGATCCAAACGGCCCCGACCGGGCGCACCCCTCTCGGTTCAGACCGCGACACCTACCTGCAGCCAGTCCTGCGTGATCGCGGCAACAAGACCGCCACGGAGCGCTGCATAAACCCCGCC
>NZ_JAKNUW010000048.1 GCF_023155805.1 Micrococcus lacusdianchii | reverse complement strand
TGTAAGAGGTCATGACGTTGTTGACTCGGGCCGGGGCCAACGAGGCCGGAGGGGCGTCCCCGCAGGAGGTATGAGGCCGATGGTAGTTGTAGTGGTTCACCCACACGGCCAGCGCCTCACGCCGAGCTGTCTCTGAGGTATACGGGCGGGCGTAGAGGACCTCATCGACCATCAGCCGGTTGTACCGTTCGACCTTCCCGTTATGGCGCGGGGTGTATGGGCGGATCCGGTGGTGCCGGCCCCCGAGCGAGACCACCTTCGCGGTGAAGTCCGCAGCCCGATAGTTGTTCCCGTTGTCCGTGACCACCCGGTCCACGGTGATGCCGTGGGCGGCGAAGAACGCCCGCGCCCGGCAGAAGAACCCGATCGTGGTCACCGTCCGCTCATCCTCCAACGCCTCGGTGTAGGCCAGGCGGGTGAACCCGTCGATCGCCGAGTGCAGGTAGGTGTAGCCGACCCGTCGGCCAGGCCCGCGCTTGGCTGCTCGCGCGTTCTCGGAGTCCCGGCCGTGAGCACGCCAGCCGCCCCCGTCAGGGATGCGCCCGATTTTCTTCACGTCCAGGTGCACCATGTGCCCCGGGCCGCGGGCGGTGATCTTCTGCGGTCGTTGGCGCAGGTCCTCACCCGTGGGCGCGAGGTCTGGCAACCGGGAGATGCCCAGCCGGTGCAGCCACCTGCCCACCGTTCGGAGGCACACCCGGTGGCCTTCAGAGACGAGGTGGTGATGGATGCGGCGGGCTGACCACTTCTCCCTGCGACGCAGGGTCTGGATCTGGGCCACCACCTCGGGGTCGAGCTGGGCGGGAGAGCGTCGTGGCCGGCAGGAGCGGTCTTGCAGTCCTGCCTCGCCTTCGGCACGGTAGCGGGCGACCCAGGTGGCCACCGTGGGGCGGCTGACGCGGAACTCGGCGGCGACATGGGCTTGGGGGATCCCGTCGTGCAGGTGGCGGTGGACCATCCTGAGACGGCCGGTGGGGGTCAGGGGTGCGTTAGCGTGGGTCATGAGCGGGCTCTTTCCAGCGGATGGGTTGTTGAGGAACTTCCATCCTGCCGGGCGGGGCCCGCTCGTCTCATCTCAGCCCGGGCCTCGTGCCAAGAACCTCATGACCCACAACACCTAG
>NZ_JAKNUW010000047.1 GCF_023155805.1 Micrococcus lacusdianchii | reverse complement strand
AGCGGCAGCGATCCAAACGGCCCCGACCGGGCGCACCCCTCTCGGTTCAGACCGCGACACCTACCTGCAGCCAGTCCTGCGTGATCGCGGCAACAAGACCGCCACGGAGCGCTGCATAAACCCCGCCACCAAGCGAACGAAGCCACAGTCACCGGGCGGCACACCGAGCAGCCGCCACAAACGATCGTTTGGGTCTGAAGCCGCAGATGAGCCAAGACGTGGGACGTGGGAGAGGTGCCGGTCATCCCCTGGGGGTCACTGGACCTTCCCATCGGACTTCGCCGTCCACGACTTCGTCGGTCGGACTCATTCCGATACGGCGCGCGACCGCGGCGGACGCCCCATGGTCGGGGTGGATATGAGCGATGACCTGTTTCACGCCCATGTCCGCAAGTTCAGCCAGCAGGAGAGCGGCGGCTGCTGAGGCGTAACCATTGCGCTGCCACGGTGCTCCGATGACCCAGGCGATTTCGGCGGGTTGGCCTGAGACCGGGATGGTGGCCTGGACGTAGCCGAGTGCTTTCCCGGAGGTCTCGAACACCACCAGGTGATTGATCCAGGTCTCGGTCCTGTCAGTTGAGTGGCCCCGACTCTGAACGGTGTATTGGCCGGTGAGCCCCTCCACGGTCGGCGGTGTGCCCCCGGTGTACTGGTAGAGGGCCGGGTCGGCGAGGACCTTGGCCATCTCGGGTGCGTCATCGGGGGACAGTGGTCGCAGGCCAATCCGTTCGGTCATAGGGGCAAGCAGAGCCCGGTGGTTCAGAGATGTCAACCAGCTCGTCGGTGCTGGTCGAAGTGAAGTAGCGGGTGGCTACCCCGAACATGCCTCGAACTTGTGTCCATGAATGTGGCGTGATCTAGAAGCGCCACAAATGACCGATTCCGCCGGATGGATCCATATGATCCGTCCTGCTGTCGGAAGTCGACTGGACTGGAGGAGGCCATCTAGGGCCTGAGCCCGGATCGGGCCACGCGGCAGAAAGTTCAGTGGCCGCTGTCGTGCCCGGGGCGTGTTGTCGAGAATGCCTGCACTGCGACGATCACGAGCATCGCCGCGCCGGCCACCGCGGCGCCGGCCGGCCCGGCCACGGGTATCCCCAGGGCCGCCAGGAGTGCCCCGCCGAGGCCGAGGGCGACCATGGACCCGCCGATCCACCAGAACACCAGGGCATGGAAGGCGCGAGCGAAGGGGAGGAAGTGCGCGCCGACGACGGCGGCCACAAAAGCGATCTGCGCCGTCGGGGCATGGAAGGCCTGAGCGACCAGGTGCGTGACCGGCATCAGCAGGAGCATTGGGCGCTTGACCCCTGATCTTGGACACGCTGATTCCAGCACGATGATGGGGAAGCGAGAATCCAAGGGATGGCTAGGAAGAACTACACGGACGAGTTCCGGCAGCGGGCGGTGGACTTGTACGAGTC
>NZ_JAKNUW010000046.1 GCF_023155805.1 Micrococcus lacusdianchii | reverse complement strand
GGCTCTTCACGAACGAGGGTGTAGCGCGGGTCTGAACCCTCCGGCTTCGAGCAGCGACCGAGCGATGTAGTGGGTGAGGTTGCGGAAGCCGAGGGCGGAGCCGCGGAGGTGTTCGAGTCGCCCGTTGATGGCCTCGGTCGGGCCGTTGCTGGTGCCGGGGCGGTCGAAGAACGCGAGGATGTCGCCCGCCCGCTGCTTCATGGTCCGGCCGAGCTTGCGGACCTCGACGAGCGCCGCGGGAACGCCGCTGCTGATCGCAGCGATCACTTCCTGCATCATCGTCTTCGCTTTCTTCTTGTCGGGCTCCCGGTAGGCCGCGACGATGCGCTGGTAGATGCCCCAGGTCGCCTCGACCTCGACGTGCTCCTCGCTCGCGAACACTGCGTCCAGGCGTGCCCGCTGCCGGTCGGTGAGCAGGCTCGCCCCGGTGTGCAGGGTGCGGCGGGCTTTGTAGAGCGGGTCGCCCTTGAGCCCGCGGTGACTGGTGGTGTCTTGCTGGACCCGACGCCGGCAGACATCCAGCGCGTCGCCGGCGAGGCGGACCACGTGGAACGGGTCCATGACGGGGACGGCGTCGGGGAGTTCCTCGGCGGCAGCGGTCTTGAACCCGGCGAAGCCGTCCATCGCGACCACCTCGATCCGCTTCGCCCAGTCCGCAGGGCGGGCGGCGAGCCACTGCTTGAACACCGCCTTGGAGCGGCCCTCGACCATGTCCAGCAGCCTCGCCGGCCCGGTCTTGTTCCTCGCGGGCGTGAGGTCGATGATCACGGTGACGTACTTGTCGCCCAGCCTCGTGTGTCGCCAGACGTGCTCGTCGACACCGATCGTGGTGACCCCGTCGAACCGGGCGGGGTCGTCGATCAGGCGCCGCATGCCTTCCGCGAGGACGGCGGCGTTCGCGGCACTCCAGGACACCCCGAGACCTGCGGCGACGCGGGTGACGGTGAGGTGGTCGATGACGATGCCCCGCAGCGCCCACTCCAGGCCGCCGCGGGAGATCTTCGCACGCGGCGCCGCTGCCGGCGTCATGTCCTGCCGCCACGTGCGCCGGCAGTGTCCGCACCGGTACCGGCGCACCCGCACCAGCAGGGTCGTCGGCCGGTGCCCGAACGGCTCGTGCGCCAGTCGACGCGTGACCGTGTCCCGCGGCACGCCCTCGGCACCGCACTTCCGACACCACGGGTCGTCCTCGACGACGCGGCATTCGATCGTGGCCCGATCCGGCTCGATCAGCTGACCGACGGCGACGAGGCCGAGCTCGTCGAGGCGGCAGAACGTGGTCAGGTCAGGGGTCGCGAAAGTAGGGTGGAGCACGTCGAGGTCTTTCGGGATGGCGAGCGTGAAGAACTTCCATCATCCGGGAGACCTCGACCCCTACCCGGCCACCGACGCGCTCAACCGACTACACCCTCGTTCGTGAAGAGCC
>NZ_JAKNUW010000045.1 GCF_023155805.1 Micrococcus lacusdianchii | reverse complement strand
GAGGCCGACGCCCGCGCCGCGCCCGGCCCCGGTGGGCCGGCCGCCGGAGCCGAGGGGGCCGGCGTCGTGGCCCGGCGCGCCGCGGCGGTCACGGAGGAGCTGACCGGCTTCGGCCCCCTCGCGCCGTGGCTGCGCAGGGAGGGGGTCACCGACGTGCTCGTGGACGCGGACGGCCACGTGTGGACGGACGGCACGGAGGGGTTGGTGCGCCGGTCTCTCACGCTGCGGCCGGGGGACGCGGAGGCCCTCGCCGTCCGCCTCGTCACGCAGGCCGGTCGCCGACTCGACCCGGCCGTGCCCCTGGCCGACGCCCGTCTGGACGGCGTGCGCGTGCACGCCGCGCTGCCCCCGGTCAGCGGAGGCGGCGCCGTGCTGAGCTTGCGCGTGCCCGCACCCGCGCCGCCCTCGCTCGCCCAGCTGGCCCAGGCGTGGCCGGACGGCATCCGCTGGGGCGAGGTGCTGGAGGAGCTGGTGACCGGCCACGCCACCGTGCTGGTCAGCGGTGCCACCGGCTCGGGCAAGACCACGCTCCTCTCGGCGGCGCTGTCCGCGGCCGCCCCGGACGAGCGGATCGTGCTCGTGGAGGACACGCGCGAGGCGGCGCCCGCGCACCCGCACGTCGTCCCGCTGCAGACCCGCGCCCCCAACCCGGACGGCGCGGGGGAGGTGACCCTCGCGGAGCTCATCCGGCAGGCCCTGCGCATGCGTCCCGACCGCCTGGTGGTGGGCGAGTGCCGCGGCGCGGAGGTGGCGGACCTGCTCACCGCCCTCAACACCGGCCACCAGGGCGCGTGGGGCACGCTGCACGCCAACGCCGCCGACGACGTCCCCGCCCGCCTGACCGCGATGGGCGCTCTGGCGGGGTGGTCGCCCGCGGCCGTGGCCGCCCAGACCCGGGCCGGGGTGGACGCCGTGCTGCATGTCGTGCGGGACGGCCGGGGGAGGCACCCTGCGGCGCTCGCGGTCCCGGACCGGCCCGACGACCCGGCCGCCCCGCTGCGCATGCTCCCCGCCCTGACCTGGACCGCTGAGGAGGGCACGCGGGACGGACCCGGCCTGGCCCTGCTCCGGGCCCGGCTGGCCGGCCGTGAACCGGCGACACCGCCCGGAGCGGGCGGATGAGTCGGGCACGGCGGCGGCTCACGGCGCTGCGGGGCCGCGCCGGACGCGAGGCCCGCGCCGAGGCCCGGCTCGAGGAGGCCGCCGAGGCCCTGCGCCGGTGGGCGGCGCTGCTGCGGGCCGGGCTGGCCGCGGACGCGGCCTGGGAGGAGGTCGCCCGGGGCGCCCCGCCGTGTGAGGATCCCGCCAAGCGGTGCTGCCCGCATCACGAGGCGCGACGCCGCGCCGTCCACGCCCGGTGGGCGCTGCCGCCCGACCCGGAGGGCGCTGCCATCACCGAGCGGGGTGACGGCGACGACGCCGATCCCTGGGCCCTCGCCGACGCCGCCCTGGCCGCCGCGCGGCGGGCCGGGGCCGCCCCGTCCGCGGTGGCCGTGCGCCTGGCCGACGCGCTCGAGGCCGGGCTGGACGCCGCGCGGGCG
>NZ_JAKNUW010000044.1 GCF_023155805.1 Micrococcus lacusdianchii | reverse complement strand
CACTCGCCGGCGCCACTCCGCGATCGGCAACATCAGCCCGAACGCCTACGAAGCCGCACGCTCCGCTACGCTTGCGGAAGCGGCATAACCGAACCGACACCGTGTCCACGATCAAGGGCCAAGGCCCCACTCCTACTCCGGCCTCACCTGACCCCGCTCCGGCACCACCACCGCGGCCGAAGTCGCCGACGTTTGATCGCCTCGATGAAGGGAAATTCGCTATGCCGCCGATCGACCAGTGGGTCACGTTCGAACCCCTCACCGGCTCACCCGTCGGCATCGCCGCTCTGCTGTTCGCGGCACTGTATCTGCGAGGAGCGATCTGGATGTGGCGAAACAGGCGCCGTTGGGCGATCGCCCGCACAGCATCGTTCCTGATCGGGTGCGCCCTGATCTTCGCTATCACGATGTTCGGTGTGAACCGTCTCGCGACGGAATCCATCACAGCGCTGGTGTTCCAGCAGATCACCCTGCTGACCGTCGTTCCGCCGCTCCTCATCGCAGGGTCACCCGGGCTGCTGCTCCTGCGCAGCACACCGCACACCGGCCTCGGGCGTCTCGTGCTCCGTGCCGCGCACGGGGGACTGCGCTCACGATTCTGGAGCGCCGCACTGCACCCTGTGGTCGCTATCGTCATTGCGATACTGCTGTACCCGGTCCTCTACCTGACCGACGCGATCAGCGTCATCATGCGCATCCCCTTCGGCCAGGACGCCTTGCTCTTCGTCATCCTCGTCCTCGGCATCGTCTCGGCAACACCGCTATGGTCCTCCGATCCGCTACCGCGCCAACCCTCCTTCGCCGCACGATTCGTCGATATCGCCGTCGAGATCCAGATCCACGCCATTTTCGGCCTGATCCTGCTCCGTACCGCCACACCGCTGTTCAGCGCATACGCCACCCCCACAGGCAGCCATGACCCCGTCATCGACCAGGCGATCGCCGGCACGCTGGTATGGACCTACGCGGAGCTGCCGATGTTCGTAGTGCTCATCGTCTGCCTGTCCCGCTGGCGAGCCCGCGACGTGCGCACCTCGAGACAGCGACAGAAAGCCGAGGACGCCGAACTCGACTCTTACAACGAGTACCTCGCCAGCCTCTCCCGAAGACGGAACGAGAGCTAGGGCATGTCTGACAATCGTTTGGACCACGCGAGCACAGCGTTCAACACCACGGCGGCCCGGTAGACGATCGCGTACTTGTCGTACCGGGTCGCCAGGCCCCGCCATTGCTTCAGGTGCGCGTACTGGCGCTCGATCACGTTCCGGCCCTTGTAAGCCTGCGAGTCCAGGCCCACGGGACGGCCACCGGCCGAGCCGCGGCGCCTGCGGTGGCCCTGCTGATCCGCCGGCTCGGGGATCACGGCTTTGATCCGGCGGGCACGCAGGTGGGTGCGGATCGCCCGGGAGGAGTACGCCTTGTCGCCCAGCACCGCCTCGGGGCGGGTCCGGGGCCGCCCTACCGGCCGTGCCACGCGCAGCCGCCCCAGCAGCGGCAGGGACTGGTGCACGTGTAGGTGACAGTCGTCTTCACGCCGCGTCTGCGGGCGTGTGGTCCATGATCAACTCGTACTCGACCGGCGTCAATCGGCCCAGGCGCACCTGCCGGCGGCGCCGGTGGTAGGTCCGCTCGATCCAGGTGATGATCCCGGCCCGCAGCTCGTCCCGGGTGTCCCAGTCGCGTCGGTCCAGCACGTTCTTCTGCACCAACGCGAAAAAGGACTCCATAGCCGCGTTGTCCCCGGCAGC
>NZ_JAKNUW010000043.1 GCF_023155805.1 Micrococcus lacusdianchii | reverse complement strand
TAGAGGGTGAGAGCCCCGTAGTTGTAATGTGTTCCGCCGCTGTTGAGAGGTTGCCCGAGTAGCACGGGGCCCGAGAAATCCCGTGTGAATCTGCCAGGACCACCTGGTAAGCCTGAATACTCCCTGTTGACCGATAGTGAATCAGTACCGTGAGGGAATGGTGAAAAGTACCCCGGGAGGGGAGTGAAATAGTACCTGAAACCATGTGCCTACAAACCGTTGGAGCCTCCTTGTTGGGGTGACAGCGTGCCTTTTGAAGAATGAGCCTGCGAGTTAGTGATACGTGGCGAGGTTAACCCGTGTGGGGAAGCCGTAGCGAAAGCGAGTCTGAATAGGGCGGTTGAGTCGCGTGTCCTAGACCCGAAGCGGAGTGATCTACCCATGGCCAGGTTGAAGCGCGTGTAAGAGCGCGTGGAGGACCGAACCCACTTCAGTTGAAAATGGAGGGGATGAGCTGTGGGTAGGGGTGAAAGGCCAATCAAACTCCGTGATAGCTGGTTCTCCCCGAAATGCATTTAGGTGCAGCGTCACGTGTTTCTTCCCGGAGGTAGAGCTACTGGATGGACGATGGGCCCTACAAGGTTACTGACTTCAGCCAAACTCCGAATGCCGGGAAGTGAGAGCGTGGCAGTGAGACTGTGGGGGATAAGCTTCATAGTCGAGAGGGAAACAGCCCAGACCACCGGTTAAGGCCCCTAAGCGTGTGCTAAGTGGGAAAGGATGTGGAGTTGCTGAGACAACCAGGAGGTTGGCTTAGAAGCAGCCACCCTTGAAAGAGTGCGTAATAGCTCACTGGTCAAGTGATTCCGCGCCGACAATGTAGCGGGGCTCAAGTACACCGCCGAAACCGTGGCATTCAGTTTTCTGGATGGGTAGGGGAGCGTCGTTCACGAGGTGAAGCCAGCGGGTGACTTCTGGTGGATTGTGGACGAGTGAGAATGCAGGCATGAGTAGCGAAAGACGGGTGAGAAACCCGTCCGCCGGATGACTAAGGGTTCCAGGGTCAAGCTAATCTGCCCTGGGTGAGTCGGGACCTAAGGCGAGGCCGACAGGCGTAGTCGATGGACAACGGGTTGATATTCCCGTACCAGTGAAGAACCGTCCCTGCTGAGCCGGTGATACTAACCGTCTGAAGCGCCCCTCACTGCCCCTTCGGGGGTGGATGGGTGCGTGGAGCACGGGACCTGAACCGGGGAGGCAAGCGTATTAACAGGTGTGACGCAGGAAGGTAGCCGGGCCAGGCAATGGAATCGTCCTGGTCTAAGGGTGTAGGGCTGCCGGTAGGTAAATCCGCCGGCTGGATGCCTGAGACCTGATGGGCGCCCACGATGTGGGTGATCCGGTGATCCTATGCTGCCAAGAAAAGCATCGGCGCGAGGTTCCAACTGCCCGTACCCTAAACCGACACAGGTGGTCAGGTAGAGAATACTAAGGCGATCGAGAGAATCATGGTTAAGGAACTCGGCAAAATGCCCCCGTAACTTCGGGAGAAGGGGGGCCCCAACCTTGAGCACCACGTGCTGGTGTGAGGGGATCGGGGCCGCAGAGACCAGGGGGAAGCGACTGTTTATCAAAAACACAGGTCCGTGCGAAGTCGTAAGACGATGTATACGGACTGACTCCTGCCCGGTGCTGGAAGGTTAAGAGGACCCGTTAGCTTCGGCGAAGCGGAGAATTTAAGCCCCAGTAAACGGCGGTGGTAACTATAACCATCCTAAGGTAGCGAAATTCCTTGTCGGGTAAGTTCCGACCTGCACGAATGGAGTAACGACTTCCCCGCTGTCTCAACCATGAACTCGGCGAAATTGCATTACGAGTAAAGATGCTCGTTACGCGCAGAAGGACGGAAAGACCCCGAGACCTTTACTATAGTTTGGTATTGGTGTTCGGTGTGGCTTGTGTAGGATAGGTGGGAGACTGTGAAGCGGGCACGCCAGTGTTCGTGGAGTCATCGTTGAAATACCACTCTGGTCATACTGGATATCTAACTTCGGCCCGTGATCCGGGTCAGGGACAGTGCCTGATGGGTAGTTTAACTGGGGCGGTTGCCTCCTAAAATGTAACGGAGGCGCCCAAAGGTTCCCTCAGCCTGGTTGGCAATCAGGTGTCGAGTGCAAGTGCACAAGGGGGCTTGACTGTGAGAGTG
>NZ_JAKNUW010000042.1 GCF_023155805.1 Micrococcus lacusdianchii | reverse complement strand
CAAGCTCGCGGGCTGGCAGGTCGCCGACCACATGCGCACCGAACTCGTCGAGGACGCACTCCGCGCCGCGGCCCGCGACCGCGGCAGTCTCGCCGACGCCGTGTTTCACAGCGACCACGGCAGCGTCGGTGGATTCAATCGGTCGTCGCAACACCCCCAGAATCACTGGAGGCATGGGCGATGGCAAGCAAGGACTGGGCGAGGAAGATCAGTGACGTGCCCGAGGGCGCGCGTCGGCAGTGGAGAGCGGATCGGGCCTTGCGGGCCCCGATGCGCTCTCCTGGCAGGCCGCAGCCCTCACGGGAGGTCCAACGCCAGTTCTGGCGTGTGATCGCCACCGGTGTCACCACGGCCGAGGCATCCCTGACTGTGGGCGTGTCCTGGCCCGTCGGGGCGCGCTGGTTCCGTCACGCTGGCGGGATGACCCCGCTGTCCCTGGCCGAGCCCACCGGCCGGTACCTGTCCTTCGCTGAGCGTGAAGCGATCGCAATCCTCCATGCCCAGGGCCAGGGGGTCCGTCAGATCGCACGCACGCTGGGACGTGATCCCGGCACGATCAGCCGTGAGCTGCGCCGTAACTGCGCCACCCGCTCCGGGAGCAAGGAGTACCGGGCCACGGTGGCGCAGTGGAAGGCCCAGGAAGCTGCCAGGCGGCCCAAGCCGGCGAAGCTGGCCACGAACCAGCGGCTGCATGACTACGTCCAGGCACGCCTGAACGGGGTGGTCCTGGGCCCCGATGGCGTGGCCGTGCCAGGACCGGTCGGGCCCGGTTTCAAGGGGCGGAAGATGAAACCGCGCCGGGCGGACCGGCGGTGGTCCACGGCGTGGAGCCCGGAGCAGATCAGCCACCGGCTGCGCCTGGAGTTCCCGGATGATGAGTCCATGCGGATCTCTCATGAAGCGATCTATCAGTCCCTGTTCATCCAGGGGCGTGGGGCGCTCACGCGTGAACTCGTCGCGTGCCTGCGTACCGGGCGGGCCCTGCGCGAGCCGCGGGCACGTACCCGGAACAAGCCCCAGGGCCACGTCACCGAGGATGTGGTGTTCAGCAAGCGCCCACCCGAGGCCGCTGATCGTGCTGTGCCCGGGCACTGGGAAGGGGACCTGATCATCGGGACCGAGCGTTCAGCGATCGGGACTCTGGCCGAGCGCAAGAGCCGGGCCACGATCCTGGTCCACTTGCCCCGCCTGCAGGGATGGGGTGAGCGGCCGCCGGTGAAGAACGGGCCGTCGCTGGGTGGGTACGGGGCCGAGGCGATGACCGCGGCCCTGATCAAGGCGATGGCGACGGTGCCGGAGCAGCTGCGTCAGAGCCTGACGTGGGACCGGGGCAAGGAGCTGGCCGGGCATGTCCAGTTCACGATGGCCACGGGCACGAAGGTGTTCTTCGCTGACCCCCACTCGCCGTGGCAGCGGCCGACGAATGAGAACACGAACGGGGTGCTGCGGCAGTACTTCCCCAAGGGCACGGACCTGTCGAGATGGTCGGCCCAGGACCTCGCAGCAGTCGCGTACACGCTGAACAACAGGCCCAGGAAGGTCCTGGACTGGAAGACTCCCGCGGAGGTCTTCGCCGAGCAGCTACGCTCGCTCACGACGCACGGTGTTGCAACGACCGGTTGAACCCGCCGTCTACTGCTCGAAGGCCTACGCGGCCCTCTGCGAGCAGCTCACCGTCGTCCAGTCCATGGGTGCGGTGGGCACGAGTGCCGACAACTCACTCGCGGAGAGTTTCAACGCCGCGCTCAAGCGGGAGCTTCTCGAGGGCCGGGCCGCATTTCCAGATCAGGCCACGGCCTACCGGGCCGTGTTCCGATGGGCGAACCGCTACAACACCCGCCGACGCCACTCCACGATCGGCCAGGTGAGCCCAAATAGCTACGAGAACGCCTACGACGCCGCGAGGTCAGCTACCCTCACGGAAGCGGCATAACCGAACCGACACCGTGTCCACGATCAAGGGTCAAGGCCCAGGCCACCCATGAGCACCGCGACACTCAGCACCAAGACTCCCGATAAGTCTGCCGCCGTGCCCGCGCTCCTAGGGCATGTCTGACAATCGTTTTGACCATGCGAGCACAGCATTCAGGACCACAGCGGCCCTGTAGATGATCGCGTACTTGTCATACCGGGTCGCCAGACCCCGCCACTGCTTCAGGTGAGCGTACTGACGCTCGATGACGTTGCGGCCCTTGTAGG
>NZ_JAKNUW010000041.1 GCF_023155805.1 Micrococcus lacusdianchii | reverse complement strand
CAGTCGCGTACACGCTGAACAGCAGGCCCAGGAAGGTCCTGGACTGGAAGACTCCCGCGGAGGTCTTCGCCGAGCAGCTACGCTCGCTCTCAACGCACGGTGTTGCAACGACCGGTTGAACCCGCCCAGTACGTCTCTCTGGCGTACTCGGACGCGCTCATCACCGCCGGGGTGAGCGCTTCGGTGGGCACCGTGGGCGACTCGTACGACAACGCCCTCGCCGAGACCGTGAACGGGCTCTACAAGGCCGAACTCATCCACTCCAAGCGGATCTGGGAGTCCGTGCAGGCGGTCGAGCTGGCCACCATGGGGTGGGTGCACTGGTGGAACACCACCCGCCTCCATGAGGCCCTGGACTACCGCACGCCCACCGAGGTCGAGGCGGCCTACACTCACCACCAGGACTCAGCGCCCGTTGCGTCCTGACCTCGGAACAAAACCCAGGGCGCTTCAGACTGACTTCGCCGGCGACTTGGTGCCTTGGCCGAGAGGATAGGCAGCGGTCTGCAAAACCGTTTACACGGGTTCGAATCCCGTAGGCACCTCCACTTCCCGCTGAGCCCAATAGGACACACGTCGCTGGAGGCGAGTGATGGAGAGCCAGCACATCTTCAACGGTGACATGACACGCGCCGCGCGCATCCTCGTGAAAGTGAGCGCCCAGTATGTCGCCCGTGAAGCCAACGTGACCAAGGAAGAGTTGCGCGACTTCGAGAAGGGGCGACACGACTTGTCGTAGAAGAAGCAGGGGCGTGTGCGGGTCGCGCTCGAAGAATTGGGGGCAGAATTTCTGCCTGACGGACCCAATGGCGGCTACGGCATCCGTCTGAAGTTCGGCCGTTCCAGGATCTACTCACTTGAACGTTGCGAGGGCGAGGGCGGGCCGCGGCTCACAACAGAGTCTGATCGTCGGACCCAGGCCCATGTGCCCTTCTCGGAACCGGATTCAAACCTACCTTTTCACCTGGAAGATCGCACCACGGCCTCACTGCGCATCCTGGTGCCGTTGCGCCTGGGCCGGCTTTGGCCGTCACATCTTGCCTCTGTTCCCGGAATGGAAGCGTGGGCACGCTGAGCTCATCGAATACAGTCGCCCGACGGACCCGATCTGGGCCCTGCGCGACGGGGGCGATCGATGCCGCACTCATCCGCTCTTCTTCACCCAAACGTGCCATTGGTCCGGGTTTGGAGCGGTTACCGCTGTTCACCGAACGCCTGGTTGCATCGGTGACGAGTACCGACTCGCGTGCCCGGCAGGAGTCGGTGACCCTAGCCGATCTCGCTGACGGGCCGGTGGCGGTCTGCGCGACCGCTCCGACGGCCACCGGGGAGCTGTGGAGTACGACTGCTCGCATGCCGCGCACGATCTCGGTGGCGAACACGGACGAGTGGTTAACCCGCATCGCTGTCGGCGACGCCATCGGCATCACTGCAGAGGCGACAACGCACAACCACCGCGCGCCGGAGGTGGTCTATCTGCCCATCGAGGATGCCCCACGGGTGACCGTGGCGCTGACCTGGCCAGGGCAGAGGAGGAGCCACCCGCAGGTAGGGGTCTTCGCCACCTGCGCACAGGACTACTTCACCCGACTCATCGACATCGGCTCCCCACCCCGGCTGCTCTCCACCGGGGCCGATGGTCAGCTGACGTAGCTCCCCACTGCAGCTATGCGACCGACCATCCCCCAGGTAGCCCATCCTCGGGTGCGACGGGACCCCTGAGCTTCATTCCGTGTCGGAGCGACAGATCACACTCGACAATATCGCTCTAGCGCGATATGATCGCCCTATGACGATGATTCAAGAGGAGGGGGCAACCCTCGACGAAGTGGCGACAGTAGCGTACGCCCACCTGTTCCAGGCATTTGCGGAGCCGACGAGGTTAGCGATCGTGCAGCACCTCGCCTCGGGGGAGCACCGGGTCCGGGACCTGGTCGAGCACATGGGCCTGGCCCAGTCCACGGTGAGCAAGCATGTCGGCTTCCTCGTCGAGTGCGGACTGGCGACGATGCGCCCGGAAGGGCGCTCCACCTGGTACTCGCTGGCACAGTCCGAGCTCTTGCGTACCCTCATCGCCGCTGCCGAACGCCTCCTCGATGCCACCGGCACGCAGGCCCTGCTCTGCACGCACCTGCGACTCCCACATACCCACCACGCGACAGATACGGAGAAGAAGTAGACATGGGCGCAGGACACAATCACGGCCCCGCCGCCAGCGAGACCGGTCACCCCGGAGATTTCCGCAAGAAACTCTGGATCGCATTCTCGATCACCGCGACGATCGTCGTCGCCCAGGCCATCGGTTCGGTCATCACCGGCAGCCTCGCACTGCTGACCGACACCGCCCATGCCATTACCGATGCCTCCGGGCTGCTGGTCGCACTGATCGCCGCGACGCTGATGCTCAAGCCCGCCAACTCCAAGCGCACCTGGGGGTTCCGGCGTATCGAAGTGATCGCAGCCCTCGGACAGTCGGCACTGCTGCTGGTGGTGGGCACGTACGCCGCCATCGAAGGCATCCGGCGACTGTTCGAGCCGCCGGAGGTGCCCGCAAGCGAACTGCTGATATTCGGCATCATCGGCCTGGTCGCGAACATCATCGCCATCGCCATCCTCGCCTCCAGCCGCGGTTCGAACTTCAACATGCGTGCCGCGTTCCTCGAAGTTCTCAATGATGCCCTTGGGTCGCTCGGAGTGATCATCGCGGCGATCGTCATCGCCACGACCGGGTTCATGCAGGCCGATGCCATCGCCGGACTGCTTATCGCCGCATTGATCGTGCCTCGCGCGTTCAAGCTCATGCGCGAGACCACTGGCGTCCTTATGGAGTTCACTCCCAAGGGCCTCGACCTCGACAAGGTGCGTTCGCACATCCTCGAGCTTGACCATGTCAAAGATGTCCATGACCTGCACGCCTCCACTGTGGCGACCGGCCTGCCGATCCTGACCGCCCACGTCGTCGTCGAGGACGAGTGTTTCACCGACGGTCATGCCGCGCAGACGCTCCGCGAGATCAAAGATTGCGTCGCAGGACACTTCGAGGTCTCCATCCATCACTCGACCTTCCAGGTCGAGACCGAGCACATTGCCGAACATGAACCGGAAATCAGCAAGCACGACTGAACGCAGTGCCCCCTCCCGGGCTCGTTCCGGGCGGGGGCGCTTCCGCGTCACGCAGGTAGGCACTACCCCTATGGGGTAGTGTGGCCAATTGGCACCACGGGCAGACACGGTAAGGAATCCCATGAAAAACTTCAGGCCATTCCCGAAGTACGGCGGAACGAAAACCGCTGCAATCACCGTCGTGGTCGGTGCTTTCCTGCTCACCGGATGCACGGCCGCCAACGACTCATCCTCAGCATCCCGGCACTAACGATCAGCTGTCACCAGTTCCTGCTTCACGCCCGCCAGCTGTTTCTCAACTGCTGACCTTTGCCTCGCAGCACGCTTCAGCACAGATTCGCAAGGCTGCACGCGAGAGCATCCCCGACTGATAGCCCGCCGTCGACCACGAGAGGTGACTCCTCTGCACCCGGTGCCTGAGGCGGAAGTCGAGCGGCAGGTGGCACGGCCTCAGAATCGCCTTCCCGGCATGAGCGCACTGTCAGGCGCGCGCCTGGGACATGTCCGCGACGCAGCGGTCAGGGTGGTCGGCTAGGGCGTGTCTGAGAATAGATGCACGAGTCAGCTGAGACCCTGGGGACGTGTCCCGGTTCCAGATGCTCTCTGACGCCCAATGGGAGTTGATCGCCCCGATGCTCCCGACCCGGACCGGCCGCGCCGGCAGGCCGTTCGCCGACGCCCGCACCATGGTGGAGGCGATCATCTACCGGTACCGGTGCGGAATCGCTTGGAGGGATCTGCCCGAGGTCTACGGGCCCTGGCAGACCGTGTGGACCTGGCATCGGCGCTTGGCCGAAAAAGGCACCTGGGACACGGTGCTGGCCACGCTGACCGCCGCCGC
>NZ_JAKNUW010000040.1 GCF_023155805.1 Micrococcus lacusdianchii | reverse complement strand
CGACTCGTACAAGTCCACCGCCCGCTGCCGGAACTCGTCCGTGTAGTTCTTCCTAGCCATCCCTTGGATTCTCGCTTCCCCATCATCGTGCTGGAATCAGCGTGTCCAAGATCAGGGGTCAAGCGCCCCTCTTTACCGGGTGCTTCTTGGATCCGATTCTCTCGCGCACCCCTGACAAACCGAAGAGCTCAGTGGCGTGCAGACGCCAGGTCGTCGGGCGGTGGGAGCCCATAGGGGTCGGCCTCGCCATTCGCCCACGCGCGATGCCGGGCCTCCGCGATGCCCAGCACCCACTCCATTAGCTTGCCGAGGTAAGGTTCATCACGCCGCGTCACCCGCAGCCTTCGATTGTCGCTTCCCATGTCAGACAGGTGCACGACCCTCCGCGCGATGCACACTTTCGCCCGTCCGCCCTTCACCACCTTGAGGTCACACGCATCTTGCAGATCGAGGAGTCGCCACTTACGTCGGTGACGAAACAGACGTACCGTGGAACATGGCCACCAAACGCTACGACCCCACAGCGGCCGACTTCAACGGTCGCTACTCCCGCTGGGTCGCCGTCCTCGAATCCGGCAGCGAAGCCGAGCTGCTGGAAGCCACCGTGGCGCTCCCAAAGCACCATCCGCCGCGTCCTGGGCCAGAGCCTGCCGGAAGTGCCATACACCGTCGGCATCTTCCACACCAAAGTACAGTCGGTCTTCGACCACGTTATTACCGCCTACGGGGACGACGGCGAGAGCGCCTACTCGCCCCGAATCGACTTCAGCCACCCGAGCGACCGTGTGCAGGTCGAGTACAACGGTCCGATCGACGTGAACAAGGTCGCCGACGATGTCGTCGCCCGCATCCACGCCGACCCCGAGTTTGCGGTGAGAGTGGCCGCCGAGTTGGGGACGAGCCCTGATAGATGAGCGAATCAGGGTTGATCCCCGACGATCGCCAAACGCGGCTCGCCAGCTGGCTGGCGGAGAAGCGTCCAGACCTGGCGAGCATGTACAGGACCGCTCGCGACCTGCTGGCGACTGCCGCCAAGCCGGGTGATGAGCGTACGCGTGTCTCGCACATATGCCACTCAATGCGAGAAATGATGAATCGTCTTCCGGGCGCACTCGGGATCGCGGGGACAGGCGGTGGCGGCCCACGGAGCTCGACCCATGTGCGCAGACTTCCTGCCATCGCCGCACGCTTCCCCAACCTCGACCTCCAGCAAGGGGTCGAGAACGTCCCGGTCCCTCAGGAGCTGGCAGTTCTCCTTGATGACCTGATCAAAGCTGCAGTCGCTGAGGACGGGCGAGTAGCTGCGAACGCTGCCGCGCTGCTCACTGACGATGGGAACACCAAGCATGCGGCAGTCCGCGAGTGGCAGGACCTCGTCAACTTCTTCGTGAAATGGGCGCATCTCCACGACGCGCAGAGTGACGTTCAGTTGATCCCATCCGACAACGACCTGAGGCAGCGGATCGAACTTGCCGAGGCTCTCATGGACGGCATTAGAGCTGAGTTCTTCGATAGCCTGCACGCAATCGAGGACCTGCTCGCCGAAGCCAACCAGGTCAAGGACGGAGGTGAACAAGATGGCTGAGTACCAGGCTCCGACGGCAGAGCAGGTCCAGGCAGCGCTACGCCGGCTGACGTCATTCCAGCTACGTCGGGCGTTCTACGAGGGGCTCAAAAATCCACATTGGGTGAAGCCACTCGCTGATGCGGGAGCTTTCAGCAGCCCTCCCGAACCAGAAGTCGGAAGCGACGGCATCGTGCGTGAGCAGTACTGGCCTGAAGCTAGCTACTTGGATGCGATGGTTGAGCATGTTCCAGCTGAGGTTGCTGAAGTTCTTGGCACTCTCGCGGGTAGCAACAATTCCTGGGTCCGGAGAATCGTATTCTCTGCTGGCTCGCGTATGCCCACAGCCATTGCCGCCAAACTGAAGCCAGTCATTGATGGCTGGGAGGACAGCGGCTACGGGTGGCGCACAGATCCACAGGACCTCGTGTCGTTCACGGTCAACCTGCTCCAAGGAGGCGAGACCAAGTTCGGCGTTTCCTTCGCCAACAAGCTGTTCCGGCCAATCAAGGACAAGGGCGTCAACAACGATCCCGTGACGGAGCTGAAGGCCCATTGGTATTCGTGCGAACTCCCGAGGGTGACCGTTGCTCTCGGAGACAACGCATTGAAGACCATCCTGCCTTGGCTCACGCTCTGGGAGGAGAACGAAGGAAGCATCGGAGACGAGTTCGACCACAGCGGCTTTGGGCGCTCTGAGATCTCTAGAAGGCAGAACTCCTATCACGAGATCCAGGATGCGCTGATTGACGCCGTGCGCGACGCTGCGATCCAGCATCTGGAGAGGGACCCAGCGGCGGCGTGGGCGGCTCTCAACAGCAAGCCGATCCTCATCGTGCGCCGCATTTCGCTTTACGCGGTTGCAGAAGTCCTGGGGCGCCAAGCGGCTACTGGCAGGGCGAACACCGACCTGTTGGCTGTCGCGCGAGAACTCATGGTCGACGCGAAGTCCCGCGAGCAACTCGCCACATCGGACTTCATCGGGCTGATCCGCGCGATAGGTGCGGTGTCCCGTGCTGAGCTTGACCAGCTTGAAGGGGTGCTGGCGTCCGGCCCCATCACCGAGCAGGAGGCGGCACGAATCACGCGTAATCTGCGTGAACGAGGCGAATCAGACGCCGAGATCCAAGACCAGATCGCGCAGTGGGATAGGCGATGGAGACACCGCGTGTTGGCCGGCGTTGGGCCTGACCTCCTCCCAGCCACACTCAGGAAGCAACTGGACGTGCTCGATGCTCAAGATGGCGTCGTTGATGACCCCACGCGTCCGACCTTTCAGGTGTCTGGTTGGACCGGACCGAACAGTCCAATCCCTCAGGAGGAGATGGCAGCGCTGGCTCCGATGGAGCTTGTTGCGCAGTTGGAAGGCTGGCACGACGAGGGCGACGGCTGGGGTCCCGAGCCTTCCCACGAGGGACAAGCGAGGGTGCTTGAGGCAGTCGTTGCAAGTAACCCAAACGCGCTGGATGGCCAGCGGGACCTGGTCCGACGATTGCGCCCGACCTACTTGCGGGCAATCCTCAGCGGCTGGGAGGGAGCGCTCAAGTCAGAACTCGCGCTTCCTTGGGAGCAGGTGCTGACTCTCATCGGCGACATCCTCGCTCATTCCGATGAATCGGATTTCCCAGTTGAGGGTGGACGATTCGACGACGATCCGGACTTCGCAGAAGCCAAGAAGGTCGTGGTCCGATTCATCGCCCACCTGGCGGCCAGGGCCCCGACCACGACGCTTTCCGAGGAGCAACTGGGCCGACTGGCGGATCACCTCTTGACCGCTGCAACCGGAACTGCCGCCTGGAGCGAGTATGTCGGCACGGTCGAGGAAGAGAACTCCGGATGGGACCCGCTCATGGTCTCGCTGAACTGGAAGTGGCCCATCTTGTTGAGGGGGCTGATCAACCTAGTTGGTCTCGGCGAAGCTCGCCCTTGGCATTCCAGGTCGCTCGAAGCGCTCGGCCAGCAACTCGCCTTGGAGGATCCTCGCGGCGCCTCGCGAGCTGTTCTAGGCGAGGGGCTCGCAAAACTCTTCAATCATGCTCGCAGTTGGCTTCTCGGGAGTCTCTCGACCTACTTCGGCACGCGCTCAGGACTGGACCGGAACCAACAGATCGCAGTGACGACTGCTATCGCCATGCACTACTACCACCCGGGCCTCTACCGGCTCCTCACCGATTCCATGATTGCCGCGCTCGACAGCACCGAGCAGATCTCGATCGGTTGGGGCAACGATGTCTCGCCGCAGCAACGGATCGGCCAGTGGGTGATCGAGGCGATCATCCGAGGGCATATCGGAGACGATGACCCACTGCGCACTGAGTTCTACACCCGGGTCGACCCCGACGCTCGCGGCGATGCGATCGGGCACACCGCGTGGTCGTTCATGCACGCCGAGGAAGTCGACGATGCGATCCGCGACCGGCTCGCTGACCTCTGGGATGAGCGCGTCTGCCACGTCAAGGTACACCCCGAGGACAAGGCCGAGCTCAAGGACTTCTACTGGTTTATCCGGAGCGATAAGTTCTCGGCCGCATGGTGGCTACCCCGGCTGGTCGAGGCCCTGACGCTCAATCGAGAGCTGAACACGAACGGGAGGATCGGCGAGCAACTAGCTGCCGCCGCCGACGAGCTTCCACGGGTCGCCCTTGACGCGCTGACCATGCTCCTTGCCCCCGCCGAGACGCCGGGCCGGGACAACTACGACCTACGTACACGCTCACTAGCACCGGTGATCGCGGCAGCTCTCAAGACGTCCGAGCCCGAGCTCCAAGACGATGCACGATCCCTAATGAACCATATGGGTGAAAGGGGCGAGATCGATCTTAAACGACGAGTTCAAGCGATCCTGCGCGCCAATTCGGAGGGAGATGCCACGACTCCCCCTGCGAGAGACCGATGGTAGTTAGTCTCGCTCACCGATCGCGCGTCTTCGCCCACACCGTGCCGCGATGGACGCCGAACCAGCTCGCGAGGGTCGTCACGCTGACGCCCTCCGCACGGGCTGTTCGCATGGCGTCCACTTCCTCGTCCGTGAGCCGTGTTCGAGGTCGTTTCTTTGGTTCCGCCGAAGCGTCGATCAACGGGTCATCGGCCTCGCCCTGAAGCGCCCTGGGTTTCGTTCCGACCTACTTCCTCAAGGAGGATCGGATCATGCCCCAGAAGTACACCCCCGAGTTCAAGGCAAGAGCCCTGAAGCTCATCGAAGAACGCGTCCGCGCCGAGCAGT
>NZ_JAKNUW010000004.1 GCF_023155805.1 Micrococcus lacusdianchii | reverse complement strand
ATCTGCGGAGGCGGCCGACGTGCGGGGCGCCGCGGCCCAGGAGGGCGCCGCGGCCGACGCGCTGGCCGCCGGGTGGCTCGCCGCCGCCCGGGACGCGGTGGGGGACGCCGAGGGGACGGTCTCCGCGGCTGCGGCGCGGTCCGCCGTGCAGGACGCGGTCGCCGCCGGGGAGGCCGTGGCCACCGCGCTCGCCCACCGGGCCCGCATCGGCCGGCTGCAGGCGGAGCAGCAGGACACCGCGCGCCGCCGGGAGGCCGTCATGGGGGAGCGGCAGGCCGCCGAGGCCGAGCGCACGGCCCGGGCGGAGGAGGTGACGGCCCTGCGGGAGGAGGTGGAGCAGGGCGCCGTCCGTCTGGGCGCCCAGGACGCGGTGGACCAGGACCTCGCCGAGGCCCGTGCCCGCCACGCCGCCGCGGAGGCGGCCGCCGCCCGCGCCGCGGAGGCGGAGGCCGCACGCACGGCCCACGAGACGGCCGTCGCGGCGGAGCACGCCGCGGCACAGCGGCGGCTCGACCTGCTGCGGGCCCGCTACGAGCAGGCCGCCTCCGAGCTCGCCTCGCGGCTCGAGGCGGGCCGGCCCTGCGCCGTCTGCGGCTCCGTGGAGCACCCGCGCCCGGCGGAGCCCGTGGGGGAGCAGGTCAGCGAGGCCGCGGTCCGGCGCGCGGAGAAGTCGCTCTCGCGAGCCGTCGACGCCGCCACGGCCGCCGCCGCCGAGCTGGCTGCCGCCGAGGGGCGGCGGCACGAAGCGGAGACCGCGGCCGGCGGCCTCGCCCCGGACGAGGCCGCCGCGGCGGTCGCGGCCGCCGAGGCCGCCCGGGAGGAGCTCGTCCGGGCGAGGCGGGGGCTCGCCGCCGTGCGGGGTCGGTTGACCGCCGCGGAGACGGCGCACGAGGCGGCCGTCACGACCCTTGCGGACTTGGCGACCGAGGACGCCCGCCTGGAGGAGCTGACCCTCCAGCGCGCCGAGCGCATCGCGGAGCTCGATGAGGCTGTCGCCGCCGCGGCCGACGGGGCGGAGGAGCTTGAGGTGCGCCGGGACGCGGTCGCCGCCGCGCGAGCCGCGCTCGAGGCGCTCGAGGAGGCCCTGGGCCGACGGTCCTCCGCGGCCGCCCTGGCCGCCCAGGCGGACGAGGCCGTGCAGGCGGCCCTCGAGGAGAAGGCCTTCCCGGACGTGGCGACCGCCCGCGCCGCCCGTCTGACCGAGGTGCGGGCGGCGGCCGCGGACGCCGCGGTGCGGGCGTTCGACCGCGAGGCGTCCGCCCTGGCCGAGCTCGCCGGCACCGAGCTTGTGCGGCAGGGCCGCCGGCTCCGGGAGGAGGGCACCCGGGCGCCCGACGCCGAGCAGACCCGCGCCGCGGAGGCGGCGCTCGAGGCCGCCGAGGCCGAGTCCCGGGAGCGGGGCGCCGTCGTCGGCTCCCGCGCCGCCCTCGTGGCCGCCGTCCGGCGCCAGGGCACCGCACTGGGCGACGTGCTGGACCGCGCCGCGGACCTGATCGTCGAGCACGAGCGGGTGACGGGTCTGCTCGCCCTCGTCCGGGGCTCCGGGGAGAACCGCCTGAAGATGCCGCTGACGAGCTACGTGCTCGCCGGCCGGCTCGAGGAGGTCGCCGCAGCTGCCACGGAACGGCTGCTCCGGATGACCGACGACCGCTACTCGCTGGAGTACGCCGACGACGTCGGAGGGCGCGGCACGAAGGGCCTGGAGCTGGTGGTCCGGGATCACTACGTGGACGAGGTGCGCCACCCTTCGACCCTGTCCGGCGGCGAGACCTTCATGGCCTCCCTGGCCCTGGCCCTCGGCCTCGCCGACACCGTCCAGGCCGAGTCGGGGGGCATCGAGCTGGGCACCCTGTTCGTGGACGAGGGATTCGGGTCCCTGGACTCGCAGACGCTGGACGTGGTCATGGGGGTGGTGGACTCGCTGCGCAGCGGCGGGCGCACCGTCGGCCTCGTGAGCCACGTGGAGCGCATGCGGAACGACATCCCCGTGCGCCTGGCCGTCACCAAGGACCGCCGCGGCTCCACCCTCGCCGTCCACGACGGCGACTGAGTCCCTGGGCGGGGACCGTTCGTGCCGGCCGGCGAGTCGGTTCAGTCGCGGCTCAGGCGGCGGCGCACCGCGGTGCCCGCGCGGGCGATCCGGCCGCGCAGTCCGGACCGGACGGGCCGCGCCACGGCGGACCCGTCACCCGCCGACGGGCCGAGGACGGCGGCCGAGGGGCCGGTCGCGGCGCGCTCGGCCGCGGCCCGCTCCGCCGCCTGGCGCTCGAGCCGCTCCCGCTCAGCGCGGGCGGCCTCCTCGCGTTCAGCCCGAAGGCGGCGCTCGCCCCGGGCCTCGGTGAGCCGGTACAGCACCGGCACGAGCACCAGGGTGAGCACCGTGGAGGAGACCAGGCCGCCCACCACGGCCACGGCCAGCGGCTGGGAGATGAACCCGCCCTGGCCCGTGACGCCCAGGGCCATCGGGAGCATGGCCAGCACGGTGGCCAGCGCGGTCATCACCACGGGGCGCACGCGGTTCAGCGCCCCCAGCTCGATCGCCTCGTCCAGCCCCAGGCCGCGGTGGCGCCGGTACTGGTTGATCAGGTCGATCAGGACGATCGCGTTGGTCACCACGATGCCGACCAGCATGAGCATGCCGATCAGGGTGGCCACGCCCAGCGCGGTGCCGGTGAGCAGCAGCGCCAGCAAGACGCCGGTGGCGGCGAACGGGATGGACACGAGCAGGACGAACGGCTGGCGCAACGAGTTGAACGTCGCCACCATCACCACGTAGACCGCGGCGATCGCGGCCAGCAGCGCCAGGCCGAGGTCGCGGAACGTCTCCGCCTGCTGGGTGGCGGCGCCGCCCACGGTGGCGGTGACGCCCTCCGGCAGCGCCAGGCCCGCGACGACGTCGGACACACGCCCGGCGACCGCGCCCAGGTCGTCCGAGGCCGGGGTCACGGTGACCTCCGCAGTGCGCTCGCCGTTCGAGGAGGTCACCTGCGCGGGCACGTCCTCCTGGCGGACCTCGGCGAGCGTCTCGAGGGCCACGGGGCCGCCGGGGGTCTGCACCGGGACGGCGCGCAGCTGCTCCAGGCTGGCCACGGGGGAGGGATCGCCGAGGCGGACCGTGAACTCCTCGAAGCCGAAGCGCACGTCCCCGATCGGAACGGCCTGCAGGGCTGCGGCCACCTGGCCGGAGACCGCCTCCTCGGTGAGGCCGGCCTCGGCGGCGGCCTGCGTGTCCACGTCCACCTGGTAGGTGGGACGGGTGCGAGCGGCGGCGGTGGAGACCTCACGGGCCCCCTCGACGCCGCGCAGCTGTGCCGCCACGGACTCCGCGGCGGCGTCCAGCGCCTCCGGGTCCGGGGCGGTGACCTGGACGACGACGTCCTGCTCGCCGCTGGGGCCCTGCTGGGCGGAGACCTCCACGGTCCCCACCCGCTCGAGGGCCTCCAGCCGGCCGCGCACATCCTCGCGCAGGGCCTCCTGGTCGGCGTCGGGGTCCGTGGTCACGGTGAACTGGGCCTCGTCCGAGGACTGGCCCCCGAAGCCGCCGAGGAAACCCCCGGAGCTGCCCGCGGTGAACTGCACCGTGTCCACACCCTCGGTGGACAGGAGCACCTCCTCGATCCGCTCAGCGGCCCGCGCGGTGGTCTCGAGGGAGGTGCCGGCGGGCTGCTCGGCGGTCACCACGAACGAGTTCTGCCCGGAGTCCCCGAGCAGGTTGGTCGGGATCAGCGGGATGAGCGCCGCGGTCCCGGCCAGCAGCGCCACGGACGCCGCGAGGGTGGCCACAGCGTGGCGCTGGGTCCAGCGCAGCACCGGGCGGTAGGCGCGGGCCAGCCCGTCGTCGGCCGCGCCCGGCCGGTCGGACTCGCCCTCGGTGCGCTCGGCCGTCCGCGGTGCGCGCAGGAACCACCAGCACAGCACCGGGACGATGGTCAGGGCCACAAGCAGGGAGGCGAGCAGCGCGATCGTGGTGGTCACGGCGAAGGGCCGGAACAGCTCCCCGGCCAGCCCGCCCACGAAGGCGATCGGCAGGAACACCGCCACCGAGACGAGGGTGGAGGCGGTGATGGCCGTGGCCACCTCGCCGGTGCCGGTGAGGATGGCGGTGCGCTTGTCCTCGCCCAGCCCCATGTGGCGGCGGATGTTCTCCACCACCACGATGGAGTCGTCCACCACGCGGCCGATCGAGATGGTCAGGGCGCCCAGGGTGAGCGTGTTGAGGGAGTAGCCGTAGGCCGCGACGCCGATCAGGGCCGTGAGCAGGGACAGCGGAATGGACACCGCGGTCACCAGGGTGGAGCGGGCCGAGAGCAGGAACACCGCGATCACGAGCACCGCCATGCCCAGGCCCAGCAGGCCTTCGACGAAGAGGGTGTCGATGGACTGCTCGATGAACGGGGCCTGGTCGAACACCACGGAGAGGCGGGCGCCGTCCCCGGCGAGCGATTCCAGCTCGGGGAGGATGGCCCGAACGGACTCCGAGACGGCCACGAGGTCCGCGTCCGGGGTGGCGGTCACGCTCAGGGACAGCGTCTCCACGCCGTCGGTGCGCGTCACGGACGTCGGGTCGGCGGTGCCGAGGGAGACCTCGGCCACGTCGCCCAGCCGCTGCGGCGCGCGCGCCCCGGGACCGCCGCCGCCGGCGTCGGCCGGAGCCGCTGAGGCGTCCTCGGCCGGGACCACCGTGACGGCCCGCAGGTCGTCCAGGTCCTCGACGGGAGCGCCCGCCTGGACGGGGTAGGTGACCTCGTCCGCGGTGACCTGGCCGATGGGGAACAGGCCCGCGTTCTCCTCGAGCGCGGTGGTGACGTCCTGCGTGGTGAGGCCCGCGGCGGCCAGGGCCGCCTGGTCCGGGACCACCGAGACGAACTCCTCGGTCCCGCCGATCACCTCGGCGCCGCGCACCCCGTCCACCTTCTGCAGGCGGGGGACCAGCACGTCCTCGGCGCGGCGCCGCAGCTCGTTGAGGTCGGCGTCGCCGGAGAGGGCGAGGAAGACGACGGGGAAGTCGGAGACGGAGCCGGCGAACGACGTCGTCTCGGTCTCCTCCGGCAGCCGCGCCTGGAGGTTGGAGATCACCCGGTCCACCTGGGACCGGGCGCGGGTGAGGTCGGTGCCGTACTCGAACTCGAGCGTCACGCTGTTGAACGAGGACGCGGAGGTGGAGCGGGACGACTCGAGCCCCTCGACCGCCTGCAGGGCGGTCTCGAGGGGCTCGCCGACCTGGGCGTCCACCACCTCCGGGCTCGCGCCCGGGTAGGTGGTGGACACCGAGATCACCGGCAGCTCGAGCGAGGGGATGAGCTCCCGCTTGAGCTGACCGGCGGAGAGGACGCCGAACACCGCGATGAACACGGTGACGAGCGCCACGAGCGCTCGCCGGGACAGGGAGGACCGAGCCAGCGCACCCATGGAGGGCTCAGCCGAGCTGGAGCGCGGCGTCGGTGGAGGCGCGCACGTCCGAGAGCAGCTGGGGATCGTCGTTGAGCGTGCGGCCCAGGGACGGGATGAGCTCCTTCAGGCGGGGCTCCCAGGCGGCGGACTTGGCCGGGAAGCAGCGCTCGAGCAGCGTCACCATGATCGGGGCCGCGGTGGAGGCGCCCGGGGAGGCGCCGAGCAGGCCGGCGATCGAGCCGTCGGCGTGGCTGACGACCTCGGTGCCGAACTGCAGCACGCCGCCGAACTTGCCCTTCTTCTTCATGACCTGCACGCGCTGGCCCGCGGTGATGAGCTCCCACTTCGAGCCGTCCGCGGAGGGGTAGAACTCCTGGAGGGTGTCCACCTTCTTCTCGTTCGACTTCAGCACCTCGGTGATCAGGTACTTGGTCAGGTCCATGTTGTCCTTGGCCACGTTCAGCATGGTGGGCAGGTTGTGCGGGCGCACGGACAGCGGCAGGTCAAGGTAGGAGCCGGACTTGAGGAAGTTCGTGGAGAAGCCGGCGTACGGGCCGAACAGCAGGGAGCGCTTGCCGTTGACGAAGCGGGTGTCCAGGTGCGGCACGGACATGGGCGGGGCGCCCACGGCGGCCTGGCCGTAGACCTTGGCCAGGTGGCGGTCCACCACGGCCTCGTCGGTGCAGCGCAGGAACTGGCCTGAGACGGGGAAGCCGCCGAAGCCCTTGATCTCCGGGATGCCGGAGTTCTGCAGCAGGCCCAGGGCGCCGCCGCCGGCGCCCACGAACACGAAGCGGGCGCGGTCGGTCACGGAGGTGCCGGCCGCCTTGTTCTTCACGGTGACCTCCCAGCGGCCGTCCGTGCCGCGCTCGAGGCCCGTCACCTTGTGGCCGAAGCGCACGTCGGCGCCGCCGGCGGACAGGGCGGTGACCAGCTGGCGGGTCAGGGCGCCGAAGTCCACGTCCGTGCCGGAGGCGACGCGCGAGGCGGCCACGCGCTCGTCGGCGCCGCGGCCGTCCATCAGCAGCGGGGCCCACTCGCCGATCACGGCGTGGTCCTCGGTGTGCTCCATGTCCGCGAACAGCGGCTCGGCGGACATCGCCTCGTAGCGCTTGCGGAGGTACTCGGCGTGGTCGTCCCCGCGCACGAAGGACATGTGGGGCAGGGGGTTGATGAAGCCCTTCGGGTCCTTCAGGACGCCCTCGGACACGAGGGAGGACCAGAACTGGCGGGAGATCCAGAACTGCTCGTTGATGCCCTTGGCCTTGGCGGTGTCCACGCGGCCGTCCTTGCCCATCGGCGAGTAGTTCAGCTCGCACAGGGCCGCGTGGCCGGTGCCCGCGTTGTTCCACGGGTCGGAGGACTCGAGGCCGGCCTGGTCGAGGCTCTCGTACAGGGCGATCGACCAGGTGGGCTCGAGCTTCTGCAGCATGACGCCGAGGGTGGCACTCATGACGCCGCCGCCGATCAGGACGACGTCGTGGGTGGTGGACGAGGGGGTGGGCACGGTCTGCTCCTGGTGCTCGACGGCGAGGACGGTGCACCGGCGGATCCCGTCCGGGCGGGTCTCACACGCCGGTGCCTCGGGGCTCCACTCTACTCCGCGCGTGCGGTGCCCGATGTGCCGGGACGACGTGCGTCCCCGGCCGGGTCGGCGACGCTCAGATCCGCAGATCGATGCGGTCGAAGGGTTCGTCGAGCTGGGGGGAGCTGGGGTACGACCCGACGCGCGGGCCGGTGGCCAGTGCGGAGATGGGGTGCACGAGCGGCAGGGCGGGCAGGTCCAGCAGCAGCGCCCGGTGGGCCCGCCGGTGCAGCTCGCGACGGCGCTCGTCGTCGAGCTCGGAGGCGGCGGCGTCGACGTCCTCGACCACCCGGGGATTCAGGTAGCGGGTCTCGGCGCGGCCCGAGCGGGCGAACGGCTCGAGGAAGGCGTGGGCGTCCCGATACAGGCCGTCCCGGCCGCGCAGGTGGAGCGCGCGCGAGCCGCGCTCGACGACGGCGCGCAGGTAGTCCTGGTCCGGGGGCACGGGCACGGGGCGCACGTGGATCCCGACGACGCCCAGGTCCTCGGCCACCATCGCCGCCACCCGCTCGGGCTCGGGCAGGCAGGGCCAGGCCACGCCGGCGGGGTGCATCAGCTCGAGCGGCTCGCCCTCATAGCCGGCCTGCTCGAGCAGCCGGCCCGCCCGCTCGGGGTTGATCTCGTACCGCGGCGCGTCCTCGACGCCCACGCCCAGCGCCGGCGGGACGAGGCCGTCGGCGATCGCGGTGCCCTGCAGGAACACGTCCGAGCGGGCCAGCCGCGGACGGTCCACCGCGAAGGCCACGGCCTGGCGCAGGTAGAGCGAGGACATCAGCGGGTGGTCCACGTTGAACCCGAGGTACAGCACGGAGAACGGGTCGCGGGGCAGCACCTGCGTGCCCGCCTCGACGAGGGGGCGCAGCTGGCCCGGGGCGACCACGTCGATCACGTCCGCGTGGCCCCGGCGCAGCTCCCGCAGCCGGGTGCTCGCCCGGCCCCACGCCGAGACCGCCGCCACGGGCAGGTCCGGCAGGTCCCGGCGGTGTGCCGGATTGGGCGTCAGCACGGTCGTCTCGCCGGGCACACGCAGTCCCTCGACGACGGCGGCCGCCTCCACGGCGTCAGCGAACCGGTACGCACCGGTGCCGGCGGGGAAGGCGCCGTCCGCGTCGGCGGCCGGCCATGAGGCGGGTGAGGACACCCCGAACTCGGGGGAGCCGAGGGCGGCCGGCAGATGGCGCAGCGGCCGGCTCAGCCGCAGGCGCACCGTGACCTCGTCGACGGCCTCGACAGCGACGAACGCCGTGTCGGGATCCCCGGGGCGGCCGCCGAAGGCGGCGACGAACGGGGAGGGCACGGCACCCCCGTCCTCGATCGCGGCCCACCGCTCCACGTTGGCCACCACGGCGGCGGCGTCGCAGCGGGTGCCGTCGGCGAACCGCAGGCCCTCCTCGAGCGTGAGGGTGTGGGTGAGGGCGTCGGCGGAGAGCGTGTGCTCCGCGAGCTTCAGGGTCGGGGCGCCGGTGTTCGGGTCCACGCCCAGGAGCGGCTCGAGGACCTGACGGCTCACCCGGAAGGTCTCCGAGTCCCATGCGCGGGCCGGATCCCGGGTCAGGACCCGCGCCGGGGCGCCGACCACGAGGGGGCGGGGCGCGGCCGAGGACGCGGCGGCGGGGGAGGCCGTGGCCGGCGGCGGCGCCGGCACGGGGTCCGCAGGGGCCGTGCCGCACGCGGTCGCGCCGGAGCCGAGGCCGGCGAGGCCGAGGGCCAGGAAGGTGCGACGGCTGGCGGCCACGGGGGCTCCTTCCGGGGCGGGGGCGGGCGGGTCCGGCGTGCGGGCGGGGGGACTCGAACCCCCACGTCCGTGGACACTGGAACCTAAATCCAGCGCGTCTGCCAGTTCCGCCACGCCCGCGTGCCCCGGGTGCCGGGGCGAGCTCCGATCCTACCGCCCGCGACTGCGGCACCCGGGGTGGTCAGTCCTCCACGCCGAGGGTCCGGCGCAGCCGTGCCACGTGCCCGGTCGCCTTGACGTTGTACTGCGCGTGCGTGACGCGGCCGTCCGGGCCCACCACGACGGTGGAGCGGACCAGGCCCTCGTACGTCCTCCCGTAGTTCTTCTTCTCGCCCCAGGCGCCGTAGGCCTCGGCCACGGCGTGGTCCTCGTCGGACAGCAGGGGGAACGTCAGGGACTCCTGCTGTGCGAACCGGATGATCTTGCCGATGGGGTCGGGGGAGATCCCGAGGACGCGGTACCCGGCCGCGGTGAGGGCGGACAGGCTGTCCCGGAAGTCGCAGGCCTGGGTGGTGCAGCCGGGCGTGGCGGCCGCCGGGTAGAAGTAGACGACGGTGCTCCTGCCGGCCGAGTCCCGCAGGGACACGGGGCGGCCGTCCTGGTCTTGGAGGGTGAACTCGGGGGCCGTGTCCCCGGGCTGGAGGCGGCGGAGGGCGGGCGAGTCGGTGTTCTCGGTCATGTCCACACGATAGGCCGGGGCGGGCGACGGCGGGGGGACGGGTCTGTGCGGGACCCAGGAGGCGGACCAGGCCCCGCCACCGGAGGGTGACGGGGCCTGCACTGTGCACCCCCCGGGACTTGAACCCGGAACCTGCTGATTAAGAGTCAGATGCTCTGCCAATTGAGCTAGAGGTGCAGGTGCCGCGGTGGCCGTGGGGATTGCTCCTCGGGCCGTTGCAACGAGGTGAGACTTTACATGTCCTCCCCGGGACCGTGCAAATCGGGGTCCGGACGGACCTCGTAGAGACGGTCCAGCTCATCCATGAAGGCCGTCATGAAGCCGTGGAAGTCCGCGGCGTCGCGCGCCTGGTCGAGCTCGGCCGTGCCGTCGTCGGAGGCCGAGCCGACCGGTACCCGCGGGTGGTCGACCACCTCGAACCAGGTGCGGAATCCGGTGACGGTCTCCACCTGGTACCCGGTGCCGGTGTCGGCGACCGTGGCCACGTTGGCCAGGGCCACGCTCACCACGCCGGGCAGGGAGTCGGTGGCCGGGTCTGCGAGCGCGTCCGCGGCGTCCTCCGTCAGGTCGGCGGCCACGGCGTCCACCGGATCCACGGGGCACAGCAGCATCTCCAGCGGGGAGTGGCGGTAGCCGATCACGTGGGGCAGCGAGCCGCCGGAGGGCTGGGCGTAGACCAGGTTGTAGTCGCCGTGGTTGAACACCCGCGCGTCGAACACGCCGCGCAGGCGCCGCTGGAGGGTGGGCGAGTCCATGGCCATGCCTCCAACGTAGTGGCGGGCCCCGGCGGCTGTCAGGGGTGCGCGGCCGCGGTTCGTCACGCTCCGTCGTCCCGGTCCCGGCGCGAGGGCCGGTCATTAGACTGCGCCGCATGCAGACTCCCCCCGCTGACCGCACCGCCCAGGACGCCTCCACAGGACCCGACATCAAGCCGCGCTCGCGCGACGTCACCGACGGGATGGAGCGCACCGCCGCGCGCGGCATGCTGCGCGCCGTGGGCATGGGGGACGAGGACTTCGCCAAGCCGCAGATCGGCATCGCGTCGTCGTGGAACGAGATCACGCCGTGCAACCTCTCCCTGGACCGGCTGGCCCAGGCCTCGAAGGAGGGCGTGCACGCGGCCGGCGGGTTCCCCCTCGAGTTCGGCACGGTGTCCGTCTCGGATGGCATCTCCATGGGGCATGAGGGGATGCACTTCTCCCTCGTCTCCCGCGAGGTGATCGCGGACTCCGTGGAGACCGTGATGATGGCCGAGCGCCTCGACGGCTCGGTCCTGCTGGCCGGCTGCGACAAGTCCCTCCCCGGCATGCTCATGGCCGCCGCCCGCCTGGACCTGGCCTCCGTGTTCGTCTACGCCGGCTCGATCATGCCCGGCGTGGTCCGCCTGACGGACGGCACCGAGAAGCAGGTCACCATCATCGACGCCTTCGAGGCGGTCGGCGCATGCGCCCGCGGGCTGATGTCCGAGGAGGACCTGCTGCGCATCGAGAAGGCGATCGCGCCGGGCGAGGGTGCGTGCGGCGGCATGTACACGGCCAACACGATGGCCTCGATCGGTGAGGCCCTGGGCATGTCCCTGCCCGGCTCGGCCGCCGCCCCCTCGGCCGACCGCCGTCGCGACGCCTTCGCCCGACGCTCCGGCGAGGCTGTCGTGGGCATGCTGCGCCAGGGCATCACGGCGCGGGACATCATGACCAAGCCCGCGTTCGAGAACGCGATCGCGGTGACCATGGCGTTCGGCGGCTCGACCAACGCCGTCCTCCATCTGCTGGCGATCGCCCGCGAGGCCGGGGTGGACCTCCAGCTGTCCGACTTCAACCGCATTGCGGACCGGGTCCCGCACATCGCGGACCTCAAGCCCTTCGGTCAGTACGTGATGACGGACGTGGACCGGGTCGGCGGCGTCCCGGTGGTCATGAAGGCCCTGCTGGACGAGGGCCTGCTCCATGGGGACGCGCTGACGGTCACCGGCAGGACCCTCGCGGAGAACCTGGCGGATCTCCGCCCCGATCCGGTGGACGGCACCGTCATTCGAGCGATGGAGAGGCCTCTGCACCCCAACGGCGGCATCGCGATCCTGCACGGCTCGCTGGCCCCCGAGGGCGCCGTCGTGAAGTCCGCGGGCTTCGACGCCGGCGTCTTCGAGGGCACCGCGCGCGTCTTCGATCGGGAGCGGGCCGCGATGGACGCCCTCGAGGACGGCACCATCCAGGCGGGCGACGTCGTCGTGATCCGCTACGAGGGCCCCAAGGGCGGTCCGGGCATGCGTGAGATGCTGGCGATCACCGGCGCCATCAAGGGGGCGGGCCTGGGCAAGGACGTCCTGCTGATCACGGACGGCCGCTTCTCCGGCGGCACCACGGGACTGTGCATCGGCCACATCGCGCCGGAGGCCGCCGAGGGCGGCCCGATCGGCCTGGTGCAGGACGGCGACCGCATCCGCGTGGACATCGCGGGCCGCACGATGGACCTGCTGGTGGACGAGGCCGAGCTTGCCTCCCGCCGCGCGGCCTGGGAGCCGGTGGCGCCGAAGTTCACCACCGGCGTGCTCGGCAAGTACGCCAAGCTCGTCCACTCGGCCGCCGAGGGCGCCTACCTCGGCTGAGGCGCCCGACGGGACTCCGCGCCCCGGCCGGCGGCGCGGAGTCTCACCATCTGGTGAGTGATCTCACATCATGAGACAGGGTGGGGGCGGGTTGGAGTGCACATCGCCGCGCCGACCATACTGGAGCCACCCCCGAGGATCCGGCGGTCCGCGTTCCCACCTCAGACCGGCCACGCCTGGCGATCCGTCCCTGCGGCAGACGACCCTGCCGGTCCGGACGGATCCCCGGCCACGACGCCGACCGCCCCGCGGCAGGCGGCCCAGCAGCGAACGCAGTGAGGTGCACGATGAGCACGACCCCCCGCGCCACCGCCCCGGCGGCGACCACTGGACGGGACCAGCGCGGCCCCGCCCGCCCCGAGACCGTGGAGCCCTGTGTGCCCGGCCCGCGCGCCGAGGTCCCGCCCACCGTCATGGCCGGCTCCGCGGCCGTCATCCGCTCACTCGAGGAGCTCGGCGTCACCGACGTCTTCGGGCTGCCGGGCGGCGCGATCCTGCCCACCTACGACCCGCTGATGGACTCCGAGCGGATCCGGCACGTCCTCGTGCGCCACGAGCAGGGCGCCGGCCACGCCGCCCAGGGGTACCACCTGGCCACTGGCCGGATCGGTGTGGCGATCGCCACCTCGGGCCCCGGTGCCACGAACCTCGTCACCGCGATCGCGGATGCCCACATGGACTCCCAGGCCGTGGTGTTCATCACGGGCCAGGTGAGCTCCGCCGCGATCGGCTCGGACGCCTTCCAGGAGGCGGACATCGTGGGCATCACGATGCCGATCACGAAGCACTCCCGCCTCGTGACCCGTGCCGAGGACATCCCCTCCGCCCTGGCGGAGGCGTTCCACATCGCCGGCACCGGGCGTCCGGGCCCGGTGCTGGTCGACATCACGAAGGACGCGCAGCAGGCGGAGCTCGAGTTCTCCTGGCCGCCGCGGATCGACCTGCCCGGCTACCGGCCGGTGCTGCGCGGGCACCCCCGCCAGGTGCGCGAGGCCGCCCGGCTCGTCCGCGAAGCCCGGCGCCCGGTGCTGTACGTCGGCGGCGGCGTGGCCCGCGGCGACGCCCACGAGGAGCTCGCCGAGCTGGCCGAGCTGACGGGCGCGCCCGTGGTGACCACGCTCACCGCACGCGGCGTCTTCCCGGACTCGCACCCACAGAACCTGGGCATGCCCGGCATGCACGGCGGGGTGCCGGCCGTGGCTGCGCTGCAGCAGGCCGATCTGCTCATCACCCTCGGCGCCCGCTTCGACGACCGCGTGACCGGCCACCTGGCCTCCTTCGCGCCGGGCGCCAAGGTCATCCACGCGGACATCGATCCCGCCGAGATCTCCAAGAACCGCATCGCCGACGTGCCGATCGTCGGGTCCGTGAAGGAGATCATCCCGGACCTCGTGGCCGAGCTGCGCGTCCAGTCACGGCAGGCCCCCCTGCCCGACCTGTCCGCGTGGTGGTCCACCCTCGACCGGCTGCGGAGCACCTACCCGCTGGGGTTCACTCCCACCGAGGACGGGCTCATGGCCCCCCAGCAGGTGATCTCGCGGATCTCGGCGCTGTCCGGGCCTGAGGCCACCTACGTGTCCGGCGTGGGTCAGCATCAGATGTGGGCCAGCCACTTCGTGGAGTACGAGCGCCCGCGCCAGTGGCTGAACTCCTCGGGCCTGGGCACCATGGGCTTCGCCGTGCCGGCCGCCATGGGCGCGCAGGTGGCCGAGCCGCAGCGGACCGTGTGGGCGATCGACGGCGACGGCTGCTTCCAGATGACCAACCAGGAGCTGGCCACCTGCGTGATCAACGGCATCCCGATCAAGGTGGCCGTGATCAACAACTCCTCCCTCGGGATGGTCCGCCAGTGGCAGACGCTGTTCTACGGGGAGCGGTACTCCAACACGGACCTGGACACCGGCCACGGCTCCCGCCGCGTGCCCGACTTCGTCAAGCTCGCCGACGCGTACGGCGCCGCGGGCCTGCGCTGCGAGCGGGAGGCGGACCTGGACGCCACCATCCAGGAGGCCCTCGCCGTCCGGGACCGGCCCGTCGTCGTCGACTTCGTGGTCTCCCGCGATGCGATGGTGTGGCCCATGGTGCCGGCCGGCGTGAGCAACGACGCCATCCAGATCGCCCGGGACATGACCCCGGACTGGGACCAGGAAGACTGAGGAGGGCCACGATGGAACGCCACACCCTGTCCGTGCTCGTCGAGGACGTGCCCGGCACCCTGACCCGCGTGGCCGGCCTGTTCGCCCGGCGCGCGTTCAACATCCATTCCCTCGCCGTGGGTGTCACCGAGGTGCCCGGCATCTCGCGGATGACCGTGGTGGTCGACGCCGACGCGCACCTGCTCGAGCAGGTCACCAAGCAGCTGAACAAGCTGGTGAACGTCATCAAGGTGGTCGAGCTCGCCGCCGACTCCTCCGTCCAGCGCGACCACCTGCTGGTGAAGGTGCGCGCCGACGCGGCGACGCGCGGCCAGGTGGTCCAGGCCGCGGACCTGTTCCGCGCCCACGTGGTGGACGTCTCCCCGGACTCCCTCACGCTCGAGGCCACCGGCACGCGGGACAAGCTCGCCGCGTTCCTGGAGATGATGGAGCCCTACGGCATCCGCGAGCTCGTCCGCTCCGGCACCCTCGCACTGGCCCGCGGCCCGCGTTCCATGACCGACCGGGCCCTCGCGCGCTGAGCCGCGGGCCCGTCCGACCACCGACCCCGACACGCCAAGGAGAACACCATGTCCGTGAACAAGTTCTACGACGACGACGCCGACCTCTCGATCATCCAGGGCCGCACCGTGGCCGTGATCGGCTACGGCTCCCAGGGCCACGCCCACTCCCTCTCGCTGCGCGACTCCGGCGTGGACGTGCGCATCGGCCTGGCCGAGGGCTCGAAGTCCCGCGCCAAGGCCGAGTCCGAGGGCCTGCGCGTGGTGGACGTCGCCACCGCCGCCGCCGAGGCCGACCTGATCATGATCCTGACCCCGGACCAGGTGCAGGCGCAGGTGTACAAGGAGCACATCGCCCCGAACCTGCAGGAGGGTGACGCCCTGTTCTTCGCGCACGGCTTCAACGTGCGCTTCGGCTACATCGAGGCGCCTGAGGGCGTGGACGTCGCCCTGGTGGCCCCCAAGGGCCCGGGCCATGTGGTGCGCCGGGAGTTCGAGGCCGGCCGCGGCGTGCCCGCGCTGATCGCCGTCGAGCAGGACGCCTCCGGCCAGGCGCACGCCCTCGCCCTGTCCTACGCCAAGGCCGTGGGCGGCACCCGCGCCGGCGTGATCGAGACCACCTTCACGGAGGAGACCGAGTCCGACCTGTTCGGCGAGCAGGCCGTGCTGTGCGGCGGCGCCTCCCAGCTGATCCAGTACGGCTTCGAGACTCTCACCGAGGCCGGCTACCAGCCGGAGATCGCCTACTTCGAGGTGCTCCACGAGCTGAAGCTGATCGTGGACCTCATGGTGGAGGGCGGCATCGCCAAGCAGCGCTGGTCCGTCTCCGACACCGCCGAGTACGGCGACTACGTCTCCGGCCCGCGCGTCATCACCCCCGACGTGAAGGAGAACATGAAGGCCGTGCTCGCGGACATCCAGTCCGGCGCCTTCGCGCAGCGCTTCATGGACGACCAGGCCGCCGGCGCCCCCGAGTTCACGGAGCTGCGCGCGAAGGGCGAGCAGCACCCGATCGAGAAGACCGGCCGCGAGCTGCGCCAGATGTTCGCCTGGCTCAAGGACTCCGACGACGACTACACCGAGGGCACCGCCGCCCGCTGACCCGGACCCCGGTCCCGCCGTCCGCCGCCGCGCGGGGCGCACCGGACCCCGGCGGCGCCGGTCACCCCGCGAGGTGACCGGCGCCGTCGTCGTATTCATACACCTGCATATCCATGCGGCTAGGCTCGGAGCACCGACCTGGCCCCCGCCCCCTCACCGAAGGAAGTGCCGTGAGCGCTGCCCAGCCCGTCGTCCTGATCGCCGAAGAGCTCTCGCCCGCCACCGTCGAGGCCCTGGGCCCCGACTTCGAGATCCGCCACACCGACGGCGCCGACCGGGCCCGCCTGCTGGCCGACCTGCCCGGCGCCTCCGCCGTGCTCGTCCGCTCCGCCACGCAGATGGACGCCGAGGCGATCGCCGCCGCCCCGGACCTGAAGGTGATCGCCCGCGCCGGCGTCGGCCTGGACAACGTGGACGTCCCCGCCGCCACCGAGGCCGGCGTCATGGTGGTCAACGCGCCCACGTCCAACATCATCTCGGCGGCCGAGCTGACCTGCGGCCACATCCTCTCGGCCGCGCGCAACATCGCCCCGGCCAACCGCGCCCTCAAGGCGGGGGAGTGGAAGCGCTCCAAGTACGCCGGTGTGGAGCTGTTCGAGAAGCGTCTCGGCGTGATCGGCCTCGGTCGGATCGGCGCGCTCGTCTCCGAGCGCATGCGGGCCTTCGGCATGGAGATCCTCGCCTACGACCCGTACATCAGCGCGGCCCGCGCCCAGCAGCTCGGCGCCACGCTCGTGGACCTGGACACGCTGCTGGAGCGGGCGGACTTCGTGACGATCCACATGCCCAAGACCCCCGAGACGGTCGGGATGATCTCGGACGCGCAGTTCGCCCGCATGAAGGAGACCGCGTTCATCGTGAACGTGGCCCGTGGCGGCCTGATCGACGAGGACGCCCTCGACCGCGCGCTGGACTCCGGCACCATCGCCGGCGCCGGCGTGGACGTGTTCTCCTCCGAGCCGGCCACGGACCTGCCCTTCTTCCGCCACGACTCCGCGGTGGTGACCCCCCACCTGGGGGCCTCCACCGCGGAGGCCCAGGAAAAGGCCGGCGTGTCCGTGGCCGCGTCCGTGCGCCTGGCCCTGGCCGGCGAGCTCGTGCCGGACGCCGTGAACGTGGCCGGCGGCGTCATCCACGAGGACGTCCGCCCGGGCCTGCCGCTGGCGGAGAAGCTCGGCCGGGTCCTCGCCGCCCTCGTGGGGGAGCAGTCGCTGTCCGCGGTGGAGGTCGAGGTGGCCGGGGAGATCGCGTCCCTCGACGTGTCCGCGCTGCGCCTGGCCGCCCTCAAGGGTGTCTTCACCGACATCGTCTCGGAGCAGGTGTCCTACGTGAACGCCCCGGTGCTGGCGGAGGCCCGCGGCGTGGAGACGCGCCTGACCACCACGTCGCACGCCGAGTCCTACCGGAACACCGTCACGGTCCGGGCGGCCACCGCGCAGGGCGCGCAGGCCTCCGTGACCGGCACCCTGACCGGGCCGAAGCAGGTGCAGAAGCTGGTGGGCGTGGACCGTCACGAGGTGGAGGTCCCGCTGGCCGACCACCTGCTGATCTTCTCCTATGCGGACCGCCCCGGCGTGATCGGCTCCCTCGGCCAGGCCCTGGGGGCCCAGCAGGTGAACATCGCCGGCATGGACGTCTCCCGGGACGAGGACGGCACCGCCCTGGCCGTCCTCACCCTCGACGCCGGGCTGCGTCCGGGCACCGTCGAGGCCCTGGGCGGGGCCATCGGCGCCGCGCGGGCCGCCGAGGTGGACCTGGCCGGCTGACCGGACCGGCGTCCCGCTCCGGGCGGGCGGGACCCGCCCGGAGTGTCCCGGCCCCGCGCCGGTAGACTCGGGGACCGTGACTGACGCCCGCGCCCCGTACTACCTGACCACGGCCATCTCCTACCCGAACGGCGAGCCGCACATCGGCCACGCCTACGAGTACATCGCCTCGGACGCGATGGCCCGCTTCCAGCGGCTCGACGGGCGGGACGTGCGCTTCCTGACCGGCACGGACGAGCACGGCCAGAAGATGGAGCAGACGGCGCAGCAGCAGGGCGTGAGCGCCGTCGAGCTGGCGACGCGCAACGCCGCCGTCTTCAAGGAGATGGACGACGACGTCCTGGACATCTCCTACGACCGCTTCATCCGCACCACGGACACGGACCACGCCGAGGCCGTCCGCGAGATCTGGCGGCGCATGGAGGCCAACGGGGACATCTACCTCGGCTCCTACGCCGGCTGGTACTCCGTGCGGGACGAACGCTACTTCGGCGAGGACGAGACCGAGGTGGGTCAGGACGGCGTGCGTCGCGCCGTCGAGACCGGCACCGAGGTGACGTGGACGGAGGAGGAGTCGTACTTCTTCCGCCTGTCCAAGTACCAGCAGCCGCTGCTGGACCACTACCGCGACCACCCGGACTTCGCCGCCCCCCGGTACCGCTTCAACGAGGTCATCCGCTTCGTGGAGGCCGGGCTCGAGGACCTGTCCATCTCCCGGACCTCCTTCCAGTGGGGCATCGACCTGCCGGCGCCCGCGGACCCCGACGCCGCCGACGCCGACCGGCGCGCGGACCACGTCACCTACGTCTGGGTTGACGCGTTGACGAACTACCTCACCGGCGCGGGCTGGCCCGCGGAGGACCCGGAGGCGTTCGCGCGCTACTGGCCGGCGGACCTGCACGTGATCGGCAAGGACATCTCCCGGTTCCACTGCATCTTCTGGCCCGCGTTCCTCATGTCGGCCGGCCTCGAGCTGCCGCGCCGCGTCATGATCCACGGCTTCCTGAACAACAACGGGGCCAAGATGTCCAAGTCCCTGGGCAACGTGGTGCACCCGCGGGAATGGGTGGCCCGGTACGGCCTGGACGCCGTGCGGTTCTTCCTGCTGCGCGAGTTCCCGTTCGGCGCGGACGGCTCCTACAGCCACGACGCCGTGGTGAGCCGCAAGAACGCGGACCTGGCCAACAACCTCGGCAATCTCGCCCAGCGCTCGCTGTCCATGGTGGCCAAGAACTGCGGCGCCGCCGTCCCCGAGCCCGGCGAGCTGACCGACGCGGACCGCGCGGTGCTGGCCCAGGTGGACGCGCTGCTCGAGCGCACCCGCTCCGCCTACGCGGTGCAGGACTTCCACGACGCCCTCGAGGAGACCTGGCGCGTGCTGGGCGAGGTCAACGCGTACTTCGCGGACCAGGCCCCGTGGGTGCTGCGCAAGACCGACGAGGCCCGCATGCGCACCGTGCTGTATGTGACGCTGCAGGCCGTGCGCCGCGTCGCGCTGCTCGTGCAGCCGGTGATGCCGGGCTCGGCCACGCGCCTGCTGGACCTGCTGGGCGTGCCCGCCGCCGGCGACGCCGGCCGCACCGGCGCCTCGGGCACCGGCGCGCGGTCCTTCGCGGCCTTCGCCGAGGACCTGGTGCCGGGGACGGCCCTGCCGAGACCGGAAGGCGTGTTCCCCCGGCACGAGGAGTCGACCGAGGCCTGAACTGCCCGCTCCGACCCCGTCCGGGCCCCGTGCGCTGTCCAGGATCCGAGACCAGGTGTCCGGATCCTGGCCATGTGGCGAGGCCACTCCTATCCTGGCTCGCATGACCGCACAGCCGAGCCCCCCCGCCGCGTCCCCGTCCGCACCCCTGGACATCGCCGTGATCGGCGGTGACGGCATCGGCCCGGAGGTCACCGAGCAGGCCGTGGCCGTGCTCGAGGCCGCCCTGGCCGCCGAGGGCCGCCCCGCACCCCGTCTGACGGAGTACGCGCTCGGCGCGGAGCACTGGCTCGCCACCGGCGAGGCCCTCACGGACGAGACGCTCGAGGCGCTGCGGGGCCACGCCGCGATCCTCTTCGGGGCCGTCGGCGCCGCCCCCGGGGACACCCGGATCCCGTCCGGGCTGATCGAGCGGGGCATGCTGCTGAAGCTGCGCTTCGCGCTCGACCACGGCGTGAACCTGCGCCCGGCCCGGCTCTACCCGGGGATCTCCAGCCCTCTCACTGAGCCGGGCCAGGTGGCCTTCACGGTGGTCCGCGAAGGCACCGAGGGCCCGTACGTCGGCAACGGCGGCGCCCTCCGCACCGGCACCGGGCATGAGATCGCCACCGAGGTCTCCGTCAACACCGCCCACGGCGTGCGCCGTGTGGTGCAGGACGCCTTCCGCCGCGCTGCCGCCACGGAGCGCAAACGCCTCACGCTGGTGCACAAGCACAACGTCCTGGTCCACGCCGGCCACCTGTGGCGGCGCACGTTCGAGGAGGTCGCGGCCGAGTTCCCCGAGGTGACCACGGACTACATGCACGTGGACGCCGCCACGATCGTCCTGGTCACCGATCCCGCCCGCTTCGACGTGATCGTCACGGACAACCTGTTCGGGGACATCCTCACGGACCTCGCCGGTGCGATCACGGGCGGCATCGGGCTCGCCGCCTCGGCGAACATCAACGTGGAGGGCACTGCACCATCGATGTTCGAGCCCGTCCACGGCTCCGCCCCGGACATCGCGGGCCAGGGGATCGCCGACCCCGTGGCGGCGATCCTCTCCGCGGGCCTGCTGCTCGAGCACGTGGGGGAGCAGGGGGCCGCGGACCGCCTGACCCGGGCCGTCTGGGGGCACCTGGCCGAGCGCGGCACCGAGCGCGGGTCCACCGCCGAGGTGGGCGCCGACGTCGTTGCGCGCCTCTGAGACCCACACCACACGTCAGGGCCTACCATGGACCCGACCCCGTCCGCCCAGTCCGAGGAGAGTCCCGTGACCGAGTCCGCGTTCACGCGTCAGCCGCACCTGTCCCCGCTCTCGGAGACCGAGCGCGCCGAGATTCTGGAGAACCCGGGCTTCGGTGACGTCTTCACGGACCACATGGTCTCCATCGACTGGACGTGGGACGAGGACGGCGGCGCGTGGCACGACGCGCGGGTGGAGCCCTACGGACCGATCTCCCTGGACCCCTCGGCCGCGGTGCTGCACTACGGCCAGGAGATCTTCGAGGGCCTGAAGGCCTACCGGCACGAGGACGGCTCGGTGTGGACGTTCCGCCCGGAGGCCAACGCGGCCCGCCTGAACCGCTCCGCCCGCCGCCTGGCCCTGCCGGAGCTGCCCGAGGAGCTGTTCCTCGGCTCGCTGCGGGCCCAGCTCGAGGCGGACCGGGCCTGGGTGCCCACCGGCCCGGGCCAGTCCCTCTACCTGCGCCCCTTCATGTTCGCCTCCGAGGCGTTCCTCGGCGTCCGCCCGGCCCGGCAGGTGCGGTACATGGTGATCGCCTCCCCGGCCGGCAACTACTTCGGCGGCGAGCTCAAGCCGGTGACCATCTGGGTCTCGCGCGACTACGCCCGCGCCGGCAAGGGCGGCACGGGCGCGGCCAAGACCGGCGGCAACTACGCCGCCTCGCTGCTGCCCCAGCTGCAGGCCGCGGCCAAGGGCGCCGACCAGGTCGTGTTCCTCGACCAGTACCACGACGACGCGATCGAGGAGCTCGGCGGCATGAACGTGTTCTTCGTGCACGCCGACGGCCGACTCGTCACCCCGGCCCTCACCGGCACGATCCTCGAGGGCGTCACCCGCTCCTCGATCCTCCAGCTGGGCCGGGACATGGGCCTGACCGTCGAGGAGCGTCGCGTCACCCTCGCCGAGTGGGCCGAGGGCGTGCGCTCGGGCGAGATCACCGAGGTCTTCGCCTGCGGCACGGCGGCGGTGGTGACCCCGATCGGGCGGCTGCTCGACGGCGACGACGTCATCGAGTCCGCCGGCGGCACCGAGGTCACCCTGCGGATCCGTCAGGAGCTGCTCGGGATCCAGACCGGCGCGGTCGAGGACCGGCACGGCTGGCTGCGCCGCCTCGTCTGACCCGCGCCACCCGGCCGAGTACCGGGCCGACGGCCGGGACTACGCGGCCACCGACCGCCGCGTGCTCTACGGCCACCACTTCGCGGCCATCGCCGGCGCCGGTCCGCTCGTGGGCCCCGTGCTCACCGCGCAGATGGGCTATCTGCCCGGCACCGTCTGGATCATCGTGGGCGTGATCCTGGCCGGCGCGGTGCAGGACTACCTCGTCCTGTTCTTCTCGATGCGCCGCGGCGGCCGCTCGCTCGGCCAGATGGCCCGGGACGAGCTGGGCCGCGTCGGGGGCACCGCGGCGATCATCGCCACGCTGTTGATCATGGTGATCATCACGGCCATCCTGGCCCTCGTCGTGGTCAACGCGCTGGGCGAGTCCCCGTGGGGCGTGTTCTCCGTGGCCATGACCATCCCGATCGCCCTGTTCATGGGGGTCTACCTGCGCTACCTGCGACCGGGCCGGATCGCCGAGGTGTCCCTCATCGGCTTCGTGCTGCTGATGGCCGCCATCATCGGCGGCGGCTGGATCGCCGAGACCGACTGGGGCGCGGCGATGTTCACCCTCGACCGCACCACGATCGCCTGGGGGATCATCGTGTACGGCTTCGTGGCCGCCGTCCTGCCGGTGTGGCTGCTGCTGGCCCCGCGCGACTACCTCTCCACGTTCATGAAGATCGGCGTGATCGCCGGCCTCGCGGTGGCCATCGTGATCGTGCAGCCGCGCGTGGCCGCCCCGGCGTTCTCCGAGTTCGCCGGCGGCCAGACCGGCCCGGTGTGGCCCGGCTCGCTGTTCCCGTTCCTGTTCGTGACCATCGCGTGCGGCGCCCTCTCCGGCTTCCACGCGCTGATCTCCTCCGGCACCACCCCCAAGATGGTGGAGAAGGAGCGGCAGACCCGGTTCATCGGCTACGGCGGCATGCTCATGGAGGCCTTCGTGGCCGTCATGGCGCTCGTGGCGGCCGTCACCCTGGACCGCGGCATCTACTTCGCCATGAACTCCCCGGCGGCGCTCACCGGCGGCACCCCGGAGTCCGCGGCCACGTGGGTGATGTCCCTGGGCCTGGCCGGCGTGGACGTGTCCGCCCAGGACCTGTCCGGCCTGGCGGCCCTGGTGGGGGAGGAGTCCGTGGTGTCCCGCACCGGCGGCGCCCCCACGCTCGCGGTGGGCCTGTCCATGATCATGGGGCAGCTGATCGGCGGGGAGTCCCTGATGGGCTTCTGGTACCACTTCGCCATCATGTTCGAGGCGCTGTTCATCCTCACCGCCGTGGACGCCGGCACGCGTGTGGCCCGGTTCATGCTCCAGGACTCCCTGGGCAACGTGGTCCCCCGCTTCAAGGACGTGAACTGGCGGCCGGGTGCCTGGCTGTGCACCGCCATCATGGTCGCCGCCTGGGGCGCGGTGTTGCTGATGGGCGTCACCGACCCGCTCGGGGGCATCAACACGCTGTTCCCGCTGTTCGGCATCGCCAACCAGCTGCTGGCCTCGATCGCGCTCGCCGTGGTCCTGGCGATCGTGGCCAAGCGGCGGCACTTCCGCGGCCTGTGGATCGTCGCCCTGCCGCTGGCGTTCATCACGGTCGTGACCACGGTGGCGAGCCTGTACAAGATCTTCTCCCCGATCCCGGCCGTGGGCTACTGGGCGCAGCACCGCGCGTTACAGGACGCCCTGGCCGCCGGGCAGACGAGCTTCGGGGCGGCGAAGTCCGTGCCGGCCATGGAGGCCGTGGTCCGCAACACCTTCATCCAGGGCACGCTGTCCGTGGTCTTCCTGACGCTGGCGCTGATCGTCATCACGACGTCGGTGCTCGCCACGGTGCGCGCGTTCCGGTCCACGGAGGTCGTCGACCACCAGGACCCGTACGTGCCCTCGCGGCGCTTCGCCCCGGCCGGCCTGTTCGCCACGGCCGAGGAGAAGGAGCTGCAGCGGCAGTGGGACGCGCTGCCGGCGGAGAAGCAGCCGGTGCGGGGTCACTGACGTGGCCGATCCGCGCGTGACGCCGGCCGGGCCCTCCATCGCGGAGGGCCCGGCCGGCCCGTCTCGGCCCGGGGTGTGGGCCCGGGCGCGCTGGTGGGTCCGCCAGCTCTCCGGCGAGGGGAAGTACGACGCGTACGTGGCCCACCACCGGGCCCACCATCCGGAGCGCGCGCCGATGACCGAGCGGGAGTTCTGGCGGGCCGAGTACGCCCGCCAGGAGGCGAATCCGGGCAGCCGCTGCTGCTGAGCGGTCTCGACCCGCCCTGTACCGCGCCGCACCGTGCTGAGCCAGACGAATCCGCCCGCGAGCCAGACGAATCGGTCGCCCTGGGCCGTCGGGCGCGGCCGAATCGTCTGGCTCGCGGCGTCAGCGGGGTCGGCATCGGGTGGGGTGTCCGGCGACGGCGCCCGCTGCTCACCCACTAGGCTGGCGGCCATGCGCATCGCCCGTTTCGTGGACCAGGCCGAACCGACCTACGGCATCGTGGAGGGTCCGGCCGACGCCGATCCCGCCGAGCTGAGCATCACCGCTCTGCAGGGCGACCCGTTCTTCCACGGGATCCAGCCCACCGGCGCCACCCACCGTCTCGAGGACGTGCGTCTGGTCGCGCCGATCATCCCGCGCTCCAAGATCGTGGGCGTCGGCCGCAACTGGGCCGACCACGCGAAGGAGCTCGGCAACGAGGTCCCCGCCTCGCCGCAGTTCTTCCTCAAGCCGAACACCGCCGTCGTGGGTCCGAACGAGCCCGTGACCCTGCCCAGCTGGTCGGAGGAGATCTCCTACGAGGCCGAGCTCGCCGTCGTCATCGGCACCATCTGCAAGGACGTGCCCGTCTCCCGCGTGGACGACGTCGTCTTCGGCTACACCGTGGCCAACGACCTCACCGCCCGCGACGCCCAGCGCACAGACCTGCAATGGGCCCGCGCCAAGGGCTTCGACGGCGCCTGCCCGCTGGGCCCATGGATCGAGACCGAGCTGGACGTGGAGCCGGCCGGCGGCCTGCGCATCACGTCCCGGCTCGACGGCGAGACCCGCCAGGACGGCACGACCGCGGACATGGTCTTCGGCGTCAAGGAGCTCGTCTCCGCGATCTCCGAGGCCTTCACCCTCCTGCCCGGCGACGTGATACTGACCGGCACCGCCTCGGGCGTCGGCATCGTCGACGCCGGCCAGCGCGTGGAGTGCGAGGTCGAGGGCATCGGCACGCTCCTCACGCACCTGCGCCGCTGACGCGCCCCCACCGACGGCGGCGACGCCCCCACGTGCGGGGGCGTCGCCGTCGTCGCGCCCGGGCCCGCGCGGAGACTCCCCGCGTAGACTCGGGGGCACCATGACTGACGCCACCGCCCCCGCCTCTGACACCACGGCCGCCGAGAACGCGCCCGCCATCTTCGCCGACGTGCCCCAGGTGGACGCCGACACCCCCGTGCGGGTGAGGTTCTGCCCCTCGCCCACCGGCACCCCCCACGTGGGCCTGATCCGCACGGCCCTGTTCAACTGGGGCTGGGCGCGGCACACCGGCGGGAAGCTGGTCTTCCGCATCGAGGACACCGACGCCAAGCGGGACTCGGAGGAGTCCTACCGGCAGCTGCTCGAGGCCATGCGCTGGCTCGGGATCGACTGGGACGAGGGCGTCGAGGTCGGCGGCCCGCACGAGCCGTACCGCCAGTCCCAGCGCGGGGAGATCTACGCGGACGTGATTGCCCAGCTCAAGGCCGGCGGCCACATCTACCCGTCCTACTCCACCCCGGAGGAGACCGAGGCCCGCCACCGGGCCGCCGGCCGGGACCCCAAGCTGGGCTACGACGGCGCCGACCGGGACCTCACCGCCGAGCAGATCGCCGCGTACGAGGCCGAGGGCCGTCAGCCCGTGTGGCGCCTGCGGATGCCGGATACGGACATCACCTTCACGGACCTGGTGCGCGGCGAGATCACGTTCAAGGCCGGCTCCGTGCCGGACTTCGTGGTGGTCCGCGCGGACGGCTCGCCCCTGTACACCCTGGTCAACCCGGTGGACGACGCCCTCATGGGCATCACCCACGTGCTGCGCGGCGAGGACCTGCTCTCCTCCACCCCGCGCCAGATCGCCCTGTACCGGGCGCTCCACGCGATCGGGGTGGCCGCGTACATGCCCGTCTTCGGGCATCTGCCGTACGTCATGGGCGAGGGCAACAAGAAGCTCTCCAAGCGCGACCCGCAGTCCAACCTGTTCCTGCACCGCGACCACGGCTTCATCCCGGAGGGGCTGCTGAACTACCTGGCCCTGCTCGGCTGGTCCCTGTCCGCAGACGAGGACATCTTCACGCCCGAGCAGTTCGTGCAGCACTTCGACATCCACAAGGTGCTCGCCAACCCGGCCCGCTTCGATGAGAAGAAGGCCGTGGCCATCAACGGCACGCACATCCGCCTGCTCGAGCCGGCCGACTTCCGCGACCGGCTGGTCCCGTACCTGCGCGAGGCAGGCCTGGTGGGGGAGGAGCTCACCGAGCGCGAGTCCGCGATCCTCGATGCCGCGGCGCCCCTGGTGCAGGAGCGCGTCGCCCTGCTCGGCGAGGCCGTGGACATGCTCGCCTTCCTCTTCACCCCGGACGAGCAGATCACGACGGCGGAGGGCGCGCTCAAGGGCATGCCCGCCGACCTGCCGGGCGCCGTGGCCGCCGCGCGGGAGGCGCTCGTGGGCCTCGACGAGGACGAGTTCACCACCGAGAGGATCGAGGCGGCCCTGCGTGCCGCGCTCATCGACGGCCTGGGCCTGAAGCCCCGCCAGGCGTTCGGCCCCGTGCGCGTGGCCGCGACCGGCAAGAAGGTGTCCCCGCCCCTGTTCGAGTCCCTCGAGATCCTCGGCAAGGAGTCTGCTCTCGCGCGCCTGGACCGCTTCGCAGCCGAGCAGACCGCGGCCTGAGCCGTCCAGCCGTGACCGAGTCCGTGGACGGCGCCCCCTCCCACGCCCCGGTGGAGGGGGTGCTGTTCGACCTCGACGACACCCTCCTGGACCTGCGCGCAGCGCAGCTGCCCGCGTTCGCTGAAACCGTGCGGGTCCAGTGGCCGCAGGCGCCCGACGAGGGGTCTGCGGCGTTCGCCGCGGCCGCCGAGCACTTCGCTGCGGACCTCGGCGGCCACTATCCGCGCTACCTGGCCGGGGAGCTGGACTTCCTGGGCCAGCGCCTGGCCCGTGCCCGGGACGCCCTGGCCCGGCTCGGTGCCCCGGCCGATCGCACCGAGCCGGACGCCGGCCTCTGGACCGACGGATACGAGAAGCGGGTGCGCTCCCACTGGCGCGTGTTCGACGACGTCGTCGCGGCCCTGGCGGGGCTGCGGGCGGCCGGCGTCGGCGTCGGGATCGTGACCAACAACGTGGAGGCGTACCAGCGCGGCAAGGCGGACGCGATCGGCCTGGCCGACGTGGCCGTGCTGGTGGGCTCGGACACCGCCGGAGCCCCGAAGCCGGACCCGGCGCCGTTCCTGGAGGGGTGCCGTCGGCTCGGCCTCCCCCCGGAGCGGGTGGCGTGCGTGGGGGACAGCCTGGAGAACGACGTGCGCGGGGCTCAGGGGGCCGGGCTCGTGCCCGTGTGGCTGCGCCGGCCGGTGCCCGGGCAGACCCCCGCGGCCGGGGACGCGGCGATGCAGGGGCCGGCATGGGACGCCTCGGAGCGGACCTGGTGGATCGACGGGCTGGGCGCGCTGGCGGCCTGGTTCCCCGCTGCCGGGATGGATTTGGCATCCACCGGGAACACCGTGTAGAGTTCTTTCTCGTTGCCGGGGAGACCCGGGAATGCCGACAACTGAACAGCATTGACGTCGAGATCTGCTCTTGACACATCAGTGGGGTATGGTGTAATTGGCAACACAACGGTTTCTGGTACCGTCATTCTAGGTTCGAGTCCTGGTACCCCAGCGAGTCGGTGGTCGGTGACCTCAGGTCGCATGATCCCGATTCCGGGAATCAGCCATGATTCCTCGGTTGTTCCTCGCGGACAGCGCACGGCCCCATCGTATAGCGGCCTAGTACGCCGCCCTCTCACGGCGGTAACGCGGGTTCGAATCCCGCTGGGGTCACAGTGAGAAAGCAGGCCCGGTCCACCACGGACCGGGCCTGCGTCGTTTCCGGGAAAGCGCGACACGGCCGCCGAGTTGCACGGCGCCAGGAGTCCTGGTAGGTTTTCCGAGTCGCCCACCGGGGATCCCGGGAGCGGCAGCTGCCTCGGGCAGAGCGGCCCCATCGTATAGCGGCCTAGTACGCCGCCCTCTCACGGCGGTAACGCGGGTTCGAATCCCGCTGGGGTCACAGTGAGAACGCAGGCCCGGTCCACCACGGACCGGGCCTGCGTCGTCCCCGGGGACTGCCGTACGACCACCTCCCCGGAGGGTCAGGCGTCCGGGGCGTCCACGCGTTCCCCGCAGCCCGCCCGTGAGACGATGACACGGTGGAACCCACCGATCCGTACACCGCACCGGCCGAGCCTGTCACCGGCATCGGCGTCGACACCGCTGTGCGCCGCGTGCGCGCGCACCTGGACGCCGTCGAGCTGCCCTTCGCCACCCCCACCGCCGAGGCGGACCGGGCCGAGCGCGAGCGCACCCGGCACCAGATCGACGACTACGTCCTGCCCCGCCTGGACTCGCTCGACGCCCCGCTGCTCGCGGTGGTCGGCGGATCCACCGGCGCGGGCAAGTCCACGCTCGTGAACGCCCTCGTGGGGCACGAGGTGTCCCGGTCCTCCGCCCTGCGCCCCACCACGCGCCAGCCGCTGCTGCTCCACCACCCCGAGGACGCCCACTGGTTCACCGGCCCACGTGTGCTCCCGGACCTGGCCCGGGTCACGGTGCACCGGAGCGAGGCCGCCGGCCCCGTGGAGCCCGACTCCGGCGCCATGGACACCGTGGCGCTCGTGGCCGAGCCGTCCCTGCCCGCCGGCATCGCGATCGTGGACGCCCCGGACATCGACTCCGTGGCGGACGCCAACCGCGCGCTGTCCCGCCAGCTCCTGGAGGCGGCGGACCTGTGGATCTTCACCACCACCGCCCACCGCTACGCGGACGCCGTGCCGTGGGAGCTGCTGGACCAGGCCGCCGCGCGGGACATCACGGTCGCCGTCGTCCTCGGGCGCGTCCCGGACGGCGCGGAGCAGGACATCGAGCCGGACCTGCGCCGCATGCTCACCGCCCACGGGCTGCCGGACGCCCGCATCCACGTGATCCCGGAGACCCGGTTCGATGAGCGCGGCCTGCTGCCGGACGAGCACGTGGCCGGCCTGCGCACGTGGCTCACGGCCCTGGGCGAGGACGCCCAGGCGCGCGGCGCCGTCGCCCGCCGCACCGTGGACGGCGTGCTGGCCCAGCTGGCCGGGCGCGTGGAGGAGATCGCCGGGGCCGAGCGCGCCCAGCAGGAGACCGCCGCCCGCCTGGCCGCGATCGTCTCCGACGCCACCGAGCACGCCGTGGAGACGGTGCACCGGTCCACCTCGGACGGCACCCTGCTGCGCGGCGAGGTCCTGGCCCGCTGGCAGGACTTCGTGGGCACGGGGGAGTTCTTCCGCGGCCTGGAGACGGCGGTCGGCCGTGTCCGGGACCGCATCGGCGCGCTCGTGCGTGGCCGTCCGGCCCCGCCCGAGGAGGTCGAGGACGCCCTCGAGACCGGCCTGCACGCCGTGCTCGTCGAGGCCGCCGCCTCCGCCGCGGAGAACATCGAGCGCCGCTGGCGCGCCGAGCCCGCCGGCCGGGTGCTCGTGACCGGGCGTGACCTGGGCTCGCTGCCCGAGGACACCTCGGACCGCGCCGCCGCTCTGGTGCGGGACTGGCAGTCGGACGTGCTCGCCCTGATCCAGGAGGAGGGCGCCGGCCGACGCACGCAGGCCCGCCTCGCCGCGTTCGGCGTGAACGGGGCGGCCGTGGCCCTCATGGTCATCACCTTCGCCTCCACGGCGGGCCTGAGCGGCATCGAGATCGGCATCGCCGGCGGCGCCGCCGCGGTGGGCCAGAAGCTGCTCGAGTCGATCTTCGGGGAGGACGCCGTGCGCCGCATGGCCCAGCGCGCCGGCGAGATCCTCGACGCCCGTGTGCGCGTCCTCGTGGACGAGGTCCTCGGCGGGCGCTTCCTGCCCCTGCTGGCCCTCGAGCGCGGCCCGGAGGACACCGCCGCCCTGCGCGGCCTCGTGCCCGTCCTGCGCCACGGCGTCGACGCCGGCCTGGACGGCCCCGGGGGCGCCGACGTCGTCGACGCGCGCACCGCGACCGTCCCGACCGAGGGCGTCCGCCCCGCCGACCGCATCGAGGATGAGGAGCAGACCCGATGAGCCGTACCGCCGCCCCCTCCCTCGCCGAGCGCCTCGACGCCCTCGGCGCGGCGGCCGAGCTGGCCCAGGACCGCCTGCCGGACCCCGTGGTGGCCGACGCCGCCGCGGCCGTCCGCGCCGCGGGGGAGCGCCAGAGCCTCTCGGCCGAGCACACCGTGGTGGGCTTCTTCGGCGCCACCGGCTCCGGCAAGTCCTCCCTCTTCAACGCCCTCACCGGCCGCGAGCTGGCCGGCGTCGCCGCGACCCGCCCCACCACGTCCGAGCCGCTGGCCGCGGTGTGGGGCGTGGGCCGGGGCGAGGGTCGGGACGGCGAGGGCGGCGGGGCCGCCGCCCTGCTGGACTGGCTGGGCGTGCCCCGTCGGCACCTGCTGGACGACGCCCCCGTGCTCGACGGCGGCCGCAAGGGCTTCCTGGGCTTCGGCCACAAGGACGGCGCGGACGCCACAGGCCTGATCCTGCTCGACCTGCCGGACATCGACTCCGTGCAGCGCTCCCACCGGGACGTCACCGCCCGGCTGGCCGGCCACGTGGACGTGCTCGTGTGGGTGGTGGACCCGGAGAAGTACGCGGACGCCGTCATCCACCGCGACTTCCTGGCCACCATGGCCTCCCACGCCGCGGTGACCCTCGTGCTGCTGAACCAGGTGGACCGCCTCACCGTGCAGGACCGCGACTCCGTCCTGGCCTCGCTGCGCCGCATGCTCTCCGGGCACGGCCTCGGCGACGTGCGCGTGCTGCCCGTGTCCGCCCGCACGGGCGAGGGCCTGGAGGAGGTCGGTCGGCAGATCGCGGCGATCGTCTCCTCCCGCGAGGCCGCCGCCGAGCGCCTCGGCGCGGACGTCACCGCCCGTGCCCGGGCCCTCGAGGAGGCCTCCGGCCCGGGCGAGCCCGCCGGGGTGGGCGACGACGACACCCGCCGCCTCGGACGGGACCTCGCCACGGCCGGCGGCGTGCCCGCCGTCGTCCGGGCCGTGGAGGGCTCCTACCGCCTGCGCTCGGCCAAGCGGACCAGCTGGCCCGTGCTGCGGTGGATGCACTCGTTCCGCGCCGACCCGCTGCGGCGGCTGCACCTGCTGCCCGAGCGCGCCGTGGGCCGCCGGGACCGGGACCCCCTGCCGCGCGATCCGGACCTGCACCGCACGTCCCTGCCCGAGCGCTCGCAGACCCAGCGCGCCGTCGTGGAGGGTGCCGTCCGGACCCTCGTCACCTCCGCCTCGGCGGGCGCGTCCGAGCCGTGGGCGGCCTCGGTGCGCCGGGCCGGCCGCGCGCACCTGGACGAGCTGCCCGCCGCCGTCGACCGCGCGATCGCCGGGACGGACCTGGGCGCCGCGAAGGGCAGCTGGTGGTGGCCCGTCCTCGACGTGCTGCAGTGGCTCGCTCTGGCCACGGCCGTGGTCGGCGCCGGGTGGCTCGGCGTGCTCGCCCTGGCCGCATACCTGCAGTTCCCCCTGCCGCCGGCCCCGGCCGTGGAGGGCTTCCCGATCCCCACCCTGCTGCTCGTGGGCGGCCTGGCCCTCGGGCTGCTGCTGGCCCTGCTCGCGATCCCGCTCACCCGCCTCACGGCCGCCTCCCGCGGGAAGCGGGCGCGTCGTCGCCTCGAGGAGTCGACGACCGCCGCCGGCCGGGAGCTCGTGGTGGAGCCGGTCCGGGCCGAGATCGAGCGCCATGCGCGCTTCCGCGCGGCCCTGGCCCAGGCCTCGGGCGCCGGGGTGCGGGCGCGCTCACGGCGGTGACCTCCGCGCGCACGTCGGCGGGCGCCGTCGTCGGGGACCTGGCCGAGGAGGAGCTCCTCGAGCTCATCCAGGCGCGCCTGGCCCCCGTGGCCCGGGACGCGGCGTGGCCTGCTGGCACCGTCCCGCCCGGCGACGACGCCGCGGTGCTGCCCGCCCCGCGCGGCGCCGTCGCCGTGTCCACGGACGCCATGGGGGAGGGCACGGACTTCCTGATGACGTGGCCGGCGGGCGTGCGGACCCGCGGGCACGACGTCGGCTGGAAGGCCGCCGCCCAGAACCTCTCCGACATCAACGCCATGGGGGCCGCCCCCCGCGGACTGGTCACGGCGCTCACCCTGCCGCGGGACACCCCCGTGGCCTGGGTGACCGCCCTCGCCGGCGGGTTCACCGCGGCCATCCGCGCGCTCGGTGCGGGCGACTGCCGCGTGGCGGGGGGAGATCTCGGGGAGGGCGGCCGCGTCCACGTGGCGGTGACCGCGCTCGGAGACCCGCCGGCCGCCGGGGCCGTGCGTCGCGTACCCGCTCCCGCGGTGCGCGCGCGGATGCTCGCCGATGGCGCGGTGCTCGTCCACGCCGCGGGTCCGGCGGGGCCGGGCTGGGGCAGGCCCGGACCCGGCTGGGCGGCGGCGGGGCTGGCGCTGCTGCTGACCGACCGGGCGCGCCTGCGCGAGCGGGCCGCGGCCTTGGACCCCGCCGACCGTCCCGGCTCCCGTGAGCTGGCCCGCGCCGTGCGTGCGCAGCTGCGGCCCCGGCCGCCCCTGGCCCTCGGGCCAGCGGCCGCGGCGGCGGGGATCGCCGCCCTGATGGACGTGTCCGACGGCGTCGGGCGCGATGCGCACCGGCTCGCCCGCGCCACGGGCACGCCGGACGACCCGCTCACGCCGTGGGTGGACGAGGCGTGGCTGGCCGGGGCCGCCGCGCCGTTGGCCCGCGTGGCCGGGCTGAGCGGCCGCGCGCCCGAGGAGTTCGTGCTGGCCGGCGGCGAGGACTACGGGCTCCTCGGCCTCGTGCCGAACGGCGGGACCGTCCCCGCGGGGTTCGAGCGCATCGGGCGGCTCGAGCCCGCGGGGCGCCGTCCCGCCGGGCACCGCCCCCTGCCGGAGCGGGGCTGGGACCACTTCGGCGCGGCCCGCTGAGGGGCCCCGGTCAGCCCAGGGTCTCGGGGTCGAAGCGGTGGCCCAGGCCCACGACGGTCCAGCCGGCCTCGCCCCAGGCGCCGACGTCCAGGACGTTGCGCCCGTCGATCAGCAGGCGCGAGGCGACCCGGCGCCCGGCCTCATCCGGGTCCAGGGCCCGGAACTCGGCCCACTCCGTGAGCAGCAGCACGAGCTCGGCGCCCTCGAGGGCCGCGTCGGCCGAGCCCACGTAGTCCAGGCGGGGGAAGCGGGCGGCCGCGTTGGCGTTGCCCTCGGGGTCGTAGACGCGCACGTCCGCGCCCGCGGTGAACAGCCGGTTCGCCACGTCCAGGGCGGGGGAGTCGCGGACGTCGTCCGAGTCGGGCTTGAACGTCACCCCGAGCACGGCGATCCGCCTGCCCTGGAGCACCGGACGGGCCGGACCCGTCGTCTTGCCGCCGCGGGGGGCCGAGGCCCCCGCCTCCGTCGCGTGCGCCGCGGACAGCATCTGCACGGCGAGGTCCACCACGCGGTCCCGACGACGGAGGTTGATGTCGTCCACCTCGGCCAGGAAGCGCATCGTCCGGTCCAGGCCCAGCTCGGAGACCCGGGCCTGCAGCGCCCGGATGTCCTTGGGCAGGCAGCCGCCGCCGAAGCCGACGCCGGCGTTGAGGAAACGGCGGCCGATCCGGGTGTCGAGGCCGATCGCATCGGCGAGCGTGCCGATGTCCCCGCCCACGGTCTCGGTGATCTCGGAGAACGCGTTGATGAAGGAGATCTTGGTGGCCAGGAACGCGTTGGCGGCGACCTTCACCAGCTCGGCGGTCTCCAGGTCCGTGCAGATCCACGGCGTGTCGACGGCCAGCTGGGCGGCGTAGACCTCGCGCAGCAACGGCTCGGCCCGCGGCCCCGCCACGCCCACCACGAGCCGGTCCGGCGTGAGGGTGTCCTTCACGGCGAAGCCCTCCCGCAGGAACTCGGGGTTCCAGGCCAGCTCCACCTGCCCGGGCAGGCCGTGCTCGGCGCGGATCTCCGCGACGCGCCCGGACAGCCGGCGCGCGGTGCCCACCGGCACGGTGGACTTGCCCACGATCAGTGCGTCCCGGTCGATCGCGCGCGCCAGGGACTCCACCGCGGCGTCCACGTAGGTCAGGTCCGCCGCGGCCTCGCCCACCTTCTGGGGCGTGCCGACGCCGATGAAGTGCACGTCCGCCCACCGTGCGGCCTCGGACACGTCGGTGGTGAAGCGCAGGCGGCCCGAGGCCACGTGGGTCCGCAGCAGCTCCGGCAGCCCGGGCTCATGGAAGGGCACCTCGCCGCGGGAGAGCTGCTCGATCTTGGCCGGGTCCACGTCCACGCCGACGACCTCGAACCCGAGCTCCGCCATGCACGCGGCGTGCGTGGCGCCCAGGTACCCCGTGCCGATCACCGACAGGCGGGGCCGGCCGCCCACGGTGGTTTCGGCGGACGGGGCGTCCTGCTCCGACGCGGCGGCGGGGGAGACGGCGGTCTCGGTCACTTCGGGCTCCTCGGGGGTCGGCGGACGGGCACGTGCGGGTCACCACGCTAGGGCACGGGCGTGAACGTCCGCCGAACGCCCGGCGGACGGCCCGTGCCCGTCGGCCCCGCGCCGGCGCGGCGGCCCGCCGCTCAGGCCTCGCCGGCGCGGATCAGCTCGGTGAGGCGGCCCGCGGCGGCCACCACGGACTCGGCGTGCATCCGGCCGGGCTGGCGGGAGAGGCGCTCGAGGGGGCCGGAGATGGACACCGCGGCGATCACCCGGCCGTTCGGCCCGCGGACCGGCGCGGAGACGGAGGCGACGCCGGACTCGCGCTCTGCCAGGGACTGGGCCCAGCCGCGGCGGCGCACCGCGGCCAGCACGGTCGGGGTGAACACGGCGCCCGCCAGGCCCTCGACGAGCCGGTCGTGGTCCTCCCACGCGAGCAGCACCTGCGCGGCGGAGCCGGCCTTCATGGACATGCGCGTGCCCACCGGGATGGTGTCCCGCAGGCCCCACGGGCGCTCGGCGCTCGCGACGCACACCCGGACGTCCGCCTGGCGGCGGAACACCTGGGCGGACTCGCCGCACGCGTCCCGCAGCCACTGCAGCACGGGGCCGGCCGCGGACGTCAGCCGGTCCTCGCCGGCCGCGGAGGCCAGCTCCGCCAGGCGGGAGCCGAGCACGTAGCGCCCCTGCAGATCCTTGGTCACCAGCCGATGGTGCGTCAGCGCCGCGGCGAGCCGGTGCAGCGTGGGGCGGGCGATCCCGGTGGACGCGACCAGCTGGGCGAGCGTGGCCGGGCCGGACTCGAGCGCGTCGAGGATGGCCACCGACTTGTCCACCACGCCCACCCCGCTCGGGTGGGTGTGCAGGGCGGGGGCGAGCTCCCCGGTGTCCGGACTGTGAGAGGTGCACATGCGCAGATCGTAGCGTTCGCCGGTCCCGCCGTCAGCGCCGCAGCGAGCCTGAACGGGATCGGCCAGGGGTCCCGGACCGAACGCACTACCCGGGACATGTCTCACTTTCTGAGACGAATCGGGGTGCGGATCGTGGGCCATCCGCCCCGGCGGCACAGTGGTGGCAGGAAGTGCGCGGGCCGCATCGGCGGCGCGGCGCGAGGAACCGAGAGGGAGGACGGCGCATGAGCACGCAGACGCCGGGCCCGCGTCCCCGGACGCTGGCCGAGAAGGTCTGGGACGAGCACGTGGTGGTCCGCGGCTCGGGCGAGGGACAGACCCGGACGCCCGACCTGCTGTACATCGACCTGCACCTCGTGCACGAGGTCACCAGCCCCCAGGCCTTCGAGGGGCTGCGTCTGGCCGGGCGCCCCGTGGCCCGTCCGGACCTGACGATCGCCACCGAGGACCACAACACCCCCACGGAGGACATCGACCGGCCCATCGCCGACCCCACCTCCCGCCTGCAGATCGAGACCCTCCGGGGGAACTGCACGGAGTTCGGGGTGCGCCTGCATCCGCTCGGCGACGCCGAGCAGGGCATCGTGCACGTCGTGGGTCCGCAGCTCGGCCTCACCCAGCCCGGCATGACGGTGGTGTGCGGGGACTCCCACACGTCCACGCACGGCGCCTTCGGCGCGCTCGCCTTCGGCATCGGCACCTCGGAGGTCGAGCACGTGCTCGCCACGCAGACCCTCCGGCTCAAGCCCTTCAAGACCATGGCCGTGACCGTGGACGGGACGCTGCGCCCGGGCGTGACGGCCAAGGACATCATCCTCGCGGTCATCGCGAAGATCGGCACCGGCGGCGGCCAGGGGTACGTCCTGGAGTACCGCGGCGAGGCGATCCGCGCCCTCTCCATGGAGGGCCGCATGACCATCTGCAACATGTCCATCGAGGCCGGCGCGCGCGCGGGCATGGTCGCCCCGGACGAGACCACGTTCGCGTACCTGAGGGGCCGGCCCCACGCGCCGCAGGGCGCGGACTGGGACGCCGCCGTCGAGCACTGGCGGACGCTGGCCACGGACGAGGGGGCGGAGTTCGACGCCGAGGTGGTCATCGACGCCGACGAGCTCGAGCCGTTCGTCACCTGGGGCACCAACCCGGGCCAGGGTGTGCCGCTGAACGCCGCCGTGCCCGACCCGGAGGACTTCGAGGACCCCACCGCGCAGGAGGCCGCCCGCAAGGCGCTGTCCTACATGGACCTCACCCCGGGCACCCCGATGAAGGACGTGGCCGTGGACACGGTGTTCATGGGCTCGTGCACCAACTCCCGGATCGAGGACCTGCGCGCGTTCGCCTCCGTGGTCGGGGGCCGCCGCAAGGCCGAGGGCGTGCGCGTCCTGGTCGTCCCCGGCTCGGCGCGCGTGCGCCTGCAGGCCATGGAGGAGGGCCTGGACCGGGTCCTCGAGGACTTCGGCGCGGAGTGGCGCTTCGCCGGCTGCTCCATGTGCCTCGGCATGAACCCGGACCAGCTCTCCCCGGGGGAGCGCTGCGCCTCCACGTCCAACCGCAACTTCGAGGGGCGACAGGGCAAGGGCGGGCGCACGCACCTGGTCTCGCCCGTCGTCGCCGCGGCCACCGCCGTGCTCGGCCGCCTGGCGAGCCCTTCCGACCTGCCCGCCCGCGAGCCCCAGGAGGCCTGAGCCATGGAGTCGTTCACCACCCACACCGGGATCGGCGTGCCGCTGCGCGCCTCCAACGTGGACACGGACCAGATCATCCCGGCCGTCTACCTCAAGCGGATCTCCCGCACCGGCTTCGAGGACGCCCTCTTCGCCGGGTGGCGGCAGGACCCGGACTTCGTGCTGAACACCGAGCCCTACAGCGCCGGCTCGGTCCTGGTGGCCGGCGCGGACTTCGGCACCGGCTCCTCCCGGGAGCACGCCGTGTGGGCGCTCAAGGACTACGGCTTCCGGGCCGTGGTGTCCTCGCGCTTCGCGGACATCTTCCGCGGCAACTCCGCCAAGCAGGGCCTGGTGGCCGCGCAGGTGGAGCAGGAGGACGTCGAGCGCCTCTGGAAGGAGCTGGAGCACCGCCCGGGGGCCGAGGTGACGGTGGACCTCGAGGCCCGCACCGTGGTCTGCGGCGACGTCACGGCGTCCTTCACGATCGACGAGGACGCGCGGCACCGCCTCCTGAACGGGCTCGACGACATCGCCATCACCCTCGGGCACGCGGACGAGATCGCGGCCTACGAGGCGCGCCGCCCGTCGTGGCGGCCCACCACGCTCCCGCCGCGCACCGCGGACTGAGCCCGTCCCCTCGTCAGGGCCGCCTCCGCGGTCGGCGGGCGTTGCGGGTCGCCGGAGCCGACGCCCTATGCTGGGGGCGATTCGCGGGACGACCCGTCCGCCCCCGGGGCGGCGGGCCGGGTCCGCACCGACAGACTCCCCGTCCCGGCCGGGACGGACGCGGCGGGCGCTCGACGCGACCCGCGAGGAAGGACACGAGACATGGCGAAGCTGCTCACGATCCACGGAGGCAAGCCCCTCGACGGCGAGGTGACCGTCCGCGGTGCCAAGAACCTGGTCCCCAAGGCCATGGTCGCGGCCCTCCTCGGCTCCACGCCCTCCGTGCTGCGCAGCATCCCGGAGATCAAGGACGTGGACGTCGTCAGCTCGTTGCTCGAGATCCACGGGGTGACCGTGGACTGGGACAAGGAGTCCGGGACCATCACCATGGACCCGGCGGGCGTGAAGTCCGCACTCACCGCCGAGATCGACGCCCACGCCGGCGACTCCCGCATCCCGATCCTGTTCTGCGGCCCGCTCATGCACGCCATCGGCGAGGCGTTCATCCCCGACCTCGGCGGCTGCAAGATCGGCGACCGGCCGATCGACTACCACCTGGCCGTGCTGCGCAACTTCGGCGCCGTGGTGGACAAGCGCCCCGGCGGCATCTCGATCTCCGCCCCCAAGGGCCTGCACGGCGCGAAGCTGGAGCTGCCCTACCCGTCCGTGGGCGCCACCGAGCAGGTGCTCCTGACCGCGGTGAAGGCCGAGGGCATCACCGAGCTCAAGGGCGCCGCCGTGGAGCCGGAGATCCACGACCTCATCCACGTGCTCCAGAAGATGGGCGCCATCATCACGGTGCAGACGGACCGCACCATCCGCATCGAGGGCGTGGGCGAGATGCGCGGCTACAACCACGTGGCCCTGCCGGACCGCAACGAGTCCGCGTCGTGGGCCTCGGCGGCCCTGGCCACCCGCGGCGACATCTTCGTGCGCGGCGCCTCCCAGCGGGACCTCACCGCGTTCCTGAACACCTACCGCAAGATCGGCGGCGAGTTCGAGGTCACCGACGAGGGCATCCGCTTCTGGCACGCCGGCGGGGACCTGAACCCGCTCGTGCTCGAGACGGACGTCCACCCCGGCTTCATGACCGACTGGCAGCAGCCGCTCGTGGTGGCCCTCACCCAGGCCAGGGGCGTGTCGATCGTCCACGAGACCGTGTATGAGAACCGCTTCGGCTTCACCGACGCGCTCGTGCGCATGGGCGCCTCCATCCAGCTGCACCGCGAGTGCCTGGGCTCCGTGCCCTGCCGCTTCGGCCAGCGGAACTTCCTGCACTCCGCCGTCATCTCCGGCCCGACGCCGCTGACCGGCGTGGACTTCGACGTCCCGGACCTGCGCGGCGGCTTCTCCCACCTCATCGCCGCGCTCGCGGCCGAGGGCACCTCGCACGCCACGGGGCTCGAGATCATCAACCGCGGCTACGAGAAGTTCATGGACAAGCTCCAGGGCCTCGGCGCCGACGTCGAGCTGACCGAGCGCCCGCGGTGACCTTCGTGGGTCCCCGGTCCGGCTCCGGCCGCCCGACGCGGGCGGAGCGCCTCGGCTACGTGGCGCCTGCCGCGGTGATCCGTCCGGCGATGCGCGCGCTCGTGCGGCAGCAGTGGGAGCACACGGAGCGCCTGCCGCGCGACGGCGCGATCCTGGCCGTGAACCACATCTCCGAGATCGACCCGCTCTCGGTGGCCCACATGGTCTACAACCAGGGGCTGCTGCCCACGATCATGGCCAAGACCGAGCTCTGGAAGGTGCCCGTGCTCCGGCAGGCCCTGCAGGCCACCCGCATGATCCCCGTGGAGCGCACCCGCGACGGCGGCCGCTCGCTCGAGGCGGCCCGGCAGGCCCTCGCCTCGGGCCGGGTGATCGTCGTCTACCCCGAGGGCACGGTGACGCGCGACCCCGAGGGGTGGCCCATGACCGCCCGCACCGGCGCGGCGCGCCTGGCGCTGCAGACGGGCGCCCCGCTGGTCCCGGTGGGTCAGTGGGGCATCCAGGAGCTCCTGCCGTACCCGAGCCGCTCCCTCCGGCCGTTCCCGCGCAGGACCGCGCGGATGCGGGTCGGTCACCCGGTGGACCTGTCCGACCTGCGCGACCGACCCCTGACGGCCGCCGTGCTGCGCACCGGCACCGACCGCATGATGGACGCCATCACGCAGCTGGTCGCCGAGCTGCGCGGCGAGCCCGCCCCGGACGGCCGCTGGGATCCGCGCACGGGGCGGCGGCAGGACGCGTCGTCATGAGCGACCCGCGCACCGTGGCGGTCCTCGGGGCCGGCAGCTGGGGCACCGCCTTCGCGCGCGTGGTGGCCACGGCCACCGGCAACGTGCAGGACCGGGCCCGCGAGGTCGTCGTCTGGTCCCGCCGCCCGGAGGTGGCGGAGGCGATCAACGGCGACCACGCGAACCCGCAGTACCTGCCGGGGATCTCGCTGCCGGAGAGCCTGCGGGCCGTGACCGACGCCCGTGAGGCCGTGGCCGGCGCCGGCGTCGTCGTGGTGGCCCTGCCCGCCCAGCACGCCCGTGCCGCCCTGCGCTCGATCGCGGACGCGGTGGCCCCGGACGCGATCGTGGTGTCCCTGATGAAGGGCCTCGAGCGCGGCACCGACGCGCGCCCGTCCCAGGTGTGCACCGAGGAGCTCGGGCTCAGCCCGGACCGCTTCGCCGTGGTCTCCGGGCCCAACCTCGCCCTCGAGATCGCGCGCGGCGAGCCCACCGCCACGGTGGTGGCCTCGGCATCCGCGGCCACCGCGGAGCGCGTGGCCGCGCTCGTGGCCGGCCGCACGTTCCGCCCCTACACCAACACGGACGTGGTGGGCGTGGAGATCGGCGGCATCGTGAAGAACGTGATCGCCCTGGCCGTGGGCATCTGCGACGGGCAGGGCCTCGGGGACAACTCGAAGGCCTCCGTCATCACGCGCGGGCTCGCCGAGACCACCCGCCTGGCCGTGGCCCTGGGCGCGGAGCCGGCCACGCTCGCGGGACTGGCGGGCCTCGGCGACCTCGTGGCCACGTGCGCCTCGCCGCTGTCCCGCAACCGCTCCGCCGGACGCCTCATGGGCACCGGCCTGTCGGCGGACGAGGCGGTGGCCGCCATGAGCCAGACCGCCGAGGGCATCAAGTCCGTGTCCGCCGTCGTGCACGTCGCCCGGGCCCACGGCGTCGAGATGCCCATCAGCGAGGCCATGGACCGCCTCGTGGCCGGAGAGCTGGACGTGCACCGTCTGGCCGGCCTGCTCCTGGCCCGTGACCTGAAGTCGGAAGGACGACACGCATGACCCGGACCATCCCCACCGCCGCGGGCCGCCGGCCCCGCGTGCTGCTGCTGTTCGGCGGGCGCTCGAGCGAGCACCCCATCAGCTGCATCACGGCCGCGGGCGTGCTGCACGCCGCCGACCCCGAGCGCTGGGACGTGGTGCCCGTCGGCGTCGCCCCCTCCGGGCTGTGGTCCCACGGCGAGGTGGACGCGGCCGCGTTCGCCCTCGACGGCGGCGAGCTCCCCGCCGTGCCCGAGCCGGAGCGCCCGGTGTCGCTGCGCGCCCGTCCGGACGGCGCGGTCGAGCTCGTGGGCGGGGACGGGGAGGACCTGGGCGCGGTGGACGTCGTGTTCCCGCTCCTGCACGGCCCGTGGGGCGAGGACGGCACGCTGCAGGGCATGTTCGAGACCCTCGGCCTGCCGTACGTGGGGTGCGGGGTGCTCTCCTCCGCCGTCGGCATGGACAAGCACTTCATGAAGGTCGCGTTCGAGGCCGCCGGCCTCGAGGTGGGCCCGTGGGAGACCGTCACCGACCGCCAGTGGCGGCGCGACCCCGAGGCGGCCCTCGCCCGCGCGGGCGCCCTCGCGTACCCGCTGTTCGTCAAGCCCGCCCGCGGCGGCTCCTCCTTCGGCATCACCAAGGTGGAGTCCCCCGAGGACCTGCGCGCCGCGGTCGAGGAGGCCCGCCGCTTCGACCCGAAGGTCGTGGTGGAGGCCGGCATCCTCGGCCGGGAGATCGAGTGCGCCGTGCTGGACGGCCGCGCCGGGGACGCCCCGCGGGCGTCCCTGCCCGGGGAGATCGTGGTGAAGGGGGCCGACGCCGGCCACCAGTTCTACGACTTCGAGGCCAAGTACCAGGACCGGGAGGCCGCCCAGCTCTCCTGCCCGGCGGAGCTGCCGGAGGAGGAGATCGAGCGCCTGCGCTCCCTCGCGGTGCGCGCGTTCGAGGCGGTGGACGGCGCGGGCCTGGGCCGCTGCGACTTCTTCTTCACGCCGGACGGGCGCTGGGTGGTCAACGAGATCAACACCATGCCGGGGTTCACCCCCATCAGCATGTACCCGGCCATGTGGGAGCGGACCGGGATCGCCTACCCCGAGCTGATCACCGAGCTGCTCGAGCTCGCCCTCGAGCGGGGCGTCGGCCTGCACTGAGCCGGCGCCCCGGCCCGCGGGCCTCAGCCCACGGGCGTCGCGTCGGCGAGGCTGACGCAGCCGCGCTCAGCGGGGATCTGCTCCACGGCCGAGCCGAGCGCCGTCATCACGGTGTCGGAGCTCGTCCCGGTCTTGGTGAACAGCACCTCGACGGCGGGGTCGCGGCCGTAGGTGGTCAGGCGCCAGTTCTCCGCCTCGTCCCGCACCACCCAGTCCACCCCCTCCACGGACACGCACCGGTCCGTGGTGGGCCCCGGCACCGGCACGCCGCACCGGAGCACGACGGCGGCCGGCTCGCCCCACGCGGCCGTGGCCTGGCTGTCCGTGGCGCGCAGGGCGTGGTCGCCGATCGCGTCCGGCATCGCCACCATGGCGGGCGCACAGGCCGGGTCCGCGGCGTGCGGGGCGGCCTCCACCGTCACGGTGCCCGCACCGCAGGCGGTCAGGAGGACGGCGGCGGCGCCCAAGAGCGTGGCGACCGGGCCGCGCCGGGCCGGGGGAGGGGAGGCGGGGGAGTGCATCGTCCCAGGATAGGCGGGCCCCGCGGCGGCTAGCATGGGCGGGACCCCGTCGGCCCGTGCGCCGCGTCCCCGTCCCAGGAGTCATGCCCATGTCCCGTGCCGCCGCCCGCGCGCACCGCCCCCGCCGTCGTCGACGCCCCGTCCTGGTGGTGCTCGCCGTGCTGCTGGCCCTCCTGCTGGCCCTGGCCGTGGCCGCGGCCGTGTGGATCATGGGCCTGGGCCGCTCCGTGGACCAGGGCGTGCAGCGGTTCGACCAGAACGCGTTCCCCGAGGAGAGCCTCCGTCCGGCCGAGCCGGGCGCGGCCGCCGGCGGCGCCTCCTCCGGGACCGGCGGCGCCTCCTCCGGGACCGGTGCCGCCGGCTCGGACGGCACGGCCTCCGAGGGCACCGGCGACGGAGCGGGCGGCGATGCCGGCTCGGAGGGCGCCGGCGCAGCCGGAGCCGGCCGCGGGTCCGTCTTCTCGCCCACCGCCCCGCCGCCCGGCCCGGTGCCGGCGGGCGTGGACCCGCAGGCCGCCCTCGCCGGACCGCAGGCGCCCGCCGCGGACGAGGTCGTGGACGGCGAGGCGGTGGACTTCCTCCTCGTCGGTGAGGACTCCGGCACCGAGGGCCGTGACCCCTCGGGCCGCTCGGACGCCCTCATGTGGGTGCACGTGCCGGGGGACCGGCAGGACGTGCAGGTCATGTCCATCATGCGCGACACCTGGGTGCCGATCCCCGGCCACGGGGACGCGAAGGTCAACGCCGCCTACCAGTACGGGGGCATCCCGCTGACCGTGGCCACCGTGGAGAACATGTTCCAGGCGCGCGTGGACCACGTGGTGGCGGTGGACATGGCCGGCTTCCAGGGCCTCGTGGACGCACTCGGCGGGGTCACCGTGGACAACCCGGTGGCGTTCACCGCGAGCAACGGCCAGGAGTTCCCGCAGGGGGCCGTGGAGATGGACGGCGCCGACGCGCTCGTCTACGCCCGCGAGCGCTACAACCTGCCCCGCAGCGACTTCGACCGCGTGGAGAACCAGCAGCGCCTCGTGAAGGCGATCGTGGCCAAGGCGCTCTCCCTCGACACCCTCTCCAGCCCGGCCCGGGTCCAGGAGTCGGTGGAGCGCTTCTCCCCGTACCTGACCTTCGACGACTCCCTCGGCTCCGCTGACCTGGCCGCCCTGGCCTGGTCCCTGCGGGACGTGCGCGGCGGGGACATCCGCACGTCCACGGCCCCGACGGCCGGCGTCGGCGACACCCCGGACGGGCAGGACGTCGTGTGGCCCGACTGGGCCGGCATCGCCGAGGTCGGCCGCCAGATCCGCACCGGTCAGGGGGGCGGGGGACGGTGAGCCCCGCCGGGGGCGCCGTCGTGCGCTGGCTGGCCCGCGCCGAGGCCCTCCTGGGGGCCGCGGCGCCGCGTCTGGACGCCCTCAACCTGTTCCCCGTCCCCGACGCGGACACGGGCACCAACATGCACGCCACCCTGCTGGCGGCCCTGCGGGCCGTGGAGGCGGAGGCTCCCGGGGCCGACCTGGCGGAGACCGTGGCCCGCGCGGGCACCGCGGCCCTCGACGCCGCCCGCGGCAACTCGGGGACCCTGCTCGCGGTGGCGCTCACGGGCGCCGCCGAGCCGCTGCGCGGAGTCACGCAGGCCCACCCGGCGGCCCTCGCGCGGGCGATGCGTGGCGCCGATCGGGCCGCCCGGGCCGCCCTGTCCGATCCGCGCGAGGGCACCATCCTCTCCGTGCTCTCCGCCGCAGCCGACTCGCTCGAGGCGAGCGCGGCCGCCCCGGCGCGGGAGCCGGACCCGGCCGAGCGGCTGTCCGCGGCCGTCACCGCCATGGTGGGCGACGCCCGTCGTGCCGTCGAGGAGACGGAGAGCCGCCTGGCGCCGCTGACGCGGGCGCGCGTGGTGGACGCCGGCGCCGTGGGCGCCCTGTGGGTCCTGGAGGCGCTGCGCGCCGAGGTCGTGGGCGGGGGAGCGGACCTGGACGTCGCCGCCGCCCTGCACGGCTACGCGGACGGGCCGGGCGATGCGGACGCGGCGGCCCCGGCGCCGGCGTCGGAGCCCGGGGGCGCCGCCGTGGAGGTGATGTGCACCCTGGAGCTCGCGCCGCTGCAGGCGGCACTGCTCCGCCAGCGGCTCGAGGAGGTGGGCGACTCCGTGATCCTCGCGCCGGTGACGCGCACGGCGGACGACGCCGGGCGGCTGCCGTGGCGCGTGCACGTGCACGTGCGCCGGGCCGAGGACGCCCTCGACGTGCTGCACGCCGACGCGGAGCCGCGCGGGGTCACCGTGGCCGACCTCCGCGCGGGCCACGCCCACCCGGAGCGGTCCGCCGCGGAGCCCTCCTGCGGCGAGGGGCCCGGCTCCCCGGAGCGCCATGCCGGCTGAGTCGGTCCTGGACACCCCGCTGGAGGAGGTGCTCTCCGGGCGGCTGCCGGCGCGGCTGGCCGCGGAGCTGTCCCTGACCACGGTGGGGGAGCTGCTGGACCACACCCCGCGCCGGTGGGTGGAGCGCGGCGAGCTCACCCCGATCGCCGCGCTGCCGGTGGACGCCGAGGTCACGGTGGTGGCCCGCGTGGAGTCGGTGGGCACGCGCCGCATGCGCAGTCGCGCCGGGTTCATCGTGGACGTCACCGTGGCGGACCCCTCGGTCGAGGGGGTGGCGGGGGCGAGCCTGTCCATGGCGTTCTTCAACGGCCACGACGCGAAGCGCCGCCTGGCCCCCGGGGTCACCGCGATGTTCCAGGGGCGCACCACGCTCTACCGCGGTGCGGTCACCCTGAACAACCCGGACTTCGCCCTGCTGGACGACGACGTCGCCCCCGGCGAGGTCGACGTGCGTCCCGTGCCGCTCTACCGGGCCACGGGGAAGCTGCCCAGCTGGACGGTGCGCTCCGCCGCCGCGCGCGTCCTCGAGGACGTGGACCTCGACGCGGTGCCGGAGCTGCTGACCCCGTCGATCCGGGAGCGCGCCGCGGACGTCCTAGACCTGCCGGCGCCGCTGCCCTCCACCGCGGACGCCTACCGGTCCCTGCACGCCCCGGAGGACCTCGCGCAGACCGGACCGGCACGCACCGCCCTCGCCCTGCGCGAGGCCCTCGTGGCCCAGGCGGCCCTGGCCTGGCGCCGCGCCCGGGAGCGGGAGCGGGCCGCCGTCGCCCGCCCGCGCCTGGCCGGCGGGCTGCTGGACGCGCTGGACGCCCGTCTGCCGTTCGCGCTCACCCCCGGTCAGGTGGCGGTGGGCGAGGAGCTCGCCGCGGAGCTCGCCGGCACCGCACCCATGAGCCGGCTGCTGCAGGGGGACGTGGGCGCGGGCAAGACCCTCGTGGCGCTGCGGGCCATGCTCCAGGCCGTGGACGCCGGCGGCCAGGCGGCGCTCGTGGCGCCCACCGAGGTGCTCGCCGCCCAGCACCACCGGGCGCTGCTGGCGCTGCTGGGCCCGCTCGCGCGGGACGCCGGGATCCTGTCCTCCGCGGCCGGGGAGGGGCCGGCGGTGGACGTGGTCCTGGTGACCGGCTCCCAGCGCACGCCCGCGCGTCGGGAGGCGCTGCTGAAGCTGGCCTCCGGGCAGGCTGGGATCGCCGTCGGGACCCACGCATTGCTCTCGGAGAAGGTCGCCTTCGCCGACCTGGCCCTGGCCGTGGTGGACGAGCAGCACCGGTTCGGCGTGGACCAGCGCGAGGCGCTGCGCCGGGCCAACCCCGGCACGCACCTGCTGGTCATGTCCGCCACCCCCATCCCACGGTCGGTGGCGATGACCGTGTTCGGGGACCTGGACCTCTCCGTCCTCGAGGGCCTGCCCTCCGGCCGCCAGCCCGTGGCCACGCACGTGGCCCGCATGGCCCACGGGCCGCGCGTGATCGCCCGCGTGTGGGAGGTGATCGCCGAGCACGTGGCCGCCGGGCACCAGGCGTTCGTGGTGTGCCCGCGCATCGACCCCGACGACGCCGACCCCGGCCACGCCAACGTCGAGGAGATGGCGCCCCGCCTGCGCGCGCTGCCCGGCCTGGCGGGCCTGCGGATCGGCACGGTCCACGGGCGCATGGACCAGGCCGAGCAGGACGCCGCGATGCGCGCCTTCGCCGCCGGGGAACTGGACGTCCTCGTGGCCACCACCGTGGTGGAGGTCGGCGTGGACGTGCCCAACGCCACGGTCATGGCCGTGCTGGATGCGGACGACTTCGGCCTGTCCACGCTGCACCAGCTGCGCGGGCGCGTGGGCCGCGGCCCCGGCGCGGCGATCTGCCTGCTGGCCACCCGCCTGCCGGACGAGCACCCCTCCCTGCGGCGGCTCGAGGTCCTCGAGGCCACGCAGGACGGGATGCGGATCGCCCAGGCCGACCTCGCCCAGCGTGGGGTGGGCGACGTCCTCGGCGCCGCCCAGTCGGGGCTGGCCTCGGGCCTGACGCACGTGGACGTGCTCGCCGACGCGCCCCTGATCGCCCTGGCGGCCGACGTCGTCGCGGACGTCATGGCCGCCGGCGACGGGCTCTCGGCCCACCCGGCCCTCGCCGCTGAGGTGACCCGCTGGGAGGCCGAGCACCTGACCGCCGCCGACTACCTCGAGAAGGGCTGAGCCATGTCCCGGATCATCGCCGGCGCCGCCGCCGGCCGCCCCCTGCGCTCGGTGCCCGGCACGGGCACCCGGCCGACCACGGACCGCACCAAGGAGGCGCTGTTCTCCTGGCTCGAGGCGCGCGACTGGCTCGACGGCACCTGCGTGCTGGACCTCTACGCCGGGTCCGGGGCGCTCGGCTGCGAGGCCGCCAGCCGCGGCGCCGCCCACGTCGTCCTCGTGGAGCGGGCCCGGCGCGCCGTGGAGGCGTGCCGGGCCAACGCCGACGCGCTCAACCGCGTGCTCGGGGCGCGCGTGGTGGAGGTCCGCGCATCGACCGTGGAGCAGGCGCTCGCGGCCGGCGGCGAGCCGGTGGACCTGATCCTCGCGGACCCGCCGTATCCGGAGTCCGGGCCGGCCTTCGAGGCGGTGCTGGCGGCCGCCGCGGCGCAGCTGGCCCCGGGGGGCCTGATGGTGCTCGAGCGCTCCGCGCGGGACGCGGCCCCCCGGCGCCCGGCCGGGCTGGAGGAGGTGGACGTGCGCGTCTACGGGGAGACCGCCCTGCACCTGTGGCAGGACGAGCGCTGAGGCCCCCGCCGTCCGGTGCCGGGCGGGGCGCCGATGGGCGGGGCGGCGCTCAGCGGCCGCTCAGCCGGCCGGCGTGGGCGGCCAGGCGCTCCACGGCGCGGTCGATCTCGGCGGGGGACTTGCAGAAGGCCAGCCGCAGCCACGAGCGCAGGTGCCCGCCGTCGGGGCGGCACAGCGCCGAGACGGGGATGCCCGCCACGCCCGCCTCACGCGGCCAGTCCCGCGCGGCCTGCGCGGCGTCCGCCACGCCCCAGGGGGCCAGGTCCACCACCGTGAAGTAGCCCGCGGCCGGGACCACGGGGGCCAGGCCCACCTCGCGCAGCCCCGCCACGAGAGAGTCCCGGGCGGCCCGGTACCGCTCCCGCTGGTCCGCCAGGTGCGGCTCGGCGTCGGGCAGGAAGGCGGCCACGGCCTGCTGGTAGGCGGGGCCGGAGGAGTAGGTCAGGAACTGCTTGACCCCGCGGACCGCGGCCACCAGGTCCGCCGGGCCCGTCAGCCAGCCCACCTTCCAGCCGGTCACCGCGAAGGACTTGCCCGCGCTCGAGGCCGTCAGGGCGATGTCCTCGGCCCCGGCCACGGAGCGCAGGGTGACGTGCTCTCCGTCGTAGACCAGATGCTCGTAGACCTCGTCCGAGAGCATCAGGACGCCCCGGGCGGCACATGCGGCCACGATCTCCTCGAGCAGGGCCCGGGGGTAGACCGCGCCGGAGGGATTGTGGGGCGTGTTCAGGATCAGCAGGCGGGTGCGGTCCGTCAGGGCCGCGGCCACCTCCGCGGGGTCCGGCAGGAAGTCGGGGGCGTGCACGGGCACCGTGACGTGCCGCGCGCCGGCCAGCGCGATCGCGGCGGCGTGGGAGTCGTAGAACGGCTCCACGGTCACCACCTCGTCCCCGGGGGAGACCAGCGCCAGCACGACGGCGGCGATCGCCTCGGTGGCGCCCGTGGTGGCGAGCACCTGGGTGGCCGGGTCCTCGCGCACCCCGTGGCGGCGTGCGCGGTCGGACGCCACGGCCTCGCGCAGGTCGGCCCGCCCGGAGCCGGGGGCGTACTGGTTGGGCCCGGCCAGGACGGCGTCCGCGGCGAGGGACAGGAGCGCGGCGGGCCCGTCGGCGTCGGGGAACCCCTGGCCCAGGTTCACGGCGTCGTGACGGAGCGCCCGCGCCGTCGTCTCCTCGAAGACCGTGGGCGTCGGCTCGCCGTCCCGCAGCAGGCCGGCGGCGGCCGAGGCCGCCCGCCACGGGCCTGCGAGGCGGGTGTCGGGGGCGCGGAGGGCGGGTGCGGGGGTGGCGGCGTCCATGGGCGCACTGTAGCCACTGCGGGCCCGCCGCCCCACGGTCCCGTCGCCTCCGACGGGGCGTGCTCGGACGGTGGCGGGGGCTGGGGGTGGGATAGTGTCTGTCCCATGCGCCGTGCCGTGTGTCCCGGTTCCTTCGACCCCCTCCACAAGGGTCACGTGGAGGTGATCGTCCGTGCCGCGAACCTGTTCGACGAGGTGATCGTGGCGGTCTCCGACAACCCCGCCAAGCGGTACCGGTTCAGCACCGAGCGGCGCCTGGAGCTGATCCGCGCCACCGTCTCCGGCCTGGCGGGCGTGCGCGCGCAGGCCATGGGCCCGGGCCTGCTCGCCGAGTTCTGCCGCGAGGTGGGCGCCGGCGCCATCGTCAAGGGGCTGCGGAACGGCCCGGACCTCGAGTTCGAGACGCCGATGGCGGCGATGAACCGCCACCTCACCGGCGTGGAGACCGTGTTCCTGCCGGCGGACGCCCGCTACGTCCACCTGTCCTCCTCCCTGATCAAGGAGGTCAACGGCCTCGGCGGCGACGTCTCCGCTCTGGTGCCCACCGCCGTGCTCTCCGCCTTGAGTGAGACCGGCTCCGGCCACCACAGACCGTGACCGCGGCCCGCCCCGCCGTCCCCTCGACCCGCCTCTACGACCACCCCATCCCCATCCCCAGGAGCACCACCCGATGAGCGAGCAGACCCCGCGCCCCCGCACCCGCAAGGCGGTCATCCCCGCCGCCGGCCTCGGCACCCGTTTCCTGCCGGCCACCAAGGCCATGCCCAAGGAGATGCTGCCGGTGGTGGATCGGCCGGCCATCGAGTACGTCGTCTCCGAGGCGATCGACGCCGGCCTCTCCGACGTCCTCATGATCACCGGCCGCAACAAGCGGGCCCTCGAGGACCACTTCGACCGGCACCCCGGTCTGGAGCGGACGCTCGAGGCCAAGGGGGACACGCGGCGCATCGAGGCCATCCGGGCGTCCGACCTGGTGGGCCACCTGCACTACGTCCGTCAGGGCGAGGCCCTGGGCCTGGGCCACGCCGTGGGCTGCGGCCGCCGCCACGTGGGCGACGAGCCCTTCGCGGTCCTGCTGGGCGACGACCTGATCGGCGCCCAGGAGAGCCTGCTGTCCGACATGATCGACGTCCAGCAGCGCCTGGGCGGCTCCGTGGTGGCCCTCATGGAGGTGCCGGAGGAGTCGGTGTCCGCGTACGGCGTGGCCGCCGTGGAGCCCGTCGAGGGCGAGGACGCGTCCGTGGTCCGGGTGACGGGCCTCGTGGAGAAGCCGGCCCGCGAGGACGCCCCGTCCCGGCTGGCCGTGATCGGCCGGTACGTCCTGGCGCCGCAGGTCTTCGACGTCCTCGACCGGACCGCCCCGGGCCGCGGCGGCGAGATCCAGCTGACGGACGCCCTGCAGACCCTCGCCGCCGGCGAGAGCGAGGGGTACGGCGTGCACGCCGTGGTCTTCGACGGCCGCCGGTACGACACGGGCGACAAGCTCGGCTACCTGCAGGCCGTCATGGAGCTCGGGGTGGAGCACCCCGAGCTCGGCTCGGACCTGCGCGCCTGGGTCAAGGACTTCGCGGCCAGGCTCTGAGGCGACGCGCGGTCCCGCCGCCCGCATTGGACAGCGCGCCGCGACCCGGTAGGATGGGCCGTCGGTCCCGCCGTGCGGACACGCGTGCCCGCCGCCGACCGACCGTCCCGCTCGGGACGACCACCCCCGCCCGCCCGACGACGAGGAGCCGTGATGGACACGACCGTGCCCCGTGACCGGACCTCCGGATGGGTGCTCTCCGTGCGCGACCTCGCGCGCGGCGCGGGGCTCCAGCGCGAGCTGACCCTGCGGCTGCCCTCACCGGCGGCCGTGTCCCTGCCCATGCTGGGCATCCCCGAGGGCGACCCCGTGGACCTCGAGCTGCGCCTCGAGGCCGTCCACGAGGGCGTGCTCGTCACGGGCACCGCGCACGCGGACCTGACGGGCGAGTGCAGCCGGTGCCTGCTGCCGCTGCACGAGGGGATCACCGTGGACCTGCAGGAGCTGTACCTCGCCGCGCCGCCCGCCGAGGGCGCCGACGAGCAGCCGCTCGTGGAGCACGAGACCGTGGACCTGGAACCCGTGTTCCGGGACGCCGTGGTGACCGCCCTGCCGTTCCGGCCGCTGTGCCGGCCGGACTGCGAGGGGCTGTGCGCCGACTGCGGCATCCGGCTCGAGGACGCGCCCCCCGGGCACGGCCACGAGCGGGTGGATCCGCGCTGGGCCGCCCTGGCCGCCCTCGCGGGCACCCCAGAGACCTCCAACACCGAGACAGAAGAGAGATAACCGTGGCAGTCCCGAAGCGGAAGATGTCCCGTTCCAACACCCGTTCCCGCCGCTCCCAGTGGAAGGCGGAGGCTCCCGCCCTCGTCAAGACCGTGGAGAACGGCCGCGTGTCCTACCGCATGCCGCACCAGGCGGAGCTGAAGACCGACGCCGCCGGCACCCCCCTGTTCTTCGAGTACAAGGGCCGCAAGGTCGCCGACGCCTGAGATGGCGTCCTCCCAGAGCCGGCGGGCTCCGGCCTCGCCGGAGCCCGCCGAGCTGTTCGAGCGTCTCGGGGTGCACATCGCCCCCGAGACGCTCGAGCGCGCTCTGACGCACCGCTCCTACGCCTACGAGCACGGGGGCCTGCCCACCAACGAGCGCCTCGAGTTCCTCGGGGACTCGGTCCTGGGCTTCGTGGTGACCGACCACCTCTTCTCCGTGCACCCGGACCTCAGCGAGGGCGACCTCGCCCGTCGGCGCGCCGCCGTCGTGTCCACCCGTGCCCTGGCGAAGGTCGCCCGCCGCATCGGCGTCGGCCGCTTCGTGCGCCTGGGCGCCGGTGAGACCCGCAGCGGCGGCGCGGACAAGGACTCGATCCTGGCGGACACCCTCGAGGCCCTGATCGGCGCGGTGTACCGCGACCACGGGTCCGTCGCCGCGGCCGCGCTGATCCACCGGCACGTCGTGCCGCTGCTGGACGAGCCGGACCTGATGCGGGAGAGCACCGACTGGAAGACCGTGGTGGCCGAGGCCGCCGCGCGGCACGGCCTGGGTGAGGTGCGGTACGTGATCGAGGGCCGCGGCCCCGCCCACGACCCCCGCTTCCAGGCGACCCTCACGGTGGGGGGCCGCACGTACGGCTCCGCCGTGTCCAGCTCGAAGAAGCAGGCCGAGCGGGACGCCGCCGCCGAGGGCTGGCCCGCCCTCGAGGCCACGCTGCCCGTGCGGCGGGGCTGAGCCGCCGTGCCCGAGCTGCCCGAGGCCGAGGTGGTCCGCCGCGGCATGGCCCGCTGGGCCGCCGGGGCGACCGCCGGCGAGCTCGAGGTCCTGGATCCGCGCTCGGTGCGCCGCAGCCCCGGCGGCGCCGAGGCCCTGCGCGAGCGGCTGGCCGGCGCGGAGCTCGCCGAACCCGCGCGGCGTGGCAAGTTCCTGTGGCTGCCGCTGGCCGGGGGCGAGGACGCCGTGGTGGTGCACCTGGGCATGTCCGGGCAGGTGCGGGTGGACGAGCCCGGCGCGCCCGACCAGCGTCACCTGCGCCTGCGGCTGCCCGTGCGCTCCGTGGACGGCTCGGACCACGAGCTGCGGTTCGTGGACCAGCGGATCTTCGGCGGCTGGTGGCTGGACCCCGTGGTCCAGGACCCGGCGTCGGGGGACGCGGTCCCCGCCTCGGCGGCGCACATCGCCCTGGACCCGCTGCACCCGCTCTTCGACGCCGACGAGGTCCACCGCCGCCTGGTGCGGCGCCGCTCCACCCTCAAGCGGGCGCTGCTCGACCAGACCCTGGTCTCCGGGATCGGCAACATCTACGCCGACGAGGCGCTGTGGGCCGCGCGCCTGCACCCGGAGCGGCCCACCGAGCGCATGGCCCGCCCCCAGACCCGCGCCGTGCTCGGCGCCGTCCAGGACGTGATGCGCCGCGCGCTGGCGGTGGGCGGGACCAGCTTCGACGCGCTCTACGTCAACGTGGACGGGCGCTCCGGGTACTTCGCCCGCTCGCTCGAGGCCTACGGCCGGACCGGCCGAGCGTGCCGGCGGTGCGCGGATCAGGGCCGGGACGGCGTGATCGTCCGGGAGCCGTTCATGAACCGGGCCTCCCACCTGTGCCCGCGGTGCCAGCCCCGCCCGCGCCGCTCGCCGCGCGTCGCGGAGGACTGACCGGCGCGTCCCACCGATCGGCACCCCCGGCCGAGCCGCGCGCGCCCGCGCCGGTCCCTACACTGGCAGGAACCGACCGACCAGGAGTTCCGATTGACCCAGCCCCCGCCCCCGTCGTGGATCCCTCCGGAGCGCCCTGCGGCGCCCGGTCCCGTCGGGGGGCCGCAGCCCGCCCCCGGTGCCCCCCGCGAACGCCGGGCGGCCCGTCCTCGGCGCCGGTGGTGGCCGATCGTGGCCGCGGTCCCCGCCTCACTCCTGGTGGTCGCGCTGGGGCTGGGCGCCATGTACGCGGTGTTCCTCGGCCAGACGTACGACGAGAACCGGCAGACCGTGGACGCCGGCGCGCTCCCGGAGGTCGACGGCGGTCCGATCGACGTCCTGCTGCTGGGGTCGGACTCGCGGGAGGGCGAGGGCGAAGCGGACATGGGCCAGCGCTCGGACACGATGATGCTGGTGCACATCCCCGCTGACCGCGAGGAGGTGTTCGTCATCTCCATCCTGCGGGACTCGCTCGTGGACATCCCCGGCCACGGCCGGACCAAGGTCAACGCCGCGTTCGACATCGGCGGCTACCCGCTCGCGGTGGACACCGTGGAGCAGCTCCTGGGCGCCGAGGTGAACCACCTGGTGGAGATCGACTTCCAGGGGTTCCGTGGCCTCACCGAGGCGCTCGGGGGCGTGCGGGTGTGCAATCCGCAGGCCTTCTCCTCCGGTCAAGTGAACCCCTCCTACTATCCCCGGGGTCCGATCCTGCTCACGGACACCGCGGCGCTGCGGTACGTCCGCGAGCGCTACGCCTTCGCCGCCGGAGACATCGTCCGGGTGCAGAACCAGCAGCGGTTCGTGGCCGCGGCGATGGACCGGTTCCTCAGCCCGGGCATCCTGGGCAACCCCGCCCGCACCGGCGAGGTGGTCACGGCGCTGTCCGAGCACGTGAGCGCGGACGACTCGCTCACCTCGGGCGAGGTCGTGTCCCTGGCCTGGCAGCTGCGCGGTGTGGACTCCGAGGACCTGCACATGACCACGGTCGCCCGGGAGGGCTTCGGCACCGGCCCCAACGGGGAGGACGTGGTGCTCCTGGACGAGGCGAAGCTGAGCGACCTCGCGGACGCCCTGGCCCGCGACGACGTCGCCTCCTACCTGCGGGAGCACGACCCCGAGGCGCTGGGCCTCGAGGAGGAGCCGGCCGCCGCCGGGGCGCCCGGCACGGCCGTGGTCCCCGCCGCGGCGCTGTCCGCCCGCGCCGTGTCCGGCGTGCTCGCCGCGACCGGGCGGCAGGCCCCCGTCGGGCGGGCGTCCGACGGACCGGCGCCGGCGCTGGGGGAGGACGTCTGTGACGGCTGACCGAGGGGCCCGACGGACCGGCCGCGCCCCGCGCGTGCTCCTGGTCACGCACTCGTACCGCCCGGACCGGACCCCGCCGGCGCGGCGCTGGGCCGCCGTGGTGGCCGCCCTGCGCGCGGACGGCTGGGAGGTGGACGTGGTGACCCCGGGCGGGGTGCGCACCGTGCTCGGCGAGGACGGGGAGCGGCTGCGCCGGACCCCGGCTCTGCTGCCCGGCGAGGGCGGCCGCAACGGCCGGTTCGCCGCCGCGGCGGTCCACGCCGTCCTGGCCGTCCCGCGCGGCCTGGCGGCGCCTCGTCCGGACGTGGTGGTGGCCACCCTGCCCGCACTGCCCACCATCGTGGCCGGCCGCGCCCTGGCGCTGCTGCTCCGCCGTCCGCTCGTGGTGGAGATGCGGGACGCGTGGCCGGACCTGGCCCCCGAGGCCGGGGTCCACCCGGGGTTGCTCGGCCGCGCGATGGAGGCCGTGGTGACGGGCGGGCAGCGGGCGGCCGACGTCGTGGTGACGGTGACGGAGGGCTTCGCCGAGACCCTCCGCGGCCGGGGCATGCGCCGGGTCGTGGCGATCGGCAACGGCGTGGATGTGGACCGGGTGCCCGTGGCCCCGCCGCGGCGGCGGGAGCCCGGCGAGCTGCACGTGCTGTACCTGGGCAACCTGGGGGAGAGCCAGGGCCTCGAGCGTCTCGTGGCGGCCGCGGCCCGGCTGCGCCGCACCCATCCGGGGGTCCGCGTGCGGATCGTGGGCGGGGGCACCCGACGGACCGCCCTGCAGGCCCTCGACGCGCGGCTGGACGCCGGCGTGGAGTTCCTCGACGCCGTGCCGGGCACGCGCGTGCCCGAGCACTACGCGTGGGCGGACACCCTCGTGGTCTGCCTGCGCCCGGACTGGGCGAGCTTCCGTCACACTGTGCCCTCCAAGACCTACGAGGTGCTCGCCGTCGGCCGGCACGTCACGGGCCTGGTGACGGGGGAGGCCGCCCGCACCCTCGAGGCGGCCGGCGGCGCCGACGTCGTGGGCCCGCGGACCGAGGACCTCGTGGCCCACCTCGCCGCCCTCGCCGCCGACCCCGCCCGCACGGACGTGGGCACCGGGGCCCGGGCATGGGTGGCCGCGCACGCGGACCTGCGGGCCGTGTCCGCGCGGTACGAGCGCCTGCTGCGGGCGCTCGCCGACGCGCGCTGAGTCCTCCGCGCGCCGCCCGGGGTTCTGCCGGCGTCCACGGGGCGAGACCACCGGCGCTGTTACCCTCGAGGTGCCCCCCGGTCCTCCGCGTCCGTCCCCTCGTCCCTTCGGAGAACAGGTCACCTCCATGCCAGGTCCCAAGATCCAGCGCGGCCTCCGGCGCGCCGCCCGCGCGCTCCCGCCGGACGCACGCGTCCGACTGCGCCGCACCGGCGGCCTCCTGCTGCGTCAGCTCCCCAAGCCCGTCGCCCAGGAGATCCGCGGGGTCTTCGGGGTGCGGTGGGGCGCGGCGGGCAAGAGGGACGCCGAGACCGCCCGCGACGCCCTCGGCCTTGCCGGAGGAGCCGCGGCCAGCACCGCGGCCAAGGGCGTGCCCGGCCGCGGGGCGGCCGCGATCGGCACGGACCCGGACGCGAGCGACCGGCTCGAACGGGCCCTCGGGATCGTGGACACGGGGCGGTCCGAGGCCGGGCACCGGACCGTCGTCGGTCTCCTCGCCTCCGACCTGCGCGCCTCCCTCGAGGCCGACGGCTACCGCGTGGTGGCCCTCCAGCCGGGCACCAGCGTGGCCGTGGCCACGCGGGCGGAGACCGTCGTGGTGGACCTCGAGGCGTTCACCGGCCTGTGGGCGGGCGCCCTCACCACATCCGGCGTCGCCCTCCTGCTCGAGCTCATGACCGCCGTGCGCGCCGCCTCCCGACGCGGGGCCACCTGCTGGCTGGTGGTCCGCGGCGACCAGCGCTTCGAGATCGGCGCCCTGCTGCTCCAGCGCCAGTCCACCCTGATGCCCCTCCACCCGGGATCGCGCCGCGCGCCGGTCCACTTCTCCGAGGATCCGGGCGACGCGCCCTACGGGATCGCCGACCTGCTCACCGCCGCCGAGGAGACCGCCCATGCCTGAGATCCCCGCCTCGAACGTGTCCGCCGTGCGTGTCCTGCTCTACGGGGACGTCAACCTCAACGTGATGGATGGCTCGGCCATCTGGCTGCCCTCCCTGGCCGAGGCCTTCGCGCTCACGGGTGCCCAGGTGCACGTGCAGCTCAAGGCCCCGGAGACGAGGGACCTGCTGAGCGGACCCCTGCGCCGGCTGCGGGGCGTGACGGTCCACGAGGCGCGCGTGCGTCACGGGGAGGACGGCATGTCCCACACCCGCGCGGCCGAGGCCCTGGAGGCGCTCGACGCCGAGCTGGACTTCGACGTCGTGCTCGTCCGCGGCAGCGAGATGTGCCTCGAGCTCGTCGAGCGGGGCCGCCTCAAGGGGAAGCTGTGGTCCTACATCACCGAGTACGGCTACATCGGCGGCGGATTCCCGGACGCCCTGATCCGCCGGGTCAGCCGCGTGGCCGAGGGCAGCCGGCTCATGCTGGCCCAGACCGAGCACGCCCGCGCCGTCCTCGAGGCCCTGGTGCCCGCTGCGGCGGGGCGCACCGAGCTGCTCTCCCCGATGGTGCCCGACGACGTGCGGCCCCTCCCGGCCGAGGAGCGCGCCGAGGGCGAGATGCACCTCGTGTACGCGGGCAAGTTCGCCCATGACTGGCGCACCGACCGCATGCCCCAGATCCTCGAGGGGCTCCGCGGACGCGGCCTCGACGCACGCCTGACCATGGTGGGGGACAAGGTGCACCGGGAGCCGAAGCACCCGGGATGGTCCGCCAGGATGCTGGGGCTGCTGGACTCCCCGGCGCCGGGCCTCACCTGGACGGGCGCGCTGAGCCGCGCCGACAGCATGACCGCGATGGCCCGTTCCCACGTCTCCCTGGGGTGGCGCTCACCGGCGCTCGACCTCTCCCTCGAGATCTCCACGAAGGTGCTGGAGAGCTGCGCCCTGGGCGTGCCCCCGCTGGTCAACCGCACCACCATCCACGAGGACCTCCTGGGCAGGGACTACCCCCTCTTCGTGGACGCCCTGGCGGACGGCCCCGAGGAGATCGCCGAGCGGCTGGCCGCCGCCCAGCCGCACCTGGCCGAGCTGTCCGCCCACGTGCTGGCGGCGGCGGAGCCTTACCGCATGACCCGGCGGGCCGAGGCGCTGCGCCGGATCCTCGAGCGGGTGGGCGCCGCGGAGCGACCCCGCGCGTCCGCTCGGCCGTCCGGCCACCGGACCAAGGTCCTGCTGGCCGCCCACGACCTCAAGTTCGCCGGCGAGCTCGTGGACATGCTGCAGGCCGATCCCGACGTGGAGCTGCGCATCGACCAATGGGAGACCCTCCACGAGCACGACGAGTCCGCCTCCCAGCAGCTGCTGGACTGGGCCGACGTCGTGGTGTGCGAGTGGGCCGGGCCGAACGCGGTGTGGTTCTCCCAGCGAGTCCGCCCGGGCCAGCGGCTCGTCGTGCGGCTACATATGTTCGAGCTGCGCGGAGGCTGGCTGAAGGACATCGACACCTCCCGTGTCGACGTCCTCGTGGTGGTCTCGGAGATGAACCGCGGCCACGTGCTCGACGCTCTCGACATCGACCCCTCCCGCGTCCGGGTCATCCCGAACGCCGTCTCCTTCGCGGACCTGGCGCGCCCCGGCCGGGAGGGCCGCCGGTTCCGGCTCGGCATGGTGGGGATCGTCCCCCTGCTCAAACGCCCGGACCGAGCCCTGGACCTCCTGGGCCGGCTGCGCGCGGAGGACGACCGCTTCACCCTCCACATCCGCGGCCGCATGCCGTGGGAGTACCCCCATGTGTGGCGAAAGCCGCTGGAGCGCGAGGGGTACCTGGACCTCTTCGCGCGGCTCGGTGCCGGCCCGCTGCGGGACGCCGTGGCCTTCGAGCCCTTCGGGGCGGACATGGGCACCTGGTACACCAAGGTGGGCTGGATGCTCTCGCCGAGCGCGACGGAGAGCTTCCACCTCGCGCCCGTCGAGGGGATGGTCTCCGGTGCCGTGCCCGTGGTCTGGGACCGCGAGGGCGCACGCGACGTCTTCGACGACCGCTGGATCGTCGCGGACGCGCAGGCGGCGGCTCAGCGCATCCTCGACGCGGAGGGGGACTGGGCCGCCCTGTCCGACCTGGCCAGGACCGAGGTGGGGCGCTACGACGAGCGCGTCGTGGCGGACCTGTGGAGGGACGCCGTCCTGCCGCCCCGGCCCCCCGAGGCCCCGGCCGCGCTCTGAGCGGCCCTCATATACTTGAATCCAAGGCGCTCCGCCATGCCCGGCGTGCCGCCGCACCTAGAAGGGACCCCCGTGACCAGCATCAGCACAGTGGCCGTCATCGGCCTGGGCTACATCGGCCTGCCCACCGCCGCCATCCTCGCCGAGAACGGCGTGAAGGTGCTCGGCGTGGACGTCTCGGACCACACGGTGGACGCTGTGAACGCGGGCACGGTGCCCTTCGTGGAGCCGGACCTGGCCGGGTTCGTCGCGCGCGGCGTCGAGAATGGCCTGCTCCGCGCCTCGACGACGACGCCGGCGGCGGACGCCTACATCGTCGCCGTGCCGACCCCGTTCAAGGACGGACACTCCCCGGACCTGGGCTACATCGAGGCCGCCGCCCGCGGCCTGGCCCCGCAGCTGACCGGCGACGAGCTCGTCATCCTCGAGTCCACCTCGCCCCCCGGCGCCACCGAGCACATGGCCGAGGTGATCTTCGCCGAGCGTCCTGAGCTGCGCGAGTCCGAGCTGGACTTCGCCCACTGCCCCGAGCGGGTGCTCCCGGGCCGCGTGATGGTCGAGCTCGTGACCAACGACCGGATCGTCGGCGGCTCGACCCGGCGCGCGGCCGAGCGGGCCCGCGACCTCTACCGCACGTTCTGCGAGGGCGAGATCCTGCTGACGGACACCCGCACCGCGGAGATGGCCAAGCTCGTGGAGAACTCCTTCCGCGACGTCAACATCGCCTTCGCCAACGAGCTGTCCGTGATCTGCGCCGAGCAGGGCATCGACGTGTGGGAGCTCATCGAGCTGGCCAACCACCACCCCCGCGTGAACATCCTCCAGCCGGGCCCCGGTGTGGGCGGGCACTGCATCGCGGTGGATCCCTGGTTCATCGTGGACGCCGCCCCGCAGACCGCCCGCCTCATCCGGTCCGCGCGCGAGATCAACGACGCGAAGCCCCAGTGGGTCATCGACCAGGCGAAGGCCGCCGCGTTCGACGTGCAGCAGGCCACGGGCCGCACCCCCGTGGTGGCGGCCCTCGGGCTGGCGTTCAAGCCCAACATCGACGACCTGCGCGAGTCCCCGGCGCTGAACATCGCCGTGGAGCTGGCGGACCAGTTCTCCGCCTCCGCCGTGCTGGTGACCGAGCCCCACGTGGAGGCGCTGCCCGCGAAGCTGCAGGGCAAGGCGAACGTGGAGCTCGTCTCCGCCGCGGACGCGATCGCCCGTGCGGACGTCATCCTGCTCCTGGTGGACCATGACGCGTTCGCCGATCTCGCGCCGTCCGCGGCCGGCAAGCGCGTGATCGACACCCGCGGCCAGTGGCGCCGCGGGTGACCTACCGCTGACCCGACGCTGACCCCCGGCGGGTCCGCGTCGGGGGCCAGCGTCGGGGTGCGTCAGCGTCGCGGCGTGTACCGGACCCACGCCGGGTCCGGCAGCGTCACGGGCGCCTGGCGGAGCATCTCCACGAGCCGCTGCGTGTCCCGGCGCGCCGCCGCCTCCCGCTCCGCCACGGCCAGGGCCGCCGTGGCAGGCAGGCGCACGCTGTCGAGGGCGGCCTCCAGCCGCACGCGGAAGAGCGCCGGATCCACCTCGAGGGGGAGGGCGTCCTCCGCGCGGCCCAGCTCGGCGAAGTGCGCGAGCACCTTGGGATCGTAGGCGAGGCCGACCGCCGTCCCCCGTGTCCGGTGGCGCAACAGTGCGGCGTGCAGGCGCATCGTCACGGCCGCCTGGGCGCCCCCGAGGGCGCGCAGGACGTCGTCGTCGTCGGGGGCGTCTGCGGCGAGGATCGTGACGGGCACGCCCTCCGCCTCCGCCACGGCGCCCAGCTCGTCGAGCGGAGCGGTGTCCGTGGGCTGCATCGGGATGCCCACGATCCGCAGACCGCGCCCCGCCGCGGCGGCCACTACCTCCCGCAACAGCTCGCGCCGGCGGTCGGCGTCGTCCCCCCAGGGGCGCAGGCTCACGGCGATCCAGCCCTCGTCCTCCGCCCCTGCCGGAGCGCACTCCGGCAGGTCGAGACCGTAGACGACGTCCGGGGCCACGGTCACGGGCGCGGGCCAGTCCGCGGCCAGCGGCTCCAGCAGCGCGCGGGAGGCCTCGTCCCGCACGGACACGGCGTGGCTCACCCGGCCGGTGAGCCGGACGGCCGCCCGGGCTGCGGGATCCTCCAGCGGTCCGACGCCCATCCCGTGCACGATCACCCGGCCTCCGTACCCCGCCACGAGCAGCGGCAGCTGGGCCATGTGCGCGGGGGAGACCCGGGTGCCCCGGAAGGCGCCGGCGAGGCCCCCGGCGGCGGCGATCGAGTAGTCGTGCCAGTGCCCGCCCGGGCCCAGGACCACGGCGGTCGCGCGGGCGGCGTGCTCCTCCGCCGCGGTGAGGTCCGCGCGGGCGAACGCCGGGAGGCCGTGCACCCGCTCGACGGCGGCGGGGTCGTTGGCGGCCACCACCACCTGGACGTCCTCCAGGCCCTCCTCCAGGGTGCGGGCCAGCGTGGCCAGCAACAGCTCGTCCCCGCGGTTGCCGGCACCGTAGTACCCGGAGACCAGCACGACGCGCGGCGGCGTCCGCGGGCTCCGGGGGGCGGGGAGGGCGTCGAGGGTCTCGGCGATCCGGTCCCCGTACGTCACCGGACCGCCGGGGGGGCGCGTCGCGGCGGTGGAGGAGCCCGCGAGGTCCAGCAGCCCGTCCACCTCGGCGGCTCGCTCGTCCGTCGCGTCCTCGGGCAGGCGTGCGACGCCCAGCAGGCGTGCGCCGCGGGCGCGGAGGTCGGCGGCGGTGGCGGGGTCGGGCCGCAGTGCCTCGCCCGCGAAGAGCACGAGGTCCGGACGCGCACGGTCCACGAGTCGGTCCAGCGCGCGCAGGTCCACGGGCCGGGTGGGCGCCGGCTCCGTGAACGGGGTGGGCACGGCGGTGGGGTGACGCCCGAGGTCCAGGTCCACCACGGTGTGCCCGCCCAGCTGCAGCGCGCGGAGCAGGGCGCGGTCGTGCCGCACCCAGCGGTGGTCCCCGCCCCGCACCATCAGGATGCGGCGGGGGTCGGTGGGGTGAGCGGTCATGGGTGGCGCCTCTCCGGCGCGCCGGGACGCACCACGATCAGGGGGGAGTCGAGGGCCGCGGCGGGCGGGGCCGGATCCGTCGAGGCCTCGGCTGCCACGGTGAGCCGGACCTGCCGCGGCAGCGGCTCGGTGGGGTCGGCGGCCAGCGTGAGCACGGCTCCTCCGGGGGCGGTCAGGTCGGCGCGCCGGAGCACGAGGTCGGCGCGGGAGCAGTCCCCGGGGAGCACGGCGCGGACGGTCGCGCCGCCGGAGGTCAGGGTGACTGCACGAACAGCTTCGTCAGGGCCGAGCCGCAGGGCGATCCGCACGGTCCCGCGGGCCGGGTCGACGGCCTCGCCCCATCCGTCGTCGAGGCGCACTTCTGCGCCGGGAGCCACGGTGACCGCACCCTCCGGCCGCAGGACCGCAGCGGAGGCCGGCACGTCGTCGTCGTGGCGCGCCGCGGCATGGCCGAGCGCGGCGGCGCACCAGGCGTCCAGCTGGGCGGCCGCCGCGAACGCCCGGCGCTGGCGGGGCAGGCGGAGCCCCGGGTCCTGGGCGGGATCCGCGGCGTCGGCGTCGCGTCGCGCACGGGCCTCCCCGGCGTCGGCGGCCCGGCGCACCTCGTCCCGGTACCAGCGCGGCAGGGTGGGTGAGCGGTGGCGCCGGGCGACTACGTGTGCGCCGGCGCACAGGGCGTAGGGGGTCAGCGCCGACGGGATGTGGCGTGCTCCCGCCACGGTGGGCTCGAGGAGCACCGTGTCGCGCGAGAGCAGCTCGGCGAGCGCGGCGACGTCGGCCTCGGCCGCGTCCCGGGGCGTGAGGACGTCGGGGGCGCCGACCCCGTCCGGTGCGAGGGCGAGGGGGTCGCCGGCGGATCCGACCACGACCGCCCCGGGCCGCACCGGCATCGTGCGGAGGGCGTCCAGGAAGGCGGACTCGACGAGCCCCTGGCCCATGACCCCGCGGGGGAGGGCCCGCACCAGCACCTCCTGGGCGATGGCGGCCGGGCCGACGCCCACGACCAGGTCGAAGCGCTCCAGGTCCGCCAGGTTCACCGCCTCGCTCCGCAGCACCAGGATGCTCGCCCCGCCGGCGGCGCGCAGTCGGGCGGCCCCGTCCGGATCGGGCCAGGCGCCCTCGCCGCAGACCAGTACGGGAGCGGTCCCGCCGTCGATCCCGGCCAGGAGGGCGTCCACGTCGATCCCGTGTGTGTCGGCCCGTCCGGGGCGAGGAGGGAGGGCGGTGAGCAGGTCCGCGGCCTCCGCCCCGACGCGGACGGAGGCCTCGGGCCGCCGATCCCGCAGCTCGCGTGCCAGTACGTCGAGGGCGCTGAAGCGCGGCGGGGCCTGCGCGGCGACGAGGACGAGGGAGGTCGGGCGGCCCACGACCCCGCCTCCGACCGTGGGCGGCACGGGGGTCGGTGCCGGGGTCGACGTCGGCGCTGGAACCGATGTCGACCCCTCGCCGTCGGCCGACGAGGGGCGCGTGCGTCCGTCGAACTGCAGGAACCAGGTGGCCCGCTCCTGGGCGTCGAGCCGGCGCCAGGAGTCGTCCGCCACGAGCGACTCGAAGGCGAGCACGCGGGCGGCCGCGCAGAAGGAGCGGTCGAACCGGGCGGCCATGCGCTCCCCGGCCTCGGCGAGGCCGTCGTCTCGGATGAGGGACTGCACCCAGGCGTCGGCGGCGGCCACGTCCGGCACCACGTGCTGCTCGGGGAGGGAGGCGCACGCGGTGCGAGTGGGGTCCACGGTCACCGTGGGCAGGCCCAGCGCCGCGTACTGGACCACGCGGCTGGGCACCTCGAAGGAGCCGAGCCGGTCAAGGCCGGGGAACCAGGTGTCCGTGCCTCGGTGGTCGGCGAAGACCTGGGGGATGTTCAGCGCCGTGCGCACCCGGGCGGCGGCGGCCGCCACCTCGGCGTCGGTGTCGAGGTAGCCTCCGCCCAGCCCCGCGGGATCGTCGCCGACGGCGCCGTGGATGCGCACCCGGCTCTCCATGGCGGCGAGCTGCTCGTAGCGACGGCGGCGGACCGGGCCGGTGACGTTGCCGAGGAACAGGACGTCCGCCTCGGCCGGGAGCGCGCCGTGGACGCGCGGGAACGCCGTGTGGTCCGTCCAGAACGGGATGTTGACGCCCGTGGGGCGGCCCGCACGCTCCTCGTGGAAGCGCAGTACGCGGGCGTCGCCGCAGTGCATCACCAGGTCGTAGAGGTCGATGACCGGGCCGTAGGAGTGCTCGAACAGCACCGGATCGTCGGACAGCCACACGGCCAGCTGGGCCCCGGTCCCGCGCAGCAGGCGCAGCACCGGCCAGGGCGCGGTGGCGGGTCGGAAGACGATCACCCAGTCGGGCCGGAAGTCCCGGACGGCGGCCAGGTGGGGCTCCAGGGTGCGGGCCAGGGCGTCGTCCGTGCGGAAGCGGTGTCCGTGGTGGAGTCGGCCCGTGGAGAGGACCTCGTGGCCGGCCGCGCGGAACGCGCGCGCCAGCGACTCCGTGACGTGCGACTCGAGGATCGCGTCGAAGAGGACGACCCGCATGTCAGCCCTTCCCGCCGGGGGCGGAGGTGAACGTCGGCGGCCCGACCGGCGCCAGCCGCACGACGTGGGGCCCGAGACGCTGCGGCGCCACGTCGTGGCCGACCCGCTCGGCGAGGGCGCCCGCCTGGCCGTCCAGCAGCACCGCGTGCCGGCCCACGCCCAGGACCGGCACCCCGGGCCGCAGCCAGGCCAGAGCCGCGGTCAGGGCCGCGAGCCGCGCGTCGGGCAGGCCCGCCGCGTCCTCCAGGGAGAACAGGACCCCGCCGACGGTGTGGGGGGTGCCGTGGGCGAGCACGGCCTCCGCCTCGGCGCCGACGAGGACCGGCGTCGTCTCGTCCGCCCCCGCGAGGGCCGCGGCGAGCTCCTCTCTGCGCAGCAGCACGAGGCAGGGACCGGGGCGGCGCAGTCGGGCGAGCTCGTCCCACCCCTGGCGCGCCGGCGCCGGGGCGCCGACCCGCCGGCGGAGGTCTGCGAGGTCCGTGGCCGCGGCGTCCAGGGAGGCGGAGGCGGTCTCGGCGCGTGCCCGCAGGCCGGCGACCTCGGACAGGAGGGCCTCGGCCTGGCGCGCGCCCCGTGCGTCAACGGCCGCGACCTCCGTGCCGACGGTGCGCACCCCGGTGCGCAAGGTCGCGACCTCGTCCCTCAGTGCCGAGAGGTCGCCGCGCAGGGCGGCGACGTCGTCGCCCAGCGACTCCAGCCGGCTCGCCTGGTCCCGGGCGGAGTCCTGGTGCCGACGCGCCGTGCGCGCCTGGGCGGTGGACGCGGTGGCGAGCGTGCGGGTGAGGGCGCGGGCGCTGAGCACGAGGTACCCGCCGACGAGGGCCGCGCCGAGACCGGCCGCGACGCCGGCGGCCACTCCCCACCGGAGGGCGGCGCACACGCCGGCCAGGAGGAGCAGGCCCAGGCCGACCAGGGCCAGGCGCCCGCTGAGGGGGAGCAGTCGCACGGGAGGTTCGCCTTTCGGAGGACGGCAGGCCGGTGCGCCGGCTGCGGCGCCCGGACGTGCCGCGCGTCACGCGGCGGCACCGGGGCTCACCCTAGCAACCCGTCCGGCGCGCCCGACGTGGCTAGAGTGGGCGGCGCACCGGACGCGTTCCGTGTGCACCGGCGTCCAGACCAGGCACACGGGAGGGTCAGTGGATCAGCGGAGCATCTCCGGTCTCCTGGGACGAGTGCGGGAAGTCCCGTGGGCGCGCCACGCCGCGCTGACCGCCCAGATCGTCGCCGAGCACGTGGTGGACGATCCGCTGCGGCTGCTCCTGCAGGGCTCCCGTCGGCTGCCCGCCGCGTGGCGGGGCCCCCTCGGCACGCTCGTCGCCACCGCCGGTCGAGGTCCGGGGCTCGGCTCCGTGGCCGCCGCCGTGGGACTGGAGATGCAGGGCCGCACCGCCGAGGCCCGCGCCCGGGTCGCCGATGATGAGCGCGCCGGAGCGGCCGGCGATGCCCGGCCCGCCGCCGTCGCCCGCGCGGACGCCGCCCTGCTGCTGGGCGACGCCGCCCTCGCCGCCGGAATGCTGGAGGCCGTCCCGGAGGATGGCCGCGGCACCGCGTGGCACGCCGCCGCCGCCCGTCTGGCGCTGCACCGCGGAGACCTCGACGCCGCGGTCACCGCCTCGGACCGGCGCGGACTCGGCGACCTGCACCGGCGCATGGCGGGGGAGGCAACCGCGTTCGCGGGACACCGCCCGCGCGTGCCCCGCCACGCGTCCTACACCCCCCTGCCGGGGCGCGTCCTCCACGTGCTCACCAACTCGCTGCCCCACACCGGGTCCGGCTACGCGCAGCGCAGCCACTCGACGCTGCGCGCGCTCGCGGACGCCGGGATCCATGTGGAGGCCGTCACCAGGCCGGGCTGGCCGGCCCAGGTGGGCGTCCCGTGGGCGGCACGCGAGGACGTGGTGGACGGTGTCCGCTACCGCCGCCTCACCCCGTGGCGCCTGGCCCAGGGCACCGCGGCCCGGATCGACCAGCACGCGCGCCTCCTCGCGGCGGAGGTCGAGCGCTTCCGGCCGCAGGCGCTGCACACCACCACCCACTTCGTGAACGCCGTGGCGGTGCGGGCCGTGGCCGAGGCCTACGGCATCCCGTGGGTCTACGAGGTCCGGGGCCAGCTCGCGGACACGTGGGCGTCCCAGCGCGACGACGCCGCCCTCACCTCCCAGCGCTACCGCGAGTTCGTGGCGCGGGAGGAGGAGGCGGCACGGTCCGCGGACGCCGTCGTGACCCTGGGGGAGACCATGGCCGCCCGCCTGCGCGCCCAGGGCGTGGCCGCGGAGGACATCACGGTGTGCCCCAACGCGATCGGCGAGGCGTTCCTGGCCGAGCCGCCCACCCGTGCCGAGGCCCGCCGCCGTCTGGGGCTGGCCGAGGACCACGTGTACATCGGCACCGTGTCCTCCCTGGTGGGATACGAGGGCCTCGACACCCTCCTGCGCGCCGCGGCCCTCCTGATGCCGGGCCATCCCGACCTGCGGGTGTCCATCGCCGGTGACGGGGCCAGCCTTCCGGCCCTCCGCAGCCTCGCCTCCGACCTCGGAATCGCGGACCGCGTGCGCTTCCCCGGCCGCGTCGCCCAGTCCGAGGCGCTCTGGGAGCAGGTCAGCCTGGACGTATTCACCGTGCCCCGCCGCGACCTCCCGGTCACCCGCGCGGTGACGCCCATGAAGTCGGTGGAGGCGTCCGCCGTGGGCACGCCCGTGGTGGCCTCGGACCTCCCCGCGCTCGCCGAGCTCGTGCAGGACGGCGTCACCGGAGCGCTCGTGCCGGCGGAGGACCCGGCGGCGTGGGCGCGCCGCCTCGGGGACCTCATCGCGGAGCCCGGACGGCGGGAGGCGCTCGGATCCGCCGGACGCGCCTGGGCCGTGGGCACCCGCACCTGGGCGGCGAATGCACGGCGGTATCGTGACCTCTATGAACGGCTCGGCGTGGAGGTCCCTCCCGGGCGAGACTGACGCCGCCCCGCCCCCAGTGCCGGGTGTGGTCCGAGATTGAGGAGCAGACCGTGACCGACTTCCTGGTGGCCGTGCGCACGTCCCGGGTGGAGGAGCAGGACAGGGCGGCCACGGCCCGCCTGCTCGAGTCCGTGGCACGGGGCTACGCGCCCTTCGTAGGCATGGACTACGAGGCCGAGCCGGCGCTCGTGCACCCGGCCGCCTCGACGTCGGCCCTGGTGTTCGCCCGGCGGGGCACCGAGCCCGTGCTCCCGGCGCGCGGCGACCGGTGGGCCGTGATGGCCGGGGCCGAGGATGCGGCCGACCTGGCGGACGCGGTGCGGCTGCGGGCGGGGCGCCTGGTCTACGAGCGGCCGGTGTGGGGTCACTACGCCGCCGTGCTGGTGGAGCGCTGGACCGGCCGGGTCACCGCCTGGAACACGGTGCCGGCCTTCGAGGCCGTCCACTGGGGTAAGGACGGCGGACACGTCTACCTGTCGAACCGGCCGCTGCTCGTCGCTCTGGCACTGGCGGGCGGGCGCCGTGACGCCGTGGCCCTCTCCCCGTCCTACCTGGCCGAGTACCTGTCCTTCGGCTACTCCATGACGGGGCAGTCCCCGTTCGAGAACGTGCGCGTGCTCCCCGTGGACCGCGCCGTCCAGGTCCATGACGGCCGGGTCACGGACGTCGAGGCCCCCGCGGGGCTCACCCACCCGCTGTCCGCCGACCACACGCCCGAGGAGGGCGCCGACGCGCTGGCGGACGCGATGCGCGCGTCCGCCGATCGCGTGCAGCGACGCGTGGGGGAGCGCCCGCTGCAGCTCCGGGTGTCCGGCGGCGCGGACAGCCGACTCCTCATCGGGCTGCTGCGCGGCCGCGGCATGGAGATCTCGACGCTGACGTACGGGCAGGACCACGACCTCGACGTCCGCCTCGGACGCATCCTCTCGGAGCGTGCCGGCCTGCCCTTCCGCATGTCCACTCCGCCCCTGGCCCCGGGGGAGGACGTCACGGAGCAGCTGAGCGCCACCCTCCGCCGGAGTCGGGGCGTCCCCCCGTCCGAGGCCCACACGGGCCGCTACCTCGGTGCGGACGTCGGCGGTCCCGGGGAGGCCGTGATGCTCGGGAACTGGCCGCTCTACAAGGGCGGAGCCGCCAAGAGCCTGCGCTACACGAGCGAGTCGGCCCAGGAGGCGCTCCTCTCCGCGGGCTCGGGGGCGGTGCGCCCCAGCGTCCGCGCCGGCCATGACGCCTGGCTCCGCGAGTGGTTCCGGACCCAGCCCGCGAACAACCCGGTCGAGGCGATGTACCTGTTCGCCCGCCAGTTCCGGTCGGGGCGGTGGATGCAGGGCCACATCAGCCTCTACTCCGCGGACGCCATGGTCGCCTACCCCCTGGGCGATGCGGAGGTCACCGCGGTGGCGGACGTGCTCGCGATGGCCGAGAAGGTCTCCCACCGTGCCGCCTTCGGCGCCCTCGCCCGGGTGTGGCCCGAGGGGACGGCCATCCCCCTGGACGGCAAGCCCTGGAAGTTCGAGCTCTGCGGTCCCGATCCGTCCTGGTCCGGGGAGCACTACGAGGCGCGGACGCGCCCGCTGCCCCCGCTCGAGCCCCGAGCCGACCAGGTCCCCGCCGCCGAGCGGGGGGAGCACTCCGGCGCCGCCGCCGCGGAGCTGGCCTCCGACATCGTCCGCTCGGAGGGCTTCGGAGCGCTGGCACCGCTGTTCTCGGAGGAGTGGCTGCGGGCCGTCGAGGCGACGGCGGAGTCCGGGAGGGCCGCGCCTCCGGCGGGGGTGTCCATGCGGGAGTTCCGCAAGACGCTCTGGCGCATCCGCACGGCGGACCTGTGGTTCGGGGGCGCCTGGCTGCGGGGCTGACGCCCCCCGCCGTGCCGGGTCAGCGCAGGCCAAGCACGGCGTCCGCCAGGGCGGGCACCACGCGCCGCTCGGCGAAGCGCTCCGCCACGTACGCCGCGGCCTCCGCTGTGAGCCGTGTCCAGCGTGCCAAGTCGACGACCTCGTCGTGCAGGCCCCGCGCCAGCTCGTCCGTCGACGCGGCCATCCAGTCCGGCGGGTAGAGCAGGTCCGCACCGGCCCACGCGAGGGAGCGGGGCAGGCATCCGTGCACCGCCCCGTCGGGCAGGGTGAAGTGGAAGGACTCGAAGTCGGAGACGGAGAGGGCCACGCCCACCCGTGCGTACCACGGACCCATGTCCGGGCCGTGCGGGTCCCAGGTCACCGCGCTCTTCAGGAGGGGATCCTCGGCCATCCGGCGGGCCTGCTCGGCGAAGTACGCGGCCTCCGTGGGGCGGGCCGTCATCCAGGCGACGTCCTCCGGGCGGTGGCCACGGATGGCCAGCCGGAAGCGGGGATCTTCCGCGCGCAGCGCGGCGAGCAGGTCGAGGGCGCGGTGCAGCCCCTTGCGCGCCGGGAGGACTCCCACCAGGCCCAGCGTGAACCGGCGCAGCGGATCAGGGGGCGCAGCGGACGGCGCGGCGGGTCCGGGCATCCGGACCGCGTTGGGGATCCAGTGCGCGCGCTCCGCCGGGAAGCCGACGTCGCGCAGCACCTGCGCCCGCACGTGCTCCGCCACGAACACCCAGGAGTCCACGGCGTCCTGCCGCACCCGGCGGGGGAACTCGGTCGAGGCCTCCTGGAGGTGGGTGCGGACTGTGAGTCGGGTTCTGTCCGGCCGATGTCGGGAGTACCACACGACGTTGCCGAGCGACCACTCGCAGTGCACGACGTCGGCCCAGTGCGCCAGGGCTGTGCTCGCGCCGACATCGTGCCGGGCATGGCCCCGCCATTCGTCCACCCGCACCTCATGCCCCCGGGCGCGGAGCTCCGCGATGAGGCCGCCGGCGAACTTCAGGTCGTGCCCCGCCACGACCACCCGGCGCGGCTCGGCCCCCACGCGGACGCGCGGGGGCGTCGCGGGGGGCGGGGTGAGCGGTGGGCCCTCGTGGACCAGCTCGAGCCGGGCCGCCCGCCCGCGGGCCGCCAGGTCGGCGGGGGGAGCGGCGGCGTCCGCCGGGCTCAGGACGGCGCGTCCGGCGGCGGCGGCGAGATCCCGCAGCGCCGGGGACGTCCGCTCCGGGTGGGGCACCACCACGGCGTCGACCAGCGTGAGCGCCTCGGCCCAGCGTGCCGGGGCGGGCGCGCCCACCGCGGCCTCGGGGACCATGAGGACGCCGGGGACCTGCCGGCCCTGGGCTCGGAGCAGCAGCCGCGCCATCCGCCGCCCCTGGGGCCGCGCATCGGTCACCACGGTGTGCAGGCCCTCACCCCTTAGTGCTGTGGCACGGGACGCGGCCAGCGCGGCGGCGTCCTCGGGCGGCCACGCCCCGGGCTCAGCGGGGTCGACGGGAAGGAGCAGGATGCCGGGGGACTGCGGCGTCCTCGGTCCCAGGGGGTTCCACGCGTCGAGCGAGGGCCGACGGGCTCCGGTGACCGCGCGCGTGAGCCGGGCCGAGGCGGGGAGCGGGAGGACGCGGCGCGCCGGCGGACCCTCGTCCCGGGCGGCGTCGTCGGGGGAGGAGGCGGCCCACGCCGACACGGGGACGGTGAGCCGGCCCGTGGAGGTCCGGCCCCGGCGGGCGGCGGCATTCCATCCGTCGGCGAGGCGGGTGCGGGTGCGGCCGAGCAGCACTCCGGCCACGTGGAGGGGGCGGCCGCCGCCCGTCATGACGCCGTGGTGCGGCGGGGGCGGGCGTCGTCCGGCCAGGTGACGGGGGTGCGCTTGAGGACGCCCCGCTCAGCCTCCAGAAGGGCGAGGGCGCCCTCGTGGTCCCCGCGTGCCTTCTTCCGCGTGTAGCGGGCGTACGTCCTGGTGACCGACTTGGCCCCGGAGTCCATGGTGAGGACCCCCTGCTCGATCCAGATGGCCCGCGTGCACATCTCCTGGATGGTGCTCATGGAGTGGCTGACCAGGAACACGCACCCCGCCTGTTCGCGCAGCTGGTCGATCCGGCTGCGCGTCCGTGCGCGGAACTGGGCGTCGCCGGTGTTCAGTGCCTCGTCGATGACGAGGATGTCGGGGTCCACCGCCGTGGCGATCGCGAACTGCAGACGGGACGCCATGCCCGAGGAGTACGCCTTCAGCGGCAGCTGGAGCGCCTTCGCCTCCAGTCCGGAGAGCTCGACGATCGAGTCGTACTTGGCCTCGGCCTCGACCCGGGACATGCCCATGGCCAGGCAGCCGAGCATGATGTTGTCCTCGCCGGAGACCTGCCGCACCAGCGCCGCGTTGACCCCGAGCATCACGGGGGTGGTCGCGGCGTACACGTGGCCCGTGGTGGGGTGGAGCTGGCCGGTGACGAGCTTCATGAGCGTGGACTTGCCCGATCCGTTCGTGCCGACCACCCCGACGGACTCCCCCTGGCGGACCACGAGCGAGAGCGGCTTGAGGGCCTCCACCGTGGTGGTGCGCAGGCCGGACGCGCCACCGCGCAGCCGACTGCGCAGGGACCGGCCGCCGAGTGCCTCCGCGGAGCGGACCGTGTAGGTCATCCCCGCCTGGTCGAGGACGACGGCGGCATCCTCCACCCGGTCCGCCGGCGCGGGGGGGAGGGGGGGCGTCGGGAGGGCGTGGCGCGGAGCGGCGGACCGGTCGGACGTCGTCGGGTCGGACTGGGTCATCGCTCCTCCCCGTATGTCTCCTCGGCCATCCAGAAGAAGACCACTCCGATCACCAGCAGCGCGGCCGTCCAGGCGAGCAGCACTCCCCAGCGCGCCGGGTCGGCGGGCTGGCCGTAGAGCATGGACTGGCGGGCGATGTCGAGCACGCAGAACATGGGGTTCAGATGCATGGCGGTCATCAGCGGGGGGATGTCCTCGAACCGGCGGGCGCTGAAGAACACGGCCGAGAGGTAGAGCCACAGCCGCATGCCGAAGCCGATGATGTTGCCGAAGTCGACCCAGTGGGACACGATGCGCGCCAGGATCAGCGAGAGGCCCACGTTGAACAGGGTCTGCACGGCCAGCAGGGGGATCATGAGCAGCCAGCGCCAGGTGATGGTCTCCATGGGCGGGATCACCAGGACGAGCACCACCATCACCGCCAGGGTGGGCCCGAACTGCAGGAGCTCGCGGATGTTGGTGGCGATCGGCAGGGTGGCCCGGGGGAACTGGAAGGCGCGGACGATCGACGCGTTCCCCGAGATGGACCGCGAGCCGCTCGTGACGGCCTGGGTGGTGAAGCGGAAGAGGAACACACCCACGATGAGGTAGGCGAGGAAGTTCTCGATCCCGCGCCCCGTCCCCAGGAGCAGCCCGAACACCAGGAAGTAGGCCAGGCCGTCCAGGATCGGGTTGAGCACCATCCACAGGCGGCCCAGGGCGTTCGTGGAGTTGGCCCCCGCGATCCGGGAGCGCGAGTCGAACAGGATGAAGGAGCGGAACTCCCACAGGGAGGCCAGGTACCGCCCGAGGCCCGGTCGGGCGCCGACGCGTCCCAGGCCGGAGCCGTCCACCGTGAGGACGACGGTGCCGCCCTGGCTGTGGGAATCGCCGGATTCGGCCATGCCGGGCACCCTCTCTCGAGCTCTGGGGGACGCACCGGGCCGATCTCGGCCCGCCGCGAGTGCTCACTCTAGCAACCCCGGCCCGACCCCTCCGGTCAGTACACTTCGAGACGAGCCGTGCACGCCTCAAGGGCGCCGCCCGCGGCCCGTCGTCCAGTCACGAGGAGCAACTGTGCCCAAGGTCATGCCCATCTACGGAACCCGCCCGGAGGCCATCAAGGTGGCCCCCATCGTCAAGGCGCTGCAGGCTGACGCGCGGTTCGAGTGCGTGGTGACCGTCACGGGGCAGCACCGCGAGATGCTGGACCAGGTCAACGAGCTGTTCGGCATCGTCCCGGACCACGACCTGAACATCATCCAGCCCCGCCAGACCCTCAACGGCGTGTTCGCCCGCACCCTCGACGGGCTCGACGCCGTCCTCGAGCAGGAGCGACCGGACGCCGTCGTCGTCCAGGGCGACACGACGACCTCGACGGCGGGCGCCGTCGCCGCCTTCAACCGCGGCATCCCCGTGGTCCACGCCGAGGCGGGCCTGCGCAGCTTCGACATCCTCTCCCCGTTCCCGGAGGAGGCCAACCGCAAGATCACCAGCCAGATCGCCGCCCTGCACCTTCCTCCCACCCGGGTCAGCCGGGACAACCTGCTGCGGGAGGCGGTCCGCGCGGAGGACGTGTACGTCACGGGCAATACCGTGATCGACGCCCTGCTGGAGGCCGTGGCCGCGCACGTGCCCTTCGAGGACGAGCGCCTGGCCGCGCTGGAGGCCTCGGGCCGCCCCGTGGTGCTGGTGACCACCCACCGGCGCGAGAACCAGGGGGACGCCATGCGCGGCGTCGGACGGGCGCTGGCCCGCCTGGCCCGGGCCCACGCCGACGTCACGTTCGTCCTCCCGGCGCACCGCAACCCGGTGGTCCGCGAGGCCGTCCTCCCCGCCCTCGAGGGCCTCGGGAACGTGCTGGTCACCGAACCCCTGGCGTACGGCGAGTTCACCCACCTGCTCTCGGTGGCCCACGTGGTGCTCACGGACTCGGGCGGCGTGCAGGAGGAGGCCCCCTCGCTCGGCAAGCCCGTCCTGGCGATGCGGGAGAACACCGAGCGCCCCGAGGCCGTCACCGCGGGCACCGTGCGTCTGATCGGCACGGACGAGCAGGTGGTGGTCGACGAGGTCGCCCGCCTGCTCACGGACGAGGCCGCGTACGCCGCCATGGCCAACGCCGTCAACCCGTACGGGGACGGCCGGGCCGCCGAGCGCACGGTCTCGGCCATCGCCGCCCTGCTGGGCGTCGGCGAGCGGCTGCCGGAGTTCGAGGACGGCGCCTCCGCCTGAGCCCCTGACGACGACGTCCCCGGACCTGGACAGGTCCGGGGACGTCGTCGTTCCGTGGGCGCCGGTGCTCAAGCGAGCTCGCGCCCCTCGACCCGGCGCGGGTCCACGTCCGGGTCGACCTTCGGCAGGGACCCGGTCCGCGGGCCGCCCGGGACGACCGGCAGGTTGGTCTCGGGGGCCCGCAGCCATACGAGTGCGGCCACCGCGATCACCGCGCCCGTCACCACGAAGCCCCACCCGTAGCCGGCCGCGTCCACCACGAGGCCCACGAGGAGCGGGCCCAGGATGGCCCCCAGGTCCCCGGACATCTGCGCCGCGGACATCACCGGTCCGGCCCTGCGGTCCTGGCCCACGAGGTCTGCCACGGCGGCCTGCTGCGGGGCGTTGAGGGTGCCGGTGCCGGCACCGGCCAGCGCGCAGGAGACGAGGAACAGCAGCGGCGACTCCATCCAGCCGATGGCCCCCGTGAACACGGCCATCACGACCAGGCCGATCAGGATCAGCGGCTTGCGCCCGTGGAGGTCGGAGAGCCGGGAGCTGAAGGCCACCGCGAGGACGTTGCCGGCCGCGAACACGGACAGCGCCAGACCGGCCATGAGCTGGCGGTTCTCCTCGGTGATGCCCCACCCCAGGAGCGCCGTCCCGGTGAAGGCGCTCGCGGCGAACAGCGGCGTGATGGCGTTGCGCACCCCGAAGGTCGCCCACCCGTTGGCGAACATGGAGGTCAGGGCCGCGCGGTAGGAGCGGTGGCCCAGCGCCTCGCGCAGGGGCATGGCGGGCCGGGTCTCCCCGCGGGCGCGGTCCTGCAGGCGGGTGTCCCGGAGCATGACGAACACGATCCCGGCGGCGATCACGAGCGAGGTCCCGTAGATCAGGAACGGCACCCGGAAGCCGAAGACGGCCAGCACGGAGCCGACGATTGGCCCCACGATGTTGCCGATCAGGAACGCCGAGGCGTAGGCGCCGGAGACCCGCCCGCGGATGGCGGGCGGGGACTTGCTGGCCAGGAACGCCATGGCGGACACCGTGAACAGCGTGGACCCGACGCCGCCGAGCGCGCGGTACAGCAGCAGCTGCGTGTAGTCCTGGGCGAAGGCGATCAGGAACATCGAGGCGGCCACGATCAGCACGCCCGTCATGTACACCGGCGTCTCGCCGAGCCGGTTGGTGAGCCGGCCGGAGACGGGCGCGAACAGCAGACGGGTGAGGCCGAACGCGGAGACCACGGCGGCGACGGCGGTGGCCGGGTTGGCGAAGTCGGACGCGAACATCTCCGCGTACTGGGGCAGCAGGGGCGCGATGATGCCGAAGCCGATCGCGATCACGAACGCCGCCGCGACCATCACCTTGATCTCGGGCGGCAGGGGCACGCGTGCGGCCGGAGGGGAGGAGGGCATGGCCGCCATCCTCCCACCTTCCCGCGCGCAGGGCTCCCGCCCCGGGCCCTGCCCGAGGGCCTGTGGGAGACTGGGCGCGTGGAACTCGTGCTCATCATCTCCCTGGTCCTGGCCCTGCTGCTCGGCGCCGTGCTGGTCGGTCTGCTCGACCGCCCCGTCGCCCCGCCGAGGGGCACCTACACCGAGCTGCGCGACGACGACGACCCGGCGCCGGCCCCGGGCGGCCTCGTGGCCGACCCGGCCTCCGCCGACGCCCCCTCGTCCCGCCCCGCGCCCCGCCACGCCGCCGAGGCCCCTGTGGTCCAGGAGGAGGTCCAGGAGGCGGAGGTCGTCGAGACCGCCCCGCAGCTGGACCGCCCCGAGGCCGCCGGCACCCGCCTGCAGCGCCTGCGCGCGCGCCTGCTGAAGTCCAACAACGTCTTCGGCCAGGGCCTGCTGGCCCTGCTCTCCCGTGACCGGATCGACGACGACGTCTGGGACGAGATCGAGGAGAACCTCCTCATGGCGGACCTGGGCACCGAGCCCACCATGGAGCTCGTGGACCGTCTCAAGGCTCGCGTCACTGTGGACGGCACGCGCGATCCCGACGCGCTGCGCGCGCTGCTGCGCGAGGAGCTGCTCGCCATGGTGGACCCGTCCATGGACCGCCGCCTGGCCGCCACCCGCAAGGACGGCAAGCCGGCCGTCACCCTGGTGGTGGGCGTCAACGGCGTGGGCAAGACCACCACCGTGGGCAAGCTCGCCCGCGTGCTCGTGGCCGAGGACCGCGAGGTCGTCCTCGGCGCCGCGGACACCTTCCGCGCCGCCGCCGCCGAGCAGCTGGCCACGTGGGGCTCCCGCGTGGGCGTGGTCACCGTCCGCTCCGAGACGGAGGGCGCGGACCCGGCGTCGGTGGCCTTCGAGGCCGTGAAGACCGGCATCGAGGAGGAGGCGGACGTCGTCCTCGTGGACACCGCCGGCCGCCTGCAGAACAAGGCCAACCTCATGGACGAGCTGGGCAAGATCAAGCGCGTCATCGAGAAGCAGGCCCCGGTGGAGGAGGTCCTGCTGGTCCTGGACGCCACCACCGGCCAGAACGGCCTGACGCAGGCCAAGGTGTTCGCCGAGGTCGTGGACGTCACCGGCATCGTGCTGACCAAGCTGGACGGCACCGCCAAGGGCGGCATCGTCGTCGCGATCCAGCGCCAGCTGGGCGTGCCGGTCAAGCTGATCGGCCTGGGCGAGGGCGCCGACGACCTCGCCCCGTTCTCCGCCGAGGGCTTCGTGGACGCGCTCCTGGCCGAGTGATCCCCGCCGGGCCCGTCCGGGCCCCGGCACCCGCACGACGACGGGCCGTCCCCTCGCACGAGGGGGCGGCCCGTCGTCGTCGGAATGCGGCGGCGTGACGGGACCGCAACGCGCGTTCACACGCCGGAAACACCTCCGCGCCGTGACGGGAAACACGTCCTCGGCAGACTCGGGCGCATCGACGCCCCCGTGCCGGGCGGGCGTCCCGATGAGTGGAGGACCACCCCATGGACCCGCAGCTGACACCTCTGGACCCCGGGGCGGTGTGGACGATGGTCTGTGCCGGCCTCGTCCTCCTGATGACCCCCGGCCTGGCCTTCTTCTACGGCGGCATGACCCGGGCCAAGGCGTCCGTGAACATGATGATGATGTCCTTCGTGGCCATGGGTCTGGTGGGCGTGGTGTGGGTGCTGTGGGGGTACAGCATGACCGGCGGTGACGGCATCCTCGGGGTCGTCGGGGACCCCCTGCAGGATCCGGGGCTGTTCCAGGCCGTCGGCACCACGGACCTGGCCACGATCGGCTTCGGTGCCACCTTCGCCGTCATCTCGGTGGCGCTGATCTCCGGCGCCGTGGCCGACCGCGCGAAGTTCAGCACCTGGTGCGTGTTCGTCCCGGCCTGGATCACCCTCGTGTACTGCCCCATGGCGTTCATGGTCTGGGGCGGGGGCCTGCTCACCGCGGACGGCGCCATCGGCTCCGTGGTCGGCGAGGCCGTGGACTTCGCCGGCGGCCTGGTCATCCACATCGCCGCCGGCGTCGCCGCCCTGGTGCTCGCCGTGATGATGGGCAAGCGTGAGGGCTTCGGTGTGGACCCGGGCCACCGCCCGCACAACATCCCCTTCGTCATGCTCGGCGCCGCCCTGCTGTGGTTCGGCTGGTTCGGCTTCAACGGCGGCGCGGCCTCGGACGTGGAGACCGCCGGCCTGATCTGGGTGAACACCCTGGCAGCACCCGCCGCCGCCATGCTCGGCTGGATGCTCGTGGAGGTCGTCCGCCACGGACGGCCCACCTCGATCGGCACGGCCTCCGGCATCGTCGCCGGTCTCGTGGCCATCACCCCGGCCTGCGCCTTCGTGGACCCCGTGGGCTCCGTGGCCATCGGCGTCGTCGCCGGCGTGGCCGCCGCCTTGGCGGTGAACCTGAAGTTCAAGCTCGGCTTCGACGACTCCCTCGACGTGGTCGGCGTGCACCTCGTGGCCGGCGTGGTGGGCACCGTGATGATCGGCCTGTTCGGCCGCCCCGAGCTGGTGACCGAGGAGGGGATGGCCGGCCTGTTCTACGGCGGCGGTCCCCGCCTGCTGGTGGCCCAGGTCGTGGCGACGGTCTTCACCGTGGTCTTCGCCGGCGTCGTCACCGCGCTGATCGCCCTGGTCCTGAAGGCGGTCATGGGGCTGCGCGTCTCGCCACAGGACGAGCTGCGCGGTGTGGACCGCGCCCTCCACGCGGAGTCCGCGTACGACTACGGGCTCGGCACCGCGTACGGCGACGAGCCGCAGGACGCGGAACGGCACCGGGGGGAGGCCCAGCCCGTCCGCTGAGCCGGCACCGGTCGGTTGCTAGTCTGGTCAGGCGTCGTCGCCGGCGGGACGTCCCTGCGGGGGGTCCGAGCCGGGGCGGCGCCTGACCCAGCGACCTCCTCTTTCCTCTTCGCGAAGGATCCCACCCGCCGTGTTCACCTCCCTGTCCGACCGCCTCACAGCCACGTTCCGCAGCCTCAAGGGCAAGGGGCGGCTCACCGAGGCGGACATCGACGCCACCGCACGCGAGATCCGCCGCGCCCTCCTCGACGCGGACGTCGCCGTGCCCGTGGTCCGCCAGTTCATCGCGCGGATCAAGGAGCGGGCCCTCGGCGAGGAGGTCTCGCAGGCGCTGAACCCGGGCCAGCAGGTCGTGAAGATCGTCAACGAGGAGCTCGTGGAGATCCTCGGCGGCGAGACCCGGCGCATCCAGCACGCCAAGACCGGCACCACCGTGATCATGCTGGTGGGCCTGCAGGGTGCCGGCAAGACCACCCTGGCCGGCAAGCTCGCCCGCCTGCTGAAGTCCCAGGGCCACACGCCGCTGCTCGTGGCCTGTGATCTGCAGCGCCCCAACGCGGTCAAGCAGCTGCAGGTGGGCGGCGAGCGGGCCGGCGTGCCGGTGTTCGCCCCGCACCCCGGCGTCTCCTCCGAGTTCGAGGCCGCCACGGGCGACCCGGTGGAGGTGGCCCAGGCCGGCATCCGCGAGGCCAACACCAAGTACCACGACGTGGTCATCATCGACACGGCCGGCCGCCTCGGCGTGGACCATGAGCTGATGCAGCAGGCCGCGGACATCCGCGCCGCGGTGCAGCCGGATGAGGTCCTGTTCGTGATCGACGCGATGATCGGCCAGGACGCCGTCGCCACCGCGCAGGCCTTCAACGAGGGCGTGGGCTTCACGGGCGTGGTCCTCACCAAGCTCGACGGCGACGCGCGCGGCGGCGCCGCCCTGTCCGTCCGCCACGTCACCGGCAAGCCGATCATGTTCGCCTCCACCGGCGAGGGCCTGAAGGACTTCGAGGTCTTCCACCCGGACCGCATGGCCTCGCGCATCCTCGACATGGGCGACGTCCTGTCCCTGATCGAGCAGGCGGAGCAGAGCTGGGACCGCGCCGACGCGGAGAAGATGGCGCGGAAGTTCGCCGACCAGGAGGACTTCACCCTCGACGACTTCCTCCAGCAGATGCAGCAGCTCAAGAAGATGGGCTCGCTGAAGAAGATGCTCATGATGATGCCGGGCGCCCAGGGCATGCGGCAGCAGCTCGAGCAGTTCGACGAGTCCTCGATCGGCCGCGTCGAGGCGATCATCCACTCGATGACACCCCACGAGCGCGTGGCCCCGAAGATCATCAACGGCTCCCGCCGTGCGCGCATCGCCCGCGGCTCGGGCGTGCAGGTGACCGAGGTCAACCAGCTCCTGGAGCGCTTCGCCGAGGCCCAGAAGATGATGAAGAAGCTCGCCGCCGGCGGAGGCATGCCCGGCATGCCGGGCATGGGCCACGGCGGGACCCCGCGCAAGGCCAAGGGCAAGAACGCGAAGAAGGGCAAGGTCAAGTCCGGCAACCCCGCGAAGGCGGCCGCCGAGCGCCAGGCCCTCGAGGAGCGCCGGTCCCGCGCAGGCGGCGGGGTCTTCGGCCCGGGCGGCGGCCTGCCGGACATGGCGGACTTCGACCCCTCGCAGCTGGATCTTCCGGCCGGCTTCGAGAAGTACCTCAAGGACCGCTGAGCACTCCGGGCGCCCGCGCCCGGTCCGTGACGGCCCCGCCCGCGCGCCGAGGTGCGCGCGGGCGGGGCCGTCTGGCACAATGGGCGGGCACTGAGCGTGAGCCCGGACGACCCTCTATCCTCCGCGCGCTCCGTTCCGTTCGTCGGACTGCCGGCCCGCTGCCCCCACGCGTGGCCGTCGCCCGACCCCCTGATCCCCTGAAGGAGAACCACACACGTGGCTGTCAAGATCCGTCTGAAGCGCTTCGGCAAGATCCGCGCCCCCTACTACCGCGTCGTCGTCATGGACTCGCGCACCCGCCGCGATGGCCGTGCCATCGAGGAGATCGGCAAGTACCACCCCACCGAGGAGCCCTCGTTCATCGAGATCGACTCGGAGCGCGCGCAGTACTGGCTGTCCGTCGGCGCCCAGCCGACCGAGCAGGTGGCCGCCCTCCTCAAGATCACCGGCGACTGGCAGAAGTTCAAGGGCGGGGCCGGCGCCGAGGGCACCCTGAAGACCAAGGGCGAGAAGGAGGCCTTCGTGGCTCCGGACAAGGGCTCGGTCATTCTGCCCGAGGAGCCGAAGGAGGAGGCCCCGGCCGAGTCGGAGGAGACCGCAGAGGCGCCCGCCGCCGAGGCCGAGACTCCGGCCGAGGACGCCGAGAAGGCCGAGTGAGCATGCTGGCCGAGGCCCTCGCGCACCTCGTCCGCGGCATCGTGGACACCCCGGACGCCGTCCGCGTCGACTCGCGCCCCCAGCGGCGCGGGGAGATGTTGGAGGTCCGGGTGGCGCCCGAGGACCTCGGCCGCGTGATCGGCCGTCAGGGCCGCACGGCCACCGCGCTGCGCACGGTGCTCGACGCCCTGGCGGGCCACCCCGTCCGCGTGGACGTCGTGGAGACCGACCGCGGCCGCTGAGCCCGCCGGCTCAGCCACCCCGGCCCGCGGTGATCCCCGCAGCCCCCGCCCCGAGCGGGAGCGGCGGGGATCTGTCGTCTCCGGGGTCTCCGGGTCAGCCGGACACCTCTCGCACGGTGGCGAGACGATAGCCGAGGCCCCGCACCGTGAGGATCCGGGAGGCGCCGATCTTGGTCCGCAGGTACCGCACGTACACGTCGACCACGTTCGAACCGGACTCGAAGTCCGCGCCCCACACGCCGTCGAGGAGCTGCTTCCGACTGAGCACCTGGCCGGGGTGACGCAGGAACTCCTCGGCGAGGGCGAACTCCCGGGCCGACAGGTTCACCGGCTCTCCGCTGACGAGGAGGGTGCGAGCCGCCGGGTCCAGCTCCAGGTCGCCGTGCCGGAGCACCGCGTCCACGGGCGGAGGAGCGGGGGTGCCGGGCCGCAGACGCAGGCGCACACGAGCCAGGAGCTCCGCGAACCGGAACGGCTTGGCCATGTAGTCGTCCGCCCCGGAGGTGAGACCCTCCACGGTGTCCTCCGCCGAGGAGCGTGCGGTGAGGATGATCACCGGCAGCTCTGCGTCCTGGGCGCGGATCCGGGACAGCACCTGGAAGCCGTCGACGTCGGGGAGCCCCAGGTCCAGGATGACGAGGTCGAACGCCCCCGTCATGGCCAGGGCGATGCCCTCAACGCCGGTGGCCGCCGTCGTGACGGCGTACCCCTCCGCGGCAAAGCCCTTGCTGACGAAGCCGGCGATCCGCTCCTCGTCCTCGATCAGCAGCAGGGGGATCATGGGAGGTCCTCTCGGTCGGCGGTGCCGCCCGCCGGTCTCGGCAGGGGTGTGCCCTCCAGGGGCAGGCTCATGGTGAAGACGGAGCCCCGGCGGGGCGCGGGCTCCACGGTGACCCGGCCGCCGTGGCCCTCCACGATCGTGCTGACGATCGCGAGGCCCAGGCCCGAGCCCTCCGTCCTCCGCCCGTGGGCGCCGCGGCCGAACCGCGTGAAGATCACCTCACGGTCCTCGGGGCGCACGCCCACGCCCGCATCCTGCACCCAGAGCCGCAGCACGCCTCCGTACACCGCGGACCCGATGCTCACCGACGACCCCGGATCGGAGTAGCGCACGGCATTCGCGGCCAGCTGCAGCCAGGCCTGGATGAGTCGCTGGGCGTCCACGTGCGCCTCCACGTGGGCGGCGCCGGCCAGGCTCCACCGACGGTCGCCGAGGGCGCGGGCCCGTTCGAACACCGCCTCGGTGAGCTCGGCGACGTCCGTGGGCGCAGGACGCAGGAAGTCCGGACGCTCGGCCTGGGCGAGGGTCAGCAGGTCGTCGACGAGCCGGCCCATGAGGGCCAGCTCGTCCAGGGTGAGGCGCGTGCTCTCGCGCACATCGTCGGGGTCCTCGGGGTCCATGACCTCGAGGTGGCCCTGCACGATGGTGAGCGGGGTGCGCATCTCATGCCCGACGTCGTCGAGGAGGCGCCGCTGGGAGGCGAAGGAGTCCTCCAGACGGTCCAGCATCGCGTTGAAGCCGTGCCCGAGCTCCGCGACGTCGTCGTGGCCGAGCACTGTGACCCGCCGGTGCAGGTCGTGCTCGGAGACCTCGGCGGCGGTGTCCCGCAGGGCCTCGAGAGGGGCGAACACCCGGCGGAGCAGGGGCACGCCCAGCAGGAGCGCGAGGAGCGTGGACAGCACGGCGGAGGACACGTAGCCCATGAAGGCGCGGTTGAGCCGATCGGTCTCGGCGTCCATGTCGAAGGCCAGCAGCAGGGCGCCCACGTCCTCGGCGCTCCGTCCGCCCACGGGCACGACGGCGGCCCGATAGGTGGCGCGCTCCGTCTCCACCGTCTCCAGGGTCACGACCTCCACCTGCACCCGGTCCAGGGCCCAGTCCACCAGCTGCGGGTCCTCCTCCAGGCGGAGCTCGACGGCGTCGGAGGCGGCGAGCGCGGCCCGTTCGGCGTCCAATCCGAGCATGCCCTCCTGCTCGAGCGGCCGGACCCGCATCATGGCCAGCCGGATGAGCTCCGCGGCGCTGGCGACGGGCTGACCCGTCTCGGGGACGACGCCGGTCGACGCGAGCAGGCCGACCTCCTCGACCGTCCGCTCGAGGTGGTCGTCGACGCGCTCGTTCATGCTCACCCGCTGGAAGGCGTACGCGGCCATCCCGGAGAGGGTCAGGGCCAGGACCACCACCAGCGCGAGGAGCAGGGAGAGCCGCTGCCGCACCGGCAGGCGTGACCAGGAGTCCGCGGTCGGGGCGCGACGGGCCGCAGGCGATCTCACCGGGTCAGCGATCCGCTGCGGCACGGCGTCCGCGGTCAGTCGTCGTCGTCCTCGTCAGTGTCAGAGTCAGAGTCATCGTCATCGTCGTCCTCGCCCTCGTCGTCGTCCTCTGCGTCGTCCTCGTCCTCGTCATCCTCGGCATCGTCGTCGTCCTCGTCCAGAGCGGACGGCGTCGGCGGGGGGACGCGGACGGGTGACGCCGCCGGGACGGGAGCGCGGGAGGATCCGCCCGGCGCCGACGCTGTGGCCCCGGATGACGGGTCAAAGCCCGGGCGCGCCGGCGCGGAGGGTGCGGCCGCGGGTGCTGCCGGCGCCGTGGCGGCGGCGCTGGGCGGGCGCCGGGTCTCCGCCGGATCCGACGCCGTCGACGCCGTGGCCGCCGCCATCGACGCCGCCGTGGCCGGGGACGTCGCCGAGGCCGGGGACGTGGCCGTCGTGGAGGCCGCAGACCGCGCAGAGGTCTCGCCGCCGGAGGTGCGCGGTCCGGCCCCCTCCGGGGGCGACGCGGTGGACGCCGCACGCCCCGGCCCGGATGCGACGGGCGCGGGTGAGCCGGCGGGCTCCTCGAGGGTGATCTGGGGTCCCAGCACGGTCTCGGTCTGACGGGAGGCGCCCACCACGAGGGCGAACGCGCCGATCGCGAGCGCCAGGATGAGCGCGAGGGCGATGACGGGGCCGGATCTGCGGTGCATGCCGGCCAGCATGGCCCACCCGCATGAGGGACCGATGAGATCCGCCCCGCTCGGCCGGGGCGGCCCGTTCTCATCCGGGCTTCACGAAACACTGGTGTGCTTCAGCCCGACCCACCCGGCACGACGTCGTCGGGCACCCCCGAACCCCGGAGAACGAGGCACAGCATGCAGTCCGAGGCCACCGACCTGATCAGCGCCCTCTCGCTCGAGATGGAGCAGCGCTACCGCCATCTGTCCGACACCCCCGCCGAGGGCCATGCCGTGGACGGCGTGGAGGATGTGGAGCTGGCGCCGCGCCGCCTACGCCGGGCGAAGACCTCCTACACGGCCCGGGCGTTCCGCACCGTGGCCCGGGAGAACGGGCACACCGGCTACGGACTGCGCCGGGGCCGTGGCGTGGCCCCCGCCGCGGGCGATCTCGTCCTGGCCCGCGTGGCCGCGATCGGCCAGCACAAGAGGCTCGAGGCCTACAACTCGCGCCGCCGCCATCTGTTCCTGGGCGACGAGGTGATCGTGGCCTACGGCGACCGCTACGCCCCCGACCAGTTCCTCGCCGAGGTGCCCCACAACCTCGACTACACGAACCTCGTGGCCGCCGGCGGCATGGCCTCGCGGGTCATCGAGAAGCACGAGGGGATCGATCCGGCCACCGTCCTCGAGCCCGTGGGCCTCATCACCCGCGATGGCGAGGTCCTCACCCTCGCCGACCTGTCCGGCCACCGCATCCGTCCCTGGCAGGAGGCCCGGGCGGCGATGTCGGCGGACGGCCCCACGGTCGTGATGGTCTTCGGCTCCTCCATGAACTCCGGCAAGTCGACCACGGTCGGCTGCCTCGTCAACGGCCTCCACCGCGGCGGCCGGCGCGTCCATGCGGGGAAGGCGACCGGCACGGGCGCCGGGAACGACGCCGGCCTCTTCCGCGACGGCGGCGCGGACCGCGTCGTGGACTTCACCGACTTCGGCCTCGCGTCGACCTTCAAGCTCTCCGTCGAGCGCATCAAGGACGTCGTCTTCTCGATGGCGGCCGTGCTCGCCGAGGGCGGGCCCGACGTCGTCGTGATCGAGATCGCGGACGGCATCTACCAGGGGGAGACCGCGGCCCTCGTCGCGGACGAGGACTTCCGCGCCCTCACGGATCGGGTCCTGTTCGCGTGCGGGGAGGCACTCTCCGCGGCGGCCGGTGCGACCCTCCTGCAGGGTGCGGGCCTGCCCCTCGTGGCCGTCTCCGGTCGCCTGACCTCGGCCCCGCTGATCGCGCGGGAGGCCGCCGCGGTGGTCTCCGTGCCGATCGTCCCGACCTTCGACCTGTGCGAGGCCGACGTGGCCCGTCGGACGCTCGACCTGCCCGCGGAGGTCGCGGTCGCGTGAGTGCGGCCATGCCGACGCTCTTCACCGGTCGACGGCGGCGCCTCTTCCTCTGGCTCGCCGGCCTGGGCCTCCTCCAGGCGGCGCTCTCCCTCCTGGTCGCGGTCCTCACCCCGCGCCTGCTCACGTCCGGCCCGGCGGCGTGGGGGCTGGCCCTCGCGCTCCTGACGGCGGCCCTCGGCGTGGGCGGCGCCCGCATCGGAGAGCGCGTCCTCGCCGAGGACCTCGGCCAGGACTACGTCCGGGAGGTCCGCCGGCTCCTCGTGACGAGCGCCCTCGTGCCGGAGCGCAGCGCCAATCTGGGCAGCACGATCGCCCGCACCACGAACGACTTGACCGCGGTGAAGAACTGGGTCTCCCTGGGCATCAGCCCGATCGTGGTGGGCGTGCCCCTCGTGTTCGGGGTCGTCGGGGGGCTCGTGATCCTCCTGCCCGTGCTCGGCATGGTGGTTCTGGGCGTCCTCGCCGTGTTCGGTGTGGCCATGTGGCTGCTCTCCCGGGTGTTCTTCCGCCGTGCCGTGGCGCTGCGGCGCGTGCGTGGGAAGATGGCCGGGCACGTCGCGGACGCCGTCACCGCAGCCGAGGGGATCCGCACCTCGGGCGGCGTGCACCGCGAGGTCGGACGCGTGGACAGGATCTCCGGACAGATCCAGGAGGCCGCTCACCGGCGTGCCCTGGTCTCGGGCACGATGCGCGGCTCGGCCGCCTCCATCACCACGCTCCTCGGCGTGCTCGTGGCGATCACGGGCAGCCTCGCCGGGTCCACCGGCGCCGCGGTCACGACCTCCGTGTTCATCGCCGGCATGCTGGGTGCGCCCGTCACCGATCTGGGACGCGTGGGGGAGTATCGGCAGAACTACAACGCGGCCACCCGCATCCTGCTGCCCCTCGTGGAGAACGCGCGTCGACACCGTGAGCGGGAGCGCCTCCAGGAGCGGGCCCAGCGGCGGATGCGCCACCGGGCGGCTCGGGGCGGCGCCGCCCGCGGCGCGGTCCATGTGGCGGACCTGCGGGACGACGTCGGGAGCATCCCTGCGCTCGTGGCGGCCCCGGGGGCGCGCGTGCTGCTGACGGGCGGCTCGCCCGAACGGCTGCATCGCGTGACCCGGGAGATCACCGGGGACGTGCCCGGCTCGGAGGCCTGGATCACCGTGGACGGGCGCCACCTGAACGCGATGACGGCCAAGGAGCGGCGCAGTCTTCTCGGGATCGCCTCCCGCGACGTGCCCCTCGAGCGCGGCTCCCTCTCCCGCGTCCTGCGCTACCGGGTCCCGGACGCCGGCGACGAGGCCGTCCGCTCACTGCTGGAGCGCGTGGGCATGGCGGAGCGGGTCGCCCGACTGCCGGAGGCCGAGCGCACGCGCCTGACCCGCGGCGGTGAGCCCCTCAGCGTGAACGAGCGGGCCCTGCTGAAGATCGCGCGCGCCGTGGCAGGCGAGCCGCCCCTGCTCCTGCTGCTGCACATCGAGGATCAGCTGGACACCGAGGACCGCCCGATCCTCGCGCGGATCCTGCGTGACTACCCCGGCTGCGTGATCCTGCGCAGTGCGAACCCCCACCACCTGCTCGAGCACTACGACGTGTGGAACGTGGACGAGACGACCCCGACCGTCGTGGCCGCCCTCGCGCACGAGCAGACCCGCGCGCGGGGCCCACGCCCCACCACCTACCTCGCCGGTGCGGACCGGGACCCGTTCGGCCCCCCGGTCCGCTCCTCCGCCGCGGAGCTGGCCGACCTGCGGCGCACCGGCGCCTCCGTCCGGGACCAGCCCGGTGACGACCTCGAAGGAGACGACGAATGACACGCACACGGTCCACGGGCAGCCTCTCCGCACCCGCGCGCATCCGCGTCGTCGCGTGGATCGTGCTCATCTCCGGGCTCGGCATGGCGCTGCTGCTCGGCTCCCTCGTCGTCGCACTGCGCTGGATGGCCGAGGACGGCATCCGCACCTCCATCACGCAGGAGGTCGAGGAGGTCGGGGTGTTCGCCGCCAACGGACTCGACCCGGCCACCGGCGAGCAGGTCACCGGCCCCGACCGCTTCGTGGAGCTCTACCTCGAACGCCAGCGCGCCGAGCCCTCGGAGCTCATCGTCGGAGGTTCCGACACCGTCCCCGTGATCGGCCAGCGCGCCGGGGAGCGGGCCGTCGGCTTCGAGGCCCTCGATGCCGCGACCCGCGAGGCCCTGCTCGTCCCCGACCGCTCGGGCCGCATGACCGACCCGGTGCAGGGGACCGTCTCCTGGGCGAACGTCACGATCCGGGCCGGAGAGCAGACGGGGCACATCGTCGTCGCCGTGCTCCACCGCCATGTGGAGGAGCAGGTGGCCGTGCAGGCTCTGCTGCTCGGGCTGCTCGCGCTCGCGGGCCTGGCGGCGACGGGCCTGGCCGCGTGGGTCCTGGCCGGGCGCATCCTGGGGCACACCGCCGAGTTCGACGCGGCGGTGCGCCGTGCGGCACGGGGACGCGGGGCGCCCCGCCTCCCGGAGGAGGGCTCGGACGAGTACGCGGCGCTGGCGAAGGGCGCCAACCGGCTGCTGCGCCGGGCCGATCGCGCCCTCGCGCGGGAACGCTCCTTCGCGCAGGACATCACCCTGACACTGCGGACCTCCTCCGCGATGCTCGAGGCGGGCCTGCGCAGCCCCGGGGGCACCGCGCAGCAGTGGCGGACGACGGCGGACGAGCTGGCGGCCGAGGCCACACGGGCCCGGGAGCTGCTCGACGACCTCGCGCTGCTCACGCGCCTCGGCAGTGCCGACCTGGCCGTCGACCCCGAGGTCGTGGAGGTCGCCGAGGTCGTCGCGGTCGCCGCCCGGGGCTGGCGGGAGCGGGCGGACCAGGACGGCAGCGGCGTCGAGGTGCGCGTCGCGGCCGACCCCTCCGTGCCGGCCGCACGGGCCGAGCCGGCACGCCTGGTGCAGGTCCTCGAGGAGGTCCTCGACAACGCCCGCGACGCAGTGCTCATCCCGGCGGATGCGCCGGGCGGCGTCGACGTCTCCTCCCTCCACCCCACGGATCGGACGATCCTCGTGCGGGTCCACGCCCTCGCGGCGCAGGAGCACGAGCAGGTGACGATCGACGTCTCCGACCGGGGACGGGGCGTGCCCGAGGACGAGCGCGCCGGCCTGACGGCGCGCCTCGTCGTCGCCTCGAACGACCCCCGGCCGGGCAACGGCCTGGGCCTCGCCGTCGCCCGCGGGCTCATGGAGGCCATGGGCGGGGAGCTGCGCATCCTCGGGCCGGACGAGGCGGAGGCGGAGGGCACGACTGTGCGCCTGCTGCTCACGCCGGCCCTGGTCTCATCCTGATCTCATCGCGCTGGTCCACGCTGAGGCGCAGGGCGCGCAGCGCGCCCCGCCGAGCCGCCCGGCGACGACCGGGCCAGGCCGTCCGCACCGACAGGAGCCACCCCGTGTCCAGACCCGATCCCTCCGCGCTCGCCGTCTGGTCCCCGTCGAGCACACTCCCGCCGGCTCCTGCCCCAACCGCCCGGGACGTCTGGGGGATCGTGGCGGGGGCGGCCGGCGTCGCGGTGCTCCTGTGGCCGCTGCGCGCCTACGCGGGGCCGCAGCTCTCCGGCAAGGACGCGCCGAAGTTCCGTCTCGACTCGTTCCCGCTGTCCACCTATCCGATGTTCTCCGAGCACCGCGGCCGGTCCACCTATGTGCCGCACGTGATCGGCCTCACCGGCGCCGGAGAGCGCGTGATCCCGCACGCCCGCCACTTCGGCGGCGGGGGGCTGAACCAGGTCCGCAAGCAGGTGTCCCGGGCCATCCGGCGCGGCGACGCGGCGCTGGTGGCCCAGACGTACGCCGACTCCCTCGCCGCGCAGCGGGCGGCCCGGGAGGGAGGCCGTCCGAGCGGCGGCTCGGGGGGCCCGCGGCGCCGTCACGAGGCGGCCGTCCAGCAGGTGGAGGTCGTGCGCTCACGCTTCCGATTCGACGACTACTACGGCGGGGACGTCCTCCCGCATCGGGAGACGGTGCTGGCGCGCTGTGAGGTGGGCGGGACCGCCGTCGCGGTGCGCGAGGAGCGCACGGCGGACGAGATCGCGGGCGGGGTGGCCCGATGAACGGCGCCCGGATCCGACAGTGGACGGTGGACACGCTGCGTCCCGCGGCCACCCCGCTGCGCCCCGCGGTGCTCAGGATCGGCGTGGGCCTCTTCGCGGCGAGGCACCATCGGCGCCGCCGGACCCTCCTGCGCGGCGTGCACGCCCAGGATCCCCGACGATTCGCCCCTGTGGGCGTGGTGCGCGTGCTGCAGCGCCCCCTGCGCCCTGCCGTGGCCGACCGGATCCTCGACGCCGCGCAGGCCGTCAACGTGCTGGCCACAGTGGGGGTCGCCCACCGCGTCACCGGCCCGCTCAACGCCGCCCTGCAGCTGTGGACCCTCACGTACCGGAACTCCTGGGGGATGCTTTACCACAACGACAACATGCTCGTGCTCCACCAGATGGTGCTGGGGGCGGGGCCGACCGCCGACGCCCTCAGCGTGGACGCCCTCATGAGGCGGCGGGGACTGGCCCCGGCGGTCTTCGAGCGACGGTACGGAGCGGTGCCGGTGATGCTCAATGCGGTCACCAGCGCGGTGTACTTCGTCTCTGGCGTCGCCAAGGTGCGCAGCTCGACGGGGTTCGGCTGGGCCTCCGGGGATGTCCTGCGCGGGCAGATCGCCATCGACGGACTGCGCAAGGACCTGTTCGGATCGACAAGGCCCGCTGCGGGCACGGCGCTGTACCACCGGGAACGCCTGTTCACCCTGATGGCCGCGGTCTCCCTCGCGGTGGAGCTGGGTGCGCCGCTGAGCCTGCTGGACCGGCGCCTGGGCCTGGCCTTCTCGGCGGCCGCCTGGGGCATGCACATCGGAATCCGTGAAATCATGGGGATCTCATTCCCGTACAACACCAGCGGCGTGAGCTACCTGGGCCACCTCCCCGCGGGCCCGCAGCTGCGTCGCTGAGCGGCCGACGTCGCGCCACCGCGAAGGACACCCCATGAGCCCTGCACCCCAGCCCGCCGATTCCGCGGACTTGGTCCGCGTCGCCCGGATCGGCAAGCCCCACGGCATCCGCGGCGAGGTGACCGTCCAGGTGTTCACCGACGACCCCGAGGCGCGCTTCTCCCCGGGGGAGTCCCTCGAGCTGCGCGCGGCTCCGGCCGGGGCCCCCGCCGCGCTCACCGTGGCCCGCTCCCGCTGGAACAAGACGGTCCTGGTGGTCGCGTTCGAGTCGGTGCCGGACCGGAATGCGGCCGAGGCCCTGCGCGGCGCCCAGCTGTTCGCCGCGCCGTCCGCCCCGGCCGACGACGACACCTGGTACGAGGACGACCTGCTGGGCCTGGCCGTCCACGTGGAGGGCACCCGCGTCGGCGAGGTGGCGGGTCTGACCACCGGGGCCGTCCAGGACCTCCTCGTCGTCCGACTCGACGGCGGCGGGCGGGACGCGCTCGTGCCGTTCGTGGAGGAGATCGTGCCCGAGGTGGACCAGGAGGCCGGCGTCGTGGTCCTCACCCCGCCGCCGGGCCTGCTCGAGATCGCCGCGGACGAGCCCGGCGCCCCCGAGGGTCCGGAGACCCCCGCAGACCTCGGTCCCGAGGCCCTCGAGCGCCCCACGGGCGCGGGCGGGGGGCGCTGAGCGGTGCGGTTCGACGTCGTCACCATCTTCCCGGAGTACATGGGCGTCCTGGACGTGTCCCTCCTGGGGCGCGCACGGCGGGAGGGACTCGTGGACGTGCACGTGCACGACCTGCGGGACTTCACCTCCGACCGCCATCGCACGGTGGACGACACGCCCTACGGCGGCGGCGCGGGCATGGTCATGAAGCCCGAGCCGTGGGCGCTGGCCCTCGAGGCGGTCGCCGGGCTCGGCTCCGGCGCCTCGCCCGTCGGCGCCCGTCCCGTCCTCATGGTCCCCACCCCCTCCGGCACCCCGTTCACCCAGGCCACGGCGCGGGAGCTGGCCCAGGAGACGCACGTGGTCTTCGCGTGCGGGCGGTACGAGGGCATCGATGAACGCGTGTTCGGCTGGGCCGAGGAGCTGTACGACGTGCGGCTGTTCTCCCTCGGCGACTACGTCCTCAACGGCGGCGAGGTCGCGGCGCTGGCCGTGATCGAGGCCGTGGGGCGCCTGGTCCCGGGCGTGGTCGGCAACCCCGCGTCCCTCGTGGAGGAGTCCCACGAGGACGGCCTGCTCGAGTACCCCGTCTACACCAAGCCCTCCGTGTGGCGGGAGCGCGAGGTCCCACCCGTCCTGCTCTCCGGTGACCACGGCCGCGTGGCCGCGTGGCGCCGTGCGCAGCAGGAGGAGCGCACCCGTGCCCGCCGCCCGGACCTGTGGGCCGCGCACGCGGGCGGCACCGAGGCGGACTGACCCCCACCGTCCTGCCGGATGTGGCAGAATGGATCCTCGTGTCCACCGGACGCGCGGCCTGCCACAGGGGGCGCGTGTCGACGGCACGGACCACCGGACCCCGCGCTCGCGGCCGTGTCCGGCTCACCGCTTCGGGGCCCGGCGTCCCGCTCCGCCCGTGCCGGGCGGCGCCCGCCGCGCCCGCCGACCACGTGGATGACCTGTGGCGTCCACCAGGAGATCAGAGCATGCACATCCTCGATTCCTTCGACCAGGCCACCCTGCGCGACGACGTGCCGGACTTCGCCCCCGGCGACACCGTCAAGGTGCACGTCAACATCATCGAGGGCAAGACCGCCCGCGTGCAGGTCTTCCAGGGCTACGTCATGGGCCGTCAGGGCCACGGCGTGCGCGAGACCTTCCGCGTCCGCAAGGTGTCCTTCGGCGTGGGCGTGGAGCGCGTCTTCCCGGTGCACTCCCCGGTGATCGACAAGATCGAGGTCGTCACCAAGGGTGACGTCCGCCGCGCGAAGCTGTACTACATGCGCGACCGCCACGGCAAGGCTGCTCGTATCCGCGAGAAGCGCGCCGACGCCAAGTGATCGCCGGTCGGCCCCGCGCCGACCGCTGACCGCCATGCGCACCCCGGAGCCCCGTGACCCCCGCCGGTCACGGGGCTCCGTGGCGCCCGGAACCGCGACGTCCGGCACCACGCCGGCCGCGGCCCGCCCCGCGCACGGGCAGCGCTGGTGGCCGTGGCTGCTGCTGACGCTGGCGGCCGCCGTCGTCGCCGCGGCCGTGCTGCGTGCGCTCACCGGCCCGGTGCTGCTGGTGCCCTCCGGCTCGATGGAGCCGACGCTGCGCCCCGGCGAGCGCATCCTCGTGGACGGGGCCGCCGCGGGCGGTGCGGGGCTGGCGCACGGGGACGTGGTGGTCTTCGACGGCGCCGGCAGCCTCGCCCCCTACCGCTCCCGGAGCTCCCTCGAGCGCGGCCTGACGGACGTGGCGGCGTGGTGGGGCGTGGGCGGCACCGGGGACGGGTTCGTCAAGCGCGTGCTGGCCCTGCCGGGGGACACCCTCGCGTGCTGCGCCGCCGACGGGCGGCTGGTGCGCAACGGCGCCTCCGTGGACGAGCCCTACCTGGGCCGACCCGTGACCGCCGCCGATCCCGCCTCGGCCTCCCGCTGGGAGTTCGAGGTGCCCGCCGGGCGCATGGTGGTGCTGGGGGACCATCGGGAGGCCTCGCGCGACTCCCGCAGCCTGCTCGGTGCCCCCGGCGGCGGGCTGATCCCGCTGGAGTCCGTGATCGGCACCGCGGAGCAGGTGGTGTGGCCGCTCGACGCGCGGCGGTACCTGGAGCCCGCCGATGGCTGAGCCCTCCGCACCCTCCGGGGCGGGCTCCCACGCCGGTCGCGCCGTGCCGTCGTCCACGGACGGCGCCGCCCGTCCCCACGACGACGGCGGCCCCCACCCGGTGCGGGCCGTCGCCCTGGCCGTGGGGCTCACCCTCGCCCTCCTGGTGCTGGTCCAGGTGTTCCTCGTGCGCATGTTCCACGTCCCGTCGGCCTCCATGGAGCCGACCCTGCAGCCCGGGGACCGCGTGGCCGTCGGGCTGTGGGCCCCCGGACCGCTCGCGCTCGAGCGCGGGGACGTCGTCGTCTTCGAGGACACCCAGGCGTGGCTGGCGGGGGCCGAGGCGGTCCAGGCGGACCCGCTGCACGCCGCGCTGCAGGTGGTCTCCCCGGGCTCCGGCGAGGGCCACCTGGTCAAGCGCGTGGTCGGACTGCCCGGGGACACGGTGGCGTGGCGGCCCGGCTGGGACCACGTGGAGGTGGACGGCCGGCCCCTGCCGGAGCCGTACCTGGCCGGCGCCCCCGCCCAGGAGTCGTTCGAGGTGACCGTGCCGGAGGGCCGCCTGTTCGTGCTCGGCGACCACCGGGAGGCGTCCCAGGACTCCCGCCAGCACCGGGACGGTCCGGGCGGCGGCTTCGTGGCGGTCGACGACGTGGTGGGCCGCGTGGAGGCCGTGGTGTGGCCGCCCGCCCGCATCGGCGGCGTGCCGGAGGCCACCGGGGAGGTCAGATGAGCCCGCGAGGGCCGGCGGTGCGCGCCGGGCTGGACGTGGAGGCCGCCCTGGCGGTCGAGGCGCTCGCCGCCGCGGGCGGGCCGGCCACGTCCGCCCTCGTCGCGGGCATGGACGAGGTGGGGCGTGGGGCGCTGGCGGGGCCCGTCGTCGTCGGGGTGTGCGCCGCGCGCGTGCCCGCCGAGGGGCAGATCCCGCCCGTGCGCGACTCCAAGGCGCTCACCGACCGGCGGCGCCGCGTCCTGGTGCCCGAGATCCAGGCCTGGGCCGCCGGGCACGCCCTGGGCGAGGCCGGCCCGGACGAGGTGGACCGCCACGGGATCACCGGGGCGCTCGCGCTCGCGGGGGCCCGGGCCTGGGCGGCGCTCGTGGCGGATCTGGAGGAGGCGCCCGTCGCCCTGATCCTCGACGGCTCGGACGACTGGCTGCGTCACGCCCGCGCCGGGGCGGTGGCGCGTCTCGTCCCGGGCCCGGTGCCGCCCGTGCCGCGCCTGATGGTGAAGGCCGAGGACCGCTGCGCCACCGTGGCGGCGGCGTCCATCCTTGCCAAGGTGGACCGGGACGACACCCTGACCGCGCTCGACGCCGTCCATCCCGCCTACGGCTGGGCGGGCAACAAGGGCTACGGTGCCGCGACCCATCGGCGCGCGATCCTCGAACGCGGCGCCACCGAGCACCACCGCCGCTCGTGGAACCTCGGCCTGCCCGCGCCGACGGAGGCGGCCGCCGCCGACGACGCACCGCCCACGCTCTTCGGCTGAGCCGACGTGCCGCGTTCGACGCCACGGCGCGCGCGGGGCAGGATGGTGCGGTGCCCCGGCGAGCGTCGGGGCCGCGCCCACGGGACAGGAGAGACAGAGCATGAGCACGGACGACGTCGAGGACTTCGAGGCCGAGTCGGAGCTGCTCCTGTACCGGGAGTACCGGGACGTCGTCGGCCTGTTCCGCTACGTGGTGGAGACCGAGCGCCGGTTCTACCTGGCCAACGCCGTCACGCTGACGCCCCACCAGACCGACGGCGAGGTGTTCTTCGAGCTGACCCTCGAGGACGCGTGGGTGTGGGACGTGTACCGCACGCAGCGGTTCATCAAGCGCGTGCGCGTGCTGACGTTCAAGGACGTGAACATCGAGGAGCTGCCGCGGGACGAGCTGCAGGTGCCGGAGGGCGGGGCCCTGGGCGGCTGACAGGGCCGGAGAGCTCCGCCCGTCGAACTCCTGCCCGGCGGCTCGCGCCCGGACGGCTCCTGCACAGGGCGCCGTCGCGCGGACCGTCCCCCACATCCTGCCCTCCGGCGCCCGCGGAGCCCGTCCTCCCGGCCACCCTGGGTCCAGGAGGTGGTGTCCATGGACGAGAGCACGGCCACGCGACGGCGGGGCAGCACGGCCCACACGGCCCTGGGCCGGTACGGGGAGGACGCGGCGGCCCGATGGCTCGCCGCCCGCGGCTACGAGATCGTCGACCGCAACTGGCGAGGCGAGGGTGGGGAGCTGGACCTGGTGGCCCGCCAGGACGGGTGGTGGGTGGGGATCGAGGTGAAGACCCGCTCCTCCCTGGCCTACGGGGACCCCCTGGAGGCCATCGGGCGCCGCAAGCTGCTGCGCCTGCACCGGCTCACCCGCGCCTGGGTGGCCGAGCGTGCCCGCGCAGCTCAGCGCCCGGTGCACCGGGAGCCCTGGCGCGTGGACGCCGTCGCCGTGCTCGTGCCACGCACCGGCGGGGTGCGGTTCGACCTGGTGACGGACGTGCGGCCGTGACGGGCATCGGGCGCACGCGCTCCGTCTCCCTGGCCGGGCTCCGCGGGGACGTGGTGGACGTGGAGGCGGACATCGCCCAGTCCCTGCCCGGGTTCACCCTGCTGGGCCTGCCCGACCAGGCGCTGCAGGAGAGCCGGGACAGGATCCGCTCGGCCGCGCGCAACGCCGGCCTGCCCCTGACCCGGCGCCACCTGACCGTCAACCTGCTGCCGGCGGGAGTGCAGAAGCGCGGCGCTGCGCATGACCTGGCGATCGTCCTGGCGGCGTACGCGGCCGCGGGCCAGGTCCGCGGCGTGCACGGCCCCGTGTTCCTCGCGGAGCTCGGCCTGGACGGCACGCTGCATCGCACCCCGGAGACCGTGGCCATGGTGCTCGCCGCCGTCGATGCCGGACACCCACGCGTGGTGGTGGCCGCGGCGGCCGTCGAGGAGGCCCGCCTGGTGCCGGGCGCCGAGGTGCGCGGCTTCGCGCACCTGCACGAGGTCATCCGCGCCTTCGGTGGACGGCCGGACGGGCCCCCGCCCGTCCCGGACGCCGCCCGCGTGCTCGGTGCCGGCGCGGGCCGCGAGGAGGCAGAGGAGCTGGAGCACCGCCGCGCCGCCCCGGACCTGTCCGAGGTGGCCGGGCAGGCCCAGGCGCGCTTCGCCCTCGAGGTGGCGGCGGCCGGGGGGCACCACCTCCTGCTGAGCGGCCCGCCCGGGGCGGGCAAGACGATGCTCGCCGAGCGCCTGCCCGGGATCCTGCCGCCCATGGATCGGCGGACCGCCCTGGAGACCGCGGCGCTGCGCTCCCTGCGCCGGCTGCGTCCGGGCGCCGGGGCGCTGGACCGCACGCCGCCGTTCGAGGCGCCGCACCACTCCGCCTCCATGTCCGCGCTCGTGGGCGGCGGCACCGGACTCGCGCGGCCCGGAGCGGTGTCCCTCGCCCATGGCGGGGTGCTGTTCCTGGACGAGGCGCCGGAGTTCGACCGTCGCGCCCTCGAGGCGCTGCGCCAGCCCCTCGAAGCGGGGGAGGTGGTGCTCCACCGGGCGCAGGGCGCCGTGACATATCCGGCCCGGTTCCAGCTCGTGCTCGCCGCCAACCCGTGCCCCTGCGGGCTCGGCGACGGAACCGGCCACCGCTGCCGCTGCACGTCCCTGCAGCGCCGCCGCTACGCCGAGCGCCTCTCCGGGCCGCTGCTGGACCGCGTGGACGTGCAGGTGACCGTGCGGCCGGTGGAGGCCCGCCACCTCACGGGAGCGCCCGAAGCCGAGCCGACCGCCACGGTGGCCGCCCGCGTGCGGGCCGCCGTCGAGCGCCAGGAGGTGCGCTGGGAGGCCGCCGCCGCGGCCGGCCTGGTCCCGCCAGGGGTGCTGCGCAACGCCCACGTCCCCGCACCAGCACTGCGGCACGGACCGCATGCGGTGCCCTCCGCCGCCCGGGCGGAGGCCGACTCCGCGGTGGACACGGGCGAGCTCAGCGCCCGCGGACACGCCCGTGTCCTGCGCCTGGCCTGGACCCTCGCCGACCTGCGCGGGGCCGACCGGCCCGCGGCCCAGGACGTGGAGACGGCCCTGCAGCTGCACACCCGCCACGAGGAGGACCGATGACCGTCCCGCACTCCCGCCCCGACGGCGCCCGCCTGGCCCGCGCCGCCCTCACCCGCCTCGTGGAGCCCGGGGACGAGCTGGCCGTGCAGGCCGTCGCCGCCCTGGGACCCGAGCGGGCCTTGGCCCTGCTCACGGGCCAGGACCGGCTCCAGCCCGCCGAACGGGACCTGCTGGCCGACCACGCCGGCTCCGGGGCCGCGCTGGGGCGGCGCTGGAGTGCAGGCCTCGCCCGGTGGGCGCCCCGGGCCGAGCGGCTGGACCCCGCACGGGACCTCGTGGCCCTCCACCGCCTCGGCGGCGGGCTGCTCATCCCGGAGGACGACGCGTGGCCCGCGGCGCTGGACGACCTCGGCGCCGCCGCGCCCCTCGGTCTGTGGTTCCGAGGCGCCGGGACGGTCCCCGTCGCCGCCCGGGCCCTGGCCGTGGTCGGCAGCCGCGAGGCCACCTCGTACGGGCGGCAGGTCACGTCCGCCGTCGTCTCCCGCGCCGTGCGCGCCGGGACGTGCGTGGTCTCCGGCGGGGCCTACGGGATCGACGGCGCCGCGCACCGTGCCGCCCTCGACGCCGCTCCCGGCATCCGGCCCGGGCCCGCGGACGCCGGCGCACCCGGGCCCGTCCCCACCATCGCCGTGCTCGCCGGCGGTCTGGACCGGTTCTACCCCGCCGGCCACGAGGAGCTGCTGCGGGCCGTCATGGAGGCGGGGCTGCTGCTGTCCGAGATGCCGCCGGGTGCCTCGCCCACCCGTCACCGGTTCCTGCACCGCAACCGCCTGATCGCCGCGCTGTCGGGCGCGGTCGTGGTGGTGGAGGCGCGGTGGCGCTCCGGTGCCCAGAACACCGCGGGGCACGCCCTGTCCCTCGGCCGGGAGGTCGGCGTGGTGCCCGGGCCGATCACTTCGCCCTCCTCCGCCGGGTGCCACCGGCTCCTCCAGGAGGCACCCGTACGGCTGGTGGCGGACCCGGCCCAGGCCCTCGACCTGCTGCCGCCGGGTCAGGGCGCCGTCGGCGGTCCGGCCCGGTCGGACGCCGCCGACCCTCCGGCGGTCGCCTCGACCGAGCCTCCGCATGCGGCGGCCGCGCGCCCCACCGACGGCCTGACCGTGGAGGAGCTGCTGGTGTGCGAGGCCCTGCCCGTCCGCCGGGCCGTGGACGTGGACGCGCTCACGGTGAGCGCGGGCCTGTCCCTGCCCACCGTCCTGGCCGTGCTCACCCGGCTGGCACGGCGGGGACTCGCCGAGCGGGTGGAGGACCGGTGGCGGCGCTCGGACGGCTGACGGGCCGGGGCCGGTGGCAGAGTGGGGGCATGAGTCCTGCCTCCCCGCCCCGCCACGGCGCCGTGCCCCCGGCCTCCGACCGGGACGAGGCCTGGCTCGAGGCGTTCGCCGAGCACCTGCGCCACGGACTCGGCCGCAGCCCGCGCACGGTCACGGCCTACCTCACGGACCTGCGTCACCTGGCCGCCCACGCCGCCGGGGCGGGGGAGGATGCGTCCGCGGACGCGTTCGCCGAGGTGGACACGGAGGACCTGCGGCGGTGGCTGGCGGCCATGCGGGAGGAGGGCCTGGCCCGCGCCACCCTGGCGCGCCGGGTGGCGGCGGCCCGGACCTTCCTGGCCTGGCTCGTGCGGCAGGGGCTGCGTCCCACGGACCCCGCGCTGCGGCTGAGCGCCCCCACCCCGGACGCCCGGCTGCCGCACGTGCTGCACCGTGCCCAGGCCGACCGACTGATCGCTCTCGCGGAGGAGCGCGTCCACGCCGCCCGCGCCGCCCGCGACCGCCCCGCCGCGGCCGCCGCGGCACGGGATGTCGCCCTCCTGGAGCTGCTGTACGCCACCGGTGCCCGCGTCGCGGAGGTCGCTGCCCTGGACGTGGACGACGTGGACCTGGACCGGCGCACGGCACTGCTCACGGGCAAGGGGGACAGGCAGCGCACCGTCCCGTTCGGCGCACCAGCCTCCGCGGCCCTGGACCGCTGGCTGCGGGTGGCCCGCCCGATCCTCGCCGCCGAGCACAGTGGCGCCGCCCTGTTCCTGGGCATGCGCGGCGGACGAGTGGGCGTGCGCCAGGTGCGCGCCGTCGTCGACGCCGGCCTCGAAGCCCTCGGTGACACCGCCGCGCGCGGGCCGCACGCGCTCCGGCACACCGCCGCCACCCATCTCCTCGACGGCGGCGCCGACCTGCGGACGGTCCAGGAGATGCTCGGCCACGCCTCCCTGCGGACCACGCAGGTGTACACACACGTCTCGATCGACCGGCTCCGCGAGGGCTACCGGCAGGCCCACCCCCGGGCGTGAGCGGCCCAGGGTGATCCATTCGGACGTGCAGACACGGCGTGTCGGCGGGCAGCTTCGTTGTCCGCGCCCCTGCGCCGGGGGACAATGGCCGCACCGCGGTCCGCGCCGTCCGGCGTCCTCCCGTGGGCGTCCTGCCGGACGCGACTGCCCGCCCCCGAGAGGTCCCGATGTCCACCGTCACCACGCGCGGCATGGTCCACGTGCTCTCCGCGCCCACCGCGCTGTGCCCGCACGTGGAGTGGGCCCTGCGCTCGGTCCTGGGCGCCGCGGCGGACGTCCGGTGGGTGGCCCAGCCGGCCGAGCCGGGCCAGCACCGCACCGAGGTCCACTGGACCGCGGAGCAGGGCACGGGGGCGCGGCTGGCCTCGGCCCTGCGCGGCTGGCCCCACCTGCGGTTCGAGATCACGGAGGAGCCCTCCGCCGGCGCCGACGGCTCCCGCTGGTCCCACACCCCCGGCCTGGGGATCTTCCATGCCACCACGGACGTCTCCGGCAACATCATGGTCTCGGAGGACCGCATCCGGTACGCCTACGAGTCCGGCGACGGCGACCCCACCGTCCTGATCCATGAACTCTCCCTCGCCCTCGGCGAGGCCTGGGACGAAGAGCTTGAGCCGTTCCGTCGCGCCGCCGAGGGCGCCCCCGTCCGCTGGATCCACCGCACCGGGTGATGCCGGCGCGGCCGGTCAGCGCCCCACGAACACCGCCACGGCGTTGTGCCCGCCGAAGCCGAACGAGTTCTTCAGCGCCACACGGCGCCCCTCGGGCAGCGCCCCGGGCGTTCCGGTGACCACGTTCAGGGGGATCTCCGGATCCTGGTTGTCCAGGTTGATGGTCACGGGGGTGCGGCCGTGGTGCACGGCGAGCACCGCGAGGATCGACTCGATCGCCCCGGAGGCGCCCAGCAGGTGACCTGTCTGCGACTTCGTGGCGGAGACCTGCACGTCGTCCAGGCGGTCGCCGAACACGGCGCGCATGGCCAGGTATTCAGGGGCGTCGCCTTTGGGAGTGGAGGTGGCGTGGGCGTTCACGTGGGACACGTCCTCGGGCCGCAGGCCCGCGTCCTCGAGCGCCCGACGCATGGCGCGGGTCGCCCCCAGCCCCTCGGGCTCGGGGGCCGTGATGTGGTGCGAGTCGGACGTCACGCCGGTGCCCACCAGCTCGGCGTACACGCGGGCACCGCGGGCGGCGGCGTGCTCCTCGGACTCCACGATCATCACGCCCGCGCCCTCGCCGAGCACGAAGCCGTCGCGATCCACGTCATAGGGGCGGGAGGCCGCCTGCGGGTCGTCGTTGCGCTTCGACAGGGCCTGCATGGCGGCGAAGCCCGCCATCGGCATGGGGTGGATGGCGGCCTCGGTGGACCCGCACATCACGACGTCGGCACGACTCGAGCGGATCAGCTCGAGTGCCGTCTCAAGGGCCTCGGTCCCGGAGGCGCACGCGGACACCACGGTCCGCGCGCCGGCGCGGGCGCCGAACTCGAGAGACAGGGCACCGGCGGCGCCGTTGGGCATGAGCATCGGCACGGTCATGGGCATGACGCGGCGGGGCCCGCGCTCGCGGACGGTGTCCCAGCCGTCCAGCAGGGTCCACACGCCGCCGATGCCGGTGCCGAACGCGACGGCGAGGCGGTCGCCGTCGATGTCCGCCGAGTCGAGACCGGCGTCCTTCCAGGCCTCGCGGGCGGCGACGGTGGCCATCTGCGTGGCCGGGTCCTGGCGCTTGCTCTCGACCTTGGTGAGGACCTCGGAGGGGGGCACCGTCAGCTCGGCGGCGAAGGTGACGGGGAGCTCGTAGCGCTCGACCCAGTCGTGCTCCATGGTGGCGGCGCCCGAGACGCCCTTCAGGGCGTTCTCCCAGAACGTGGGGACGTCGCCGCCGATGGGGGTGGTGGCGCCGAGTCCGGTGATCACTGCGGTGCGGGTCATGGATCCTGCCTTCGTGGCCCGGGCCGGCCGGGAGGTCGTCGCTCGCCCGGGCCGGGCGGCGGGAGGTCGGGGTCCGTGCCGTGGCTCCTCGGGGGCGTTCCCGGCACGGAGGGGGATCGGCCGCGCGGGCCGGGGAGCGCCGGCGGGAGGATCTCCCGCCGGCCGGTGCTCCCCGGCGCGGCGCCGGGGACGACGCGCGGGGCGCGCCGTCGGGGTGGATCAGGCCTGGGCCTGGTCGATGAAGTCGACGGCGTCCTGGACGGTCTTGAGGTTCTTGACCTCCTCGTCCGGGATCTTCACGCCGAAGCGGTCCTCGGCGTTGACGACGATGGTCATCATCGAGATCGAGTCGATGTCCAGGTCGTCGGTGAAGGACTTCTCCGGCTGGACGTCGGTGGTCTCGAGGCCGGTCTCCTCGTTCACGATCTCGGCGAGGCCGGCGAGGATCTCTTCCTTGGAAGCCATGGGGCGTCTCCTTCTCTCGGGGTTACACGGGTGTACGGGTGTACGTGGTCAGTGAATCAGACCGGTGGGGCCTCAGGGGAGGCGCACCACCTGGGCGCCGTAGACCAGCCCGGCGCCGAAGCCGATCTGCAGGGCGAGCCCGCCGGACAGCGACGGATCCTCCTGCAGCAGTCTGTGCATGGCCAGCGGGATCGACGCGGCCGACGTGTTGCCGGCGTCGGCGATGTCCCGCGCCACGGTGACGGTGTCCGGCAGCCTCAGCTGCTTGGCGAACTGGTCGATGATGCGCATGTTGGCCTGGTGGGGGATGAAGGCCGCGAGGTCCTCGGGACCCACACCGGCGGCGTCGAGGGCCTCCCGGGCCACCTTGGCCATGGACCACACGGCCCAGCGGAAGACGGAGGGCCCGTCCTGGCGGAGCGTGGGCCAGAGCATCCCCTCCTGGCCCGTGATGGCCGAGGCGTCCCCGCCGATGCGGGCGCCCTCCACCTCGTCGCGCACCTCGAGCAGGGAGCGGGTCATGGAGATCGTCTCCCACCGCTCCCCGTCCGAGCCCCACACGGAGGGGGAGATGCCGGGCTCGTCCGCGGCGGAGACCACGACGGCGCCCGCGCCGTCGCCCAGCAGGAAGGAGATGGAGCGGTCCGTGGGGTCGATGAAGTCGGAGAGCCGCTCCACGCCGATCACGAGCACGTGGCGGGCGGTTCCGGCGCGGACGAGGGCGTCGGCCTGGGCCACGCCGTAGCAGTAGCCCGCGCAGGCCGCGGAGACGTCGTACGCCGGGGCCGGGGTGGCGCCGAGCTCATGGGCCACGGCGGCGGCCGCAGAGGGCGTGGCGTAGGGGAAGGTCACGGTGGCCACGATCACGGCGCCCAGGTCCGCGCCGGTCAGCCCGGCGCGCTCGAGGGCCTCCCGGCCCGCGGCGACGGCCATGGACAGCACGGTCTCGCCCTCGCCGGCGCGCTGGCGGGTCACGATCCCGGTGCGCTGGCGGATCCATTCGTCGGAGGAGTCGATGGGGCCGACGATGTCCTCGTTCGGGAGCCGTCGCGCCGGACGGAACGCGCCGACCGCGGCGATCCGGCTCGCGGCGTGGGGCTCGTGCTGCTTCAGGGTGACGGACATGGTGCTCATCTCTGCAGGGGGCGGGAGTCGGCGGGGTCAGGCCGTGTGCTCGGCGATGAACGCCCGGGCCGTCTCGAGGTCCTCGGGGGCCTTCACCGCGCACGTGGCGGCGCCCGTAAGGCCGCGCTTGGCGAGTCCGGTCAGGGTACCGCCGGGCAGGAGTTCGAGGACTCCGGTGACGCCGCGGCCGGCCAGGGTCGCCATGCACAGGTCCCAGCGGACCGGGCGGGTGACCTGCTCGACGATCCGCCCCAGGGCGTCCCGACCGTCCGCGACGGCGGCGCCGTCCCGGTTGGAGAGCAGGGGCGTGCGTGGGGCCTGCGGGACGAGGCCGTCCACGTGTTCCCGGAGGGCGTCGACGGCCGGGGCCATGTGCTCGGTGTGGAAGGCGCCGGCCACCTTCAGCGGGATCACCCGGGCCCGGGCCGGGGGCCGGCCGGCCAGTGCCGCCAGCTGCTCCCGCGTGCCGGCGGCCACCACCTGGCCGCCGCCGTTGACGTTGGCGGGCGTCAGGCCGGCGCGCTCGATCGCCGCGAGAACCTCGTCCTGGTCCCCGCCCACGAGGGCGGCCATCCCCGTGGGGGCCGCGGCGGCCGCCTGGGCCATGCCGGCGGCGCGCACGCGCACGAGCCCGAGGGCCTGGGCCGGGGAGAGGACGCCGGCCAGTGCGGCGGCCGTGATCTCGCCCACCGAGTGGCCAGCCAGCACCGTGTGCTCCGGCGCGGTGGTCCCCGCCTCGAGCGCGGCCCCGGAGACGAGGCCCGCGGCCACGATCAGCGGCTGGGCCACGGCGGTGTCCCTGATGGCCGCCTCGTCCGACTCCGTGCCGTGCCGGATCAGATTCGTCCCGGCCGCCTCGGAGAGTTCGACGAGGCGGTCGCGGACCCCGTCCAGCTCGAGCCACGGGGTGAGGAAGCCGGGGGTCTGGGATCCCTGCCCGGGGCACACGATCGCAAGCATGTCCTCCATGGTGGCAGGTCGCACCTGCCTGGCGGGCCATTCAGGGCGACCATTTCCACCCTGGGATCTTGTGGAGTTCCTACATATCGTGGTTGGCGGATCACCCGTCCTGCGCAGCACCGCCCCGAACGTGGGAGAGCCGGCCGAGCGCCACGGCGGTCTGCAGCACGTAGGCGTCGCGGGCCTGAAGTGGGTCCCACCCGGTGATCTCCGCGACGCGTCGGAGACGGTAGCGCACCGTGTTCGCGTGGATGTACAGCGCCCGCGCGGTGCCCTCCAGGGAGTGGCCGCCGGCCGTGAACGCGTCCGCGGTCTCCAGCAGCGCGGTGCCGGCGTCGGCGAGGGGCGCGTAGATCCCGTCCACGAGGGCCTCGCGGGCCGAGGGGTCACCCAGCAGGGCGCGCTCGGGCAGCAGGTCCTCGCTCGAGGTCGGGCGGGCGGCCCGGGGGTGCGCCGGCGCCGCGGAGAGACCGGCCAGGGCGTGCCGGGCGGACAGGTGCGCCTCGACGAGGGACTCCACCACGGGCCCGACGATCACCGGGCCGTCCGCGAACCACGGCAGCAGCGCCTCGGCCACCGTGGGGCCGTCCGCCACCGAGCCCACCACGAGCACCAGCCGCTCGGCCTGCACGCCCACGAGCAGGTCGCACTCCAGGCGGGCCGCGGCTCGCCGCAGCGCGGGGATGAAGGACGGCTGCGCCCCGCCGGGGGTCAGGCCGGCGATCACCGCGACGCCGCACCCGCCCTGCCAGCCCAGGGCGGTGGCGCGGTGCTGGATCTCGTCCGGCTCCTGGCCGCGCAGCACGGCGTCGAGCAGGACCGCCTCCAGGCGGGAGTCCATGGCCCCCCGCTGCTCGGCGGCACGGGCGTACACGTCCGCGAGGGCGAACGCGATCTCGCGGGAGTAGTGGAGGATGTGCTCGCGCAGCACGGCCTGGTCGCGTTCGAGGACCGCCTCGGGCACGCGGGACTCCACGACGTCCACCATGGTCCGGATCAGCTGCAGCGCCCGCTGCAGGGAGATCACCCGGGTCAGCTCCGCGGGGGACTGGCCGAAGACGTCGCGCAGCACATGGACGGTCGTGGTGGACGGTCGCTCGAACCAGGAGACGAATCCCTGCAGCGCGCGCTGGGCGATCATGCCGAGCGCGCTGCGCTCGTCCGGAGTCAGCTCGCGGTACCAGGGCAGGGTGGCGTCCAGCCGCTGCAGGGTGGCCGTGTTCAGCGCGCCCAGGTGGGTGCGCAGCCGGGCCAGCCCCTCGGGGCTGACCGGGCGGGGGGCGGCGGTGCGGGGCTCGGGCATGGGCCACATCCTAGGCCCGCCATTGTCGGATCCCCACGAAGCCCCCGGGAGGGGAGACGACGCCGGCCGGTCGCCTCCGCGGGGGAGGCGACCGGCCGTCGTCGGGGCCGCGGTTCAGAGCCTGCGGCGTCGGGTCAGGCGTCGCCCCCGGCGTTGCCGGTGGTGCCCGCGGTGACGTCGTCCAGGCGGTACTTCTCGTGGGCCTTCGCGGCGGTGCCCGCCTCGACCTTCCCGTCCTGCTCCAACAGCTGCAGCGCGCGGACCACCATCGAGTGGGAGTCGATGAGGAAGTAGCGGCGCGCGGCGGCCCGGGTGTCGGCGAAGCCGAACTCGTCCGCGCCGAGGGCGGAGAAGCGGTTCGGCACGAACGGCCGGATCTGGTTCGCCCACGAGGTGGAGAAGTCCGAGGTGGCGACCACGGGGCCCTCGGCGTCCGCCAGCTTCTGGGTCACGTACGGCACTCGCGCCGGAGCGGAGGGGTCCTTGAGCGCGTCCTTCTCGGCCGCCACGGCGTCCCGGTAGAGCTCGTTGTAAGAGGTGGCGGACCACACGTCGGCGGACACGCCCCAGTCCTCGGCGAGGAGGCGCTGGGCGGTGATCGCCCACGGCAGGGCCACGCCCGAGCCCATCAGCTGGACCTTGGGGCCGTCGCCCTCGCCCACGGAGTAGCGGTACAGGCCCTTGAGCAGGCCCTCCACGTCCAGGTCCTCCGGCTCGTCCGCGTGCACGATCGGCTCGTTGTAGACCGTCAGGTAGTAGATGACGTTGCGGACGTCGTCCCCGCGGTCGTGATCGCCGTACATGTCCTCCAGGCCCTGGCGCACAATGTGGGCGATCTCGTACGAGTACGCCGGGTCATAGTGCTTCACGGCCGGATTCGTGGACGCCAGGACGGGGGAGTGACCGTCCATGTGCTGGGTGCCCTCGCCGGCCAGGGTGGTGCGCCCGGCGGTGGCGCCGATCATGAAGCCGCGCGCGAGCTGGTCGCCTGCGGCCCAGATGTTGTCCGCGGTCCGCTGGAAACCGAACATCGAGTAGAAGATGTAGACCGGGATCATCGGCTCGCCGTGCGTGGAGTACGCCGTGCCGATCGCGTTGAACGCGGCGGTGGCGCCGTCCTCGTTGATGCCGACGTGGTAGATCTTCCCCTGTGGGGACTCCTTGTAGGACAGGAACAGGTCCCGGTCCACGGACAGGTAGTTCTGGCCCTTGGGGTTGTAGATCTTCGCGGTCGGGAAGAACGAGTCCATGCCGAAGGTGCGGGCCTCGTCCGGGATGATCGGCACGAAGCGCGGTCCCATGTTCTTGTCCCGCATCAGGTCCTTGAGCAGGCGCACGAACGCCATGGTCGTGGCGGCCTGCTGCTTGCCCGATCCCTTGCGGGCCTGCTTGTAGGCGGACTCCGGCGGCAACGGGATGGCGTGGTGCGTGGAGCGTCGCTCCGGCACGAACCCGCCGAGCTCCTTGCGCCGCTCCATCATGTACCTGATCTCCGGGGCGTCCGCACCCGGGTGGTAGTACGGGATGTCGTACGGGTCCTTGTCGATCTGCTCGTCTGTCACCGGGATGCGGTGGCGGTCGCGGAACACCTTGAGGTCGTCCGCGGTGACCTTCTTCATCTGGTGGGTCGCGTTGCGGCCCTCGAAGGACTTGCCCAGGCCGTAGCCCTTGATGGTGTGGGCCAGGATGACGGTGGGCTGGCCCTTGTGCTCCATGGCCGCCTTGTACGCGGCGTAGACCTTCTTGTAGTCGTGGCCGCCGCGCTTCAGGCCCCAGATCTCGTCGTCCGACATGTCCGCCACCATCTCCTTGGTGACGGAGGACCGGCCGAAGAAGTGCTCGCGCACGAACGCACCGGACTCGGCCTTGTAGGTCTGGAAGTCGCCGTCGAGGGTCTCGTTCATGATCCGGACGAGCTCGCCCTCGTCGTCGGCCTCGAGCAGCGGGTCCCACTCGCGGCCCCACAGCACCTTGATGACGTTCCATCCGGCGCCGCGGAAGTAGGACTCCAGCTCCTGGACGATCTTGCCGTTGCCGCGCACAGGGCCGTCGAGGCGCTGCAGGTTGCAGTTGATCACGAAGGTGAGGTTGTCGAGCTTGTCGTTGGCCGCGACGTGCAGCTGGCCGCGCGACTCGGGCTCGTCCATCTCGCCGTCGCCGAGGAACGCCCACACGTGCTGGTCGGACGTGTCCTTGATCCCGTTGTTGTGGAGGTAGCGGTTGGTCTGCGCCTGGAAGATCGCGTTCATCGGGCCCAGGCCCATCGAGACCGTGGGGAACTGCCAGAAGCGGGGCATCATCCGCGGGTGCGGGTAGGAGGACAGGGCGTGGCCCTCCTTGGACTTCTCCTGGCGGAAGCCGTCCAGGTCCTCCTCGGTGAGGCGGCCCTCGAGGAAGGCGCGCGCGTAGTTGCCGGGGGAGGAGTGGCCCTGGAAGAAGATGTGGTCGCCGCCGCCCGGGTGGTCCTGGCCGCGGAAGAAGTGGTTCATGCCCACCTCGTACAGGGTGGCCTGGCCCGCGTAGGACGAGATGTGCCCGCCCACGCCGACGCCGTCGCGCTGCGCCCGCTGCACCGTGGCCATCGCGTTCCACCGCAGGTAGTTCCGGTAGCGGCGCTCCAGCTCCTCGTCGCCCGGGTACTCCGGCTCCTGGTCCGCCGGGATCGTGTTGACGTAGTCGGTGGTGGTGACGTGCGGCAGGGCCACGGACTGCGCGCCCGCTCGCTGCATGAGCGTGCGCATGATGTACTGCGCGCGCTCGGTCCCCCGCTCGTCCACGAGCCCGTCGAAGGACTCGATCCACTCCGCGGTCTCCTGCGGATCCTTGTCGGGGAGCTGGCTGGTCAGACCGCTGACGATCTGGGAGCTTTCTTCCGCTGCGCTCACGGTGCCTCCTTGATATCGGTGCGGAGGGGTGCTCCGCGGTGTCCTGCCGGGCCCGGCGATCGGCCGGGCGCCCCGCCGCGCCGTCGGCGGATGGCCGACGTCGTGCGCGTCTGCCGGTCAGCCTACTGGGGCCGGACGGCTCCCCGCCCGGCCTCGGGCCCCGATGTCGGCAGGCGCACCGCGTAAGGTGGGCTGTGTCACCACACCGCCGGACGGCCGGGCCCGGGGCCCGCGCCCGTCCCCATCCCGAGGAGGAGCGCACACATGGAGGCAGGGTCGGACAGGACCTCGTCGCAGACGCAGCTGCTGGACGCGTACGGCCTGAAGGCCGGCGACCTCGTCCAGGAGTGGGGCTACGACGACGACATCGACTTCGCCTTCCGTGACGCACTGGAGGATGCGCTCGGGGAGGAGCTCCTCACCGAGGAGGATCAGGAGCCGGCGGACGCGGTGCTGCTGTGGTGGCGGGCCGAGGACGGCGACGTCACCGACCTCACGGACCAGCTCGTGGACGTCCAGCGCTCCCTGGACCGCGGCCCCGTGTGGGTCATGACCCCGCGCAAGGGGCGCGAGGGGTACGTGACCCCGGCGGACGTGGCCGAGGCCGCCTCCACCGGCGGACTGCACGTGACCACGAGCGCCGGAGGCTCCGAGGACTGGCTGGCCTCCCGGCTCGAGCAGAAACGCGGTGGCTGAGACCCCCTTCCTGCGGGACACGCACGGCACCTCGTGGCCGTGGCCGCCGGTGGCACCCGGGGAGCGCGCCGCCTGGCTGGTGTTCCTGCCGGGGGCCTTCACCCCCGTGTGCACGGGGGAGCTGGAATGGCTCGGCTCGCTGGCGGAGGAGCTCGCGGCCGTGGGCGTCGGCGTGCGGGTGGTGTCCTGCGACCCCGCTCCGGTGCTCCGAGAGGTGGCGGAGCGCATGAGCCTGCCCGAGGCGTGCGTGCTGCTCTCCGACTTCTGGCCTCACGGGGCCGCGGCTCGCGTGTTCGACCTGCTGGATGAGGCGACCGGACGGCCTCGGCGCGTGTCGGTGCTGGTGGACGCCGACGGCGTCGAACGGGCGCGCGTGGCCCCTGCGGAGGCGGGGGGCGCGCGAAGACCGCAGGACCACCGCGACGCCGCCGTGCGGCCGGCCTGAGCGTCCGGCGGCCGCCCGGCGGTAGGCTGGGGCGCGTCAGGACCCATAGCTCAGCTGGTCAGAGCACCGCGTTTACACCGCGGGTGTCGGCGGTTCGAACCCGTCTGGGTCCACGCGCACCTCAGCCCGTCTGCTGCGCTTCGCGCGTGTCGCGGGTGGCATGCTGTCTGCATCATGCACGCCACCTCTGACGCCGTCGCGCCGCCGCCCTCTGCCGCATCCGGGGCCGGGGACCGTCGGAGCGAGGTGCTCCTCGGGATCCGCCTGTCCGGACCGGCCGGTCTCGGCCTGTTCCCGCTCGGCGTGGCGTTCGGCATGCTGGTGGTCCAGGCCGGCCTCCCCGGATGGGCCGCGCCACTGCTGTCCGTCGTCGTCTTCGCCGGTTCGGTGGAGCTGCTGCTCGTCGGCCTCATCGCGGCCGCGACCCCCCTGGCAGCCGTCGCCGTCACCGTGCTGTTGGTGAACTTCCGGCACGTGTTCTACGCGTTCGGCTTCCCCCTGCACGTGGTGCGGTCACGGGCGGCCCGCATCTACTCGATGGGCGCCCTGATCGACGAGGCGTACGCGATCGCCGCCGCCCACCCCCGGGGCTGGACCGCCCCGCGTCTGCTGGCCATGCAGGTCAGCCTCCACCTGTACTGGGTGCTCGGCGGGGTCGCCGGCGTGGGGGTGGCGGGCCTGCTGCCCGCGCCCGTCGAGGGCCTGGAGTTCGCCCTCACCGCCCTGTTCACCGTCCTGGCGCTCGACGCCGCCCGCACCCGCCGCCACCTGCCCCTCGTGCTGGCCGCCGCGGCCGCGGTGGGCGTGGCGCTGCTCGTGGCGCCCGGGGGGCTGCTGGTCACGTCCTTCCTCGTGTTCGTGGGCGTGCTGGTCGTCGCTCACGCGGCGGCCGCCCGGGGTGCCCGCCTGCCGCTGCCCGAGCCGGATCCGGCGACCGACCCCGCGCCGGTGCTCGGCGCGGCCGGACCCGTGGAGTCCCGCTCGCAGGACGCCGACCGCGGACGGAGGACGGGATGACCGCCCCCGTGGACCCCGGACACGTGGTGGCTGCGGCCGTCGTGGCGGGCGCGGTGACGTTCACCCTGCGCGCGGCCCCCTTCGCGCTGCTGCGCCCGCTGCGGGAGTCCGCCCTCGCCGCCCGGCTGGCCGTCTGGATGCCGGCGGGCGTGCTCGCGATCCTCGCGATCGTGATGCTCCTGGAGGCCGCCGCGCTGTCCCCCGGAGCGTCCGTGGACGGGCCGCGGGTGGCCTGCGCGCTGGTCGCCACCGCCCTCACGGTCCTCGTGCACGTGTTGGGCAGCCGGCGGACCCTGCTCTCCATCGGCGCGGGCACCCTGGCGTACGTCCTGCTGGTCAACCTCGTGCTCTGACGGCCCGCCCTGGCGCCCCGACGCCGGCCGGCCCCGTGCCTCCGGGCCGGTGGTCAGGGCAGGCGCACCGGCGTGCCCACGGCCATCCGTTCCGGCACGATCCCGGGATTGAGCCGCCGCAGCGTGGCCACGTCCGTGCCCCGGTCGCGCGCGATGCCCCACAGCGTCTCCCCGGCCCGGACGACGTGCACCTCCGCGGCGCCCTCCGCCGTCGCGCCGCCGGCGGCGCGGTCCGGCAGCCCTGCGGACAGCCGCTCCTCCCAGGCGGCCGCCGCGCGGGCCAGCCGCCGACCGTAGTCGGTGACCCCGCCGGCGAGGGTCCCGGCGTTGTAGAGGGTGCCCGCCCGTTCGAGGCCGGCGGGGGAGAGGTCGCCGCGGGCGTGCTCGGCCAGGATCGTCAGGCCCAGGGTGAGGTTGTCCTCCGGGTCGGCCAGGTCCAGGCCCGCCGCGTCCGCCCGGTCGAAGAACGGCGGCCAGGTGATCTGCGCGGGGCCGATCCCGTTCGAGGTCTCCCCGGCCGCCACCCGACGCCGCAGCTCGGCCACGCGCTCGGGCGTCACCGGGACGTCGGGGCGTCCGGGGCGCGAGAACACCCCGCCGCGGTCGTTGCCGAACACGTTGCGACCGCCCGACTCCACCTCCGCCAACGCCGCGGCGACCGAGAGCGGGACGCCCGCTCGGCGCGACGACGCCGCGATCGCCGGCGCGTTGTGCAGCCTGCCGGACAGCACGTCCCGGCACCCGCCCTCGTCGTCGGAGCCGGTCAGCGGTCGGCGCAGCAGTCCCATCCGGCCAGCATGCCGCGCCGGTGCGGACCGCCGCTACTCTGGACCCCAGGCCCGCCGCCGTCGGGTCGCTATCCGCCCTGACTCGGAGGAACCATGCGCGCACCCCGCCGCCGTCGTCTCGACTCCCGTACCGCCGCCCGCACCCGGAATCCCCTCTCCCGGGCGATGCAGGCCCTGGAGGGCGCCCGCGTGCTGGACCCCGCCGTCGCGGCGGGCGACGCGTTCTCCTCCGCCCTCGTGGCCGGTCCCGTGCGGCGTGCCGCACTGCAGGGCGCGTGGCTGGGCCACGCGCTGCACCCGCTCGTGATCGAGGTGCCCATGGGCACCTGGATGAGCGCCACGGCCCTGGACCTGCTCGGCGGCGACGACGCCCGCGGCAGCGCCACTCTGCTCACGGGCCTGGGCGTCGCCTCCGCCGTCCCCGCCGCCCTCACCGGGTGGGCGGAGTACGCGGCCTCCGGCCGTCCCGAGCGGCGCGTGGGCGTGGTGCACGCCGCCGCGAACGGCATCGGCGTCACCCTCCAGACCGCCTCGCTCGCGGCCCGCGTCACGGGCCGGCATCGTCTCGGCGTCCTCCTGGGCCTGGGAGCCATGGGCGTGACCGGCGGGGCCGGCTTCCTCGGCGGCCACCTCGCCGCCGCCCGGAAGGTCGGCACGCACGACCCGTCGTTCGGCGCGCGGCACGGCGCCCCCACGCCGCAGGACCGGCTCGCCTCCTGACGCGGAGGCCGACGACGGCCCCGTCCGGGCCCCAGTAGGGTGGGGGCATGTCCGCCACGCCCCACGGCTTCTGGAAGCTGCCCGCCGACGTCGACGCCGCCCCGCGGCACCTCGCCGTCATCACCGGGGGTGAGGCCGGGCAGACGATGCTGTTCCTGCAGGACGGGGACGGCTGGCGGGTGCTGGCCCTGTTCGAGGACGAGCTCGCCGGGCGGACGGCGGCGCGTACCCTCGATCGCCTCCTCCAGGCGCGCACGTACCTACGCATGGGCGGAGCGGACGTCCTGGACGGCGCGGACACCGAGCGTCCGGGCGTGGAGTGGGCCGGCTACGACCGCGAGCCCGAGGAGGAGGACGTCATCGCCCAGCGGGACGTGGACCCGGAGGCGCGCCTGTGGGTGCTGCCGGCCATGGACGGCGCCTCGGTGGGACTCAAGCTGCCCGGCCACCCACGGCACCGGGACGCCGTGGCCCAGTTCGTGGACGTGGCCGCGGCGCGCGCCGCCGTCGCCGCCGTGGACGCACTCGTGGGGGCCGCGCGACCCTGAGCAGGGGTGGCAGCAGCCACCCAGGGTTCACGGCGAGTTCACCCGGGCGGGGTGCCGGGCCGGTCGCCCCACCGACGGACCGGCCCATAATGGACGGGATCCCCGTTCCCCGCCCACGCCCGCCCGCGCGCTGGCGGGACGCTCGCCCCGCCCACGAAGGAGTCCCCATGGAGCTGCTGCAGCCCGACGCCCCCCGCGAGAACCTCCGCGAGTTCATCGACAAGCTGCGCGACGGCGGCTACACCGTGTCGGACGGCCACACCAACGACCCGGACCTCATCGACCCCCAGGGCCGGGCGGTGGAGACGTGGAAGGAGGACTACCCGTACGAGGAGCGCATGACGCGCGAGGAGTACGAGCTGGAGAAGTACCGGCTGCAGATCGAGCTGCTGAAGCTGCAGTACTGGGGCGAGGACACCGGCCAGCGTCACATCATCGTGTTCGAGGGTCGGGACGCCGCCGGCAAGGGCGGGACCATCAAGCGCTTCACCGAGCACCTGAACCCCCGCACCGCGCGCACGGTGGCCCTCAGCAAGCCCACCGAGCGCGAGCTGGGCCAGTGGTACTTCCAGCGCTACATCCAGCACTTCCCCACGGCGGGCGAGATCGTCCTGTTCGACCGCTCCTGGTACAACCGCTCGGGCGTGGAGCGGGTCATGGGCTTCTCCACGGACCATCAGTACGAGCTGTTCATGAAGCAGGTGCCGATGTTCGAGAAGATGCTCGTGGAGGACGGCATCCACCTCACCAAGTTCTGGTTCTCCGTCACCCAGACCGAGCAGCGCACCCGCTTCGCGATCCGCCAGATCGACCCGGTCCGCCAGTGGAAGCTCTCCCCGATGGACCTCGAGTCCCTGGACCGCTGGGAGGCGTACACGGACGCCAAGGAGGCGATGTTCATGCACACGGACACGGACCACGCCCCGTGGGTGTCCATCAAGTCCAATGACAAGAAGCGCGCCCGCCTGAACGCCATGCGCTACTTCCTCTCCCGCTTCGAGTACGAGGGCAAGGACCACGACGTCGTCGGGACCCCGGACCCGAAGATCGTCCAGCGGGGGCGCGAGGCCGTCGGCGACTGACCCGCCCGGCTAGGGTGGGATCCGACCCCGGCCCGCCGCGTGAGGAGACCTACGCCATGACCGCCACCACCCCTGCCGCCCCCGCCCCTGCCGCCCCCGCCCCCGGGACCGCCGACATCGGCGTCACCGGCCTGGCCGTCATGGGCGCCAACCTCGCCCGGAACTTCGCCCGCCGCGGCCACACCGTGGCCCTGCACAACCGCAGTCGTGCCAAGACGGACGCCCTCATGGCCGAGCACGGCCACGAGGGCGCATTCATCGCCACGGAGACCCTCCAGGAGCTCGTGGCTTCCCTGGCGGTGCCCCGCCGCGTGCTGATCATGGTCAAGGCCGGCGCCCCCGTGGACGGCGTGATCGATCAGCTCGTGCCGCTGCTCGAGCCCGGGGACATCGTGATCGACGCCGGCAACTCGCACTACGAGGACACCCGCCGCCGCGAGGCCGCGCTCGCGGAGCAGGGCCTGCACTTCGTGGGCGTCGGCGTCTCCGGCGGCGAGGAGGGCGCCCTGAACGGCCCGGCCATCATGCCCGGCGGACCGAAGGAGTCCTACGAGGCCCTCGGCCCGCTGCTCGAGTCGATCGCGGCGACGTACGACGGCGAGCCGTGCTGCGCGTGGATCGGCACGGACGGCGCCGGGCACTACGTGAAGATGGTCCACAACGGCATCGAGTACGCCGACATGCAGGTCATCGGCGAGGCCTACGACCTGCTGCGCCGCGTCGCCGCGATCGAGCCCGCCGAGCAAGCCGAGGTGTTCTCCGCGTGGAACCAGACGGACCTGGCCTCGTACCTCATCGAGATCACCGCCGAGGTCCTCCAGCAGGTGGACGCCGCCACCGGCAGGCCGCTCGTGGACGTGATCGTGGACGAGGCCGGGCAGAAGGGCACCGGCCGCTGGACCGCGGTCTCCGGCCTCGACGTCGGCGCACCCGTGGCCGCGATCGCCGAGTCCGTGTTTGCGCGCTCGCTCTCCTCCCAGACCGCGGTGCGCGAAGAGGCCCGCCGCACCCTGGCCGCGGGCGTGGCGGACGCCCCCGCGGTGGACGCCCAGGGCCGCGACGCGTTCGTCGAGGACGTGCGCCAGGCCCTGTTCGCCTCCAAGCTGGTGGCCTACGCGCAGGGCCTCGACATGCTCACCGCGGCCGCGCAGGAGTACGGCTGGTCCCTGGACCTGGGCACCATCGCCTCCCTGTGGCGGGACGGCTGCATCATCCGTGCGGACCTGCTGGACGTCATCATGCGCGCGTTCGGCGGGCGGGACACCGACCGGCACCCGGAGCCGGGCGCCCGTGCCGAGGGGCAGCCGTCGAACCTGCTCTTCGCGCCCGAGTTCACCCAGGCGATCGCCGAGGCCCTGCCGGCCTGGCGCCGCGTGGTGGCCACCGCCGTGGCCGCGGGCGTGCCCGTGCCGGTGTTCTCCTCCGCCCTGGCCTACTACGACGGCCTGCGCGCCGGCCGCCTGCCCGCCGCCCTCATCCAGGGGCAGCGCGACTTCTTCGGCGCCCACACCTACCGGCGCACGGACCGGGACGGCTCGTTCCACACACTGTGGTCCGGAGATCGCACCGAGGTGGACGGCGACAGCGCGCCCGTCGTCATGCCGCAGCCGGCCGAGGGCGACCCGACGGAGGAGACCGCCCGCTGACGCCGGGGCCCGTCAGGACTCCCGGCCGCTCAGATCCACATCGCCGGGTCGACGTACTCGGCGGGGTCCACCAGCGGCTTGTCCTCGGCGGGTCCCTTGCGCAGGCGGTAGGTGGCCGGCACGCCGGTGGCGATGGAGCCCGCCGGGGTGTCCTTCACGACGACGGCGTTGGCGCCCACCGCGGTCCCCTCGCCGATCTCCACGGGGCCGAGGATCTTGGCCCCGGCGCCGACCACCACGCCGTCGCGCAGGGTGGGGTGGCGCTTGGTGCGGGCCAGGGACCGGCCGCCGAGGGTCACGCCGTGGTACAGCATGACGTCGTCGCCGATCTCCGCGGTCTCGCCGATCACCACGCCCATGCCGTGGTCGATGAACAGGCGGCGGCCGATGGTGGCGCCGGGGTGGATCTCGATCCCCGTGGCCGCGCGGGCGGCCTGGGAGAGCAGACGGGCCGGGGTCCGCAGGCGTTCCACCTGCCACATCCGGTGTGCCACGCGGTGGGCCCACAGGGCGTGCAGGCCCGAGTAGGCCAGCGCCACCTCCACGTCCCCGCGGGCGGCCGGGTCGTGGCTGCGGACGGCGTCGATGTCTTCCTTCATGCGGGAGAGCAGGCCCACGGGGTCGTGCCTTTCGATCGTGGCGGCGGCGCACGCCCGGACCGGGCGCGCGCCGCCGTCGTGGTGCGTCGGTGGTGGCGTCAGCCGCGGATGTCCTCGAACAGGGCGGTGGAGATGTAGCGCTCGCCGAAGTCGCAGACCACCGCGACGATCAGCTTGCCCTCGTTCTCCGGCTTGGCGGCCTCCTGGAGCGCCGCCGAGACGATCGCACCGGTGGAGATGCCGCCCAGGATCCCCTCCTGCGCCCCGAGGGCGCGGGCAGTGGACAGCGACTCCTCGAGGGAGGCCGCGTAGACCTCGTCGTAGATCTCCGTGTCGAGGAGCTCGGGCACGAAGTTCGCGCCGATGCCCTGGATCTTGTGGGGGCCGGCCTGGCCGCCGGAGAGGATCGGGGAGTCCGCCGGCTCCACCGCCACCAGGCGGACGTCCGGGTTCTGCTCCCGGAGGTAGCGTCCGGCGCCGGTGATGGTGCCGCCGGTGCCCACGCCGGCCACGAAGGTGTGCACCGCGCCGTCCGAGGCGTCCCAGATCTCGGGGCCCGTGGTGGTGTAGTGGGCCTGCACGTTGGCCTCGTTGGCGAACTGCTGGGCCCAGATGGAGTTGGGGGTCTCGGCCACGATCTGCTGGGCGCGCTCGAGGGCGCCGCGCATGCCGTCGGCGCCGGGGGTCAGCACGATCTCCGCGCCGTAGGCGCGCAGCATCACGCGGCGCTCGGCGGACATGGTCTCCGGCATGGTCAGGACCACCTTGTAGCCGCGCGCGGCGCCGACCATGGCGAGCGCGATGCCGGTGTTGCCGGAGGTGCCCTCCACGATGGTGCCGCCGGGGGCGAGCTTCCCGGACCGCTCCGCGGCGTCCACGATGGCGACGCCGATCCGGTCCTTGACCGAGTTGGCCGGGTTGTAGAACTCCACCTTGACGGCGACGTCGCCGGGCAGGTCCTTGGTGAGGGAGTTCAGGCGGACCAGCGGGGTCCGCCCGACGGCCTGGGTGATGTCATCGAGGATCTTTGCCATGGGGCTGCCTCCTGGGGGCTCGAGGGGGATGGAAGTGGTCCGGTCAGGCTAGCGAGGTCGGCGGGTCAGGCGTCGGGCGAGAGCCACGCGGCGTAGCGTTGGCGCACCCGGGCCAGCTTCGGGTCGATCACCACACGGCAGTAGCCGTTGAACGGCTGCCGCGCGTAGAAGTCCTGATGCACGGGCTCAGCCGGGTACCATGCGCCGGCCGGCTCCACGGTGGTGACGATCGGCCGGTCGAAGAGCTCCTGCGCCCGCGCGATCTGCGCGCGGAAGAACTCCGCCTCGGCCTCGTCCCGGGCGAACACGGCCGAGCGGTACTGCGTGCCCACGTCCGCGCCCTGGCGGTTCAGGGAGGTGGGGTCATGGCCCGTGAAGAACAGGTCCATGATCACCTCGGCGGGCACGACGGCGGCGTCGAACCGCACGCGCACGGCCTCGGCGTGGCCCGTGGTGCCGGTGCACACCGATTCGTAGTCCGGCGCGGCGGTCCGCCCGCCGGTGTACCCGGACTCGACGCCCAGCACGCCGCGGACCCTCCGGTAGACGGCGTCCAGGCACCAGAAGCAGCCGCCGGCCAGGGTGAGCTCACGGACGTCGGCGGGCGGGGCAGCGGTTGCGTCGGGGGCCGGGGCTTGGGTCATGGGGGACACAGCAACGGCCGCCCCGGATCCATTCCCGCACGAGGAGGCGTTTCGGTGCTGTGCGGCGGCCGAGGGGGGTGCATGATGGTGCCCATGACCGTCCCGGACCACTCCCCGCCGGGCGGAGGCTCCGTCTCGGAGAACCGCTCGGACCCGCCCACGCTCGCCCAGGTGACGGCCGTCATCGAGCGCCTGTGGCCCGCCTCGCTTGCGGAGTCCTGGGACGCCGTCGGGCCCGTGGTCGGACGCCCGGACGCGCCCGTGCGCCGAATCCTGTTCGCGGTGGACCCGGTCCAGGCCGTGGCGGACGAGGCCGTGGAGCTCGGTGCGGACCTCCTCCTCACCCACCACCCCCTGCTGCTGCGCGGTGCCACCACCGTGGCCGCAGGCGGACACTCCGGTGCGGCGAAGGGCGCCGTGGTGCACACGCTCATCGAGCACGGCATCGGGCTGGTGGCCGCGCACACCAATGCGGACTCAGCGGTCGGAGGCGTCTCCGATGCCATCGCCCGGCGCCTGGGCGTGACGGGCGTGCGCCCGCTCGCCCCGTCCGCCGGCGGCGACGGCGACACGGGTATCGGACGCGTGGGGGAGCTCGAATCCCCCGTGAGCCTCCGCGGCTTCGCCGAACGGGTGGCCGCCGTCGTGCCCGCCACCGCGGGCGGCGTCCGCGTGGCCGGCGACCTGGACGCCGAGGTGCGCCGGGTGGCCGTGTGCGGCGGCGCGGGGGACGGGCTGTTCGACGCCGTCCGTGCCGCCGACGCCGACGTCTACGTCACCTCGGACCTGCGCCACCACCCGGCCTCGGAGGCGCGCGAGACGGCGCTGCTCGCAGACGGCCGCCCGGCCCTCGTGGACGTGGCGCACTTCGCGGGCGAGTGGCTGTGGCTGGCGGACGGCGCACACGCCCTGCGCGAGGCCCTCGAGGCGGACGGGTTCGCGGTGGACACCGTCGTGTCCGCACACGTCACCGACCCGTGGGACCTGCTCGTCGGCGGCGGTGGTCGCCCGTGACCGCCGTGACCGCGACCCCCGCCGAGCAGGCGCGCCTGCTCGAGCTCCAGCAGCTGGACCTCCAGATCGCCCGCGCGCGGCAGACCCTCGCCGGACTGCGCGCCGACCCGGAGCTCGCCCGCCTGCGGAAGACCCTCGCCGACGCCGAGGCGGCCGTGGCCGAACGGGAGGCGTCGAAGGCCGAGGTGGACGCCGCCGCGGCCCACGCCTCGGAGAAGGCCACCACCACCCGGGCCCGGCGGGACCGCACCCGCGCCCGCCTGGAGTCCGGGGAGGGCTCCGCCAAGGAGCTCGTGGGGCTGCAGCACGAGCTCGCCACGCTCGAATCCCTCCTCGCCGAGCACGAGGACGCCGCGCTGGCCGCGATGGAGGCCGCGGACGCCGCCGACGCCGCCGTGGCCGAGGCCCGTGCCGCGGCGGATGACGCCCGCCGGGCGGTGGCCCACCGCACCGCCGCCGTGCGGGCCGAGGGGGCCCGTGTCACCCAGCAGGGACGGGAGCTGACCGGCCGCCGCACCGGGGTGGCCGGACGGATCCCCGCCGCGCTGCTGGACCTGTATGACACGGCGCGGGAACGCAACGGCGGCGTCGGCGCCGCGCGGCTCGAGGGCCGGCACACCAGCGCGTCCGGCACGGAGCTGTCCCCGGCGGACCTGGACGCCATCACCCGACTCCCCCCGGACGCGGTGGCGCAGGACCCGGAGACGGGCGTCGTCGTCGTCCGGGTCTGACCGGCCGCCGGCCCGGGGGTGCCCCGCCACTAGAGTGGGGCACCGCGTCCGGGACGGCCCCGGGCACGGTGCTCGAGAGGGAGGTCGGCATGGCCCAGCGTGTCCTGCAGGTCGAGGCGGACGGTGGTTCCCGCGGCAACCCCGGCGTCGCCGGGTACGGGGCGCTGGTCCGCGACCCCGCCACGGGGGACGTCCTGATGACCGACGCGGCCCCGCTGGGAAAGGCGTCCAACAACGTGGCCGAGTACTCCGGGCTCGTGGCCGGGCTGGAGATGGCCAAGGCGATCGACCCGCGCGCGCGCGTGCACGTGAAGATGGACTCGAAGCTCGTGGTGGAGCAGATGTCCGGGCGTTGGAAGATCAAGCACGAGGACATGCGCCGCCTCGCCACGACGGCCCGCGGTGTCCTGCCGCCGGCGCAGGTCACCTACGAGTGGATCCCGCGGGCGCAGAACAAGGACGCCGACCGTCTGTCCAACGAGGCCATGGACGCCGGTGCCCGCGGCGGGCGGTGGGACCCGGGAGCCTCCGAGGTGCCCGTCACGGCGCCCGCCGCTCCCCAGCCCGACCGCGCCCCGGATCGGGACGACGACGCCGACGCGCCGGCCGCCGCACCGGAGCCGGAGCCGGTCGGCGGGACGGCGAGTCCCACGGGCCGGCTGCACCACGTGGAGATCTGGGTCGCGGACCTGGAGGCGGCCCGGGCCTCGCTGGGGTGGCTGTTCGAGCAGCTGGGCTACGTGCCCGGCGACGCCTGGGCGGAGGGGAGCACCTACCGCGGGGCGGGCGAGTACCTGGTCCTGGAGTCCGGTCGGGATGTCGCCGCCGGCCGGCACGACCGCCTGCGCCCCGGGCTGAACCACCTGGCGTTCCGCGCCGGGTCCCGGGCGGACGTCGACCGGCTCGCCGAGCGGGCACAGGAGCGAGGCTTCACGCTGCTCTTCGCCGACCGCCACCCGTTCGCCGGCGGGCGGGACCACTACGCGGCCTACCTGGAGACCGCGGACGGCTTCGAGGTGGAGCTGGTGGCCGGGCGCCGCTGACCCGTTCCGTCAGCCCTCCGGCAGCACCACGCGCAGGGAGCCCGGGCGGCGCCCGGCCGGCGGGACCAGATCGACCTCCCAGGCGTGCGGCCCGTCCGCGGCGCCGGCCCGGGCGACGACGTCGGCCGCCCGCTCCAGCGTCCCCGCCGCGCGAGGGCCGGCCTCGAGCAGCGCCCGCGCCACGAGGCCGCGGGTGTGCTTGGCGTGGTGCGAGACCACGGTGGGCTCGCCGCCGCGCAGCTGGAACACGTCCACCGTGAGCGTGCGCTCGGCCGGCGCCCTCCACTGCGCCGCGTACCCGCCCGAGCGGCAGTCCACCACGGGCCCGCCGCGCGAGGCGGCGTGCGCGTCCAGAGCCGGTGCGAGGACCGGCCGCCACCATGCGGCCAGCCCCGGCAGGTCCGGCAGCCGCGCCCCGATCGGCAGGCGGTACGCGGGGACGCGGTCGGCCGGCGTCGTCGCCCCGAAGAGCGCGGAGGAGATGAGGACGTCCGTGCCCGCCCGGCGCCGGGCGGCGGGGGAGAGGGAGGCGAGGTCCAGGGCCTCGAACAGCACGCCCGTGTAGACCCGGCGCGCCGGGGCGGCGGGGGCCGAGTCCAGGCGAGTGTTGGCCGCGACCTCGTCCGCGAGGGAGGCGCCCACGCCCAGGAGCGTCGCCGCGTCGTCCCGTGCGGACACCTCGGCCAGCCGTGCCAGCAGCTCCCGGCGGGCGGACGTGACGCCGTCGGCGTCGGCCAGGGCGAGCGCGTCCAGGTCCAGGGGCGCACCGGAGCGGGGGGCGGTCTTGCCCTCGGAGGGCGGGAGCAGGATCAGCATCCCTCCAGCGTACGGCGGGCCCTCGTGCACTCCGGGCGCGGTCCTGGCAGGGTGGACCCGTGCGCCCCGACCACCCGGCCGGCGCCGACGATCGGAAGGAATCGCCCATGGACGCGATGGACGTCTTCGCCTGGGTGTTCCCGGCCGTCCTGCTGGTGGTGGGGCTGGCCTTCTGGCTCGGCGTGCGCTCGAGCGGACGGGACCATGAGGAGTCGGACCTCGAGCGCCGCCTGCGCGAGCGCACGTTCCCCGGGACCCCGCGCGCCCGCCTCGAGTGGCCGAAGGACCGCCGCCGGCCCACGCCGGCCCGCCTCGTGAGGATCGGGGAGTCCTACGGATACCGCCTCGTGGCCCGGGGCGAGACCGACCACGTCTACGTCCTCGACTTCGAGCGCGCGGCCGACGACCTCTGAGTCCTCGGCGGACGGGGCCGGCCCGGCCTACGCTGTGGCCATGACCAGGATCGATCCCCTCCGCCCAGCGGCGCGCCTGCGCGGTCTCGTCCGCGCCGCGGCCGTCACGGCGCGCGACGCCGCCGCCGCCCGGACGTCCGCCGACACCCCCGAGGCCGTGCGCGAGAGCCTGCGCCGCTCCGGCGTCACGGTGCACGACTCCACCACGGTGCACCCCACCGCCCGCATCCAGCCCGGCGCCGTGATCGGAGCGCGCGGCTGGGTCGACGCGGACGTGCGGATCGACCGCTGCGTCACCATCGGCGACGACGTCGCCCTCGCCCCCGGCGTGCGCCTCGAGTGCCACACGCATGAGATCGGCCCGAGCCGCCACCGCGCGGGGGCCACCCTGCGGCAGCCGGTGACGATCGAGGACGGCTGCTGGATCGGCCTGGGGGCGCTCGTGCTGCCGGGAGTCACCGTGGCGCGGGGCTGCGTGGTGGCGGCGGGCGCCGTCGTCACGGAGGACACGGAGCCGGACGGGGTCTATGGGGGCGTGCCGGCGAAGCGCCTCAAGGACCTCCCCGTGGAGGGCACCGAGCCGGGCGAGGGGACGGACCGGCTGTAAGCCGGGTTCTGTGCCTCGCCGCGTCGCCGCGGACGAGGTGACGGCCATCCATCTGGGCCCGCCATCACTGACGGGCTCGAGCGGCCAACCCGGACGCTGGGGCGAGCAGCCCTCATGACGCGCCCTGTTCGGCCTTGCACCGGATGGGGTTTACCGAGCCGACCCCGTCACCGGGGCCGCTGGTGGTCTCTTACACCACCGTTTCACCCTTACCGCCGCGCACGAGGCGCGGAGGCGGTCTGCTCTCTGTTGCACTGGCCCGCGGGTCACCCCGGGTGGATGTTGTCCACCATCCCGCTCTGCGGTGCCCGGACTTTCCTCGCACCCGCTCCGTGAAGAGCGGGCACGCGGCCGTCCGCCGGTCCGTCCCGGCCGCCAGTCTACCGGGCGGCGCCCGCGTCCGGGCCGGACGGGCTCCGCATAGAATGGCGCCGTCCGCGGACGACGAGGTCCCGGACGGGCCATCCCCGGACGGGCCCCTCAGGCTTTCAGGAAGGACTCCCGTGGCAGACACCGCCCCGACCCAGACCCGCGAGTGGAACATCCAGCAGGAGCTCGCCGAGAAGATGGTCCCCCTCCTGGGCACCCTCTACCGCGAGAGCAACGTGGTGACCTCCATCTACGGGCGCTCCCTCGTGCACCGCGGCGTGATCGACATCATCAAGGCGCACCGCTACGCCCGCCGCGTGCAGGACGAACCGCTGAGCGTGGAGGCCACCTACCCGCTCGTGGAGGCCATGGCCGGCATGGACCTGGGCGCCGCGAGCATCGACCTGGCCGAGCTGGCCAAGAAGCACACCGCCTCCGGCCAGGACGTGCAGGCCTTCCTCGACGCCGAGCTGGCGGACGTCACGGGCAAGTCCGGCGAGGGGCTCGGTCAGCAGACGGACGTGGTGCTGTACGGCTTCGGCCGCATCGGCCGCCTCCTGGCCCGCATCCTCCTGGACCACGCCGGGGGCGGGTCCAAGCTTCGGCTGCGCGCCGTCGTCGTGCGCAAGAACTCGGAGGACGACCTGGTCAAGCGCGCCTCGCTGCTGCGCCGCGACTCCATCCACGGTCCGTTCGACGGCACCATCACCGTGGACGAGGAGCGCGAGGTCATCACGGCCAACGGCACGGAGATCCAGGTCATCTATTCGTCCGACCCGACCTCGGTGGACTACCCCGCGTACGGCATCCAGGACGCCCTGGTGATCGACAACACCGGACGCTGGCGCGACGACGCCGGGCTCGCCCAGCACCTGGAGTCCGCGGGCGTCAAGAAGGTCCTCCTCACCGCCCCGGGCAAGGGCGAGATGAAGAACATCGTGTTCGGCGTGAACTCGGACGAGATCACGGACGAGGACACCATCGTCTCCGCCGCCTCCTGCACCACCAACGGCATCACCCCGGTGCTCAAGGTCCTCCAGGACGAGTACGGCATCGACTACGGCCATGTGGAGACCGTCCACGCGTACACCAACGACCAGAACCTCGTGGACAACTTCCACAAGGGCGCCCGTCGTGGCCGTGCCGCCGGGATGAACATGGTGATCACCGAGACCGGCGCCGCCAAGGCCGTGGCCAAGGCGCTGCCCGAGCTGAAGGGCAAGCTCTCCGGCAACGCCATCCGCGTCCCCACCCCGGACGTCTCCATGGCCATCCTGAACCTGGCCCTGCAGAAGCCCGTCACCGTCGAGGAGCTGAACTCCCGCCTCAAGCGGGAGTCCCTCACCGGCGAGCTGCGTGGCCAGGTCGGCTACGTCGACTCCCCGGAGGTCGTGTCCACCGACTTCGTCGGCTCCGACCGTGCCGGCGTGGTGGACGGCCTCGCGACCCTCGTCAACAACGAGGGCCGCAACGCCATCCTGTACGTCTGGTACGACAACGAGTACGGCTACTCCCACCAGGTGATCCGCGTCGCGGAGAAGATGGCCGGCCAGCAGGTGCCGTCCTTCCCGCGGGCCTGACCGGGCCAGGCTCCCCAGGGGGAGCCTGCCCACCGCGGCCCCGTCGCCTCTCCGACGGCGGGGCCGCGGCGCGTCCGGGGTCGGGCGCGGACCTGCGGCAGGGTCTCAGGCCGTGAACAGCGCCAGGGTCTCGGGGACGCGGGCGCGGCCGTCCAGGCCGGCCACCTCCAGCACGACGGCGGAGCCCGCCATCTCGGCGCCGCAGGCGGCGATCAGCTCGTGGGCGGCGGCGAGGGTGCCCCCGGTGGCGAGGACGTCGTCGAGCACCAGGACGCGCAGACCGGGCACGGCCAGCTCGGGGGCGGCCTCGAGGGCGGCGCTGCCGTACTCCAGCTCGTAGGCCACCTGCCCCGCGGTCACCGGCAGTTTGCCCGCCTTGCGCAGGGGGAGCACCCCCGTGTCGGTGAGCGCGGCCGCGAAGCCGGCCAGCAGGAAACCGCGGGCGTCCAGGCCGGCGACGGCGTCGAATCGGCCGGCGTAGGGGGCGATCATCTCCTCGACCACCGCGCGCAGTGCGGCCGCGTCGGCGAGCACGGGCGTGACGTCCTGGAACACGACGCCGGGGGCGGGGAAGTCGGGCACGGCGCGGAACAGGGCCGCGGCGCGCTCGAGCGCCGCCCGCCGCGGGGCGGGGAGGGCGGCGGCGGGTGCGGTCAGGCCGACGGTCGCGTGCTCGGCGGGGGTGCTCACTGCGCGCCGTCCCCGTGGGCGTGGTCATGGTCCTCGGCGTCGTGGCCGAACGGGTCCGGATCGGACCCCGGCAGCCAGGTCACGCCCGGCACATGGAGCCGCTCGGCGCGCTGCGCCCGCTTCCACCGCCGGGCCCACTTGCCCTCGAGCCGATTGACGTAGAGAGTGCCGTTGAGGTGGTCGTACTCGTGCTGCATGATGCGCGCGAACCAGCCGCGGGCCTCGAAGTCGAGCAGCTCGCCGTCCACGCGCTGACCGGTCACCCGCACGTGGTCCGAGCGCAGCAGGGGGAAGCCGTGACCCGGGACGGACAGGCAGCCCTCGGTGTCCTCGTGGGGGTCCGGGTCGCCCTGAGCGGGCTTGGCCAGGAGCGTCAGGACCGGGTTGATCACGTGGCCCACGTTCGGGGCCTCCTGGGTGTCCGGGAAGGTCCACGTGAAGATGCGCAGGCCCACGCCCACCTGCGGGGCGGCCAGGCCGACGCCGCGGGCGGCCTCCTGCGTGACGTACATGTCCTCCACCAGCTCGCGGACGGCGTCGTCGATCACCTCGACCTCGGCCGCGCGGGTGTGCAGCACGGGCTCGCCGTAGACGGTGATGGGGCGGATGGCAGGCACGGGGAGGGGTCCATTCGACGGAGGCGGGACGGGACCCGCAGAGTCTACCGGTGAGACGTTCCCTGCGGCCGGGGGCGGGTCCAACGTGGGGATCGGCGGGTGACGCCCGCTGGGAGGACGTCCCGGACCCCACGATCCAGGACCCCACCGACGCGATCGCCACCATCGAGACCACCACCATCTGCGGCACCGATCTGCACATCCTCACGGGCGGCGTGCCCGCCGTGACCGAGGGCCGCATCCTCGGGCACGAGGGCGTCGGCGTCGTCACCCACCGGTTCACCTTCGACGAGTGGGAGCAGGCCTACGGCACCTTCGGCCGCGCCGCCGAGGAGAAGGCGCTGAAGGTCGTCGTCACCGCATCCTGACCCGTCGCCGCGGCGCCCCTGCGGGCGCCGCGGCCGGCACGCTCCGCGGCGTGTCCGGCCTGCATGAGTCCGTCCCGCCACGCGATGAGGGCCTCCTCCGAGGTCCACGGGGTGACCACGAGGTGGCGGTCCTCACCCGCGGTGGGACGCGGCAGCTGGAACCCCTCAAACTCGGGCTCCCTGTCCACCGAGTGCTGGCGGGCGGCGAACCGCTTCTCCAGCTCGGGGCCCTGGCCCTGCGGCACGGTGATGGCGTTGATCCAGACGGCGGACTCGTCAGCCTCCTCGACGGTCGGCGCACGGTGCCGGGGCGACGCCGCGACCCGCCGATCCACGCGCGACCTCCGGCCGGCCCGCGCGCCGTGCCGCCGGATCGATCCCGGTCTGCGCGGAGGTACCGCGCCCAGGCGCTCACCAGGGCGGCCGACCATAGCGCCTGAGACACGACGAGGCCCCCAGGATCCCGGGGGCCTCGATGGGGTGAGCGACGGGGATTGAACCCGCGACCTTCTGGACCACAACCAGACGCTCTGCCGACTGAGCTACGCCCACCATGTCGACGTCCGAGCGGCGGACCGCCCGGAGCAACGGGGAAGACTGTACACCACGATCAAGCCGACCGGCGAACCGGCCCGGGGTGTCGGCCGAGGGTCCCCGTGCAGTCGCGTCCGGGTTCAGGACGACGACGGCGCCACGCGCGCCGCGGCGGCCTTCGCCTCCTCGGTGGTCGGGCCGGGGGCGGGAGCCAGGACGGTCTCGCGGTAGTACCGCAGCTCGGTGATCGAGTCGCGGATGTCGCCCAGGGCCCGGTGGCCGCCGGTCTTGGCGGGGGCCTGGAAGTAGGCGCGCGGGTACCAGCGGCGGGCCAGCTCCTTGACGGTGGAGACGTCCACGATCCGGTAGTGCAGGTGCCCGACCACGTCGGGCATGTACCGCGAGAGGAAGAGCTTGTCCTGTCCCACCGAGTTGCCGGCCAGCAGGGCCCTGCCGGCCGGGACGCGTTCAGTGAGATAGGCGAGGACGCGGGCGGCGGCGTCGTCGAGGGCGAGCCCGTCCTCGAGCTCCTCGATGAGCCCGGAGGAGGTGTGCATGTCCCGGACGAACGGGTCCATCTGCGCCACGGCGGCGGCGGAGGGGCGGATCACCAGGTCGATGCCCTCGTCCAGGACGTTCAGCTCCGCGTCGCTGATCAGGACCGCCACCTCCACCAGCTCGTCCACGTCCGGGTCCAGGCCGGTCATCTCGCAGTCGATCCAGACCAGGGGGGCGGCGTCCTGTGCGGGGGTGCTCGTCTCGCTCATGGCGCCAAGGCTACTCGCGGGCGCCGGTGGTAGATTCCCGGGAGCCCCGGAACGGGGCCCCGACGTGCCCATGGAAGGACACCGCCGCATGAGCGTGCCGGCCTCATCGCCGTCCGGGTCCGCGCGGTCCCGCCCCGAGTACATCGGCGTCGGCGGGCTGCGCAGCGACCCGATGACCGCGGGCCGCTCCGGCTGGCCGGTGGCGGTGGGCCTGATCGGCTCCCTCCTGCTCGTGGCCGGGTCCTTCAGCGTCGGCTGGCTGGCCTCCGCCTCGCCCATCAACCGCTGGGAGTGGCTCATCCCGTGGCGCACGCAGGAGTCCGGCGTCCGTGCCGGGACGGTCCTGCTGACCCTGGGCTGCTGGGTGATGTTCTGGGCCTGGCTCCGGCTGGGGCAGACCCTGCGGCCGTTCGGTCCCGGGGCGCTGCGCGTCGTGAACCTGGCGACGGCCCTGTGGTGCCTGCCCATGGTGGTCGCGCTGCCCATCTTCAGCCGGGACATCTTCGCGTACGTGGGCCAGGGACGGCTGATGGTCGCCGGCCAGGACCCGTACGAGGACGCCATCTCCTCCCTGTCCAACTGGTTCCAGCTCGGCGCGGACGCCACGTGGGCGGACTCCGAGACCCCCTACGGCCCCGTGTTCCTCTGGATCGAGGAGGCGGTCGTCCGCATCTCCGGGGACACGGACCCGGACCTTGCGATCCTCCTCTTCCGGCTCGTCGCGGTGGCCGGGGTCGTCCTCACCATGGTGTTCGTGCCGCTGCTGGCCCGGCGCCTGGGCGTCAACGGGGCCTGGGCGCAGTGGGTCTCCGCGGCCAATCCGCTGTTCACCATCTCCTTCGTGGCCTCCGGCCACAACGACGCCCTCATGGTGGGCCTGGCGCTGGCCGGCGTCTGGTGTGCGCTGCGGGCCGGCCACCCCCGCCGCCCCCAGCCCGCCCGGGCGGGCGCGGCCTGGGGCCTGGCCGGCGTCGCGCTGGTGACGGCGTCCCTGGGCGTCAAGCCGATCACCCTCGTCCTGCTGCCCTTCATCGGCCTGCTCTGGGCCGGACCGCACGCGGACTGGCCGCGACGGTTCGTGTACTGGGGCGTGACCGCGGCCGTGTCCTTCGGCCTGATGGCCGTGGTGGGCATGGTGAACGGGTTCGGCTTCGGCTGGGTGGCCGTCATGGCCGGAACGGGGTCCGGCACCGTCCTCTGGGCGCCGATCGGCATGCTCTCCAAGGCGACCGAGAGCCTCGTGGGCCTCGCCGGCGGCCAACCCGACCTGCAGGCGATCGAGGGCGTCTACAAGACCGCCGGGCGCGTGCTGTCCGTGCTGATCGTGCTCGCGCTCATGTTCGTGGGCCGGCAGAACCGGGTGATGACCCGCATGACCTGGGCGTTCACCGCCCTGGTGGTGCTCTCGCCGATCATCCAGCCGTGGTACCTGCTGTGGCTCCTGCCGTTCTTCGCGGTGCTGGGGATCCGGGACAACTGGCAGGTCAAGTGGGTCGTGCTCACGGTGGGCTACTTCCTGGCCTTCGGCGCCTCCGACCAGCTGTTCACGTGGCAGTTCCTGGACCTGGCCGGCGAGGTGGAGGCGATCTCCCTGGCCGTCTCCGTGGTCAGCCTCGCGTGGATCCTCGTGGTGGACCGGCGCACGAGCCGGTTCATCAAGGACCGCTGGCACGTGCGTCCCGCCCTGCGCGAGGGCGTCCGCCGCCTACGCCGGCGCCCCTCCGACGACGCAGTCCGCACCCGGCCCCACCCCGTGGCCCGCGTGCCGGACGCCGACGACGCCGGCCGGCCACCGGGGCCGCGATGAGCCGCCCCTCGGGCGCCGGCTCCACGGCCCGCCCCCGGGGGCAGGCCCGGCCCGACCCGCACAGCACCGTGCGCGAGGGGCTCGTGGCGTCACTGGCGGTGATGGCGGCCTCGTGGGGCGTGGGCTGGCTGCCGATGACGCCGTCGTCGGCGTTCTCCGGCTCCACCCTGCTGGTGCCGCTGCGCACCGGTCTGCCGGGGGTGATCGCGTGCGCGGTGCTGCTGGCCCTGGGCACGTTCGGGCTGGTGCGGGCGTGGCTGCGGCTGGGCCGGGCCCTGGACGGCCGCTGGGAGGACCACGCCCGACTGCCCGCGCGGGCCGCGTGGCTGTGGTCTGCGCCCCTGATGCTCGCCCTGCCGATCTTCTCCCGGGACGTGTTCTCCTACCTCCAGCAGGGGCGGCTGCTCTTCCTGGGCCTGGACCCGTACCAGAGCGGCGTGTCCCGCCTGCCGGGCTGGTTCATGCAGGGCGCCGACTCGCTGTGGGCCGAGTCGCCCTCCCCGTACGGCCCGCTGTTCCTGCTGCTCGCGGAGGGGACGTGGCACGTGACCGGGGGGCAGGTGGAGCTGTCCGTGACGGCGTTCCGGCTGCTCGCGCTCACGGGGATGGGCCTGTGCGCGTGGGCCCTGCCGCGCCTGGCCGCGTCGGGCGGTCGGTGCGGCCCGTGGGCGGTGTGGGTCGTGGTGGCCAATCCGCTGTTCCTGCTCTACATGGTGGCCGGCGCGCACAACGACGCGCTCATGATGGGTCTGCTCCTGGCGGGGCTCGCCCTCATGGTCCGAACCCCGCGCCGTCGGGTGACGGCGCTGGGGGGGATCGTGTTGGTGGCCCTGTCCGTCGCGATCAAGCCGCTCACCGCGCTCCTGCTGCCCTTCGTGGGCCTGCTCCTGCCCGCCGGGGCGGCGCCGTTCCAGCCGGGTGCCCCGCGAATGCGGCGCACCCGCCGGCTGGGGCCGTGGATCACCACGGCGACGGCGGCGCTCGCCGTGCTGACGGTCCTCGGCGCGCTCTCCGGGCTGTGGTTCGGGTGGGTGCGCGCCATGACCACGAGCGGCGACGCGGCCTTCCCGTACGCCCCGGCCGGCCTGGTGGGCCTGGCTCTGGGCTGGGCGGTCGACGCCGTCTCCCCGCTGCCGGCCCGGCAGGTGGCCGGCTGGTTCTACACCCTGCTCACCGCCGTGACGCTCGCGTTCACCGCATGGCTCGCCCTGCGTCGCCGCGCCCCCGAGCCGCTGGCCGCGTCCGCCGCGGTCCTCGTGGTGGCGATCCTGGCGGCTCCGATCGTCCAGCCGTGGTACCTGCTGTGGGTGCTGCCCCTGCTGGCGTGTGCCCCGCGACCGATGCCGGGCCCGGCCGGCCGCCCTCGGTGGCTCGGGTGGGTGACGGCCGCCGCCGTCCTGGCTTTGACCGCCGTGGGGGTGGTGGACCAGCTGTCCGTGGCGCAGTGGCTGCCCCTGTGGCTCGTCCGGGCGGTCGCCGCCGCCGCGGCGCTCGGCGCCACGTGGTGGATCGTGCGCGGTGACCCGGTCACCTCCGCCGTCTTCCCCCGCCGCCGGGGCATGCCCCCGGATGAGACCATCGAGCCCCGGGCGCCCGTGTCCGCCCCCGCCCGCCCCGCCGATCCCGTCCAGGAGTGAGACCCGTGAGCTCCCATCCCCGCACCGCAGCGCTCCGCCCCACCGGCCGACCCTCACGGCGGTGGGTCGGCCTGCTGACCGCCGTCACGGCGGTGGCCGCCGTCGTCGCGCTCCTGACCAAGCAGTGGTGCCGCCTGAACGGGTGGGCCGCCCCGGACGTGCACGTCCACTTGTGCTACTCCGACTTCGCCCAGCTGTTCCCCACGCGCGGCCTCGCCGAGGGCTACTTCCCCTTCTACACGCCCCTGCCGGAGGAGCAGTGGATGGAGTACCCGGCCCTGCTCGCCGTGGTGGCGGGCGTGACCTCCTGGCTGGTGCCCGCGGACGGCTCCCTCCACGAGCGCACCGTGGCGTACTTCGACATCAACGCCGTCGGCGTCACCCTGTGCTGGATGGTCGTCGTGCTGGCCACGGCGTACACCGCCCGTGGTCGCTCCCGGGACGCCCTCCTGGTGGCGGTGGCGCCCGGGATCATCCTCACGTCCCTGCTGAACTGGGACCTGTGGGCCGTGATGCTGGCCGCGCTGGCGCTGTGGGCCTGGTCTGAGGACCGGCCGGCGCTCTCCGGCCTGCTGCTCGGGCTGGGCGCCGCCATGAAGCTCTACCCGCTGTTCTTCTACGGGGCCCTGCTGGTGCTCGCGATCCGCACCGGTCGCTGGCGCGGATTCCTCACCGCCCTCGGCACCGGCGTGGCCGCGTGGCTCGCCGTGAACGTGCCCTTCATGCTCACCGCGTTCGACCAGTGGTCCCGGTTCTACACCTTCTCGGGGGACCGCGAGGTCTCCTTCTCCTCCACGTGGCTGGCCCTGTCCTGGACCGGGTGGTCCGGCTCCACGTTCTCCACCCTGCAGAACGGGATGTTCGCCCTGTGCTGCGCGGCGATCGCCTACCTGGGCGTGGCCGCCCGGCACCGGCCGCGGGTGGCCCAGCTGTGCCTGCTGATCGTGGCCTCGTTCCTCCTGTGGGGGAAGGTGTACTCGCCGCAGTTCGTGATGTGGCTGATCCCGCTGGTGGTCCTGGCGAACCCGCGGTGGCGGCAGTTCTGGATCTGGCAGGCGATCGAGGTCTACCACTGGGGCGGGGTGTGGATGGAGTCCGCCCGCATCACCTCCGGCGGCGCCTTCGCGGACGGCGCCTGGTGGATCACCGGCTGGTACGCCTCCGGCATCGTGGCGCACGTGCTGGCCCTCGTCTGGATCATGGCCACGGTGGTGCGAGACATCCTCGACCCCTCCCGCGACCCGGTGCGCCGTGCCGCGCTCGCGGACGGCGTCGACCCGCTGCCCTCCGGCGCGGCCGAGGACCCGGGCGCGGGCGTCTTCGCGGGAGCGGCAGACCGGTTCCTGCTGCCGCCGGCCGGCCGCGGGCGGCAGCGCGCCTGAGCCCCGGGCAGGGCCGGCCTCAGCGGTGTTCGAGGTAGGTCGAGCACACGGGGGAGACCCCGCGCGCCGGGTGGCGGAGCACGACGACGTCGCGCTCGGCCCAGACGACCTCGAACCCGAGGCGATCGGCACGCTCCAGCGCCTGGGCGGGGGTGAGCGGGTCCCATCCGCCGAGCTCCTCCACCGACGTGTCGACGATCATCCAGGTGGACAGCTCGTCCCCGATGTCCCCGTGCAGGCCCACGTGGGTGCGCGCGGTGAGGTGCGGCACGGCGTTGTCGGCGGCCTCCACGCACACGTCGTCCGGGACGAGGGAGACCGCATGGGCCAGGTCCCGCGCATGCTGCGTGACCGCCATGTCCCCGGTGAGGGTGCGGTGGTACGGGTACACCTGGGGGAAGGCGGCGGTGCCCACGACGCCGACGGCCAGCGTCCAGGAGAGGAGGACTTGCGGGAGTCGGCGGACGGCGGGGAAGCGGTCCGCCAGGCGCACGGCCGCCTCGAGGGCCGCCATCAGGAGGACGGGGGCCAGGATCGCGTCGTACTGGTAGACGGGGGCCCACACGTTGAGTCGGTCGTTCCAGAGGCGGGAGAGCAGGATCGGCAGCGCCATGAGCGTCAGCGAGCTCAGCAGGGGCAGGAGCAGCAGCGGGACGAGGTGCAGCAGCCAGAGCGCCAGCTTGAGGGGGTGGTCCACCAGCGCGGCCACGGCCTCCCATGGCCGGGTGAGGATCGTCAGGAGCGAGGAGCCCATGTCCGGGCCCAGCGCCTGGAACTGCCAGTAGCCGAACCCGCCGGTGGGGGAGTAGTGGGGGATCACCACGGAGGTGGCGAACCAGTAGCCGGACAGGCCGAGCACCACCGCGAGCCCGGCCTGCACCCGGTGTCGGCGCAGCGCGAGCACCAGTCCGACGGCGCACAGCGTGACGCCCATGTCCTCGCGCACGGTCAGCAGCAGGACTCCGAGGCCGAGTGCGAGCCAGGGACGCCGGCCGTCGATCGCCCACACCAGCCAGGCGAGGATCGGCACGCCGAGGGTGATCTCGTGGAAGTCCCAGTTCACCATCGCCTGGAACGGCCAGGACAGCAGGAGGGCGGCCGCGGCCGTCAGGGCCCAGCCGTGAGGGAGGCGCCGGCGGGCGAACAGGTAGACCGGCACGGCGGCGAGGCACAGGGCGGCGGCCATGACGATCCCCAGCATCCGGGGGTCCGGCCAGATCCAGTACGCGGGTGCCAGCAGCGCCAGGATCGGGTGGAAGTGGTCGCCGAGGATGTGGAAGTCCACCCCCTTCACCGAGCTGAGCGGGGCGTTCAGGAGAGCGTACTGGCGGACCACCTGGTCGAAGATGCCGAGGTCGTAGCCCTTCGCCTCGTACGTCGCGTAGCGCAGGAAGGAGTGCGTGACGCTCACCGCCGCGGACAGTGCGAGCACGAGTCCCAGCTGGAGCCCCTGGCGACGGCTGACCCGCACCGCCGGCACCACGGGGCGGGGACGGTTCAGCCAGGCGCGCACGCGGTCCAGGGGAGCCTCCTCGGTGGCGGGGACGTCGACGCCGTCGACGCGCGGGAGTGCCCCAGGAGGGATTCGAACCCCCGACCGGCGGATTAGAAGGCCGCTGCTCTGTCCAGCTGAGCTACTGGGGCTGGGCCGCGCCAGTCTACCGGCCGCCCTCTCCTGCACAGGCGACCGGCGGCGACCACCCGTCCACCGTGGAGCCGGATCCGGCCCCGCGGAGGGGCCGAGGGGGGTGGGATGGGGCCAGGCGGGTCGCCCGATCCGCTGAGACCGACCGCCTGGGCACGGGCCCGCGGCGGAGCGAGGGAGGGACCGCCATGCAGGACACCATCACCATCCGCGGGTTCGTGGCCACGGACCCGGCCACCCGACACACCGCCTCCGGGGCCGCCGTCGTCGGCTTCCGCCTGGCCACCACGGAGCGCCGCTTCGACAAGGACGCCGGCATGTGGGTGGACGCCCACACCAACTGGTACAGCGTCTCCGCGTTCGGCCAGCTCGGTGCCAACACCGCCCAGTCCGTGAAGAAGGGCAACCCGGTCATCGTCACCGGTCGGCTGCGGGTGCGGGACTGGAGCACCGAGGAGCGCTCCGGCACCTCCGTGGACGTGGTCGCGGACGCCGTCGGCCTGGACCTGGGCTACGGGTCCTCCGCCTTCATGCGCAACCTGCGCCCCGGGCGCTCCGAGGGCCAGGCCACGCCAGGGCACGCCGGGACCGACGCGGAGGACCGGGACGACGCCGCCCGTCCGGGCCCCGACGGCTTCGGCGGCGAGCTGCCGGAGGCGTTCCGCGGCGGGGACGCCCCCGAGGCCGCGGTCGGGGCGGATCCGGACCGCGGACAGGGCCGCGGGACGGTCGAGACGGAGGCCGCCCCGCCGGCCGCCGCGTGAGCGAGGGGGCGCCGGGGCGTCCGGCGCCCCCGTCGGCCGCGGGCCCGGCTCGGCCACCGCTGCTCGATGACCGGTTTGCCGGGGCCAGCGACTAGCCTGGGGCGCATGGCGGAATTCATCTACACGATGGTCAAGGCCCGCAAGAAGGTGGGCGACAAACTGATCCTGGACGACGTCACCATGTCGTTCTACCCCGGGGCGAAGATCGGCATGGTCGGCCCCAACGGCGCCGGCAAGTCGACGATCCTGAAGATCATGGCCGGGCTGGACGAGCCCTCGAACGGCGAGGCGCGGCTCTCTCCCGGCTACTCGCTGGGCATCCTGATGCAGGAGCCCAAGCTGGACGAGTCCAAGACCGTGCTCGAGAACGTCCAGGAGGGCGTCGGCGAGATCTACGGCAAGATCCAGCGCTACAACCAGATCTCCGAGGAGATGGCGAACCCGGACGCGGACTTCGACGCCCTCATGGAGGAGATGGGCGAGCTGCAGTCCGCCATCGACGCCGCGGACGCGTGGGACATCGACTCCCAGCTCGAGCAGGCGATGGACGCCCTGCGCACGCCCCCGGGGGACGAGCCGGTCACGAACCTCTCCGGCGGCGAGAAGCGCCGCGTCGCGCTGTGCAAGCTGCTGTTGGAGAAGCCCGACCTTCTCCTGCTCGACGAGCCCACCAACCACCTGGACGCCGAGTCCGTGCTGTGGCTCGAGCAGCACCTGGCCTCCTACCCGGGCGCCGTCATCGCCGTCACCCACGACCGGTACTTCCTCGACCACGTCGCCGAGTGGATCGCAGAGGTCGACCGCGGCCGCCTCTACCCGTACGAGGGCAACTACTCCACCTACCTGGAGACCAAGCGCGCCCGCCTCGAGGTGCAGGGCAAGAAGGACGCCAAGCTCGCCAAGCGCCTGGCCGAGGAGCTCGACTGGGTCCGCTCCAACACGAAGGGCAGACAGGCGAAGTCCAAGGCCCGCCTGGCCCGCTACGAGGAGATGGCGGCCGAGGCCGAGAAGACCCGCAAGCTGGACTTCGAGGAGATCCAGATCCCGCCGGGCCCGCGACTGGGCACCGTGGTGATCGAGGCCAAGGACCTGAAGAAGGGCTTCGGGGACCGCGTCCTCATCGACGGCCTGTCCTTCTCCCTGCCCCGCAACGGCATCGTCGGCGTGATCGGCCCGAACGGCGTCGGCAAGACCACCCTGTTCAAGACCATCGTCGGCCTCGAGCCCCTGGACGGCGGCGAGCTGAAGATCGGCGAGACCGTGAAGATCTCGTACGTGGACCAGTCCCGCGCCAACATCGACCCCGAGAAGTCGCTGTGGGAGGTCGTCTCGGACGGCCTGGACTACATCAAGGTCGGCAACGTCGAGATGCCCTCGCGCGCCTACGTGTCCGCGTTCGGCTTCAAGGGCCCGGACCAGCAGAAGAAGGCCGGCGTGCTCTCCGGCGGTGAGCGCAACCGCCTGAACCTGGCCCTGACCCTCAAGGAGGGCGGCAACCTGCTGCTCCTCGATGAGCCCACCAACGACCTCGACGTGGAGACCCTGACCTCCCTCGAGAACGCGCTGCTCGAGTTCCCGGGCTGCGCGGTGGTCGTCTCCCACGACCGCTGGTTCCTGGACCGCGTCGCCACCCACATGCTGGCCTACGAGGGCACCGCGGAGGACCCGGCCAACTGGTACTGGTACGAGGGCAACTTCGAGTCCTACGAGGCCAACAAGGTCGATCGGCTCGGCCCCGAGGCCGCCCGCCCGCATCGCATGACGCACCGCAAGCTCACGCGCGACTGAGCCGACGCGCCCCCGGGCGCCGCGCCGACGACGGCCCGCCGCGATCACGTGATCGCGACGGGCCGTCGTCGTGCCGGGGCGGGGTCCACGTCGACCACGACGAACGGTGCGCGCGGCGCGGGCGGCGAGCCGCCTCACCCGTGGCAGGGCCGGATCGGCAGCCTCACCCCCCCCGTGGAACCGCCGGGTCAGCGCCGCCAGCTGCGGCGCATCACCGTCCGCATGGCCATGCGCTGGGCCGCGCCACGGACCCGCGCCCGCCGGGCGGCGGCCCCCTCGGGCAGGCGGACCATGCCCTCCTGGGCGACCGTGGCCACGAGCGTCCCGTCCTCGGTGAACACGGCGCCCGTGCCGAGGCCGCGCGCGCCCTGGGCGCTGGGGGAGTCCTGGACGTAGAGCAGCCACTGGTCGACGCGGGCGGGCCGGTGGAACCACATCGCGTGGTCCAGGGACGCCGCGGACATGCCGGGCTGGATCCAGGCGACGCCGTGCTGCCGCAGGATCGGCTCGAGGAGCGTGTAGTCCGAGGCGTAGGTGAGCGCCGCCAGGTGCAGCGCGGGGTCGTCCGCCAGGGGCGTGAAGGTCTTCATCCACACCATGTTGCGGTTCTCGGTCTCCGCGGCCGGGTCCACATAGATGGCCGGGGTGACGTGGCGGATGTCGAACGGCCGGGACCAGGCCCACTCCTGGGCCACGGGGTGGTTGATGCCGCCCAGCACGTCCGCCGTCGTGGGCAGGTCCTCGGGCCGGGGCACTCCCTCCGGCATGGCCACCTGGTGGTCCAGCGCGCTGCCGGCGGGCTCCTGGAAGGAGCAGGTCAGGGCGAGGATGGCCTTCTCGTTCTGCGAGGCCAGCACCCGGCGGACGGAGAAGGAGCGGCCGTCCCGCAGCGTCTCGACGGTGAACGTGATGGGCTGCAGCGCGTCCCCGGGGCGGATGAAGTAGCCGTGGAGCGAGTGGGCGGGGCGGGCGGCCGGCACCGTGCGGGAGGCGGCCGCCAGCGCCTGGGCGAGCACCTGGCCGCCGAACACCCGGCCGTGCGTCTGGCGGGGGGTCGTGCCCGTGAAGCGGACCTGACCCGTCACCGGGTCCGGCGCGGCCGGCGTCAGCTCCAGGATCCCGCGCAGCATGTCGGTGGGGTCCTTCGGGGCCGAGGCCGGGCGGGCCGGTGCGCGACCGGGGCGGGGACGGGGATGGCGCTGCGGCACGAACGGCTCCTTCGACGTGGATGGATCCCGCGACGGCGGGGCGGCCCGGGACGCGACGGACCTGGGACAATGCTTGCATGACCGAGCACTCCGCCGCCGCACCAGTCCTCCGCTTCGTCGACGACCGCGCTGTGCGGGACCTCGAGCAGCTGGCCACCCGCGCCCGTCGCGTCGCCGACACGGGGATGCGCCTGCACGTCGTGCCTGAGGCGGGGCGCTCCCGCACCCCGATGCTCGCCCAGTGGGTCTCCGTGCTGCAGCCGGCCGGGCTCGGAGACGGGGTGCCCGTCGTCCTGGGGCTGCGCACCGTGCCCCTGGCGACTGCTGACGGCGTGGCGGACCTGGACGCCGTCGTCGCCCTGGGCTCCGTCACCGAGCGCACCGCCCGGATGCGCGGCCAGGACCCCGTCGACCTGGCCTTCGCCGTGCCGCCGGGCCGCGAGCACGTCACCTGGACCGCGCTGACCCCGCCGCGCGGCGGCTGGACGCCCGTGGCCGAGGTCGCCGATGAGGAGCTGGCCGAGGTGGCCACGCGCGGCGCCGACGCCGTGCGGGACGCCCTGCCCGAGAACCCGGGGGAGGCGCTGGTCCGCAGGGTCCGGGCGCAGATGTGGGGACCCCTGCTCGGGGGCGACGCTCTGCAGTTCCCGGCCGGCATGGCCTTCGGCGCGCACGCGCTGGGCTTCCTGCGGCCCGGCGGCCGCGCCCGGCTCAGCACGGCGGGGCCGTGGACGCGCCTGGACACCCCCGGCGGCTTCGTGCTGGGCCGCCCCGCCATGGCGGTCTGAGCCGGCGTCCCCATGTCGGGGCGGCCCGTGGGCCGGTCAGGCCGAGTTCTGCAGGGAGTGGGCGGCCCGCTCCAGGTAGTCCCAGAGTTCGGCCTCGTGCAGCGGTGACAGCTCCAGCGTGTCGACGGCGGCGCGCATGTGCCGCAGCCACGCGTCGCGCGCGGCCGGATCGATCCGGTACGGAGCGTGGCGCATGCGCAGGCGAGGGTGGCCGCGCTCCTCGGAGTACGTCCGCGGTCCGCCCCAGTACTGCTCCAGGAACATCAGCAGCCGGCGCTGGGCGCCCTCGAAGTCGTCCTGCGGATACATCGGGGCGAGGATCTCGTCCTCGCGCACGCGGGTGTAGAACTCGGCGGTCAGCCGCTCGAAGGTCGGGCGGCCGCCGACGGCGGCGTAGAAGCTGGTGGCCTGACCGGGCGCGGCCGGGGTCCCCGGGGTCGCACCGGCGGGACCCGCCGCGGCGTCGCGGGCGCGCACCTGGTCCACCGGGGCGGGCGTGCCCTCCTGCATCACCGGCTCCACCTCGGTGGGCCGCTCCGCCAGGCCCGTCACACGGGACGGGCCCTTGGCGACGCGCGGCCGCAGCACCGCCAGGGGGGCGCCCAGGCGCGCGGAGTGGTCCGGCAGCGTTGGCGTGCCGGTGGGCAGGGCCTCGGGGCGGGCCGGCTCGACGGCGACCGGGGCCGAGAGCGAGTTCGCGATGAAGCACAGCCGGTGCGCCTCGGCGTGGAGGGCCTCGGCCCGCTCCCGGTCGGCCTCGTCCTGCAGCGTGACCTCGGGTCGCAGCGTGATCGCGGTGAACCGCCCGGCGCCGTCGCCGTCCACCTCGAGCTCGCCCTCGACCCCGCACGTCATCCCCGTGACCACGACCCCGGAGGTCGCCGCGACATGGAGGTACGAGAGAACGTGGCACTCGGCGAGCGCGCCGAGCAGGAGGGTCTCCGGGTTCCACTTCGAGTCGTCGCCGCGGAAGGGGCGGGCGGCCGAGGCCTGGATCTCGCCGACGGCGGCGTCCTGGATCACCACGGAGCGGTCGTAGTCGCGGACGCCGGAGGTGCCCGAGCCGCGGTCGCCCGTCCACTCGGTGCGCAGGGAGAAGGTGTGCTTCATGGGTTCCAGCCTAGCCAGCCCGCGCCTCGACGGTGGCGGGGGGCGGTGCTGGAGGGCATCTTCCGTGGAGTGCCCTCCAGCACCGCCCCGCAGGCGCCGGCAGAGGCGTCAGCCGCGGCTGCGGCCGCGGCCCGGCTCAGGCCCCGGCGTGGACCTGATGCACGTGCGCCGTCGCGTGCTCGCGCGCGGCCAGGGCGCGGACCGTCTCGTCCCGGCCCTCGGCGAGGACGCGGGACAGCCCCGCGCGGGTGTCGGCCAGCCGCTCGGACAGGGCGGTGGCGCGGTCGGCGATCTCCGGGGTGACCTGGGCGGTCGGGTAGCCCAGCGTCGCGGCGGTCTCGGCCATCTCGTGAGAACGGGAGTCCCACATCGCCTCGACGCCCTCGAAGTAGGCGTCCGCGAAGGGCGCGATCAGCGCGGCGTCGTGGACCCGGGCGAACCCGATCAGGGCCTGGCGCTGCTCCGTGTTGGACAGCTCGCCGGCCATCACCCGGTCCCAGGCCGTGCGCTTGGCCTCAGCCGTCGGCACGGCGGCCCGGGCCTGGATGGCGGCGAGCGCGCCCGTGGCGGTCGCGTCGGCGCGCCCGGCCTCGGCGATCTCGGCCTCCCCGGCGCGGCCGGCCGCCACCAGCGCGGTGAGCAGCTCCCAGCGCAGGTCCGTGGTGAGGTCCAGCCCGGGCACGGTGCGGGTGCCGTCGACGAGGGCGGCCAGGCGGTCCAGCTGCGCCGTGGTGCGGGCGTGCAGGGCGAACGCCTTGACGAACTGCAGCTGGTTGTCCGAGCCGTCCTCGGCCTCCGCGACCAGGCCCCACAGACGGTCGGCCGCCGCGACCCGCACGGTCTCGGCCTGGTCCTCGGGCAGGTACAGGCCGATCGCCGTCGCGAGCTGGCGTAGCAGCGTCTGCACCACGGAGGAGTCCCGCTCGTGGCCGACGTTGGCGAGGACGAGGTCGACGAACCAGGCGGCGGAGGCCTCGCCGTCGCGCACGGTGTCCCAGGCCGCCCCCCACAGCAGCGTGCGCGCCAGCGAGCCGTCCACATCCTTCAGACGGGTGGACGCGGCCTCCCACGAGGCGTCGTCGAGGCGCAGCTTGGCGTAGGCCAGGTCGTCGTCGTTGGGCAGGATCACGGCGGGACGACGGCGGCCGGCGGCCTCGGCGACCTCGGTCACCTCACCGGCCACGTCGAGCTCGAAGCGCTCGGTGCGGGTCAGGCGGCCGGTGGTCTCGTCCACGTCGTAGAAGCCCACGGCCAGGCGGTGGGGGCGGAGGACGTCGTCGCCGGGTGCCGACGGGGAGCCGTCCGGGGCGCTCTGGCGCAGGCGCAGCGCGGTGATGGTGCCGGCCTCATCCGTCTCCACCTCGGTGCGCAGCGTGTTCACGCCCGAGGTCTCGAGCCACACGCGGGTCCACTCGGACAGGTCGCGGCCGGACGCGGCCTCGAGCTCGGACATGAGGTCCGGCAGCTCGGTGTTGCCCCACGCGTGCTGGGCGATGTACGCGCGGACGCCGGCCATGAAGTTCTCCTGGCCCACCCAGGCCACGAGCTGGCGGAGCACGGAGGCGCCCTTGGCGTAGGTGATGCCGTCGAAGTTGACGAGCACGTCGTCGAGGTCGCGGATCCGGGCCTTGATGGGGTGCGTGGAGGAGAGCTGGTCCTGGCGGTAGGCCCAGTTCTTCTCCATGGAGGAGAAGGTGGTCCAGGCGCCGGTGTACTGCGTGTTCTCGGCGGCGGCGAGCGTGGACATGAACTCGGCGAAGGACTCGTTGAGCCACAGGTCGTTCCACCAGCGCATGGTGACCAGGTCGCCGAACCACATGTGGGCGAGCTCGTGGAGGATCGTGATGGCGCGGCGCTCGATCAGCGCCTGGGGCACGGTCCCGCGGAAGACGTACGACTCGAGGAAGGTCACACAGCCGGCGTTCTCCATGGCGCCGGCGTTGAACTCGGGCACGAACAGCTGGTCGTACTTCTCGAAGGGGTAGGCGTGGCCGTACTGGGCCTCGAAGAACTCGAAGCCCTGGCGGGTGAGCTCGAAGACGTTCTCCGCGTCCAGGTGCTCCACCAGCGACGCGCGGCAGTAGACGCCGAGGGGGATCGTGCGGCCGTCGGCGCTGGTCAGCTCCGAGTGCACGGAGGCGTACGGGCCGGCGACGAGCGCGGTGATGTAGGAGGAGATGCGCGGGGTGGGGGTGAACTCCCAGACCGCGGCGTCCACGCCCTGCGGGTTCTCCTCGTTCGCCACGACGCCGAGGGTGCGGCGGGAGGCCTCCGGCTGGTTGGACACCACGGCCCAGTGTGCCGGCGCGGTCACCGTGAAGCGGAACGCGGCCTTGAGGTCGGGCTGCTCGAACACCGCGAACATGCGGCGGGAGTCCGGCACCTCGAACTGGGTGTAGAGGTAGACCTCCTGGTCCACGGGGTCCACGAACCGGTGCAGGCCCTCGCCGGTGTTGCTGTAGTCCCCGAGCCCGTCGACCACGAGGGTGTTCTGCGCCGCCAGCGGGCCGATCCGCAGTCGGGCCCCGTCGAAGTCCGCCACGTCCAGCGCCTCGCCGTTGAGGGTCACCGTGGGAGCCTGCTCCGCCACGAAGTCGATCCACGTGTGGGTGCCCACCGCGTCCTGCGTGGCCGCGAACGTCACGGTGGTGGCCGTGCGGAAGTGCTCCGCTCCGCGGGTGAGATCCAGGCTCACCTCGTACGCGTCCACGGTGAGGGCGGCCGCGCGCGCGGCGGCCTCTTCGCGGGTGATGTTCATGGCGGCGGCGGTGGTCACGGTCGGACTCCTCCTGGGGTCGGGTGGATGCGGCACGGCCGGGCGCCTGTGATGGGGGCCATGGCACGGTGCTCCCCAGTGTGCCACCTGGCCCCGGCGTCGTGGACGGCGCACGGCAGAGCGGGCCGGCCGGCGTGCTCAGCCCCCGATCTCGGCCAGTCGGGTCGCCGCCGCACGCAGCACCTCAGCCACCTCGGGCACGCGCCCCGGTGGCATCCGCTGCTCGGCCGCCGAGGCCGTGAGGGACACCTGGGGGATGCTTCCCGTCCGCGCCGGAACGCCACAGGCGACTCCGGCCACCCCTGGCACGACCGGCACACCGCCGCACCACCCCTGCTCGTCCATCTGACGCAGCAGGATGTCCAGCAGGTCGTGCAGGGCCCCGTCATCCGTCAGGTTCCAGCGGCGGGGAGGCCGGGCGACGACCGCGTCCACCTCAGCTCGCCGGCGCTCGGGCGGCAGGGAGGCCAGGAGCGCGATGCCGGCGTACCCGGCGGCAAGCCGCTTGACCTCGCCGACCTCCACGGTGAAGACGCGCACGGGGGAGTCGCCGTCGCAACGCAGGAGGTAGGCCACTCCGCCCGCAGCCCGTGCCGCCAGGTAGACCGTGTCCCCCAGCTCGTCCGCGGCGGCCTGGACCACGGCCCGGCTGGCCTCGCGTTCGATCAGGCACCGCGGCGTCACCGGTTCGAACCCGACCGGGCCCCACCGATCGCCGAGTGCATAGGCGGCCCCGCGCCGGGTCACGGCACCCTCCTCCGCCAGGTCGGCCAGCAGGCGATGGGCGGTGGGCTGGGGCAGACCCGTCCGCTGGACGAGCTGGCTCAGCCGCAGGCCGGCGGGCCCGGCCTCGTGCAGCAGGCGCATCACGAGGGCGGCACGGGGCAGGACGCCGGTGGGTGGGGTCACAGGGGTCACCGGTCCATCGTGCCGCAGCTCCGGCGTCCGAGCCAGTTCCATCTGATGGACTAAATGACTGCCGCCCCTGCTTGCATTTTGAGAGATGCACGCGCCATGCTGGGAAATGTAGGGCGCGTCACATCGCAGGTGTCGGGCCCCATAGTCCACATATCGGTTTCCAGGAGGAGCCCCATGCCACTGACCGCATCGACCGTCACGCGCACCGTCAGCGTGGACGGTGCCTCCGTCACCTGCCACGACTCGGTGACACCCGGGGAGCTCGACCGGCCTCTCGTGCTGGTCCACGGCACGGGCGGGACGACCGCCTCGCACTTCGGCCACCTGTTCCCCATGATGGCCACGCGGACGCGCGTCATCGCCGTCGACTGGGCACCGCCGGCCGACCCCGCCGCGGACCTGACCGTCAACCTGCTGGTCGGCCAGGTGCGGGCCGCCGTCGACGAGCTCCTCGGCCCCGACACCGCGTTCGACCTGCTGGGCTACTCACTCGGCTCCGTCGTGGCCGGGCAGCTGGCCGCCGACCTCGGTCGCCGTGTGGAGAACCTCGTGCTCGTGGCCGGCTGGGCGACGACGGATGTCCACCAGCGCCTGCGCAACGAGGTCTGGCGGCACCTGTACGCCACGAGCCCTGATGCCCTGGCCCGTTACACGGCCTTCTGCGGCCTGTCCCCGCTGGCCCTGCGCCCCCTGACCCCGGCCATGCTCGACGGGGCGCTCGCCTCCCTGACCGCGGACGAGTTCACCGCCCGGCAGATGGACCTGAACGCCCGCGTGGACGTCGCCGACCGTCTCTCCGCCGTCACCGCGCGGACACTGATCGTCTCCTGTGCCGAGGACATCATGGTCCCGCCCCATCACCAGTACGAGCTGCTCGGCATCATCGACGACGCACGGCTGACGACCATGACGAGCGGCCACGCCTTCTTCCTCGAGCGCCCGGCCGAACTCATGCAGATCGTCGACCTGCACCTGCGCGAGCCCGACCGCCACCCGGCCGGCGCGATCATCCCCGAGACCCACGCCTGAGTGAGGGGCCAGCCATGACCACCACCACGACCACCACCGACGTGCGCCCCGCACTGCGCGACGAGTCCGCTGAGATCCTCATCATCGGCTCCGGATTCGCCGGCCTCGGCATGGGCGCCCAGCTGCGGCGTCACGGCCGCGAGGACTTCCTCATCCTGGACCGCGCCCAGCAGGTCGGCGGGACCTGGAGGGACAACACCTACCCGGGTGCCGCGTGCGACGTCCCGAGCCACCTCTACAGCTTCTCCTTCGCGCCGAACCCGCAGTGGTCGGGCTTCTACACACCGGGCCCGGAGATCCAGGACTACCTCGTGCGCTTCTCCGAGGACGAGGGCCTCACCCCGCACCTGCGTCTCGGGGCGGACATGCTCGAAGCGCACTGGGACCCCGAGACGGAGCGGTGGACGGTGCGGACCCCTCGCGGGACCTACACGGGACGCTGGCTCGTCATGGGCACCGGGCACCTCGCCGACCCCCGCCTGCCGGACGTCCCGGGTCTCGACGCCTTCGAGGGCGAGGTCATCCATTCCGCCCGCTGGGACCACACGGTGGACCTGAAGGGCAAGCGTGTCGCCGTCGTCGGCACCGGCGCCTCCGCGATCCAGGTCATCCCCGAGCTGGCGGCGACGGCGGCCGAGCTCGTCGTCTTCCAGCGCACCCCCGCGTGGGTCACCCCGCGCGTGGTCAAGCCGTATTCCGCGGCCGTGCGGCGCATGTTCGAGCGCGCCCCGCACACCATGCAGCGCGAGCGCGACGACATCTTCTGGTTCGCCGAGTCGAGCTATGCCCAGCGCCGCGGTGTGCCGGCCGCGCTGGACCAGGTCCGGGCCCAGGCCCTCGGGCACCTGGCCGCCGCGGTCTCCGACCCCGAGCTCCGCGAGCGCCTCACGCCGCGGTACCTGCCGGGCTGCAAGCGTGTGCTCGTCTCCAACGACTACTACCCGGCCATGGCCCGGGACAACGTCACCCTGGAGGACAGCGCGCTGGACCGCGTCGAGGGGAGCCGGCTGTTCGGCGTGAGCGGTCACGGGTACGAGGTCGACGTCGTCGTCCTCTGCACCGGCTTCGAGGCGGCCCAGCCGCCGTTCGCCGAGCGCGTCCACGACGGTGAGGGCCGTTCCCTGGCCGATCACTGGAGCAGCGGCATGGCGGCGTTCGACTCCACGGCCGTGGCGGGATTCCCGAATCTGTTCGCCATCAACGGGCCGAACACCTCGCTGGGGCACAACTCGATCGTCTACATCATCGAGTCGCAGATCGCGTACATCTTGGAGGCCCTGGACCGGGTGGAGCACGAGGGAATCAGGACGATGGTCCCCGAGACACTCGCCCAGGAGGAGTACGTGGACCGTCTCCAGGAGCGGGCCGCCACCTCGGTGTGGCTCGTGGACGGTGGCTGCCACTCCTGGTACGTCGACCCCCGTTCGGGCAAGTTGACGCTGATCTGGCCCGACTACGCCTACGACTTCCGCGCCCGCAACGGCCACTTCACCGGGGAGGGCTTCCTCTCCTCGGCGAGCGGGGAGCCCGAGCCCATGCCGGTGCGCGAGCCCGAGCGATCGGTCGCGCTGATCTGAGCCGGCCCGCCCCGGGGCAGGGGGTCGGGTGGGGCCGTCAGTAGACTGACCCCACCCGACCGTCGTCCTTCTGGAGGAGTCTGCGCATGCGCGTCCACATCGCCACCGACCACGCCGGCATGGAGCTGTCCGCCCATCTGGTGGAGCACCTCACCGCCGCCGGCTACGAGATGGTGGACCACGGACCCACCGAGTACGACGCGCAGGACGACTACCCGGGCTTCTGCATCAACGCCGCCCGCGCCGTCGTCGCCGACCGCGAGCAGGGACTGGACTCGCTCGGCATCGTGCTGGGCGGCTCCGGCAACGGCGAGCAGATCGCCGCCAACAAGGTGGCCGGCGTCCGCGCCGCCCTGGCCTGGAACCTGGACACGGCGCGGCTGGCCCGCGAGCACAACGACGCGAACGTCGTGGCCGTCGGCGGTCGGCAGCACTCGCTCGAGGAGGCCACCGAGCTCATCGAGGCGTTCCTGGCCGCGCCGTTCTCCGAGGACGAGCGCCACGTGCGTCGCATCGGGAAGATCGCGCAATACGAGAGCACCGGAGAGGTGCTGATGTGAGTGCCTGAGGGCCATTCCCTCCACCGCCTGGCCCGGCATGTGCAGGACGTCTTCGGTGGCCAGATGCTCCGGGCCACCTCGCCGCAGGGGCGGTTCGCCGACGGCGCCGCCCTGCTGGACGGCCGAATCCTGGAACGGGCCTGGGCCCACGGCAAGCACTTCTTCGCAGACATGGCGGGCGGTGTGACCCTCCACATCCACCTCGGCCTGTACGGGGCCATGAGCTTCGGCGGGGATGAGGTGTTCGCGGCGGCCTCCTCGATCGGGGCGCCCCGCCGCATCGGCGAGCAGGAGACCCGCACCCCGATCGCCTCCGCATCCCAGGCCGACGACGACGATCCCCGTCCCCCCGCGACCTCCGGCCAGGAGAAGCTCGTGTGCGGGGTCACCACGGCGCGCACCCCCGCCGTCGTGCCGCCCCCGCCGCGGGACACCGTGCGGCTACGCCTGCAGTCCGAGCACGGGTGGGCGGACCTGGTCGGCGCCACCACGTGCCGGGTGCTGATCCCGGAGGAGGTCGCGTCCGTCCTCGACCGGCTGGGGCCCGACCCGCTCAACGGAGACGACGCCGGCCGCTTTGTCGAGCGGGCATCCCGCACGAGGCGGCCGATCGGCGCCGTGCTCATGGACCAGGCGGCGGTGGCGGGGATCGGCAACATCTTCCGCGCCGAGTCCCTGTTCCGAGCGGGCCTGGACCCGTGGACCCCGGCGCGGGAGGTCGGGGAGCAGCCCCTGTGCGCGCTCTACGAGGACAACGGGGATCTGATGCGCACCGGCGTGCGCCTGGGGCGGATCGTCACCACGACGCCGGAGCACCGGGCTGCCGCCCCCGGGGGGAGTCATCCGTCCTATTACGTGTACCACCGGCAGGGGCAGCCGTGTCTCGTATGCGGAGTGGACGCGATCGTGGTGGAGGAGATGGCCACCCGCAAGCTCTACCGCTGCACTGTCTGCCAAAGCTGAGTCAGGCCTCGACGATGCATGGTGAGGACATACCCTCACGTCCCTGTCCGGGAGCGCGGAGGAGGGTGTGTCCTCACCAGTTCATCGGGTCATCGTCGGCGTGAGAGCCATATCGCCGCCACTGCGACCGAGCGACCGGATCAGGCGCGGGGCTGCTCGATCGTGGTGCGGGTGACGGGGGCCGCCGTCGTGGTGTCCTCGCGGGTCACCAGGGTCGGCTCGGAGCCGGCGCCGCGGTCCTCCTTGCCGCCCCCGGCGGGGAGCAGGCGGCCGGCGACCGCTCCGCTGGCGGCGCCCAGGGCGAAGCCGCCCAGGCCCACGCCCCAGGGGAAGCCGGCGCGGCGGGCGGGACGACGCGCGGAGAGTAGCAGCGACGGGCCGCGGCGGTCGCCGATGAGGCCTGACAGTAGCCCGGAGCCGCGCTTCGCGGCGGCGGTCGGGCGGGCATTCATGCCGCGCCAGTCGCCGTAGGCGCGGACGGCGCGGGGGCCGAACTTCACCGCCAGGCGGGCGGGCAGGGGGAGGAGGGCCGTCGCGCGGCCGGTGAGGAACGAGGAGATCGACATGCCCCGGACGCTACGGGAACCGGGGGAGGGGAGGTCAACGGTCGGCGGACCGGCACGCTCCCCGACCACGACGGGGCCCGTCCGGACACGGGCCCCGTCGTGGTGGTGCGGCGGAGGGGATGACGGGAATCGAACCCGCGTAGCCAGTTTGGAAGACTGGGGCTCTACCATTGAGCTACATCCCCGCGGGCCGGCACAGGGTGCCGGCCGGCGGCGACCACCCTAGCACGCGGGGCCCGGCGCCCGTCCGATGACGTCGGCCTCGCCGGCTCCCCGCCTCCACCCGACCTGAGGGAGCAGCCCATGGCCCCGCGCCTCCCCCTTCCCCTCCGACGTGCCCGCTCCCGCGCGCTGGCCCTGCGCGGCCGGACCGTCCTGGTCACCGGCGGCGGCTCCGGCATCGGCCGCCTCATGGCCCTGGGGGCGGCCCGGCGCGGCGCCGCCCGCGTGATCGTGTGGGACCTGGACGCCGACGCCGGTGCTCGCGTCGCCGTCGAGGCCCGCGCCCTCGGCGTGCAGACTGAGGCCGCCCGCGTGGACGTCACGGACGCCGCCGCCGTCGCCGAGGCCGCGTCCAAGGCGGGGGCGGTGGACGTCGTCGTGAACAACGCCGGCGTGGTCACGGGAGCGTCCCTGCTGGAGGCCTCTGAGGCGGGGATCCGCCGGACCTACGAGGTCAACGCCCTGGCCCCCTACTGGGTCACCCGCGCGTTCCTGCCCGGGATGCTGGAGCGGGACCGGGGCACCGTGGTGACGGTGGCCTCGGCGGCCGGGCTGGTGGGGGTGGCCCGACAGACCGACTACTCGGCGTCCAAGCACGCGGCCGTGGGGTTCACCGAGTCCCTCGAGGCGGAGCTGCGTCAGCGAGGCAGCGGCGTCGGCACGCTGACGGTGTGCCCGTTCTACATCTCCACCGGCATGTTCGACGGCGTCCGCACCCGGATCCCGGCCCTGCTGCCCATCCTCGAGCCCGAGGCGGTGGCCGAGGCCGTGCTCGACGCCGTCGAGGACGGGCGGCGCCGCCTGCTGATGCCCGCCGCCGTGCACCTGATCGCCCCGCTGCGGGCCCTGCCGGTGCGCGCGTTCGATGCGACCATGGACCTGCTGGGCGTCAACCGGACCATGGACGGGTTCACCGGTCGCATGGGGGCGGCACCCGGGGGCCCTCCGGTGGCGGATTCCCGCCCGGACGACGCGGCGCGGTAGGCTTCCCCAGTCTGCCTCCGGGCAGTGTTTCGGGTGCCCGCGGCGCCGCGGTCGGAGCCGTCCCGGCGCGGAGTCCGCCACGGGGTGTAGCTCAGCTTGGTAGAGCGCGCGCTTTGGGAGCGTGAGGCCGCAGGTTCAAATCCTGTCACCCCGACTCGACGTCACAGTAAACCGACAACCCAGTTCAACAGGAGCCGTCCGTGGTCAAGTCCACCGCAGAGAACCTCAGCCCGACCCGCGTCAAGCTGACCGTCGAGGTGCCGTTCGAGGAGGTGAAGCCCGCGCTGGACAAGGCCTACAAGGACATCGCCCAGCAGGTCCAGATCCCCGGCTTCCGCCAGGGCAAGGTCCCCGCGCGCCTGATCGAGCAGCGCTTCGGCCGCGCGGCCGTCGTGGACCAGGCCGTGAACGACAGCCTCAACACCTGGTTCGGTCAGGCCGTCGCCGAGGCCGAGGCCACCCCGATCTCCCGCCCCGAGGTGGACGTCACCGAGGTGCCCGTGGGTGACACGGCCGAGGGCCCCGTGGTCTTCACCGCTGAGTTCGACGTGCGCCCCACCATCGAGCTGCCGGACTACAAGGGCATCAAGGTCACCGTGGAGCCCGCCGCGGCCACCGCCGAGGACGAGCAGGCCCAGCTGGACGCCCTGCGTTCCCGCTTCGGCACCCTCAAGGACGTGGACCGCCCGGCCGCCCAGGACGACTTCGTCACGATGAACCTGACCGCCACGGTCGACGGTGAGCAGGTCGACCAGGCCGAGGGCCTGTCCTACCAGGTGGGCGCCGGCACCATGCTCGAGGGCATCGACGAAGCCCTCGACGGCCTGTCCGCCGGTGAGGACGCCACCTTCGAGACCACGCTCAACGGCGGCGAGCACGACGGCGAGACCGCCGTGGTCAAGCTGGAGCTGACAGCCGTCAAGGAGCGCGAGCTGCCCGAGGCCGACGACGACTTCGCCCAGCTGGCCTCCGAGTTCGACACCATCGCCGAGCTCAAGGAGGACCTGAAGAAGCAGGCCGCCGAGGAGGCCGTAAACCGCCAGGGCGTCGAGGCCCGCGACAAGGTCCTCGAGGAGCTGACCAAGCTCGTCGAGGTCCCGGTGCCGGACGGCGTCATCGCCGAGCAGGTCGAGCAGCACTTCTCGGCCGGCGGTCACACCGCGGGCGACGACCACGACACCGCCGAGCACCGTGCCGAGCTCGAGCAGAACACCCGCGAGGCGTTCGCCAACGAGGTCATCCTGGACGAGGTCGCCGAGGCCGAGGAGGTCACGGTCGACCAGGGCGAGCTGATCGAGTACATCATGGCCACCTCCTCCGAGTACGGCATGGACCCGAACCAGTTCGCCATGATGCTGGACCAGGCCGGCCAGATCCCGATGATCATGGGCGAGGTCCGCCGTCGCAAGGCCCTGGCCAAGGTCCTCGAGTACGCCGAGGTCACCGACACCGAGGGTGCGGCCGTGGACCTCACCGCGTTCGTGACCCCGGGCGGCCAGGAGGCCATCGACGCCGAGGCCGAGGCGGGGCAGGCCCCGGAGGTCGACGAGGCCTGATCCGCCCCGGACGCCGACGACGGCGCCCTTCACCCCGCGCGCGGGGTGAAGGGCGCCGTCGTCGTCCCCGAGCGCCCTCGGCCGGGCGACGCCGTCAGCGAAACGGCCGTGCACGGCCCCCGCGGCGACCGGTCGGAGGCTAGTCTCGATCACGATCCGGGATCCGTCCGTCGCCTGCGCGCGGAGGACGGCGGCCCGCACCGCGAATCGACAGGAAGGCAGCAGTGATGACGGACATCACCCCCCGCATGACGTCGGTGGATCCGACGCTCCGCGAGGACTACCTCTACAACCGGCTGCTCAAGGAGCGCATCATCTGGCTGGGGTCGGACGTGCGCGACGACAACGCCAACGCGATCTGCTCGCAGCTGCTCCTGCTCTCCGCCGAGGACGCGGAGAAGGACATCTACCTCTACATCAACTCCCCGGGCGGCTCGGTCACGGCGGGCATGGCGATCTACGACACCATGCAGTACATCCCGAACGACGTGGTGACCGTGGCCACCGGCCTGGCCGCCTCCATGGGCCAGTTCCTGCTGGCCTCCGGCGCCAAGGGCAAGCGCTACGCCACCCCGCACGCCCGCATCCTGATGCACCAGCCCTCGGGCGGCATCGGGGGCACCGAGTCGGACATCCGCATCCAGGCCCAGCTGATCCTGCACATGAAGCGCGTGATGGCGGAGCTGACCGCCGAGCAGACCGGCCAGGACGTCGACACGATCCTCGAGGACAACGCGCGTGACAAGTGGTTCACGGCGCAGGAGGCCCTCGAGTACGGCTTCATCGACCACATCGCGCAGAGCGCGGCCTCCGTCACCGGCGGCGGCGGCGTCGAGGGCTGAGCCCGCCCCGCAGCGCCCCCGACCGAACCTCCCAGGAGAGCAGAATGACCCAGTTCCCCGCCGGCCTGCCCGTCGGCACGCCGACCCAGCCCACCCCGGATGCCCGCTACATCCTCCCGCAGTTCGAGGAGCGGACTCCCTACGGCTTCAAGCGTCAGGACCCGTACGCCAAGCTCTTCGAGGACCGCATCGTGTTCCTCGGCGCCCAGGTGGACGACGCGTCCGCGGACGACATCATGGCCCAGCTGCTCGTGCTCGAGGCGATGGACTCCGAGCGCGACATCACGCTGTACATCAACTCGCCCGGCGGCTCGTTCACGGCGATGACGGCGATCTACGACACGATCCAGTTCATCCGTCCCGAGGTGCAGACCGTGTGCCTCGGCCAGGCCGCCTCCGCCGCCGCCGTGCTGCTGGCGGCCGGCGCACCGGGCAAGCGCCTGGCCCTGCCGAACGCCCGCGTGCTGATCCACCAGCCGGCCATGCAGGGCGACCGCGGCACCGCCACGGACCTCGAGATCCACGCGAACGAGATCAACCGCATGCGCGTCTGGATGGAGGAGACCCTGGCCTCCCTGTCGAACCGCACGCCGGAGGAGGTCTCGCGGGACATCGACCGGGACAAGTTCCTCTCCGCCGAGGGCGCCAAGGAGTACGGCCTCGTGGACGAGGTCCTCGCCTCCCGCAAGATCACCCGCCCGGCCTCCTGAGCCGAGGCCCCCAGGGCCCCGCCCGCCGTCGTCGGCCGGCGGGGCCCCGGCCGTCCGGGCAGCCCCCGGTCGCGCCGCGACACGCGGTCAACGTGTCCTGACCCCTGCGTATCCTGGACACCTGACCCGACGGCGGCGCCCACCCCGGCCTGCCCCGGCCACCACCAGACCCCGAGGAGACACCATGGCGCGCATCGGCGAGAGCGCGGACCTGCTGAAGTGCTCGTTCTGTGGAAAGAGCCAGAAGCAGGTGCGCAAGCTCATCGCGGGACCCGGGGTCTACATCTGTGACGAGTGCATCGAGCTGTGCAACGAGATCATCGAGGAGGAGCTCGGCGAGGCCACCGAGTCGGACGAGCCGGCCCTGCCTACTCCGCAGGAGATCTTCGACCACCTCGAGCGCTACGTGATCGGCCAGGAGGCCGCCAAGCGCTCGCTCGCCGTCGCCGTGTACAACCACTACAAGCGGGTGCGTGGCCATCAGGGCCGCGGGGGAGACCTCGCGGAGCGGCTCGAGGAGCGGGACGACCTCGCGGACGTGGAGGTCGGCAAGTCCAACATCCTCATGGTCGGCCCCACCGGCTCCGGCAAGACCTACCTGGCGCAGACCCTGGCGCGCATGCTCAACGTGCCGTTCGCCGTCGCGGACGCCACCAGCCTCACGGAGGCCGGCTATGTGGGTGAGGACGTGGAGAACATCCTCCTGAAGCTCATCCAGGCCGCGGACCACGACGTCAAGCGGGCCGAGCAGGGGATCATCTACATCGACGAGATCGACAAGATCTCCCGCAAGTCGGAGAACCCCTCCATTACGCGAGACGTGTCCGGCGAGGGGGTGCAGCAGGCGCTCCTGAAGATCCTCGAGGGCACCGTGGCCTCGGTGCCGCCGCAGGGCGGACGCAAGCACCCCCATCAGGAGTTCCTGCAGATCGACACGTCCAACGTGCTGTTCATCGTGGCCGGCGCCTTCGCGGGCCTCGACGAGATCATCGGGGCACGTGCCGGACGCAAGGGCATCGGCTTCGGTGCCCCGCTGAACCACCTCGGCTCAGGCGAGGTCACCTACGCGGACGTGCGCCCCGAGGACCTGCTGAAGTTCGGTCTCATCCCCGAGTTCATCGGCCGGCTCCCCGTCATCACCACGGTGGAGGACCTCTCCCATGAGCAGCTCGTGCGGGTGCTCACGGAGCCGCAGAACGCCCTGCTGAAGCAGTACCAGAAGCTGTTCCTGATGGACGGCGTGGACCTCGAGTTCGAGCCGGAGGCCCTGGACGCCGTCGTCCAGCTCGCCGACGCCCGTGGCACGGGCGCCCGCGGCCTGCGCTCCATCATGGAGGACGTGCTCAAGCCGGTCATGTTCGAGCTGCCCTCCCGCGAGGACGTGGGCACCGTGGTCATCTCCGGCGATGTGGTCCGCGGAGAGGCTGAGCCGGTCCTGATCCCGGCCGAGGTGGAGCGCAAGCGCCGCCGCCGGTCCGCGTGATCCTCGCCCGCTCGGCATAGATCGCCCGGCGGGGACGTTGGCCCCGCCAAGGAGCATCCACGCTCCGACTCCACGACCCCACCCGAGAGGACGCCGCCATGGCCGAGAGCACCGGCACCCCCGCCGTCGACTTCTACTTCGACCCCACCTGCCCGTTCGCCTGGATCACCTCCCGGTGGATCCTCGAAGTGGAGAAGGTCCGGGACGTCGAGGTGCGCTTCCGGCAGATGTCCCTCTACATGCTCAACGAGGGCCGCGAGCTGGACCCGGACTACCGCGCCGCCACGGACCGCGGCCTGGTCCCGGCTCGCGCCACCCTGCACGTGGGACGGGAGCGTCCCGAGCAGCTGGGGGACTGGTACGCCGCCCTCGGCACGAAGATCCACACCGAGGGTGTGAAGGACTACCCCACGGCCATCACCGCGGCCGCAGAGGAGCTCGGCTGGGACCCGGCCCCGATCCTCGCCGCCACCGGGTCCGACGCCGGTGACGACGAGCTGCGTGCGAAGCAGCGCGCCGCCGAGGAACTGGTCGGCAACGACGTCGGCACGCCCGTGGTCGCCTTCGAGGGCACCGCGTTCTTCGGCCCCGTCCTCACCCGCATCCCCCGCGGTGAGACCGCGGGGGAGATCTTCGACGGCGCCCTTGCTCTGGCCCGCTTCCCGTACTTCTACGAGATCAAGCGCGCCCGAACTACGGACCCGCAGTTCGACTGAGCGGCGGGCCGACGGTGGTGCGGGCCGGGCGGCCGGTGCGCGGCGACCGGCCGCGCGTGCCCCCACACCGGCCCGCCGCCTAGCGTGGTGCCATGCCTGCCACCGCTCACCTCGTGCTGCCCCACCAGCTGTTCGACGCCCAGCTCGACACGGCGCCGGAGGCGGGCCTGATCCTGCTCGAACACGACCTGCTCATCCGGCAGCTGCCGTTCCACGCACACAAGCTCGTCCTGCACCGTGCGTCCCTGCGCCGGTTCGCCCGGCGGGCGCGCAGCCGTGGGCGGACGGTCCACGTCCTCGACTCGCGCGGCGATCGCAGCAGCCGGAGCCAGCTCACCGCTCTGCTGCGCCGCCTCGGCGTGGAGCGCGTCACCTGCGTGGACGTGGTGGACGACTGGGTGTCCCGGGACATCACCGCGGCCCTCGTCGATGCCGGCATCACCCTGCACCCCGATGACGTCCTTGAGTCGCCGGGCTTCCTCACGGACCGGAGCAGCCTCTGGGATCAGCTCGGGGGCGAGTCTCCGCGCATGGCGGACTTCTACCGGTGGCAGCGGCGCCGGCTCGGTGTGCTTGTGGGGGCGGACGGCTCTCCGGCGGGCGGGCGGTGGTCCTTCGACACGGAGAACCGCAAGCGGCTGCCGCGGGGGCATCAGCCGCCCCCGGTGACGCTCGTCGAGCCCGAGGACCCCGACGTCATCGCCGCCATCGCGTGGGTGCACAAGGAATTCCCGGACGCCCCCGGCGACCCGGCCACGTTCTGCTGGCCCACGGCCCCCGACGAGGCCCGCGCCCTGCTGGACCAGTTCGTCGAGGAGCCCCTGCGCACCTTCGGCCCGTATGAGGACGCGATCGCCACGGCGTACCCGTTCGTATACCACTCCGTGCTCACCCCCGCGCTGAACGCAGGGCTGCTCACGCCGGACCAGGTGCTCGACGCGGTCCTCATCGAGCATGCCCGCGAGCCGGTGGACCTGCCGTCGCTCGAGGGGTTCGTGCGGCAGCTGATCGGGTGGCGGGAGTACATGCGGGGGCTGTACCACGTGCGCGGGCGCGCGCTGCGGACGGCCGACCGGCTGGGCTTCACCCGGGTCCTTCCTCCCGGCTGGTGGGACGGGTCCACGGGCCTCGACCCCGTGGACCACGTGATCCGGCGTGTCCTGGACACGGGCTACGCCCACCACATCGAACGTCTCATGGTGCTGGGGAATGCGCTGCTGCTGGAGCGGGTGCGCCCGGACGCAGTGTACGCATGGTTCGCGGCCATGTTCGTGGACGCCTACGACTGGGTGATGGTGCCCAACGTGTACGCGATGGGCCAGTTCGTGGCGGGCGACGCCGCCACCACCAAGCCCTACATCTCCGGATCCCGCTACATTCGATCCATGTCGGACATCGACGCGGGCCCCTGGACCGCCGCCTGGGACGGGCTCTACTGGTCGTTCGTGGACGACCACGTGGAGCTGTTCCGTGCCAACCGCCGCACGGCCATGATCGCCGCGCAGTGGGAGCGCATGGATCCTGACCGCCGCCGGGCCCACGGGGAGGCGGCCGCGCCGTGGCTGCCGGCGGGCACCGGGACGGAGGCCTGAGCGGCATGCCCGTCGACGCCCTCGAGCTCCGCCTGTCCGCCGCGGACGACGCCCTCGTGCGGGACGTGTGGGAGGCCCTGCGGGCCGCCGGGCTGCCCTCGCAGGCCGACCACCGGTCCGCGTCCAACGCCCCCCATGTCACCCTGCCGTCCCCGGCGGCACCGGGCGGGACGATCACGGGCGACGAGGCCGCCGCGGCCGTGGGTCCGCTGCTGCCCGCACCGCTACGCATCGGCGGCACCGTGCTCTTCGGTCGGGACCGGCCCACCGTGGCCTGGCTGCTGGAGGCTTCGGCGGACCTCGCCCTGGCGGTGGAGCGGCGCTCGGCGCAGCGGGACCCCACCGCCTTCCGCCCGTGGATCCCGCACCTCAGCCTGGCCCGTCGGGTCCCGAGGCAGGACGTGAGCGGGGTGCTCGCCGCCGTGGCGCCCATGACCCCCCGGGAGGTCGTCGCCGACCGGCTCCTGCTGTGGCAGCCGGGTCCGCGCACGCTCACGACACTGGTGGCGCCGTCGATCTGAGACGTCCGGCCCGCCCCCCCACCATGGCCCAGGCGGTCCGGAGCGGGCGACGGCCCCCACCTGGAGGTGGGGGCCGTCGTCGTCCGGTGCGCGGGGGCGTCAGGCCTCGTCGGCGGGGGCCAGCTCGACGTCGGCGACGGTGAGCTCCACGCCGCCCTCCGCGAGCGTCAGCTCGGCGACGTTGCCCGCAGCCTTGAGGTCCGCGACGCCGCCGCGCAGGGCCTCGAGCTGTGCCGCCGGAGCGGTGACGGTGGCCGTGCGGACGGCGGTGCGCTGCTTCACCTTGGCCTCCGACTTGGCCTTGCGCACGCCGCCCAGGGCCTGGGCCACGACCGCCAGCACGAGCGGGTCGCCGTCGGTGGCGGCGGACTGGAGCGCGTCGAGCTCCGCGGGCAGGCCCGGCCACGGCGCCCGGTGCACCGACCCGGTGCGCCACCAGCTCCAGACCTCCTCGGTGGCGAACGGCTGGAACGGCGCAAGCAGGCGCAGCAGAGCGTCCAGGGTGGTGGCGAGAGTGGCCACCACGGAGGCCTGCTCGGCCTCCCCGTGGCCGCCGTACGCGCGGTCCTTGATCAGCTCCACGTAGTCGTCCGTGAAGGCCCAGAAGAACTGCTCGGTCACGTTGAGGGCACGCGCGTAGTCGTAGGCCTCGAACGCGCGGGTCGCCTGCTCCACGGTGGCCGCGAGGCGCGCCAGCAGGGAGGCGTCCAGCGGATTGGTGACGGCCGCGGCGTCGTCGGCTGTGCGGACCACGGCGTCCTGCGTGGCACCGAGGTTGAGCACGAACTTGGCGGCGTTGAGCAGCTTGATGGCCAGGCGGCGGCCGATCTTCATCTGCGCCACCTCGTACGCGGTGTCCGCGCCCAGGCGGGCCGAGGAGGCCCAGTAGCGGACGGCGTCCGCGCCGAACTCGTCCAGGATGTCCGTGGGGACCACCACGTTGCCCTTGGACTTGGACATCTTCTTGCGGTCCGGGTCCAGGATCCAGCCGGACAGCGCGGTGTCCGTCCACGGCACGGAGCCGTTGAGGGCGTCCGCGCGCACCACGGTGGAGAACAGCCAGGTGCGGATGATGTCGTGGCCCTGCGGGCGCAGGTCGAACGGGAAGACGTTCTGGAAGAACTGCTCGTCCCGGCTCCACCGGCCCACGATCTGCGGGGTGAGCGACGACGTCGCCCACGTGTCCAGCACGTCCGGGTCGCCGGTGAAGCCGCCGGGGACGTCGCGCTGGTCCTCGGAGAAGCCCGGGGCGGCCTCGGCGGCCGGGTCCACGGGGAGCTGCTCGTCGGCCGGGACGATCGGGTGCTCATAGTCGGGCTCACCCTCCGCGTCGAGCGGGTACCAGACCGGGATCGGCACCCCGAAGAAGCGCTGGCGGGAGACCAGCCAGTCGCCGTTGAGGCCCTCCACCCAGTTCTCGTAGCGGTGGCGCATGTGCTCCGGGTGCCAGGACAGCTCCCGGCCGCGCGCGATCAGGCCCGCGCGGCGCTCGGCGTCACGGCCGCCGTTGCGGATGTACCACTGGCGGGAGGTGACCACCTCGAGGGGCTTGTCGCCCTTCTCGTAGAAGTTCACGGCGTGCATGATCTTCTTCGGCTCTCCGTCCAGCAGGCCGGCCGCGGTGAGGGCGTCCACCACACCCTGCTTGGCGGAGAACACGGTCTTGCCGGCCACGGTGTCCGCATAGGCCTGTCGGCCGGCGTCCGTGGTGATCCACTCGGGGGTGTCGGCGGCGAAGCGGCCGTCACGGCCGATCAGGGTGCGGGTCGGCAGCTGCAGTTCGCGCCACCAGGTGACGTCGTTGAGGTCGCCGAAGGTGCAGACCATGGCGATGCCCGAGCCCTTGTCCGGCTTGGCCAGCGCGTGCGGGAACACCTCCACCTCGACGCCGTACAGCGGGGAGGTGACGGTGGTCCCGAACAGGTGCTGGTAGCGCTCGTCGTCCGGGTGGGCCACGAGGCCGGAGCAGGAGGCCAGCAGCTCGGGACGGGTGGTCTCGATGAACACCTGCTCGCCGTCCGCGGCGGTGAAGGCGTAGCGGTGGTAGGCGCCGGGGACCTCACGGTCCTCGAGCTCGGCCTGGGCCACGGCGGTGCGGAAGGTCACGTCCCACATGGTGGGGGCCTCGGACAGGTAGGCGTCGCCGTCGGCGACGTTCTTCAGGAAGGCGCGCTGGGAGACGGCGCGGGAGACGTCGTCGATGGTCCGGTAGGTCATGTCCCAGTCGACGGACAGGCCGAGACGGGTGAAGAGGTCCTCGAAGACCTTCTCGTCCTGCACGGCGAGCTCCTCGCAGAGCTCGATGAAGTTCCGGCGGGAGACCACGTCCCAGTCGCGCTGGTTCTTCGCGGGCGTCTCCGGCGGGCGGTAGCCCTCCACGTACGGCTTGGCCGGGTCGCAGCGGACGCCGTAGTAGTGCTGCACGCGCCGCTCGGTGGGCAGGCCGTTGTCGTCCCAGCCCATCGGGTAGAACACGTTCTTGCCGGACATGCGCTGGAAGCGGGCCAGCACGTCCGTCTGCGTGTAGGAGAACACGTGGCCCACGTGCAGGGAGCCGGAGGCCGTGGGCGGGGGAGTGTCGATCGAGTAGACCTGCTCGCGGGTGGTGTGCGCGTCGAAGGCGTACACGCCCTCCTCGGCCCAGCGGGCGGTCAGCTTCTCCTCGAGGCCCTCCAGAGCCGGCTTGTCCGGGACCGCCACGGCGGAGGTGCTCGGAGCGGTCGATGCGTCGGTGGGCGTGTCTGTGCCCTGCGTGTTCTCAGCCATGCCCGCCATCCTCCCATGACCGGGGCGGCGGGCCGGGCCTGCGACGACGCCCGGGACGTCCCGCCCTTCCAAACGCTCGACCTGGGGGAGGTGAACGGGGCGGTGCTCCGAACGGCACGGCTCGGCTACGGTCGGAGGCGTGAGCCACACCCATGAACCTGCGAAGAACCCCGCCCGCGCCGCCGTCGTGACGGGGGCCACGAGCGGCATCGGCCGCGCCGCGGCCCTCGAGCTCGCCCGCCGCGGCTGGCGCGTGTACGCCGTCGGCCGCCGGGCCGAGCGCCTCGAGACCCTCGCTGCCGACGCCCGGGCCGAGGGCGTGAGCGGCGACGTCGTCCCCGCCGCCCTGGACGTCACGGACGAGGCCGCCGTCGCCGCGCTGGCCTCGCGCGTCGAGGCCGACGGCGGCGCCGACACCCTCGTCAACATCGCCGGCGGCGCGCTCGGCACGGACGCGGTGGGCGTGGGCGACCGCGCCGACTGGGAGTGGATGTACCGCGTCAACGTGCTCGGCACCCTGACGATGTGCCAGGCGTTCCTGCCCATGCTCCGCGCCCACGGCGAGGGCACCGTGCTCAACCTGACCTCGACCGCCGCCGTCACCGCCTACGAGGGCGGCGCCGGCTACAACGCCGCGAAGATGGGCCAGCACGGGCTCACCGGCGCGCTGCGCCTGGAGGAGGCCGAGCACAACGTGCGGGTGATCGAGGTGCTGCCGGGCATGGTCCACACCGAGGAGTTCTCCCGCAACCGCCTGGGCGGCGACCAGTCCGCCGCGGACGCCGTGTACGCGGGCGTGGAGAAGCCGCTCACCGCCGAGGACGTCGCCGAGGTGTGCGTCCACGCCGTCGAGCTGCCCCACCACGTGAACCTGGATCAGATCGTGATGCGGCCGGTCGCCCAGGCCGCCCAGCACAAGGTGATCCGCCGGTGAGCGGCGGGCCGCAGAACGTGTGGGCCGACGCGGTGGGCTCGGCATGAGCGCGCCCGTGCTGCACGTGATCGCCTGCGCCCACGGCACGCACGACGCGGCCGGCCGCGTCGTGATCGACGGCCTCCGTGCCGACCTGGCGGCCCTCCTGGCCGCCGAGGGGCCGGGCGCCCAGGTCCACGAGGCCTACGTGGACGTGCAGAGCCCCTCCCTCGACGAGGTCGTGGCGGCCCTGCCCCCGGGGGAGCCGGCCGTGATCGTGCCGCTGCTGCTGTCCCTGGGCCACCACGTCCACCACGACATCCACCACGCCGCGGCCGCCCGACCCGACACGATCGCCGCCGCACCGCTGGCCGGGGCCGGGGACGACGTCGAGCCGCGCCTGGTGACCGTTCTGGCCGAGCGGGTGGCCCGGGCGCTCCCGGCCGGTGAGGCCGCGACCTCGGACGTCATCCTGGCGGCGGCCGGTACCCGCGCCGCGGACGGTCAGGCCCAGGTGCACGCCCTGGCCGCGGCCCTGGCCCGGGCCACGGGACTGCCCGTGACCGCGGCGTTCGGGGCGGCGGCCACCCCCCGGGTGCCCGACGCCGTCGCCCGGGTGCGCGCCGCCGGCCGTCGCGCCGTGGTGGCCGCCCACCTGCTGGCCCCCGGGTACTTCCACGACCGACTCGGCGAGAGCGGCGCGGACGCGGTCACCGACCCCCTGCTGCCGCATCCGCTGGTGGCGCGGATCGCCCTGGACCGGCTGCGGTCCGCCCTCGCCGAGGCCCCGAGCGGAGCCGCCGGAGACCGCTGATCCGTTCGTCACACGGCCGGGGCCGGGCCGGGCCCCGGCCGCGGCCCGGCCCCGGGAACGTGACGAACCGCGTCGACGATCTTGGGGCCGGCATGCCGGGTTCCTAGCGTGGCGGCCATGACCCAGGTGAACGAGACGTCGAGGCCGCCGCGCACCCCGCGCCGTCCCTCCGCCAAGCCGCACGGCCAGTGGAAGGTGGACGGGACCGCCCCCCTGAACCACAACGAGGAGTTCAAGCAGCAGGACGACGGCCTGAACGTCCGCGAGCGCATCGAGCAGGTCTACGCCCACGAGGGCTTCGACTCGATCCCCTCGGACGACCTGCACGGCCGCTTCCGCTGGTGGGGCCTGTACACCCAGCGCCGGCAGGGGATCGACGGCGGCAAGACCGCCACCCTGGAGCCCCACGAACTCGAGGACCGCTACTTCATGCTGCGCGTGCGCATCGACGGCGGTGACCTCACCACCGAGCAGCTGCGCGTGATCGGCGGGATCTCCACCGACTTCGGCCGTGACACCGCGGACATCACCGACCGGCAGAACGTCCAGCTGCACTGGATCCGCGTCGAGGACGTCCCCGAGATCTGGCGGCGCCTGGAGTCCGTGGGCCTGTCCACCACCGAGGCCTGCGGCGACGTGCCGCGCGTGATCCTCGGCTCACCGGTGGCCGGGATCGCCGCGGACGAGATCATCGACCCCACGCCCGTGATCCGGGAGATCGCGGACCGCTGGATCGGCGACCTCGAGATCTCCAACCTGCCCCGCAAGTTCAAGACCGCCATCACCGGGCACCCCTCCCAGGACGTGGTCCACGAGATCAACGACGTCTCCCTGATCGGCGTGGTGCACCCCGAGCTGGGCCCCGGTTACGACCTGTGGGTCGGCGGCGGCCTGTCCACGAAGGCCCGCCTGGCCGACCGGATCGGCGCGTTCGTCTCGGCCGAGCGCGCCCCCGAGGTGTGGCACGCCGTCGTGAGCATCTTCCGTGACTACGGCTACCGGCGCCTGCGCAACAAGGCCCGCATGAAGTACCTGCTCGAGGACTGGGGGCCGGAGAGGTTCCGCACCGTGCTGGAGGAGGAGTACCTCGGCTACGCCCTGCCGGACGGACCCGCCCCGGCCCCGCCCACCCGCCCCGGCGACCACGTGGGGGTCCACGAGCAGAAGGACGGCCGCTTCTACATCGGCGCCGCCCCCGTCGTCGGCCGCTCCAGCGGCACCACCCTCACCGCCCTCGCGGACCTGCTCGAGGCCCACGGCTCCACGCGGCTGCGCACCACCCCCCACCAGAAGATCGTGGTGCTGGACGTGGAGCGGGACCGGGTGGACGCCGTCGTGGCCGGCTTGAAGGATTTGGGACTGGACCCGGAGCCGTCCGTGTTCCGCCGCTCCACCATCGCCTGCACGGGCCTGGAGTTCTGCAAGCTCGCCATCGTGGACACGAAGGACACCGCCACCGCCGCGATCGCCCAGCTCGAGGAGCGCCTGGCCGACCTCGCCGACCGCCTCCCCGAGCGGCTGAGCCTGCATGTGAACGGCTGCCCCAACTCCTGCGCCCGCATCCAGACCGCGGACATCGGTCTGAAGGGCCAGCTGCTCCCGGACGACGACGGCGGCCAGACGCCCGGCTTCCAGGTCCATCTGGGCGGCGGGCTGGCCTCCGTGGACCGCGCCGAGGCCGGCCTCGGACGCAGCGTCCGCGGCCTGAAGGTCCGCGCGGGCGAGCTGGTCGACTACGTCGAGCGCGTCGTCCGCCGGTACGACGAGCAGCGTCAGCCGGGCGAGACCTTCGCCCGGTGGGCGCACCGAGTCGACGAGGAGGCCCTCCGATGAGCACCGTTCCCCCCACCCGTCCGACCGAGGACCTCGAGCGCCTGCAGGAGCTCGCGGAGTCCGGCGCCGCCGAGCTCGGCTGGGACGCCCCCGCCGAGGCGGTGGTCGACTGGGCCGCCCGCCATGTGGACCTCCGCCGGGCCGCCGTGGCCTGCTCCATGGCCGACGCCGTCCTGCCGCACCTGGTGGCGCAGCGGATGCCCGGCGTGGACGTCCTCTTCCTGGAGACCGGCTACCACTTCACTGAGACCCTCGCGACGCGCGACGAGGTGGCCCGCCGCCTCGACGTCACCGTGGTGGACGTGCTCCCGGAGCTGACCGTGGCCGAGCAGGACGAGCGCCACGGCAAGGACCTGTTCGCCCGCGACCCGGGGCTGTGCTGCGCGATGCGCAAGGTCGAGCCCCTCAACCGGGCGCTGGCCGGATACGACCTGTGGTTCACCGGCGTCCGCCGGGACGAGGCGCCGACGCGCACGGACACTCCGCTGGTGGGCTGGGACGAGGCCCACGGCATGGTCAAGGTCAACCCCGTCGCCCCGTGGAGCTTCGACGACCTGGTCGGCTACGCCACGGACCACGACGTGCCCGTGAACCTGCTCCTGCAGAACGGCTACCCCTCGATCGGCTGCCGCCCCTGCACCCGCCCCGTCGCCCCCGGGGAGGACCCCCGTGCCGGGCGCTGGGCCGGGACCGCGAAGACCGAGTGCGGCATCCACGTCTGAGCGCCGCTCCCGAGACAGACCAAGGAGACACGATGACCCTCACCCATGCCCCCGACCCGGGGACCGCGAGCCCCGCCGGGCCCGACGTCCAGGACGTCCTGGAGGCCGAGGCGATCCACATCATCCGCGAGGTGGTGGCCGAGTTCGAGCGCCCCGCCATGCTCTTCTCGGGCGGCAAGGACTCCGTGGTGATGCTCCACCTGGCCGCGAAGGCCTTCTGGCCGGGGAGGATCCACTTCCCGGTGGTCCACGTGGACACCGGCCACAACTTCCCCGAGGTCCTCGAGTTCCGCGACCGCACGGTGGAGCGGCTCGGCCTGCGGCTCGTGGTGGGCTCCGTGCAGGAGTACATCGACCGCGGCGAGCTGCGTGAGCGCGCCGACGGCACCCGCAACACCCTGCAGACCACCCCCCTGCTGGACACGATCCGGACCAACCGGTTCGACGCCGTCTTCGGGGGAGGCCGCCGTGACGAGGACAAGGCGCGGGCCAAGGAGCGGATCATCAGCCTGCGGGACGCGTTCGGCCAGTGGGACCCGCGCAACCAGCGCCCCGAGCTGTGGAACCTCTACAACGGCCGTCACACCCCCGGCCAGCACGTCCGCGCGTTCCCCATCAGCAACTGGACCGAGCTGGACGTGTGGCGGTACATCGCCCGCGAGGGCATCGAGCTGCCCTCCATCTACTACGCGCACGAGCGGGAGGTCTTCCGCCGCGACGGCATGTGGCGCGCCGTGGGGGAGCACTCCCGCCCGGCCGAGGGCGAGGAGGTCACCACGCGGACGGTGCGCTACCGCACGGTGGGCGACATGTCCTGCACCGGCGCCGTCCTCTCGGAGGCCGCCACCGTCGAGGACGTCGTGCTCGAGGTCGCCGCCTCCACCCTGACCGAACGCGGGGCCACCCGCGCCGACGACCGCATCTCCGAGGCGGCCATGGAAGATCGCAAGAAGGACGGGTACTTCTGATGAGCACCGCACTGCTGGACCGGCACGCCCCCGCCGGGACCCTGTTCCGCCTGGCCACGGCCGGCTCGGTCGACGACGGCAAGTCCACCCTCGTGGGCCGCCTCCTGCACGACTCCAAGGCCGTCCTGGCCGACCAGCTCGAGGCCGTGGCCCGCACCTCCGCCGAGCGCGGCTTCGGCGGCGCCGAGGGCGGGCTGGACCTGGCGCTGCTGACCGACGGCCTGCGCGCCGAGCGGGAGCAGGGGATCACGATCGACGTCGCGTACCGGTACTTCGCCACGGACCGGCGCACCTTCGTGCTGGCCGACTGCCCCGGGCACGTGCAGTACACCCGCAACACCGTCACGGGCGCCTCGACGGCCGACGCCGTCGTGCTGCTCGTGGACGCCCGCAAGGGCGTGGTGGAGCAGACCCGGCGCCACCTCAGCGTGGTGGCCCTGCTGCGGGTGCCGCACGTGATCGTCGCCGTCAACAAGATCGATCTCGTGGACTACGCCGAGGAGGTCTTCACCGCGATCGCCGAGGACGTCCGGCGCGTGGCCCGGGAGCTCGGCCTCTCCGACGCGGTGAGCGTCCCGGTGTCCGCCCTGCAGGGCGACAACGTGGTCACCCGCTCCGAGCGGACGGACTGGTACACCGGCCCCACGCTCATGGAGCTGCTCGAGTCCCTGCCCGGGGCGGACGCCGAGGACGACGCCGCGGCCTCCTTCCGCTTCCCGGTGCAGCTCGTGGTGCGCCCCCAGGGCGCCCTGGCCCCCGGCCTCGACCCCGAGGTCTTCCGCGACTACCGCGGCTACGCCGGGCAGGTGGTGGCGGGCACCGTCCGGCCCGGGGACGCCGTCGCCGTCCTCACCCCGGGGCAGCCGGTGCGCACCACCACCGTGGTGGGCGTGGACGCCGCCGGCGAGTCCCTCGAGGAGGCCTCCTCCCCGCAGTCGGTGGTCCTGCGCCTGGCCGACGAGGTGGACGTGGCCCGCGGGGACACGATCGCCGCCGCGGACACCGCCCCGCGCCCCACCGCGGAGGTGGCCGCCGCGCTGTGCTGGCTCTCCGCCGCGCCGCTGCGCGTCGGGCAGCAGGTCCTCGTCAAGCACGGCACCGCCGTCGTCCGGGCGCTCGTCCAGGAGGTGGCCGGCCGGCTCGACCTGGACACCCTGCGGCTCGACCCGGCCGAGACCCTCGGGCTCAACGACATCGGACAGGTGCGCCTGCACCTGGCCGCGCCGCTACCCGTGGAGCCCTACGCCGTGCATCGGCGCACCGGGGCGTTCCTCGTGATCGACCCCCAGGACGGGGCCACGCTCGCCGCCGGCATGGTGCGCGGCGGCGACGAGGCCTGATCCGGATGACGACGGCGCGAGGGGAGCGGTCATGACGGTGGTGATGGAGGACGTGGGCAAGAGCTTCGGCGGGCCCACGCCCGTGCTGGAGGACGTCTCCGTGCGGATCGAGCCGGGCGAGTTCGTCTGCCTGCTCGGCGCGTCCGGATGCGGCAAGTCCACCCTGCTGAACCTCATCGCCCGGCTCGAGGCGCCCACCGCGGGCGTCGTCAAGACTCCCCGGGAGGGGGCCGCGTTCATGTTCCAGGACGCCGCCCTCTTCCCGTGGCTCACCGCCCGCGGCAACATCGAGCTCGCCCTCCGCTTCGCCGGTGTGCCCGCGGCGGAGCGTCGGGGGCGTGCCGGGGAGCTGCTGCGTCTCGTCCACCTGGGCGACGCCGCCGACCTGCGACCCCACCAGCTCTCCGGCGGCATGCGCCAGCGCGTCGCCCTGGCCCGGGCCCTCGCCCAGGACCGCCCCCTGCTGCTCATGGACGAGCCGTTCGCGGCCTTGGACGCGATCACCCGCGACCTGCTGCATGGGGAGCTCGAGCGCGTGTGGCGGCAGACCGGTCGGACGGTCGTGTTCGTCACCCACAACGTGGCCGAGGCCGTCCGCCTCGGCCAGCGGGTGCTGCTGCTGTCCTCACGTCCGGGTCGCGTCGTCGCCGAATGGGACGTGCCCGCGGCCGCCCGCCACGACGCGCCCGCCGCGGCCGCCCTCACGGCCGCCATCACCGCCCGACTCGGTCAGGAGATCCGTCGCCATGCGCACTGACACCCCCACCCTCGACGCCCCCGGCCGCGCGCCGGGGGCCGCCACCGACGACGAGCTGCGCGAGCTCGACAGCGGCCTCGACGCGCTCCAGGCCGTCGACTCGACCCGTCGGACGGGTCTGGCCGGGTGGGACTGGAGCCGGGTCCTGCTCCCGGTGGCCGCCGTCGTCCTGCTCGTGGCGATCTGGCAGGCCTTCGCGTGGCTGGCCGGTGCGCGCGGTGAGCCGATCACCGGTCCCGGCGACGTCCTCGGGGCCTTCGGGACGCTGTGGGCCCAGGGCCTCGTCCAGCAGGCGGTGGCGACGTCGGTGGGCCGCGCCGTCGTCGGCTTCGCACTCGCCGTGGTCGTCGGCGTCGGGCTGGGCCTGGTGCTCGGACAGGTCAGCGTCCTGCGGCGGGCGTTCGGCCCGCTGCTCACGGCCCTGATGGTGCTGCCCAACGTGGCCTGGGTGCCGCTCGCGGTGCTGTGGTTCGGCCTCAGCGACGCCACCGCGTACTTCGTGATGCTCACCGGCGCCGTCCCCGCCGTGGTCGCCGGCCTCACCACCGGCACGGACCAGGTGCCGCCGCAGCTGCGTCGCGCGGCCCGGGTGCTGGGCGCCTCGCGTCTCGAGACCGCCCTGCTGGTGGTCCTCCCGGCCGCCCTGCCCGCCTTCGTCTCCGGCCTGCGCCAGGGCTGGGCCTTCGCGTGGCGAGGCCTCATGGCCGCCGAGATCATCGCCGTCGGCGGGCCCATGGGCGTGGGACTCGGGACCCTGCTCCACGAGGGACGTGCCGCGTCCGACCTCGCCGTCGTCCTCTGCGCCGTCCTGACCATCCTGGCCGTCGGCGTCCTCTTCGAACTGGCCGCATTCGGCCCCGTCGAGCGGCGCATGCTGCGCCGCCGCGGGCTGCTGGAAGGGAGCACGCGATGACCGCGTCCGATCTGTACCCCACCTCCCTGCGTCTGCTCGGCCGGCCCGTCCTGATCGTGGGCGGCGGGCGCGTGGCCGGCCGCCGCGTGGGTGCCCTCCTCGACGCCGGCGCGCTCGTCACCGTGGTGGCCCCGAAGCCGGGGGAGGAGGTGGAGCGGCTCGCGGCGGCCGGTCTGCTCACCCTGCATCGCCGCCCCTACCGCCCGTCCGACCTCGACGGGGTCTGGTTCGCCCAGACCGCCACCGGTGACCGGGCCGTGGACGGGGCCGTGGCCTCCGACGCCGAGGCCCGCCGCGTCTGGTGTGTCGACGCCTCCGACGCCGAGTCCTCCGCCGCCTGGACGCCCGCCGTCGTCCGGGCCGGGGACGTGACCGTGGCCGTCAACGCCGGGGGAGACCCTCGCCGTGCCCGCGCCCTGAAGGACGCGATCACCCTCGCCCTGTCCACGGGGCGGCTGCCGCTGCGGCGGCGGCGCGCGTCCGCCGAGCCCGGTCGCGTGGCCCTCGTCGGCGGCGGCCCCGGCGACTCCGGGCTCATCACCGTGCGCGGCCGGCAGCTGCTCGCGGAGGCCGACGTGGTGGTCGCCGACCGGCTGGGCCCGCGCGCCCTCCTGGCCGAGCTGGACCCGGCGGTGCCCGTGATCGAGGTCGGCAAGGCCCCCGGGAACCACCTGGCCACGCAGGACGAGATCAACGCCGTCCTGGTCCGGGAGGCCCGGGCCGGCCGCCTCGTCGTCCGGCTCAAGGGCGGCGACCCGTACGTGCTCGGCCGCGGCGGCGAGGAGGCAGCGCACTGCCGCGCCCACGGCGTCGACGTCGAGGTGGTCCCCGGTGTCACGAGCGCCGTCTCGGTGCCCGCCGCCGCGGGGATCCCGGTCACCCATCGCGGCGTCGCCACCGGCTTCACGCTGGTGACCGGCCACGAAGAGCTGTCCGAAGTGCCCACCCGGGCCGACCACACGCTCGTCCTGCTGATGGGCGTGCGCCGGCTCGCGGACACCGCGCGCCGACTGACGGAGCGCGGCCTGGACGGTGCGACGCCCGTGGCGATCATCGAGCGCGGCTGGATGCCGGACCAGCGGGTCACCGTGGGCACGGTGGAGACCATCGTCGCGCAGGCGGCCGCCGTCGGTGTGGAGAACCCCGCCGTGATCGTCGTGGGCGACGTCGTGCGCCTGAGCCCCTACGCCACCGGCGCGCCTGCGGCCGGCATCCCTGCCCCCATCCTGACCCTGAACCCGACCTCCGAAGGAGCACGAGCATGACCCTGACCCCCTCGGCCTCGAGGCCCGACCGCCCGTTGCGCATCGCCATCATCGGTGCCGGACCCGCCGGGGTGTACACGGCGGACATCCTGACCAAGGAAGAGCGGGACTTCCGTGTCAGCATCGACCTGTTCGACCGCTACCCGGCCCCGTTCGGCCTGATCCGCTACGGCGTGGCCCCGGACCACCCGCGCATCAAGGGCATCGTCACCGCCCTGCACAAGGTCATGGACCGCGGGGACATCCGTTTCCTCGGGAACGTGGACTACGGCACGGATCTGAGCCTGGCCGATCTGCGTCGGCATTACGACGCGATCGTGTTCTCCACCGGTGCCGTGCGCGACGCGGTCCTGGACGTGCCCGGCGTGGAGCTGGCCGGCTCGTTCGGCGGCGCCGACTTCGCGTCCTGGTACGACGGGCACCCGGACGTGCCGCGGCACTGGCCGCTGAACGCCACCCAGGTGGCCGTGATCGGCAACGGGAACGTGGCCCTGGACGTGGCCCGGATCCTGTCCAAGCATGCCGAGGACCTGCTGCCCACCGAGATCCCGGACAACGTGTACCGAGACCTGGCCGCCTCGCCGGTCACGGACGTGCACGTGTTCGGTCGGCGCGGGCCGGCGCAGGTGAAGTTCACCCCGCTGGAGCTGCGGGAGCTGGCGCACTCCCGGGATGTGGACATCGTGCTGTACGAGGAGGACTTCGACTTCGATGAGGCCTCGGAGAAGGCGATCGAGGAGAACAACCAGGTCCGCACCATGGTGGGCACGCTGACGAACTGGCTCATGGAGCAGGAGGACCGTCAGCAGAGCGCCTCGCGTCGGCTGCACCTGCACTTCCTGCAGGCCCCCGAGGAGTTCCTGGACGAGGACGGGGATGGCCGGGTGGACGGCCTGCGGATGCGCCGCATGGAGCTCGACGGCTCCGGTGGGGTCCGTCCGTCCGAGGAGACCGTGGACTACCCGGTGCAGGCGGTCTACCGGGCGGTGGGCTACTTCGGCTCGCCCGTGGAGGGGGTGGAGTTCGATGAGGTGCGCGGGGTGATCCCGAACGCGCAGGGCCGCGTGCTCGACGCGGACGGCGCCCCGGTGCCGGGCCTGTACGCCTCGGGGTGGATCAAGCGGGGTCCGGTGGGGTTGATCGGGCACACCAAGGGCGACTCCCTGGAGACCATCAAGCAGCTGATCGAGGACGAGCCGGGGCTGTGGACCGCCCAGGAGCCGTCGGAGGAGTCCGTGATCGAGCTGCTCGAGTCCCGTGAGGTGCCGTACACCACGTGGGCCGGCTGGCATGCTCTGGACGAGCATGAGAAGTCCCTGGGTGCGCAGGCCACGGAGGCCGGTCCGGTGGCGCGGGAGCGGGTGAAGGTCGTGGACCGGGAGGAGATGACCCGCATCTCCCGGGAGAGCGTCCTCCTCGGCGCCGGAGGCTGAGCCCTCCCGTCGGGTGGATTCGAGGCCGCGGCGCGGCCCACCCCTCGCCCGCGCCGCGGCCCGCTCCCTACCGTGGTGCCCATGACCACCTTCGCCGCAGCCGAACGCGCCCGCCTCGCTGACCTCCTGCTCGAGAAGGGCCCCCACGCGCCCACCCTGTGCGGCGGCTGGAGCACCCGCGACCTCGCCGCCCACCTCTGGCTGCGGGAGAGCCGGCCCGACGCCCTCGCCGCCCTGTTCATCCCGCCGCTGTCCCGCCACCTCGACCGCCTGACCGCGGACACCAAGCGCCGCGACTACGCCGAGGTCGTGCGGGAGTGGGCCGCGGGCCCGTCGGCGCTGAACCCCCTGCGGGCGGCGGACAGGCACGTGAACGCGGCCGAGCACTTCATCCACCTCGAGGACGTCCGGCGCGGCGAGTCCGCGACCGGCGGCTCGCTGCCCGCCCCGCGCCCGTTCTCCCCGGACGAGGAGGACGCCCTCTACCGCTCGCTGCGTCGCATGGCCCCGCTGTTCCTGCGCACGTCCACGGCGCCGGTGGTCCTCCAGGGCCCGGGCCGCGCCCCGGTCACCGTCACCCGCGGGGCCGTGGCGCTGCGGGTGCCCGTCACGGTGACCGGCGAGGTCGGGGAGCTCCTCCTCTGGGCCTCGGGCCGGGACGCCGTGCACGTGGAGCTCGACGGCGACGCGTCCGCGGCCGTGCGCACCGCCCTCTGACCCGCTCCGGCCCGCGGCCACGGGCCGGCGCAGCGTCCACTACACTGGCGGGCACAGGCGTCGACCCGGCCATCACCGGCGAGCCTCCGGAAGAACGGGCCGCACGGCCCCAGTAGAACCGGACGGGTAAGCCCGTCACAGCAGTCATCAAGCGGCCAGCACCCCGGGGACCTCCCGACGCCGGCAAGCAAGGTGGTACCGCGTCCGCGGCCGGCCGGAGGGTCGGGCCCTCGGGCGTCCTTGCACGGAACCGACGCCCCGGACGCAAAGGACCCCCGTGTACCCCCTCGCCTCCTCCGCCCCTGACGGCCGCACCCCCGCCTCCCCGCGCTTCCCGGAGATCGAGCGCCGCATCCTGGCGTACTGGGACGAGGACGGCACCTTCCAGGCCTCGATCGACCAGCGTCCCGCCCGGAACGAGGACGGCTCGCAGAACGAGTTCGTCTTCTACGACGGCCCGCCCTTCGCCAACGGCCTGCCGCACTACGGCCACCTGCTCACCGGGTACGTCAAGGACCTCGTGGCCCGCTACCAGACGCAGCAGGGCCGCCGCGTGGAGCGCCGCTTCGGCTGGGACACCCACGGCCTGCCCGCCGAGCTCGAGGCGATGAAGCAGCTGGGCATGACGGACAAGTCCGAGATCGAGGCCATGGGCATCGACACGTTCAACGACGCCTGCCGCTCCTCGGTCCTGAAGTACACGGACCAGTGGCAGGACTACGTGACCCGCCAGGCCCGCTGGGTCGACTTCGAGAACGACTACAAGACCCTCACCCCGGACTTCATGGAGTCCGTGATCTGGGCCTTCTCCGAGCTGCACCGCAAGGGCCTGACCTACCGCGGCTTCCGCGTCCTGCCCTACTGCTGGAACGACGAGACCCCGCTGTCCAACCACGAGCTGCGCATGGACGACGACGTCTACACGATGCGCCAGGACCCCTCGGTCACCGTCACGTTCCCGATCACCGGCCTCCCGGCGGACCCCGCCCTCGTGCCCGACGGCGGCGCCGACGCAGCGCTCGCCGCGCACCTGGCCGGCGTCCACGTCTTGGCCTGGACCACCACGCCCTGGACGCTGCCGACCAACGCGGCCCTCGCCGTCGGCCCCCAGATCCAGTACGCCGTGGTGCCGGCCGGCCCCGAGGGCGCGACCGCGGACGGGGACCGCTTCCTCCTGGCCGTGGACCTCGTGGGCGCCCACGCCGAGGAGCTCGGCTACGCCGACGCCGACGCCGCCCGCGCCGCGGTCACCGAGACGATCCCCGGCGCCCGCCTCGGCGGCCTGGCCTACGCGCCGCTGTTCACGGACGTGTTCGACGCCCACCGCGGGGAGACCTTCACCGTCAACGGCCGTGACCTCGGCGTCGAGGGCGCGCACCGGATCCTCGTGGACGACTATGTCTCCACCGAGGACGGCACCGGCGTGGTCCACCAGGCGCCGGCCTACGGTGAGGACGATCAGCGCGTGTGCGAGGCCAACGGCATCCCCGTGCTGCTCTCCGTGGACGAGGGTGCCCGGTTCCTGCCGCTGTTCGCCCGCGAGGAGGTCGGGCGCGGCGACCTGCGCGAGATCGCCGGCGTGCAGGTCTTCGAGGCCAACCGCACGATCATCCGCGCCCTGCGCGCCCTGGGCCGCGTGGCCCGCGAAGCCTCCTACGAGCACTCCTACCCGCACTGCTGGCGGTGCCGCACGCCCCTGATCTACCGCGCGGTGACGTCCTGGTACGTCAAGGTCACCCAGATCAAGGAACGCATGCTCGAGCTGAACGAGGAGATCACCTGGATCCCCGGCAACGTCAAGCACGGCCAGTTCGGCACGTGGGTGGCCAACGCCCGTGACTGGTCCATCTCCCGCAACCGGTTCTGGGGCTCGCCCATCCCGGTGTGGGAGTCCGACCATCCCGACTTCCCCCGCCAGGAGGTCTACGGCTCGCTCGCGGAGATCGAGGAGGCCTTCGGCCGTCTGCCGCGCAACGCCGAGGGCGAGGTGGACCTGCACCGCCCGTGGGTGGACGACCTCACCCGCCCGCACCCGGACCCCGAGGCCGCGGCGGCGGGCGCGACCATGCGCCGCGTGGAGGATGTGCTGGACGTCTGGTTCGATTCCGGCTCCATGCCCTATGCGCAGGTGCACTACCCGTTCGAGCGCGCCGACTGGTTCCCCACGCACAACCCGGCGGACTTCATCGTCGAGTACATCGGCCAGACACGCGGCTGGTTCTACACCATGCACATCCTGGCGACCGCCCTGTTCGACCGGCCGGCGTTCTCCCACGTGATCTCGCACGGCATCGTGCTGGGCTCGGACGGCCAGAAGATGTCCAAGTCCCTGCGCAACTACCCGGACGTCAACGAGGTGCTGGACCGCGACGGCGCGGACGCCATGCGCTGGTTCCTCATGGCCAGCCCCATCCTGCGCGGCGGCAACCTGATCGTCACGGAGGAGGGCATCCGTGAGGGCGTCCGCCAGGTGATCCTCCCGGCCTGGAACGCGTGGCACTTCTTCTCCCTGTACGCGAACACCGCGCACGACGGCGGCGCGCGCCCCGAGGGGTATCGCGCCTCTGCGCGCCACGCCTCCGAGGACCCGCTGGACCAGTACGTGCTGGCGGCCACCGGACGCATGCTCCGCGAGGTCAAGACCGCGCTGGATTCCTACGAGGTCTCGGACGCCACGGACGCCCTGCGCGGCTTCATGGACACCCTCACCAACTGGTACATCCGACGCTCGCGCGAGCGGTTCTTCGCCGAGGACACCGCGGCCATGGACGTTCTCTGGACGGTGTTGGAGGCCTTCACCCGCGCCGCGGCCCCGCTCCTGCCGCTCGTGGCGGAGGAGATCTGGCGCGGGCTCACCGGCGGGCGCTCGGTGCACCTCACCGACTACCCGGACGCGGACCTGTTCCCGCACGGCCCCGAAGCCGAGACCCTCGTGGCCCGCATGGACGCCGTGCGCCGCATCAGCTCGGCCGGCTCGGCCCTGCGCAAGGGGGCCGGCCGCCGGGTGCGCCTGCCGCTGGCGGCGCTGTCCGTCGTCGTGCCGGAGGCCGCCGGGCTGGAGGGCACGTATGCGCAGATCGTGGCGGACGAGCTGAACCTCAAGGAGGTCCGGCTCGTCGAGCTCGCGGACGAGGCGATCGCCGAGTACGGCATCGGCACGGAGCTGAAGCTGAACTTCCGCGAGCTCGGCAAGGCGTTCGGCAAGCAGGTCCCGCTCATCAAGAAGGCGGTCGACGCCCGCGCGTACGCCGAGGTCGAGGGCGGCCTCGCGGTCACGCTCGCCGACGGCGGGAGCGTCATGCTCGACCCCGAGCTGTACGAGCTGCGCACCGTGTCCACCGGCGCGCCCGAGGGCACCGCCGTCGGCGTGCTGCCCGGGGCCGGCTTCCTGGTCCTCGAGACCGAGGTCACCGCGGAGCTGGCCGCGGAGGGCACCGCCCGGGACGTGGTCCGGGCCGTCCAGGCCGCGCGCAAGGACGCCGGACTGGACGTCTCCGACCGGGTCCACACGCGCATCGAGGGCCCGGGGACCGTGATCGCGGCCCTCGAGACCTACCGGGAGCTCGTGGCCGCGGAGACCCTGACCGTGGACCTCGAGCTCGTGGACTCGGGCGCCGCCGATCCCCGCACGGATCCGGCCGAGGACGCCATGAACACCGTGTCCGTCACCGTGGCGAAGGCGGACGCATGAGCGCCGCCCCGGACACCGTCGAGGCCGTGTACGCGGACCTGCTGGCCCGCGCCCCGGAGAACCGGATGGAGCCGCGCATGGAGCCCATGCGCCGCGTCCTGGCCCTCCTCGGCGACCCCCAGCATGCCGCGCCCGTCATCCACCTGACCGGCACCAACGGCAAGACCTCCACCGCGCGGATGATCGAGGCCGTGCTGCGCGCCTACGGCCTGCGGACCGGCCGCTACACCTCGCCGCACCTGCGCTCGGTCACCGAGCGGATCAGCATCGACGGCGCCCCCGTGGCGGACGAGACGTTCGTACGCGTGTGGAACGAGATCCTGCCCCTCGTGCAGGTCGTCGACGCCGAGCTGGAGGCCGCCGGGGAGCCCCGCCTGACCTACTTCGAGGCGGTCACTGCGCTGGGCTTCGCGGTCTTCGCGGACGAGCCCGTCGAGGTCGTCGTGCTCGAGGTGGGCCTGGGCGGGATCACGGACGCCACCAACGTGGCCGACGGCGCCGTCTCCGTGGTGACCCCCATCTCCCTGGACCACACCGAGCTGCTGGGGGACACGGAAGCGGAGATCGCGCAGGAGAAGGCCGGGATCGTCAAGCCCGGCGGCTTCCTCGTCTCCGCCGCGCAGGACCCAGACGCCGCCCAGGTGCTGCTGGAGGCCGCCCGCGCCGCGGACGTCCCCTTCCGCTTCGAGGGCGTGGAGTTCGGCGTGGCGGACCGGCGCCTGGCCGTCGGCGGCCAGCAGGTCGACGTGCGCGGCCTCGCCGCCGACTACCCCGACCTCTTCCTGCCGTTGCACGGCGCCCACCAGGCGGAGAACCTGGCCGTGGCCGTGGCCGCGCTCGAGGCGTTCCTCGGCGGCGGTGCCCGTCCCCTGGACGAGGAGCTGCTGCGCGAGGGCCTCGCGCAGGTGACCTCGCCCGGCCGGCTCGAGGTGCTGCGCACCGCCCCCACCGTGATCGTGGACGCCGCGCACAACCCCGAGGGCGTGCGCGTCACCGCCCGCGCGGTGCAGGAGGCCTTCGGCTTCACCCGCCTGGTGCTCGTGGTCGGCGTGCTCCAGGAGAAGGACGCCCGCAGCATGCTCGAGGTCCTCTACCGGGAGTTCGGCGACGACGTCGAGGACGTGGCCCTCACACAGTCGGCCTCGCCCCGTGCGATCCCCGCCGGGGACCTCGCCGCGCTCGCGGTGGACGCCGGCTGGGGCGAGGACGACGTGTTCGCCACCGAGTCCGTCCCCGACGCCCTCGAGTGGGCGGTCGGGCGCGCGGAGGCCGTGGAGACCAGCGCCGACGCCTTGGCCTCGGGCACCGGCGGCGGCGTGCTCGTCCTCGGCTCCATCACCCTGGCCGCCGAGGTCCGGGACCTGCTGGGGGAGCCGGCCCATGCCGGGCCCGTGACCGTGGCCGCCCGGGGCCTCGAACCCGAGGACCTGCTGGCCGCCGTCGGGCTGGCGGACGAGGACGACGATGCCGTGGACCCCGAGGTCCTGGACCTGCTGGACGACCGCGACCCCGGAGAGGATCGCCGATGAGCACTCCGCAGCACGATCCCCGCGAGGACGCCGCGCCCGGCTTCGGCCACGAGGACTGGCGCCCGGCCCGGGAGACCCGCGCCCAGCGGGACTGGCGGCCGGGGCGGCGCCGGCGGACCCGCTCCGTCCGCGCCCTGTTCACGTCCACGGTGCTGTGCCTCGAGGCGGTGCTGCTGTTCTTCCTGGGCATGACGCTGTTCGGCCTGAACCGGGCGGAGCCGCACGCCCCGTGGATCGTCGTCGGGTTCTCCGCCCTGGCCGTGGTGGCGGTGCTCACGTGCGCCCTCGTGCGCCGGCCCGTGGGCATCGCGATCGGCTGGGCGATCCAGGCCGTCCTCGTGCTCTCCAGCCTGTGGGAGTACTCGATGGTCCTGATCGGGCCCCTCTTCACCCTCACCTGGTGGTACGCCGTCACCAAGGGCGGGCAGATCGACCGGGAGAACGCCGAGCGGGCCCGCGCCCAGGCCGAGTGGGAGGCCGCGCACCCCGAGGGCTGACCGGCCCGCCTGCCCGGGGTGGACGCGGAGACCACTAGGGTGGTCGGAGCAGGACCGCCCCACCACTAGGAGAGATGTGTCGTGACCCACCACCTCGAAGAGACCCTCGTCCTCGTCAAGCCCGACGGCGTCCGGCGCCGCCTGACCGGCGAGATCATCGCCCGCATTGAGCGCAAGGGCTACGAGATCGTCGACCTGCGCATGGTCACCCCCTCGCGCGATCTGCTGGTCAAGCACTACGAGGAGCACGAGGGCAAGCCGTTCTTCGAGCCGCTCGTGGAGTTCATGGGCTCGGGCCCGGTCGTGGCCCTGCGCGTCCGAGGCTCGCGCGTGGTCGAGGGCGTCCGATCCCTCGCCGGTGCCACCGAGCCCACCACCGCCGCCCCGGGCACCATCCGCGGCGACCTCGGCCGCGATTGGGGCGAGGGCGTGCAGAAGAACCTGGTGCACGGCTCCGACTCGGCGCTCTCCGCCGAGCGCGAGCTCGCACTCTGGTTCGGCTGATCCGGTCCCCACGACGACGGCGGCCCCCGAGATCTCTCGGGGCCGCCGTCGTCGTGGTGCTGGGGGAGGGGGCGCTCAGCCGAGGCCGACGACCCCCAGGCCCAGCTCGAGCAGGATGGAGGCGAAGACGGCCACCCACAGCAGGACGATCGCGGGCCACGCCAGGTCGCGCGCGAGCGAGGCGGTGCGCGAGTCGGCCGGCAGGGCTCCGGTCTGCAGGTTGCGGGAGGTGATCAGCACGGTCTGCACGATCACCATGGCCCACACGATCATGCAGTACAGGCACAGGGTGCCGATCGAGTAGACGGCCGCGAACCACAGCCACGCGGCGAAGGCCAGGCCTGCCAGGATGCCCAGGTTCATCAGCAGCCAGAACCAGCGGGCGAACCGTGCGCCCGCCAGGAGGGACACGCCCACCGTGATCAGCACGGAGAAGGCGACGATGCCGACATACGTGTTCGGGAACCCGAACGTCATGGCCTGCCAGGACTGCATCACGCGGCCGCAGGACAGCCACGGGTTGATGTCGCAGCTGGTCACGTAGCCCGGGTTCGCGGTGAGGATCGAGCGCTCGACGATGATGATGATCGTGGCGACCATGGCGATCACCGACGTGACGATCAGCATGAGCGCGGTGCCGAGGGGCCGGGCGGTGAAGGACGGGTCGTGCCCGGGGCCGCGGAGGGCGGAGCCGCCGTCGGCGTCGTGGGCGGGCACGGTCCGGGTCTCGGTGGCTTCCATGGCTACAGTCTAGGACCGACCCTCCGGCACTGCGGGCACGCCCCGGGCGGGGATGGGTGTGAGAGAATCGGCCACGGCTGAGCCGCGCCCACACCGCGGCCCCGCCCGCTGCGCGCCCGACGGAGGCCGCCGCCGACGCGACCGACCGGGCATGGCCCGGAGGGCGCCGGGCCCGGAGACCCCGGGCCGGCCCGGACGCGGATCGGCGAGGATCCGATGAGCCGGCCCGACACGGCGCGTCGCAGCGGTTCCGCGTGGCCGCCCCTGGGGCGGCCCCGGTTCACCCGAGGACTTTCCCGGAGCCCGTCTCCCGGCGCACCCCGGACGTACGGCGTCCGTGGGGCAACGCAGCCGGTGCCGGGCGCGAGTCGCCGGACGGTCGGCGGTGTGGGCCGGCCGGTCGGCGGGAGGTGCTGCCATGGCGGCTGAGAACACGGACGAGAACACCACGACGACGCCCCAGGACGAGGCGACCACGGGCGAGGAGTCGACCCGCACCCGTACCGGGGTCCCCGACCCGACGGCGGCGGACGTCGCCGACGCCCGCGGCGGGGCCGCCGACGTCCAGGACGAGGGCGCCGGGCAGGGGCCGGACGCCGTGGCGGAGGAGGACGAGGAGACCGTGTCGGAGGACGGGGCCGCCGGTCTCCGCTTCGATCCGACGGACCCGTTCGCGGTCCCGGAGGAGGTGCTGAGCCTCCTGCAGTCGGAGAGCGCGTCCTCGCGGCGCCGCTCCCGCCGGAGCGTCGAGTCCGAGGACGCGGAGGTCGAGGGCGGTCAGGACGACGAGCCGGCGGACGACGAGCGTCCTGCCGTCTCCCGGCGGCGTCGCCGTCGTCGCCGCGGTGCCGTGGACATGGAGCTGGCCGGCGGGGAGGACGGGGACCCCGAGGGTACCGTCACCCGCGTGCGTGCGCCGCGTCAGGCGCTGAGCACGGGCCCCGAGGCCGTGCAGGGCGTCAGGGGCTCCACGCGCCTCGCGGCCAAGCGCCAGCGACGCCGCGACTCCCGCTCCGGCGGGCGCCGCCGCACCGTGATCACCGAGGCCGAGTTCCTGGCCCGCCGCGAGTCGGTGGACCGCAAGATGCTCGTCCGCCAGCGCGACCAGCGGATCCAGATCGCGGTCCTGGAGGACGGCGTGCTCGCGGAGCACTTCGTCTCCCACACCACCCAGGACTCCATGATCGGCAACGTCTACGTGGGCAAGGTGCAGAACGTGCTCCCGTCCATGGAGGCCGCCTTCGTGGACATCGGCCGCGGCCGCAACGCCGTGCTCTACGCCGGCGAAGTGGACTGGGACGCCGCCCAGCTGGAGGGCAGGGCCAAGAAGATCGAGAACGCCCTGAAGTCGGGCGACACGGTGCTGGTGCAGGTCACGAAGGACCCGGTGGGCCACAAGGGCGCCCGCCTGACGAGCCAGATCTCCCTGCCCGGCCGGTACCTCGTGTACGTTCCGGGCGGGTCCATGACGGGCATCTCCCGGAAGCTGCCCGACGTCGAGCGCGCCCGCCTGAAGCGGATCCTCAAGGACCACCTGCCCCAGGACGCCGGCGTGATCGTCCGCACGGCCGCCGAGGGCACCTCCGAGCAGGAGCTGCAGAACGACATCAACCGGCTGCGCGTGCAGTGGGAGGGCATCCAGGAACGGGCCGGCTCCACCAAGACCCTGGCCCCCGAGCTGCTCTACGCCGAGCCGGGCCTGACCATCAAGACCGTCCGCGACGTCTTCAACGAGGACTTCTCCGCGATGCTCGTCCAGGGCGAGGACACGTGGGACAGCATCGAGGCGTACGTGACCTACGTGGCGCCGCATCTGCTGGACCGCCTGCACCACTGGGTTCCGGAGGACCACGACGGCGAGGACCTCTACGCCACGCACCGGGTGGACGAGCAGCTGCACAAGGCGCTCGAGCGGAAGGTCTACCTGCCCTCCGGCGGCTCCCTGGTGATCGACCGGACGGAGGCGATGACCGTCGTCGACGTCAACACGGGCAAGTTCACCGGCTCGGGGGGCAACCTCGAGGAGACCGTCACGAAGAACAACCTGGAGGCGGCCGAGGAGGTCGTCCGTCAGCTGCGCCTGCGGGACATCGGCGGCATCATCGTGATCGACTTCATCGACATGGTCCTGGAGGCCAACCAGGAGCTGGTGCTGCGCCGCCTGGTGGAGTGCCTGGGCCGGGACCGCACCAAGCACCAGGTGGCCGAGGTGACCTCCCTGGGCCTGGTGCAGATGACCCGCAAGCGCATGGGCACCGGTCTCGTCGAGGTGTTCTCCGAGGTCTGCGAGCACTGCGCCGGCCGCGGCATCCTCATCCAGGACACGCCGGTGGAGCGCTCCAGGTGGGCCGCCGAGCCGCGCGGGGAGTCCGAGGGACGCCGCCGCGGCAAGCGCCGCAGGGGCGCGGCCGAGGGCGACGCCGGCACGCCCGTCGAGGGGGCATCGGAGGAGACGGCGGAGGAGGAGCGTCAGCGCGCCGAACGCGCGGCCGCCGCGCGCGCCGCGCTGATGTCCATCGCCAAGGCGTCCGGCAAGGCCGCCGAGGAGGCGCCGCAGCCGGCCGCCGAGGAGCGCGGTGAGGTCACGGGGACCGAGGCGCCCGCCGTGGAACCGGAGGCCTCGCCGTCCGACGCGGCGGAGGACGCCCCTGCGGACCGGGACGGGCAGGACGGGTCCGCCGAGTCCGAGAGCCGGCGCCGCAAGCGTCGGGGGCGTCGCCGCGGCCGCGGTCGCGCCGCCGAGGACGCGGGCCGGGAGCCCGGACAGGAGCAGGACAGGACGGCCGAGCCGCAGGACACGCGGTCCGACGAGGCCCCGGCCGGGACCGAGGCGAAGGCGCCCGCCGCGTCTCAGGCGGCCGCCGCGGATCCGAGTGCCCCGACGACGTCTCGGGACTCCGAGGCGGAGGAGCCCGCCGCGGAGGCCGTACGGGCGGCGGGTGCGGACGCTCCCGCGGGGGGCGCCGCCGGACGCCGCACGCGCGGCCGGCGCCGCCGCGCGGAGTCGCCACAGGGCGCTGGCGCGGCA
>NZ_JAKNUW010000039.1 GCF_023155805.1 Micrococcus lacusdianchii | reverse complement strand
GATCTCGGCAGCGGCGCGCTCCCGCTCGCGCTCGGCGGCCTCCGCCTCCTCGCGGGCGCGGCGCTCGGCCTGCACCCGGGCGCGCTCCGCGGCCACCGTGGCCTCGCGCTCCCGGCGGGCCCGCTCCGTCTCCCGGCGCTCGGCCTCCTCGCGGGCGCGGCGCGCCTTGTCCTCCGCCGCCTCCCGGCGGGCCCGCTCGGCCTCCCGCTGCCGACGGCGGCGCTCCTCCTGGCGGCGGCGTCGGGCGAGCAGCGCGGCCTGACGGCGCCGCTCAGCGTCCTGGGCGCGCTCGTGCCGGCGTCGTTCCTCGTCGTCCAGGCGGGCCTGGGCGGCGGCGACCTCGCGCTCGTGCGCGTGGACCTCCTCCTCCGCGGCCCGCAGCTCGGCCGCGCGGGCCAGCTCGCGCGCCTCCGCGAGCCGGCGGGCGCGGTCCAGGGCGGCCGCCTGCGACTGGGCCCGACGCTCGCGGAGGCGTTCCTGCCGGTGGCGCTCGCGCTCGGCGCGGCGCGCGTCCTCGGCGCGGGCGCGCTCGGCCTCGACCTCCTCGGCGCTCCGGGCGGCCCGCAGGCGCTCCGCGTACTCACGCTCCCTCAGGGCGGTCTCCTCGGCACGTCGGCGCGCGGCCTCCGCGGCCCGACGGCGGCCCTCCTCCCGCTCCCGACGGCGTCGCTCCTCCCGGGCCTGCCGGCGGCGGTGCACCGCCTCACGGCGCTCGTCCGCGGCACGGACGGGCAGCAGGCGGCCGAGTGTGTCGGCCAGCGGGCCGGTGACGCGACCCAGGTGCGGGCTGCCGAGCCGGTCCAGCAGGTCGCTGAGGTCGGCCCGGGCGCGGGGCTCGGCGTCGGGGGCGGACACCGCGGCCTCGGTGGCGTCCGCCTCGCCGCGCAGGGCGCGGGCGTGACGGGCGATCTGCTCGGCGGTGAGCCGGCCGGGGGCCGCGAGGGCGCGCCGGGGGCGGGCGGCGCGGCGCGGGCGGGGGGAGGCAGCGTCGGAGGAGTCCGGGTGCCCGTCGCTCATGCCCGCCCCTTTCCGCGCCGTCTCCACGCGATGACCGCCGCCACCGCCAACCCCAGAAGCGTACCCACAATCAGCCCCACCGCCGCGGACGCCCACCACGGCAGACCGGTGGTGCTCCCGGTGGCCCAGCCCAGCCCCACCATGTACAGGCTCCACGTCAGCGAGCCCGTGCCGGAGAGCCAGAGGAACGGCCGCCAGCGCATGCCCACCACGCCCGCGGCCGCCATGGACGCGGTGCGTCCCCCGGAGACGAAGCGCAGCACGAACAACCCCGCCAGGGACGACGCCGGGCCCGCCGTCGCGAGGACCCGGCGGACGCCACGGTGCACCGTGCGGCCCCACGCCCAGCGTTCCAGGACGGTGATGAGGCGGAAGCGGAAGAGCGCGTACAGGCCGACGTCGCCGAGCCAGCAGCCGAGCCACGCCGTGAGCACGGAGAGCGGGAGCGAGACGCGGCCGGCCGCGGCGAGGGAGCCGGAGCCGATCACGAACACCTCGGAGGGCACGGGAGGGATCGGGGCGTCGAGGGCGACGAGCAGTGCGGTGAGCGGGTGGAACCAGCCGCCCAGGGAGGGGAGCAGACCCTCGGGACTCGTCAGGTCCGTCATGCCGGCCGCTCCTGCAGCTGGGCGGGGGAGACGAACTCCCGCGCCTCGCCCGTGACCGGGTCCGTGAACGCCAGCGAACGGGAGAGCAGCTGGAGGGGCCGGGAGAGGTCGTCCGGGGCGGCGTCGAGCAGGTCCGGGTAGAAGGGGTCGAACGCGATTCCCAGTCCGAGCGCGGCCAGGTGGATGCGCAGCTGGTGGGTGCGTCCGGTGCGCGGGGACAGGCCGAAGCGCACCACGGTCCGGCTGGCGAGAGTGCCCGCGGACGTGCCGACGTCGAGCACCTCGATCCGCGTCTCCGCGTTGGCCCCGGTGTGGGCCAGGTTCGACGTCCTCGTGCGGACCCGCGCCCCGGCGGCGCGGCCCGAGGCGGCCGCGGGGATCTCCTCCGTGACGGAGCGCAGCACGCCCTTGTCCTTGCGGATCCGGCTGCGCATCACCAGGGGGAAGCGGTCGAGCAGGGCCGCGGTGTGGGCGTCGTCGGGGGTGTCGTCGCCGGCGCCGTCCGGGGCGGCGGGCAAGGCGCACACCGCCTCGTAGCGCTTGGTCACCGCGCGCCGCTCGAAGAGCAGGTGGTAGGCCCCGCGGGTGGCCGGGTCGCACGAGAACATCACGACGCCGGCGGTCGCCCGATCCAGCCGGTGCAGGGGGACGAGGTCGTCGATGCCCAGCTCGTTGCGCAGCCGGACGAGCGCCGTCTCCTGGACGAACCGCCCGCCGGGCGTGGTGGGCAGGAAGTGCGGCTTGTGGATCACCACGAGGCGCTCGTCCCGGTGCAGGAGCCGGTGTTGCACGGGCAGCGGCTCCTCGTGCGGGACCTCGCGGTAGTACCAGAGGTCCTCGTGGACGCCGAGGGGGGTGTCCGCGGGGATGGGGCGGCCGTGCCGGTCCACCACCTCGCCGCGGGCGAACCGCTCGCGGATGCCGTCCGGGTCCACGTGGCCGAAGCGGTGGAGGACATGCCCCTGGACGGTCTCCCCGGGACCGGCGGCGGGCAGGCGCAGGCGGGTGGCGTTGACGCCGTCGCGCGGCGGCAGGGGGGAGGGGACGGGCACGGCACCGATTCTCCCAGGTCGGCAGGCGGAGGACGGCCGGGTCCGCCGCCCGCCGGACCGGGATCGGCGCGGCAGGGTCGGCTGTGCGGTCAGTCCGCGGCCTGGCCCACTCCTGTGGTCTCGTCGTCGGCGTCCGGGTCGGTCAGATCCGGCACGAGCACCGCGATGTCCTCGGCGCGCTCGGCCGAGCCGATCGTCTCCCCCTCGGGGATCGTCGCGCCGACGTCGGCGATCACGGTGTCCAGCACCGCGCCGGCGGGCACCGTGGCCTCACCGAAGAGGATCGAGTTGCGCACCCGGGCGCCCTCGGACACCACGACGCCGGGCCCGATCACCGAGTCCTCCACCTCGCCGGCCACGTGCGCGCCGGGGCTGACCAGCGACCCGGCGATGCGCGCGGTCCGCTCGATGCGGGCCGGCGGGGCGGCCACGGGGTTCGTCAGCACCGGCCAGCCGGGCGCGTCCAGCCGCAGCCCGGTGCCGTCCAGGATCTCCCGGTGCGCGCGGTGGAAGGCGTCTAGGGTGCCGATGTCCCGCCAGTAGCCCTCGAGGCGGTGCTCGCGGACCCGGCCGCGGGCCACGAACGCCGGGATGATCGTCTCCCCGTAGTCGCCGAGGGAGCTGGCCACGGGGTCGCCGTCCTCGTCCACGTCCTCCGACGGGTCCGGCACGTCCTCCTGCTCGGCGACCAGACGGTCGATGACCTCCTGCAGCGCCGCCACGGAGAACACGAAGATCTCCGTGGCCACGAGGTCGCCCTCGGGATCCTCGGGCTTGTAGTCGTACCCGGTGACGGCGCCGTCGTCGTCCACCTGCACGACGCCGAAGCGCGAGGGGTCCTCGTCCGTCACCGTGGTGACCATGGTCAGCTCGGCCCCGGACTCCCGGTGCCCGGCCAGCACCGGGCGCAGGTCCATCTGGTAGAGGTGGTCGGCCGAGAGCACGACCACGGTGTCCGCCCCGAAGAGGGTGAGCAGCGGCACCTGCTGGGCCAGGGCGTGGCCGTTGCCGGAGGCGAACCCCTCCTCGGCCCGCCCCTGGGCGGGGGGCAGGATCCGCAGCCCGTGGCGCGTGCCGTCCAGGTCCCACGGGCGGCCGCCGGCCAGGTGCTGGTTGAGCGTGAAGGGGCGGTACTGCTCGGCGATCCACACGTCCCGCAGCCCGGAGTGCACCAGGTTGGAGAGCACCACGTCGATCAGCCGGTAGGTGCCGGCCAGCGGGATCGCGGGCTTGGACCGGGCCGCGGTGAGCGGGTCCAGGCGGCTGCCGCGGCCGCCGGCGAGCACGAGCGCGACGGTGGCGCCCTCGGGGTCGTTCGGGAACGGGTCGGCCATGGTCTGGTCTCCTTCAGGCTCGTCTCCCCCGCCCAGGTCAGGGGCGGGGCGGAGTGAATCTATCCGCACCGGCCGCCCGCATGTCAGGGGTGGGGTGCGTGAGCGTCACCGCTGGCAGGTGCGGCACCACCACAGCTGGCGCTCGTCGTCCTCGGGGGAGCCGTACTCCTCGAACGTCACCGGTGCGCCGCAGCGCAGGCAGGGGGTGGCCCGGTGCCCGTAGACCCAGTAGTGCGGACCGCGCGGGCGGGGCGCATCCCCGGGCCGCCGCGGCCCGGCGCCGGAGGTGCTGGCACGGCCGTGCGCATCGGAGGGGTCTCGGGTCACAGCGTCGGGGGCCGCGGCGTCGACGTCGGCGCCGCCGTCCGCCGCGCCCGTGCCGAGCGGGCGGGGGAGCCCGCCGGGGAAGCCCCGGTCCGGGACGAGCACCTCGATCCCGTACGGGCGCTCCCGGTTCCCCTTGACCCCCGTGGTGGTGCGGGCCCAGCCCGTGTACGGCGCGGACGGCGGGACGTTGGCGCGCAGCAGGTCCCGGGCGATCGTCAGCAGCCCCGGCACGTCCGGGACCGCGCCCACCGGCCGGTGCGGGTCCAGGCCCGCCAGCAGCAGCGACTCGCATCGGTAGATGTTGCCGATGCCGCACGTGGTGCGCTGGTCCAGCAGCGCCAGGCCCACGGGCCGCTCCGGCCGGGCGGTGAGGCGGCGGACGCCCTCGGCGAGCAGCTCCTCGGCGCGGGCGGGCTCGTCCCACGCAGGGTCCAGCAGGTCCGGGCCGAGGTGGCCCAGCAGGCGGTCCTCCTCGGCGGTCGGGACGAGGTCCAGCCGGCCCAGCTGCGCCCCCAGCACCCGGTGCTCGGCGGTCTCCAGCACGCAGCGCACCTGCCAGCCCGGGGCGCCCCACCGTGCGTCGAGGTCCGTGACCAGCCAGCGGCCCTCCATCTTCAGGTGGGAGACCAGGGTGAGCGGCCGTGCGTCGGGCCGGTCCGCCGGTGGGGTGAGCCGCATGAGCAGCCACTTGCCGCGCGGCTCCACCTCCGCCACGGTCCACCCCGCCAGGCGGGCAGTGGCGTGCTGCGGCACCCGCAGGTCCGCGTGCGTCAGGACGCGGCCGGCCAGCACCGGGCGGAGCCGGTGCGCAGCACGGACCAGGGAGTCGCCCTCGGGCATGGCTCAGTCGGTGCCGGAGCCGGCGGGGACGGCGGCGATGGTGGTCATGGCCCCGAACCTACCCCGCCCCACCCCCAGGGAACGTCGGTCGAGTCATCGGGGGTGTCCTGCCCCAGGACCTCCGATAGGTCAACCAGCGCGGTGGGTGGGGCGGTCAGCTGCGGAACCGGATCCCCGAGGGGCTCGAGTAGAACCCGGCAGCGAGCATCGCCTCCGCCAGGGGCGTGCCCAGCAGCGGGGCACCGTTGACCTTCTCCAGGCTCAGCCGCTCCGTCCGGGCCGCGCGCAGCGCCCACACGAGCGCCTCCGCCGCGGCGCGCAGCCGCAAGGCGTCCGATGTGAAGCACAGCAGGGTCTTCCCGCCGCGCTCCATGTAGAGGGTCAGCTCGCCGTGCACCAGAACGACGACGGCGCCCGCCTTCCGCCCCGGACGGTGCCCCGTGGGCGGCACGCCGTCCGGGCCCGCGGGCACGTCCGGCCAGTCCAGGGCCGCGCCGTAGGGGTTGGCCGGGTCCGTGGCCGCGAGCGCGAGCGCGGGCGGCGGCGGGTCCTCGCGGGGCCCGCCGGGTGCGCCGGGCCCGCCGGGTGCGCTGGGGCC
>NZ_JAKNUW010000038.1 GCF_023155805.1 Micrococcus lacusdianchii | reverse complement strand
GCGCGGCCGGTCCGGGTCGGGAGCATCGGGGCGATCAACTCCCATTGGGTGTCAGAGAGCATCTGGAACCGGGACATGTCCCCAGGGTCTCAGCTGACTCGTGCATCTATTCTCAGACACGCCCTAGGGGTGTAGAACGGGGAGATGCCACCCGAATCCTCTGCCCCGTCCGCCGGCCTCGGGCCCTCCCACCCCCGCCCGGCCGCCGTCGCCGCCCGCCCGGAGGCCCCTTCCCCGCGGGCGACCGCCCTGCTGTTCGCGCTCGCGGTGGCCGCCGGCTCCGTGATGCCGCTGCAGGGCCGCATCAACTCCCGCCTCGCCCACCTGACGGGCGACCCCGTCCTCGCCGCGCTGTGCTCCTTCGCGGCGGGCCTGGTCGTCATGGTGCTCGTGAGCGTGCTGACGCCGCGGGGCCGCCGGGGCCTGGCCCGCATCCGCCCGGCCCTGGCTGCGGGGTCCGTGCGCCCGTGGTACGCGGTGGCGGGTGTGATCGGCGGGCTCCTGGTGCTCACCCAGTCCGCGACGATCGGCCCCCTCGGCGTGGCCGTGTTCACGGTCGCCGTGGTCACCGGGCAGGTGGTCGGCGGGATGGTCGTGGACCGGCTCGGGCTCAGCCCCGCCGGGGTGCAGCGCCTGACGCCGCGGCGCCTCACGGGGGCGGCGCTCGCTCTGGCGGCGGTCGCCCTCGTGGTGTGGCCCTCACTCGGCGAGGCCGGCGGCGGGCCCGGCTGGGCCCTGCTGGCCCTGCTGCCCCTGCTGGCCGGCCTGGCCACCGCCGGGCAGCAGGTGTTCAACGCCCGTCAGACCACGGCCTACGGCACCGCCATCCCGGCGACCCTGGTCAACTTCACCGCCGGCGTCCTCTTCCTCGGGATCGTGTGGGGCGGGATCGCCCTGGCCTCCGGCCACGGCCTGCCCGCGCTGCCGCATGACTGGCGGCTCTACCTCGGCGGCCCGCTGGGGTGCGTGTTCATCGGGGTGGGGGCCATGGTCGTCCCGCGCCTGGGCGTCTTCGCCGCCACCCTCGGCCTGGTCTCGGGCAACCTCCTGGGCTCCCTCGTGGTGGACCTGGTGGCCCCCACCGACGGATCCACGGTCACCACGACGACGGTGCTGGGCACCCTGGGCGCCCTCGCCGCCGTCACGCTCGCGTCCTGGCCGGCGCGGCGCCGATAGCGCCGCCCGCGGCGGCAGGCCGCCGTCACCGCCCGGGACTCAGGCGCGGGCCACGGTCCCCCGCCGCCCGTGCCGGCGACCGTGCATCACGAAGTAGTACCCGGCGGCGATCACCAGCACACCCGCCAGGGCCGCGTACATGGCGCCGTAGCCGGCCGAGGCCACGAGCCCGCCGAGGAGCACGGGGCCCAGGCCCAGTCCCACGTCCGCGAACAGCATGAGGGTGGAGATGCCGGCGCCGAGCTGGTGGGAGGGCACCGCGTTCACGGCGATCGCCTGGGCCGCGGGCATGAGCGTGCCGTAGCCGAGGCCGCTCAGCGCCCCGGCCAGCACCACGTGCCCGTCGCGCGTGGCGAAGGCCAGCACCAGGAGCGCGGCCGTGAAGCAGAGGCCGGCGCCGGCTGTGAGCCCGCGCTCCACCGAGTAGGCGTTCAGGTAGGTGAGGATCCCGGCGTAGCTCAGGCCCACCAGCAGCATGAAGCCGCTGATCGGCAGCACCGCCGGGTGCAGCACGGAGCGCAGGCGGAAGCCCACCGCGGGGGCGGGGTGCTCCAGGGGGACCTCGCCGGCGGCGCGCTCGCCGTCGACGTCCGCCGCGGCGGGCGCCTCGCGCACCAGCAGTCCCAGCACGAGGCTGACCACCGTGATCCCCAGAGTCGCCCGGAACAGCCACGCGTAGCCGATGGAGCCGGCGAGGAAGAGCCCCAGGGCGGGGCCGATCGCGGTGGCCAGGGTGGTGCCCAGCGCGAGGTGGCCGGTGGCCTCCGCGCGTCGCCCGTCGGGGATGGCCGCCTGGGCCAGGGCCATGACGGCGGTGCTGGCGAAGGCGTAGCTGGCGCCGTGGAGCATGCGCACCGCCACGAGGGCCGGCAGTGAGGAGGCGATGAGGTAGAGCGTGCAGGACAGCGCGACGGCGACCAGGGCCACCACCAGGACGCGGCGCTTGCCGAAGCGGTCCACCACATGGCCGGTGACCACGCGGCTGAGGGTGGCGCCGATGACGAAGGCGCTCGAGGCCAGCCCCGCCCCGGCGTCCGAGGCGGCGAACTGCCGGACCGCGTACACGGCCATGGTGGTGACGAGGGCGTAGAACGCGAGGAACTGGAGGAAGGAGACCACCCAGGCGAGGACGAAGGTGGGGGAGGCGATGCGTTCCTGCTCGGCGATTTGCATGATGCAAAAGGTAGCATCGTTTGCATGATGCAATCATCTGAGGGGGCGTGGGCCGACCCGGTCCGCGGGATCATGTACGAGCACATGCTCCTGCTGCGGGTGGCCACGCAGGGGGTGGCCCCCTACGGTCGGTCGAGCGCGCTGGAGCGCAGCGCCACCGTGCTGCTCGCCCGCCTGGAGGCGGGCGGGGCCATGAGCGTCGCCGAGCTGGCCGAGGCCTTCGACCTCGATGTCTCCACCGTCCACCGGCAGGTGGCCGCCGCCATGAAGGTCGGCCTCGTCGAGCGGGTGGCGGACCCCGACGGCGGCTCCGCCCGGCTGCACCGCCCCACGGAGGAGGGACGCGCCCGCCTCGCCGCGGAGCTGAGCTCCCGCGCGGACAACGTGGCGCAGATCGTCTCCTCCTGGCCCGCCGAGGACGTCGTCGAGTTCAGCAGGCTCCTGCGTCGTTTCAACGAGGGGGCGGAGGAGCGCCGGGGCCACCCGTGGCCCCGACCGCAGACGGGCCCCGGTGCGGAGGACCCCCGGCTCTGAGCACCGCGCCCGCCCTCAGGCGCGACGGATGCGGTCGGCCAGCGCGGCCGACTCCGCCGGGTCCAGCACGGCCGCCGGATGCGGCCCCGCCGCGGCGAGGCGCTCCGTGCAGCCGGCCTCTCCCAGCGGCGCCCCCGCGGCCAGCACGACGTTGCCCCAGTCCAGGCGCTCCAGCATCCCCTGGTCCGCGAGCGTCCACGGGCCGGGCACCCCGGCCTCGGCGGCCGCCTCCTCGAGGGCGCCCAGCTCGGCGCCCAGGAAGCGCAGGCCGGCGTCGTCGCCGATGTTCACCAGCAGCACCCCGCCCGCCGTCAGCAGCTCGAGCAGCTCCCCGTAGAACACGGCGCCGCGCAGGTGCTCGGCGCCCTCCTCGCCGGTGCCGATGTCCAGCACGACGGCGTCGAACCGCTCCCCGTCCAGCGCGAGGTCGACGGCGGCCAGGCGCGCGTCCGCGACCACGGAGACGAGGTCCGTGCCCGCCGGCAGGGGCAGCTCGGCGAGCACGAAGGACACGAGCTCCCGGTCCAGGTCGACCACCGTCTGCTCCGAGCCGGGTCGGGTCGCCTGGAGGTAGCGCGGCAGGGTCAGCGCGCCCGCGCCGAGGTGCAGGACCCGCACCGGCGCGCCCGCCGGAGCGACGCCGTCGAGCACGTGGGCCATGCGGCGCAGGTACTCGTAGCGGATGCGAGCGGGGTCGGCCAGGTCCACGTGGGACTGGACAGCCCCGCCGATCTCCAGGACGAACCCGCCGAACTCGTCGGGGGCGATGCGGGCGTCCACGCCCGACGTGGACAGGTGGACGGTGTGGCCGGAGGGGGAGGGCTAGGCGGGCATGCCCCCAGCATCCCACCCCTCAGTACGCTGGACGGATGAGTCAGAACGACCTCACCGTCTACGGCGCCGACTGGTGCCGCGACTGCCTGCGCACCAAGCGCCAGCTCGATGAGCTCGGCGTCGCCTACGACTACGTGGACCTCGTCGCCGACCCGGCCCAGGCCGATGCCGCCGAGCGGATCTCCGGCCGGAAGAACATCCCCGTGGTCGTGTTCCCCGACGGCGACCACCAGGTGGAGCCGACCAACGAGGAGACCGCGGCCAAGCTCACCGCGCTGGGCCTGATCTGAGATCGGGGGCCGCTCCCCGAGCGAGCCCCGCCGACCCTCTCGGCGGGTGCGCATCGGGGTCTACGCTCTCCCCATGGAGCACATCGACGAGACCGCCCTGCCCGCCCCCGAGGACCGCGTCGTGTCCGCGACCCACCACGTCGACGCCCCGGCCGGCGTCGTCTTCGAGCTGATCGCGGACCCCTCCCGCCAGCCCGAGTGGGACGGCAACGACAACCTGGCCGAGGCCGCCCCCGGGCAGCGGGTGACCGCCGTCGGGGACGTGTTCGTGATGACCCTGCAGAAGGGCGTGGACCGCGCGAACCACGTGGTCGAGTTCGAGGAGGGCCGCCGCATCGCCTGGAAGCCCTCCGAGGTCGGCGGGGAGCCGTTCGGCCAGCTCTGGCGGTGGGAGGTCGACGGCGACGACGACGGCGGCTGCCGCGTCACCCACACCTATGACTGGGCGCGGCTCGCCGACCCGAAGCGCATCCAGAAGGCGCTGCGGACCGGCGAGGAGCAGCTCCGCGCGTCGATCGACCGGCTCGCGGACCTCGCCGAGCGTCAGGGCTGAGCCGGCCGCGCGCCCGGCCGAGGGGAATCCGTTGCGGTTCTGACCCTTCTGGCGGTCGAACGAGCAGCCAGAAGGGTCAGATCCGCAGAAGATCCGGCCCGGGTGCAGGCGGGCAGGCCTGGCCCTGGTGCGACGCACGGTCCCACGCTGGTCCGTACGAGTGGCGGGGATCGGCCCCGCCCGGACGCCGCCCGAGAGGACGACATGACCCATCACGAGAACCGTGACCGCCAGGACCTGGCCGCCGGGGAGACCTATCTGATCCACGTGCTGGAGACCTCGGACCCGCCCGGCAACCCGGACCACTACCGGATCACCGACGCCGTGGAGGCCCACCACGAGGCCACCGGCTCGTATGACGTCGAGGCCGCCGGCATCGACGTCGCCCGCGACCTGCTCGCCCGTCACGCGAAGTGACCGCGCGGACGGCGTGCCGTCTTCCCGCCGGGGAAGGCGGCTCCTGCGTGTAGGGAGGCAAGGGTTGTCGGCGGAACTCGCAAGCCAGCCACCCTCCGACGTTCGAAGCGGGCGTACGTTCTAACGAGTCCCAGGCTGGGCTATATTGCGTCAAAGTCAGCGGCATCCAATTGCCGCAGTGACGGGGGCGTGCCGGGATCAGGTGTCTCAGCGCCTGACCATAAAGGGGTGCGGTGGCATGACAGAATTCGAAGACAAACTTGGGCAGGTGGCGCGGCGAGTGCGAGATTACATGGGCTCCCTCGAAACGGAGGAGGCCACGAAAAACGCCCTCGTGATGCCGTTCATCTCTCAGGTTCTCGGCTATGACGTCTTCGATCCGGAGGAGGTCGTTCCGGAGTTCGTGGCTGACCTGGGGTTGAAGAAGGGCGAGAAGATCGACTATGCGATCATGCGCGAAGGCCGTGTCAACATCCTCATCGAGGTGAAGAAGGTCAGAGCGGAGTTGTCCTTGGCCCATGCCAGCCAGCTAGTGCGCTATTTCCACACGAGTGAGGCACGCATCGGCGTGCTCACCAACGGCCGCCTGTGGAACTTCTACACCGACCTGGACAAGGCGAACATCTTGGATGAGCGCCCTTTCCTCGTACTCGACTTACTGGATATTGACCCCGTGACGATTCCCAAGCTGGAACAAATGTCCAAGGGGTCTTTCGATCTCGACTCGGTCATCGCGGCGGCGGAGGAACTGAAGTACGTCTCGGCCATCAAGCGCGAGATCGCTGCGGAATTGGGGGATCCGAGTGATGAACTGGTGAAAATTCTCGCCAAGCGCGTCTACTCCGGTTACATGAACGCCAAGGCGGTCGAGACCTTCACCCGCCTGACGGCGGAAGCCGGGCGGGTTCAACCGGTCGTTGCAACACCGTGCGTTGAGAGCGAGCGTAGCTGCTCGGCGAAGACCTCCGCGGGAGTCTTCCAGTCCAGGACCTTCCTGGGCCTGCTGTTCAGCGTGTACGCGACTGC
>NZ_JAKNUW010000037.1 GCF_023155805.1 Micrococcus lacusdianchii | reverse complement strand
GGACTCATACAAGTCCACCGCGCGCTGCCGGAACTCGTCCGTGTAGTTCTTCCTAGCCATCCCTTGGATTCTCGCTTCCCCAGCATCGTGCTGGAATCAGCGTGTCCAAGATCAGGGGTCAAGCGCCAGCTGCGTGGCGGCCATGCTGTCGCCCCCGACACCGCTGGCCGCCATCGGACGCAAGGCCCATGGCGGGATTCCCTCAGCGGAGTGCGCATGCCGCTCGATGTCCCATTAATCGTTCGATAGCCTGAACTTATGGAAATGGCATGTGCAGATTGTGGATGTGTGGTCCAACGCGGCGCGATCGTGCACGCCTGCGATCGCCATCCAGATTGTTGCTGCCGGGACGTGCCGGTCGCGCAAGTCAGTGACAATACGGGCGAATAGCACCCGTCGCGATGGGAGCTCAACGCGTCGGCGTCGGGCGGTGCGTGACGACCCGGGGGATGAGTCGGACGTAGGTGACCATGCCGACGAGCTCGACGAGGGTCTGAGTGACCACGACGACCGCGACCAGGGACAGCGAGTCGGGCAGAGCCAGGGCGAGGGGCAGTATGACCAGCGAGTTGCGGGTCGCCCCGGAGAAAACCACCGCCCGGGTCGCCGGTGCATCCTGTCTGAAGACCCTGCCGGTGAGGACGCCCAGAGGGACCATCACGACCAGGAAGGCGACATAGACCGGGATGACCCGCAGCAGCGACGGCAGATCCGCCCGGACGGCGTCGATCTGCGAGGCCACCACGACGGCGAGGGTCACCATCATCAGCGGCACCATCAGCGCCTCCATTAGCTCCATCACCCGCCGGGCCGCGGCGAAGCGTGTAGCCAGGAACTGCGTGATGGCCGCCAGGGCCAGGGGCGTGACGATCAGCAACAGGAACGCCTCGATGAACGGGGCCACGTCCAGGACCTCGAACAGTTCCGGTCCCATGAACAGGCCCAGGTAAGCCGGCAGCAACAGCATCTGCACGAGCATCAGCAGCGGGGCCGCGGCCAGCAGCCGGTCGTGGGCGGCTCCGGCCAGACCGGAGAAGACGATGACGTAATCGATGCAGGGGGTCAGCAGCACCAGCAACACCCCCAGGAGCAGGGCCTGGTCATCAGCAACGAACCGGGAGAGCCCGTAGACCACGACCGGGACGGTGGCGAAGTTCAGCACCAACAGCCCGGCCAGGAACCCGCCATCGCGCAGCGCCCGGCCGAGCCGGGTCAGCGGCACGCCCAAGAATGTGGCATACAGCAACACCATCAGCACCGGGTTGATCGCCTGTTCCAAGGCCGGGGCGGTGGAAGGGGCGGACAGCCCGAAAGCGGCACCGGCTCCCAGGGCAACCAGGTACAAGGGAATCTGCCACCGCTCCAGCCAGCCGATCATGTACTTCCTTTCCGGGCGAGGACCTTGCCTCCATCCTCACGGAGCTGCCCGGTTGTCGCGACGTGGCGGTAGAGGGCCTGTTGGACAAGGAACCTACTGCCTGCCCTTCTCGGTTTCCCAACCTGTGTCCGGCTTTGCCGACAGCTCGGCTCCTCACGCCTCAGGTAGTGCCCGAGCGCCAGCCCTGCTTGGCGGGCGCCGATCACTAGCACGTCGGTCTCGGCCATGGTGTGGTTTCTCCTCGTTGCGGGCGCGTGGGCGGGCCGTAGTGCGGCTGGTGTGTCAGTAACCGGTGAGGGCCGGGAAGAAGGTCCAGAACACCGAGGCGGCCACGGCGACATAGGCGATGGCCACCAGGGTTCCGGCCCAGCCGGCGGAGAACCGCACCACCGCGGCGTGCGCGGGGATCACGCCGTGGGCGAGGTTGCGCACGGTGAGCAGGATGAACAGCGGGATCATCGCCGCCCACACGATCATGCAGTACAGGCACAGGATGTGGATCTCGAACAACGCCTGGGACCACAGCCAGATGGTGAACACCGTGCCGGCGGTGACCCCGGCCTGCAGGCCGGCCCAGTACCAGCGCCCGGGGCTCGCCCCGGAGAGGGTCACCATGGCGGTGGTGATGACCACGGCGAACGCCACGATGCCGATCAACGGGTTGGGGAAGCCGAACAGCTCGGACTGCCAGGTCCCCATCACCTTCCCGCAAGACACCCAGGGGTTGATGTCACAGCTGGTGATGTACCCGGCATCCTCGTACAGCTCCAGGCGTTCGAGCACCAGGATCGCCGAGGCCACCCAGCCGACCACCCCGGTGATCAACAGCACCAGGCCGAACGGACGGTGCCGGGCGACAGTCGGTATCCCCGCTACGTCGGAGGCCTGCCCGGTACCGGCAGGGCGGTCGGTGGTGGTCGTGGGGATCGTCACGGGTGAATTGGTGTCGGTGTCGGGGACACTCATGGGCCCGGTCAGTCCGTCGTGGCGGCGGCGTCGACCTCGGCGCGGAACTGCTCGAGGGTGTTCAGAGTGAGCATCTGTCCGTCCAGGAAGAAGGTCGGGGTGCCCTGCACGCCCAGCGCGGTCCCGTCGGCCACGTCGGCCTCGATGCGGTCGCGGGTGGCCGGGTCAGCCACCGCGGCATCGTAGGCGGCCATGTCCAGGCCGAGATCCTCGGCGTAACCGCGGAACACCGGGCTCCGGTCCTCAGTGGTATGGCTCCACTGCTCCTGGGTGTCGAACATCTGCTGATACATCGCCTCGTACTGTCCCTGCTGGCCGGCGGCTTCCACGGCTACGGCGGCGGTCATCGAGTTGGGATGTCCGGGCAGCGGGAAGTAGCGGTGCACAAAGGTCACCGTGTCGGCGTACTCGGCGCGCAGTTCTTCCACGACCGGGTAGGCGGCCTTGCAGCCCTCGCACTCGAAGTCCAGGAACTCCACCAGCACGGCCTGCTCGTTCGGGGCCTTGGACAGTACCCGGCTGTCTGGGCGCATCACCGGCGTGGCCTCCGAGGGGGCGCTCTGCCCGGTCCCGGAGGAGGCAGTTTGCCCGGAGCCCTGGGGGGCGGCGTCGCGGGGGCCGCTGGCGGCCACCACTCCGACGATCAGCCCGGCCAGCACCACAGCGGCCAGTACGACCCAGACGATGGTCTTGGCCTTGCGGGATGTGGTGCCCGGTGTTGACGGATCAGAGGGGGTCGGATTGCGGGTCGGTGTGCTCACGAAGGGATCCGTTTCGGTCGGTGGCGACGGCACCGTGCCGTCGGGGTGGGAATGAGCTGGGGCTGGGATGCAGGGGTGGGTCAGGGGTGGAGGGTCTCAGTGTGGGGGTGGGTGGCCGGTTCGATTTGGAAGGTGGAGTGTTCGATGGGTACTTGGAAATCCTGGGCCACGCACCGTTGCAGGTCGGTCAGCACAGTGCCCAGGTGCGCGGCGGTCAGGCAGCCGTTGTGCACGGTGACGTGCGCGGAGAGCACGGGGGTGTCGGAGTCGATGCGTGAAGCGTGCAGGTCATGGACCTCCAGCACGTGCGGCAGCTCCGATAGCCGGATGCGGACCGCCTCCAGGTCCAAGCCCTTGGGGGTGGTCTCCATGAGTACGTCGATGGTGTCGCGAAGCAGGATCAGGGCTCTGGGCACGATCAGTGCGGCGATCAACAGGGACACCACCGCATCGGCGCGATTCCAGCCGGTGGTGGCGATCACGATCGCCGAAACGATCACTGCGACCGATCCCAGGGCGTCGTTGAGTACCTCCAGGAACGCGGCCTTCATGTTCAGGTTCTCACCTCGGGAAGAGGCCAGGATCGCCAGACCGATGAGGTTGCCAGCCAAACCGATCACCCCGAACCAGAGCATCGCGGTGGATTCGACCTCGGGGGGTTCGATGAGCCGGCGTACGCCCTCCACGGCTACGAAGCCGCCCACGGCCAGCAGCACCGCGGCCTGCGCGGCCGCGGCGATGATCTCGGCGCGCTTGTACCCCCAGGTGCGCTTGTCCGTGGCCGGGCGCAGCGCCAGGGTCGTGGCGGTCAGGGCGATCAGCAACCCGGCTGAGTCAGTAAACATGTGCCCGGCGTCGGCCAGCAGGGCCAGACTGCCCGAAGCCAGCGCGCCGATGACCTCGGCGACCATGATCGTCGCGGTGATGGAGAAGACCACGGCCAGCCGGCCCCGCCGGCCCGCCGCCGGAAGAGCATGGGAATGATCGTGTCCGCTCATACCAGGGTCTCTTCCACTCGATGAATCATCAGCTGAACGTCACCATCCTGTCCGGCGATGGGCCTTGGCCCTTGATCGTGGACACGGTGTCGGTTCGGTTATGCCGCTTCCGCAAGCGTAGCGGAGCGTGCGGCTTCGTAGGCGTTCGGGCTGATGTTGCCGATCGCGGAGTGGCGCCGGCGAGTGTTGTAGCGGTTCGCCCACCGGAACACGGCCCGGTAGGCGGTGGCCTGGTCCGGGAACGCTGACCGGCCGGCGAGGAGTTCGCGCTTGAGCGTGGCGTTGAAGCTTTCCGCGAGTGAGTTGTCGGCACTCGTGCCGACCGCGCCCGTGGACTGGGTCACGCCCAGCTGCTCGCAGAGCGCGGCGTAGGCCTTCGAGGTGTAGACGGTGGGTTCAACCGGTCGTTGCAACACCGTTCGTCGTGAGCGAGCTTAGCTGCTCGGCGAAGACCTCCGCTGGCGTCTTCCAGTCCAGGACCTTCCGGGGCCTGTTGTTCAGCGTGTACGCGACTGCTGCGAGGTCCTGGGCCGACCATCTCGACAGGTCCGTGCCCTTGGGGAAGTACTGCCGCAGCACCCCGTTCGTGTTCTCATTCGTCGGCCGCTGCCATGGTGAGTGCGGGTCAGCGAAGAACACCTTCGTGCCCGTGGCCATCGTGAACTGGACATGCCCGGCCAGCTCCTTGCCCCGGTCCCACGTCAGGCTCTGCCGCAGCTGCTGCGGCACCGTCGCCATCGCCTTGATCAGGGCCGCGCTCATGGCGGCAGCACCATAACCGCCCAGCGACGGCCCGTTCTTCACCGGCGGCTGCTCACCCCATCCCTGCAGGCGGGGCAAGTGGACCAGAAGCGTGGCCCGACTCTTCCGCTCGGCCAGAGTCCCGATCGCTGAGCGTTGCAGCCCGATGATCAGGTCCCCTTCCCAGTGCCCGGGCACAGCACGATCAGCGGCCTCAGGTGGGCGCTTGCTGAACACCACATCCTCGGTGACGTGGCCCTGGGGCTTGTTCCGGGTACGTGCCCGCGGCTCGCGCAGGGCCCGCCCGGTACGCAGGCACGCGACGAGCTCATGCTTGAGCGCCCCACGCCCCTGGATGAACAGCGACTGATAGATCGCCTCGTGAGAGATCCGCATGGACACATCATCCGGGAACTCCAGGCGCAGCCGGTGGCTGATCTGCTCCGGGCTCCACGCCGTGGACCACCGCCGGTCCGCCCGGCGCGGTTTCATCTTCCGCCCCTTGAAACCGGGCCCGACCGGTCCTGGCACGGCCACGCCATCGGGGCCCAGGACCACCCCGTTCAGGCGTGCCTGGACGTAGTCATGCAGCCGCTGGTTCGTGGCCAGCTTCGCCGGCTTGGGCCGCCTGGCCGCCTCCTGTGCCTTCCACTGCGCCACCGTGGCCCGGTACTCCTTGCTCCCGGAACGAGTGGCGCAGTTACGGCGCAGCTCACGGCTGATCGTGCCGGGATCACGTCCCAGCGTGCGTGCGATCTGACGGACCCCCTGGCCCTGGGCATGGAGGATCGCGAGCTCCTCACGCTCAGCGAAGGACAGGTACCGGCCGGTGGGCTCGGCCAGGGACAGTGGGGCCATGCCGCCAGCGTGACGGAACCAGCGCGCCCCGACGGGCCAGGACACGCCCACACTCAGGGACGCCTCGGCCGTGGTGACACCGGTGGCGATTACACGCCAGAACTGGCGTTGCACCTCTCGTGAGGGCTGCGGCCTGCCAGGAGAGCGCATGGGGGCCCGCAGAGCCCGATCTGCTCTCCACTGCCGACGCGCGCCCTCGGGCACGTCACTGATCTTCCTCGCCCAGTCCTTGCTTGCCATCGCCCATACCTCCAGTGACTCCGGGGGTGTTGCGACGACCGATTGAATCCACCGACGCTGCCGTGGTCGGAGTGGAAGATCGCGCCGACCAGCGACCCGCGGTCGTGGTGCGCGGCACGGAGGGCGTCTTCGACGAGTTCGGTGCGCATGT
>NZ_JAKNUW010000036.1 GCF_023155805.1 Micrococcus lacusdianchii | reverse complement strand
TCCCGGGCGATCCGCACCCACCTACGTGCCCGTGGGATCAAAGCGGTCATCCCTGAACCGGCCGACCAGCAGGGCCACCGCAGACGGCGCGGTGCCCGCGGCGGGCGCCCCGTCAGCCTCGACGCGGACGCCTACAAGGGCCGCAATGTCATCGAGCGTCAGTACGCTCACCTGAAGCAGTGGCGGGGTCTGGCGACCCGGTATGACAAGTACGCGATCATCTACAGGGCCGCTGTGGTCCTGAATGCTGTGCTCGCATGGTCCAAACGATTGTCAGACATGCCCTAGCTGCATCTTCTGCGCCGAGGACGCGGGGTAGCTGCTCTCTGAAAGCTGCAAGATCGGCGTCGACGTCGTCGCGCGTTGCTTCTGGCCACGAATATGTCCGTAGCCCGCCGACAATGCCAGTTCGGACTTGAGTCGCGTGGAGCCGCCCAAGCAGATCACCGAGCGCGGCGACGTCGTCGCCAGCCGCGTAGGGGCGCCCTTCGATGAAGGGATACACGACGTACCAGTCCTCGCCAATGGCCTGGGGATTGGGTACGTCGAGACCTATCGGAGCAACCACAGGGAAACCATTCGCCATCAGCATGCGAGTCCACACCGCCATACCTTCGGCTCGTTCGCGGGCCTCCGCCGTCTTCTTCACAACAACGTCTCGGGCCTCCGTGTGACCGCGCGGGATGACGCGCGCCCGGTAGACCGGCGACCAAGGGGACAGCGATTCCTCGACAATGTCGACAAGACCAAACGCGTGGGCAAGGTCAGATACGGGATGCTCATGCATAAACTCAGCCTAACGTGAAGTAGGTCACAAACATACTGGGGCCCTTGTGGATGTCCACGCCCAAGATGTCATGACCTGTTTAGTTCAACTGCGTCGAACCAGCTAGGGCGTGTCTGACAATCGTTTCGACCACGTCAGGACCGCGTTCAACACCACGGCGGCGCGGTAGAGGATCCCGTACTTGTCATACCTGGTTGTCAGTCCCCGTCACTGCTTGAGGTGGGCGTACTGGCGCTCGATCACGTTCCGCCCCTTGTAGGTCTCCGCGTCGAGGCCGACGGGGCGTCCGCCGCGGGAACCACGACGCCGGCGGTGGCCTTGGCTGGTCTGCCGGCTCGGGGATGACGGCCTTGATCCCTCGGGAGCGCAGGTGCGTGCGGATCGGGCGGGAGGAGTACGCCTTGTCGCCGAAAACCGCCTCCGGGCGGGTCCGGGGCCGGCCCGTCGGCCGGCCTACGCGCAGCTGGCCCAGCAGGGGCAGCAGCATCGGGGAGTCGCCGGCTTGGCCAGGGGTGGTCAGGCTGGACAGTGGCGGCCCGGCCCCGTCGACGGGCTGGTGGATCTTCGTGCTCAGCCCGCCCCGGGAGCGGCCGATGCCGTGGTCGACAGACTCCTCACGCGAATTCGTGTAGCTCGATCCAGCCCCGAAGTGTGGCGCCTGGTGTTCGTGGCGTGCTGGTGGGTGCGGGCGGTCGTGGAGTCCACTTCAAACAGACCAGTCCTCCAGCGCCTGGGAGTCAGCGGCCGCGGGGTGCTTGACCAAGACCATGTCCCAGGTGCCCTCGGCGGCCATGCGCCGGCGTCGGGCCCACACCTTCTTGCCCAGACACGAATTCCCCGGGCAGATCCCGCCACGGGACGGGTAGGTGATGCCCCAACCATCGTGGGGGCGTCCGCGAGAGGCCGGTCTCGCCGGCCGGTCCGGGTCGGGAGCATCGGGGCGGTCAGTTCCCACTGGGCGTCGGAGAGCAGCTGGAAGTGGGATACGCCCTCCAAGTCCCAGCCCGCCCCTTGTGTGTTGTCAGCCATACCATCGGTCATATGCACCCCCACCGCTCAGCTACTGCTACCTGTGCCGCGTTCGCTTCAATTCTTTTGATTTCAGCTACCGCCACCTCGTGCTCGGTTCCTGAGTCCGGCCCGTCGTCGGTCAGTCCTTCCCCTGCGGTCTCGACGTCTTCGGCCAGTTCCTCCGTCGCCGCCGCGGATCCGGGGAGCCCAGCAGCTGACCGTTCCCCAGGGCCACCGCGGACGGTGTCCGTGAACACCTCAGGGGATCTTCTGTGGAACCCGGCACTCTTCGAGGCGGCGCGCACTGACAAGGGGTTCGACTTCCGGCCGTTGCTGGCATCGGTTCGACCCTTCGTGGAGGAGGCCGACCTCGCCATCTGTCATCAAGAAGTCCCCTTGGCAGAGCTGGGCGGGCCGTACTCCGGGTGGCCGCGATTCCGTGCTCCACAGGAGACGGTCGACGCGATCGCCGCAACCGGCTTCGACGTGTGCACGACCGCCTCGAACCACTCGGTCGACTACGGGCGGGAAGGCCTGGATCGGACGCTCGAAGTTCTCCACCGCCATGGCATCGGCACCTCCGGGACTTCCGCGACGCGCGCCGAAGACGATGAGCCGGACCTGTTCACCACGGATGACGGTGTGGTCATCGGCCTCGTCTCGCAAACTTTCAGCACGAACCAGATTCCCGTCCCTCAGGGACGCGAGTGGTCTGTAGACCTCCTGGATCCGGACAAGGCGATTGCCGATGCACGGGCCGCACGCGAAGCGGGAGCGGACATCGTGATATTCCACATGCACGCAGGTGAGGAGTATGTGCATGAGCCCAACAAGGATCAGCAGTGGATGGCCCAGAAGGTCACGGCCTCCGGCGAGTTCGACCTCGTCATCGGACAGCATCCCCACTGGGTGCAGCCCATAGCGAAGGTAAACGACACGTGGGTGGTGTACAGCACCGGAAACCTCATTGCCGCCATGCCGGGTAAGCGTCCGGGAACCCACGACGGGGCGATGGTCGACGTCGAGTTCGCAGAGGGCCCAGAGGGCGACTTTTCAGCGAAAACGGTCACATGGGCCCCGACGTACATCACCGATGCGAAGAACGACCCGACCGGGCGGCCTCGGGTTCTGCTCATTCCCGACGAGCTTGAGGACGCCGACCCCGCGCTACGCAAGCGTCTCAACGCCTCAGCTGCCAGGACCCGGGAGGTGATCACATCCGGCAACGCCCCTGGCCTATCAGAACGGACCGGGTCGTCTGGATGATGCGACTCAGGAGCGGGAGAACCGCACCCACCAGCAGTCGCCCCAGCCGCGGCCCGTGTGCCGTCGGGTCAGCGGCGGTGAGCCCGGCGACGACGTTGAGCGGCACCGCGTCCCTGGTCGATTCCTGTTCCTCCGCGAGGAGCGCGCGCACCAGCGTCGCGCTGTATGCGCCATCCCGCCCGGTCAGCACCTCGACGGCCGCGAGGCTACCGCCGAGGTAGCGGGGATCCAGCTCCTGCTCGGTGACCGCGCCGCGGACCTCCGGGGCGGTCGAGGGGCCCGAGGTCATGATCGATCGGGACTGCTGAAGGTTCGGTTGACACTTTGACCTGACCTATGGCCTGGTTTCCACTCTCGATCACTAGCTTCCGGTGGTTGCGAGTGCCTGCGGGGTGCGGGCGAGGTCGTAGTCGTTCGGTGTCGCGTACTCGAGTGAGGAGTGTCGGCGGTGGCGGTTGTAGAACACCTCGATGTACTCGAAGATCGCGTTCGCGAGTTCGATCCGGGTCTTCCACTTCTTCCGGTTCAGCAGCTCGATCTGCATGCTCGACCAGAACGATTCCATCATCGCATTGTCCAGGCCATCTCCCACGGTCCCGAACGAGGGCAGCAGGCCCGCGGAGCGGATCTTCTGCGTGAAGACCCAGGAGGTGAACTGGACTCCGTGGTCTGCGTGCACGATCCCTCCAGGATCTGGCTGGCGTGCTCGAATGGCCATGTCCAGGGCGTTGACGACCAGGGTGGAGTCCTGCTTGGAGTCGATGGCCCAGCCAATGATTTTGCGGCTGCAAGCGTCCAGGACCGCGGCGCAGTAGACCTTGCCTTCGCGGGTGGGATGCTCGGTGATGTCGGTGACCCACAGTTCGTTGAGTTCGAGGCGATGGAATTTCCGGTTCACCAGGTCGTCTGCGGTGGCGACTCCCTTGAGGCGCTTGATGCGGGCCGGCCCAGGGAGTCCTCCGATCCCCGCGCGGGTCATGAGGACCCAGACGAGTCGGCTCGAGCAGGGAATTTTCATGCCCATGGTGAGCTCTGCGTGGATCCGGCGGTAGCCGTATGTGCCACGAGAGGCGATGTGGATCTCGCGGATCAGTCCAGTCAGCCAGCGTCGGCGGAGCTCGGTGGCGCTGGTGGGACGCTTCCGGTAGCGGTAGTAGCCCTGGCGAGAGACGCCCAGAAGGCGGCAGCAGGTGTGCACTGGAGCTCCGGCGTCGACGAGTCTGTCGATCACCGGGTGCGCCCTTTTGGGTCCACTCCTCCCTCCTCGTCGAGCCATGTCGCAGCGCGGCGGAGGATCGCGATCTCCTGCTCGAGCTGCCGGACGCGACCGCGAGCCGCGCGGAGTTCGGCAGACTCGCGACTGCTGAGTCCAGACCGGCGGCCGTGGTCGATGTCGTCCTGTCGGAGCCAGGTGTGGAGGGTGACCTCGTGGATACCGAGGGCCTGCGCGGTCTGCTTGACCTGTCGGCCTTCGCGGACCAGAGCGATGGCCCGGGCACGGAACTCTGGAGGGTACGGGCGGGGCATGGGATGAGCCTTCCATGAAGACCATCGGCTAGCGACGTCAACTGGAAACCGACCCATAGGTCAGGTCAAGATGTCACCTATCGGTGCGGCAGTCCCAAGACAGTTACGCGACCGTAGGTTCACGGTTCTCACTAGGGCCCGAAGTTACCCTTTTGTGACACATCTGCCGCACTGGGTATACCCCAGCGAGACGTTCCGATGAAGGAGTTCGCACGCTGGCTAGATGTGTCGCTGTCTTCCGCTTGTCTCGAAACCGGGTCACTAGTTCGAATCGCTTACTCGGAGTGTTCGTCAGTCTCCGACGGGACTGATGCACGAGTATGTGTCAGCTTGACCTGCCCGCGCATCAGCCCCCCTGCGGAGTCCGTATGGCACTCGGGTTCGTGGACGCCGGGAAGGCCAGTTATCCGGCTAGGGCACGTCTCTAAAGCAGGTGGTTGAGCCACTGGATCGTGGCTCTCAGAACAGTTCCAGCTCGGTAGGTCAGGGCGAGTTTGTCGTAGCGGGTGGCCAACCCGCGCTACTGCTTGAAGTTGCTGTAGCCACGCTCGACGACGTTACGGCCGCGGTAGGCCTCGACGTCCAGGCCGACGGGCCGGCCCCCGCGCGACCCGCGGTTGCGACGGTGTTTCTGCTGGTCACTTGGTTCAGGGATCACACACTTGATGCCGCGGCGGCGGAGTGTGGAACGGATGGCGCGGGAGGAGTAGGCCTTGTCGCCGCGCAGCATGTCCGGTCGGTTGCGGGGCCGACCGGGCCCGGCCCGACCTACCGACAGTGCATCCAGCAGCGGGCCAAACATCGGTGAGTCACCGGCCTGGCCGGGACCGCAGAGGATCACCAGCGGCAGGCCGTGGCCGTCGACGAGCTGATGGATCTTCGTCGACAGCCCGCCGCGGGAGCGGCCGAGCGCGTGATCAGGAGGTTCGGAGCGGAGATTCTTGTAGTTCCACAGTGCCCCCCGTGGTGCGCTCAAAGTTCGTCCCGTGCTGGTGAGCACGGCAGATCGTGGAGTCGACCGCGACCGACCAATCCCGTTTCCCCTCGGCATCAGCACGGACCAGCAGGGCGTCAAGGACCTGGTCCCAGATGCCGTCCTCGGCCCAAGCCCGGTGGCGTTTCCACACCGTCTGCCAGGGCCCGAACTCCTCGGGGAGGTCTCGCCAGGCGATCCCGCAGCGGTATCGGTAGATGATGCCCTCGATCTCCTGGCGATGGTCCCGCCTCGGACGACCTGACCAGGGCTTTTGAGCGGGCAGTAGAGGCTGGATAGTCTCCCACTGGGCGTCGGACAACACACTTCGTCGACTCATCCATCCAGAATCACGCACGACTGCGCACGAGCTTAGGAGACATGCCCTAGCTGCAGCCAGCGCGCCGCCCGACAGCCTGTCGGTCGCCTCAGGCGACACCAAGACGGGTCATCTGCGCGCCACCTCACCGGCTGGCTGCGTGGCGGCGCGCAGTGTGGTGAGCCCCATGTTGCTTTGACGCCTTGACACCACCGATGTCACTTGGACCTATGACGGCGCTTGACCCCTGATCTTGGACACGCTGATTCCAGCACGATGATGGGGAAGCGAGAATCCAAGGGATGGCTAGGAAGAACTACACGGACGAGTTCCGGCAGCGGGCGGTGGACTTGTACGAGTCG
>NZ_JAKNUW010000035.1 GCF_023155805.1 Micrococcus lacusdianchii | reverse complement strand
ACAGCACCTGCCACGGCCCTTGACCGCCCGACATATGACCTGGAACACTGCAAATCACTCCAATGGATTAGATGTAGACCATTGAGTCGGCTCTCTCTCGGATTGCAGGTGCACCATGAGCAATGACCATCCCCCCGCCTCTTTGCCCGCCGCCCGCTACCTCGAGAAACGACAGCTCAAGCGGGGTGCCGCGGGCTGGGTGTTGCTCGCTGGGCTCGGAGTCGCCTATGTGATCTCCGGAGACTTCTCCGGATGGAACCTCGGCCTCGCCCAGGGCGGCTGGGGAGGCCTGCTCATCGCCTTCCTCCTGATGGGACTCATGTACACCTGCATGGTGTTCGGGCTGGCGGAGCTGTCCTCCACCCTGCCCACCGCCGGCGCCGGGTATGGATTCGCCCGCCGTGCGCTCGGTCCGCTCGGCGGCTTCGCCACCGGCATGGCGGTGCTGATCGAGTACGCAGTGGCCCCTGCCGCGATCGCCACCTTCATCGGCGGATATATAGAGGCCCTGGGACTGTTGGGAATCACGAACTCCTGGCCGGTCTACCTTGTCACCTACATCGTGTTCATCGGCATTCACGCCTACGGGGTCGGTGAGGCCCTGAAGCTGATGTTCGGCATCACCGTGATCGCCGTACTGGCTCTAGCGGCTACCGTCATCGGCCTCGCCCCGCACTTCGAGGCGGCGAGGCTCTTCGACATCGTCCCCAAAGATGCCGCCGGGGCAAGCGCCTTCCTGCCCATGGGATTCGCCGGGGCCCTGGCCGCCCTGGTTTACGGCATCTGGTTCTTCCTGGCGATCGAGGGCGTCCCCCTCGCTGCAGAGGAGACCGCTGACCCGAAGCGTGACATGCCCCGCGGCATCATCGTCGCGATGCTCATCCTTCTGGTCACCGGCGCCCTCATGCTCGTCCTCGTCCCCGGCACAGGCGGCGCGGAGGCCATGAGCACCTCCGACAACCCACTCCCTGAGGCCCTGCGGACGGTCCTGGGCCAGGACAGCGCACTGGCCGTTGTCGTGAACTACGCCGGGCTGGCCGGCCTGGTGGCGAGCTTCTTCTCCATTGTGTTCGCATACTCCCGGCAGCTCTTCGCCCTCTCCCGCGCTGGCTATCTCCCCCGCTGGCTCTCTATCACGGGCACACGCAAGACACCGTGGGTCGCGCTGATTGTGCCGGGCACCGTTGGGTTCCTTCTGGCGGCGATCACCGGGGACGGCGGCCTGCTGATCAACATCGCCGTGTTCGGCGCCACGGTCTCCTATGTGCTCCTGAACCTCTCGCACATTCTGCTGCGCATCCGCGAGCCGGATCTTCCACGCGGCTACCGCACGCCTGGCGGGGTGGTCACCACGGGCATCGCCCTTGTCCTGGCCTGTGTCGCCGTCGTCGCCACCTTCATGGTGGACGTCAAGGCGGCGAGCATCACCGCGGTCGTCTTCGTCGCGTCGCTCGCCTATTTCTGGTTCTACAGCCGCCACCACGTCGTGGCGACCGCTCCCGAGGAGGAGTTCGCCCTCCTCCAGGACGCCGAATCCACCCTCCGCTGACACACCCTTCCGCCGGAGCGCCCGCTCCCAACACAAGGAGAACCCCTTGACCCCCTCATCCCACCACCCTCGCAGCGACCGCATGTTGACCGTCGACCTGCTGCGGCAGAAGATCGACGCCGGAGAGGTCGACACCGTCGCCCTCGCCTTCACAGACATGCAGGGCCGACTCCAGGGCAAGCTGTGCCACGCCCGCTTCTTCCTCGACGCCGTCCTCGACGGCGGAGCCGAGGGGTGCAACTACCTCCTGGCCGTGGACACGGACATGAACACACCGGACGGGTACACCCTCACCAGCTGGGAGTCCGGCTACGGGGACATGACCTTCGAGATGGATCTGGACACGATCCGGCTCATGCCCCATAACCCCGGCCAGGTGATGATCCAGTGCGACCTGGTCGCCCACGACGGCAACGACATCCCGATGTCACCTCGAAGCATGCTCAAGGCCCAGCTGCGACGCGCGGAAGACATGGGATTCCGGATGCTCACCGGGACCGAGCTCGAATTCTGCGTCTACGACACCTCCTACGAGGACGCCTGGGACTCGGGCTATCGGGACCTGGTGCCGGCCAATCGCTACAACGTCGACTACAACCTGCTGGGGTCCCAGCGCGTGGAGCCGCTACTGCGCGAGATCCGCAACGCCATGTACGGAGCGGGCATGACCGTGGAGTCGGCCAAGGGCGAGTGCAACCTCGGCCAGCACGAGATCGCCTTCCGGTACGCGGACGGCCTGGTCACTGCGGACAACCACGTCGTCTACAAGCTCTCTTCGAAGCAGATTGCCCACAGTCGTGGCCAATCGGTCACGTTCATGGCCAAGCCCAACCAGCGCGAGGGCAGTTCCTGCCACATCCATATGTCCCTGCGGGGGCTGGGCGGGGAACTCGTGTTCTGGGACGAGAAGACGGGCACGCGCACTGCTCTGTACGACCACTTCATCGCAGGGGTGCTCAAGGGCATGCGAGAGATGACCCTCTTCTACGCACCGAACATTAATTCCTACAAGCGCTTCGCCAAGGGCAGCTTCGCGCCCACTGCGGTCGCCTGGGGGCAGGACAACCGCACCTGCTCCGTGCGGCTCGTAGGCCACGGTTACGGTGCCCGCATGGAGAACAGGCTCCCCGGTGGCGACGTCAACCCCTATCTCGCCCTCGCCGCGATGCTGGCGTGCGGGCTGCACGGCATTGAGCACGGGCTGAAGCTGCAGCCGATGACAGAGGGGAACGCCTACGACTCCGATGCGCCGGTCGTTCCGGCCACCATGCGGGAGGCCCGCGATCTGCTCGCCTCCTCCGCCCTCGCCCGCGAGGTCTTCGGGGAGGACGTCGTCGACCACTACGTCCACTATGCCGACGTGGAGATGCAGGCGTTCGAGACCTACGTCACCGACTGGGAGATGCGCCGTGGCTTCGAACGTCTCTGAGGCACGCCATGAGCGCCGGCCGCGCATCGGCCTGACGACGTATTACCAGAATGGTTCGTGGGGTGTGTGGAACTCGACCGCAGCAATCGTGCCAGCGAACTATGTGGAAGCGGTGGTGCGGGCAGGCGGCGCGCCACTGCTCCTGCCGCCCCGCGGCACCGACACCTCCGTGGTCGAAATGCTCGACGGACTGATCGTGATTGGCGGGGTCGACGTGGACCCCGCCAACTACGGGGCGGAGCCCCACCCGGCGACCGCGTCCCAGCCGGAGCGCGACCATCACGACATTGCTCTGACCCGGGCCGCGCTCGACGCAGGCGTGCCCCTGTTCGCGATCTGCCGTGGCGCCCAGGTGCTTAACGTCGCGCTCGGCGGCACCTTGGTGCAGCATCTGCCGGACGTCAACGAAAACGCCGCCCAATACCAGCCGGCACCGGGAGAGTTCGGGCGCGTGGAGTTCTCCACCGAACCGGACAGCATCTGCCGAACTCTCCTTGGCCCGCGCGCCTGGTCCCCGTGTTACCACCACCAAGCCTTGGACACCGTCGCCGACGCCCTCAGGGTGACCGCGCGAGCGGATGACGGCACGATCGAGGCCGTGGAGCTTCGTGAGGGTGCATGGGCCCTCGGCGTGCAGTTCCACCCCGAGGAGAACGGGGACGACTCCCGCCTCTTCGGCGGCCTCATGGCTCAGGCCGCCGAGCACGCACGGACACCTCACCTCACGACGTTGCCGACCTCCGCCCCCACGACCCCGGGCACCTCCGCAGCCCCAAAGGAGCAGTTCGCATCATGACGACGGCAGAGATCATCAACCCCAGCACCGAAGAAGTCATCGCGACAACGGAGCTGGCTTCACTCGAACAGACAGACGCGGCGATCGCCGATGCCCGCACAGCGTTTGAGTCGTGGCGTCGGGTGGCGCCGGGCGACCGTGCCCGCCTGTTGCGGCGGTTCGCCGCCGCAGTGGACGCCGACCTCGAGAACCTGGCTTCCCTCGAGGTCGCTAACGCCGGCCATACCATCGGTAATGCCCGATGGGAGGCTGGCAACGTCCGCGACGTCCTCGACTACTACTCCGGAGCCCCGGAGCGTCTGACCGGCCAGCAGATCCCGGCTCCCGGAGGCGTCGACATCACGTTCCATGAGCCCTTGGGCGTCGTGGGCGTGATCGTTCCATGGAACTTCCCCATGCCGATCGCCGGGTGGGGCTTCGCCCCTGCCCTGGCCGCGGGCAACACGGTGGTACTCAAGCCAGCCGAGATCACACCGCTCACTGCAATCCGCCTCGGCGAACTGGCCCTCGAAGCGGGCATCCCCGAGGGCGTCCTCACCGTCCTCCCCGGCAAGGGCTCGGTCGTGGGCGAGCGGTTCGTCACCCACCCCGACGTGCGGAAGGTGGTGTTCACTGGATCCACCGAGGTGGGCAAGCGCATTATGCGCGGCTGCGGCGACCAGGTGAAGCGCCTCACCCTCGAACTCGGCGGGAAGAATGCGAACATCGTGTTCGCCGACGCCGACCTCGAGCGGGCCGCCGCGGAGGCGCCCGGCGGCGCCCTGGACAACGCCGGACAGGACTGTTGCTCGCGCTCCCGGGTGCTCGTGGAGCGATCCGTCCTCGACCGCTTCATGAAGCTGCTCGAGCCGGCGGTGAAGGAGTTCCGCTGCGGCGACCCCCGAGACGAGTCCACGGCCATGGGGCCGCTTATCTCCGCCGGGCACCGCGATTCCGTGCTCTCCTACCTCGACGACGCCCCGGTCGCGTTTCGCGGCGCCGCCCCCGAGGGGCCAGGCTACTGGTTCGCGCCAACCGTGCTCACCCCCGACCGGGACGCCCGCGCATTCCGGGAGGAGGTGTTCGGCCCGGTCATCTCCGTGGTGCCGTTCGAAGATGAGGCTGACGCCATTGCCCTGGCCAACGACACCGAGTACGGACTGTCCGGCTCGATCTACACCCGCGACGTCGGGCGAGCCTTGCGCGTCAGCCGTGCCGTCGAGGCGGGCAACCTCTCCGTCAACTCGCACGCCTCGGTGCGCTACTGGACCCCGTTCGGCGGGTTCAAGCAGTCCGGCATCGGCCGCGAGCTGGGCCCGGACGCCCCGCTAGCGTTCACCGATACCAAGAACGTGTTCGTTTCCACCGACGCCTGACAGCCCCGCTATCTCGACCTCTCCCGCCCCCATCTCCGAAGGAGCAATCATGAATGTCAATGCCACCCGTCTGACCGACCGCAGCGCCGTGATCACCGGAGGCGCCTCCGGTATCGGCCGCGCCACAGCCCGCCGTCTCGCCGCCGAGGGTGCCAGGGTCGTCATAGCCGACATCGACCCGACCTCGGGTGAGCAGGCCGCCGTCGAGGTCGGCGGCATGTTCGTCAAGGTCGACGTCAGGAACCAGGAGGAGGTCGAGAACGCCTTCGCCGAGTGCCAGCGGGCCTACGGATCCGTGGACATCGCCTTCAACAACGCCGGCATCTCACCGGCGGACGACGCGTCCATCCTGGACACCGGCATCGAGGCCTGGCGCAAGGTGCAGGAAGTGAACCTCACCTCCGTGTACTACTGCTGCAAGGCGGCGTTGCCCTACATGTTGGAGCAGGGCAAGGGCTCGATCATCAACACGGCCTCGTTCGTGGCGGTGATGGGTGCAGCCACCTCGCAGATCTCCTACTCGGCCTCGAAGGGCGGCGTCCTCGCCATGACTCGCGAGCTGGGAGTGGAGTTCGCCCGGCGGGGTGTGCGAATCAACGCACTGTGCCCGGGTCCAGTGAACACGCCCCTGCTGAAGGAGCTGTTCGCCAAGGACCCGGAGAAGGCCGAGCGCCGTCTCGTCCACGTGCCGATGGGCCGCTTCGCCGAGCCCGAGGAGCTGGCAGCGGCCGTCGCATTCCTGGCCAGCGACGACTCCTCGTTCATGACCGCATCCACGTTCCTTGTGGACGGCGGCATCGCCGGAGCCTACGTCACCCCACAGTAAGCGTGCACTGAGCCCGTCCGGCCCCTCGGAGGCAGGACGGGCACGCGGTCTCCGACCGCGGCCGGGCCGAGGGGCGACCATCCCTGTGCAACATCACCATCCCCTTCATGCTCACGTTCAACCTCGCCGGGCTCCCGCATTCCCTCGGCGACGGCGGCCTCGCGATGCTCCTGAGGTAAACCCTCACCCTTAAGGCAATGGGCGCCGTGGTGCTGGGCTTCGTCATCCTCTGCGCCTCGTGGGCGCGGACGATGCTGCAACGCCCGGCCGAGAGACGGGCCGGGGCAACGCGCTTTTGGGGGGTCGCGCTCGCCCGTGACGACCCTGCGAAAGAATGTCGACCCGACAGGGGCCGTCC
>NZ_JAKNUW010000034.1 GCF_023155805.1 Micrococcus lacusdianchii | reverse complement strand
CTGCGCAGAGAGAACCTCGAGCTGCGCCGCGCGAACGAGATCCTGCGCAAGGCCTCGGCTTTTTTCGCAGCGGAGCCAGGCCGCCCCACGACGAGATGATCGCGTTCATCGATGAACACCGCGATCAATTCGGGGTCGAGGCCATCTGCCGCACCCTGCGTGCGACGCAGTGTGGGTTCATCACCTCGACGTAAGCTACCGCGCCGCGAAGACCAGGCCCGCCTCTGAGCGGTCTGTGCGAGACGCGATGCTTGGGCAGGAGATCCGGCGGGTCCATGTCGCGAACTACAGCGTCTACGGCATCCGAAAGATGCACCACGCGATGGCCCGCGCCGGGTGGGAGATCGGCCGGGACCAGGTCGCCCGACTGATGAAACTTGCCGGCGTGGAAGGGGTTCGGCGCGGACGTAAGCCGATCACCACGAGGCCGACAGGTGAGCCGGATGCCCGTCCTGATCTCGTCGAGCGCCGCTTCACTGCCGAGCGCCCACACCGGCTTTGGGTCGTAAGACATCACCTACGTGCGCACGATCTCGGGGTTCTGCTTGAGTCGCTTTCATCACCGACGTCTACTCCCGGCGCATCGTGGGATGGGCGGTCTCGGGCAGCCTTCATACCGCGGGGCTGCCGTTGCTCGCCCTGGAGCACGCCCTCGTGAGCAGCGGCGCCAGCCGAGGTCGCCAAGGCCTGATCCACCACTCGGACCGCGGCAGTCAGCTTGGCCTACTCGGATGCGCTCATCACGGCGGGGGTGAGCGCCTCGGTGGGCACCGTGGGCGACTCCTACGACAACGCTCTCGCGGAGACCGTGAACGGGCTCTACAAGGCCGAGCTCATCCACTCCAAGCGGGTGTGGGAGTCGACCGAGACGGTGGAGCTGGCCACCATGGGGTGGGTGCACTGGTGGAACACCGCCCGCCTGCATGAGGCCCTTGGCTATCACACTCCCGTGGAGGTTGAGGCGGCTTACACTCACGATCAGGATTCAGCGCCCGTTGCGTCCTGACCTCGGAACGAAACCCAGGGCGCTTCACGTCGAACCAGCCCTAAGGGATGGCCCTCCTGCCGTCGAAGCAGGGGCTGGCCTCACCCAGGGCGGCCCATCATCCGCTGACGGCACCACACCTCCAAGGACGGCCCGTCCACCGAACGGGCCCTCCTTGGGATTGTGGTGCGGCGATGCCGGTCAGGTCGCGGGCAGCTCCTGAAGCATCTGTTCCATCTCGGTGATCTCGGCCTCCTGGTCGGCGATGACCTTTTCGGCCAGGGCCACGGCCTGCGGGTTCTGGCCGTCCTTGGCCTCGTCCTTGGCCATGTCCACGGCGCCCTGGTGGTGGGCGGTCATCTGCTCCAGGTACAACCGGGCGGCCTCGGTGCCCTGGGCCTGCTCCAGGGCGGCCATGTCCTCCTCGGACATCATCCCGGACATCCCGCCGTGGTCCATGCCCTCCATACCGCCCATGTCTCCCATGTCCACGGGGTCTTCACCCCAGGCGGTGAGCATGGCGTTCATGCGCTCGATCTCCGGGCCCTGGGCGTCGATGACCTTCTGGGCGAACTCGGCCACCTCGGCCGGGATCTCATCCTTGGCCAGCAGCATCTCGCTCATCTCCACCGCCTGCTGGTGATGCGGGATCATCATCTGAGCGAACATCACGTCCGCGTCATTGTGCTCGGCGGAGACCTCCTCGGCCGAACCGGTGGCCGAGCTAGTAGCCGATTCCGTGGCGGACGGTGTCGCGGTGGCCGTGGCCGCAGGGGTGGCGGCCGGGGCGGAGCTGGTCGCGGTGGCCGAGGCCTCAGCGCCGGCGTTCTCGTCCTGGGCGCCGGTGCCGCAGGCGGTCAAGGTCAGGGCGGAGGCCAGAGCCAGGGCGGTCAGCGTCATGGTGCGTTTCATGGTGGGTCCTTTCATGGTGGGTTGAGGGTTCACATCAGGGTTCACGCCAAGGGGCGAGATCAGGAAACTGCAGCCGGCTGAAGGGCAGCCTGCGACCGGGGGCGCTCGAGAGGAGCCAGGTGCTCCGGGTCCAGGTTGATCCGGCGCAGCAGTTGGGCGTTGAGGGCGACCACGATGGTGGAGGCGGACATCAGGATCGCGCCCACCGCGGGCGAGAGCACGAACCCGATCGGGGCGAGCACGCCGGCGGCCAGCGGCACGGCGAGCACGTTGTAGCCGGTGGCCCACACCAGGTTCTGGATCATCTTAGTGTAACTGGCCTGGGAGAGCTCGATCATCGACAGCACCGCGCGGGGGTCGTTGCTGGCCAGCACAACGCCGGCGGACTCCATGGCCACGTCGGTGCCGGCGCCGATGGCGATGCCGACCTCGGCCCGCGCCAGTGCCGGGGCGTCGTTGACGCCGTCGCCCACCATGGCCACGGACAATCCCCGGGACTGCAACTCGGTGACCTTGGTGTCCTTGTCCTGGGGAAGGACCTCGGCGAAGACCTCGTCGATGCCCAGGTCCGCCCCGACGGACTCGGCGACCTGGCGGGCATCGCCGGTGATCATCGCGACCTTGACCCCCCGGGCGTGCAGGGCGGCCACGGCGGCCCGGGACTCGGGGCGGACCTTGTCCTCCACGGCGACCGCGCCGATAACGGACCCGTCGCGGACCACATGCAGCACCCCGGCCCCCCGATCCGTCCAGGCCCGGACATCGGCGGCCAGTGCCTCGGGGGTGTCCAGGGTGAGCTCGCGCAGCATGTTCGGCCCGCCGACGAGGACCTCGGCCCCGGCCACGGTGGCCGTGACCCCGCGGCCGGTGGCGGCCTGGAATCCGGTGCCGCGCAGGCCCAACCGGGCGGCCTCGGCATGACTGGTGGCGGCGGTGACGATGGCCCGGGCCACCGGGTGCTCGCTGTCGGCCTCGGCCGCGGCGGCCACCGCCAGCAGTTCTGCCTCGGACACGCCGGGCATCGCGGTGACGGCGGTGACGACGTGGGCGCCCTCGGTCAGGGTGCCGGTCTTGTCGAACAGGACCACGTCGATGGTGCGCATCTGCTCCAGGGCCATCCGGTCCTTGATCAGGACCCCGGACTTGGCGGCCTTCTCCGTGGAGAGGGCGATCACCAGCGGGATGGCCAGGCCCAGGGCGTGCGGGCAGGCGATGACCAGCACGGTCACGGTGCGGGTGACCGCGTCGGTGGGCTGGCCGATCGCGGTCCACACGATCGCGGTGATGATCGCCGCAACCAGGGCGAACCAGAACAGCAGGGCCGCCGCCCGGTCGGCCAAGGCCTGGGCGCGGGAGGAGGATTCCTGGGCGTCGGCGACCATCCGCTGGATCCCGGCCAGGGTCGTGTCGGTCCCGACGGCGGCCACCTTCACCCGCACGGTGTTGTCGGTGGCCACGGTCCCAGCGACCACCGTGTCCCCGGCCTGGCGCAGCACGGGCTTCGACTCCCCGGTGATCATCGCCTCGTCGAACTCCGCGGCACCCTCGAGGATGGTCCCGTCGGCCGGCACGCGGGCCCCGGAGCGCACTAACACGGTGTCCCCGACCGCCAGCTCGCCGACGGGCACGGTCACGGTGTCTCCGTCCACGATCTTCTCGGCCTTCTCCGGCAGCAGCGCCGCCAGCGCGTCCAAGGCGGAGGAGGCCGCGCCCAGGGCGCGCATCTCCATCCAGTGGCCCAGCAGCATGATGACCACCAGCAGCGCCAGCTCCCACCAGAAGTCCAGCATCAGGTCCCCGATGCCCAGGGTCGTGACCCAGGAGGCGACGAAGGCCACCGTGATGGCCATCGCGATCAGCAGCATCATCCCGGGCTGGCGGGCGCGCAACTCGGTCAGCCCGCCCTTCAGGAAGGGCATGCCGCCATAGAGGTAGATCACGGTGCCCAGCACCGGGGCGATCCACGCCGAGCCCGGGAACTCGGGGACGTGGTAGCCCAGCAGCTGCCCGACCATGTGGCTGAAGAACACCACCGGGATGGAGAGCACCAGTGAGACCCAGAACCGGTTCTTGAACATCGCGGTGGAATGCCCGGCATGCTGACCGTGGTCGTGGACCTGGTGGTCCTCGTCCAGGGCCGAGTGGGCGTGGCCCTGGGGCATGGCCTGCCCGTGGGTGGCCGCGTCCGCGGGGTGGTGGGCGGCATGGTCGGTGTGGTTGGCGTGGCCGGCGTGGGGGTTCGGGTCTGGGCGTTCGGCGGTCTGGTCGGTGGGGTGATCGTGGTGGTGCGGGGTGCTCATGGTGTTCCTTCTGCTCGGCGGTCTGTTCGGCGACCGGCTCGGCGGTGGGGCGCCGACCTCGAGGGGATGGGTCGGTTAGATCCGGACGCGGTAGCCGGCCGCTTCGATGGCCGTCCGCACGGAGTCCGCGGAGGCGGGCCCGGTCACGGTGACGGGGGAGGCCCCGCCGGCGACCAGTTCGACCCGGACATCGTCCACCCCGTCCAGGGCGCTCACGGCCTCGGCGACGGAGCCCACGCAGTGTCCGCAGGTCATGCCCTCCACCTGGTAGGTCGCGTCGCCGGCGCTCGTCCCGGTTGGGTCGGCACTCTGGTGCCCGGCGGGGGCGGTGGCGTCGGCGGCTGGGGCGCAGCACGAGCAGCCGTTGGTGGCCCCCGGCAGTGGGGTGCGGGCGGATTCGGTCATGACGGTCTCCTTCAGGTCTGAGGGCGGCGCCGGACGGCGCCTCTCCTCTTGGTATATACCCCCCGAGGGTATCATTCAAGGGGTGGAGCGCCGGTGTTCACGGTGGATAAACGGGTGCGCCGGTAGGTGGGCTGGTCGGGGGGCTGCTTGGTGGGCAGGTCGATGGTGAACGTCGCCCCGGCCGTGGTGGAGGTGGCGCTCAAGGTGCCGCCGTGGGTCTGGATGAGAGCTCGGGAGATGGCCAGGCCGACCCCGGAGCCGCCGTGGTCACGGTCGCGGGCGGTGTCCCCGCGGTAGAAGCGTTCGCAGACGTGCGGCAGGTGCTCGGGAGAGATCCCCTCCCCGGTGTCGGTGACGCTGAGCGTGACCCCGGACGGGCTTTGTCGGGCCTCGAGGGTGACCCGGCCCCCGGCCGGGGTGTGGCGCAGGGCGTTGGTGAGCAGGTTGCCCAGGACCTGGCCCATGCGCTGGCGGTCCACGTCCACGGCCAGGCCCGGATCGGCGTCCATGGTCAGGGCCACGCCCTTGGTGGCGTAGGCCTCCTTGTGGGCCTCAGTCGCGGCATGCAGCAGCCCGCTGACCCCTTGGGGGCTGCGGTCCAGTTCGATCCGGCCCTCCTCGGCGCGGGAGACGTCGTTGATGTCCTCCACCAGCCGGGTCAACCGGGCCAGCTGCTCGCCCATCAGCTCACCGGTGGGCTCGTCCCAGTGGGACACCCCGTCTTGCAGGGCCTCGTGGTAGACGGTCAGCACGGAGACGGGGGTGCGCAGTTCGTGGGCCAGGTCCGAGAGCATCCGTCGACGGGTGTCCTCGGTGCGCTGAAGCCGTGCGGCCATGGTGTTGAAAGACCCTGCGAGCTCCTCCACCTCGGTGCCGGCGCCCATGGCCGGCACGCGGGTGTCGTACCGTCCACCGGCCATGGCCTTGGCCGCCTGGGTCAGGGCGTTGATCGGACTCTGGGTCCGGCGGGCGACATGCCAGGTCAATGCCAGACAACAGATCAAGGCCGTGGCCAGGGCCACGCCCAGGGTCCAGAAATTGGCGTCCCGGTAGGCCTGCTCCACGTGCAGCACCTGGGCTGCATCGTGTCCGGCCCCGGCCTGTTCCAGGTGCTCGTGGAACAGTGGTGGGCCGGCCAGGGAGGCCACCACCACCGCGGCCAGCACGCTGGCCCCCACCACCAGCAGCTGGGCGAGGAAGAACCGGGCCGCTAATCCTTGGTAGCGCCGCCGGCCGGTCATTGCTCCGCCATCCGGTAGCCGACCCCGCGGACGGTGTCGATATAGCGGACCGGGCCCGCGTCGAGCTTGCGGCGCAGGTTCTTGATGTGCACGTCCACGAGCCGTTCATCGCCCACCCAGGCCGGGTCCCAGACGATATCGATCAGCTGGCGCCGGGAGAAGGCCTGGTGCGGGCGCCCCGACAAGGCGGCCAGCAGGTCGAACTCCGTGCGCGTTAGTTGCACCACCTGGCCCGACACGCGGGCCTCGTGGGCGGCCAGGTCGATGACCAGGTCACCGCAGACCCGTTCCGGTTCGGGGGCTGACACCGTTGTGCGCGGCCGGCGCATGACCGCCCCCACCCGGGCGACCAGCTCCCGGACGCTGAAGGGTTTGGTGATGTAGTCATCGGCCCCCACCGCCAATCCCTCCAACCGGTGGTGCTCATCGCCGCGGGCGGTGAGCATCAGCACATAGCACTCGGAGAAGGCCCGCACCCGCCGGCACACCTCGATCCCGTCCAGCCCGGGCAGGCCCAGGTCCAGGACCATCACGTCGGGCTCGTGAACCCGGGCGGCCTGCACTGCGGCCGGGCCGGTGTGGGTGAGGGCCACCTCGTAGCCGGCCCGCTCCAGGTAGGTGGCCACCATGCGCGCCAGCGGCTTCTCGTCATCGACCACCAACACCCGGCCGGCCGCCGGACCAGTCCCAGTGCCAGTGCCAGTGCCAGAGTTCATGGGTCCAGTCTCGCTCTGTCTCGCGCCCCGGCGGCTCAGAACGGTGCCGGGGCGGGGAATCTTCATCGAATCTTCAAGGCAAACCGCCCCATCCTGGCGCGTCACCGGCCGACAATGGTAGAAGCCCCGCCTTTTGGCCCGGGGCGGAAAGGCTCCATGACCCCCCTGACCCGCAGAACCCTGATCGCCGGCGGGCTGACCCTGCTCGGCGCTGGCACCCTCACCGCCTGCGCCGCGCCGAACCCCGCGACATCCCCGGCGGCCGGCACCGGCACGCAGGGCACCGGCACGGCCATCACCCACGTCCATGCCCTCACCCGGGACCCCGAGTCCGGTGAGGTGCTGCTGGCCACCCACCAGGGCCTGTTCCGGCTCCAGGACGGGGAGCTGACCCAGGTCGGTCCGGTCGTGGACTTCATGGGTTTCACCCTGACTCCCGAGGGCCGCTACCTGGCCTCGGGTCACCCCGCGCCGCGCACCGACCTGCCCGAGCCGCTGGGCCTGGCCGAGTCCACCGACCGGGGCCAGAGCTGGACGGTGCTCTCCCGCGGCGGCGCATCCGATTTCCACGCCCTGGCCGCCGGCCCGAACGGGGTCCTCGGCTTCGATGGGCAACTGCGCGCCAGCACCGACGGCCTCACCTGGCAGAGCCTTGAGATCCCCGTCGCCCCGGCATCGCTGGCGATCTCCCCCCAAACCGGGACCGTGCTGGCCACCACCGAAACCGGCATGTTGCGCTCGACCGACCACGGCGCGACCTGGACCACCCTGGACACCCCCCAGCTGATGCACCTGGTCGCCTGGGCCGATGACACCACCGCCGTGGGCGCCGGCACCGAAGGACACCTGCTGACCAGCACCGACGCCGGCGACACCTGGACCGCCAGCGACCGCCCGGTCGGCACGGCCACCGCCCTGGGAACGGGCATCACCGACGACGGGCAGACCGAAGCACTGCTGGTCGTCGGCTCGACCGTGCTGTCCACCACGGACGGCGGGAACACCACCGAATCGCTGCTGTAACCTCCTTGAAGCGCCCTGGGTTTCGTTCCGTGGTCAGGACGCAACGGGCGCTGAGTCCTGGTCGTGAGTGTAGGCCGCCTCGACCTCCGCGGGCGTGCGATAGCCCAGGGCCTCATGCAGGCGGGAGGTGTTCCACCAGTGCACCCACCCCATGGTGGCCAGCTCGACCGCCTCGACGGACTCCCAGAGCCGCTTGGCATGGATGAGCTCGGCCGTGTAAAGGCCGTTCACGCTCTCGGCCAGGGCGTTGTCAAAGCTGTCGCCCACGGTGCCGACCGAGGCGCTCACCCCGGCGGTGATGAGCGCGTCGGAGTAGGCCAAGTTGACGTACTGGGCGGGTCGGTCCGAGTGGTGGATCAGGCCCTGCCGGCCCCGGCTGGCTCCCGTGCTCAACAGGGCGTGCTCCAGGGCCAGCAGCGGCAGCCCCGCGGTATGGAGGGACGCAGAGACGGCCCACCCCACGATCTTCCGGGAGCAGACGTCGGTGATGAACGCGACGTAACAGAAGCCCGTCAGGATCCTGACGTAGGTGATGTCAGCGACCCAGAGCTGATTCGGGCGCTCGGCGATGAACTTGCGTTCCACCAAGTCAGGGCGGGCATCCGGCTCCCGAGCAGGCTTTGTCGTGACGGGCTTGCGGCCACGCCGAACCCCCTCGAGGCCGGCTTCCCTCATGAGCCGGGCGACTTGGTCCCGACCGATCTCCCACCCAGCGCGGCGCATCGCGTGGTGCATCTTCCGCACCCCGTAGACGCTGTAGTTCTCGGCATGGATCCGCTTGAGCTCCTCCAGGAGCAGGACGTCTCGCAGGGCCCTCTCGGAGGCAGGCCGTCTCTTCGCTGCGCGGTAGCCGCGAGAGGTGATGAACCCACACTCCGTCGCGCTGAGCACGCGGCAGATGGCCTCGACCCCGAACTGATCGCGGTGTTCGTCGATGAACCGGATCATCTCGTCGTAGGGCGGTCGAGTTCCCTGGCGAAAAAAGCCGAGGCGGCTTTGAGGATCTCGTTCGCTCGCCGGGCCTCGGCGAGCTCACGCTTGAGGCGCTTGTTTTCCTCCTGCATGCTCTCGCCGGCAGGCACTGGTGCTGCCTGGTGGCCGTGGCGGTTGCACCACATCCGCAGGGTCTCCTCGCCGACGCCGACTTGCGGGGCGATGGCCCGGATCGAGTGTGAGCGAGGCCCTCCCTGGGTGGCTTGGCGTTCGAGGACCATCCGCACGGCGCGTTCACGCAGCTCGGGGCTGTACTTCTTGGGCATGTTCCGATTCTCCTTCAGTTGGATCGGAACGAAACCCAGGGCGCTTCAATCGCGCGAGTACTCATCCCGACCTCACGTAGAGACAGGACGACGTCGTGCCGGTCCTCCAGAGGCGGACGCAAGTGCAGACTCCCGAACTCTCGCGTGACGTACTCGTCCCAAGAGCCATACCCAAGAGCGGTCCACGCCCGTCCCGTGTAAGCGGCACGGATCAAGTGGTAGATGGACTCCATGCCGGTCCTGATCTGGTCGGTCAGGTCCCGTGCAGCCTTCTGCGTGAGATCAGCCATCTGCGACTTCTCCGCCGGTGTTCGAGCACTCATAGGGCGACCGCTTCGTCGCGCTCGAACGTCACTAGGTGTTGTGGGTCATGAGGTTCTTGGCACGAGGCCCGGGCTGAGATGAGACGAGCGGGCCCCGCCCGGCAGGATGGAAGTTCCTCAACAACCCATCCGCTGGAAAGAGCCCGCTCATGACCCAC
>NZ_JAKNUW010000033.1 GCF_023155805.1 Micrococcus lacusdianchii | reverse complement strand
CGCTGGTCAGCCTGATCACCCCCGGCCAGGCAGGGGACTCCCCGATGCTGCTTCCTCTTCTGGAGCAGCTGCGCGTGACCCGGCCAGTAGGGCGGCCCCGGACCCGCCCTGCGGCGGTGCTGGGCGATAAGGCGTACTCCTCCCGGGCGATCCGCACCCACCTACGTGCCCGTGGGATCAAAGCGGTCATCCCTGAACCGGCCGACCAGCAGGGCCACCGCAGACGGCGCGGTGCCCGCGGCGGGCGCCCCGTCAGCCTCGACGCGGCCGCCTACAAGGGCCGCAATGTCATCGAGCGCCAGTACGCTCACCTGAAGCAGTGGCGGGGCCTGGCGACCCGGTATGACAAGTACGCGATCGTCTACCGGTCCGCTGTGGTGCTGAATGCTGTGCTCGCATGGTCAAAACGATTGTCAGACATGCCCTAGCCCAACCCTCGCAGTAGAACACCGCACCCGGAAACACGAAGCGGCCCCGACCCTCCCGCGATGGGAGTGCCGGGGCCGTTTCGCCATGCAAGGGTCAGGCGCTCTCGTCGCCGTCCAGCTCCCCCAGGAAGGTAGCCAAAGCCTTCATCCGCGCCTGAGGGCGATCCATCGTCTCGCGATTGAAGTAGAAAGCCGTATTGTCGTCGAACATCACAGAGAACTCTGGCGAGCTGTACTTGATGCCACGGACGTCCTTGCGCTCAAGGCTGGTGACGTCCACAGCCCGGACGTCACCGCGCCGCTTGACGCTAGGGCCTGCGAACGCGAGGTCGCGCTCAGCAGCCTGCACGTTGGACGCCTCGCTCTCGGCGAAGCCCACGGTCACGACTCGCTGCCCGCCGATCACGATCAGGCTTCCCCTGACCGTCGCTTCACCTAGCTCATCAAGGTCTGAAGCATCGTCGGACTGACGGAGTGCAGCAGCGTTGGACGAATGAAGTACGGCGAGAATCTCGTCCTCTCCCATCCCCAGCGCAATGCGATGGATGACATCCGACGCTGCCTTCTGAGTCGCCCTGTCCGTCCGATCCAGTCCAGCCGCCTTGTCCGCTCCGAACTCCCATAGCGCTGACTCGACCTTATCCAGGGCCTCCGACTGAACTTCTGCGAAATCGTAGTCCGATCCATAATCGACCATTTGACCCACCCTTCACCTAACGCATATCCGGTCTGGATACGTCATGTGGAAGGAGTCTAGCTGTAAGAGGGCATGACGTTGTTGACTCGGGCCGGTGCCAGTGAGGCCGGCGGGATGTTCCCGCAGGAGGTATGAGGCCGATGGTAGTTGTAGTGGTTCACCCACACCGCCAACGCCTCACGCCGAGCTTGCTCTGAGGAGTACGGGCGGGCGTAGAGGACCTCGTCGACCATCAGCCGGTTGTAGCGTTCGACCTTCCCGTTGTGACGCGGGGTGTAGGGGCGGATCCGGTGGTGCCGGCCCCCGAGCGAGACCACCTTCCCGGTGAAGTCCGCGGCCCGGTAGTTGTTCCCGTTGTCCGTGATCACCCTGTCGATCCGGATCCCGTGGGCGGCGAAGAACGCCCGCGCCCGGCAGAAGAACCCGACCGTGGTCACCGCCTTCTCGTCCTCCAACGCCTCGGTGTAGGCCAGGCGGGTGAACCCGTCGATCGCCGAGTGCAGGTAGGTGTACCCGACCCGCCGGCCTGCACCACGCTTGGAAGCACGGCCTGCTTCACTGTCACGTCCGTGGGTGCGCCAGCCGCCCCCGTCTGGGATCTTCCCGATCTTCTTCACATCCAGGTGCACCATGTGCCCCGGGCCGCGGGCGGTGATCCTCTGGGCCGGCTGCTGGCGCAGGTCCTCACCCGTGGGCGCGAGGTCTGGCAACCGGGAGATGCCCAGCCGGTGCAGCCACCTGCCCACCGTTCGGAGGCACACCCGGTGGCCTTCAGAGACCAGGTGGTGATGGATGCGGCGGGCTGACCACTTCTCCCTGCGACGCAGGGTCTGGATCTGAGCCACCACCTCGGGGTCGAGCTGGGCAGGTGAACGGCGCGGCCGGCAGGAGCGGTCTTGCAGTCCTGCCTCGCCCTCGGCGCGGTAGCGGGCGACCCAGGTGGCCACCGTGGGCCGGCTCACCCGGAACTCGGCGGCCACGTGTGCCTGCGGGATGCCGTCGTGCAGGTGGCGGTGGACCATCCTGAGTCGGCCGGTGGGGGTCAGGGGTGCGTTAGCGTGGGTGATGAGCGGGCTCTTTCCAGCGGATGGGTTGTTGAGGAACTTCCATCCTGCCGGGCGGGGCCCGCTCGTCTCATCTCAGTCGGGCCCTCGTGCCAAGAACCTCATGACCCACAACACCTAGGCTGGGATCTTCCGATACCCCCGGACCTCTGCGCCAAAGCCGCACTGGTGGGACCCCTTATCTTGTCCCTGCCGCGTCTTACTCTTGAGCCATGGCACAGTGCACAGCCCCCGTTGAAGGTCACCGCACCGCGAGTGGAGCGGCGAACTGCCCCGCATGCCGTGGAGGCCGGTCGTACTACAGCACGCCCTCCTACTACTCACCCCCGGCAGCGCGGCCCAGTGATGGGGGCACATCGAACAGCGGGGGAGGCTCTTCCGGCAGGGGGGCGACGACTTCACGGCGCACACGCAGTGGTGCCTCGGTCGTGTACATGCCAAGCGAGGAGCGGACGTTTGCGCCTGTGGCGCGCCAGGCAGAGCAGATCGCACGGAGCTACCCGGATCGCCGTGACATCTTCCTCTGCCACGCCTGGGACGATCGGCAGGAAGCTGCCCTAGAGCTGCACGATCTGCTCCGGACCTATGGCGCGACGGTGTGGTTTAGCGAGTACGACGTGGGCCTCGGTAAGTCGCTGCTCACGGAAATCGATAAGGGTCTTCGGAGTTCTCGAGTCGGGATTGTGTTGGTGACCCCGTCAATGCTGACCACTCTGGACAGGGCTACGGGCATCGCGAGCAAGGAGCTGGCGGCATTGCTGGCCACGGACCGAGTGATCCCGCTGGCGCACGGGACGGACTTCGACGCCCTTCGCGAGGTGAGCCCTCTGCTCGGTGCCCGGTCTGGCCTAACCACGGGGGACGCTCTTTCGTTGGAGGAAGCTGCCAAGAAGATCGCCGCCGCGACGGCTGCCCAAGAAAACGACTGACAGATCCCGCACCTAGGGTGTGCCTGAGAAACCGTCCAGTCGGGTATACCCCTTTACACACCCCCCGCCGCCACGAGAGGATCACGTCAGAGTGGGTCTATTTTGGACCCGTTAGACATATCTGACGGAGGGTCTAAAACGTGGTTGGACAGACGGTGGGGTACGTGCGGGTGAGCTCGGCCGAGCAGAACCTGGACCGCCAACTTGAGGCGGTGGGGGAGTGTGACCGCATCTTTCAGGACAAGATCTCCGGCAGCTCCCGCGCCAAGCGCGCCGGGTTGGCGGAGCTGATGCGGTACGTGCGGGAGGGGGACCTGGTGAAGGTCGCCTCGATGGACCGGCTCGGGAGGGACACCCGGGACCTGTACGCGATCGTGGATGAGCTCACGGACAAGGGGTGTGCGGTGCAGTTCGTGTCCGAGCGGATCACCGTGGACAAGTCCGGCACCTCCCCGGTGGACGGGCTCATGCTGGGCATCCTGGCGGCGTTCGCTGAGTTCGAGCGTCGAAGGATCAAGGAGCGCCAGGCCGAAGGCATCGCCCTGGCCAAGGCCCGCGGCAAGTACGTGCAGGCACCGAAGCTCTCGGACACGGATGTGGAGCAGGCGCGCGTGATGATTCAGATGGGGATCCCGAAGGCCGAGGTGGCGCGCACGTTCGGGGTCAGCCGACAGACCCTGTACACCTCCCTCGCTCGCGGAGCAACGACGTTGCCTTGAGTGACCCAAGGGGAGGGGCGGACCCCTGCTAATAAGCTTCACGGGTAGGGGTAATGGTGAACCGCCGACGTCTCGACTGTAGGGCATTTTTGTGCAGTCCGCGCATTGTGGCTCTTCGACTTTGAGCGTGGTGGGGCCCTGACGTAGGGCTCGCGGCCCTACGCCAGCATGGGTGTTGTCTAGACATCTCATGAGCGAGGACCGCGAGCGTGCACAAGCCTACGTTCAACGTCGATGCGGCGTCGATCCTGTTCAACCTGTCCGGTTACCGAGTCGTCTCGGCCACCCCTGGCGTCGACGTTGAGCAACCGCGGCAGGTGCTGATCGAGACGACCACGAGCGAGGGCGCCTGCCCCTCCTGCGGGGTGCTGTCCTCGCGGATCCAGGCAAGACCTACCCAGCGCGTGAAGGACGTGCCGTGCGGGGGTGAGCGGCTCGACGTGCTCGTGCGCAAGCGCCGCTACGCCTGCCGTGAGTCGTTGTGCCCGCGGCGGTCGTTCACCGAGGAGACCGAGCAGCTGCCCGCGCGGGCGAGGGTCACGACCCGGCTGACCGAGCAGGTGATATCCGCCTGCCGGGCCGAGCCGCGGGCGGTGTCCCGGGTCGCGCACGAGGCGCACCTGTCCTGGCCCACGGTGATGCGGATGCTCACCACCACCCTGGACCTGGACACCGGCGTGGACCGCCGGCACGTGCGGCACCTGGGGATCGATGAGCACCGGTTCCGCACCGTGCGCTACCTGCGCGACCCGGACACCCACGCGGTGAAGCGGGTCGAGCCGTGGTCCATCGTGTTCACCGACCTCGACGACGGCGCGATCCTGGACGTCGTCGACGGGCGCCGCGGCAAGGTCGTCACCTCCTGGCTCGCAGCGCGGCCGCGGTGGTGGCGCCGACGCGTGCAGGTCGTCGCCCTGGACATGTCCAGTGAGTTCCGCGCCGCGATCCGCAAGGCACTACCGCGGGCGAAGGTCAGCGTGGACCACTGGCACGTCGTGCGCCTGGCCAACGAGATGATCACCAAGGTGAGGAGGCGCCGGGTGTGGGAGCTGCACGAGCGCCGCGGCCGCGCTACCGACACCCCGTGGAAGTACCGCAAGCTGCTCACCTGCGCCGGCGACCGGCTCACCGTCCGCCAGCGCACCAAGCTGCAGGAGATCCTGGCCGAGGACGTCGAGCTGGCTGTGGCGTGGGGCATCAAGGAACACGTCCGCCAGGTCCTCACCGCCACCGACACGTCTTCGTTCCAGCGGCACTGGGCCGGCCTCGAGCGTGCCGTGCGAGCCACCCGCCTGCCCGAGCCGGCCGCGCTGTTCCGCACGCTGCGCGCCTGGCGTCGTGAGCTGCTCACCTTCTGCCGAACCAGGGTCACGAACGCTCGCACCGAGGCGGCGAACCTGACCGCCAAGACGATCAAGAGGGTCGGGCGCGGGTACCGCAACCACCGAAACTACAGATGCCGCATCATTGGCTATGCGCCCCGACCGATCGCGGCGTGAACACCCAGCACCACGCTCAAAGTCGAAGAGCCAAATTGAGTCCAGTACGATATTGTTGTCACGATGTCGAGGAGGCATACCGATGAACCCCATCCGCTACCACGATGACGTCGAGGTCCCCGTCGAGAACGAGGCCGAGATCTCCCAGCGAATCGTCGAACGAATGGCCGCCACCCAGGCGGAGAACGCCGACCGTCACCGCCACGCCCACCGCGACGCGCACGCCAAGAGCCACGCGATCATCACCGGGCAACTCACCGTCCACGACGACCTGCCGCACGAGCTCGCGCAGGGCATCTTCGCCACCCCCGGCACCCACGAGGTCGTCGCCCGCCTCTCGTCGGCACCCGGCGACATCCACTCCGACGAGATCCCTGCCCCGCGGGGTTTCGCGCTCAAGATCATCGGCGTGGAGGGCGAGCGCCTGTCCCCCGACCTCGGTGGCGCCAACCAGGACTTCCTCATGGTGAACTTCCCGACGCTCGCGTTCGGCACCGTGACCAAGTACGAGGACATGCTCGACATCCTCGAGAAGAACGCGAGCAACCCGGCCGCCGCGCAGAAGGCGGTCTCCGCCGCCGCCCGGGGCATCGCCTCGATCACCGAGAAACTCGGTCGCACCCCCGGCGCGACCGTCCAGGGCCTCGCGAACGACTACTCCCACATACTCGGTGAGACCTTCTACACCCAGGCCGCGATCCGTTACGGCGACCACGTCGCCAAGATGTCCCTCGCGCCGACCGGGGAGGTCGCCGAGCTCACCGGCGTCGACGTCGGCGACGACTTCGACGCGATGCGTACCGCGGTCGTCCGCCACTTCATGACCAAGGGCGCGACGTACGAGCTGCGGGTGCAGCTGTGCACCGACCTCGAGGAGATGCCGGTCGAGGACGCCGCGGTGCTGTGGCGCGAGGACCGTTCCCCGTTCCGCACCGTCGCGACCGTCCGGTTCGACCGGCAGGACGTGTTCACCCCCGAACGTCGCGTCGCCGGTGACGACCGGCTCGCGTTCAACCCGTGGAACGGCGTCGAGGCGCACCGGCCGCTCGGCTCGATCATGCGCGTCCGCAAGCTCGCCTACGAGTCGTCCTCGCGGCAGCGGCACGACCTCAACGCCGTGGCCCGCCGGGAGCCGGACTCCCTCGCCGACCTCACCGCCTGACCCCTCACCCCCTTGGAGGACCCCATGAACGAGAAGCTGACGTCCAAACAGACCCGCATCGACCCGCGCCTCTCGGAGGAGAGCCGCATGGAGGAGTTCCGCCGCGTGGTCAAGGAGGTCGCGGCCGACGCGCCGACGATCTCCCAGATCGCGATCAAATCCCTGCTCACCGACAAGAACCCGCTCCACGAGGGCACGTACGAGTCGGCCGGCCGGGCCGGTGCCCGCTCCGGCAACGTGTCCGAGCTGACCGCCATCGCCGACCTCAGGCCCGGCGGCGCCGACCGGCTGCGCCGCATCTTCGGCCTCACCGGCGGCGACTTCGACGGCGCCAAGCGCGTCTCGACGCTGCACAACATGCGGTTCGTGTTCCTCGACGACGACACGCGTGTGCTGTTCGCCACGGCCTACGACGGCGACTGGGACACCTACATCGACGACTTCGCGACGAAGATCCCCGAGCTCATGGACCTGTTGTTCGCCAACGTCGAGGGCTGGCCGGGGATCGACTCCCCGAAGGTCAAGGACTTCATCGCCGACCACCAGATCGACGCCGCCGCGTGGTTCGTCGCGAACCCGCAGGTGACGGTCGTGGACGTGCGCCGGTACCAGCGCATGGAGCAGGCCCTGGACACGTTCTTCGACGCGATGGCGGCGAACACCGCGATGGACGCGACGACCCGGGAGGCCCTGTCGGCGCTGTCGGACGCGGTGGCGACGCCGCAGGGGGTGGACTACTGATGCCGTTCAAGCACCTCAGGGAGCTGCGCAAGCGGTTCCGTCGGGAGAGCGTCACGCTGCAGCTCGACGACATCCAGTCCCTCATCCTGCGGTCGCGGCCCGAGCCCTACGTCGGGATCCACGCGGGGTTGCGGGTCGACACCCCCGAGGGGGGTCGTGCCCTGCTGGGGCGGCTCGTCGAGTACGTCCCCTCGGCGCAGGACTGGACCGCGGACATGCACGCGTGGACGGGGGTGGCGATCAGCCACGCCGGCCTCAAGGCGATGGGCCTGCCGGAGGAGTCCCTCGCGAGTTTCCCGCTGCCGTTCCGGCAGGGCATGGCGGCCCGCGCGGGCCAGCTCATGGACACGGGCGAGAACGCCCCGGAGACGTGGGAGGAGTTCTACAAGGACGACTCCCTGCACGTCGCGGTGACGATCTACGCCGACTCGGAGGAGTCCCTGGCGGACGCCGTGGAGAAGGCTCTGGGGTACCTGGAGGAGATCGACGGGGTCACCCTGCTCGGCACGCACGCGTTCGGGGCGCCGGATGCGGCCAACCCGTTCGGCTACCACGACTCGCTCAGCCAGCCGCTCGTCGCGGGCGCCGGCGTCGACGCCCTCCCGGGGCAGGAGCGGGCCATCGCGGCGGGCGAGTTCATCCTCGGGGAGGACAGCGAGACGGGTTCGCCCGTCGCCATGCCCTCGCCGGACGTGCTGGGTCGTAACGGCTCGTTCGTCGTGCTCCGCAAGTACGACAGCCGTGTCGGCGCCTGGAACGACTTCCTCCGCGAGCACGCGGAGGAGGACACGCAGGAGTCCCGCGACGCCCTCGGCGCGAAGCTCGTCGGCCGGTGGCGCTCGGGCGCGCCGCTCGTCCTGGCCCCCGAGAAGGACGACGTCGAGCTGGGCATGGACGACCAGCGCAACGACGACTTCGACTACTCCGAGGACCGGGCGGGCCTCATGTGCCCCCACGCCGCGCACGCCCGACGGATGAACCCCCGCGGCAGCGAGATGACGATCCTCACCGACGAGAACATCCACCGGATCATCCGCCGCTCCTCGACGTTCGGCCCGGAGTGGGACCCCGACCTCACGGCCGCCGACGACAAGGACGACGACCGCGGTCTGTTCTTCATCTTCATCAGCGCCCGCGCCTTCGACACGGTGGAGTTCCTCCAGCAGGAGTGGATCAACCGCGGCAACTTCATCGACCTCGGCACCGAGCGTGACCCGGTCGTCGGCCTGCATGAGGAGCCCGGCCGGTTCACCATCCCCGACCGCCCCGTGCGCAAGCGGGTCGACGGCGTGACGACGTTCAACCGCCTCCGCGGCGGGGAGTACATGTTCATGCCCTCCCTCTCCGCCCTGCGCTGGATCGCCGACGCGGGCTGGGAGAGCTGACCAGGCCGGCGGATCGAGACCGGCGCTCGCCCGGTCGTCCGCATCGGCGATGAACGAGAGGCCCTCTCCCAACCCGGGAGGGGGCCTCTCGAGTCGGAACGCCGTGGCTCTGGGGCCGTCCGCGCCCTCGGACCTCACGAGGGCGAGCACGCGCTCGACGCGCTCAGCCGTGTCGATGGCCCCCCTGCCCCTTCCTCCTCTCCCCCTTTCCCGATGACGTCATCCGGGGGGCGGGGGTCAGGTGGTCGCGAGTTCCAGGACCTGGGCGGCGACCTCGCGCGCGGCGGGGACGGCGGACTCGACGAAGGAGGTGCGGGTGCGGCGTTCGACGAGGTCCTCCACCGTGAGGGCGCCCTCCGCCAGCACGCCGAAGAGCATCTCCGCACCGGTGTAGGCGACGCCCTCGGCGACGGGGCCCGCGAACCGGGGGTACCGACGGCCCAACTCCGCCACACGACCGGCCTCGGTGCCGTAACGGCGCACGAGACGGGTCGGTTCCTCGAGACGGGCCAGCACCTCCCGCGGCGCCGCGCCCACGAGCGGGAGCGTCCTCGTCCGGCACTCCCGGTCCGTCCCGAGACGACGGCAGGCGGCGTCCACGGCGTCCTCGGCCATCGTGCGATAGGTCGTGAGCTTGCCCCCGGCGATCGTCAGGGGCCGGCCAGGTTCGTCGATGAGCAGGTGCCGTCGGGACACGTCGGCGGTCGCGCCCGCCTCGACGAGTGCGCGCTCCGCGCCCTCCGACAGATCCCCCGACGCGCCGTGCTCGCGCCTCTCCCCGAACCCGTGCCTCCCGATCCGCCTCTTCGTCCCTCCCGTCGACCCGCCCGACGGAGTCGGCAGCACCAACGGCCGCAGCCCGGCGAACCGGCCCACCACGTCCTGCCTGGTCAGGGGGCGCTCCAGCGCGCGGTTGATCGTGGCGAGGAGGAAGTCCTCGTCGGATTCCGGCACCGGCGGAGCGATGCCGTCGACCCCGGGAGCGGCGTCGTCGGTGAGGCCGACGAGCACGAGGCCGTCGCTCTGTGGCAGAGCGAACACGAACCGGCCGAAGTGACCCGGCACCGGCGCGGTGAACACGGCGCTGGGACACCCGAGCGCCTCGGCCCGCACGACCAGGTGGGATCCGCGGCTCGGCGAGATCCGCAACGACGGGTCGTGTTCACCGGCCCACACGCCGGTCGCCGAGACGACCGTGCCCCGAGCCTCGACGCTCTCGCCCGTCGTCTCGTCCGTGAGGGTGAGTCGGTCCTCACGCAGGTCGGTCGCGGCGCACCGGGTGAGGACGTCCGCGCCGTGCGCCGCGGCGGTGCGGGCCAGCGCGATCACGAGGCGGGCGTCGTCCTCGAGCTGACCGTCGGTGTAGTAGACGGCACCGCGCAAGGGCCCTACCCCCGGATCTTGGACACGGGGTGTGATTACGCAGCCGTCGGCAGCGTAGCGGTGTTGCCGGTCTCGTAGAGGACCGGCGGGACGTAGCGGCACCACGAATGGCGTCGCTTGGTGTTGTAGCGGACGAGCCACCTGAAGACCTGCCGGCGGCAGACCAGTTCGTTGCTCCAGCAGGCGGCGTCTTGGAGAACCTCGCGCTTCATGGTGGCGTTGAACGACTCGGCCAACGCGTTGTCCGCGCTGGACCCGACGGCGCCCATGGACTGGGTGACGCCGAGCTTGCGACAGAGCTTGGCGTAGTCCTTCGAGCAGTAGACGGCGGGTTCAACCGGTCGTTGCAACACCGTGCGTTGAGAGCGAGCGTAGCTGCTCGGCGAAGACCTCCGCGGGAGTCTTCCAGTCCAGGACCTTCCTGGGCCTGCTGTTCAGCGTGTACGCGACTGCTGCGAGGTCCTCGGCCGACCATCTCGACAGGTCCGTGCCCTTGGGGAAGTACTGCCGCAGCACCCCGTTCGTGTTCTCGTTCGTCGGCCGCTGCCACGGCGAGTGGGGGTCAGCGAAGAACACCTTCGTGCCCGTGGCCATCGTGAACT
>NZ_JAKNUW010000032.1 GCF_023155805.1 Micrococcus lacusdianchii | reverse complement strand
GATTCAGACTGTCAACCCCGTCACCAGGATCGATCTCGAACCGTGATCCGTCATCGGAAGGCTTCACAACCTTACCACGTTCACGATCCGTGTCAACTCCGTTTCCGCAGTCGACACCAGCTGTTCACATCGGTGGGCCATCAGACCGTACCACACGATCCCAGTCAGTCAACCAGATCATCTCTTCAGGAATACCGCTCCCATCCCAAAGGAAGGAACCGGATGCCGTGGTGAACCCTGCCAGAAGAACTGCGATCAAGCGCCAGATTCCCCGGTGTTCGGGCTGCTCACCGCGCCGCCCGTCTCACCGGACCGCGCCTCAGCACGAGAAAGAACTCTACACACCATCCGACCCCCACACCAAATCGGGGGTGCCTCAAGAACCCACCCCTACCGCGGTGACCTCGTTTCCGCATGATCACGCGGCCGCATGACGACGTCGTGCGCTCCCCTGCCCCTCCCGCACCCCTCTGGAGCCAGAACTCCCCTCCGGGACATCGATCACGGAGGGGAGTCTGCCCCGCGGTCAGCCGGCGTGCGGCTCCAGCCACAGGGTGGCGAGGGCCGGCACGTCCACGGTGAGGTACGCGGGCTGGCCCTGCCACTGGCCGGTCTCCGCTCGCAGCACCTCCGGCTGGCCTGCCTGCTCCCGTCGGCCGTCGCCGTGGAAGTCCGTGCTGTCCGTGTCCAGCACGACCGTCCACTCCCCCGCGCTCGGCACCCCCACCCGCAGTCCGTGGCGCATCGCGCCGGAGAGGTTGGTGATGTTCAGCAGGGGCGCACCACCCTGCCCGTCCGCAGGACGGCGGAGGAACACGAGGGTGTTGCCGTCGGCGTCGCCGCCGTCCACCCAGGCGAAGCCCTCCGGGCTGTGGTCCGCGGACCACAGGGCCGGCTTGGCCCGGTACAGCGCATTGAGCTCGCGCACCGTCAGCTGCACCCCGCGGTGCGCGTCGTCCCAGGACGCCGCCCAGTCCAGGCCCCGCTCCTCCGACCACTCGGTGGGCTGCCCGTACTCGCCGCCCATGAAGAGCAGCTGCTTGCCCGGGTGCGCCCACATGTACGCGTAGTAGGCGCGGAGCGTGGCCAGCTTCTGCCGATGGTCTCCCGGGATCTTCCCCAGCAGCGAGCCCTTCCCGTGCACCACCTCGTCATGGGAGAGCGGCAGGACGTAGTTCTCCGAGTACGCGTAGACCAGGGAGAACGTCCACTGGTCGTGGTGCCACCGGCGGTTCACCGGGTCCTCGGAGAGGTAGGCCAGCGTGTCGTGCATCCAGCCCATGTTCCACTTCTTGCCGAAGCCCAGGCCTCCGGCGTCGACCGGCGCGCTCACGCCCGAGAACGCGGTGGACTCCTCCGCGATCATGAGCACTCCCGGGTGCACGCGGTACACGGTGGAGTTCGCCTCTCGGAGGAAGTCGATCGCCTCCAGGTCGTGGTTGCCGCCGTGCACGTTGGGGGTCCACTGCCCGTCCGCGCGCGAGTAGTCCCGGTAGAGCATCGAGGCGACGGCGTCCACGCGCAGCCCGTCCACGTGGAACTCGTCCAGCCAGTACAGGGCGTTCGCCACCAGGAAGTTGCGCACCTGCGTGCGCCCGAAGTCGAACACGTACGTGCCCCAGTCCGGATGCTCGCCGCGCTGCGGGTCCGCGTGCTCGTACAGCGGCGTGCCGTCGAAGCGGCCCAGGGCCCAGGCGTCCTTGGGGAAGTGCGCCGGCACCCAGTCCACGAGCACCCCGATCCCCGCCGCGTGCAGCGCGTCCACCAGGTGCTTGAACTCGTCCGGGGTCCCGAAGCGGGACGTCGGCGCGTAGTAGCCCGTGACCTGATAGCCCCAGGACCCCCCGAAGGGGTGTTCGGCCACCGGCAGGAACTCCACATGCGTGAAGCCCTGCCAGGTCACGTACTCCACCAGCTCCTCGGCCAGCTCGATGTAGGACAGCCCCGGCCGCCAGGAGCCCAGGTGCACCTCGTAGATGCTCAGCGGACGCTCGTGCGGGTCCGTGGTGCGCCGGCGCTCCATCCACTCCTCGTCCGTGAACGCGAAGTCCGACTCCAGCACGCGGGAGGCCGTGGCCGGCGGGGCCTCGGTCCACCGGGCCAGCGGGTCCGCCTTCTGCTGCCACGCGCCGTCCGCGCCGAGGATCTCGTACTTGTAGCGGGCGCCGTGCTCCACGCCCGGCACCAGCAGCTCCCACACGCCGGAGCCGCCGAGGGAGCGCATGGCGTGCGTCCGTCCGGTCCAGCCGTTGAAGTCGCCCACCACGCGCACGGCCCGGGCGTTGGGCGCCCACACCGCGAAGGACGTGCCCAGCCGTCCGCCCGACCCGTCCCGGCGCACCCGCGCGCCGAGCACCTCCCACAGCCGTTCGTGCCGGCCCTCCCCGATCAGGTGCAGGTCCAGCTCGCCCAGGGTGGGCAGGTGCCGGTAGGGGTCGTCGTGGACCTCGACGACGTCCTCGCCCGTCTCCCCCGGGTACGTGACCTCCAGCCGGTAGTCGCCCGCGGCCACCCCGGCCCGGCGCGGCAGCGGGCCCGCACCGGCGAACACGCCGTCTCGCTCGTGGGCGAGCTCGATCCTCTCACCGTCCCCGTCCCGCACCACCGCGACCGTTCGGGCGAACGGGCGCAGCGCGCGGTAGGTGACGGCGGCGCCGTCGGGATGGGGGTGCGCACCGAGCACGGCGTGCGGATCGTGGTGTCGGCCCTCGGCGACGGCGGCGAGCAGGTGCTCGTCGACGGACAGCGGGGCGGGGGTGGCGGTGGGGGTGGTCATGGGTCTCCTGATGGTCGCTCAGCCGCGGCGGACGACGCGGAGGACGTGGGCGGGCTCGACCGCCGGGTCGAGCCGGACGTACGGGTGCTCGTCCCAGCGCCAGCGCTGCCCGGTGAGGAGGTCCTCGACCTCGAACCGACCCTCCTCGTCCTGGTCCTCGGGACGCACGCGCAGGGCGGCCGTGTCGAGGTGCAGGGTCGCCTCGGCCACGTGGTGGGGGTCGCACGCGACGACGACGAGCACCGTGTCCTCGGCCGGCCCGGCGTCCTCGACGGCCTCGGCCGCGGCGTGCTGGCCCTCGGGGGGCGCGGAGCGGGTCTTGGAGTAGACGAGCAGCTCCGGATGCGTGGAGCCGTGCAGCGTGAGGTTCTGCAGGTCCCGCAGCGCCGGATGCGCCGCGCGGATCGCGTTGAGCCGGGTCAGGTACGGGGCGAGGGACTCGCCCGCGGCCTCGGCGCCGGCCCAGTCGCGGGGACGGTACTCGTACTTCTCGCTGTCGATGTACTCCTCCGCGCCGGGGCGGGCCACGTGCTCGAACAGCTCGAAGCCGGCGTACACCCCGTAGAGCGGGTTGGAGGTGGCCGCGATCACGGCGCGGGCGCGGAAGGCGCCCGGGCCGCCGTGCTGCAGGTACTCCGTGAGGATGTCCGGGGTGTTCACGAAGAAGTTCGGCCGGTAGAACCCCGCCGTCTCCGCGGTGATCTCGGTGAGGTACTCCTCGAGCTCCTCGCGCGTGTTCCGCCACGTGAAGTAGCCGTAGGACTGCTGGAAGCCCACGCGGCCGAGGCCGTGCATCATGGCCGGCCGGGTGAACGCCTCGGCCAGGAACACGACGCGCGGCTCCACGGCGCGGACCTCGCGGATGAGCCACTCCCAGAACCACAGGGGCTTGGTGTGGGGGTTGTCCACGCGGAAGATGTGGACGCCCCGCTCCACCCAGCCCAGGACGACGTCGAGGACCGCGTGGGCCAGGCCGTCGGCGTCGTTGTCGAAGTTCAGCGGGTAGATGTCCTGGTACTTCTTGGGCGGGTTCTCCGCGTACGCGATGGAGCCGTCCACGCGGGTGGTGAACCACTCCGGGTGCTCCGCCACCCACGGGTGGTCCGGGGAGCACTGCAGGGCGAGGTCCAGGGCGAGCTCCATGCCGAGCTCGCGGGTGCGCGCCTCGAAGGCCGCGAAGTCCTCGAACGTGCCCAGGTCCGGGTGGATCGCGTCGTGGCCGCCGGCCTCGCCGCCGATCGCCCACGGGGAGCCCGGGTCCTGCGGACCGGCGGTGAGGGTGTTGTTCGGCCCCTTGCGGTGGGTCGCGCCGATCGGGTGGATGGGCGGCAGGTAGACCACCTGGAAGCCCATCTCCGCCACGGCGGGCAGGCGCTCGGCCGCAGTGCGGAAGGTGCCCGAGCGCCACGTGCCCGTGGCCTCGTCGTGGCCGGCGCCCTCGGAGCGGGGGAAGAACTCGTACCACGCGCCCCGGCCGGCCAGCTCGCGCTGCACGTCCAGCGGGTACAGCTCGGAGCCGGTCACGTGCTCGCGGATCGGGCGGGCGTGCAGAACCGCCGCGACGTCGGCGGACTCGGCCGCCGCGAGGCGCCGGGCCGGGGTGGCCCGGGCGTCCGAGAGCCCGCGGACGACGTCGGCGAACACGGCGCGGTCCTCGGCGGAGCGCTCCGGGTCCTCCGCCGCACGCCCGAACAGGGCGGCGCCCTCGTCCAGCATGAGCTCGACGTCCACCCCCGCGGCCAGCTTCACGGAGGCGGCGTGCAGCCACGTGCCCACCGGGTCGTGCCAGCCCTCCACCGTGAACCGGTGGACGCCGACCTCGGCCGGACGCAGCGTGGCCACGAACTCGTCCAGGCCGGGCCGGCCCGGGCGCATGTGGACGCGCTGCACCTCCTCCCCGTCCGGGCCGAGCAGGCGGACCGTGGCGCGGACGGCGTCGTGCCCCTCGCGGTACACCGTGGCGCGGACCGGGATGTCCTCGCCCACGACCGCCTTGGCCGGGAACCGGCCCTCCTCGATCACGGGCTCCACGGCCGAGACCGGGATCCGGCCCGTCAGGGTGCTGCGGCGGACGTCCGAGGCCGCGGTCCGGCCTCCCGCTTCGAGGGCCGACTCCGGGGCGGCGGGCCCGGGGGCCTGCGCGGCGGGGACGCGGCGTCCGGCGCTGCTGGACTGGGTGGTCTTCGGCTTCGAGGTGCTCACGCCGCCGACGCTACCGCTCGACCGGGCCCGACTGAATGCCTGACGCGTCGCGCGAGGGGCCGGCGGTCAGGACAGCATGGTCTTGTCGTCCACCACGGCGCCCTTGATCTTCCCGAACTCGGCGAGCAGGTCAGCGGGGGTCGCGCGCGCCTTCTGCTCGGCGTCCAGCTCGAGGATGACCCGACCGTCATGCATCATGATCAGCCGGTTGCCCACCTCGAGGGCCTGGGACATGTTGTGCGTGACCATGAGCGTGGTGAGGGCGTGCTCGGCCACCACCTGCTCGGTCAGCCGCGTCACGAGCTCGGCGCGCGACGGGTCCAGGGCCGCGGTGTGCTCGTCCAGCAGGAGGATCTTCGGCCCGGAGAACGTGGCCATCAGCAGGCTGAGCGCCTGACGCTGGCCGCCGGAGAGCAGGCCCACCTTGGCGGTGAGCCGGTCCTCCAGCCCCAGCTCCAGCTTCACGAGCTCCTGCCGGAACACCTCCCGGCGACCCCCGGAGACGCCTCGGCTCAGGCCGCGGGCGTGGCCGCGCCGCAGGGCCAGCGCCATGTTCTCCTCGATGGTGAGGTTGGGTGCCGTGCCCGCGGTGGGGTCCTGGAAGACCCGGCCGATCCAGCGGGCGCGGCGGTGGTCCGCCATGCGGGTCACGTCCCTGCCCGCCACTCCGACGGAGCCCGAGTCCGGCGTGAGCTTGCCCGCGATCGTGTTGAGGATCGTGGACTTGCCGGCGCCGTTGGAGCCGATCACGGTGACGAAGTCGCCCTCGGCCAGGTGCAGGTCGATCCCCTGCAGGGCCCGGCGCTCGTTGACGGTGTTCGGGAAGAACGTCTTGCGGACGTCGTGGATCTCAAGCACGGGGGGCCTCCTGGGCGGTGGCGGCGGTCGCGGCGTCGTCGGCTGTCGAGATGCAGCGAAGATTTCGGAAACGCGCGAATATGTTTCATCCGCGATCCGGCGCCTCAGCCCTTGACAGATGCAAATCGACCTAGCCGACTCGTGCCGGCCGTAGATCGCCGGCATCACGACCGCGTTCCACTTCCTCCCACGGTGGTGAAGGACCCAAGATGGGGCCATGGCCACATGGGACCCCTTCGAACCAGGAGTCCTCCTCTGCCCCGCGGACGTTTGATCCGCGGACGCCGGTGGTCCGCATCTATCCAGCGGGATCCCAACTGGGGGCTCTATGCCCTCTGGCGCCGCCCCCACCCCAGATGGCCTTACGCCTGGGTGCCGTGGCCGGACTTCGGCCTTCCCCTCGACTCCCGCCAGGCTCGGACTGCGATCGACCAGACCTGGAAGCTCAGCGCCCGCCACCGGGTCGAGATCTCCTGCGGTGGTGACCGAGGAACTTGGGGCGAGTACAGTGCCGTTATGTCGACCACCGTGATGGACGGTTATGCACGCTGGGCCCACGTGGAGGCCCGTGGAGTCTCCAAGATCTACTACGACTGGGCCACAGGCATTGCGGGCGATCCCACCTTGGCCGAGCGGATCGCAGCACTTCCCCCAGGGAAACGACAGCCCAACTTGATCTTCGCAGCCGCCAGATTGGCCGGTGCACCCTTGGGCCCCTACTCACAGCTTCGGCCATGGCTCATCGACCATTGGGACGTCGTCGCCCACGTAGCCCTCACGCATGCAACTCAGACCAACGAGGCCGGGCGATGCGCCGTCCTGCTCCCCGCCCTCGCCGGGATCCGCCATCAGCCCCTGGCGCTCATCGAAGTCGGCGCCGCAGCCGGCCTCTGTCTCTACCCCGACCGTTACAGCTACCGGTACCTGCTGCCCGACGGGACCGACTGCGTGCTCCACCCCGACGACGGCCCCAGCGGCGTCATACTCGACTGCCTCATGGACCCGAAGGACAACCTGCTCGACCGGCTCCCCCTCGTGACTTGGCGCGCCGGCGTCGACCTGAACCCGCTGGACGTCACTGACTCAGACGACATGCTCTGGCTCGAAACGCTGATCTGGCCGGAGCACGACCATCGCCGCGCCCGTCTCCGCGCCGCATCGCAGATCATCGCCCAGGACCTCGCGCACCTGCGTACCGGAGATCTCCTGGAGCAGCTGCCTTCTTTGTTGAACGAGGTGCCGTCGGGCACGACGCCGGTGGTCTTCCACAGTGCCGTCCTGACCTACCTCTCCTCCCGGGACCGCGCCGCATTCATCGAGCTGATCCGCTCACACCCGGAGGTGACGTGGATCAGCAATGAGGGTGAATCCGTACTGCCGGAGGTGAGTGCCCAGGTGACCGAACCCATCGACGGTCGCACCATCGTGGCTGTCAACGGCACACCGATAGCCCTGGCTGGACCGCACGGGCAGAGCTACCACAGCCTCCTCCCCGCGTGCGCATGACGCGACTCGCCAGCGGCGTCGGAAATCATCGCGCTTTCCGCGTCACCCGCCCCGCATCTCCACAGTGGAAGGATCGCGCCATGCCGGACGCCGTCTTCGACCATCCCCGACTGGCCGCCGTCTACGACGCTCTGGGCTCCGCGGACCGCCCCGATCTCCAGGAGTACGCAGGCACCGTGGTGGGCGAGTTCGGCGCCAGGAGCGTCCTCGACATCGGGTGTGGCACCGGCACGTTCGGACTGCTGCTGGCCGAGCGCGGCGTCCACGTGACCGGGGTGGACCCCGCAGCTGCTTCCATTGCCGTGGCCCAGTCGAAACCAGGCGCAGAGGCCGTGATGTGGATCGTCGGAACAGTGGACGACGTCCCCGCGCTGCAGGTGGATGCGGTCACAATGACCGCGAACGTCGCTCAGGTGTTCCTCGATGACGACACATGGAACGCGACACTGCGGGCCGCCTATGCCGTGCTCCGTCCCGGCGGGGTCCTCGTCTTCGAGGCGCGTCGCCCCGACGACCGAGCCTGGGAACGATGGACACCGGACGCCACCCGCCGCATCGTCCCCGTACCGGGCGTAGGCGAAGTGGAGACATGGGTGAGCACAACCAGCGTCGTGGGCGAGGTGGTGACCTTTGACGCCCCCACCGTGTTCCATGCTGACGATGAGCGGCTCGAGTCGACCTCAACCCTGCGCTTCCGGTCTCGGGACGCGATCGAGGCCGCTCTCGTCACCGCCGGTTTCGCGATCGTCGACGTTCGCGACCTGGCATACGCACCCGGGCGAGCTTGGCTCTACATCGCGCGCCGCCCCCGCCTGGGACCTGCATGACGCACGCGCATGGCCGCGCGGCACTCCCGGCCTAGGTGTGATGTCCAGGGACGTTGTCGCGTGAACAGCTGACAGGCGAAGGCCTCCTGTTGCGAGAGTGGAGTTGTCGAGAAACCGCTCACGCGAACAGAAGGCCTTCATGTCCCACGCTAACGCCGCCCTGACCCCTCGCGCCCGCCTACGCCTGGCCAAGCTCATCGTCGAGGAACACTGGCCGGTCGCCACCGCGGCCAAGATGTTCATGGTCTCCCCACCCACCGCACGCAAATGGGCCACACGCTTCCGGGCCGAGGGACCTGCAGGGATGGCAGACCGGTCCAGCCGGCCGTCCACGATGCCGACCAGAACACCGCCGGCGGTGGTGAAACAGATCGTGGCCGCCCGATGGCGCCGACGCCTGGGGCCGGCACAGATCGCCGGAGAACTCAGGATGCCGGCCTCCACCGTCCATGCCGTGCTCGTGCGCTGCCGGATCAACCGCCTCGCCCGTCTGGACCGGGTCACCGGCGAGCCGATCCGCCGCTACGAGCACCCCCACCCCGGGTCGCTGATCCACGTCGACGTCACCAAGTTCGGGCGCATCCCCGACGGGGGCGGACACCGATTCGTCGGGCGCCAGCAGGGCATGAAGCACCGCGCGGCGACCTCGGACCGCGAAGGAACCCGTGATGCCCGATACCAGCCCCGGCTCGGGGTGGGCTTTCTGCACACCGTGATTGATGATCACTCCCGCTTCGCCTATGTCGAGATGCACTCCGATGAACGCAGCCAGACGGCCATCGCGGTGTTGCGCCGCGCGGTCGCCCACTTCGCGCGCCTGGGTGTGGAGGTGGAGCGGGTGCTGACGGACAACGGCTCGGCCTACCGCTCGCATGCCTGGCGTGATGCCTGCACCGAGCTTGGGATCAAGCCCAAGCGGACTCGGCCCTACCGGCCGCAGACGAACGGGAAGATTGAGCGGTTCCATCGCACGCTCGCTGACGGGTGGGCCTATGCCCGGTTCTACAGCTCAGAGACGGAGCGCAGGGCCGCGTTGCCTGGATGGCTGCACTTCTACAATCATCATCGCGTCCACTCCGCGATCGGCGCCGCGCCTGCCACCAGGCTCAACAACCTCCCTGGACATCACATCTAGGGGATGGGCACCATTGCGGCCGTGCAGCCTCAGTACCGGGTCACCTTAAGGGTGGTGTTCGCGCAGGAGGCGGCCTTCTTCACCAGAAACGCCTTCTCCGTGGCGTCAGCCTTCAACCCCCAGCGGATCTTCACCGCGGTCCAGTCAGCGATGTACTGGCACTGGTTCTTCGGCGGCAGCCACTGTTCCGGGCCGCGGGCCTGCTTGGCCGAGTTCAACGCCGAGGTCTGCGCGTTCAGCGACCGGGCATCCCCCAAGTCGTTGTAGAACGCCACCCGCTTGGCCTTGGTCCAGTACCGGGCTCCCGAGCCCCACGCCTCATGCACGGGCACCATGTGATCGATCTGCACCGTCGAAGCAGACGTGTGCGTACGCAGATCCCAGCTGCTCACCCACTTGCCCGTGGCCACCGTGCACTTACGGGTCGTGGTGTACGTCGGGGACACCTTGGACTCGGCGATCAGCACCTCAGCCCGCGTGTTCTGGCAGTCCCTGTTCGCGTCCTTCCAGCCACCGAACTGGGCGTCCCGGTCATAGCCGGTGTTGTTCTCCGCCGCCACCGCCAAAGACGACACCGCCGTGCGCAGCGGGGCCGAATACGTGGTGCCGGCCGAAGCAGGAGCAGCACCCCCGAAGACAGCGGTGGCGACGAAAGCGGCAGCAGTGGCCAGAGAAGCCAGAGAGCGTTGTGACATGGGCGAGTTCCTTGCTCGAGTGAACGGGGATGCGCGTCTGCATCAGCGCTGATCCTAAGCTCGCGTGAAGCCCATGCCCGGCACGGGGTCCCCGGTCCCTAGGATGGGCTGGATCAGCGCGGAGAGCGCCACATGCCACTCGGCCCAGAGAAAGAACACCCGTGTCTCGACTGACTGACCTGCTCGCCCAGGCCCGCAAGGCCGACCCGCAGCTGGCCGCAGACCTGGAAGCTGAGTTCCGTCAGCTCACCGGGCGCAGCCAGTTCGGTCTCGTCTTCGAGCGCCATCAGCCCGAGGCCGTGGAGCTGCCCGGCCGACCCGTGCGCCGTGGGGACACCGTCCGGGTGCTGCCCCCGCGCGGGAGCCTCACCATCGGGGACACCCGACACTGGGTCGTCACCGACCTCGAACGCACCCCAGACGGCAAGCAAGCCCACCTGACCGAAGCAGACGTCGACCCCGAGGTCCGCGAGCCGGCCACCTCAACAGCAGCACTCGAGGACCTGGTGGTCGTCGCCCGCTTCGAGGACCCGATCTACCCGGGCCTGGTCGAGACAGGCCGCGTCGAGAACGGCGGGGACAAACCGTTCCACACGGTCATCAACGCCGAGAACTTCCACGCCCTCGAAATGCTCACATACACCCACCGCCACAAGGTGGACTGCATCTACATCGACCCGCCCTACAACACGGGCGCCAAGGACTGGAAGTACAACAACGACTACGTCGAGGGCGACGACGACTACCGTCACTCCAAGTGGCTTTCCTTCATGGAGCGTCGTCTCAAGGTCGCCAAGGACCTTCTCAACCCCCAGGACTCCGTCCTCATTGTCACCATTGACGAGAAAGAATACCTGCGTCTCGGAATGCTCCTGGAGCAGACCTTCCCAGAAGCGCGGATTCAGATGGTGAGCATCCAGATCAACCCTGCGAATGTGGCTCGCAGGGGGGCGTTTGGGCGAAGCGATGAGTACGCATACTTTGTGATGCTCGGCGAGTGTGCTCCCATGCGTGTCCCCCTTGGTGATGGGTGGGTTTCCATGAAGGGGCGGACCTTCACTGGCCGGGTCAGGTGGGACCTCCTGCGAAGGTCTGGAACGAATGCCAATCGCGTTGATCGGCCGAACCTCTTCTACCCCCTGGAAATCGACCCTAACGTTGGTGCTGTGGTGGGGGTGGGTGCGAGTATCCCGTTGGACGCAGACCATCTCGACGTCGCGGTACCGGAAGGGCGTGTCCTTCTCTGGCCGATTCGGAAGGATGGCACCCACGGAAACTGGCAACTTTCCCAGGCCAGACTGGTTGAACATCTGGAGCAAGGGCGGGTTCGCCTTGGAGGTTCTCTCCAGAAGGGATTCGTCGCCTATTACATCAAGGGCGGAGAGTACGCAAAGGTCCTGAATGGGACCTATCCCATTCAGGGACGGGATCACGATGGGTCTCTCATCACAGGTGAGTCGATTGAAGTGACCAACCGCGCAATCCCTGGGACCCAGTGGCGCATCGCCGCACACGACAGCACCCAGTATGGCTCCCGCCTGCTCAAGAACCTCTTGCCGGACAGGGCATTTCCGGCTCTTCACGAACGAGGGTGTAGCGCGGGTCTGAACCCTCCGGCTTCGAGCAGCGACCGAGCGATGTAGTGGGTGAGGTTGCGGAAGCCGAGGGCGGAGCCGCGGAGGTGTTCGAGTCGCCCGTTG
>NZ_JAKNUW010000031.1 GCF_023155805.1 Micrococcus lacusdianchii | reverse complement strand
CGACTCGTACAAGTCCACCGCCCGCTGCCGGAACTCGTCCGTGTAGTTCTTCCTAGCCATCCCTTGGATTCTCGCTTCCCCATCATCGTGCTGGAATCAGCGTGTCCAAGATCAGGGGTCAAGCGCCTCGGGAGAGTGCTGGTGATCCGTGCGCAAAAAGATGAGCGTTTCACCCGGCAAGACGCGCGTTCACTCAGGGTTGAGGGGCGGGACGACCCCGCTGATTCTGCGGTACTCGCTGGGGGAAACGCCGACACTCCGGCGGAACTGAAGCGCAGCGAAGTCGGGGTCCCCCCACCCCACCTGGGCCGCGATCTCTGAGATAGGCGTGTTATCCACGCGCAGTAGGTGGGCCATTCGCTCGGCACGAAGCATCGTCAAGTAGGAGATCGGCGACTTGCCAAAGGCCTCGACGAACACCCGCCGCAACTGAGACACGGACAAGTGCGCTCGGGCTGCGAGCTCAGTCACAGTCCAGTGCCGATCCAACTCCGCACGCAAGACCTGCGCTACCTCAAGAACCTCTGGACGCACCGGACGGAATTGACGATGACGTGGCACGGTGGGCGCCGATGCACGTCGCCGCGCGCCAGCTGCCCCCTCATTGGCAACCACAATGAACGGAACCAGAACGTCGAACACGGCGGAGACGAGCGATTGCGCTCGATAGAACCGATCAGGAGGAAGGCCGTCTACGCTCAATGCGACCAACTCATCGAGCCATGGCATCAGCAATCCCGCCCGGTGCTTACCGATACGGACCACCTGGGTGGGTTCTGCATAATGGGCGTCAAGAAACTGGCTGGCGTCGAGCCGCTCATGGAACCGGGACGCGTACTGCCAGAACACCTGATCGATGACATAGTCTCGGTCAAGGTAGAGCGTCGTGGTCGAAATCCACCCCTCGGGCTCAGCACCGAAGAGAGTGTTCGCTGCCAGAATCACAACGTCACCCATGCTGACGAAGTGCACGCCAAACTCACTGAACAGTCGAGCTCTGCCCGCGCGAACGACGATGAACTTGAGACAATCAAAAGCGATCGGGTCAACCGGCGCGTGTGCGACCTGGGTTCGGGCGAGGAGTGGCGAAAACGTGGCCACCGGCGCCAACGACACACCGTTGGGCCTCGTGAATACGTCCTGTCGACCATCGACCGTCATACTCGCTAATCGAAGGCTAGGCGCCCCCGAGAATCGAGTACCCCTAACGGTACCCATACGATGCGGACCGAGAACCCTAACGCTGACCTCGCACTGGACTCACCACATCGATGGGTCTGTCTGTCACCAGAACATCGGTTGAAGGGACTGTCCGATAAACGGTGTGTGGGATCCGGCGGTTTTCATCATTAGGTGGTTCTCTCGAACCGTCCGGCGAAGGTGATCGCGAACGCGTTGAGAGCGGGCTTCCACCTGATCACCCAGCGTGCCCTGCCTCCGCCGGTGGGGTCAAGTGAGCGGGTCACGAGGTAGAGACACTTCAACGCGGCCTGCTCGTTCGGGAAATGGCCGCGCGCGCGGACCGCCCTCCGGTAGCGGGCGTTGATCGACTCGATCGCGTTGGTCGTGCAGATCACCCGCCGTATCTCGACGTCGTATTCGAGGAACGGCACGAACTCCGCCCAGCTGCTGCGCCAGAGCTGGATGATCGCCGGGTAGCGCCCGCCCCACTCCGCCGAGAACTCCTCGAACCTGTCCTTCGCGGCCTGCTCGCTGGGTGCCGTATAGACCGGTTTGAGGGCCTTCACGATCGCGTCGCGGTGCTGGCGGCCGGCGTAGCGGAAACTGTTGCGGATCAGGTGAACGATGCATTGCTGCACGACCGTCTGCTCCCACGTCGTGTTGATCGCTTCCGGAAGCCCTTTGAGACCGTCGCAGACGGCGATCAGGACGTCCTCGACGCCACGGTTCTTCAGCTCGGTGAATACCTGCAGCCAGAACCTCGCCCCTTCGCCGCCATCACCGGCCCAGATCCCCAGAATCTCCCGCTCCCCGGCCGTGGTGACGCCCATCACGACATAGAACGGGGTGTTGCGGACCTGCCCGTCTCGGACCTTGACCACGATCGCGTCGACGAAGATCACCGGGTAGAGCGCGTCCAGCGGTCGGGAGGACCACTCCGCGAGCTCGGCGGCGACCTTCTCCGTGATCCGACTGATCGTGTCTTTGGACACCTTCGCGCCATAGACCTCGTCGAAATGCGCCGCGATCTCGCCCGTCGTCAACCCCCGCGCAGAGAGGGACAGCACGATCTGGTCGACGCCCTCGAGCCGGCGCTTTCGCTTCGGGACAATGACCGGCTCGAACGAACCATCACGATCCCGGGGGACCTCGATCTGCACTGGGCCTATCTCGGTGAGCACTGTCCTGACCCGCGTCCCGTTCCGCATATTCGCGGCCATCGGCGTCTCACCGTGACCGTGGCCCAGGTGCTCCGTCAGCTCCGCGTTCAACGCTGATTCGAGCACGCTCTTCGTGAGTTGATTCAGCAGCCCTCCCGGGCCCACCAAACTCACGCCCTGCTCCTTGGCCTGCGCGAGCAACCGCTCGGCGAGCTCCTTGTGATCGATGATCTCCCCAGTCACGGGATCAATCATCGCGTCATCCAACATCTCGGTCGTGTCAGCCACTGCCATCTCCTTTCGGATCAGGCCGGACCCCACACACCGTTATTCAGACAGTCCCCGGTTGAAGCGAAGCGATGAATCCCACTACTGCGGTGCTCAGCATGGTGACCGCGAGGGTCCGGCATAACCGCTCAGCGTGGGAGCGCTTATGAAGTTCAAGCCTCTCTGGATCGCGTTCTGATACGAAACCTGTGACGCTTGTCGAGTCGCGGTCACGGATCTCGTCGCGTGCTGTGAGGGGGCGCGTGTAGGTGCGGTCCTGCACGCTCCACATCGCGATCGGTCTCTGGTCGAGGCCCTCGACGATGGTGACGTTCGTGGTGTGGCGGGGCCCGTCGACGGCGCGGATGATGAGGGCGGCGATGGCGAAAGGGACGCCGATGATCGCACCGATCCAGGACAGCAGCTCACCGATGATGCCGATGGTGTCGAAGATACTCATGGTCGCGTCGGTGTCCCGAGGTCAGGTGGTCATGCCGTCAAGACGGTAGCCCATACCCGGCTCGGTCAGGAGATGCACCGGGTTGGCGGGGTCTTCTTCGAGCTTGCGTCGCAGTTGGGAGACGTAGAGGCGGAGGTAGCCCGTGTCTTCGGCGTGTTCAGTGCCCCAGATTGTGGTGAGGATGGTTTGACGGGTGACGAGCTTCCCGGCGTTGCGGATAAGGATGTCGATGAACTGCCATTCCGTGGGGGTAAGGCGGATCTGCTTTTGCCCGTCGGGAGTGTCGCGGGTGACGCTGTGCGCGGCGAGGTCGATGGTTACCGCACCGAGGTGGACGACGGGGGTGGCGTCTTCTGGGGGGACTCTCCGGGTAAGGGCGCGGATACGGGCGAGGAGCTCCTCGACGGCGAAGGGCTTGGTGATGTAATCGTCCGCGCCTGCGTCGAGCGCTTCGACTTTGTCGGCGGCGCCGGCGCGTCCGGAGACGACGAGGATGGGTGCCTGAGACCAGCCGCGGATGCCGTGGATGACTTCGATGCCGTCGAGCTTGGGCATGCCGAGATCGATGAGGAAGATGTCGGGGTGGTGGTCAATGGCGGCAGTGATCGCTTCGGCACCGTCTGCGGCGGTGAAGATCTGGTAGCCCTTGGCGGCGAGGGTGATCCGCAGGGCGCGGAGGATCTGCGGGTCGTCGTCGGCGATCAAGATTCTCAAGGCTGCTCCCGGCTGCTGCTTGTTGTTGAGGTGGTGGTGAGGGAGATGACCATGGTGAGCCCGCCACCGGGGGTGTCCTCGGGCGTGAGGGTGCCGTGCATCGCTTCGATGAACCCACGGGAGAGCGCGAGGCCGAGACCGAGGCCGGTGGTGTTGTCGGTGTCGCCGAGGCGTTGGAAGGGCAGGAAGATGTCGTCCAGCTTCTCGGGCGGTATGCCGGGGCCGCGGTCGATGATGCGGATCTCGAGCCGGTCACCGAAGGTGCTGGTGCTGACGTGGATCGGTGTGCCGGCCGGGGTGTAGCGGTGGGCGTTGGCGAGGAGGTTCACCAGGACTCGTTGCAGGAGTATGGGGTCGGCGTGGGCGAGCGCGTCGCCGTGGGCGAGGTTGAGGGTGACGTCGGTAGGGCCGAGGTGGAGTTCGTCGAGGGCTGGGGCGATGGTCTCCGCCGGGTCAGTGGGGATGTCGGCGATTGTGAGGACCCCGGCTTGGAGGCGGCTGACGTCTAGGAGGTCGGTGACGAGAGTTGCGAGGGCTGCGAGACTCTCATCGGCGGTGTCGAGGAGTTCCTTCTTGTCGGCGAACGCCAGATCGGGGCCGGCCGCCTTCAACCCGCCGACCGCTGCGGCTGCGGCTGCGAGGGGGCGGCGCAGATCGTGGCTGAGAGCGGAGAGGAGGGCGCCGCGTACCCGGTCGGATGCGGCGATGGGTTCGATCTGCTTAGCCGTCTGTGTGAGGTGCTGGTGTTCGAGGGCGGCGGTGAGTTGGGCGGTGACGACCGCGAGGAGGCGTTGTTCCGCCGCGGCGAGATCAGGGCCGTGCAGTTCCAGAGTGGTGTCGTCGGTGACGCGAATGCTGGTGTGGTGATTGTCGGGCAGCGGTTCACCCGACTGGGCGAGCACATCCTCGCCGCGCATGAGGCGGACGCCGGGAAGTTGGAATGCCTCACGGGTGCGGTCGATGAGCGCCTGGATCGCGTCGTCTGCGCGCAGGACGCTGCCGGCGATGGTTTGGATGAGTTCGGATTCGGCGGCGGATCTGCGTGCGGCACGGGTGTAACGGGCGGCACGGTCGACGATGAAGCTCACCAGGCTTGCGATCACGACGTAGAGGATGAGGGAGAGGAGGTGATGGGGCTGGTGGATGTGGATGGTGTAGAGCGGTTCAATGAACAGGAAATCGAGGGTGATCCCGGACAGCACCGCAGCAAAAAGGGCTGGCCAGATGCCTCCGACGAGGGCGACGATGACGACGAGAAGCTGATAGGACAGAACGTCAGTGGTGATGGAGTCTTCGCTGCGGAAGAGAGTCAGCAGTGCAGTGAGGGCAGGGCCGCCGAGGAGGGCGACGACGAACCCGAGGATGCGGCGTTTGCGGGTGAGTGCCCCGGTGAGCGGGGGCAGGGTGAGGCGTCTCCCGGCGGCGGCGTGGTTGACCATGTGCACGTCGATCTCGCCGGACTCGCGGACCACGGTCGCGCCGATGCCGGGGCCGGTGAACGCGGAGGTGATGCGTCCGCGGCGACTGGCTCCGAGGACGAGTTGGGTGGCGTTGACGGAGCGGGCGAACTCCACCAGCGCGGTGGGGATGTCTTCGCCGATGACCTGGTGGTAGGTGCCGTTGAGTTTCTCAACGAGTGCCCGTTGCTCGGCCAGGGTGGCGGGGTCGCCGGAGCGGAGCCCGTCTTGGCTGGTGATGTGCACGGCGATGAGCTCTCCGCCGGCGGAGCGGGCGGCGATGCGTGCGCCGCGGCGCAGCAGCGTTTCGCCCTCCGGACCTCCGGTGAGGGCGACGACGACACGTTCGCGGGCCTCCCAGGTGCTGTCGATGCCGTGGTCTTTGCGGTATCCCTTCAATGCCTGGTCGACTTCGTCGGCCAGCCAGATGAGGGCGAGTTCGCGCAGTGCGGTGAGGTTCCCGAGTCGGAAGTAGTTCGACAGGGCAGCATCGATGCGTTCAGCGGGGTACACGAACCCGCCGCTGAGCCGGTCCCGGAGGGCTTGGGGTGCGAGATCGACGACCTCGATCTGCTCGGCGCCGCGCAGGAAGCTGTCCGGGACGGTCTCGCGCTGGGGCACGCCGGTGATCTGCTCAACGACATCGTTCAAAGACTCGATGTGCTGGATGTTGAGGGTGGAGATCACATCGATCCCCGCCGCGAGAAGCTCTTCCACGTCTTGCCAGCGCTTGTCGTTCTTCGACCCGGGCGCGTTGGTGTGCGCGAGTTCGTCGACCAGCGCGACAGCGGGCTTGCGGTGAAGCAACGCTTCCAGGTCCATCTCTTCGAGAGTGACCCCGCGATGCTCAACACGTGTGCGGGGCACACTGGGAAATCCCTCGGTCATGGCTGCGGTCGCGGCACGTCCGTGGGTTTCCACGATCCCGACGACGACGTCTTTCCCGTCCGCGAGCAGGCGCCGACCGTCCTCCAGCATGGTGAAGGTCTTGCCGACGCCGGGGGCAGCGCCGAGCAAGACCCGAAGCTGCCCCCGTTTCGGCATGATCAGCCCTCCAACTTGTCCAAGGCGATGTTCAGTTCCAGAACGTTCACCCTCGATTCTCCCAGGTAGCCTGCGTCCGGGCCCTGGGTGTGCGCCTCGACCAGCTCCCGCACCTGCTCTGCGGGGATGCTGCGGGCTTCGGCGACACGGGCGATCTGGAGCGCCGCGTAAGCGGGGCTGATGTGCGGGTCGAGTCCCGAGGAGGAGGCGGTGACCGCGTCGGCGGGTACTTCGTCTTCGGTGACACCGTTGAACTCCGCGACCTGGGTCTTGCGCTCGGTGATCGCGGCGATGAGCTCCTCGTTCTCCGGTCCGTAGTTCGACCCGGACGAGGCGCCCCCGTCGTACCCGTCGCCGGCGGCGGACGGGCGCGGCTGGAAGTACTCCGGCAGCGGGTTCCCGTCTTCGTCGGTGAACGACTGTCCAATCAGGGTAGATCCGACAGGGGCACCGTCTTCGTTGGTGACGATCGACCCGTTGGCTTGGGCGGGGAGGGCGAGCTGTCCGATGCCGGTGATGAGGAGGGTGTACCCGACCCCCAAGGCGAGGGTGAGGAGGGTCATGGCGCGGGTGGCGACCCAGATGGTGCGCCCGACTCCGCGAGCTTGTGTGTTCATGATGATCTCTTTCTCAGAAGGCTCAGAAGCCGGGGATGAGGCGGACGACGAGGTCGATCAGCCAGATCCCGATGAAGGGGGCGATCACGCCGCCGAGGCCGTAGACGGCGAGGTTTCGGCCAAGGATGCTGGACGCGTTCCCGGGCCGGTACTTCACCCCACGCAGGGCCAGCGGGATGAGGAAGACGATCACGATCGCGTTGAAGATGATCGCCGACAGCACCGCCGAGGCCGGCGAGTGCAGCCCCATGATGTTGAGAGCGGCGAGCTGCGGGAACACGCCCATAAACATCGCCGGGATGATCGCGAAGTACTTCGCGATGTCGTTGGCGATGGAGAACGTCGTGAGCGCCCCACGGGTGATCAGCAGCTGCTTCCCGATCCGCACCACATCGATCAGCTTCGACGGGTCGCTGTCGAGGTCGACCATGTTGCCGGCCTCTTTCGCCGCTGACGTGCCGGAGTTCATCGCGACACCGACGTCGGCCTGCGCGAGCGCAGGGGCGTCGTTGGTGCCGTCGCCGGTCATCGCGACCAGGTTGCCGCCCTCCTGCTCCTTGCGGATGTAGGCGAGTTTGTCCTCGGGGGTGGCTTCGGCGAGGAAGTCATCGACACCTGCCTCTTTCGCGATCGCGGCCGCGGTGAGGGGGTTGTCGCCGGTGATCATGACGGTGCGGATACCCATTGACCGCATCTCGGCGAACTTCGCAGGCAGCCCCTCCTTGACGACATCCTTCAGGTGCACGACACCCAGGAGGTTCCCTTCCCCGGCGGCGTCCTTGGTCGCGACGACCAGCGGGGTGCCACCGGACTGGGAGATGCGTTCGACGTACTCGTCCAGCTCGGCGAGCAGGGATGACGGCAGGCGCCTCCCACCTTCTTCCAGCCAGGCGATGACGGCGGAACCGGCGCCCTTGCGGATCTGGGTGCCGTCGGGCAGGTCCAGCCCCGACATGCGGGTCTGGGCCGTGAACGGCACGATCTCCCCGGTGGTGTTCCGGTCGAACTCCCCATGTTCTTGCTCGGCGAGCTCGACGATCGACACGCCCTCAGGGGTCGGGTCTGCCAGCGAGGACAGCGCCGCCGCGCGGACGAGGTCCTGCTCGCGCACCCCGCCGAGGCGCACGAACTCGGAGGCGCGCCGGTTGCCGTAGGTGATGGTGCCGGTCTTGTCCAGCAGGAGTGTGGTGACATCTCCGGCGGCTTCGACCGCACGCCCGGACATCGCCAGCACGTTGCGCTGCACGAGCCGGTCCATCCCCGCGATGCCGATCGCCGACAACAGGGCGCCGATCGTGGTCGGGATGAGACACACCAGCAACGCGACAAGCACGGTCACACTGACCGGGGCGGCCGCATAGGACGCGATCGGGTTCAGCGTGAGTGCGACGACGACGAAGATGATCGACAGCGACGCGAGCAGGATGTTCAGCGCGATCTCGTTCGGGGTCTTCTGCCGGCTCGCACCCTCGACGAGGGAGATCATCCGGTCCACGAACGTCTCACCCGGTTTGGAGGTGATGCGCACCACGATCCGGTCCGACAGCACCCGGGTGCCGCCAGTCACGGCGGATCGGTCTCCTCCGGACTCGCGGACCACGGGTGCGGACTCGCCGGTGATGGCCGACTCGTCCACCGACGCGATGCCCCACACGATGTCGCCGTCGCCGGGGATCAGCTCGCCCGCGGCCACGACCACCACATCCCCCAGGGTGAGGTCTGAGGAGGAGGTCTGCGTGGTCGCGGCCCGCTCAGCGGCCGCATCGGTGGCCGGGTCGTAGGAGGTGACGCGGTTGGCCATCGTGCTGGTGCGGGTCTTGCGGAGCGTTTCCGCCTGCGCCTTGCCGCGGCCTTCGGCAACGGATTCGGCGAGGTTCGCGAACAGCACGGTCAGCCACAGCCACACCGCGATCGCCCACGTGAACTGCCACGGCACGACCGTGCCGCCGGAATCAGCCGGGCCGCCGATGAACGGCTCGCTGATCGCGAGGACCGTGGTGAGGGCAGCTCCCACCCAGACGAGGAACATGACGGGGTTGCGCCACTGTTCTCTGGGGTTGAGTTTCCGGAACGCACCAGGGAGCGCGGCCCGGACCTGTTCCCAGGTGAACCCGCCCTTCCGGGTGGGGGTTTCCGCCGTCTGGGGGCGGGGTTCGGTGATGGTGGACATGGTTTACATCAGCCCTTCCGCTAGAGGTCCTAGCGCGAGAACGGGGAAGAAGGTCAGTGCGGTCACGAGAACCGTCACTGCGGTGAGCAGTCCGATGAACATCGGACGATGCGTGGGCAGGGTGCCGGACGTCGTGGGGACCTTGTCCTGCGCGGCGAGGGAGCCGGCCAGGGCGAGGACGAACACGATCGGCACGAACCGGCCCAGCAGCATGGCAAAGCCCAGTGCGGTGTTAAGCCACGGGGTGTTCGCGGTGAGGCCTGCGAACGCTGATCCGTTGTTGTTGGCCGCGGAGGTGAACGCGTACAGCACCTCGGACATGCCGTGGATGCCGGGGTTCCAGATCGACGTGCTCTCCACCTCTTCCCGGATGCCGGGGATCGCGAAGCTCATCGCCGTCCCGGCCAGCACCAGGGTGGGCATGACGAGGATGTAGAGCGCGGCGAGCTTGATCTCTCGCGGGCCGATCTTCTTGCCCAGGTACTCCGGGGTGCGTCCGATCAGCAGACCCGAGATGAATACCGCGATGACCGCGAGGATCAGGATCGCGTAGATGCCGGACCCGACACCACCGGGGGTGACCTCGCCGAGCATCATGTTCAGCATCGGCATCATCCCGCCCAACGCCGTGTACGAGTCGTGCATCGAGTTCACCGCGCCGGTGGAGGTCCCGGTGCTGGTGGTGGCGAACAGGGTTGATCCGACGATCCCGAACCGCTGCTCCTTACCTTCCATCGCCCCGCCCGCAAGCTCCGGGGCGGTGCCCATGCCTGCGGACTCGAGCGCGGTGAGGATGCTGAACGACGCGACGTACAAGATCGCCATCACGGACAGGATCGCGTAGCCCTGACGGTTGTCGCCGACGATGCGGCCGAAGGTACGGGGCAGGGAGAACGGAATCGCCAGCATCAGCAGAATCTCGAAGATGTTCGTCCACGGGGTAGGGTTCTCGAACGGGTGTGACGAGTTCGCATTGAAGAATCCGCCACCGTTGGTACCAAGCAGCTTGATGACTTCCTGCGATGCGACTGGTCCGCCGGGCATGGTCTGCGTGGTGCCGGTAAGGGTGGTGACGGTGGTGAATCCGTTGAAGTTCTGGATCACCCCGCCGATCATCAGCACGATCGCACCGATCACCGCGATGGGCAGCAGAATGCGCAGGGCGCCGCGGATCAGATCGACCCAGAAGTTTCCGATCGTGCCAGAGCGGCGGTACGCGAAACCGCGCACCAGCGCGATCGCGACCGCGATGCCCACCGCGGCGGAAACGAAGTTCTGCACCGCAAGGCCCGCGAACTGAACCGTGTAGCCGACAGTGAGCTCGGGGGAATAGGATTGCCAGTTCGTATTCGTCACAAACGACACAGCCGTGTTGAACGACAGTGGCTCGGACGGGGCCGTGAGGCCCAACGAGTAGGGCAGCCATTGCTGGAGGCGTTGCAGGCCGTAGACGATCAGCACACCGATCGCAGAGAATGCGAGGACGCTGCGCAGGTAGGCCGGCCAGGTCTGTTCGGTCTTCGAGTCGACGCCGATGACCTTGTAGATTCCGCGTTCGATCTTCCAGTCTTTGCGGGACGTGTATACCCACGCCATGTAGTCGCCGAGTGGACGATAGAGCACACCCAGGATGATGGCGACGGTGGCGAGCGCGAGGAGCGCGTACATCCAGGTCATCAGAAGCGCTCCGGTTTCACCAGAGCGAACACGAGATACACGATCGCCGCGACCCCGAGGCCGGCGGCGAGAAGTTCAAAGACGATCACAGCTTCTCCACCGCCTTCCCCAGCAGCCCGACGACGACGAACAAGGCGATCACGCCGAGCACGTAGACGATGTCAAGCACAACAAGCTCCATTCGGATAACAAGCGACAGCAGGACTACTAGCCGCACGACCCGAGAATGCGGGCGCAACTCCCGATCAAACACCCGGCGCACCCTACGAAACAGGCGTCCTAACGGAACCCATACGAGGATCAGCGCGACTCTGACATCCCGCTAACACGACACCCCGGTGACATGCCCCCCGTCGCCTCCGATGCGGGTCACAGGCCGATCCGGCCGGTCCTGTTAGGGTCTGCCGGTGTGAGCGCATGAGTTCTGTGAGGGACCATTTCGTACCGCTCGATGCCCGCGTAGGACTTGACGCATGACTCTCACCGCGATCCTGCCCACCCTCAGACGCAGCATCCCCGACCCTCTCGAACCCCGACATTGGCCGGAGCACACCGTGCCCACGATCTCCGACGTCGTGGTGGGCGGGGTGTCCTTGACGAGACTGGTGGAGATCACCGGTACCCCGGCGCTACTCACGGGAGACCTGCCGCACCCCAAGCCGGCACAGGCTCGCGCCCACGGCATCGGAAACGACGTGACCGTGTTGATTTTCCGGATCACCCTCCGCATCGACACCGAAGCGGGCAAGCAGGTCGCACTCACCGACTGCGGGTTCGACCGCGTCGCCCCTCGCTGGGACGAGTGCCGACTCATCGGACGCACTTCGACCGCCAAGAACACCACCATCGAACTCATCCCCGGCGAATCCGGCGCCGCACCCTGGCCGTACCCAAGCGTCACCCTCCCCGGAGAGCTCCACCAGGGCGACCTGCTCGCCGTTCCCTGCGCCGGCGCTGTCGCCCTCCGCGACGTACGCCCGCAACTGCCGGTGAAAACTGTCGCGGCCCCCATGCCGCGCATCCTTGAACTCGCGAGTGCCTCATGAGTGTCCTGCACACCCTGATCTCATCCCGAGCGATGGCGCTCGCCGAGCTGTACCAGGACACCCCGACCTGGCCGACAAGAACCACGTTCACTGACAGCGACATCACCGTCGGCCAGCAGTCGCTCACCAGTCTCGCGGCTGAACGCGGTACCCGGGCCTTGACCCTTGATCGTGGACACGGTGTCGGTTCGGTTATGCCGCTTCCGTGAGGGTAGCTGACCTCGCGGCGTCGTAGGCGTTCTCGTAGCTATTTGGGCTCACCTGGCCGATCGTGGAGT
>NZ_JAKNUW010000030.1 GCF_023155805.1 Micrococcus lacusdianchii | reverse complement strand
CAACGGGCGACTCGAACACCTCCGCGGCTCCGCCCTCGGCTTCCGCAACCTCACCCACTACATCGCTCGGTCGCTGCTCGAAGCCGGAGGGTTCAGACCCGCGCTACACCCTCGTTCGTGAAGAGCCTGGATGTGAGCCGTCAGGTGGCCTAGAAGGGGGCACTGGGGGCCTCGAGGCCGCGTAGGCTCCTCCAGCTGCTTCCGCCAAGGGGGAAGGTCAAAGCGGCCTAGCATCCTCTCCCATTGCCCCTGGCGAGGATCGGTGGCACCCGCGCCCTCAGCGGCTGAGGACAAATAACTGCGCGGACCTTTACCGCTCTAGCCCCCTTTAATCTTGGAGGCTGACAAGGGCCGCCGCGCGTCGACTGCCATGAACCGTAAGTCCCTACCGGTCACCGCAGCCGCCTGCTTCACCTCGGTGGGCAGCTGTGCGACGCGATCCATGCTCGACTTGGCCTCGCGGTATTGAATAGCGACGAACCACCCCTCCTTGGTGTCATCCGAGGTGAGGTAGCTGGGGAGCTGATCACGCAGCCCGTTCCAAAACTTCCCGTTGTGCACCTTTTTGATCTCTACGAGTAAACGCGCGTTTGCGCCGGAGGAGGCTTTGAAGTCCACCGGGCCGCGTCCCAGTTCGACCTCCCGGTCAAGCTCAACTCCGGCCTGTCGGAGGTAAGCGCGGGACATGCCCATGAAGAGCAGCTGAGCAGCTTCCTCGGGTTTCTCCCGGCCCTCGGAGTCCCAGAGAAGACTCCAGCCCCCGCCCTGCTCGACGAAATCTTTGAACCGCTTCAGAACCTCACCCATGAGGTAGGACAGGTCATCTTGGGTGACAGGAACGTGGTGGAGGCCGATGGGGTGCTTCGCGGCGTACTCTCCGGCTTCGTCGTAAGACACCACGCCGAGAGGATCTTCTTCGAAGTCATAGCTAAAGAGGTCGGGGCGGCTCTGCTGCCGCCGGGCCCATTCACGCACGGCCTTAGGGTTCTTGCGCGCCTCTTGGACGATCCTTGCCTTTGGCAGCGTCTTGCCGATCGAGACATTGAGACTGGTCCGCAGCTCGTCATTAAGGTCCGACTGGAACCAGTCCTCGGCATTGAGGGTGGGCAAATTCCGCAACAGGCGTTTGGGCACGAGCAGCACCGGCCCACCGGTTGAAGGGTTGGTCGGCAGGTCAACCGCGTCACTCTCCCACCGCGAATGCTCGAGATCCACGGACGCGTTGCGTAGCTGATGAGGCTCAAGGGGGACCCCATGGTCACCTGCAATGGTCTGGGTATAACGGATGAAGTGCGCCTTGAGGATGTTCAGCGTGGCATCCGAGATGCTGTCGGCACCGAAGCGCTCGTTGAGGATCCCTATCTCCTCGATATGCTCCGGGTGCTTCAAGCCCGCGGCGATGGCGACGGCGATGCCGTCGGCAATGGCGACCGCCCGGCCCGCTCCCCCGCCCGAGCCCTTGGTCGAAGCGCTCGTGTATCCCAGGCAGAACTCGGCGGGTTCGGGGAAGGTTAGGAGCCGCCTCGCCTGTTTGGCCGAGAGGGATTGCTCGTGGGGGGCCTTCGCCACTAGCTCATAGCAGTGCGCGAAGTGGGCCACTAGGTCCGCATGGGCTTGGGGCCAACCCTCACCAGCGCGGAGCATCAGGAAGGGATCGACGAACAGCTTGGTGTCAACCGTGAGGTCCACGTCAAACCAGTCGTTCCTTTTAGCGTTCTTGATCCCGAATGTCTCAGCGAACCTCATACCTGCCCCCTCCGTTGAAGCGAAGGTAGCAGTGAGTCAGGGCCGGAGGCATTCGTAGCACCCTAGCGGGGCAGCCAGTCCGTCTCGGCTCGCGTTTGAGAGGACTGCCCTGCCCAGCCGCACCATCCGCGAAGGAGCGATGGGAATGCATGCCCATCGCTCCCTGCCGGCCCCGCCCACTGCACCCGTCCCGCCATCTACGGCGTCTGAGACACTCTGGGCCCGCCCCTAGATCAGTTCGGGGCCAACCTCCGCAGCGAGGTGTACAGGGTCTGCCGGCTCACCCCGAACGTGCGCGCCACCTCCGCCTTCGGGATGCCCATGTTGATCATCACTCGCACTTGCTCCACGTCCGTGTCCGAGAGCTTCGGGGCCTGCACGTACTTGCCCCTCGCCTTGGCCAGGGCGATGCCCTCGGCCTGGCGCTCCTTGATCCGCCGGCGCTCAAACCCAGCGAACGCCGCCAGGATGCCCAGCATGAGCCCGTCCACCGGAGAGGTGCCGGACTTGTCCACCGTGATGTGCTCGGACACGAACTGCACCGCACACCCCTTGTCCGTGAGCTCATCCACGATCGCGTACAGGTCCCGGGTGTCCCGGCCGAGCCGGTCCATCGAGGCGACCTTCACCAGGTCACCCTCGCGCACGTACCGCATCAGCTCCGCCAGCCCGGTGCGCTTGGCCCTCGAGCTGCCGGAGATCTTGTCCTGGAAGATGCGGTCGCACTCCCCCACCGCCTCGAGCTGACGATCCAGGTTCTGCTCGGCCGAGCTGACCCGCACATAGGCCACTGTCTGTCCAACCACGTCTTAGACCCTTCGACACTTCTGTCTAACGGCCTGGTTTGGGACCGTCTCTGACGTGATGCTCTCGTGGGCGGGCAGGGCGTGTAAAGGGGTATACCCGACTGGACACGGACCCAGAGAGACCCCTGCACCGCCGGGGCCCCGTCCGAAACGTGCGCATCCCCGGGACGAAGGAGGGCCCGGGCCCCTGACCCCGAGGAACGGATCAGGACCGAGCCCATTCCCTCATCTGGGCTGGAAGAGCTCCGAGTCGAGACTCCCACCAGTCGAGGTCGGCCTGGCAGCCCCTGCCCTGCGAACGGGGACGCAACGTGACCTGGGCTCGGAACTCCTGCGCCCCTGCCTCCTCCACCACCCGCAGGCGAAGCCACGCCACCTCGGGGGAATACTCCGGGAACAGCTCGAGGGAGAAGCACCGGTCCGGCCACGCCGGCCGCCCGCGGCCGAAGTCCTCCCCCACGAGACCGATCTCCTGGAAGTTGAGATCCTCATACCGGACCGGCTCCTGGGCATAGGCACCCTGCACCTTGAACGTCTCCCCCGGCACCCCCCACGACAGACCGACACAGGGCAACCCGAGCCGCTCCACACTCCATGGCCACATCATGGATTTCAGGCACTCCTGCCCCAGAATCGAGTCCCCATGCACACGGACGCTGACGGACTGCGCACCCCCGCTCATGCGCCGCACGCTAGTCACTAAACCGGCGCGGAGGAAGGTGGCACCCCACTGGTCCGCGCCGATCGGCCACGATCAGACGTTGCGCGTGACATCACCACCTTGGCGATGAGTGCGCGGCGCGGCCACCGCCGCAGGTCAGTGGGAGCTGGAACCGATTTCGATGACCAGCACACCGGCCATGATCAGCAAGATCCCCAAGATCATGGTGCGGGTCAGGGGTTCCTTGAATAGGACATGGGACGCGATCGCGGTCAAGGCAACCCCCGCGGCGGCCCAGATCCCGTAGGCGACACCGAGCCCCATCCCGACGCGCAGCGCGAGGGTCAGGAAGACAAAGGCCAGCACGTAACCGACGGCCACGGCCGCGTAGAACCCACGACGGCCGGCGGCCGCCACACGCAGGCACAGGGTGGCAGCCACCTCGGACAGGACGGCCCCGGCTAGGAATAGCCACTGCATCACGCTGCCCCCGCCTGCTGCTCGTCGGTGTCGGGGGTATGGTGCGATCCCAGTTCAACCATCAGAACGCCGGCGATCACCAGGGCGATCCCAATCCCCATCATGGCCGTGATCCGTTCGTCGAACAGGACGGCGGACAGCACCGCCGTTGCGGCGACACCCAACGCGCCCCAGATGCCGTAAGCGACACCGAGGGCCATTCCGCGCTTCAGTACCAGGGTGAGGAAGGTGAAGGCTGAGACGTAGCCCAGCAGGACGACCGCGTACAGCGCGGGGTGGGTGAGTGCTGCCTTGAGTGACAGCGATGCGATGACTTCGCTACCGACGGCGCCGGCGAGCAGGAACCATTTGGTCATGGTCTCTCCTGGAAGGGGCGAGCGCCTGCATGCGGCTCGGCCGTGTCTGTTCATGATTCTACCAGCTGGACGCTGGTGTCCCCGCGTTTCCGAGAGGCGTGCTTCGTGGATGCACCGCCATACACGCGCTCATGCCGCTGTTTGCTGGGCCCACCTGCTCGGTTTTCAGGTGTCGATTCCTGCTCGCGTTTCAGCAGTCATTGACAACAACTGGGACTGATGCGCGTGTAGGTGACATACGATCTGTGGTGTTACCACACCGCAGGGAAGGATGTGCACCATGCCCGCCCCCTACCCCCAAGAGTTCCGCGACGACGTCGTCCGCGTCGCCCAGAACCGTGAGCCCGGCACCCACTTGAAGCAGATCGCGAAGGACTTCGGGATCAGCTTCTCCTGTCTGACGAACTGGATGCGCCAGGCCGAGATCGAAGCCGGGAACAAGCCCGGCCCCACCAAGGCCGAGGCCGAAGAACTCCGCGCAGCCCGCCGCAGGATCCGGCTGCTCGAGCAGGAGAACGAAGTCCTACGCCGCGCCGCGGCCTACCTCTCCCAGGCGAACCTGCCGTCAAAATGATGTACCCGCTCGTGTCCGAGCTCGCCGCCGACCAGATCCCGGTCGCGGTGTCCTTGCGGGTCCTCAAGCTCGCCCGCCAGCCCTACTACCGCTGGCTCCAGAACCCGGTGAGCACCGCTGAACTGGAGGCCGCTCACCGGGCGAACGCCCTGTATCAGGCTCACCTGAACGACCCGGAGTTCGGGTACCGGCTGCTTCGCGACGAGGCCGAGAATGCTGGCGCTCCGATGGCGGCCCGTACCGCCTGGCGGCTCTGCCACGAGAACCAGTGGCACTGCGCGTTCGGGGCCAAGCGCGGCAAGAACGGGACCCGCCCAGGCCCACCCGTGCACGATGACCACGTCCGCCGGGACTTCTCTACCGAGGAGCCCAACCGGCTGTGGTTGACCGACATCACCGAGCACCCCACCGGTGAGGGCAAGCTCTACCTCTGCGCGATCAAGGACGTGCACGCCGGGCGGATCGTGGGGTACTCCATGGCCGAGCGGATGCAGGCATCCCTGGCCGTGGACGCCCTTGCGCAGGCCGTGGCACGCCGTGGCGGCACCTCGGTGGTGGCCGGGTGCATCGTGCACTCGGACCGAGGCGCCCAGTTCCGTTCGGCCCTATTCCAGGACGCGCTCTCCCGCTACGGGCTGATCGGGTCGATGGGTCAGGTCGGTGCTGCCGGGGACAATGCGGCTATGGAGTCCTTCTTCGCGTTGCTGCAGAAGAACGTGCTGGACCGACGCGACTGGGACACCCGGGACGAGCTGCGGGCCGGGATCATCACCTGGATCGAGCGGACCTACCACCGCCGCCGCCGGCAGGTGCGCCTGGGCCGATTGACGCCGGTCGAGTACGAGCTGATCATGGACCACACGCCCGCAGACGCGGCGTGAAGACGACTGTCACCTATGGGTGCATCAGTCCCGATCGTGGCCGTGCTCGCCTGGGTTTGGCACGCCGCACGCACGGCGACGACCCCGTCCGATCACAGATAGGTCCACCGAATGCGCCCCAGTAACCGGACAAAGGTCCTCGACGCGGCGATCAGCCTGGCTCAGCGCGACGGCGTCACCGCCGTGACCCTCGATTCCGTCGCAAGTGAGGCAGGCTTGACCAAGGGCGGTCTGATGTATCACTTCCCCTCGCGCACGGCACTGCTCCAAGGCGTCCAGGAACACCTCGCGCTCACCTGGGACAGCCTGCTGGTGGCCGCCGCCGGCAAGGAAGCAGCAGAGGCGACCGCGGAGGAGAAGCTCACGGCGTACGCACGAGTCGCTACTCAGTCCGCGTCGAGCGCGGATCTGGCGTTCATCCTCGAGTTCGCGAAGCACTGCGAGGCCGGCGACCTCTGGCGCAACGTGGCTGACAAGTGGACGCCCTCGCCGCAGGAGGCGCGCAGTGATCCGCGGCTGTTCGCGCTGTTCATCGCCCGGCTGGCCGCCGATGGCCTCTGGACATTTGAGTCACTGATCAACACCCGGCTCGACGATGAGTTCCGTCACGAGGTCGCCGAGGCGATCGCCGGCATCATCACCGCAGCCTGCCCGGCCGACGGCAACGGAGGGCGGGAGTAACCCCACCCAAACATTTCATTTGGTACAGTTACAGCGTGGATAATCTCGGCAAGGGCAGTGCTGCGCCTCAGATGACCGGCCGGCGGCGGTGGGCGCTGTTGGCGACCGTGGGTGCAGGCCTGCTGCTCATCACGCTTGATAACTCGATCCTGTACACGGCGCTGCCGACGCTGACCAGCGAGCTCGACGCGACCGGGGCGCAGTCGTTGTGGGTCATCAACGCCTACCCCGTGGTGATGGCCGGTCTGCTGCTGGGAACACTGGTCACGACCTGGCTGCTGCGTCGGCACGGACCCGGGTCGCAGTCGCAGCTCTCGGCCGAGGAAGCCTATGCCGACGCTCCCCATCCGACGCCGGTGCGTGAGACGCGCCCTGACGCATACGCAGGAACACGTGCGATCCGGCAGAGCGTCCAGGCTGCTGGAGGAGCGGGCGTGGGAAGCGTGGGAAGGGAGAGAAGTCACCGACATGGCTGAACACCACACCGCCGCCGCTCAGGTGGAGAGGCCGCTCCGGCGGACCATCGACGAGAACAAGCTCGCAGCCCGCAGAGCTGGCAAGCCCCGCAGTACGTTCATGGCCTACCTCGCGCTGACGAAGCCACGGGTCATTGAGCTGCTCCTGGTCACCACCGCGCCGGTCATGATCTTGGCCGCGGACGGAATGCCGAACCTCTGGCTGATCCTGGCCACCCTGGTCGGTGGGGCAGCTGCCGCGGCCTCGGCCTCGGTGTTCAACTGCTTCTTCGACCGCGACCTCGATGCGAAGATGCAACGCACCAAGAACCGTCCGCTCGTCACCGGGGAGATCACCCCGCGGGCGGCGCTCGTGTTCGCATGCGCCCTCGGGCTCGGCTCGATCGTCTGGATGGGCGGCTTCACCAACTGGGTCGCGGCCGGGCTCACCGCCGCCGCGATCTTGCTTTATGTCGTGTTCTATACCCTCATCCTCAAGCGCCGCACGGCCCAGAACATCGTCTGGGGAGGCACTGCAGGCTGCATGCCGGTGCTGATCGGCTGGTCGGCCGTGACCGGCGGGCTGTCCTGGGAACCGCTCCTGCTGTTCCTCGTCGTCTTTTTCTGGACACCGCCGCACTACTGGCCGCTGGCCATCAAATACCAAGCCGACTACGACGCCGCTGGCGTGCCGATGCTGCCCTCGAAGGTCCCACCCACCACCGTGGGCCGGCAGATCCTGACGTATGCCTGGCTCATGGTCGGCTCCAGCCTGGCCCTGATCCCGATGGCGCCGATGGGACCGCTCTACGCTGTCACCGCGGTGCTGGCAGGCGCCTGGTTCCTCTACCAGTGCTACGCCCTCACCAGGCGGGCCAAGCAGGGCCACCAAGGAAGCCAGCTGCAGGCCATGACCGTCTTCCACGGATCGATCGCGTACCTGACGATCGTATTCCTCGCCATAGCCGCCGACCCGTTCCTCACCCCGTTCTCCGGCTGACCACTACCACTACGTCATTTCCAACCCTAGGAGCATCATGCCCCGCATCACCATCGGACTCGGCGCCGTCCTCATCGCGGTCGGTGTCATCGCCTACATCACCTCCGGCTTCGCGAGCTGGACCGCGTTGATCCCCGCCATTCTCGGGGCCGTCATCCTGGCCTGCGGCCTCATCGGACTGAGGAACCAGAAGGTCGGCATCCACCTCGCCCTGGTGGTCGCCATCCTGGGCATCCTCGGCACCGGAATGAACGTGCTCCAGATCGGCGCACTGCTCGCCGGCGAGGCCGAACGCCCCGCAGCAGTGATCACCAGCACCATCACCTTCGTACTGCTCATCATCTACGTGATCCTCGGAATCCGCTCCTTCATCACCGCACGCCGATGGAAAAACACGCAAGCCGTAGCGCCCACGAGCTGACACGCCGCCAGACCGGACTCCCAGAGCCCCACCGGCCCAGGTGACGCGGGACAACGCAATCAACGCGGCCACTACTCCGAGCAAGCTCGTCCCTGCTTTCGCTGTGATCGTCGACGAGAGCGCCACCGGCCGATTCTGGAACCTGTCCTCAAGAAGCCAGGGCCGATCGGTCTGGACGAGTACCCCTCGACGAGAGACTCCGCTGCGCGACCAGTGGGACAACCTCTCTGCATCTGTGTCGAGGCCGCTCCAGCCCGAAGGAATCTTCTGCCCGAGGACACCCTCGACACCATGAGCAACCGGAACCGGCGCGACACCCCCTCGAACGCCTCTTTCCCCAGATCGAGCGGGTCCTGAAGATCAACGAGCTCGATACCATCACTAACGACGTCATCGCAGCCGCCCAGAGCACCCTCGTCATCGGCACCACCTGAGACCGCCACTGAGCATCGACAGAACGCCGCCATCTACCGGCGAAAGTCACAGGTCTCGTAGGAGGCAGGGGTGTGCAAAGGGGTATACCTCGCGCGACAGGTGTGTCGCTAATGTGCTGAAACGGACCCTATTGGCAACCGCAAGACGGTACTCGGTAACTGACTTGCTGGGGTGCCCCAGTTCGGCACATGCGTCGCAGCCCACCGGTTCGGCGCTCTCCCTCGCAGTACGCCCGAGCGACCTGCTGTTCATCTTGGTGCGTAATCCTGGCGCGATGGGTCGCTACCGGATGATTGCTCAAGCCGCTGCGGTCGTGGCCGCCGTGCTCGCACTGGTGGCGGCAATATCGAGTGCCGCCGCGTTGCCATCCGCCTCCGTGGAGGTTCTCGTCGCCGAGCTGTGGCGCACGGTCGGGCTTATGACGTGGGCCGCACTCTTTGCCCTCCTTGCAGTCCGTCCCGGACTGCTGGCCGTCTGGGTCATCGCGCTGAACAGCAAGCTGGCGCTGGTGATCGGCGGTCTCCTCATCGGATACGCAGTGCCGGGGGCGAGCGATCTCGTGCTGTGGGACGGCGTCCTCAGCGTCGTGCTCGCCGTCGGGGCCGCGGCGGCTGCCCGAATGCGGGCGCTCGAGCGCGCCGATGGATAGGAATGGGCTCCCTTGCCCGTGAGCTTTCGCCGCTGCTCAACCTCGATGCCACCGCCCGGGCGCGGTGCGACAGGTGGGTCGGTGGCCGGTTGGGGCGTCCGCGACAGGCTGGGGGCGACTCCCTTGGCGGTGAGCTCGTCGGCGATGTCCCAGTCGTCGGGTAGAGACCGGGTCAGGCGGTCGAGTTTGCTGACCATGAGCGTGTCACCGCGGCGGACGGCGGCCATCGCCTCTCCGAGCCCTGGTCGGGCTCGGCTGGTGCCAGTGAGACCGTGGTCGACGTAGATGTGTTCTGCCTGGATACCGAGGGAGAGGAGCCCGTCGTGTTGAGCGGTGAGGTCCTTCTCGGCGGTGGAGGCCCGGGCCAGGACACCGAACGGCTCGTGCACACCCCCTGGTGCGCTGAGCGATCGAGTGTCCGTGGTGTGTGGAGGCTCGCCGCGCGGAGGAGCACGATGCGGGCTACCATCAGCGCTCGTCAGCCTTCGAGGTAGGCGTCGGCATATGCGGCGCTCGGCGCGATGGGTTGGATGACGTCCAAGAGGACTCCGTCGGGGGCGGCGACGATGAAGTGTCGCTGTCCGAAGTCCTCATCGCGGAGGGTGAGGAGGGGCTCCAGACCGGCCTTGCCGGTGAGCCGGTCGTGGACGGCGTCGACGTCATCCACTTCAAGGTTGAGGATCACCCCCTGCGGGAGTGCGCGGTAGTCGGCGGGGATGGTCTCGTGCTGGTAGGCGAGGACGGCAAGCTCGAAGGTTCCGAGGCGCAGGCTGACGTACCAGTCGGATTCGTAGGTGACCTCGAAGCCGAGGGCGTCGCGGTAGAAGGCGGTCGCAGCGGCGACGTCGTGCGAGGTGACGACGGGGTAGAAGCTGGTGACGGACATGACGTTCTCCTTTACGTACACTGAGGATGTAAGGGAAGAATACATGCACAACGTACGTAAAGGAAGAGTTCATGCCGCGTGCCTCCGCTGCGGATGCTGCTTTGACCGCCGAGCAAGTCCTGGATGCCGCGACCGCGCTGTTCGCAGCCGGCGGCTTCGCCAGTGTCTCGCTCGATGACGTCGCCCGGGCCGCGGGGGTGACCCGGGGCGCGGTCTATCACCACTACCGCAGCAAGCCGGGACTGTTCCGTGCGGTCGCCGCGCGACTCCAGACGCAGGTTGCCGCGGCGGTGGTGGCAACTGCCGACCGGGAGGCGGGCGCGGTGGAGCAGCTGCGGTCCGGCTCGCACGCGTTTCTCGATGCGATCACCGCGGCTCCGGCCGTGCGGATCCTCCTGATCGACGCGCCGTCTGTGATCGGATGGGAGGAGTGGCGGCGCCTCGACGCCGAAAACTCCGGGGCACAGCTGCGGGAGGCGCTTCGGGACGCAGGCGCCCCCGCCGAGCTCATCGAGGCGATGGCGGCGCAGCTGTCCGGAGCGATGAACGACGCCGCACTGTGGATCGCGCAGCACGACACCCCCGCAGCCGCGCGAGAGCAAGCACACGCCGCGCTCGACCGGCTCATCGCCGCCGCGATGGCGTGACCGGTGATGGGGGGTGCTCAAGCCCTGTGCGCGGCGAGGAAGATGCGTGTCGCCTCAGCGGCGATCTGCGCGCGCTCGGCGTGGTCGGGGGCGGCATGGACTCCGAGCAGCATCGCGGCATTGATCGCGTACCCCATCACCATCCAGTTGAAGGCGATGGCCGAGGCGGCTGGATCAGGGGTGACGATGAGGCCCGCGCCAGCGAATCTGGCAAACCGAGTACGCATCTCATCGGTGGCTCTCGAGGGCCCCTGGCGCCAGAACGTCTCGGCGAGCTGCGGGAAGCGAACGGCCTCGGCGATCACCAATCGTCGAACCGCGAGGACGCGTTCGTCGAGGACGGCATCGAGCTGCCGTCGCGCGTAGTCCTCGAGATATGCCGGCAGGGCGCTGACGCTCACGGGATCGGGCAACTCATAGTGGACTCGCGCGGCGGCATCCGCCGTGACGCGGCCGACCACGGAGGCGAAGAGGTTCTCTTTATCGCCGAAGTGCGTGTAGACGGTCTGCTTCGACACCCCCGCGAGCAGGCTCACCTCATCCATACTCGCGTCGACGTACCCGGACCGCAGGAAGATCGCTTCGGCGGAGTCGAGGATCGCCTGCACCTTCCGAACCGAACTCGGGCGCAGGACCGCGGTCCGACGACTTTCGGCCGACCGTTGACTCTCCATACTGCGCAGTCAGTTTCAAGACATCACACTGTGTAGTTTGAAATGGAGGCGCGGCATGGGGCGCATCAGCGCGACGGAGAGCATCACGGTCGACGGGGTGATGCAGGGGCTCGGACGCCCCGACGAGGACACCCGCGGGCATTTCGCGCACGGCGGGTGGGGCAGCGGCTACCAGGACGAGGTGTCGATGTCCTTCATGTCGGAGGGCATGACGGGTGAAGGAGCGATGCTCTTCGGCCGGCGGACGTACGAGGACATGCTCGGGTACTGGACGACCATCACCGAGCCGAACCCCTTCACGGACTTCCTCACGTACTCCCCGAAGTACGTCGCCTCACGCTCGTCGAGCACGACGCTGGCGTACCCGGAATCGACTCTGCTCGCCGGGGAGGCCGTCGACACGGTGCGCGAGCTGCGCGACTCGTTCGACGGCGACCTCACCATCCTCGGGAGCGGCGAGCTCGTGCGCGCGCTCCACCGGGCGGGCCTCGTCGACGAGTACGTGCTGCAGATCCACCCGCTGGTGCTCGGCTCCGGACAGCGCCTCTTCGGCGAGGCGGAACGTGCGGACCTCGACCTCCGGCGCAGTGTGACCACGACGACGGGAGTGATCATCGCCCAGTACGCCGTACGTCGCTGACGAGAGCTGCAAGGTGGCGGCACAGAATCTGGAGCGAATCACGGCTACCCACTAGCCAGCGGTCACGTCATGCTGATCTCGCGCTGATCGACCGCCTAGCGGGCAAAGGTCGATCAGCGCGAAGGCTCTTGGGGTGTGAGGACTGCGATCTTCCATCTCTCGTCGCTCAGGACGAGCTGATACATGTTGCGTTCATTCGGCGCCCCGTCGGGCCTTGACCCTTGATCGTGGACACGGTGTCGGTTCGGTTATGCCGCTTCCGTGAGGGTAGCTGACCTCGCGGCGTCGTAGGCGTTCTCGTAGCTATTTGGGCTCACCTGGCCGATCGTGGAGTG
>NZ_JAKNUW010000003.1 GCF_023155805.1 Micrococcus lacusdianchii | reverse complement strand
GGACCTGGCATCGGCGCTTGGCCGAAAAAGGCACCTGGGACACGGTGCTGGCGAGGCTGACCGCCGCCGCTGACGCCGAAGGCCTGATCGATTGGTCGGTCTCGGTGGACTCCACGATCGCCCGCGCGCATCAGCACGCGACGAACATCACCCGCCTCACAGGGGGATGGATCGAACTACAAGAATCTGCATGAGGAGCCGGCCGATCACGGCATCAGGCGCTCCCGTGGCGGGCTGAGCACGAAGATCCATCAGCTCGTCGATGGGACCGGGCTGCCGCTGGTCAGCCTGATCACCCCCGGCCAAGCCGGGGACTCCCCGATGCTGCTGCCGCTGCTGGGGCGGCTGCGCGTGGCACGGCCGGTAGGGCGGCCCCGGACCCGCCCCGAGGCGGTGCTGGGCGACAAGGCGTACTCCTCCCGGGCGATCCGCACCCACCTACGTGCCCGCCGGATCAAAGCGGTCATCCCTGAACCGGCCGACCAGCAGGGCCACCGCAGACGGCGCGGTGCCCGCGGCGGGCGCCCCGTCAGCCTCGACGCGGACGCCTACAAGGGCCGCAACGTCATCGAGCGCCAGTACGCTCACCTGAAGCAGTGGCGGGGCCTGGCGACCCGGTATGACAAGTACGCGATCATCTACAGGGCCGCTGTGGTCCTGAATGCTGTGCTCGCATGGTCAAAACGATTGTCAGACATGCCCTAGGGCGGCAGCCAGCCCGCGCAGTGGGCCCGGTGTTTGTGGGGACACCCCAGAGAGGCCGGCGAAGAGGAATGCCGCCCCGCCGATGACTCCGATCAGCCCGCCGGAGACCGCCGGGTGGCGCAGCGCGCTGATCCCGCGGACTGCTGCGGGAGTCTCGGATGGCCGGCGGCCGGCCGTGGAGGTATGCGTCGTCATCGGATCCCCTCCGTCGGTGTGTGACCGAGTTGATCATGCCATGGGGGCATCGACGTGGGTATTCAGGCGGGTATACCCCGTTACACACCCTGTCCGCCCACAAGGCCATCACGTCAGTCACGGCCCCGGCCCGGGCTATTGGACAGAAGTGTCGGAGGGTCTATGACGTGGTGGGACAGTCTGACGGGGACCTGCAGGTCAGCCCCGGTGGGAGTCGGCCGACGCCCCGCACGGCGGTGCACCGGTTCGCGTCTGGGCGAGCATGGCGGCCCGCCGGGGGCGACGGATGCCGGAGTCCTTCAGGGAACAACGGGCCAGCGGCGAGCCGGTGGATGATGGCGGCCCGTCACTCGGCTTGCGGGCCGAGGTCCGAGAGGATCTCCAGGTCCAGGAGCCAACCGTCAGGGCCGGGCGGCTCGGGGAGCACGGGGCTGTAGCTGGCGTCGTAGGAGAGCATCGGGGCCCCTGGGGCCAGGGGGAAGAGGGACATGCCTGCGGCGCCGGGCTCCTCCGGGACCTGGCTGAACATATCGGCTCTGCCGGGCAGCCGCGCCATCTCCACGAACTGCGCAGCACCGGGAGCCCGCTCCCATTCCACGCCTTCCACCGCGTTGCCCGATGCCACCCGCCATCGGGAGTGGATCTGTTGCACCCGCTGCAGCCGGGCGCTTACTCGGTGGGCGGGGCGGGATGGGTCGCCGTCATCGTGGTGGGTCATGATCCAGTCCACGGGTCCGAGCGGGGGATCCTGGTCCTCATCCGAGAAGGGGAGGAGGACCATGTCGACGATTTCTCCCAGGAGGACCCGCTCGCCGCAGCATCCCTGTTCCCAGTCGGCGACGTAGGCGCGGCCGCGCCGCCCGGCGGTGATCTCCATGCCCGGGAGCCTAGGTTGGGGGGGCTCGGGAAGTCGACGAGATGGATGCGTGCGTCGCCGAATGGATCTGGCGCGGTGGGCCCGGGCGGCCGCCCGGAGGATGACCGAGTCTCGTGGATTCGTCCTGGAGCCGCGGTGCTTCGCGCTCGAGCCCCCGATGGGATAGGAGGAGCGTGCAGACATGTCAGGGGAGGATGCTGGGTCGCCGGGGCGTCCCACGTGGCTTCGCGGGTGCAGCGCGTGGCGAAGACCCCGCCGTCCCGCCCGTCACAATGACCGTCTGCGGTCCGGGCTGGAGGGGCCGGGTCGCTAGGGTGGTCCCGTGAAGACCTTCGACGAGCTGTACGCGGAACTGACGCGCAAGGTGCAGGAGCGCCCCGAGGGCTCCGGGACCGTGGCCCAGGTGGACGCCGGCGTCCATGCGATCGGCAAGAAGATCGTGGAGGAGGCCGCCGAGGTCTGGATGGCCGCCGAGTACGAGACCAAGGACGCGGCCGCCGAGGAGATCTCCCAGCTGCTCTACCACCTGCAGACCCTCATGATCGCCACGGACATCAGCCTCGAGGACGTCTACCGGCACCTCTGAGCGCCGTCCCCGTCCTGCCTCGCCCGCCTCACCGTCCAGGAGACACCAGTGCTGCGCATCGCCGTGCCCAACAAGGGCGCCCTGTCCGAGTCCGCCCGCGAGATCCTCCTGGAGGCCGGCTACCGCCAGCGGCGCGACTCCCGCGAGCTCGTGCTCGTGGACCCCGAGAACGAGGTGGAGTTCTTCTACCTGCGCCCCCGCGACATCGCGGTCTACGTGGGTCAGGGCACCCTGGACGTCGGCCTCACCGGCCGCGACCTGTTCCGTGACGCCCAGGTGGAGGACACCGCCGAGGAGATCATGGCGCTCGGCTTCGGCCGCTCCGTGTTCCGCCTGGCCGCACCCGTGGGCACCTTCACCGATGCGGCGGACCTGTCCGGCAAGCGGATCGCGACCAGCTACGACGGCCTCCTCTCCGAGTACCTCGAGGGGACGGGCCTGGACGCCACGGTGGTCCACCTCGACGGCGCCGTGGAGTCCTCGGTGAAGCTCGGCGTGGCGGACGCGATCGCCGACGTCGTCGAGACGGGCAACACCCTGCGCGCCGCCGGCATGGAGGTCTTCGGCGAGCCGATCCTCGACTCGGAGGCGATCATGATCGGCCGGGCGGGGGAGCGCCCTGCCGGGCTGGACGTGCTGCTGCGCCGCCTCAACGGCGTGCTGGTGGCCCGTCGCTGGGTGATGATCGACTACGACATCAGCCGCGAGCTGCTCGAGCGGGCTGTCGCCGTCACCCCCGGGCTGGAGTCGCCCACGATCTCCCCGCTGAAGGACGAGTCCCAGGTGGCCGTCCGCTCGATGGTCCGCAAGTCCGACTCGAACCGGGTCATGGATGAGCTGTACGACCTCGGCGCGCGCGGCATCCTCGTCTCCGCCATCCACGCCATCCGCCTCTGACCCGTCCCGCCACCCCGCCCCCGCGAAGGAGTCCTCATGAGCGTCGCCGTGCGCGTCATCCCCTGCCTCGACGTGGACGCCGGGCGCGTGGTCAAGGGCGTGAACTTCGAGAACCTGCGCGACGCGGGCGACCCGGTGGAGCTGGCCGCCCGCTACGGCGCCCTCGGTGCGGACGAGCTGACCTTCCTGGACGTCACCGCCACCACGGGGGAGCGGGCCACGATGTTCGACGTCGTCACGCGCGCCGCCGAGCAGGTGTTCATCCCCCTGACCGTGGGCGGCGGGGTCCGCTCCGTGGAGGATGTGGACCGGCTGCTGCGCACGGGTGCGGACAAGGCGTCGGTGAACTCCGCGGCGGTGGCCCGCCCGGAGCTGATCGAGGAGGTCACCCGGCGGTTCGGCAACCAGGTCCTGGTGCTCTCCCTCGACGCCCGCCGCACGGCGGACCCGCGCTGCGCCTCGGGCTACGAGGTCACCACGCACGGCGGGCGGAAGGGCACGGGCATCGACGCGGTCGCGTGGTGCCGGGAGGCCTCGGAGCGAGGCGTGGGGGAGATCCTGCTCAATTCGATCGACGCCGACGGCACCCGCGCGGGCTTCGACCTGGAGATGATCCGGGACGTTCGCGCGGCCACCTCGGTCCCGCTGATCGCCTCGGGAGGTGCGGGCGAGCCCGAGCACTTCCCGCCCGCGGTCGAGGCCGGCGCCGACGCCGTGCTGGCCGCGTCCATGCTGCACTTCGGCCCGGACGACATGCTGACCCGGATCAAGGACGCCCTCCGCGCCGCCGGGCACGTCGTGCGTTGACGCCGGCTCAGGCGGGCCGGCGGTCCTCGAGGACGAGCGCGGCGGAGCGCCGCCCGAAGGCGTGAAGGGCCAGCTCCCCGACGGGCCCGACGACGCGGACGGTGGGTTCGCCCTCGCGAGCGGTCCGTGGGGTGAGCATCGAGTTGTCGGTGCGGGAGGCGGAGCGGGCCCGTCGCTCGAGCTGCACGCCGGTGTCCTCGCCGTGGTAGAGCTGGCCGACCTGCCGGGCCAGCTGGGTCCACAGCGTGTCCGCGTAGTCGTCGGCCAGGATGCGCGGCGCCCAGCGGCCCTGCGCCCGGCGCACGTCCTCGGTGTGGACGAAGAACTCGAGGAGGTTCATCTGGTCGGCCACGCGGCGCACGGGCGCGGAGCGGCGGACCCTGCCGGCCATGCGGAGCGCTCCGCGGCGCAGCCGTCCGCCGGTCTCGGACTCGCCGAGGGGTCCGCGCTCCACGCGGTCCACGAGGTCGGCGAAGGTGCGGTCGGTGGCGTGCGCGTCGCCCAGCTCGAGGGTGCGGCGCTCCAGCCGCCCGCGCAGGCCAGGCAGCAGCAGTCCGGCGGCCGCGGTGGTCTCGCGGAGGTGGACATGGGCGGCCAGGTGCTCGGTGCGCCAGCCGTCGCAGAGCGTGGGCATCCCCGGTCCCGCAGCGATCAGGGCCTCGACCAGCGCGGCCCGGGAGGCGGCGGTGAAGTCGGCGCTCCCGCGGCCGGGCGCGGAGGGGGCGTGGGGCATGCGACCACGGTACACGCGGCCTCCCTAGAATGGTCTGCCATGAGCCCCTCCGTGCCCGGCGTCGACCTGCCGCCCCTGACCTTCGACGACCGGGGCCTGATCCCCGCGATCGCCCAGCAGCACGACACGGGGGAGGTGCTGATGATGGCGTGGATGGACGAGCAGGCGCTGCGCATGACCCTGGAGTCCGGCTGGGCCACCTACTGGTCCCGTTCCCGCCGCGCGCTGTGGCGCAAGGGGGAGACGTCCGGGAACCTTCAGCGGGTCGTCTCGGTGGCCGCGGACTGCGACGGGGACACGCTCCTGCTGCGCGTGGACCAGGCCGGCCCGGCCTGCCACACGGGCACGGCCTCATGCTTCACGGGCCGGGGGATGCCGGCTCCGGGCGCCGGTCTCGAGGACGAGGAGACCGGCCGATGACCGTCCCCGGCGTGACCCCCTCGCAGGAGGAGTTCCTGCGCCTGGCGGAGCGCTCCCGCGTGATCCCCGTGGTTCGGACGGTCCTGGCGGACGGGCTGACACCGCTGGCGCTGCACCGCCGCCTGGCCGGCTCCCGGCCGGGCACGTTCCTCATGGAGTCCGCCGCACCGGGCGCCGCGTGGTCCCGCTACAGCTTCGTGGGCGCGGGCTCCGCGGCCACGCTCACCGCCAGGGGCGCCGACGCCGTCTGGCAGGGGGAGGTGCCGGAGGGGCTGCCCCGCGAGGGGGACGCGCTCGACGTCCTCGCGGAGACGCTGCGCCTGCTGGGCACGGACGCCCGCGCGAGCGTCGGCCCGGATCTGCCGCATCTGGTCTCTGGTCTGGCCGGGTTCCTCGGCTGGCCCGTGGTCCGGGCGTGGGAGCGGCTGCCGCACCCGCCGGAGGACCACCTGGGCCTGCCGATGCTGGCGATGAACCTGATCTCCGACATCGCCGTCCACGACGCCACGGACGGCACCGTCACCCTGATCGCCCTGGCGATCAACGGCAACGGCCTGGCCACAGGCGCGGAGCGGGCGTACGACGACGCGGTGGCCCGCCTGGACGCGATGCTCGCCCGGCTGCGCTCGGGCGCCGAGGACCCGGTGGAGGAGGTCCCCCGCCGCTGGCTGGACGCCGACGCCGACGAGGTGGCGGCCCAGGCCGAGGACCGCTGGGGCGCGGCGGGCTTCCGGGCCGCCGTCGGGAAGGCCAAGGAGGCCATCCGGGACGGCGAGGTGTTCCAGGCGGTGGTCTCCCGCCGGCTGTCCGTGGAGACGGACGCCGCAGGCGTGGACGTGTACCGGGTGCTGCGCATGGTGAATCCGAGCCCGTACATGTACCTGTTCACCTTCGAGACCCCCGACGGCGAGCCGTACGAGATCGTGGGATCCTCGCCCGAGGCGCTCGTCACGGTCGCGGACCGGCACGTGGTGACGCACCCGATCGCCGGGTCCCGACGCCGCACGGGCTCGGTGGAGGGCGACCGGCTCGTGGGCAAGGAGCTGGAGGAGGACGAGAAGGAGCGGGCCGAGCACCTCATGCTCGTGGACCTCTCCCGCAACGACCTCTCCCGGGTGTGCGAGGCCGGGTCCGTGGAGGTCACGCAGTTCATGAAGCTCGAGGCCTTCAGCCACATCCTGCACCTGGTCTCGCACGTCGAGGGCCGCCTGCGGGACGGCGTCACCGCCCTGGACGTGCTGCGCTCGGCGTTCCCGGCGGGCACGCTCTCCGGGGCGCCGAAGCCGCGCGCCCTGCAGCTGCTCGACGAATGGGAGCCCACCGAGCGCGGGCCCTACGGCGGCGTGGTGGGCTACTTCGACCTCGCCGGGAACATGGACATGGCCATCAACATCCGGTCCGTGACGCTCTCCGGCGGGCGGGCGCACGTCCAGGCGGGCGCGGGGATCGTGGCGGACTCGGACCCGGAGGCGGAGACGGCGGAGACCGTCACGAAGGCCACCGCCCCGCTGCGGGCGGCTCTCACCGCCGGTGAGCTGAGGGGCGCCTGATGCGCCGCCGCACCGTCGTCCTGGCGGCGCTGGCCGCCGGCGCGCTGGTCCTCGCGACCACCGGCCAGACGTGGGTCACCGCCACGGGCCTGGAGGGATCCGCCGTTCCCTCCGCGACCGCCTCCGGCGGCCGGGTCTCCCCGGTGGGCACCGCGCTGGCCATCGTCGTGATGGCCGCCGCCCTGGCCCTCACCACCGCGCGGCGCGCGGGGATGCTGCTCATCGGCCTGGTCATGGCCGTGTCCGGTGCCGTCATCGCCTCGGCGGCGATCACGGCGGCGCTCGACCCCGCGGCCGCTGCGGCCGGTGCCGTCGCCGAGGTCACGGGCACCACCGCCCCCGCGGCCGGCTACGCCGTCTCCGCATGGCCGTGGGTGTCCGGGCTCGGCGGCGTCCTGGCGCTCGCCCTGGGCGTCCTCACCCTGGTGGCGGGCCGGGGGTGGGCCCAGTCCCGCCGCTACGAGGCGCCGTCGGCGGAGCCGGTCGGCGACGCCGTCGCGCAGGACCGCCGCCCCGGCACCGTGGACCGCATGGACGCCTGGGACGAGCTCTCCCGGGGCGAGGACCCCACCTGAGAGCCCCGCCACCGGCGCGGTCGGGGCGCGCCCGCCGGGCGTCACCCCCGGTCCCGCCCCAGTCGTCCGTGGCACAATGAGCGGACGTCGTCATCCGTACGAGCACAACCGAACGAGGGACTCCCATGAGCCACACCGAGGCCACCGTGAACCACACCGCCCCCGCCGGGGCGCACACCGCGTCCCGCGCCGAGACGGGCGAGGTCGTCATCACGGAGGACGGCCGCGTCCTCAACGACCCGACGCACGAGCAGGAGCCGGACCACGGCAACTCTCCGGCCGGCTGGACCATGGCCGTCCTCGTGATCGTGGGATTCACGCTCGGCTGCATCGGCCTGCTGGCCTCGTGGGAGATCCTCCTGTGGATCGGCGTGGTCCTCATGGTCCTGGGCGCGATCGCCGGTCTGGTCGGCGGCCGCTTCTCCGGTCGCGGCGCCGCCGTCGAGTCCGACCGTGCGGAGCGGGACCACACCCGCCGGACCGCTCACTGATGACCCCCAGCGTCCTCGAGTCCATCGTCCAGGGGGTGCGGGAGGACTTGGCCGAGCGCCGTGCCGCCGTGCCGGACGCGGCCCTGCGCGCCCTCGTCGAGCAGGCCCCCGTGCCGCGTGACGCCCTTGCCGCCCTGGCCGGCGGCCGGACCGACCCGACCGGTGTGCGTGTGATCTCCGAGGTCAAGCGGCGCAGCCCCTCCAAGGGCGTCCTGGCCGACATCGCGGACCCGGCCGACCTTGCCGCCGCCTATGAGGACGGCGGCGCCAGCGTCGTGTCCGTCCTGACGGAGGGCCGGCGCTTCGGCGGCAGCCTCGCGGACCTGGACGCCGTGCGAGGTCGGGTGGACCTGCCGGTCCTGCGCAAGGACTTCATGGTCACCGAGTACCAGATCCTCGAGGCGCGCGCCCACGGCGCCGACCTGATCCTGCTCATCGTGGCCTCCCTCGACGACGCCGAGCTGCGCGGGCTCCGGGAGCTCTCCGAGTCGCTGGGCATGCACGCCCTCGTCGAGGCCCACACCCCCGAGGAGATCGCCCGCGGCGTGGCCTCGGGCGCCCGGATCCTGGGCGTGAACGTCCGCAACCTGAAGACCCTCGACGTCGATCCGGCCCGCTACGCGGCCCTCGCCGACGACCTGCCCGAGGACGTCGTGCGCGTCGCCGAGTCCGGGGTGGAGTCGGAGGAGCAGGTGCGGCAGTACGCCGCCGCCGGCGCCGACGCCGTCCTGGTGGGCGAGGCGCTCGTGAAGCACGGCGCCCCCGCCGACGCGCTGCGTGCCTTCCGCGCCGCGTCCCTCACCGTCCGCTGACCGTCCCGACCCCGCAGGAGCGACCCCATGAGCAGCCAGCCGTCCATCGAGTTCGAGGGCCCGTTCCAGGGCCAGTCGGGCCCCTACTTCGGGCGCTTCGGCGGGCAGTGGATGCCGGAGTCGCTCATGGGGGCCCTGCAGCAGGTCACGGAGACCTACGAGGCGGCGCGGGAGGACCCGGACTTCGTCGAGGAGCTGCGGGGCCTGTACCGGGACTACGTCAACCGTCCCTCGCTGCTCACCGAGGCCCCGCGCTTCGCCGCGGACAGCCCCGGCGTGCGTGTCTTCCTCAAGCGCGAGGACCTCAACCACACCGGCTCCCACAAGATCAACAACGTGATCGGCCAGGCGCTCCTGGCGCGCCGGATGGGCAAGACCCGCCTGATCGCCGAGACCGGCGCCGGTCAGCACGGCGTGGCGACCGCCACCGCCGCGGCCCTGTTCGGCATGGAGTGCACCGTGTACATGGGCGAGGAGGACACCCGCCGGCAGGCCCTGAACGTGGCGCGCATGCAGATGCTCGGCGCGGAGGTCATCCCGGTGACCGTCGGCGCCCGCACGCTCAAGGACGCCATCAACGAGGCGCTGCGCGACTGGGTGGCCTCCGTGGACACCACCCACTACCTCCTGGGCACCGTCACGGGCCCCCATCCGTTCCCGGCGATGGTCCGCTGGTTCCACTCGGTGATCGGCGAGGAGGCGCGTCAGCAGGTGCTCGAGCAGACCGGGCGCCTGCCCGCGGCCGTGGCCGCGTGCGTGGGCGGCGGCTCCAACGCCATGGGGCTGTTCCACGGCTTCATGGACGACCCGGAGGTCGAGCTGTACGGCTTCGAGGCCGGCGGCGACGGTGTCGAGACCGGCCGCCACGCGGCCTCCATCACCCTGGGGCGCACCGGCGTGCTCCACGGCGCGCGGACCTACCTGATGCAGGATGAGGACGGCCAGACGATCGACTCCCACTCGATCTCGGCCGGCCTGGACTACCCCGCCGTCGGCCCGGAGCACGCGTTCCTCCACGACACCGGGCGGGCCACCTACGAGCCCGTCACCGATGCGGAGTGCATGGACGCGCTGCTGCGCCTGACCCGCACCGAGGGGATCATGCCGGCCATCGAGTCGGCTCACGCCCTGGCCGGCGCGCTGCGGCTGGCCCGCCGGTGGGCCGACGACGGCCTCGTGGGCCAGGACACCCCCGAGGGGCAGGAGCGGATCATCATCGTCAGCCTCTCCGGCCGTGGGGACAAGGACGTGGCCACGGCCGCGGCCTGGTTCGGCCTCGGTGAGGCCGAAGAGGAGAAGGACCCGCTGGAGGAGATGGACCCCGGAGTGGAGCAGTGAGCGAGCAGATGACCCCGCATTCGAAGGCCGGATCCGCGCTGGACGCCGCCCGCGCCGCCGGCCGCACCGCCCTCGTGGGCTACCTGCCCGCGGGCTACCCCACGATCGACGAGTCGGTCGAGGCCGCTGTGCAGCTCGGCCGCAACGGCGCCGACGTGATCGAGATCGGCCTGCCGTACACCGACCCCGTGATGGACGGGCCCGTCATCCAGGACGCCACCACGGTGGCCCTGCGCAACGGCTTCCACACGCGGGACGTCTTCGAGGTGGTCCACCGGATCACCGAGCGCACGGACGCCGCCGTCGTGGTGATGACCTACTGGAACCTCGTGGACCGGATGGGCGTGGACGAGTTCGCCCGGCGCCTGGCCGAGGCCGGCGGCGCCGGCCTCGTGACGCCGGACCTGGTGCCCGAGGAGGCGGCCGAGTGGTTCGAGGCCTCGGACCGCCACGGCCTGGACCGTGTGTTCCTCACCGCGCCGTCCTCCTCGGACGAGCGCGTGGCGCTGACGGTGCGATCCTCTCGGGGCTTCGTCTACGGCGTGTCCGTCATGGGCGTCACGGGCGCCCGCGACCAGGTGTCCTCGGCCGCCGAGTCCGTGGTGGCGCGCGCGAAGGCCGCCGGTGCCGAGCACGTGTGCGTGGGCCTGGGCATCTCCCGGCCCGAGCACGTCGCGGAGGTCGGCCGCTACGCCGACGGGGCGATCGTGGGCACCGCACTCGTGAAGGCCCTGCGGGACGGCGGCCCGGACGCCGTGGGCGCCCTGGCCCGGGAACTGGCCACCGGCACCGCGCGGGAGGCCTGAGCGTGCCGGGCGCCGCCCTCGCACTGGTCCCGCTGGCCGCGATCCCCTCACCCGCGTGGGACGGGTTCGAGATCGGCCCCCTGAAGATCCACGCGTATGCGCTCTGCATCATCGCGGGCATCATGGCGGCCCTGTGGCTGTCCGAGCGTCGCTGGGCGGCCCGCGGCGGGCCGGAGGGGCGTGTGCTGGACATCGCGCTGTGGGCCATCCCGTTCGGCTTCGTGGGCGGGCGCCTGTACCACGTGTTCTCCTCGCCGGACCGGTACTTCGGCCCCGGCTTCGACGGCACGGGGGACCCCGTGAAGATCCTCCACGTGTGGAACGGTGGTCTGGGCATCTGGGGTGCGGTGGCCCTCGGTGCGGTGGGAGCGTGGATCGCGTGCCGCCGCTACGGGCTGCGCCTCACGGCGTTCGCCGACGTCGTGGCACCCGGCGTGCTGCTGGCCCAGGCGATCGGCCGCTGGGGCAACTGGTTCAACCAGGAGCTCTTCGGCGCCCCCACCACTGCCCCGTGGGGTCTGCGGATCGACCCGGACCACCCGAACTTCCCCGTCGGCATGCCCGCCGACACCCTCTTCCATCCGACCTTCCTCTACGAGTCCCTGTGGAGCCTCGCCGGCGTGGCGCTGCTGTTGACCCTGGACCGCGTCGTGCGGCTGTACCGCGGCGCCATGGTGTGGGCGTACGTCGCGTGGTACACCCTGGGGCGCGTCTGGATCGAGGCCCTGCGGATCGACGACGCCGAGATGGTCACCCTGTTCGGCGTCACCGCCCGCCTGAACGTGTGGACCTCACTGCTTCTGCTGCTCACCGCGCTCGTGATGCTCGGCGTGGTCCTGACGCGCCACCGCGGCGCGGCCGTCGGGCCGCGGGCCCACGATCCGGTGTGGCTGCCCGGCCACGGGCCGGCGGGGCCCGTGACCGCCGATCTCGGGGACGGCACCGCGGACGCCCGCGCGCTCGACGACGTCGGGCGCCGCACCCGCTGACGCGCGCGCCGCACTGCATGTCCTCTCCCACGCCCCGCCCGGCTCCGCCGGGCGGGGCGTGACGTGTCTCGGGCCGTCGCCTGTCATGGTCACGTCATCCTGTGGAACGGACCGTGGCCGTCACCACACAGCGGTGTACCGTCGTTCCGACCCGGGGCCGATGCCGTCCCCGTCCGAGCAACCGCGCCAACGGAAAGGACGGCTCCATGAGCGATGCCTCCCTGTCCGCGCCGGTGACGCCCCAGGGCGCGCCGGTCGACCCCTTCACCCGCTTCTCCGCATTCCCTGAGGCCCAGGGTCTGTACGACCCCGCCCGGGAGACGGAGAACTGCGGCCTCGCGGTGATCGCCACGCTGCGTGGCGAGCCGGGGCACGACGTCGTGCAACACGCACTCACGGCGTTGCGCGCCCTCGAGCACCGCGGCGCGGTGGGGGCGGACGAGGGCACCGGCGACGGCGCGGGCCTCCTGACCCAGATCCCGGACGCCCTGTTCCGTGCGGTGCTGGACGCCGAGCTGCCGCCGGCGGGGGAGTACGCCGCGGGCACCGCGTTCCTGCCCCGCGAGGGGGCCGAGCGCGAGCAGGCCCGCGCCGCCGTCGAGGACCTGGCCCGGGCCGAGGGGCTCGACGTCCTGGCCTGGCGGGAGGTCCCCACGGACCCGTCCGTGCTGGGCGAGGGCTCCCGGGCCGCGATGCCCGCGTTCGAGCAGGTCTTCCTCTCCTTGGCGGACGGGGAGGCCGGGGACGAGCCGGGGCAGTCGTTGGACGTGCGCGCATGGCGTCTGCGGCGTCGGGCCCAGAACCGGGCGGGGGTCTACTTCCCGTCGCTGTCCTCGCGGACCATCGTGTACAAGGGCATGCTGACCACCGCGCAGCTCGAGCCGTTCTACCCGGACCTCTCCGACGAGCGCTTCACCACGCTGCTGGGGATCGTGCACTCCCGATTCTCCACCAACACGTTCCCGTCCTGGCCGCTGGCCCAGCCGTTCCGGACCATCGCCCACAACGGCGAGATCAACACGGTCAAGGGCAACCGCAACTGGATGCGCGCCCGCCAGGCGCAGCTGTCCCACCCGATGCTGGGCGAGGTCCCCGAGGAGCTGTACCCGCTGATCAGCCCGATCGGCTCGGACTCGGCCTCGTTCGACGAGGTCGCCGAGCTGCTCATGCTCTCGGGCCGCCCGCTGACGCAGGCGATCATGATGATGATCCCGGAGGCGTGGGAGAACCACGCGACCATGGACCCGGCCCGCCGCGCCTTCTACCAGTACCACTCCATGCTCATGGAGCCGTGGGACGGCCCCGCGGCCGTCTCCTTCTCCGACGGCACGCAGGTGGGCGCCGTCCTGGACCGCAACGGCCTGCGCCCGGCGCGCTGGTGGGAGACGCGGGACGGACTCGTCGTGCTGGCCTCGGAGGTCGGCGTCGTGCCCCTGGACCCGTCCACCGTGGTGCGCAAGGGCCGCGTGGCCCCCGGCCGGATGTTCCTCGTGGACACCGCGCAGGGCCGGATCGTGGCGGACGAGGAGGTCAAGGCCGAGGTCGCCGCCGCCCGTCCGTGGGAGCGCTGGGTCCAGGAGAACCTCGTGGACCTGGACGCGCTGCCTGAGCGCGAGCACGTGCGCCACTCGGCGGAGTCCATCCAGCAGCGTCAGCGGATCTTCGGCTACACCGCCGAGGAGCTGCGCGTGCTCGTCGGACCGATGGCCGAGAAGGGCGCCGAGCCGCTCGGCGCGATGGGCACGGACACGCCCGTCGCCGTGCTGTCGACACGCCCCCGCCTGCTCTTCGACTACTTCACACAGTCCTTCGCCCAGGTGACCAACCCGCCGCTGGACGCGATCCGCGAGGAGCAGGTCACCTCCATGCGCACCGGCATCGGTCCGCAGGGCGACGTCCTGTCCACGGCGCAGGTGCGCACACGGCAGATCGACATCCCCTTCCCCGTGATCGACAACGACCAGCTGGCCCGGATCCAGCACCTGAGGGACGACGACGGCACCCGCCTGACGCTCAAGGTCACCGGCACGTACCGCGTGGCCGGCGGGGCGGAGGAGCTGCGCTCCCGCCTCAAAGAGCTCTGCGAGCAGGTCTCCGCCGCCGTGAACCGCGGGGTGGAGTACGTGGTGCTCTCGGACCGCGGCTCCACCGCGCAGTGGGCGCCCATTCCCTCCCTGCTGCTGACCTCCGCGGTCCACCACCACCTGCTGGCCAGCGCCAACCGCACCAGGACCTCGCTCGTGGTGGAGGCCGGCGACGTCCGGGAGGTCCACCACGTGGCCGCGCTCCTGGGCTACGGCGCCTCCGCGGTCAACCCCTACCTGGCCATGGAGTCCGCCGAGGAGCTCGTGCGCACCGGGGAGATCACCGGCGTCACCGCCGAACAGGCCGTGGCCAACCTCATCACCGCCCTCGGCAAGGGCGTCCAGAAGATCATGTCCAAGATGGGCATCTCCACGGTCTCCTCGTACACCGGCGCGCAGACCTTCGAGGCGCTCGGCCTGGCCCGCCGCTTCGTGGACCGCTACTTCGCCGGGACCACGAGCCCGCTCGACGGCGTGGGCCTCGAGGTGATCGCCGCCGAGATCCAGGCACGCCACGAGTTCGCCTACCCGCCGGACGGCAACGACATCAACCCGTACCGCGAGCTCGAGGTGGGCGGGGAGTACCAGTGGCGGCGCGAGGGCCCGCCCCACCTGTTCAACCCCGAGACCGTGTTCCGTCTCCAGCACTCCACCCGCGAGCGCCGGTACGACGTGTTCAAGGACTACACCCGCCGCGTGGACGACCAGGCCGCGGACCTGATGACCCTGCGCGGGCTGATGCGGTTCCGCACCGAGGGACGGACCCCCGTGCCGATCCGCGAGGTCGAGTCCGTCGCCTCGATCGTCACCCGGTTCTCCACCGGGGCCATGTCCTACGGGTCCATCTCACAGGAGGCCCATGAGACCCTCGCGATCGCCATGAACCGGCTCGGGGCCCGCTCCAACTCCGGCGAGGGCGGCGAGGACGTGGAGCGCCTGCTCGACCCGGAGCGCCGCTCGAAGATCAAGCAGATCGCCTCGGGCCGCTTCGGCGTGACCAGCCTGTACCTGGCCACGGCCACGGACCTGCAGATCAAGATGGCCCAGGGCGCCAAGCCCGGCGAGGGCGGCCAGCTGATGGGCGCCAAGGTCTACCCGTGGGTGGCGCAGACCCGGCACTCCACGCCCGGCGTCTCGCTCGTCTCCCCGCCCCCGCATCACGACATCTACTCGATCGAGGACCTCGCCCAGCTCATCTACGACCTCAAGCGCTCCAACCCCGAGGCGCGCGTGCACGTGAAGCTCGTCTCCGAGTCCGGCGTGGGCACCGTGGCGGCCGGCGTGGCCAAGGCGCGCGCCGACGTCGTGCTCATCTCCGGTCACGACGGCGGCACCGGCGCCTCCCCGCTGAACTCGCTCAAGCACGCGGGCACCCCCTGGGAGATCGGCCTCGCCGAGGCCCAGCAGACCCTCATGCTCAACGGCCTGCGCGAGCGCGTCACCGTCCAGGTGGACGGCCAGCTCAAGACCGGCCGCGACGTGGTGGTGGCCGCCCTCCTCGGCGCCGAGGAGTTCGGCTTCGCCACCGCCCCCCTCGTGGTCTCCGGCTGCATCATGATGCGCGTGTGCCACCTGGACACCTGTCCCGTGGGCGTGGCCACCCAGAACCCCGAGCTGCGCTCGCGGTTCACGGGCAAGCCGGAGTTCGTGGTGAACTTCTTCGAGTTCATCGCCCAGGAGGTCCGGGAGCTGCTGGCCGAGCTCGGCTTCCGCACCCTGGACGAGGCGATCGGCCACCGCGAGCTGCTGGACGTCGACGCCGCCCTGCACCACTGGAAGACCGAGGGCCTGGATCTCTCCGGCATCCTGTCCGACCCCTCCGTGGGACGCCGCGCCGGGCAGGCCGACGCGCCCATGCGACGCGGCACCTACCAGGACCACGGACTGGACGCGCACATCGACAACCGCTTCCTCGCTGGGTTGGGGGACACCCTGACCTCCGGCGAGCCGGTGACCCTGACGGACACCGTGGTGAACACGGACCGCTCCGTGGGCACCTTGCTCGGCTACCACGTGACCCGCGCCCGGCTCACCGACGACCTGCCCGCGGACACGATCACGGTGGTGCTCACGGGGGAGGCCGGCCAGTCGTTCGGGGCCTTCTTGCCCGCCGGCGTCACCCTGCGCCTGTCCGGTGACGCCAACGACTACGTGGGCAAGGGCTTGTCCGGCGGCCGGATCGTGGTCCGCCCGGACGAGGCAGCCCCGTTCGCCGCGGAGGAGAACACCGTGGCCGGCAACGTGATCGGTTACGGCGCCACCTCCGGCGAGCTGCTGCTGCGCGGCCAGGTGGGCGAGCGGTTCCTGGTGCGCAACTCGGGCGCCGCCGCGGTGGTCGAGGGCATCGGCGACCACGGCCTCGAGTACATGACGGGCGGCCAGGCGCTGATCCTGGGCCCGACCGGGCGCAACCTCGCGGCCGGGATGTCCGGTGGGCGCGCCTGGGTGCTGGACCTGGACCGCACGGACCTGAACCCGCTGGCCGTGCGGAACGACGACCTCATCATCGAGGCCCCCACCACGGAGGACCGGGAGTGGATCGTCGAGCTCCTGCGCGTGCATCGCGAGGAGACGGGCTCCGCCGTCGCCGAGCGGCTCTTGGCGGACCTGGAGGCCGGCGGCGAGGCCGCCGAGGCCGTCTGGGGCCGATTCACCACCCTGCTGCCGCGGCAGTTCGACCTGGTGCGGCGCACCCGGGCCGCCGCCGAGGAGGAGGGCCTCGACCCGGACGGAGACACCGTCTGGAACCGACTGCTGGAGGTGACCCGTGGCTGACCCGCGCGGATTCCTGAAGAACCGGGAGCGCGTCGAGCGCCCCACGCGTCCCGTGCCCGTGCGCATCATGGACTTCAAAGACGTGTACGTGCGCCAGGACGAGGCGGTCGTGCGGACCCAGGCGAGCCGCTGCATGGACTGCGGCGTTCCGTTCTGCCACTCCGGCTGCCCGCTGGGCAACCTCATCCCGGAGTGGAACGACCTGGTCCGCCGCGGCCACTGGGAGGAGGCGGCGGCACGCCTGCACTCCACCAACAACTTCCCCGAGGTGACCGGACGGATCTGCCCGGCCCCCTGCGAGGACTCGTGCGTGCTGGGGATCAACCAGCCGGCCGTGACCATCAAGCAGACCGAGGTGGCGATCGCCGAGCAGGTGTTCGAGCACGACTGGCTCGACCCGGTGGTCCCGGAGCGGCTCAACGGCCACACCGTGGCCGTGGTCGGGTCCGGCCCGGCCGGCCTCGCCGCCGCCCAGCAGCTCACGCGCGCCGGCTTCACGGTCGCCGTGTATGAGCGGGACGACCGCCTCGGCGGCCTCCTGCGCTACGGCATCCCGGACTTCAAGATGGAGAAGGACATCCTGGACCGGCGCATCGCCCAGATGGAGGCCGAGGGCACCCGGTTCCGCACGGGCGTGGAGATCGGCACGGACCTGACCTGGGACGCGCTCAAGGCCCGCTTCGACGCCGTGATCGTGGCCACCGGCGCTCCGGTGGGTCGTGAGCTGTCCGTGCCCGGTCGCAGCCTAGACGGCATCCACCTGGCCATGGACTACCTGGTCCAGGCCAACCACGCCTCCGCCGGCGACGAGGTCACCGACCCGATCAGCGCGGAGGGGCGGCACGTCGTGATCCTCGGCGGCGGGGACACCGGTGCGGACTGCATCGGCACCGCGCACCGCCAGGGTGCCGCCGCCGTCACCACCTTGGCCATCGGCCAGCAGCTGCCCGTGGAGCGCCCCGTCCACCAGCCTTGGCCCACCGTGCCCAAGGTGCACCAGGTGACCACGGCCGACGCCGAGGGCGGCGCGCGCGAGCACCTGGCCTCCACGCTGGAGTTCCTGGGCGACGAACACGGCCGCGTGCGCGCCCTCCGGGTGGCGGAGACCGAGATCCGGGAGGACGGCACGCGGGGACCGAAGCCCGGCACGGAGCGGGAGGTGAAGGCGGACCTCGTCCTGCTGGCCCTGGGCTTCACGGGCGTGGAGGAGGAGCACCTCACGGGTCAGATCGGCGTGCGCACGGAGCGCGGAGTGGTGTCCCGTTCGCGGACGTACGAGACGGACGAGCCCGGGGTCTTCGTGTGCGGCGACGCCGGTCGCGGCGCCTCGCTCGTGGTCTGGGCCATCGCCGAGGGCCGGGCCTGCGCGCAGGCCGTGGACGAGTCCCTCGAGTCGTGGTCCCGCCTGCCGCATCCGGTCAAGCCGACCGACCGCGGACTGGTGCTCGGCTGAGCGATGCATCTCACGACGACGCGCCGGACGCCCGCCCTCGGTCGGGGGCGGGAGTCCGGCCTAGGGTGGGACGTATGAGACACGCGAAGATCATCGCCACGTTCGGCCCGGCCACCGCGTCAGACGAGAGCACCCGGGCGATCATCCGGGCAGGCGTGGACGTGGTGCGCATGAACATGAGCCACGGAGACCACGAGGTGCACGCCGCCACCTACGAGCGCGTGCGCCGCCTCAGCGTGGAGGAGCAGCGCCCCCTGGCGATCTTCGCGGACCTGCAGGGTCCCAAGATCCGTCTCGCCCGGTTCGTGGACGGACCCCATGAGCTCGCCGAGGGGGACCGCTTCACCATCACCGTCCGCGACGTCGAGGGCACGCGTGAGATCGTCGGAACCACCCACAAGGGGCTGCCGGGCGACGTGGAGGTCGGGGACCCCCTCCTGATCGACGACGGCAAGGTGCGCCTGCGAGCCGTGGAGGTGACGGACACCGACGTCATCACCGAGGTCGTGGTGCCCGGGACCGTCTCGGACAACAAGGGGATCAACCTGCCGGGTGTGGCCGTCAACGTCCCGGCCCTGTCCGAGAAGGACGAGGACGACCTGCGCTGGGCCCTGCGCACCGGCGTCGACATGGTGGCGCTGTCCTTCGTCCGCGACGCCGCCGACGTGGACCGCGTGCACCAGATCATGGACGAGGAGGAGCGCCGCGTCCCGGTGATCGCGAAGATCGAGAAGCCGCAGGCCGTGGAGAACCTCGAGGCGATCGTGGACGCGTTCGACGCGATCATGGTGGCCCGCGGCGACCTCGGCGTCGAGCTGCCGCTCGAGGACGTGCCCGTGGTGCAGAAGCGCGCGATCGACCTGGCTCGCCGCTGGGCCAAGCCCGTGATTGTGGCGACCCAGGTGCTCGAGTCCATGATCGAGAACCCGCGCCCCACGCGCGCGGAGGCCTCCGACTGCGCCAACGCCGTACTCGACGGCGCGGATGCCGTCATGCTCTCCGGTGAGACCTCCGTGGGCGCCCACCCGGTGACGACCGTGGAGACGATGGCTCGGATCATCGAGTCGACGGAGACCCACGGTCTTGAGCGGATCCTTCCGCTCACCTCCCGGCCCCGCACCCGCGGGGGTGCGATCACCCGGGCCGCCGTGGAGGTCGCCGTCCAGCTGGACATCCCGTTCCTGGCGACGTTCACGGAGTCCGGGGACTCGGCGCGCAGGCTCTCCCGCCTGCGTCCGCGGCAGCCGGTCTACGCGTACACCCACCGGGAGCACACTCACAACATCCTGTGCCTGACGTGGGGCGTCTACCCGAAGATGGTCCCGTTCGCGGAGACCACGGACCAGATGACCGCGCTGGTGGAGGAGTCCCTGATGCGCGAGGGCATCGCCGAGCACGGCGACCTCGTGGTGATCGCCGCCGGCTCTCCTCCCGGCAAGGTCGGCTCGACCAACACCCTGCGCGTGCACCGGGTGGGCGACGGCGTGGCCGAGGGCGCCACCGCCATGCCCCGCGAGGAGCGTGAGCCGGTCGGCTTCTGGCACGACCCGGAGCTCTGAGTCCGCCGGGGCTCAGGCCCCCATCTGCTCCACCACCGTCCGGGCCACCTCGCGCATGCTCAGGCGGCGGTCCATCGAGGTCTTCTGGATCCACCGGAAGGACTCGGCTTCGCTGAGGTTCAGCTGGGCCTGGAGCAGCGCCTTGGCCCGGTCGATCAGCTTGCGGGTCTCGAACCGGTCGCCCAGGTCCCGGACCTCCTCCTCGAGGCCGCGGATCTGGTCGAACCGGGCCACCGCGAGCTCCACCGCAGGCAGCAGGTCCTTCTCGGTGAAGGGCTTGACCACGTAGGCCATGGCCCCGGCCCGGGCGGCGCGCTCCACGAGGTCGCGCTGGGAGAACGCGGTCAGCATCACGACGGGGGTCAGACGCTCGGCGGAGATCTCTCCGGCCGCGGCGATCCCATCCATCACGGGCATCATCACGTCCATGACCACCACGTCCGGGCGATGCTCACGCGCCGCGGCCACGGCCGCCTGGCCGTCGCCCACCTCCGCCACGACGGTGTGCCCGGCCGCCGTGAGGGTCTCCACGACGTCGAGACGGATCAGTGCCTCGTCCTCGGCGACGACGGCGCGCAGGCCGGGGGTCTCAGCGGAAGGGGTCATCGGTGCTCCTCGGCGGTGCGGCGGGACGGGGTGGACCGCGTCCGCACGGCGCCCGCTGCGGCGGGCCGACCGGCGTCGACGGCGGCACGCGCCCACCCTACTCGGCGGTCCGGGTGCATCGCGCGGGGGCATGCCCCACCACCGGCCGGTACGGGACCGGGCGGCGGCTGGCTGGTACTGTGGGCAGGTCCCGCCGATCGGCGGGCACGCCCGAATGGTGGAACCGGTAGACACGCCGCACTCAAAATGCGGTGCCGAGAGGCGTGTGGGTTCGAGTCCCACTTCGGGCACCGAGGACGCCCCGCACCCCAGACCCGCCAGGAGGCCAGTCATGAGCGCAGCACGGTCCCGCGCCGTCAGCCTCCTGGCCACCGTGTGCCCCCGGCGCGCCGTCGGCACCAACGGGCAGGTCTCCGAGTGGGGCCGCCTCCTGGCGGGCGAGCCGCCGCATCTGCGCTGACCGGTGTCCGTCGCCGCCCCGAGCGGCCCCGGACGCCGCCTCCGCCGTCCTGATCCCACGAGAACCCGGGGTGTCCATGCTCCTGCTCAGCCTCCTGCTCGCCGTCGCCGCCGTGGCGGCGTCCTGGCCCCTCGCGCGCCTGCTCGGCCGTGACGCGGGCTGGGTGCTCGCCCTGCCGCTGCTGGCCGCCGCCGGCGTGCTTGCGTCCGCGTGGACGGCCGGCGTCCGCGCGGAGCCCCACCCCTGGATCCCGGCGATCGGCGTGGACCTGGACCTGCGGCTGAACGGCCTGGCGCTGGTGTTCGCGATGATCGTCCTGGTGATCGGCGCCGGCATCCTGGCCTACTCGAGCCGCTACCTCGGCGCGGACCGCGCGGCCTCCCGGCCGCACACGTTCTACCTGCTGATGACGGCCTTCGCCGCCTCCATGCTGCTGCTGGTCCTGGCGGACAACGTGGTGGTCCTCTTCGTGGCGTGGGAGTTCACCTCCTTCGCCTCCTTCTTCCTCATCGGGCGCTCGGGGGACCACGGCCGCGACCCCGCCATCCGCACCCTGCTGGTGACGGTCGGCGGCGGTCTCGCCCTGCTGGCCGGCGTCGCCCTCATGGCCGTGCGGACCGGCACCGCCTCGCTGTCCGGGGTGCTGGCCTCGGACGCGTGGTCCGACGCGGGCTTCACGACCACGGTGGCCGTCCTGCTGGCGGTGGCCGCGTTCACCAAGTCCGCCCAGTTCCCGTTCCAGGCGTGGCTGCCGGACTCGATGGTGGCCATCTCCCCGGTCTCCGCGTACCTGCACGCCGCCGCCATGGTCAAGGCCGGCATCTTCCTGCTGCTGGTGTTCAGCCCGGTCCTGGCCGGGAACCCGGTGTGGTCCGCGCTCCTGATCGGCTCCGGCCTGACCACGGCCCTGCTGGGCGCCGTCTCCGCGATCCGCCGCCACGACCTCAAGGGCCTGCTGGCCTACTCCACGATGAGCCAGCTGGGCCTGCTGGTGACCGCCATCGGCATCGGCACCCCCGTCGCCCTGACGGCGGCCATCGTGCACACCGTGGCCCACGCACTGTTCAAGTCGGCGCTCTTCATGCTGATCGGTGTGGTGGACCACGAGGCCGGCACGCGCGACCTGCGCGAGCTCGCCGGCCGCCACGTGCGGATGCCGGTCACCGGCACCGCGATCGCCGTCGCGGCCCTGTCGATGGCGGGCATCCCGCCGCTGTTCGGCTTCGTGTCCAAGGAGGGCCTGATCGAGGCCTCCCTCCACACCCCCGGGCCCGCATGGGCGCCGGTCCTCGTGACGGCCGGCATCGCCCTCACCTCCGTGTTCACCGTGGCCTACTCCGGCCGGCTCGTGCTCGGCGCCCTGGGCCTCTGGGGCCCGAGCCCGGACGGGGCCGCCCACGCGTGGCCGGCCGGCCGGGGGGACGAGGTCCACGAGGCGCCCGCCACCTTCTGGGGCGTCCCCGTGCTGGCCGCGGCCGCGGCCCTGGCCCTGGGCCTGCTGCCCGGCGTGCTGGACACCCCCGTCTCCCACGCGGCCGCGGCCGCCTCCGGCGAGGAGGTGGACGCGCACCTGGCGCTATGGCACGGCGTGAACACGGCCCTGCTCGTCTCCGCCGCCGTCATCGTGCTCGGTCTGCTGCTGGTGGCCCTGCGCCGCCCGGTGGAGCGCGTGGCCTCCCACGCCGCCCTGCCGTTCTCGGCCCTGGATGCGGTGGACGAGGTCCGGCACCGGCTGATCGGCGTCGGCGCGGTCGTCTCGCGCGCCTCCGGCACCCTGGCCCCCCGCACCCACCTCCTCATCCCCGCCCTGGTCCTGGGGCTTCTCGCCGTGGCGGGTGTCGCCACGGTCGAGGACCTGCCCGCCGTCGTCGGCCAGCCCTCGCGCTGGCACGACTGGGTGCTGGTCGTCCTGGTGGGCGCCGGCGTGATCGCCACCATCCGCGCCAAGACGCGCATCGCCGCCATGGTGGTGGTCGGCGTCGTAGGGTTCGGCATGACCCTGTGGTTCCTCACCCTCGGCGCCGTGGACGTGGCCCTGACCCAGCTGATGGTCGAGGTGCTCACGGTGTGCGTCATGGTGCTGCTGCTGCGCCGCCTGCCCGCCCGCTTCAGCGACGAGCCGACCCCGCGCAGGATGCAGGCGGTCCTCGCCGCCTCCGTCGCCGGCGTCGCCGCGACCCTCGGCGTGCTCGCGTTCACCGGCCGCTCCAGCATGTCGGAGATCGCCCACTTCTACCTGACCCAGAGCTACGCCCAGGCCGGGGGGACCAACGTGGTGAACGTAATCCTCGTGGACTTCCGCGCCGTGGACACGTGGGGCGAGATGACCGTGCTCGGGGCGACGGCGCTGACCATCGCGGCCCTGCTGCTCAACCGTCGGCCGACGCCCCCGCAGCCCTCCGCCGTGGACATGCGCTCCCCACTCGCCCACGTGCGCGAGAACCTCGTCCACATCCGGGTGTTCGGCCGCGTCTTCGGCGTCCTGATCATCCTGCTGTCCGCGTTCCTGCTGCTGCGCGGGCACTACGAGCCCGGCGGCGGCTTCATCGCCGCACTGGTCGCCGGTGCCGGCTACGCCCTGCTCTACCTGGCCGCCGACTCGGACACGGCCCCGGAGCTGCAGTGGCCGTACCTGGCCTTCATCGGCTCGGGCATCGCCGTCGGAACCGCGACGGGGATCGTCGGCTATCTCACCGGCAAGGGCTTCCTCGGAGCCGCGGGAGTGAAGGTCCTGGACTACGGGCTCTCCACCACGCTCGCGTTCGACATGGGCGTGTACCTGGCCGTGATCGGCCTGATCGTGGCCGCGTTCTCCCTGCTCGGCCCCGAGCGGCCGGGTGAGGACCCGCTCCGCGCCTCGAGCCGTGACCCCGGCGTCGCGCCGGAGCCCCCGTCCCCCGAACCCTCCGCCCCGACCACCACGACCGCACGAGAGGAGGCCACCCGATGACCGTCGCCCTCACGGTGGGAATGCTGACCTTCGGCGCGTTCTACCTGTTCTCCAAGCGCGAGCTGCTGCGCGTGATCCTCGGCATGGTCCTGCTGGGCCACGCCGCCAACCTGGCCATCATCGCCGCGGGCGGCACCGACCGCCGCGGGCTGCCCTTCGCGGGGACCTCGGACGTCGAGGTGCAGGCCGACGCCCTGCCGCAGGCCTTCGTCCTGACCGCCATCGTGATCGCCTTCGCGATCACCGTGCTGCTGCTCGCGCTGGCCGTCACCGGGCGCGCGGACGACGCGGTGGCCTCGCCGGGGGAGACCCGCGACTCCCTGGAGCAGGCCGCCGCCGACGCGCGCTTCCCGCGCGAGGAGCGGCACGCCGCGGCCGGCCGGATCGCGCAGCACTACGCCGACCAGGGCCCGGGGGTGCGTCGATGAGCGCCGTCCCCCTGAGCCAGCTGCTGCCCCTCTTCGCCGCCGTCCCGCTGCTGTCCGCCGGTCTGCTCGTGCTGGCGGGGGAGCGCCCCCGCATCCACCGGGCCGTCCTGTTCACGGTGCTCGGACTCGTCACCGCCGGCGGGCTGGCCCTGGGCGTCCGCGCCCTCGACGGGTCCGTGCTCGCCACCTCGCTGGGCGGCTGGCCTGGGGGCATCGGCATCGGCTTCGCGGCGGACATGCTGTCCGCCCTGATGCTCGTGCTCACGAGCGCCCTCACGATCGTGGGCGCGGCGTTCGCCTACGGCTCCCGCGTCGCGAACTCCCAGTTCTTCGCCCCGCTGCTCCTGATCCTCATCGGCGGCGTCAACGGCGCCCTGCTGACGGCGGACCTGTTCAACCTGTTCGTGTTCATCGAGGTCATGCTGGTGCCCAGCTACGGCCTCTACGTCCTCTCCGCCAACCGCCGTGAGCCCCTGCGCCGGGTGGACGGGGCGCGGCTGTACGTCACGCTCAACCTGCTGACCTCCACGATCCTCCTGGTCGGCGTCGGCTTCGTCTACGGGCTGACCGGCTCGGTGAACCTCGCGGTGCTCGCCGGGTCCGCCGCGGCGGACCCGCGCATCGCCGTCGCCGCGGGCATGGTGCTGTTCGCGCTGTCCATCAAGGCCTCGGTGGTCCCGCTGCACGGCTGGCTGGCCTGGGCGTACTCCTCCACCTCCCCGGCGGTGACGGCACTCTTCGCCGCCCTGCATACCAAGGTCGCCGTGTACGGGCTCTACCGGATCTACTCCGTGATGTACGACGGCGATGCGCGTCTGCTGCCGCTCATCCTGGTCCTGTCCCTCGCCACCCTCGTGGTGGGTGCGCTCGCCTCGGTCGGTGAGCACGGTGTGCGCGCCGTGTTGTCGTGGCAGATGGTGAGCGGCATCGGCGGCATCCTCGTCGGACTCGGGCTCTCCACGCGCCTGGGTCTCGCGGCGGGCCTGTTCTACCTCGTGCACCACATGGTGGCGATGGGCTGCCTCCTGATGGCCGCCGGCGCGATCGAGGTGCGCTACGGCACCGGCCGTCTCGCGGACCTGCAGGGCCTGGCCCGGCGCGAGCCGCTGATCGCCGTCGCCTTCTTCGTGGGCCTGCTCTCCCTGGTCGGCATCCCGCCCTTCTCCGGGTTCGTGGGCAAGCTCATGCTCGTCAGCGCCGGCCTGGACGCCGGCCGCGGTGTCACCGCTGCGCTGGTGCTGGGCGCCTCCCTGGTGAGCCTGTGGGCTCTGCTGCGGGTGTGGGACGCCTGGTTCTGGGGCGCTCCGACGGCCCCACACGGGCACCGCGAGCGCCTGGCCACCGCGGCCATGCCCATCGTGGGCCGGGCGGGCTCCGTGCCGTCGCCCTCCGGCCGCGGCTCGAGCACCGACCACGAGCGCACCGAGTCGTGGGCCTCGCAGGAGACCCTCGATCCGCCCACGGGCGTGCTGCCGGTGACCGTGGATCCGGACGAGGACGTCACGCGCTCCCGCATTCCAGGCCGGCTGGCCGCCCCCGCCGTCGTCCTAGCTATGGCCACCCTCGCCCTCGGGCTCGGCGGTCAGGCCCTGTGGACCGTCACCGACCTCGCGGCGCAGGGCCTGATGGACCCCAGCAGGTACATCGAGGCGGTGCTCAACCCATGAGCACCGCACTCCCGCAGCCTCCGGAAGGAGACGCCCCCATGCACACCGCCGCCCCCGCCGACGGGACCGTCGACCTGGCGCCCGGCACGGCCTCCGCCGTGTCCTGGCCTTGGCGGTGGCTCGTGTTCTGGTGCTGGTACGCGTGGGCCCTGGTGACCTCGTCCGAGGCCGTCATCAAGGACCTCGTGACCCCCGGCGACCAGGCGCGCTCGGGCATCGCCCGCGTGCGCAGCAACTGCCGCACGGACGCCGAGGTCACCCTGCTCTCGGCGCTGATCACCCTGACGCCCGGCACGCTGACGCTGGGCACCCGGCGTGCCGGGGCCGTGGGTGACGAGGACGGCGACCCGGACGCCCGCCGTCTGCTCTACGTCCACGGCCTGTACGCCGACGACGCGGACGCCCTGCGTGCGGAGATCCACGACATGGAGCGGCGCATGCTCCACGCGATGCGGAAGACGGGGGTGGCGTGATGCCGTTCGCCTACGACTGGTCCCACGTGGGGATCGACCTGGCCATCGGGCTGCTGACGGTGGCGGCGCTCGTGTCCGCCTACCGGATCGTGGTGGGACCGCTGGACGCAGACCGCGCGGTCTCGGGCGACCTGCTCACGTTCAGCGTGCTCGGGATGCTCGTGCTCTTCGGCGTCCGGACGAACAACCCGTGGACGTTCGACCTGGTGCTCATCGCGTCCATCGTCGCCTTCCTGTCCGGCATGTCCCTGGCCCGCGCGCTGACGCGCGGCAAGCGTTGAGGAGGTCGCACCCGTGGACGTCATCCTGACCGTGGTCGGCTCCGTGCTCGTGGTGATCGGCGCCCTGGTGTTCGTCACCGCCGGCCTGGGCCTGGTCCGGTTCCCCGACCCCTACACCCGCATCTCCGCCGTCGGCACGGCCGGCGGCGTCGGGATGATCCTGATCGTGGTGGGCGCCCTGCTGCTGGCCCCGAGCGTGTCCGCGCTCGTGAAGGTCGCCCTCATCGTGGTGCTGCAGCTCGGGTCGGCGTCCGTCGCCACGATGGCCCTGGGCCGCTCGGCCTATCTCACCGGGGTGCCCATGAGCCCGGGCCACTACGACGAGCTCGCCGAGGACACCCCCGGCCGCGAGGGCGGCCGCCCGGCGCCGCGGCTGCCCGACATGGACTGAGGCGCGGGGCGACCAGTCCGGGCGGCGGCCCTCAGCGCGCGTCGAGGAGCATGTTCGTCATGCGCACGGTGGACAGCCGCCGGCCCTGCTCGTCCGTCATGACGATCTCGTGGGTGGTCAGCGTCCGGCCGAGGTGGATTGCGGTGGCTGTCCCGGTGACCAGCCCGGAGCGGATCGCCCGGTGGTGGGTGGCCCCGATCTCCGTCCCCACGGCGCCGCGGTCCGGCCCGGCGTGGAGCTTCGCGGCCATCGAGCCCAGCGACTCCGCGAGGACCAGGTGGGCGCCGCCGTGCAGGAGGCCCACGGGCTGCTCGTTGCCGGCCACCGGCATCGTGGCGACGGCACGCTCCGCGCTCAGCTCCAGGAAGCGGATGCCCATCTTCAGGGCCAGCGGGCTGACGCCGGCGCCGCCGAGGGCCTCGCGCAGGTCCGCGGTCAGGCCTGAGGCGGAGGCGACGGCGTCGCGCTCCTCCTCCGTCATCTCCGGCGTCACACCCGGGCGGAAGGCGAGGAGGCCGAGGACGTCGGCGGGAGAGGGGTCCGGCTGAGGGGTGGCGGTCATGCCCAGTAGGCTGGCATCTCGGAGTCGAGAGGAGCAACACCACATGGGGGAGACCCGCACCGCCGAGCCCCGACCGCGCCTGCTTGTGCTGGACGGCCATTCGATGGCCTTCCGCGCGTTCTACGCGCTGCCGGCCGAGAACTTCGCGACGGACACCGGCCAGCACACCAACGCTGTGTACGGGTTCACGTCCATGCTGCTGACGATGATCCGCCAGCAGGCGCCCACCCACGTGGCGGTGGCGTTCGACCTCTCCGGACCCACGTTCCGCTCCGCGGAGTACACGGAGTACAAGGCCGGCCGCTCCGAGACCCCCGAGGAGTTCGCGGGGCAGATCGAGCTCACGGTGAAGGTCATGGACGCCCTCGGGATCCCGACCCTGACCAAGGAGGGGTACGAGGCTGACGACATCGTCGCCACCCTGTCCGCGCAGGCGGAGGCCGCCGGGTGGGAGGTGTGCGTGGTCTCGGGGGACCGGGACGCCTTCCAGCTGATCTCGGACTCGACCACGGTGCTGTACCCCACGCGTGGTGTCTCGGAGGTGCCCGCCATGACGGCCGAGACCGTCAAGGCGAAGTACGGGGTGTGGCCGGCGCAGTACCCCGAGCTGGCCGCGCTCGTGGGGGAGTCGGCGGACAACCTGCCGGGTGTGCCCGGCGTCGGACCCGGGTTCGCGGCCAAGTGGCTGGACAAGTACGGGGACCTGGACGGCGTGCTCGCCCACGCGGACGAGATCACGGGCAAGAAGGGCGAGGCCCTGCGCGCCCACCTCGACGACGTCCGCCGCAACCGCCGCCTCAACGCGCTCGTGCGCGACCTCGAGCTGGACGTGGCCCTGGAGGCCATGGAGCTGACCATGCCCGAGCGCGAGCCGGTGGAGGAGCTCTTCGACGCGCTCCAGTTCAACCGCATCCGCGAGCGCGTCTTCGAGGTGCTCGCGGAGCGGCTCGGCTCCGACGCGCCCGTCGCCGCGGTGGAGGCCGCCCCCGAGCCGGTCGTCGCGACGACGGCGGCGCCGCTGCGCGACTTCCTCGCCGCCCACGCCGGTGCCCTCCTGGGCCTGCACGTGGCCGTCGACGGCCCCGACCTGTTGCCCAAGCGCAAGGTGCCCGTGCCCGGCACCTTCGGCACGCCCGTCGGGGTGGCACTCGCCGCCGAGGACGCCGCCGTGTACGTGGACCTCGACGTCGCCGACCCGGATGAGGAGCTGGTGACCGCCGTGCGCGGGGTCCTCGCCGACGCCGGCACGGACAAGGCCGTGCACGACCTCAAGCGGGTCCTCAAGGCCCTCGCCGCCCCCACCCGGCCCACCGCGCTGGGCCCGGAGGCCGCCCTCGAGGGCGTGGTGGACGACGTCGCGCTGTCCGCGTACCTGATCCAGCCCGACCGGCGCGACGTCGACCTCGCCGCCCTCGCCCAGGCGCACCTGGGCATCCCGCTCGAGGCCCCCGAGCAGGCCCCGGCCGAGCAGGACGCCCAGGGCGCGTTCGACCTCGACGGCGGCCAGGCGGCCGCCGCGCGCGCGGCCCGCGCCGCACGCACCGCCCGCGCAGCGTGGCTCGTGCGCCGGCTCTCCGTGGAGTTCACCCCCCAGGTCCTGGACCGCGGTGCGCAGCGGCTGCTCCAGGAGATGGAGATCCCGCTCGCCCGGCTGCTCGCCCGCATGGAGCTGACCGGCATCGCCGTGGACCGGGACGTCCTGGACGGGCTCCACGCGGACTTCACCGAGCGCGCCCAGGCCGCCAAGGAGTCCGCCTGGGCATCCGTGGCGGAGGAGACCGGGGGCATGCAGGTCAACCTCGGCTCGCCCAAACAGCTCCAGGAGGTGCTCTTCGAGCACCTCGACATGCCCCGGACCCGCAAGACCAAGACGGGCTACTCGACCGACGTGGACTCCCTCCAGGACCTGCTGGAGCAGACGCAGCACCCGTTCCTGGAGAATCTGATGGCGCACCGCGACGCCACCAAGCTCAACCAGACCGTCGAGGGCCTGCGCGAGACCGTGGCACCGGACGGGCGCATCCACACCACGTACTCGCAGACCGCGGCCGCCACCGGGCGCCTGTCCTCCCTGCACCCCAACCTGCAGAACATTCCCGTGCGCACCGAGGCCGGCCGCCGCATCCGGGAGGCGTTCACGGCCTCCGCCGTGGACGGCGAGGACGCCGTCCTGCTCTCCGCCGACTACTCGCAGATCGAGATGCGCATCATGGCGCACCTGTCCGAGGACGAGGGGCTGATCGAGGCCTTCCGGTCGGGGGAGGACCTGCACTCCTTCGTGGGCTCCCAGGTGTTCGGCGTCGAGCCGGAGGAGGTCACCGCGGAGCAGCGCTCCAAGGTCAAGGCCATGTCCTACGGCCTCGCCTACGGGCTCTCCTCCTTCGGCCTGTCCAAGCAGCTGAAGATCGGCGTGGACGAGGCCCGCGGCCTCATGAAGGGCTACTTCGACCGGTTCGGCGGCGTCCGCGACTACCTGCGCGACATCGTCGCCCAGGCCCGCCAGGACGGCTTCACCTCCACCATCGAGGGCCGCCGCCGGTACCTGCCGGACCTGAGCTCGGACAACCGGCAGCTGCGGGACATGGCCGAGCGCGCCGCGCTCAACGCGCCGATCCAGGGCTCCGCCGCGGACATCATCAAGCGTGCGATGCTCGACGTCCAGGCCGGCATCGAGGAGCAGGGCCTGCGATCCCGGCTGCTGCTGCAGGTGCACGACGAGCTCATCCTCGAGGTCCCGGCCACCGAGCTGGAGACGGCGACGGACCTGCTGAAGGAGCGCATGGGGCGGGCCGCGGACCTGTCCGTCCCCCTGGACGTGCACGTGGGACGAGGGGAGAGCTGGCATGCCGCGGCGCACTGAGGGCGGGCAGGCCTCCGGTGTCGCCGCCCCCGCCCCCGCCCGCCCGTCGGACGCCGTGCGCGCCCACGCCGACCGGATGGAGCGCCGGCTCGCCGAGGACGGGCTGGCGCTGCGGGACCTCGGCGTCCTCGAGACCGACGACCCGGCGGCGGCGCTGTTCCTTGGCGCCGTCGAGCGCGGCTTCTACGAGCAGGTGCCCACGGGGGAGCACCTCCGGCAGGTCCTCGCTGGGCACGCGGCGGACGGCCGCCGACGGCTGGGCGTGTGGGAGCGCGACGCCGCCCCGGCCGCCACGGCCCCGGTGGGCACGTTCGAGGACTTCGTCCAGCCCCTCACCACGTGGCCGGGCCGGACCGTGGACGCATGGCTCATCAGCGACGTCACAGTCTCCCCGGGGCACCGGCGCCGGGGGATCCTGCGCGCCATGATGCTGCGCTCCCTCGCCGACGCCGCACGGGCGGGGCTCGCCGTCGCCGCTCTCACCGCCTCCGAGGCCGCCATCTACGGCCGCTTCGGCTTCGGCGCGGCTACCCGCTGGCGCCGCGTGCACGTGGATGTGCGGCACGCGCCCGAGCTCACCGGCCCGGAGACCGAGGGCACGGTCGTGCCTGCCGATCCGAGGGCCATCGGCTCCCTCGTGGACGGGCTCTACCAGCGCGTGCGCCTGCTGCACCCCGGCACCGTCCAGCGGACCGCGTCCTACCTGCCGCGCTGGGAGGACCGCTCCCTCAGCAGGAACGAGGGGAAGGGATCGGGGCTGTTCGCCGCCGTCCACCGCGACCCTGCCGGTGAGGTCCAGGGCGTGGCGCTGTACCGGTTCGCAGGCTGGGAGACGGAGCCGATCACCGTGACGGTGGAGGCGTTCCTCGCCGCCACCGCCGACGCGCGGCGCGGCCTGCTCCGGTTCCTCGCCCGGCTGGACCTCGTGCAGCGCCTGTCGTGGGAGCGCGCCCCGGGGCCGGGCTGGGTGGAGGCGATGTTCGTCGACGAGCGCCGCGTGCGCGCGGACCGCGGCGGCGACGACCTGTACCTGCGGGTCCTGGACGTCCCCGCGGCCATGGCCGGCCGTGGCCACCGGACGGACGGCACGGCCGTCGTCGCCGTGTCCGACCCGCTGGGACCGGCCGACGGCGTGTGGCGGCTGGCCGTCGAGGACGGCCGGGGAAGTGCGGAGCGGCTCGGCCCCGCAGCCTCCGCAGCCGACCTCGGCGCCGAGACCGCGATGGGCGTGGACCGGTTCTCCGCCCTGTGGCTCGGCGGCGCCGAGCGCGGGGCCGGGGCCGCCGTGCTGGCCGAGGCCGGTGTCGTGCGGGAACTGGCACCCGGCGGGGCGGACCGCCTCGATGCGCTCCTGGCCCCGCTGCGCCCCCTCCACTCGCTGACGGGTTTCTGATAGGCTGGCCTAGCACTTTCGTGCGCATTCAGTACTGTCCATCTCAACCCACGTCGGGTGGGGGCACCGGTGTGCCCCGCGGCCCTCGTCCCGAGGCGCCTGACCGGACGTGATCCCAGATCCCAATCGGAGTCCCTCCTACATGACCACCACTTCCAACGCCCCGCAGGTCGCCGTCAACGACATCGGCACCGCCGAGGACCTCCTCGCCGCCATCGACGAGACCATCAAGTACTTCAACGATGGCGACCTCGTCGAGGGCACCGTCGTCAAGGTGGACCGCGACGAGGTCCTGCTCGACATCGGCTACAAGACCGAGGGCGTCATCCCGTCCCGCGAGCTGTCCATCAAGCACGATGTGGACCCGGACGAGGTCGTGGCCGTGGGCGACTCCGTCGAGGCCCTCGTCCTCACCAAGGAGGACAAGGAAGGCCGCCTGATCCTCTCCAAGAAGCGTGCGCAGTACGAGCGCGCCTGGGGCGACATCGAGAAGATCAAGGAGGACGACGGCGTCGTCGAGGGCACCGTCATCGAGGTGGTCAAGGGCGGCCTCATCATCGACATCGGCCTGCGCGGCTTCCTGCCCGCCTCGCTCGTGGAGATGCGCCGCGTGCGCGACCTGGCCCCGTACATCGGCCAGAAGCTTGAGGCGAAGATCATCGAGCTGGACAAGAACCGCAACAACGTGGTCCTGTCCCGCCGCGCCTGGCTCGAGCAGACCCAGTCCGAGGTCCGCTCCAACTTCCTCCACAAGCTGGAGAAGGGCCAGGTCCGCGCCGGCACCGTGTCCTCGATCGTCAACTTCGGCGCCTTCGTGGACCTGGGCGGCGTGGACGGCCTCGTGCACGTCTCCGAGCTGTCCTGGAAGCACATCGACCATCCCTCCGAGGTCGTCGAGGTGGGCCAGGAGGTCACCGTCGAGGTCCTCGAGGTGGACATGGACCGCGAGCGCGTCTCCCTGTCGCTGAAGGCGACCCAGGAGGATCCGTGGCAGCTGTTCGCCCGCACCCACGCCCTGGGCCAGGTCGTGCCGGGCAAGGTCACCAAGCTCGTCCCGTTCGGCGCGTTCGTGCGCGTCGAGGACGGCATCGAGGGCCTCGTGCACATCTCCGAGCTGGCCTCGCGCCACATCGACACCGCGGAGCAGGTCGTGTCGGTCAACGACCAGCTGTTCGTCAAGGTCATCGACATCGACCTCGAGCGTCGCCGCATCTCCCTGTCGCTCAAGCAGGCCAACGAGGGCGTGGACCCGGACGGCACGGAGTTCGACCCGGCCCTGTACGGCATGGCTGCGGAGTACGACGAGGAGGGGAACTACAAGTACCCGGAGGGCTTCGACGTCGAGACCAACGAGTGGATGGAGGGCTTCGAGTCCGAGCGCGCCGCGTGGGAGCAGCAGTACGCCGACGCGCAGTCCCGCTGGGAGGCCCACAAGGAGCAGGTGCGCCGCTCCCTGGAGGAGGAGTCCCAGGCCGGCGCCGAGGCGCCCGCCTCCGGCGGCTCCACCTACTCGTCCGAGGCTCCGGCCTCCGACGGCGGCACCCTGGCCTCCGACGAGGCCCTCGCCGCCCTGCGCGAGAAGCTCACCGGCAACTGAGGGACGCGGCCGGGCGCGCTCCGTTGAGCACCGCCTGACCCGCCCACCGACGGGCCCTGTCCTCCTCCGGGAGGGCGGGGCCCGTCGCCGTCCGCACGGACAAGGGCCCGCGCTTCAGAGGCGCGTGGACACCGTGACCGTGAACGTCCGGTCCCGGGCGACCTGCCGGGTCGGTCCGACGGCGGCCTCCAGCACCGGGCGGTGCCGCAGGTGGGAGTTCCACACGCACCACAGCTGGCCGCCCGGGGCGAGCACGCGTCCGGCGGCCCCGATCATGCGGTGGGCCACCGTGGGGTCCACCGCGGTGGCGTCATGGAACGGCGGGTTGAGCACGACGGCCCGCACGGAGGCGTCCGGCAGGGACTCCAGGGCGTCGTCCTGGACCGCCGTGATCCGGTCGGCCAGGCCGTTCGCGGCGGCCGTCGCCGCGGAGGAGGCCACGGCGTCGGCGGACTGGTCGCTGGCCAGGACGGCCGCCGCGGGCCACACCCGGGCGGCGACGACCGCGAGCAGACCGTTGCCGCTGCCGGCGTCGACGACGTCCGGCATGCCCGCCGGGGCGCGCCAGGGCAGCTCCACCTCGAGTCCGGAGGCAGTGCGCATGCTCCGGCTGCGGGGCGCCGGGAGCGCGGGGGAGTGCTCGAGGAGCGTGCGGGCCAGCAGCCGGCTGCCGGGGTCCGCGGCGGCGCCCCCGAAGGTGGCCCATCCGCCCGTGAGCGTCACCTCGCCCAGCCCCTCGAGGCGGTGGACCCGGCTGCGCGGGGCGGGGATAGCCGCGTCGGGGCGCGGGTGCGCCGCGGTGAGGGCGCGGGACTTGGACCGGCCTCGGCCGGGGACCACGGTCCGGAAGGAGCGGGCCAGGACGTCGTTCATGGCCGGGCTCATGTGCTTGTCCCGGCCCGCGCCCAGGACGAGCACGTCGCCGGCGGCGTGCACGGCCACCGCACAGGCGGTCAGGTGGAGCGCGTCCAGGGCGCGGGGCAGGGCCATGAGCACGGTGCGGGCACCGGCCAGCGTGCACCCGTCCACGCCCCCGACGGTCAGCTCGCCCCAGCCGGCGGGCAGGCGGCCGTCGACGTCGCGGAACAGGTCCAGGTTGTGGCGCACCGAGCGGGTCGCCGAGGCCTCGTCCAGGCCGAGGCGCACGTCGAGGCCCTGCGCCAGCAGTGGCAGGCAGACGGCGCCGTGCTGGTCGTGCAGCACGGCCACGGGGGACGGGTGGCGCCCGTCGGCGGCCCAGCCGGCCAGGGTGTCCACGAGGAGGACGTCGGCGGCGTCGTGCGCCTGCCGCTCCCGGGAGGCGGGCAGGGGCCAGCGCTCGAGACGGTCGAGGTCGAACTCCGCGCTCCAGTGCCGGGGCAGGGGGCGGCCGCCCACGTCGGGGGTGGTCAGGGACTGCGCGTCGAGGCGCGCGGCGTCGGGGGTGGCGTCCACGGCGTCCATCCTAGGAACGCTCCTCGGGGTCGTCCGTCCAGGCGTGCCCGGCCTGTTCCGCCCGTCCGAGGCCGGAGGTGATCCGGGCCAGGGCGGCGTGCACGCCGTGGACGGCGTGCGGCGTGTCCGTGACGCCCACCTCGACGACGGCCTCGGGCCCGTCCCATCGGATCGCGGCCACCTGTGCGCCCGCCAGTTCGAGCTCGTGGGCCCAGCGGCCGGCGTCGCCGTGGGGCGCCGCGACGGCGAACAGGGCGCGGCGCCGGCGCGTCACGAGCGGTGCGGCGTCGAGGGCGCGGCTGACGGCGTCCGAGTAGGCGCGCACGAGCCCGCCGGCGCCGAGCTTGACACCGCCGAAGTACCGGACCACCACGGCGGTGACGTCGGTCAGGTCGGCGCGCCCGGGTGCCGTCTCGCGCAGGGCGAGCGCCTGCAGCATCGGGACGCCTGCCGTGCCGGCGGGCTCACCGTCGTCGTTGGAGCGCATGCGGTCCCGGTCGGGTCCCAGGATCCAGGCGCTGCACACGTGGCGGGCGTCGTGGTGCCGCCGGCGCAGGGCGGCGACCACGGCCCGGGCCTCGTCCTCGGTGGTCGTACGCGCCAAGTAGGCCAGGAAACGGCTGCGGCGGACCTCTTCCTCGTGCCGCACCCAGCCGTCCTCCTGCGCGAGCGAGGCCGCGGGGACGGTGCACGCGACGGGCCCGGAGGGCCGGGACGCGTGGTCAGGGTGGTCAGGGGAGGGCATGCCCGCCAGCCTAGGGCTGCGGGACCCGCGCCGGCACGGCCGGAGGCAAGGGCAGGAGGGTGCGTCAACCACTGGCCCCTCGCTAGGCTGGGTGTTCGTGCCCACCGTCCACCAGCCCCGGTGTGAGCCGATCGGATCGGCCGCGTCGGGGTCCCGACAACCGGATGAGACACCCATGTCATCACCCCTCACCAGACTCCACGACCGCCTGGGACTGCGCACCTCCCCGGCGATCTTCTTCTCCGCCGCCCTCGTGGTCGTCCTGTTCACGGCCGCCATGAGCATCTTCCCCGCGCAGGTCCAGGGCCTGTTCGGGATCGGGGCCTCATGGCTCCGCTACGACATCGGCTGGTTCTACACCCTGAGCGCGACGCTCCTGGTCGTGTTCGCCCTGGGCCTCGCGTTCTCGAGGTACGGCCGCGTCAAGCTGGGCGACGACGACTCCCGGCCGGAGTACTCCGGCATCGCCTGGTTCGGCATGATGTTCGCCGCCGGCGTGGGCGCCGTCCTCATGTTCTGGGGCATCGCAGAGCCGATGTACCACTACGCGCTGCCGCCTCTGGAGGACACCGCGCCGTTCAGCGACAAGGCAGCGCACAACGCGCTGTCGATCGCGAACTTCCATTTCGGCGTCCACATGTGGGCGATCCTCATCGTGCCGGGTCTGTCCTTCGGCTACTTCACCTACAAGCGCAAGCTGCCGCCGCGCGTCTCCTCGGCCTTCTACCCGCTGATCGGCGACCGCATCCACGGCCCCATCGGCAAGACGATCGACACCATCTCCATCGTGTCCACCGTGTTCGGCGTGGCCGTGTCCACCGGCCTCGGCGCGCTGCAGATCAACGCCGGCATGAACTACGTGTTCGGCACCCCCGTGGCCGGGTGGATCCAGGCGCTGATCATGGCCGTCATCACGGCTGCCGCGATCACCTCGGTGCTCGCCGGCATGGACAAGGGCGTCAAACGCCTCTCCTACATCAACATCCTCATGGCGATCGCCCTGATGGTGTACTGCCTCATGTGGGCCGCCTCGTCGATGGACGTCGTCCGCGGCACCGTGGAGTCCGCCGGCCGCTATGTCTCCTCGCTTCCCCTGTTGAGCACCTTCAACGACACCTTCCATTCGGGTGAGTGGTCCGGTGCCTGGACCGTCTTCTACTGGGCGTGGACCGTGACGTGGGCGCCGTTCGTGGGCATGTTCGTCGCGAAGATCTCGCGGGGCCGCACCATCCGTGAGTTCGTGAGCGCCTCGATCGGGCTGCCCACCCTCTTCGTCATCATCTGGATCGGCATCTACGGCAACTCCGCGTTCGCCATGGACCGCGCCTCCGCGGGGGCCCCGCTCACCGGCGGCGCCCTGACCCGGACGATCGTGGAGGAGGGCAACGTCCAGGCGGCCCTGTTTCAGTACCTGCAGGAGCTTCCGCTCTACCTGCCGATCGCCACGCTCGCGCTGATCATCATCGTGATCTTCTTCATCACCTCGATCGACTCCGGCGCCCTGGTGATGGACGCCATGGCCAACGGCCAGGAGGACGTCGTCTCCCGTCGTCAGCGCGTGTTCTGGGCGCTGAGCGTCGGCGCGGTGTGCACCGCGATCCTGATCACGTCCGGCGACGGCGGCCTGGACGCGCTCCAGGAGGTCATCATCGTGATCGGCTTCCCGGTCATGATCCTCACCGTCCTGCAGGCGGCTCTGCTCGTGCAGGCGCTGCGCGAGGACGCCGGCGCCGCCCGCCCGATCCGCACCCGCCAGTGGAAGCGCGTGCTCCCGGCGGAGGAGTACCACCGCCGCGCCCAGGAGGAGGGCGACGTCTCGGCGTACGTCATCCGGCCCGAGTTCGAGCCGGGCACCGAGCCGGAGTTCGACACGCACACCCCCAACACGTGGCACCAGCAGAAGGCCGTGGCCCAACGGGCCCGCGTCACCGTCGGTCTCACCGGCGGCGTCGCCACCGGACGCACCGTGGTCGGCGAGGAGTTCGAGCGCCTCGGCGCCGTCGTCGTGGAGTTCGACGACGTCGCGGAGGACCTGCTCGTCCCGGGCTCGCCCCTGCTCGAGGAGCTGCGGGACGTCTTCGGCGGCGAGATCATCCGGTGGGACGGCACGGTGGACCGGCGGGCGCTCGACCGGCTGACGAACCGCTCCGAGGCGGCGCGTCAGCGCTACCTCGAGGTCGTCACCCCCGCGGTCCGGAGCGAGGCGGACCGACGGGCGAAGGCGGTCGGCGAGGACGCGGTCCTCGTGGTCGACCTGGCGGTGCTCGCCGAGACCGGCAGCCATAAGGACTTCGACCAGGTGGTCACTGTCACCGCTCCCGCGGAGCAGCGTGTGGACCGGCTCATGGGCGAACGCGGTCTGACCCGCGAACAGGCGTGGGCCGTGATCGACGACGGCGCCGCGGACGGGGCACGGACCGAGATCGCCGACACGGTGATCGCCAACGACGGCACCCGCGAGGACCTCGCGGCCGCCGTACAGGCGTACTGGGACGAGCGCATCGTCCCCGTCCTGGACCCGGACGCCGCGGGCAAGGTCGGCTGACCTCCCCGGCACCCCACGGGCGCCCCTCCTCTGCTCGAGGACGGGCGCCCGTCGCCGTCCGGACGCGCCGCTGGGGCGGGACCCGCCGGGCCGGGCATACTGGGACCCGAGAAGGTCCAGCCGGAGCTGGACGCGGCCCCGGCGGACCCCGCTGTGCGGGCCCGAACCGAGGAGGACGCCCGATGACCGTGACCGACCCGACCCTGCGCCCGCGTCTGCACGTCGGCCTCACCGGCGGCATCGCCGCCGGCAAGTCCGCCGTGGCGGCCGAGCTGGAGCGGTGCGGCGCCCTGCTCGTGGACTCCGACGCCCTCGCCCGGCTCGTCCTGGAGCCCGGCACGGAGGGGCTGGCGGCCGTCCGTGAGGCCTTCGGCGATCGGGTCATCGCCGCCGACGGCTCGCTGGACCGCGCAGCGCTGGCCTCGATCGTGTTCGCCGATGCCGGCCAGCGCGAGCGTCTCAACAGGATCGTGCACCCGCGCGTGCGGCGCATGGCCCGGGAGATCGTGGCGCAGGCGGGCCCCGACGTCGTCGTGGTGCAGGACGTCCCCCTGCTCGTGGAGACGGGCCAGGCGGAGGCGTTCGACCTGGTCCTCGTGGTCCAGGCACCCCGGGAGGAGCGCATCCGCCGCATGGTCGAGGGCCGCGGCATGAGCGTCGAGGACGCCGAGGCCCGCATCGCCGCCCAGGCCACGGACGAGCAGCGGGCGGCGGTGGCCGACGTCGTGATCGTCAACGACGGCGACCTCGAGCGCCTGCGCGAGCTCACCCGCGCCGTGTGGCGGGGGATGGCCGCATGAGCCTGGCCAAGCAGATCAACCGCGTCGTCGCCCCCTTCGAGGTCGTCTCCCCGTACCAGCCCTCCGGCGACCAGCCCAAGGCCATCGCGGAGATCACCGAACGCGTCCAGGCCGGCGAGAAGGACGTGGTCCTGCTGGGCGCCACCGGCACCGGCAAGTCCGCCACCACGGCCTGGGTGATCGAGCAGCTGCAGCGGCCCACCCTCGTGATGGTCCAGAACAAGACCCTCGCCGCGCAGCTCGCCAACGAGTTCCGCGAGCTGCTGCCGAACAACGCGGTCGAGTACTTCGTCTCCTACTACGACTACTACCAGCCCGAGGCGTACGTCCCGCAGACGGACACGTTCATCGAGAAGGACTCCTCCATCAACGAGGAGGTCGAGCGCCTCCGCCACTCCGCCACCAACGCCCTGCTCACCCGCCGGGACGTGATCGTGGTCGCCACCGTCTCCTGCATCTACGGCCTCGGCACCCCGGAGGAGTACATCGAGCAGATGGTCACCCTCCGACGCGGCCAGCAGCTCGACCGCGACGTGCTGCTGCGCCGGTTCGTGCAGATGCAGTACGTCCGCAACGACGTCGACTTCCACCGCGGCACCTTCCGCGTGCGCGGGGACACCGTGGAGATCATCCCCATGTACGAGGAGCTCGCCGTGCGCATCGAGTTCTTCGGCGACGAGGTCGACTCCATCCAGACCCTGCACCCCCTCACCGGTCAGGTGGTGCGTGAGGAGGAGGAGATGTACATCTTCCCCGCCTCCCACTACGTCGCCGGCGACACCCGCATGGGCAAGGCCATCACCACCATCGAGGACGAGCTGCGCGCCCGCCTCCAGGAGCTCGAGTCCCAGGACAAGCTCCTCGAGGCCCAGCGCCTGCGCATGCGCACCACCTACGACCTCGAGATGATGCAGGAGATGGGCTACTGCAACGGCATCGAGAACTACTCCCGCCACATCGACGGGCGCCCCGCCGGCTCCGCCCCCCACTGCCTCCTCGACTACTTCCCCGACGACTTCCTCCTCGTCGTCGACGAGTCCCACGTGACCATCCCCCAGATCGGGGCCATGTACGAGGGGGACATGTCCCGCAAGCGCACGCTCGTGGAGCACGGCTTCCGCCTGCCCTCCGCCATGGACAACCGCCCCCTCAAGTGGGACGAGTTCCTCGAGCGCATCGGCCAGACCGTGTACCTCTCCGCGACCCCGGGCGCCTACGAGCTCTCCCAGGCCGACGGGTTCGTCGAGCAGATCATCCGCCCCACCGGCCTCGTCGACCCCCAGGTCGTGGTCAAGCCCACCGAGGGCCAGATCGACGACCTCCTCGAGCAGATCCGCGTCCGCACCGCCCGCGACGAGCGCGTGCTCGTCACCACCCTCACCAAGCGCATGGCCGAGGACCTCACCGAGTACCTCCTCGACGCCGGCGTCAAGGTCGAGTACCTCCACTCCGACGTCGACACCCTCCGCCGCGTCGAACTGCTCCGCGAACTCCGCCTCGGCACCTTCGACGTCCTCGTCGGCATCAACCTCCTCCGCGAGGGCCTCGACCTGCCCGAAGTGTCCCTCGTGGCCATCCTCGACGCGGACAAGGAGGGCTTCCTGCGCTCCACCACCTCCCTCATCCAGACCATCGGCCGCGCCGCCCGCAACGTCTCCGGCGAGGTCCACATGTACGCCGACAACATCACCGACTCCATGCGCCGCGCCATCGACGAGACCGAACGTCGCCGTGCCGTGCAGATCGCCTACAACGAGGAGCACGGGATCGACCCGACACCCCTGCGCAAGAAGATCGCCGACATCACCGACCAGCTCGCCCGCGAGGACGCCGACTCCGCCGACTTCCTCAAGGGCATGGGCGGCGTGAAGGCGGGCTTCACCTACGGCATGGGCCACCGCGGACTGTCCTCCCTCGACACGCAGACGCCACACGCCGACGGCGGCCCCGGCGGCTCCGCCCTCGACCCCGCCACCCTCCCCGCCAAGGACCTCGCCGACCTCATCGGCCAGATGTCCGCCCAGATGCACCAGGCCGCCACCGACCTCCAGTTCGAGCTCGCCGCCCGCCTCCGCGACGAGATCGGCGAGCTCAAGAAGGAGCTCCGGCAGATGAACCGCGAACAGTGACCCCCACCGGCCCCACCCCCGCCGGGCTCCTCGACAGCACCCCCCGCCGCTCCGCCCAACGCCGCACCGTCCGCACCCTCGCCGCCAGCCAGGTCTTCTCCGGCCTCGGCAACGGCTCCGCGCTCGCGGTGGGCTCCGTCATGGCCGTCGAGCTCAGCGGCCACGCCGGCTGGGGTGGGACCGCCACCATGGCCATGTCCCTGGCCGGGGCGCTGAGCGCCCTGCCCCTGGCCCGCCTCGCCCTCACCCACGGCCGGCGCACGGCCCTCACCGCCGCTTACGGCCTGGCCGCCCTCGGCACCGTCGGCATGGTCTTCGCCCCGGTGCTCGGCAGCTACCCGCTCCTGCTGGCCGCGGCGCTGCTCGTCGGCCTCGGCGCCGCCGGCAACCTCCAGGCCCGCTTCGCCGCCACCGACCTCGCCGACGACGCCACCCGCGGGCGGGACCTCGGTCTCGTGGTCTGGTCCATCACCCTCGGCGCCGTCGCCGGACCCAACCTCATCGGCCCGGGCGCGGCCCTGGCCCGGCCCTGGGGGCTGCCGGACACCTCCGGCCCGTTCCTGCTGTCCCTGACGGGCATGGTCCTCGCCGTCGTCATCCTGCAGATCGGGCTCCGTCCCGACCCGCTGACCACGGCCCTGCGCCTCGGCGGCGGATCCGCGGCTCCCCGCCCCCGACTCGCCGACGGCGTCGCCGTCCTGCGTCGGGAGCCCGCGGTGGCGCTGACCGTGACGGCCGTCATCACGGCGCACGCGGTCATGGTGGCCGTCATGTCCATGACCCCGGTGCACCTGGCCCGCCTGGCCCAGGGCTCTCACTTCGCGCACGCAGGGCACGCCTCCGACCTCCACACGGGCCCGGGCACGTTCGTGGTGATCGGGCTGGTCATCTCCCTGCACATCGCGGGCATGTACGCGCTCTCGCCCGCCATGGGGCACCTGGCCGACCGGTAGGGGCGGGTGCGGCTGACGGTGGCAGGCTCGGCCCGTGTCTCCGAGCCCGTCACGGGTCCGGACCAGGTGCTGGTCCAGGGGCTCGCCGATGCCGGCATGGGCCTGGTCGGGGCCCTGGGGGCCGGGCTCGCCGGTCTCGTGCTCGGGGTCGCCGGGTACGGGGGACTTGCGGCGGCGGCCGCCGTCCGCGCGCTCGGGGTGGCCGTGGCCGTCCTGCGCGGCGTCCCCGACCTGGTCACGCGCATCAGGACCGCTGATAATCGCTGATTATCAGCATTCGTGTAACATCAGTGGTATGAGCAGACCGGACAGCAGCGCCGCCGGCCCCGAGACCCCGATCCCCGCCGTCGCGGTCATCGCCGACATCGTCGGCTCGCGGGACCTGCCGGACCGCGCGGCGGCCCAGGCGGACATCCTGGCGGCGTTCGCGGCCGCGGACCGGCAGGTCGAGCCGCTGCTGGGGGCGTGGGCCACGGTGGGAGACGAGTTCCAGGCCCTGCACCGCCACTGGGCGTCGGCCGTGCGCAGCGTCCTGCGGGTCGCGCTCGCCCTGCCGGAGGGCGTGGAGCTGCGGTTCGGCCTCGGCGCCGGCGACCACGTCGAGGTGAGGGGCGCCGTCGCGGGGGAGGGCGGGCCCATCCTGGACGGCTCGGCCTGGCATCGGGCCCGGGCCGCGCTGGAGACGGCCGAGGCCCGCGCCACCGGGGCCGCCACCGCGTTCGTCGGGGAGGACGAGGCCCTGACCCTGGCCGTCGACGGCCAGCTGCTGCTGCGCGACCATCTCCTCCGGCGTCTCCGCAGCCGCGAGCGCCGGCTGGCCGGCGCCCTCCTGACCGGGCGGACGCAGGCGGAGGCGGCCACGGCCGAGCGCATCACCCAGTCCGCGGTGTCCCAGGCGGTGTCCCGCTCGGGCGTCCGCGAGCTGCTGGCCCTGGACGCCGAGCTCGCGTCCCTCCCGTCCTCCCTCGCCGCGGGGGAGGAGGCCCAATGACGGCCCTGGTCCTCCTCGCGCTCGGCGTCCATGACCTCGCCGCCGTCACGCCGGGGCGCGCCGCGCGCCGGCCCTGGCTCCGGCTCGTGGCGGCTGTCGTCGCGGTGCTCGCGGGGATCGTCGCGCTCACCCTGTCCGCCGGGGCAGGGCCGGGGACGCTGGCCTCCGCGTCCGTGGCCCTGGGCGCCGCCTGCGGGTGGCACGGACTCGCGGCGGCAGGGCGGCCCGTCTGGCGGACGGCAGCCCTGGGAGCGGTGGTGGTCCTGGCGGTCGCCGAGCACACCGGCGGCCTGGACGTGAGCCGCGCGCCGGTGGGCCTGACCCTGCTGGCCGCCGGCCTCGTGCTCGTCGAGACCGCCAACGTCGCGACCCGTGACGTGCTCGCCCTGGCGGGGCGGCCGTCGGGCGAAGCCGACCCCGCCCCTCAGGGCGAGGACGACGCGACCGGCCTGCGCGGCGGCCGCTTCATCGGTCCGATGGAGCGACTGCTCATGGTCGTGCTGGGCCTCATGGCGGCATGGCAGGTGGTCGCGGCGATCATGGCGGCCAAGGGCATCGTCCGCTTCCCGGAGATCTCCCGGGACGCGCGCTCACACGAGCCGAAGGGCGGGCCCCCCGGCGCCAGCGCGGAGGAGTTCCTCATCGGCTCGCTCGCCAGCTGGACCCTCGCCGCGGGAGCCGGGCTGCTCGTCCACCTCGCGCTGACAGCCCGCTGAGCCTGCGCGCGGGATACGATGACGCGTCCCCCTGCGAAAGGTCCCGCCCCGATGGATGTCCTGAGTCCCGCCTTCCAGACCACCACCCTCGTGGTCCTCGGCCTGATCCTGCTCTTCGACCTGCTGTACGTGGTCAAGCGCCCGCACGAGCCCTCCATGAAGGAGGCCGGACTCTGGATCGGCTTCTACGTCACCCTGGCGCTGATCTTCGCGGGCCTGCTGTTCGTCCTGGGAGACGTCCAGCACGGCACCGAGTTCCTGGCGGGCTGGGTCACGGAGTACAGCCTCTCGGTGGACAACCTGTTCGTGTTCCTCATCATCATGGCCAAGTTCCAGGTGCCGCGCCGGTATCAGCAGGAGGTCTTGATGGTGGGCATCATCATCGCCCTCATCGCGCGGGCAGTCTTCATCGCCATCGGTGCCGTGGCCATCGAGCACCTGAGCTGGATCTTCTACATCTTCGGCGCGTTCCTCCTGTTCACCGCCTGGCATCAGCTCAAGGACGACGACGACGGCGAAGAGGCCGAGCCCGGCCTGGTCGCCAAGCTGACCCGCCGCCTCAACGTGGCGGAGGGCTACGACGGCAACAAGCTGCGCACCACGGTGAACGGCAAGCGCATGTTCACCCCCATGGTGGTCGTGTTCATCACGATCGGACTGACGGACGTCATGTTCGCCGTCGACTCCATCCCGGCGATCTTCGGCCTCACGCAGAACTGGTTCATCGTCCTGACGGCCAACATCTTCGCCCTCATGGGCCTGCGCCAGCTCTACTTCCTGCTCGGCGGGCTCATGGACCGCCTCGTGTACCTCAAGCACGGCCTCGCGTTCATCCTGGCGTTCATCGGTGTCAAGCTCATCCTGCACGCGCTGCATGAGAACGAGCTGCCGTTCATCAACGGCGGCCAGCCCGTGCCCGTGCCCGAGATCTCCACCTTCCTCTCCCTCGGCGTCATCGTCGGCACGCTCGTGGTGGCCACGGTGGCCTCCCTGCTCTGGGGCAAGGCCGCCCACGAGGGCGACGTGCCGCGCGCCGAGTCCGCGGAGCGCATGCGCCAGGTGTCCGGCGCCGCGCGCCGCGACGACCGCTGAGCGTCCGCCGACCCGACGGCTATGGGGCCGGCCGCCCGCGGGCGACCGGCCCCGATGCTGTAGAGTGATCCTGTCGTAGGGGAGTATCCAGAACACTGCGGACGTCACCACGTGGACGGCGCGGCCGGTCGCCGGCCCCGTCCGCCGGACGCAGCGGCCCGCGCCGCCGGCCATGCCGGGGCGGGGTGGAGAGACTTGCGAGCCCTGACCGAGTCCCCCTCCCGAAAGGTGCTCCCGCGTGGAGATCAACGGATTGACCTGGGGCCTGACGATCGCGCTGATCGTCGGCCTCCTCGCCTTCGACTACGTCGCCCACGTGCGCAAGGCGCACACCCCCACGATCCGCGAGGCGGCGGTCTGGTCGGGGATCTACATCGCGCTGGCCCTGGCGTTCGGCCTGGTGTTCCTGCTCTTCGGGGACAGCCAGCACGCCGTCGAGTACTACACCGGATACATCCTCGAGAAGGCGCTCAGCGTCGACAACCTCTTCGTGTTCCTGGTGATCATGGCCAGCTTCGGCGTGCCGCGCGACTACCAGCAGAAGGTGCTGCTGTTCGGCATCACCTTCGCTATCGTCTCCCGCACGGTGTTCATCCTGATCGGCGCGGCGGCCATCGCGGCGTTCTCCTGGGTCTTCTACCTCTTCGGCCTGGCGCTGATCGTGATCGCGGGCCTGCAGCTCAAGAGCGAGATGGGCGATGCGGACGAGGCGGAGGAGGAGGCGGACAACGTCATGGTCCGCCTCGTGAAGCGGTTCCTTCCCGCGTCCGAGCACTACGACGGGGACCGGCTGTTCACCACGGAGGGCGGCAAGAGGCTGATGACGCCGATGCTGCTCGTGATGATCGCGATCGGCTTGACGGACATCCTCTTCGCGTTCGACTCCATCCCGGCGATCTACGGCGTCACCCAGGAGCCGTACATCGTGTTCGCCGCCACCGCGTTCTCCCTCATGGGCCTGCGCCAGTTGTTCTTCCTGATCGACGGCCTGCTGGACCGGCTCGTGTACCTCTCCCACGGCCTCGCCGCCATCCTCGCGTTCATCGGCGTCAAGCTGGTACTGCACGCGCTGCACGAGAACACGCTCGACTTCATCAACGACGGGCAGCCCGTCCCCGTCACGGAGATCCCCACCACCCTGTCGCTGCTCGTGGTGGTCGGCATCCTGGTCCTCACCGTGATGGCCTCGCTCGCCTCGCCCAAGGGCCAGGCGCTGCGCGCCCTGCAGAACGCGGAGAAGTACTCCCACCGCTACTTCGAGCTGGACGACTCGGCCACCCCCGCGGAGCGCGAGAAGGCCGCCACCCTGATGGACGAGTGGACCCGCCGCGCCGAGCGCGTGGACGGCAAGTGGCATGACCAGCTGATCGATCACAAGGACCGGTGGTCGGCGATCATCCGCCAGGCCCACGAGGCGCGCCTGGCGGACCCGCGCGACGCGGACGCCGCCGGTGTCTCGCAGAAGATCGTGGCCCAGGACGGGCCGACGGTCTGACCCGTCTCCCGACCCCGGGACCGGACACGACGACGAGGCCCCCTCCCGCCCGGGAGGGGGCCTCGTCGTCGGCCCAGGGCGGCGGGTCGGGGCGCCCCTCAGTCCTCGCCGCGGGCGAGGCTCAGCAGGCGGCGGACGATCGTGGCGCCGTCGTCGGCGAGCCCGTCGTGGTGGAAGGCGTCCGTCTCCCACACGCGCAGGCCCCGGACCCGGTCGGCGGTCTCGAGGGAGAGGTCGCGGTCCACGTAGACGTCGTGGGCGTAGACGGCGGCGGCGACGGGGACGTCGTTCGCGGCGAGGGCGTCCAGGTCGTACAGCGGGCCCCAGTCCTCTTTCTCGGCCAGCAGGCGGGCGGTCCCGGCGAGGGGACTCAGCGCGGCCTCCGTCTCGAAGGACCACGGCATCACGTGCTCGCCGGTGGGCAGTGGCGCGGGGGAGCGGGCCGGGTCGAACTCCGGGTGCTCGGCGAGCACCCGCGCCGCCGACCAGGCGGTGGCGGCGCGGCCGTCGGCCAGCGCGGCGGGCTGGGCGTAGATCGCCTCGTGCAGCACGGCGTAGAGCGGGTTCGTGCCGCGTTCCGCCTGGGCTGCGACGGCGGCGAGGAACGGCTCGGACAGCCGCGGTGCGGCGCCGGTGCGGTCCACCGCGTCCGCGAGGGTCCAGTGGAGCTGGTCCACCCGCGTGCTCCCGCCCAGCAGCATGCCCAGCTGCTGGACCCGGCCGACCGTCAGCGCGGACCCGTCCGGGAGCCGGACCGGCGCCCCGGCGGCCTCCGCGGCGCGCACCAGGGCCGTCGCCTCGTCCCACGCGGCCCGGTCCTCGGGATGGCGGGCGAAGAACTCCTCCGCGCGCTCGCGCATCCGGGCGTACGTGGCCCGGTAGACCCGGTCCGCGTGCCCCGTGAGCGGGGCCAGCCCGCCGGTGACCAGGCACCGCTCCAGGCCCTCCGGGTGCCAGGAGAGGTAGCTCAGCGTGCAGAAGCCGCCGAAGCTCTGGCCCAGCGTGGTCCACGGGCCCGCGCCGAGCGCGAGACGGACCATCTCCGCGTCCTGCACGATCGAGGGGGCGCGCAGGTGCGTCAGGTGCGCCGCCCGCGCCTCGTCCGTGGGGTGCGCGGCCAGCGTGGCCGCGGTGGCCGGCGTCGACCCCCCGGTGCCGCGCTGGTCCAGCAGGAGCAGGCGGAAGTCCGTGGTCAGCTCCCGCTGCCAGCCGTTGAGGCGTGCCGGCCGGGGCGCTCCGGAGCCGGGGCCGCCCTGCAGGTAGAGCAGCCACGGACGCTCGCCGTCCGGGTCGTCGGCGGCACGTACCTCGCGGGCCAGGACCTCGAGGGTGCCCCGGCCGCCCGGGCCCACGCCGGTCCCGTCCGCGTCCTGCGCACGGGCCTGCTCGAGCGTCAGGGAGTGGTCGATCGGCACGCGGAAACGGTGCTCGAGCACGGGCGTGCCGTCGAAGAGCACGGTGGCCGGGCCCGGCCGGTGCTCGGCCGCGCCGACGGCGGCGAACCCGCGGGGGTCGCCGGGGACGCGTCCCGCCGTCACAGGTCCCACCCGGGCACGGGCGCCCCCACGGAGAGCACGCGCACCACGGGGTGGCCGGCCTCGTCGGAGGCGTCCAGGTCCACCACTGCGTTGATGCCGTGGTCGTGGTCGCCGTCGTGGTCCTTGAGCACCTGGCGCACCGCCCACCACCGCGCGCCCGTCAGCTCCACCGGGCAGCGGCCCTGTGGGCGCTCTGCCACACGGAAGAACTCGGGGCCGCGTGCGGCGGGCCCGTCGTCGATGTCCTCGTGGTCGTCGAAGTAGGCGTCCAGGGCGTCCGCCCAGTCGTCCGCGGAGAGGTCGCCCGAGAGCTCGGCGAGCCGGGCGTCCTGCTCGTCGCCGAACAGCCGTACGCGCTGGAACAGCGCGTTGCGGACCATCACGCGGAACACGGCGGCGTTGTCGGTCAGCCGCGGCGGCGGGGTGGGCTCGAGGGACTCCATGTCCCGGCGCAGCTCGGCGATGTCCCCGGCCACCAGGTCCTCCCACTCCTCGAGGAGGGAGGAGTCGGTCTGCTTGACCATCTCGCCCAGCCAGTCCAGGAGCACCTGCAGGTCCTCGGTGCGGTCCTCCTGCGGCACGGTCTGGCGCAGGGCCTTGACCGCGTCCGTGAGGTAGCGCAGCAGCACGCCCTCGGAGCGGGCCAGGCCGTAGAACTGCACGTAGTCGCCGAAGCCCATGGCCCGCTCGAACATGTCCCGGACCACGGATTTGGGGGAGAGCTCGAACTCGGCCAGCCACGGGGCGTCCTGGCGGTACGTCTCGAACTGCTGCTCGAGCAGCTCGGCCAGCGGCTGCGGGTGGGTGACCTCGTCCAGGGCGCGCATGCGGTCCTGGTAGTCCATGCCCTCGGCCTTCATGGCGGCGACGGCCTCGCCCTTGGCCTTCTTGACCTGGGCCGAGAGGACCTGCCGGGGTGCGTCGAGCGTCGCCTCGATCACGGAGACCACATCCAGGTGGTGGTCCGGCTCGGCCGGGTCCAGCAGGTCCAGCGCCGCGAGGGCGAACGGGGAGAGCGGCTGGTTCAGGGCGAAGTCGGGCTGCAGGTCCACCGTCAGGTCCACGGTGCGCCCCTCGGCGTCGGGCTCGGGCAGCACCTCGACGACGCCGGTGGCCAGCAGCTCGCGGAAGATGCCCAGGGCGCGGCGCATGAGCTGGGCCTGCCGGGCCGGAGTCTCGTGGGTGGCGCGCAGCAGCCGGCGCACGGCGAGGACGGGGTCTCCGGGCCGGTCCAGGATGTTCAGCAGCATCGAGTGGGTGATCTTCATCCGGGAGACCAGCGGCTCCGGCTCGGAGGCCACGAGCTTCTCGAACGTGGCCGGGCCCCAGGAGACGAACCCCTGCGGCGGGGTCTTCTTCTTGGTCCCCTTCACGGACTGCTTCATGCGCTTGGCCCGCTCGGCCTCGTCCTTGACGGAGGCGAACTTCGCCGCGGCCCTGCGCTCGGCCGCCTTGTTCTCGATCACGTGCTCGGGGGCCTGGACCACCACGGTGCCCGTGGTGTCGAACCCGGCGCGCCCGGCGCGGCCGGCGATCTGGTGGAACTCGCGGGACTGCAGGATCCGCGTCCTCTCCCCGTCGAACTTGGACAGGGCGGTGATCAGCACGGTGCGGATGGGCACGTTGATCCCCACGCCGAGGGTGTCCGTGCCGGAGATCACCTTCAGGAGGCCCTCCTGGGCGAGCTTCTCCACGAGCCGGCGGTACTTGGGGAGCATGCCCGCGTGGTGCACGCCGATCCCCGCCCGGACCAGCCGGTTGAGGGTCTTGCCGAAACCGGCGGAGAACCGGAAGCCGGCGATGCGCTCCGCGATCGCCTCCTTCTCCTCCTTCGTCGTCACCGAGACGGAGGCCAGGCCCACCGCCGTCTCCACGGCGTCCAGCTGGGAGAAGTGCACGATGTACACCGGCGCCTGGTGGGTGGAGACGAGCTCCTCCACCTTCTCCTGCAGCGGCATGTCGGACCACTCGAAGGTCAGGGGGATGGGCCGCTCGGCATGGGCGACGACGGCGACCTCGCGCCCGGTGCGCCCGGCCAGGTCCGCCTCGAGGCGGGTCGTGTCGCCGAGGGTGGCCGACATCAGCAGGAACCGGGCCTGCGGCAGCTCGAGGAGGGGGACCTGCCAGGCCCAGCCACGGGAGGGGTCCGCGTAGTAGTGGAACTCGTCCATCACCACGGTGCCGATCCGCATGCCCGAGCCCTCGCGAAGGGCCCGGTTGGCCAGGATCTCCGCGGTGCAGCAGATGATGGGCGCGTCCGCGTTCACGGACGAGTCGCCGGTGACCATGCCGACGTTCTCCGCCCCGAACACGTCCACGAGGGCGAAGAACTTCTCCGAGACGAGTGCCTTGATGGGCGCCGTGTAGTAGGACACCGTCCCGTGCGCCAGCGCGTCGGCGTGGGCGCCGAGGGCCACGAGCGACTTCCCGGAGCCGGTCGGCGTCGCGAGGATCACGTGGTTGCCGGCCACCAGCTCGAGGACGGCCTCCTCCTGCGCGGGGTAGAGGCGGATCCCGCGGACGTCCGTCCAGGCGGTGAAGGCCTCGTAGACGGCGTCGCCGTCGGGGGAGCGTCCGAGGTCGGCGAGACGCTCGGTCAGGGAGGGCGCGGCGGGCGTGGGCACGGAGGCGGGGGCGTCGGAGGTCATCGTCCCCAGCGTATCCGCGGGGCGGGTCAGGAGCGGGCCGCGAGGCCGTCCAGGAGCAGGTCGATGCCGGTGAGGAAGCGCGCCGTCGGCTCGGGGGCCACCAGCCGGCGGGCGCGGGTGCGCAGGTGCGGGAAGCGGTCCTCGGGAAGCTCGGCCACGTGCGCGGTGAAGCTCACGAGCCAGGCCGTCACCTCGGCGTCGTCCACCCGGTGGCGGCGCTGCCACTGCTCGTGGACGTCCGCCACGGTGCACAGCATCATGCGGTCGTAGGCGGTGAGCGCGAGGTCGGGGTCCACCCCCTCGCCGGCCAGCCGGGCCAGCAGCTGCTCGAGGGCCTCCAGGTCGTCCGCGGTGCTCGGCGCGACTGCGGCGAAGAAGGCGTGCTGCGCCAGGTCGGCGTGCGCCGAGAGGCGCTCGTGCACCTCGAGGACGTGCCCGCGCAGGTCGGCGCGCCAGTCGCCGGAGTCGGGGAGCGGTCCCACGCCGCGGAGCACCTCGCGCACGGCCAGGTCGATCAGCCGTTCGCGGCTGCCGACGTGCGGGTAGAGGCTCGAGGCCGCGACGCCGAGATCCTCGGCCACCCGGCGCATGGTGACGGCGGCCACCCCCTGCGCGGCCGTGATGCGCAGGGCGGCATCGACGATCGCCTTCTCTGTGAGCCGACGACGGCGCTCCCGCCGGTGGAGGTCGCGGACGGCGCCGGGCGGGGCGGGGACGTCCACGTCGCGGGGGCCGAGGGGGTCGATCGGGGCGGGCATGAAGTCACCTTAGCGGGGCTGCCGACGCGGAGGGTGTGGGAGGTGAAGCGTGTTCGTTTCTGCCGAACGCTGTTCGGACAGCGGATGTGGTCGTTGCCATCGCCCCCCGACACCCAGCCTAGACGGGAGAGGCTCACCAGCCCCGCTCGCGCCACTCCTGCAGGCGGGGACGCTCGACGCCCAGCGTGGTGAAGGCGCCGTGGCCGGGGTGGACCACGACGTCGTCGTCGAAGGCGGCGAAGAGGCGCTGCTCGACGTCGTCGAGCAGGGTGGCGAAGCGCGCGGCGTCACCCCCGGTGTTGCCCACGCCGCCGGGGAAGAGGGAGTCGCCGGTGAAGAGGACGGCCGGCTCGTCCGCCTCGGGGCGGTAGGCCAGGGCGACCGAGCCCGGGGTGTGCCCGCGCAGGGCGATGACCTCGAGGGTGATCCCGTCGACCGTGACCGTCTCCCCGTGGTGGAGGACCACGTCCGGGGCGACGCCCGTGTCCGCGGCGATCGCCTCGGCGTCGTCCGCCCCGGCGGCCGTGCGGGCGCGGGTCACCGAGGCGAGCGCGGGCAGGGCGCGGACGTGGTCCCAGTGGCGGTGGGTGGTCACGATGAGGGCCAGGTGCGGCTCGCAGGGGGTGTCCGCCGACGCCGACGCCAGGAGCTCCCGCAGCGTCTCCGGTGCGTCCGCCGCGTCGATCAGGACCTGCGCTCCCGTGGTCTTGGACGTGATCGCATACGCGTTGTTGTCCATGTCGGAGACGGAGACGGCGCGCACGGTCACGGCGGGCAGGTCGTGGAGGAGACGGATCTCGGCGGAGGCGGACATGCGGGACAGTCTACGGACGGGGCCCGGCTCCGCCAGTGGCGGATCCGGGGCCGTCCGGCCCGTACCGCGTCCGGGCGCGCGCCTAGACTGGTCCGGTGCCGAAGAACACCGCCTCCACCCTCCCCGCCGCTCACGACGACGCCGCCCAGCCCCGCCCCGACGGCCTCGCCTCGGGCCCGGGACGCGGAGCCCGTGGCGCGGCCCAGCACGAGCGGATCGTGGTCAAGGGTGCCCGCGAGCACAACCTGAAGGACGTGGACGTCTCCCTCCCACGCGACGCCATGGTGGTGTTCACCGGACTGTCCGGATCGGGCAAGTCCTCCCTGGCGTTCGACACGATCTTCGCGGAGGGCCAGCGCCGCTACGTGGAGTCCCTCTCCTCGTACGCGCGCATGTTCCTCGGGCGCGTGGACAAGCCGGACGTGGACTTCATCGAGGGCCTGTCCCCGGCGGTCTCGATCGACCAGAAGTCCACCAACCGCAACCCGCGCTCCACGGTCGGCACCATCACGGAGATCTACGACTACATGCGCCTGCTCTGGGCCCGCGTCGGCGTGGCGCACTGCCCGGAGTGCGGCGAGGTGGTCAGCCGGCAGACGCCGCAGCAGATCGTGGACCAGCTCGAGGGCCTGCCCGAGCGCACCCGCTTCCAGGTCCTGGCCCCCGTCGTGCGCGGTCGCAAGGGCGAGTTCGTGGACCTGTTCTCCTCCCTGTCCACGCAGGGCTACGCGCGCGCCCTCGTCGACGGGGAGACCGTGCAGCTCTCGGACCCGCCGGCGCTGAAGAAGCAGAACAAGCACACGATCGCCGTCGTGGTCGACCGCCTGGCCATGAAGGAGGGCATCCGCCAGCGCCTCACGGACTCCGTGGAGACCGCCCTCAAGCTCGCCGACGGCCTCGTGGCGGTCGAGTTCGTGGACGTCCAGGTGGAGGACGAGCCCGGCAAGAAGAACACCGGGGAGTTCGCCGGCCGGGACGCGGAGGGCAACCCCCGGTTCCGCACGTTCTCCGAGAAGCTGTCCTGCCCCAACGGGCACGCGCAGACCGTGGACGAGATCGAGCCGCGCTCCTTCTCCTTCAACAACCCCTTCGGCGCATGCCCGGAGTGCACCGGCATCGGCTCGCGTCTGCAGGTGGACCCGGACCTCGTGGTGCCCAACGACGAGCTCTCGATCGAGGACGGCGCGATCGTCCCCTGGTCCCTCGGCAAGTCCACCTCGGACTACTGGATGCGCGTGCTCGGCGGCCTCGCCAAGGAGGCCGGATTCTCACTGAAGACCCCGTGGAAGGACCTGGCCAAGAAGCATCGGGAGGCCGTGCTGCACGGCAAGGACTTCAAGGTGGAGGTGGAGTTCCGCAACCGCTTCGGACGCACCCGCCGCTACACCACGGGCTTCGAGGGCGTGATCCCCTACGTGGTGCGCAAGCACGAGGAGACCGAGTCGGACTCGGCGCGCGAGCGCTACGAGTCCTTCATGCGGGAGATCCCGTGCCCGGTGTGCCACGGGGCGCGCCTGAACCCCACCGTGCTCAACGTGCGTGTGGGAGGCCTGTCCATCGCCGAGGCCACCGCGCTGCCCATGCGGGACGCCCTCGCCTTCGTGGACGGGCTCGACCTCACCGCACGGGAGCGCGCGATCGCGGACCAGGTGGTCAAGGAGATCCGTGCCCGCCTGGCGTTCCTGCTGGATGTGGGGCTGGAGTACCTGAACCTCGAGCGCAACGCCGGCACGCTCTCCGGCGGTGAGGCCCAGCGCATCCGCCTGGCCACGCAGATCGGCGCCGGCCTCGTCGGTGTCCTCTACGTCCTGGACGAGCCGTCGATCGGGCTGCACCAGCGGGACAACCGCCGCCTGATCGAGACGCTGCTGCGCCTCCGGGACCTGGGCAACACCCTGATCGTGGTCGAGCACGACGAGGACACGATCGGGGAGGCCGACTGGATCGTGGACATCGGGCCCCAGGCCGGCGAGCACGGCGGCGAGGTGGTCCACTCCGGCTCGCTCGAGGAGCTCAAGGCCAACACCCGCTCCATCACGGGTGACTACCTGGCCGGTCGGCGCAGCATCGAGGTGCCCGCGCAGCGGCGCACGCTCGAGAAGGGACGGAAGCTGACCGTCCGGGGCGCCACGGAGAACAACTTGAAGAACGTGACCGTGGACATCCCGCTCGGGGTGTTCACGGCGGTCACGGGCGTGTCCGGCTCGGGCAAGTCCACGCTGATCAACGAGATCCTCTACAAGGTGCTCGCGGACCGGCTCAACGGCGCCAAGCTCGTCCCGGGACGGCACCGCACCGTGCAGGGCCTGGAGCACCTGGACAAGGTCGTGCACGTGGACCAGAGCCCCATCGGCCGCACCCCGCGCTCCAACCCGGCCACCTACACGGGCGTGTTCGACTCCATCCGCAAGCTGTTCGCTGAGACGCCCGAGGCCAAGGTCCGCGGCTACCAGCAGGGGCGGTTCTCCTTCAACATCAAGGGCGGCCGCTGCGAGGCCTGCTCGGGGGACGGCACGCTCAAGATCGAGATGAACTTCCTGCCGGACGTGTACGTCCCGTGCGAGGTCTGCCACGGGGCCCGGTACAACCGCGAGACGCTCGAGGTGACGTACAAGGGCAAGAACATCGCTGAGGTCCTCGACATGCCGATCGAGGAGGCCGCCGAGTTCTTCAGCTCCTACACGAAGATCTCCCGATACCTGCGCACGCTGGTGGACGTCGGCCTCGGCTACGTGCGCCTCGGTCAGCCGGCCACCACCCTCTCCGGCGGCGAGGCCCAGCGGGTGAAGCTGGCGGCGGAGCTGCAGAAGCGCTCCAACGGGCGCACGGTGTACGTGCTGGACGAGCCCACCACGGGGCTGCACTTCGAGGACATCCGCAAGCTGCTGCAGGTGCTGCAGTCGCTCGTGGACAAGGGCAACAGTGTGATCACCATCGAGCACAACCTGGACGTGGTGAAGTGCGCCGACCACGTGATCGACCTCGGCCCCGAGGGCGGCTCGGGAGGTGGCACGATCGTGGCCACAGGCACGCCCGAGCAGGTCGCGCGGGTGGCGGAGAGCCACACCGGCCGCTTCCTCGCCGAGCTGCTCGGCTGACCGACCGACTCCCGGCCGGCGTCGCCCCGCCGGGCGACACCGGCCCCCGACCACGAGAGGCAGGCGAGGGAACCATGGCGACCTCCGAGCCCGTCCGCCGCGCGTTCGCCGGGATGTTCCGGCTCTCGTGCCGACCCCGCATCACCGGCCTGGAAAACGTGCCAGCGTCGGGTCCGTTCATCCTGGCCTCGAACCACCTGTCCTTCCTCGACTCGGTCCTGCTGCAGGCGCTGTGCCCGCGGCCCGTGCACTTCTCCGCCAAGGCGGAGTACTTCACCGCCCCCGGCCTCACCGGTCGGCTGCAGCGCCGGTTCTTCGAGTCCGTGGGGTCCATCCCCATCCAGCGGGGGGACCAGTCGGCCTCGGTGGCGGCGCTCGAATCGCTCGTGGCCCTGCTCGAGGACGGCCAGGGCGTGGGGATCTATCCCGAGGGCACGCGCAGCCGGGACGGTCGGCTCTACCGCGGGCGCACCGGCGTGGGCTGGCTGGCCCTCACCACGGGCGCCCCGGTGGTCCCCGTGGGCCTGCGGGGCACCGAGCGGCTGCAGCCGCCAGGCGGGCGCGGCTTCCGCCCGCACCGGTTCACCCTCGCGGCGGGAGAGCCCCTGTGGTTCGGCCATCCCGGGCGCCGACACGGCCTGCCCCAGCGGCGGCAGGCCACTGCTGACGTGATGGACGCGATCGCCGCACTCTCCGGCCAGGAGCGGGTGGACGAGTACAACGCGGCTCCGGGCGCCCGTGGCTGACCCGCGCACGTACCGCCCCGCGCCCGGGGAGATCTCCACGTCCCCCGGCGTGTACCGGTTCCGTGACCCGGACGGCCGGGTCGTCTACGTGGGCAAGGCCAAGAACCTTCGGGCGCGCCTGAGCTCCTACTTCCAGGACCCGGCGCGCCTGGCCACCAAGACCCGCACCATGGTGTTCACGGCATCGGCCGTGGAGTGGACCGTGGTGGGCTCCGAGCTCGAGGCTCTCCAGCTGGAGTACACGTGGATCAAGGAGTACCGGCCCCGGTTCAACATCATGTACCGGGACGACAAGTCCTACCCGTACCTGGCCGTGACCATGAACGAGCAGTTCCCGCGCGTGCTCGTGATGCGGGGGGACCGCAAGCCCGGGGTGACGTACTTCGGCCCGTTCCATCCCGCCAAGGCCATCCGCGAGACGGTGGACCTCATGCTCCGGGTGTTCCCCGTGCGCACGTGCTCGGCGGGCGTGTTCAAGCGCGCCCGCGCCCAGGACCGCCCGTGCCTGCTCGGCTACATCGGCAAGTGCTCCGCCCCGTGCGTCGGCCGGATCTCCCCGGCGGAGCACCGCGCGCTGGCCCAGGACTTCTGCGACTTCATGGCCGGGGACGCCGAACGGTTCGTGCGCGAGCTCGAGAAGGCGATGGCGGCCGCCGTCGAGGACCTGCGCTTCGAGGACGCCGCACGTCTGCGGGACGACATCGCCGCCCTGCGCCGCGTGTTCGAGCGCAACGCCGTGGTGCTGCCCGAGAACACCGAGGCGGACGTCTTCGCCCTGCACATGGACGAGCTCGAGGTCGCGGTGCAGGTGTTCCACGTCCGTCAGGGCCGCGTCCGCGGACAGCGCGGCTGGGTCATGGAGCGCGTGGAGGACGTCGGACAGGACGTCATGGTGGAGGAGCTCCTCAAGCAGGTGTACGGCGACCTCGGCGGCACCGAGCGCATCCCGCACGAAGTGCTGGTCCCGGTGGAACCGTCGGAGGCGGAGCAGCTCACCGCGTGGCTCTCCGGCCTGCGGGGCGCCCGCGTGCAGGTGAGGGTCCCGCAGCGGGGTGCGAAGGCCGACCTCATGGAGACCGTCCGGGAGAACGCCGAGATGGCACTCAAGCTCCACAAGACCCGCCGCTCGGGGGACCTCACGACCCGCTCGGCGGCGCTGCGGGATCTGCAGGACGCCCTCGGAATCGACGACCCGCTGCTGCGGATCGAGTGCTACGACATCTCGCACTCCCAGGGCACCAACGTCGTCGGCTCCATGGTGGTCGTCGAGGACGGCCTGCCCAAGAAGAAGGACTACCGGCGGTTCAACGTGACGGGGGAGGCTGCCCGGGACGACACGGCCTCGATGCGGGACGTGCTGCGCCGGCGCTTCGCACGCATGGCGAAGGAGCGTCAGGAAGGCGTCGTGGTGAGCGGGCAGCTGGAGGCCGACGAGGCCGACGCCGGCGACCGCCGGTTCGCGTACCCGCCCTCCCTCGTGGTCGTCGACGGCGGCCCGCCCCAGGTCGCCGCGGCCGCCTCCGTGCTCGAGGAGCTCGGCCTGGACGACCTGCCCGTGGTGGGGTTGGCGAAGCGCCTCGAGGAGGTGTGGGTGCCCGGGGACGAGTTCCCGGTGGTGCTGCCCCGCGCCTCGGAGGGCCTCTATCTTCTCCAGCGCATCCGCGACGAGTCCCACCGGTTCGCGATCGCGGGCCACCGCGGGCGCAGGACCAAGGCGATGACCGCCTCGGCCCTGGACGCCGTGCCCGGCCTGGGGCCCGCGCGGCGCCAGGCGCTGCTGAACCACTTCGGGTCCGTGGAGCAGATCCGCGCCGCCGGACCGGAGCGGCTCACCGAGGTGGCGGGCATCGGCCCGACCCTCGCGGAGACCGTGCACGCGGCCCTGACGGCGTCCGGGGACGGGGATACAGTGAGCGCATGAGCCTGGACCCCCAGCTGCAGCCCGAGAAGCCCCCGTCCTCCGAAGTCCTCGTCATCACCGGCATGTCCGGGGCGGGCCGGACGACGGCAGCCCACGCCCTGCAGGACCACGGGTGGTACGTGGTGGAGAACATGCCGCCGCAGCTGTTCATCACGCTGGCGGACCTGGTGGCCCGCTCACCCGAGGCGTTCCCGCGCCTGGCGATCGTGGTGGACGTGCGCTCCCGCACCTACCTCCATGAGCTGCGCGCGGCCCTGCAGCAGCTCGAGAGCGAGGGCGTGGAGTACCGCACCCTGTTCCTCGAGGCCGCGGACGACGTCCTCGTCCGCCGGTTCGAGGCCGGCCGGCGGCCCCACCCGCTGCAGGGCAACGCCCGGCTCCTGGATGGCATCCAGGCCGAGCGGGAGATCGTCTCCGAGCTCAAGGAGGCGGCCGACGTCGTCGTGGACACGAGTGCGCTGAACGTCCACGGCCTGGCCACGGAGGTCACGGAGCTGTTCTCCGAGGACGGCCCGGTGACCCTGCGGCTGAACGTCATGAGCTTCGGGTTCAAGTACGGGCTCCCCGCGGACGCCAACTTCGTGGCGGACATGCGGTTCATCCCGAATCCGCACTGGGTGCCGGCCCTGCGCCCCCACACGGGCAAGGAGACGGAGGTCTCCGACTACGTGCTGAGCCAGCCCGGCGTCGACGCGTTCCTCACCGCCTACCTGGCGGCCCTGGACCCTGTGTTCGAGGGGTACCGGCGGGAGAACAAGCACTACGCCACGCTGGCCGTGGGCTGCACAGGGGGCAAGCACCGCTCCGTGGCCGTGGCCGAGGAGCTCGCCCGCCGGATCGCCCAGCGCCCCCGGGTGACCGTCCACGTGGAGCACCGGGACATGGGCCGCGAATGACCCACCCGTCCCACACCCCGCTGACGGGTCAGCTGCCCCTGCCGCCGGCAGCCGCCACGCGCCCCTCGGGCGGCTCCCCGGGCGCGGCCCGCGCCGACCTCCGGGTGACCGCCCTGGGTGGTGGCCACGGCCTGTCGGCCTCACTGTCCGCGCTGCGCCTGATCGCCGGCCACCTGACCGCCGTGGTCACCGTGGCCGACGACGGCGGCTCCTCCGGCACCATCCGCCGCGAGATGGACGTCCTCCCACCCGGCGACCTCCGCATGGCGCTGGCCGCCCTGTGCGACGACACCGACTGGGGACGGACGTGGGCCCAGGCCATGCAGCACCGCTTCCGCTCGACCCAGGTCCCTCCGGAGCAGGCCGCCCTTGACGGTCACGCGCTGGGGAACCTGCTGATCGTGGCCCTGTGGGAGCTCCTGGGTGACCCCGTGGACGGCCTTCGCTGGGCCGGTGCCCTGCTGCGCGCCCACGGCGAGGTGCTGCCGGTCTCCCGCGTCCCGCTGACCATCGGCGGGGAGGTGCTCTCGGAGGCGGAGGGCGGCGCCCTGGTGCGCCGGCATGTGGAGGGCCAGGTGGCCCTCGCCCTGGCCGCCCGGGAGGGGCGCGTCACGGACGTCCGCCTGAGCCCGGCCGACGCGGCGGCCGCCCCCGAGGCGCTCGAGGCCATCGGTCGCGCCGACTGGGTGGTGATCGGCCCCGGCTCCCTGTACACCTCCGTCCTGCCGCACCTGCTGCTGCCGGACGTCCGCGCGGCCCTCGAGGGCACCTCCGCCGGACGGGTCTTCGTGTTGAACACGGACACCGGCACCCAGGAGACCACGGGCATGACGCATGCCGACCACCTCAAGGCGCTGCGTGCCCACGCGCCCGGGCTGCGCCTCGACGTCGTGGTGGCGGACGCGGACGCCGTCCGGGACCGCGACGCCGTCGTCGCCGAGGCGGCGCGCCTGGGGGCCAGGACGGCCTTCAGTAGAGTGAGCAGCCCCGCTGACCCCCTCGTCCACGACCCCCTGCGCCTGGCCGTGGCGCTCGACGAGGCCATGACCGCCTGACGTCCCTCGCGGCCCGGCGCGTCTGAACGCCCGGTCCGCCCCGTCGTCCATCCCCGAAGGAGCCCGACATGGCGCTGACCATGACCCTCAAGGAGGAGCTCGCCCGCGTCCCGGTGGCGTCCACGCCCGAACGGCGCGCCGAAGCGGCTTCGATGCTCCGGTTCGCCGGCGGCCTGCACCTGGTGTCCGGCCGCGTCGTGATCGAGGCCGAGCTCGACCACGGGGCCAGCGCCCGCCGCCTGCGCGCGGCCATCACCGAGGTCTACGGCCATGCCACGGAGATCGTGGTGGTGTCCGGAGGCAACCTGCGCCGGGGCCAGCGCTACGTGATCCGCGTGGTGGCCGGGGGAGAGGACCTCGCCCGCCAGAGCGGGCTGCTCGACCAGCGAGGCCGCCCCGTCCGCGGCCTGCCCCCGGCCCTGGTGCACGGCAGTGCGGCCGACACGGCTGCGGTGTGGCGCGGGGCGTTGCTGGCGCACGGTTCCCTGACCGAGCCCGGCCGCTCCTCCTCCCTGGAGGTCACCACACCCGGCCCCCAGGCCGCCCTTGCCCTCGTGGGGGCCGCCCGACGTCTGCACGTCGCGGCGAAGGCCCGTGAGGTCCGCCAGGCGGACCGGGTGGTGGTGCGTGACGGCGAGGCCATCGCCACGCTGCTCACCGCCGTCGGGGCCACCCAGACCGCCGCCCTGTGGCAGGAACGGCGCGAGCGCAAGGAGGTCCGTGCCACCGCGAACCGCCTGGCCAACTTCGACGACGCGAACCTGCGCCGCTCCGCGCAGGCGGCGGTGGCCGCCGGCGCCCGCGTGGAGCGGGCTCTCGAGATCCTGGGGGAGGACGTCCCGGAGCACCTGCTCTATGCCGGACGTCTGCGCTTGGAGAACAAGCAGGCCTCCCTCGACGAGCTGGGGCGGCTGGCCGATCCGCCGATGACGAAGGACGCGATCGCCGGACGCATCCGCCGGCTCCTGTCCACGGCGGACCGCCGTGCCGCGGAACTCGGCGTGCCCGGCACCGCAGAGGCCGGCCGCTGATCGGAGTCCGCCTCACCCGGACCCGGGGCCGGCAGGCGGGCGTGGGCGCGCGGGCCGTCGTCCATGGCGCCCGGCGCGCCGCGCCGTCCACAATGGGACCAGGAATACCCCGCATCCGTGCAGGGTTCCCGCACACAGCACCGCCGGTCAGCATCCCGCGGCCCGGCGGTGACGACTGAAGGAGGAAGCATGACGGAATTCACTCTGCCCGAGCTGGACTACGACTACGCCGCCCTGGAGCCGCACATCTCCGCGCGCATCATGGAGCTGCACCACTCGAAGCACCACGCCACGTACGTCAAGGGCGCCAACACGGCCCTGGAGAAGCTGGCGACGGCCCGCGACGCCGAGGACTTCAGCGCCGTCAACCAGCTCTCGAAGGACCTCGCCTTCAACCTCGGCGGTCACACGAACCACTCGATCTTCTGGAAGAACCTCTCGCCCGAGGGCGGTGACAAGCCGACCGGTGAGCTGGCCGCCGCGATCGACGAGCACTTCGGCTCGTTCGACAAGTTCCAGGCCCACTTCACCGCGGCCGCCCTGGGCATCCAGGGCTCCGGCTGGGCTGTGCTCGCCTACGAGCCCATCGGCGGCAACCTCGTGATCGAGCAGTTCTACGACCAGCAGAACGGCGTCCCGGTGGCCACGATCCCGCTGTTCCAGCTGGACATGTGGGAGCACGCCTTCTACCTGGACTACCAGAACGTCAAGGCCGACTACGTCAAGGCCGTGTGGAACATCGTCAACTGGGCGGACGTCCAGCAGCGCTTCGAGGCGGCCCGCCAGGGCGCCCGGGGCCTCGTGCTGCCGGCCTGACCCTGCCCCTCACCCTCCGTGGGTCGGCCCCCGTCGGGCGGCCGACCCCCGGACCGACGCCTCGAGCGTCGACAGTGGCCCCGTCCGACGACGTGCGTGGGCATGCATTCCGACTGACCATCCGTCCATGGACGCGCCCCACGACGGGCGCCAGGAAGCGAGGCATCATGACCAAGATCGCCATCAACGGCTTCGGCCGCATCGGCCGCAACATCCTCCGCGTGCTCGCGGACGGCAGGGGCCAGGGCCTCGAGCTCGTGGCCGTGAACGACCTGGCGGACAAGGAGGACCTGTTCTGGCTCTCCAAGTACGACACCATCCTCGGCCGCTACCCGGGTGAGCTCGAGATCTCGGACAAGGGCTTCCTGGTGGACGGCCGCGAGGTCGCCCTGTTCTCGGAGACGGACCCGGCCCAGCTGCCCTGGGGCGAGCTCGGCGTCGACGTCGTGATCGACTGCACCGGCATCTTCACCGACGGGGAGAAGGCCCAGGCCCACCTGGACGCGGGCGCCAAGAAGGTGGTCATCTCCGCCCCCGGCAAGAACGTGGGCGGCACGTTCGTCATGGGCGTGAACGAGGACACGTACGACGCCGCCTCCATGCACATCGTGTCCAACGCGTCCTGCACCACCAACTGCCTGGCGCCGATGGCCAAGGTGCTGAATGACGAGTTCGGCATCGTGGACGGCATCATGACCACCATCCACGCGTACACCGGCGACCAGAACCTGCACGACAACGTGCACAAGAAGGACCGTCGCCGCGCCCGTGCCGCCGCGCAGAACATGGTGCCCACGTCCACCGGCGCCGCCAAGGCCATCGGCGAGGTCATCCCCGAGCTCAAGGGCAAGCTGGACGGCTTCGCCATGCGCGTGCCCACCATCACCGGCTCCGCCACCGACCTCACGGTCGAGCTCACCCGCCACGTGGAGATCGAGGAGGTCAACGCGGCCTTCCGCAAGGCCGCCGAATCCGGCCCGATGGCCGGGCGGCTCGTGTACTCCGAGGACCCGATCGTCTCCTCCGACATCGTCACCTCCCCGGCCGCGTGCACCTTCGACGCCCCACTGACCAAGTCCATCGGCCAGACCGTGAAGATCATCGGCTGGTACGACAATGAGTACGGCTACACCTGCCAGCTCCTGGACCTCACGAAGCACATCGGCGACCAGCTCTGACCCTGGCGCAACCCGGACGGCCCGGGCCGGTGGACCTCCGCCGGCCCGGGCCGTCTGCCTAGACTGGCTGCAGACCGTGGACGACCCCAGGAGGCACACATGACCGCCCAGACTCTGAAGGACCTGCTCGATGCCGGCGTCGCCGGACGCACCGTTCTGATCCGCTCCGACCTCAACGTCCCGCTGGACGGGCAGACCGTCACCGACGACGGCCGCATCCGTGCCTCCGCGCCGGCCATCAAGGAGCTGGCCGACGCCGGCGCCCGCGTCGTCGTCATGGCCCACCTCGGCCGCCCGCAGGGGGAGCCCGACCCGAAGTACTCCTTGGCCCCCGTTGCCGCCCGCCTCGGCGAGGTGCTGGACGCCGACGTCCAGCTGGCCGCCGACGTGACCGGCGAGGACGCCCGTGCGAAGGCCGCCGGCCTCGAGGACGGCCAGGTGCTCCTGCTGGAGAACGTCCGGTTCGACGCCCGCGAGACCTCGAAGGACGAGGCCCAGCGCGGCGAGCTCGCCCGGGAGATGGCCGCCCTGGCCGGTGAGGACGGCGCGTACGTGGGCGACGCCTTCGGCGCCGTGCACCGCGCGCACGCGTCCGTCGCGGACATCGCCGCGCTGCTCCCGGCCCACCAGGGCCCGCTCGTGGCCACCGAGCTCGAGGTCCTCACCCGCCTCACCGACTCCCCGGATCGCCCCTACGTGGTGGTCCTGGGCGGCTCGAAGGTCTCGGACAAGCTCGCCGTGATCGACAACCTCCTGGAGAAGGCGGACACGCTGCTGATCGGCGGCGGCATGCTCTTCACCTTCCTTCAGGCCCAGGGCCACGAGGTCGGCGCGTCGCTGCTCGAGGAGGACCAGCTGGACACCGTCCGCCGCTACCTCGAGCGCTCGGGCGAGGGCGCCGCCGAGATCGTGCTGCCCACGGACATCGTCATGGCGTCCGCCTTCGCCCAGGACGCCGAGCACGAGGTCCTCCCCGTGGACGCGCTGACCACCGGCGCCCACGGCGCGGACGCGATCGGCCTGGACATCGGCCCGCAGACGGCGGAGGACTTCGCCTCCCGGATCGCCGGCGCCAAGACCGTCTTCTGGAACGGCCCCATGGGCGTGTTCGAGTTCCCGGCCTTCGCCGAGGGCACCCGCACCGTCGCGCAGGCGCTCACCGAGGCCACCGCCGCGGGCGGACTCTCCGTGGTGGGCGGCGGCGACTCGGCGGCGGCCGTGCGCTCCCTCGGCTTCGAGGACGACCAGTTCGGCCACATCTCCACCGGCGGCGGCGCCTCCCTCGAGTACCTCGAGGGCAAGGAGCTGCCCGGCGTCACCGCCCTGACCGGCGGGGAGGCGTGAGCATGGGTGCCCCCCGCACCCCGCTGATCGCGGGCAACTGGAAGATGAACCTGGACCATCGCGAGGCGGTCACGCTCGTGCAGCGCCTGGCGTGGCTGCTGCAGGACGCGGACCACGATCAGGAGGACGTGGAGGTGGCAGTGTTCCCGCCCTTCACCGACCTGCGTGCGGTGCAGACCCTGGTCACGGGGGATCGCATCGACCTCGCCTACGGCGCCCAGGACCTCTCCCCGGAGGACTCCGGCGCGTACACCGGCGACATCTCCGGCGCGTTCCTCTCCGCCCTCGGCTGTTCCTACGCGATCGTGGGGCACTCTGAGCGCCGTACGATCCACGGGGAGGACGACGCCCTCGTGGCCCGCAAGACGGCGGCCGCCCTGCGCCACGGGCTGACCCCCGTGGTGTGCGTGGGCGAGGGACTCGACGTCCGCCAGGCCGGACGGCACCTGGAGCACACCGTGGCGCAGCTGCGGGGCTCGCTCGAGGGCCTGTCCGCGGAGGACGCGGGCCGCGTCGTCGTGGCCTACGAACCGGTCTGGGCGATCGGCACCGGCGAGGTCGCCAGCGCCGCGGACGCGCAGGAGATGTGCGCCGCACTGCGTGCGGACCTCGCCGGGACCCACGGCACGGACATCGCCTCCGGGATGCGCCTGCTGTACGGCGGCTCCGTGAAGTCGTCCTCGGCTCCGGAGCTGCTCGCGCAGGAGGACGTGGACGGCGCCCTCGTGGGCGGTGCCAGCCTGGACGCGGACGAATTTGCTAAGATCGTCCGGTTCGACGCGGACCGCTGAGGCCCGTCGGTCGCCGGCGCGGCGCCCCGAGGAACACACCCGACGAGGGAAGGCCCCATGGACATCCTGCCCCTGCTGCTGCAGATCGCGGTCGTGCTGCTGAGCGTGCTGATCATCCTGCTCGTGCTCCTGCACAAGGGCCGCGGCGGCGGCGTCTCGGACATGTTCGGCGGCGGCGTGACCACATCCATGAGCTCCTCCGGCTCGGCCCAGCGCCTGCTGACCCGCGTGACGGTGGCCTCCGCGCTCCTGTGGGGCGCCGCCATCGTGACCCTCGGCCTCCTGGCCCGGTTCAACGTCGACTCCTGAGTTCCAGCGCCCCCCGGGCGAGCACACCGGCCCCGCACCCTGTCACGGGTGCGGGGCCGGCGTCGTCGTGACGGGTCAGCGGTCGCTGGCGTCGACGGCAGCGAGGTCCGTGCGCGCCAGGCCGACGCGCAGGACCTCACCGTAGACCTCGTCCGGGTCCAGGCGGCGCAGCTCCTCCGCCAGGCAGTCCTGGTCCGTGCGCCGGGGCAGCGAGATGCGCTGCACCGGACGACCCTGCTGGTAGAGGCGGGCCACCTGGGACTGGGACCGGGAGAGCACCACGTCCCCGTCGGGACCGCGCAGGCGTACCGCGCGGATGCCGTGGCCGGCCTTCGAGTGCGCGATCGTCACCGGCCGCTGCAGGCCCAGGGTGAGCCAGGCGGCCAGGAGCATGGTGCTGGGGGAGTCCGGGGCCCCGTCCACGGTGACGGAGCGGACCCGGGACAGCGGCAGGTGGTCGAGGATGCCCGCCACCTGGATGCGCCACAGGGTCAGACGCGTCCACGCGAGGTCGGTGTCCCCGTCCCGATGCCCCTCGGCCAGCGAGCGCAGCGCGGCCTCGGCGTCCGGACACGTCGCCGAGTCCGTGATGCGCCGGTGAGCCAGACGGCCCAGCGGGGTGTCCGCGGGGACCTCCGGGGGCGCGCCCGGCCACCACACGACGATCGGGGCATCGGGCAGCAGCAGCGCCGCCACGAGCGGCTCGCCCGCGTGGGCGTTGGCACCCTGGCACCACAGGATCACGACGTCGGACGCACCGGCGTCGCCGCCCACGCGGATCTCGGCGTCGAGGCGGGTCGCGGCGTCCGGGTCGCCGAGGGCGAGCACCACGATGCGGCAGGGATGCTCGAGCGACGCGGCGTTGGCGGCCTCCAGGGCCGGTTCGATGCCGGCGTCGTCGGTGCTGATCACCAGGGAGAGCACACGGCCGAGAGCCGCCACGCCACCGGCCTCGCGCAGCGCGGTGAGTCGCTTCGCCACCTGGGAGGTGGTGGTGTCGTGCATGCGGATCTTCACGGTCGCCTCCAGGTCCGGCCGTCGCGGGCCATCAGGGCGTCGGCGGAGGCCGGACCCCATGAGCCCGGCGGGTACGGCTCCGGCTGCTCCGGCCGTGCGGCCCAGTGCTCCTCGAACGGGTCGACGATGCGCCAGGACAGCTCCACCTCGGCCTGCCGCGGGAACAGCGGCGGCTCGCCGAGCAGCACGTCCAGGATGAGGCGCTCGTAGGCCTCGGGGGAGTCCTCGGTGAACGCGTGCCCGTAGCCGAAGTCCATGGTCACGTCCCGGACCTCCTGCTGGGCGCCGGGCACCTTCGAGGCGAAGCGGATGGTCACGCCCTCGTCCGGCTGGACACGGATGACGATCACGTTCTCGCCGAAGCCGTCGCCGGGGTGCACGGGGAAGAGCAGGTGCGGCGGGTCCTTGAACACCACCGCGATCTCGGTGACGCGCCGTCCCAGGCGCTTGCCGGCACGCAGGTAGAACGGCACACCCTGCCAGCGGCGGGTCTGGATCCCGACCTTGAGGGCGGCGAAGGTCTCCGTGGTGGACGCGGGGTTGAAGCCCTCCTCGTCCAGGAACCCGGTGACCTCCTCGCCGCCCTGCCACCCGCCGGTGTACTGGCCGCGGGCGGAGGCGGCATCGAGGCCCTCCGGGGTATCCGGGACCCGGACGGCCTCGAGGACCTTCTCCTTCTCCGCGCGCAGGTGCGTCGCGTCGAAGGACAGGGGCTCCTCCATGGCTGTCAAGGCCAGCAGCTGGAGCAGGTGGTTCTGGATGACGTCGCGGGCCGCGCCCACGCCGTCGTAGTAGCTCGCGCGACCGCCGATCCCGATGTCCTCGGCCATGGTGATCTGCACGTGGTCCACGTGCTCGGCGTTCCAGAGCGGCTCGAAGATCCGGTTGGCGAACCGGAAGGCGAGGATGTTCTGGACCGTCTCCTTGCCGAGGTAGTGGTCGATCCGGAAGACCGCGTCGGACGGGAACACCCGTTCGATCACGGCGTTCAGCTCCTGCGCGCTGGCCAGGTCGTGGCCGAAGGGCTTCTCGATCACCACGCGCCGCCACGGGCCGTCCGCGGGCTGGTCCCGCTCGGCCAGACCCTGGTCCGCGAGGTGCCGGGAGACGGCCTCGAACCAGTCCGGCGGGATGGAGAGGTAGAACGCGGTGTTGCCGCCGGTGCCGCGGGAGCTCTCCAGCTCCGCGAGCACCTCGCCGAGGCGTTCGTAGGCGGGGGCGTCATCGAAGGCCCCGGAGACGAACCGAAGCCCGCCGCGGAACTGCTCCCAGACGGTCTCGTCGAACGGGGTGCGCGAGCCGGATTCCACGGCCCCCTGCACGTAGTCCGCGAACTCGGCGTCGGACCAGTCGCGGCGGCCGAAGCCGACGAGGGAGAACGACGGCGGCAGCAGGCCCCGGTGGGCGAGGTCGTACATGGCGGGGAGCAGCTTCTTGCGCGCGAGGTCGCCCGTGACGCCGAACAGCACGAGCGACGAGGGGCCCGCGATGCGCGTCAGCCGCCGGTCACGGGGGTCGCGCAGCGGGTTCAGCCGCGTGCCGCGGGGCTCAGACGCCACGGAGGTCAGCCCGTCGGGCGGCGGTGCGCAGGGCGGCCACGCCGGCGCCGCGGTCGCGCAGGCGCAGCGTGGTCACCGGACGGCCGAGGCGGCGCAGCACGCCGGCGTCGCCCGCCGCCTGGGCCGCGATGAGCCGGCCCAGGGAGAACGGACGGCCGGGCACCTCGACGTCGGTGCTCGCCTCTCCGGTGACCTGCAGGAAGACGCCCGTGCGGGGCCCGCCCTTGTGGTACTGGCCGGTCGAGTGCAGGAAACGTGGGGCCCAGCCGAACGTCACGGGCCGGCCGAGGGAGCGGGCCAGGTCGGCTCGGATCCCGGCGAGGTCCGCGTCCCCGTGGCGGTCCAGGTAGGCGTGCACCGCGAGGTACCCGTCCCCGGGCACCTGGGCGGCGACGGCCGCGAGCACCGCGGCGAGGTCGTCGGCGGCGACCGCCGCATCGTCACCGGAGACCTCCACGCCCTGCACCACGGCGCCGGCCTCGGTGGCCGGGGCGGGGGAGTCCAGCAGCTCCCGGGCGGCGGCCTTGGCGGCCTCCACGTCCGGCTGATCGAACGGGTTGATGCCGAGCAGACGGCCGGCCACGGCCGTGGCCACCTCCCAGGTCAGCATGAGGGCTCCCAGGGAGCCGTGCAGCTGCACGGCGTGCGGCGGCGGGACGGACTCCTCGTCCTCGGCCACCAGGCGCACCTGCAACAGGTCCGGGGCCTCCCAGCCGGTCTCCGGGTCCCCGGCGCGGACGACGACGGGCAGCAGGCCCGTGCGCTCCTTGCCCGTGGACTCCGCGATCAGCTGCTCCACCCAGTCCCCGAAGCCCTCGATCCCGGAGCCCAGGTCCTGCACCACGAGCTTGTCCCGCAGCGGGGACGTGCCGCCGATGGCCGCGCCGAGGCGCAGGCCGGGGTTGTCCTCGTCGTCCGCGGTGAGCAGGTCCAGCACCTCCTCGGCCTCGTCCAGCAGCGCGGCGACGTCCACCCCCGCGAGCGCCGCCGGGACGATCCCGAAGGCCGTGAGTGCGGAGTAGCGGCCGCCCACGGTGGGGTCGGCGGTGAACACCGCGCGGTAGCCGGCCCTGATCGAGGCGTCCTGCAGGGGGGAGCCCGGGTCCGTGACCACCACGATCCGGGAGGCGGCGTCGATCCCCTCGGCGGCGAACGCGGCCTCGACCACCCGGCGCTGCGAGTCCGTCTCCACCGTGGAGCCGGACTTGGAGGAGACCACGAGCACGGTGCGCTCGAGGTCGCGCCCGAGCACGGCGGCCACCTGCTCCGGGTCGGTGGAGTCCAGCACCTCGAAGGGCCGGCCGGCCGTCGCCGCGATGACCTCCGGGGCCAGGGAGGAGCCGCCCATGCCCGCGAGCACCACGCGGGTCAGGCCCTCCTCCCGGAGCTGGGCGGCGAGGTCCGCGACGTCCTCGGCCACGGCGCGGGAGTCGTCGAAGAGGTCGATCCAGCCCAGGCGCCGGGCGGCCTCCTCCTGGGCGGCCTCACCCCACAGCGCGGCGTCCTGGTCGGCGAGGCGGGAGGCGAACCGCTCCGCCACGAGGTCGGGGACATGGCGGTCGATCGCGTCGAGGGCGGATCCGGTGGCGGTGAGGCCGAGGGTGCTCATCTGGGGTCCTTTCAGCGGCGTGCGGCGGGTCTCAGGCGTGGGCGTCGAGGCCGGCGCGCACCGAGGCGAGCAGCTCGTCCCACGCGTCCTCGAACTTCTGCAGGCCCTCGGCCTCGAGGCGCTCCACGAGCTCGGGGTAGGAGATCCCCAGCGCGCCGATCGCGTCGAGGTCGGCATCGGCCTGGGTGTAGGCGTCGGTGACGGTGTCCCCGGTGACCTCGCCGTGGTCGGCGAACGCCTCGAGGGTCTTCTCCGGCATGGTGTTGACGGTGTCCGGCGCCACCAGGCCGGTCACGTACAGCGTGTCCGGCAGCTCCGGGTCCTTGACGCCCGTGGAGGCCCATAGGGGCCGCTGGACGTGGGCTCCGTCGGCTTCGAGCAGGCGCCAGCGCTCCGTGTCCAGGGCCTGCTCGAACGCCCGGTAGGCCAGGCGGGCGTTCGCCAGCCCGGCGCGGCCGGTCAGCTCCGCCGCCTCGGGCCGGCCGTCGGCGGCCAGGGCCCTCAGCTGCGCATCCACGTCCGTGTCCACGCGGGAGACGAAGAAGGACGCCACGGAGTGGATGCGGGACACGTCGTGGCCGTTCGCGCGGGCCTGCTCGAGCCCCGCCAGCCAGGCGTTGACCACCTCGCGGTACCGGGGCAGGGAGAAGATCAGGGTCACGTTGACGCTCAGGCCGGAGCCCAGGACCTCCGTGATGGCGGGCAGCCCCTCCACGGTGGCGGGGATCTTGACCATCAGGTTGCGGCGGTCCACTGCCGCGGCGAGCTCGCGCGCCTGGGCCACGGTGCCGGCCGTGTCCCGGGCCAGCCGCGGGTCCACCTCGATCGAGACGTAGCCGTCCCGGCCGTCCGTGGCCTCGTGGACCGGGGCCAGCAGATCGCAGGCCCGGCGGACGTCCGTGGTGGTGAGGGCGGTCACCGCGGCCTCCACGTCCGCGCCCTCCGCGGCGAGCTCGCGCAGCTGCGCCTCGTACGCGTCGGCGTGCTTCAACGCGGCCGCGAAGATGGACGGGTTCGTGGTCACGCCCGTCACCGTGTGGGTCGTGAGCAGCTTCTCGAGGCTGCCCTCGTCCAGTCGGGTGCGGGACAGGTCGTCCAGCCAGATGGACACGCCGGCCTCCGCGAGCGCGGTGGTCGCGGGGCTCTGCACGGCCGCGTCGGCGGTGCGCTGCAGGTCGGTCATGGGGTGGGTCCTCTCCTGGTGCATGCGGGCGGGCGCGTCAGAGCAGCCCGCGGGCGACGCCGGCCACGTTCTCGGGGGTGAATCCGTACTTGCGCAGCAGATGCGGGCCGTCGGCGGATTCTCCGTAGTGCTCGAGGCTCACCCGCGCGCCCCGCGAGCGCCCGGTGACGGTCAGCTCGAACCACGGCATGCCGATGCCGGCCTCCACCGAGACGCGCACGGGGGCCTCCGGCCCGTCCGGCAGCACCGAGGTCCGGTACTCCTCGTCCTGCTCGGCGAACCACTCCAGGCACGGGGCGGACACGACGCGCGTCGGCACGCCCTCGGCCTGCAGCCGCTCCCGGGCGCCCACGGCCACGGCCACCTCGGAGCCGGTGGCGATCAGCAGGACCTGCGCGTCCGCGGGGGCCCCGTCGGCGTCCGTGGCGTCCACCAGCACGTAGGCGCCGCGGGCCACGCCGGAGGCAGGGGCGAATCCGTCGGTCTCCCGCGGGAGGGTGGGGACGCCCTGACGGGTCAGCACCAGGCCCGCCGGGTGGTCCCGGCGCTTCAGGATCGTCCGCCACGCCCATGCCGTCTCGTTGGCGTCGGCCGGACGGACGACGTCGAGGCCCGGGATCGCGCGCAACGCCGCCAGGTGCTCGATCGGCTGGTGGGTGGGGCCGTCCTCGCCGAGGCCCACGGAGTCGTGGGTCCACACGTACACGCTCGGGGTGCCCATCAGGGCGGCCAGGCGCACGGCCCCGCGCATGTAGTCGGAGAACGTGAGGAAGGTGCCCATGTAGGCACGGGTGAGTCCCCCGAGGGTGATGCCGTTGACGATCGCGCCGGCCGCGAACTCGCGGATGCCGAAGTGGAGGGTGCGGCCGTACGGGTCGCCCTGCCAGGTGGCGGTGGAGCGGTGCGCGGGGATGAAGGAGGGCTCGCCCTCCATGGTGGTGTTGTTGGACCCGGCCAGGTCGGCGGAGCCGCCCCACAGCTCGGGCATGAGCGGGGCGAGCGCCGTGAGGACCGTGCCCGAGGCGGCGCGGGTGGCCAGGCCCTTCTCGTCGGCCTCCCAGGACGGGAAGGCGTCCTCGAAGCCCGCGGGCAGCTCACGGGCGCGCAGCCGGTCGAACAGGCGGGCGCGCTCCGGGTTCGCCGCGCGCCAGGACTCGAGGGCGCGCTCCCACTCGGCGCGGTAGGCGGCCGAGCGCTCGCCCACCTGTCGGGCGTGGGCCAGGAGGGCCTCGTCGACGTCGAAGTGCGCCTCGACGTCGAACCCGAGATGGGCCTTGAGCTCGCGCACCTCGTCCTCGCCGAGCTTCGAGCCGTGGATGCCGCCGGTGTTCTGCTTGCCGGGGGAGGGCCAGCCGATGACGGTGCGCAGCTTGATCAGGGACGGGCGCCCCGTCTCGGCCTTGGCGGCGGCGATCGCCTCGTACAGCCGCTCCACGTCCTCGGTGTACTCGGTGACGTCGTGGCCCTGGGACCCGTTGGTCCAGTCGACCTCCTGCACGTGCCAGCCGTAGGCCTCGTAGCGGGCGGAGACGTCCTCTGTGAAGGAGATGTCGGTGTCGTCCTCGATGGAGATCCGGTTCGCGTCGTAGAGCACCACGAGGTTCCCGAGCTCCTGGTGGCCGGCGAGCGAGCAGGCCTCAGCCGACACGCCCTCCTGGATGTCCCCGTCGGAGGCGATCACGAACACGTGGTGGTCGAAGGGCGAGGTGCCCGGGGCGGCGTCGGGGTCCAGCAGCCCGCGCACGCGGCGCTGGTCGTAGGCGAAGCCCACCGCGGAGGACAGGCCCTGGCCCAGGGGGCCGGTGGTCATCTCCACGTGCGCGGTGTGGCCGCGCTCCGGGTGGCCGGGCGTCTGGGAGCCCTCGGTCCGGAGGGCCGCGATGTCCTCGATCTCCAGGCCCGCCCCCGCCGCGAACAGCTGGAGGTAGAGCGTGAGGGAGGAGTGGCCGGCGGAGAGGATGAACCGGTCGCGGCCGGCCCACGCGTCGTCGGCCGGGTCCAGGTGCATGACGTTCTGGAAGAGCTGCCAGGCGACCGGGGCCAGGGAGATGGCCGTGCCGGGATGGCCGTGGCCGGCCTTCTCGACCGCGTCCGCGGCCAGCACCTTGAGCGTGTCCACCATGCGTCGGTCCTGCTGGTCGTACACGAACCCGCGGGCGGGGCGGACCCGGTCGAGCGGGGTGGGGGAGGTCTCGGACATGTGCGGCTCCTCTGTGCTGGTGCGCGGACGGGCGGCGGCGGCACCGGAGCCCACGGGGGTCGGCGGCGTGCCCTCGCGCCCAGCCTAGTGGGCTTGGCCGCGCGTCGCCCGGTGTGGGCTTCGTCCCCCCGCGAACAGCGCCACGGGCGGGTAGGATGGCCGGAAGGTCACCCGGCTCCCGCGCCCGGCCTCCGGGTCCGGGCGGGAGGATCGCGGGGCCGTCCCCGTCCCCTTCCCCGTGAGAAGCCGATGTCATCCTCCGTGGAGTCCACCTCCCCAGCCCGCGCCGTCAGCCCGGCCACGGACGCCGTCGCGTCCCGCCCGCCCATGACGGCGGGCCGCAAGATCCGCGCCTACGTCGAGCTGACGAAGCCCCGCGTGATCGAGCTTCTGCTGGTCACCACGCTGCCCACCATGATCTTCGCGGAGCGCGGCTTCCCGGACGTCCTCACCATGCTCGCCACCCTCGTGGGCGGCGCGCTGGCCGCGGGGGCCTCGGGCGCGTTCAACTGCTACATCGACCGGGACATCGACCGGGTCATGAAGCGCACGGAGCGCCGCCCGCTGGTCACGGGCGAGGTCACCCCGCGCGAGGCGCTGGTCTTCTCCTGGACGATCGCCGTGCTGTCCGTGCTCATCCTGGGCCTCGGCGCCAACTGGCTGGCCGCGGCCCTGGGCGTGGCGGCCATCTTCTTCTACGTGGTGGTCTACTCGCTGATCCTCAAGCGCCGCACAGAGCAGAACATCGTGTGGGGCGGGATCGCCGGCTGCTTCCCGGTGGTGATCGGCTGGGCCGCGGTGCGCGGCACCGTCGAGTGGCCCGCGATCGTGCTGTTCACCGTCATCTTCCTGTGGACCCCGCCGCACTACTGGCCGCTGTCCATGAAGTACAAGAAGGACTACCAGGAGGCCCATGTCCCCATGCTCGGGGCCGTCGCCTCCGCCCGCCTCGTGTCCAACCAGGTCGTGCTCTACGCCTGGGCCACGGTGGCCTGCTCCCTGCTCCTGGTCCCCATGGGCTGGGCCGGCATCGTCTACACCGCCGTCGCCCTCGGCGTGGGCGGCTGGTTCGTGTGGGAGTCGCACGTGCTCCAGCGGGAGGCCCAGCGGGACGACTTCGAGGACCGCAAGGCCATGAGGGTGTTCCACCTGTCCATCACCTACCTCACGCTGCTGTTCATCGCCCTCGCGGTGGACCCGTTCGTGGGCGAGCCCCTCATGCAGGTGGCCGGCGGCCGCTGACCCGCCCCGCCTCGGCCCCACGGCCCCGCACCGGAGACGGTGCGGGGCCGTCGTCGTCCCGGGACCGATGTCCCCGCCGGACCGGTGTCCGGGACGACGACGGCGCCGCCCCCCGTGCGGGGGAGCGGCGCCGTCGTGGTGGGTCGGGTCCGGGGGCGGTGCGTCAGCGGCGGCCGGCCGGGGCGGCCGCGTGGGCCGCGGTGGGGCTCTCGGCGGCGGGGGCGACCACGCCGAACGGGTCCGCCCCATGGGTGACGTAGCGGGAGCGCTGGCGGTCCCACACCGCGGTCGCCGCGGCCACGAGCAGGGCGGAGCCGAGCATGTGGAGGATGACCAGCCCCACGGGCAGGCCCGTGAAGTGCTGGGCGTAGCCGATGCCGGCCTGCAGGACCAGCACGCCCAGCAGGCGCAGGACCGCGCCGCGCTGCCGCGTGGAGGCGCCGGCCGCGCCGTGCACGGTGAACAGCAGCACCAGCGTGGCGGCCAGGATGAGATAGACGGGCAGGGCGTGCACGCGGGTGACCGTCAGGGGGTCGAAGGCGTGCCGCGGGGCGCCCGGGTCGCCGCCGTGGGGACCGGTGCCCGTGACCACGGTCCCCAGGTACACCACCACCCAGGTGAGCGCGAACACGGCCCAGGCCGCCGCGCGGGTCACGGCGGTGGTGCGGCCGTCCACCACCGGTGCCCCGGGCCCCTCGGCCCGCAGCTCGGTGCCCACCCTGATCACCAGGAGCGTGGCCACGGCCACCATCACGGCGGAGACGATGAAGTGCAGCGCCACCACCCAGGGGTTCAGCTGGGTGAGCACGGTGATGCCGCCCACCACGGCCTGCGCGGGGATGCCGGCCAGCAGGCCCACGGACATCCAGAACGGCGAGCGATGGGTGCGGCGCAGGTTCCACAGCGAGAGGAACATGGCCACCGCGATGATCACCAGGACGAACGTCAAGGTGCGGTTGCCGAACTCGATCACCCCGTGGATGCCCATCTCCGGGGTGTTGGTGAGGGACTCCGGGGTGCACCGGGGCCAGGTGGGGCAGCCCAGGCCGGACCCGGTGAGGCGCACCGCGCCGCCGGTGACGATGATGCCGATCTCGGACACGAGCGAGGCGATCGCCAGGCGGCGCGTCAGGGGGGAGATCCGCCGGGGCAGACGCGCGGCGAGGCCGCCCTCGTCGTCGGGCGTCCGCGGAGCGGGGGAGGTGGGGGACATGGCGTCCTTCCGGGTCGGTCGGGGCGAGGGGGGACTGTCGGGGCGGGTCAGGGCCGCCAGCGGAACCAGCGCAGGGCGGCGGCCGTGGCCGCCGCGGTCCAGAGGGCGAGCACCAGCAGGGCGCCGGGGGCCCAGGCGCCCTCCACGAGGGCCGCGCGCAGGGCGGCGCCCAGGGCGCCGGAGGGGGTCAGCTCGAGCCAGGCCCAGTGCGGCGGGAAGACGGTGCCGCCCACGGCGCCGATCAGCACCCACACCAGGTTGGCGACGGCGAGGGTCGCCTCGGGGCGGGCGGTGCCGGCCAGCAGCAGGCCCAGGGCGGTGAACGCGGCCGCGCCCAGCGCGAGGGCCAGGAGCGCTGGCACGAGGCCGGCCGGGTCGGGGCGCCAGCCGAGCGCGAGCCCGACGCCGCCGATCACCACGGTCTGGATGGCCAGCACGGCGATCACGGACACGGCCTTCCCGGCCACGAGCCCGAGGGTGCCCAGGGGGGTCGTCGCCAGGGCGGCCAGCACGTCGTAGCGGCGCTCGAACCCGGTGGAGATGGCGGTGGCGGTGAACGCGGAGCTCACCACGGCCAGGGCGAGCACACCCGGCACGGCGACGTCGAGGCCGGAGCGGCCGGGGGTGTCCAGCAGGCCGGTGACGTGGATGCCGACGAGCGCCAGCAGGGGCAGGATCAGGGTCACCAGGAGCTGCTCACCGTTGCGCAGGGCGGTGCCGGTCTCGTAGGCGGCCTGGCGCGTCACCCGCGCGCCCAGCGGGGCGGCGCCGGCGTGCGGGGCGGCGGTGGGGGCGGCGGTGGGGGCGGCGGTGGGGGCGGCGGTGGGGGCGGGCGTGCTCATGATCGGCTTCCGGCGGGGGTCTGGTCGGTCGGGGAGGGGGCACCGTCCGGACCGGTCTGGACGGGCTCGGTGGGGAGGCCGGTGTCCTGCAGGAGCCGCTCGAGCCGCAGGGTGGCCCGCTCGATCCGGGCGGGGAAGAGGCCGTGGGCGGTCCACGTGCCGGTCAGGCCTTCCAGCTCCGCGGGGGAGCGCACCCCGGCCACGCGGGCGGTCGGGGAGTCGTGGTCGAGCGTCACGGGGAAGGTCCCGGACACCGCGTCCGCCCACGTCGCGACGGCGGCCGGGGAGGCGTCCCCGAAGTCGACGTCCAGGACGTCGCCGTCGGCCACCCGGGTGAGTTGCTCCAGGGTGCCGGCACGCACCACGCGGCCGGCGCGCAGGATGGCGACCTCGTCCGCCAGGCGCTCGGCGTCGTCGAGCAGGTGCGTGGTGAGGAGGACGGCGGCGCCGCGGGCGGTGTGCTCTCGGATGACCTCGTGGACCACGGGGCGGGTCTCGGGGTCCAGGCCCGCGGTGGGCTCGTCGAGGAAGAGCAGGTCGGGGGCGCCGACGACGGCGGCCGCCAGGGCCGCGCGCTGGCGCTGGCCCCCGGAGAGGCGACGCAGGGGGCGGTCCGCGACGGCGCCGATGCGCAGGCGGTCCAGCAGGGCGTCCGGGTCCAGGGGCGCCCGGTAGAGCGAGGCCACGTGCCGGACGAACCGGCGGGCCGTCACCGAGGGGGGCAGCCCGCCCTCCTGCCACATGACGCCGATGCGCGCCCGCAGGTCCGCGGAGGCATGCCAGGGGTCCTCGCCGAAGACGCGGACCGTGCCTGCGTCGGGACGGTCGGAGCCGTGGCACAGGCCCAGGGTGGTGGACTTGCCCGCGCCGTTCGGGCCCAGGAGCACGGTGACGGCGCCGCCGCGCACCGTGAGGTCGACGCCGCGCAGCACCTCGGTGCGGGCGCGGCCGCGGCCCAGGGTGCGGTGCACCCCGATCAGGCGCAGGGCGGGGGCGCCGGGGCGGGAGGCGGGGGTCTGAGGCACCCGACCAGTCTAGGCGCGCGGGTCAGGTGTCCCCTCGGGAACGGCCGGGGCGGCAGGGTGGCGCGGGACACGCGCGTCATGACTTGAACGGTTCCAGACCAATACGACATAGTGTTCTTGTGTATTCCGACTCCGCAGAGACCGCCGCGCCCGCCCCGGGCACGCGCGAGCGCGTCCTGGACCGGGTGCTCACCCGCGGGCCCGTCTCCGCGGCGGAGGTCGGGCGCGTCCTCGGGCTCACCGCCGCCGCCGTGCGCCGCCACCTCGACGCCCTCGAGGAGGAGGGCCTGGTGGAGGTCAAGGCCGTCTCCGCGGCCCGCGGCGCCGGCCGCCCCTCCCGCCGCTACGTGGTCACCCAGCGTGCCCAGCGCCGCCTGGGCGGCGACCACCTCGGTGTGGCCCTGTCCTCCCTCGACCGGCTCGTGGAGCTCGGCGGGGAGGAGGAGCTGCGCCGCCAGGCCCGGCACGCGTTCGCGCCCGTCGAGGACGCCTATGGGGCCGCCGTCGCCGGCCGCTCCCTGGACCTGGCCGAGCGAGCCCGCGTGCTGACCCAGGTTCTCGACGAGGCCGGCTTCGCCGCCAGCGTGCGGCGGGTGCGGGCCGGACTGGCGCCCACCCTGCGCGCCGAGCAGGTCTGCCAGGGCCACTGCCCCCTCCAGGGGCTGCCGGCCCGTCACCCCGAGTTCTGCGAGGAGGAGACCGCGCTGTTCGCCCGCCTGCTGGGCGTGGACGTGCGCCGCCTCTCCACCCTCGCCGCCGGCGGGCACGTGTGCACCACGCACGTCCCGCTCGGGCGGGCCTGACGCCCGCCCCCATCGACCGCCCACCGTCCACCCCGACCGAGAGAGAGGCTGAGATGACCGACCAGATCATCCAGCAGGACAGCTCGCCGACCGCCGATCCCGGCGTCATCAACGAGATCCTCGAGAAGAACCCCGAGCTCAACGCCATCGGCGCCTACCAGTACGGCTGGGCCGACTCCGACGTCGCCGGTCAGACCGCGCGCCGCGGCCTGAACGAGGACGTCGTCAAGGACATCTCCGCCAAGAAGGACGAGCCGGAGTGGATGACCAAGCTCCGCCTCAAGGCGCTGAAGTACTTCGAGCGCAAGCCGATGCCGGCATGGGGCCCGGACCTCTCCGGGATCCACTTCGACAACATCAAGTACTTCGTGCGCTCCACCGAAGGCCAGGCCAAGACCTGGGAGGACCTGCCGGAGGACATCCGCAACACGTACGAGCGCCTCGGCATCCCCGAGGCCGAGCGTGAGCGCCTCGTCTCCGGCGTGGCCGCCCAGTACGAGTCCGAGGTCGTCTACCACCAGATCCGCGAGGACCTGGAGGAGCAGGGCGTCATCTTCCTCGACACCGACACCGCGCTGAAGGAGCACCCCGAGCTGTTCGAGGAGTACTTCGGCACCGTCATCCCGGTGGGCGACAACAAGTTCGCCTCGCTGAACACCTCCGTGTGGTCCGGCGGCTCCTTCGTGTACGTCCCCAAGGGCGTCCACGTGGACATCCCGCTGCAGGCCTACTTCCGCATCAACACGGAGAACATGGGCCAGTTCGAGCGGACGCTGATCATCGCGGACGAGGACTCGTACGTGCACTACATCGAGGGCTGCACCGCCCCGATGTACAAGTCGGACTCACTGCACTCCGCCGTGGTGGAGATCGTGGTGAAGAAGAACGCCCGCGTGCGCTACACCACCATCCAGAACTGGTCCACCAACGTGTACAACCTGGTGACCAAGCGTGCCGTGGTCGAGGCCGGCGGCACCATGGAGTGGGTCGACGGCAACATCGGCTCCAAGGTCACCATGAAGTACCCGGCCGTGTACCTCACGGGCGAGCGCGCCACCGGCGAGACCCTCTCCGTGGCCTTCGCAGGCAAGGACCAGCACCAGGACACCGGCTCCAAGATGGTGCACATGGCCCCGAACACGTCGAGCTCGATCGTCTCCAAGTCCGTGGCGCGCAACGGCGGCCGCGCCGCCTACCGCGGCCTCGTGCAGGTGAGCGAGGGCGCCAAGGGCTCGGCGAACTCCGTGGTGTGCGACGCCCTCCTGGTGGACACGGTGTCCCGTTCGGACACCTACCCGTACATCGACATCCGCGAGGACGACGTGACCCTCGGCCACGAGGCCACCGTGTCCCGCGTCTCCGAGGAGCAGCTGTTCTACCTCATGAGCCGCGGCCTGTCCGAGGACGAGGCGATGGCCATGATCGTGCGCGGCTTCATCGAGCCGATCGCCCGCGAGCTGCCGATGGAGTACGCCCTCGAGCTGAACAAGCTGATCGAACTGCAGATGGAAGGATCGGTGGGCTGAGTTGACCGACATCGTGGAGAACACCGCAGAGCGCAACCTGATCCCCGGGATGGGGGACGAGGGCGAGCAGCTGGCCCGCGGCCAGAACGCCGAGGTCCAGCGCGCTCCGCGCGCGGCCGGGCAGTCCCGCGCCGACCGCGTGGCGTCCAAGGACCTCGCCGACTTCCCGACCCTCACCGGCCGGGAGGAGGACTGGCGCTTCACCCCGCTGGACCGCCTGGCGGGGCTGCACCTGCCCGGCGGCGACGACGCGCGTCTGACCGGCCCGGCCCCGGTCGTCACCGTGTCTGAGCACGCGGGCGTGACCGTGGAGACCGTGGGCCGTGACGACGCCCGCGTCGGCTCCGTCGTGACCCCCGACGACCGCGTCTCGGCCGCCGCCTGGGCCTCGTTCGAGCAGGCCACGGTCGTCACCGTGGCCGCCGGCGCGGAGGTCCCGGCCCCCGTGCGCATCGACGTCACCGGGGCCGGGTCCGCGCCTGCGGCCCACCACCTGACCGTGGTGGTCGAGGAGAACGCCGCCGCCGACGTCGTGATCACCCATCGGGGCACCGCCGTGGTGGCCCAGAACGTCGAGCTCGACGTGCGCCGGGACGCCCGCCTCAACGTGGTGTCCGTCCAGGCGTGGGAGGACGACGCCGTGCACGTGGGCGCCCATCAGGCGTCCGTCGGGCAGAACGCGCACCTCAAGCACGTCACCGTGTCCCACGGTGGCTCGCTGGTGCGCCTGACCCCGACCTCCCGCTTCGCGGGCGAGCGGGGCGAGGCCGAGATGTACGGCCTGTACTTCGCCGACGCCGGCCAGCACCTGGAGAACCGCCTGTTCGTGGACCACAACCGCCCGAACTGCGTGTCCAACGTGCTCTACAAGGGCGCCCTGCAGGGCCAGGACGCGCGCACCGTGTGGGTGGGCGACGTGCTGATCCGCGCCGAGGCCGAGGGCACGGACTCGTACGAGAAGAACGAGAACCTGCTCCTCACGGACGGCGCCCGCGCCGACTCCGTCCCGAACCTGGAGATCGAGACCGGCGTGATCGAGGGTGCGGGCCACGCGTCCGCCACCGGCCGGTTCGACGAGACCCAGCTCTTCTACCTCATGGCCCGCGGCATCCCGGAGACCGAGGCGCGCCAGCTGATCGTGCGCGGCTTCCTCAACGAGATCATCCAGAAGATCCGGATCCCCGACGTCGAGCGCGAGCTCACCGAGGTCATGGAGGCGGAGCTGCAGGTCACGCCGCTCTGAGCCCCGCCCGCCCCCACCCCCCACGCTTCCCCCAAGGAGAACCGCCCATGGCAACCCTGCAGATCACCGACCTGCACGTGCAGATCGAGACCGAGAACGGCCCCAAGGAGATCCTCAAGGGCCTGTCGCTGACCATCGAGACGGGCCAGACCCACGCCATCATGGGGCCCAACGGCTCCGGCAAGTCCACGCTGGCCTCCACCATCGCCGGCCACCCCCGCTACGATGTGACCTCCGGGTCCATCACCCTCGACGGCGAGGACGTCCTCGAGATGTCCGTGGACGAGCGCGCCCAGGCCGGCCTGTTCCTGGCCATGCAGTACCCCGTGGAGATCCCGGGCGTCACCATGACCAACTTCCTGCGCACCGCGAAGACCGCGATCGACGGCGAGGCCCCCTCGCTGCGCACGTGGACCAAGGACGTCAAGGGCGCCTTCGAGGCGCTGCAGATCGACCCGGCGTTCATGAACCGCAACGTCAACGAGGGCTTCTCCGGCGGTGAGAAGAAGCGCGCCGAGATCCTCCAGCTCGAGCTGTTCAAGCCGACCTTCGCGATCCTCGACGAGACCGACTCCGGCCTCGACGTGGACGCCCTGCGCATCGTCTCCGAGGGCGTCAACCGCGCCGCGCAGGCCAACGAGATGGGCACCCTGCTCATCACCCATTACACGCGCATCCTCAACTACATCAAGCCCGACCACGTGCACGTGCTGGTGGACGGCCGCGTGGCCGAGTCCGGCGGCCCCGAGCTGGCCGACCAGCTCGAGGCCGAGGGCTACGAGCGCTTCGTGAAGGCCTCGGCGGGGGTCTGAGCATGGTCGACACCGCTGCACAGACGCCGGTCGAGGACGTCCGCGAGGCCCTCAAGGACGTCATCGACCCAGAGCTGGGCGTGAACGTCGTGGACCTGGGCCTGCTCTACGGGCTGCACTACGCCGAGGACGGCGCGCTGCTCGTGGACATGACCCTCACCACGGCCGCCTGCCCGCTCACCGACGAGATCGAGGACCAGGTCTCCCGCGCCATCGGCACGCTGGTGGACGAGTGGCGCCTGAACTGGGTCTGGATGCCGCCGTGGGGTCCCGAGCGGATCACCGAGGACGGCAAGGACCAGATGCGCGCCCTGGGCTTCAACATCTGACCCCGCGGGGTCTCCGCGCCCCGGACGACGACGCCGGCCCGCATCTCCCCGAGGGGTGCGGGCCGGCGTCGTCGTGGAGGGTGCCGGCGCGCACGCACGGCCCCCTGCGCAGCCGCCCATCCGGACATCCGGACCGGAATGGGCATCGAATTCCGGCCCTAACGTCCGGATGAGGGCGGGAGGACGAGGGTGGGAAGGTGGCTCCTCGACATGCCGGGGGCATGGCGCCGTCTGGGAGAATCGGGGCACAGGCCCCTCACCGGGAGGGGTCCGTCCACGACAGGGGGTGACCCCATGGTTCCCAGCACCCGCACCGCAGTCCCCGCGACCGCCCTCGCGGCGGCCCTGGCGCTCGCCCTGATCGGATGCGCCGGCGAGGCGCCCCGGCCGACGGGCGACGGACCCGCCGCCGCACCGCCGACGTCGGCGGGTCCGTCCTCCACGGCTCCGACGTCCACGCAGGCCCGGGAGGACTTCTGGGCCGGCTACAGCGCGATCATGATCAGCGAGGTGGACCCGGCGATGAGCCTGGAGGACCTGACGGAGAAGTCGACCGTGGTCGTGCGCGGCCGCATCGAGGGCGTGACCGGCGCCCGGGAGGTGGACGGGCGCGTCGTCCCGGCCCCGGACGGCAGTGCGCTGGAGACCTCGCTGCTCACGGTGCGGGTGGAGGACGTGCTCACCGGCGAGCCGGGGGACACCGTCCGGGTGTGGGTCTACGGGGCGGCCCCGGAGACCGCCCCGCCTGCCGAGTCGTTCCTCTGGTACCTGATGTCCTCGGACACTCCGGACGCCCTGTTCATGACCAACCGGTCCGGCGTGATCGGACCCGACGCCGCGGGGACGCTGTCCACCGTGATGGTGCCCGGGGACGCGGAGTTCATCCTGCCGGACGCGGCCGAGTCGCTCCAGGACGTGCAGCGCCGGACCGAGGAGCTGCTCGCGGGCTGACGGGATCCGGCCTCTCCGCGCCCGGGACAGACGACGGCGCCCGCACCTTCCGGAGGAGGTGCGGGCGCCGTCGTGGTCCGGTGGAGCGGCTCAGATGTCGAGCGTCTCCGCCTGGAAGGTGTTGCACTGGTTGATGTCCGGGGACTGCCGCGCCGTCTCGTAGCCGCGCATGAACCAGGCCTGGCGCTGCTCGGAGGAGCCGTGCGTGAAGGCCTCCGGGTTGACGCGTCCCTGGTACTGCTCCTGGATGCGGTCGTCGCCCACGGCGCCGGCGGCGTCGATGGCCTGGGCCAGCTGGTCCTGGGTGATGGGCTTGAGGAAGGGCTCACCGGACTCGGGGTCGATGGTCTGGGTGGCCTGCCCGGCCCACATGCCCGCGAGACAGTCGGCCTGCAGCTCGGAGCGCACGATGTTGGACTCCACGCCGGTCTGCCCGTCCTGGGCGTACCGCAGCCAGCCGACCACGTTCTGCACGTGGTGCGCGTACTCGTGGGCCACGATGTACTGCTCGGCGAGCGGGCCGCCCTGCGCGCCGAAGTCCGAGCTCAGGGTGGCGAAGAAGTCCGTGTCGAAGTACATCGACTCGTCCGCGGGGCAGTAGAACGGGCCCGTGGCGGAGGTCGCCGAACCGCAGCCGCCCGTGGTGACGCTGCCGTTGAAGAGGGTGAGGTCCGGCTGGCGCCAGTCGATCGTGTCGAACTGGCCCATGTACTCGCCCCAGAACGCGTCGGCGGACTCGGTGGTGGCGATCACGCGGCAGTCGGTGCTGCGGTTGGCGTCCGCACCCGTGGAGCACTCGGCGTCCGAGACCGGCTGGGAGCCGCTGCCTGGGATCTGCTGCTGGTACTGGCCGTAGGTGGAGCCGGTGTCCGTGCCCGCCCCGCCGATGCCGAGGTCGTCGGCGTACTGGGGGAAGAACACGGCGATGAGCAGGGCGAGCAGACCGCCGCCGCCGCCGATCGCGGCACCGCGGCCACCCAGGCCGCCGCCTCCGCCGCGGGCACGGCCGGCGTTGATCTGCACGTTCTCGTTGAAGCTCATGCGCCAGAGTGTAGACGGACTAGACTGGCCCGGCGCCGCAGTCGGCGCATCCCCCCACCTGCAGGAGCCCTCCCTTCCCATGCTCACCGTCACCGATCTCGAACTGCGCGTCGGCGCCCGGCTCCTCATGGACGAGGTGAGCTTCCGCGTGGACCGGGGGGACAAGGTGGGCCTGGTGGGCCGCAACGGCGCCGGCAAGACCACCCTGACCAAGGTGCTCGCCGGCCGCACCCAGCCCACCGCGGGCACCGTGACCGCCTCGGGCCGCATCGGCTACCTGCCCCAGGACCCGAAGGTGGACGACATGGAGCAGTCCGGCCGGGACCGCATCCTCTCCGCCCGCGACCTCGACCAGACGATCCGCCGCATGCGGGCCGCGGAGGAGGGCATGGCCTCCGACGACGACGCGCAGCGCCAGAAGGCGATGGACCGGTACTCGCGGCTCGGGGCGGAGTTCGAGGCCCGCGGCGGGTATGCCGCGGAGTCCGAGGCCGCGCGGATCACCTCGAACCTCGGCCTGCCGGACCGCGTGCTGGACCAGCCGCTGCACACCCTCTCCGGCGGCCAGCGCCGCCGCGTGGAGCTCGCCCGCATCCTCTTCTCCGACGCGGACACCATGCTGCTCGACGAGCCCACGAACCACCTGGACCACGACTCGATCGTGTGGCTGCGCGAGTACCTGCGCACCTACTCCGGCGGGCTGCTGATGATCAGCCACGACGTCGAGCTCATGGAGATGACCGTCAACAAGGTCCTCTACCTGGACGCGAACCGTCAGACGATCGACGTCTACAACATGAGCTGGAAGAACTACCAGGCCCAGCGCCAGCAGGACGAGGCGCGCCGCCGCCGGGAGTTCGCCAACGCGGAGAAGAAGGCCTCCGCCCTCATGGCGCAGGCCGAGAAGATGCGCGCGAAGGCCACGAAGGCCGTGGCCGCGCAGAACATGATCAAGCGCGCCGAGCGCATGATGCGCGGCGTCGAGGGGGAGCGCGCCACGGACCGCGTGGCCGCGATCCGGTTCCCCACGCCGCAGGCCTCCGGCAGGACGCCGCTCAGTGCGCAGAACCTGTCCAAGTCCTACGGGTCCCTCGAGATCTTCACGGGCGTGGACCTCGCGATCGACCGCGGCTCCCGCGTGGTGATCCTCGGCTACAACGGCGCGGGCAAGACGACGCTGCTGCGCATGCTCGCCGGCACCGAGACCCCGGACACGGGCGAGGTGATCGCCGGCCACGGCCTCAAGCTCGGGTACTTCGCCCAGGAGCACGACACCCTGGACCAGGACGCCTCCGTCCTGGACAACATGCGCCACGCCGCGCCCCAGCTGGGGGACACCCAGTGCCGGACGCTGCTGGGCAGCTTCCTCTTCCAGGGCGACGACGTCGACAAGCCCGCCCGCGTGCTCTCCGGCGGCGAGAAGACCCGCCTGGCGCTGGCCACGCTCGTCGCTTCGAGCGCCAACGTCCTGCTGCTCGACGAGCCCACCAACAACCTCGACCCCGCCAGCCGCGAGGAGATCCTCAACGCGCTGCGCCAGTACGAGGGGGCCGTGGTCCTCGTGACGCACGACGAGGGCGCCGTCGAGGCCCTCGACCCCGAGCGCGTGGTGCTCCTGCCCGACGGCGACGAGGACCTCTGGAGCGAGGACTACCTGGACCTCATCTCCCTGGCCTGAGCCCCGGGCGCACGAGGGCCCCGACTCCGCTCGGAGTCGGGGCCCTCGTGCGTCGGCTCAGCCGCGGCGGGCGGTGACGTCCTGGAGCGCGTCCTCGACCTCCTCGTCGGACGGCCGGCCCCCGCGGCGGCGGCGCTGCGGCTTCGGCCGGGGGGCGCGGCGGGCGGCCGTCATGCCGTCGTCCTCGGCGTCCTCGAGGGCGTCGGCGCGGTCGTTGCGGGCGCGCATCCAGGCGGAGTAGCCCCACACGCCGAAGCCCATGGCGGCGAAGATGTACCACTGGATGGCGTAGGACAGGTGCGGGCCCTCGTCCAGGGTGGGCTCCACGAGCGCGCTCGGCGCGGTGGCCGCGGCGGGGGTCTCCTCGACCATGAGGCCGTAGGCGGTGTCCGCCAGGGGCCCGTCCACCAGCCCGGCGATCTGCGCCAGGTCGATCGAGGGCACCTGCCCCTCCGGGGCGTCGCGCTCCAGGGCGGGCTCGCCGGGCTTCACGCGCACCACCACCTCGCGGACGTCCGGGTGCGGGGCGGGGATCGTGTCCGGCCGCCCCGGCTGGGAGCCGATGGGCAGCCAGCCGCGATCCACGACCACCACGGGCCCCTCCTCGGTGCGGAAGGGCACGAGCACCTCATAGCCGGGTCGGCCGGCGCGCGGCCGGTTGCGCACCACGAGAGTCTCCTCCTCGAGGTACTCGCCCCGCAGGGTGACGGGTGTCCACTCGTCCTCGGTGTCGAAGGCGGTGAGCATCCGGGACGCCTGCGCGAAGGGGACCGGCTCGTCGTCGTAGTTCTCCAGGACCCGGTTGACCTGGTGCATCACCTCCACGCGCCGGTCCCACTGCCACTGCGCGAGCCCGTGGCAGAGGAGGGCGAAGAGGATGCACACCACGAACCCGAAGATCCAGCCGGGGCTCAGCACGAAGCCGAAGCGCAGCGGCGGCAGGTCCGCGCGGGCGTCCTCGACGGCGGGCGTGGGGGCGGGGCTCATGCGGGGTCCTCCCGGGAGGTCGGGGCGGTCAGGCCGGTGACGTCCTGCAGGAAGCCCCGCGAGGCGAGGAAGTCGTCCAGGTGCGCGCGGTGCTCCTCGCATGCGGTCCAGGTCTTCACCCGGTCCGGGGCGTGCACGCGCGGGTTGTTCCAGTGCAGGGCCCACACGGCCGGCGCGGTGCAGCCGCGGCGCGAGCAGACGGGGGAGCCGTCCGGCGCGGCGGCCTCCGCGCCGGTCCGGGAGGCGGGTGCGGCGAGGGCGGCCGGGTCGTGGCCGGCGGCCAGGGCGCCCAGCAGGTCGGGGCCTGTCACGCCGCGCCCCCGGTCCGGCCGGCGGGCAGGGCGCGACGCGCGGCGGGGTCGTCCTCGTCCACCACCTCGCCCACCAGCACCACGGGCTCGGCCGGGGTGTCGGCGGGACGGGAGGGCTCGGCCGCGAGCGCCGGCCGGGCCGGCGCGGTGGGGCGGATCCGCCCGGCGGTGTGGGGGCCGGCGTTGTTCACGCGCACCACGGCGACGTAGGGCAGGATCACGGCGCCGGCGATGAACAGCAGCTGCCACCAGCCGTGGGTGAACAGGGCGGCCACGAAGCACGCGGTGCGGACGGCCATCTGCACCACGTAGACGCGCATGCGGGCCTCGCGGTCTTGGCTGCGCGGGGCGGCCGCGGTGGTCACGCCCTGGACGTCCGGCGCGCGGCGTGCGGCGCGGCCCGTGGGCGTCCCGGGGTCGGCGGTGGTCATGGGAGTGCTCCTCACCGGGGTGTCGGATGCCCTGCACGGCGCGAGGCCGTGCGTAGAGTGGTGCTGCGTCGGCGGGCGCAGGAGAGGGGATCCGCAGAGGATCGCCGCCGTCGCCCGCTGACCTGCCAGTCTAGTCCCGAGCAGCGAAGGTGGTCGTCATGGCCGAGCAGTCCGCGTCCGAGTCCCAGGGCCGCAGCGTCCTCGTCACGGGAGGCAACCGCGGCATCGGCCTGGCGATCGCCGAGGCCTTCCTCGCCGCGGGGGACCGGGTGGCCGTGACCTCGCGTTCCGGGGAGGGCGGGCCCGAGGGCGCGCTCACCGTGGCCGCGGACGTCACCGACGCCGGCTCCGTGGACGCCGCCTTCCGTCAGGTGGAGGAGGCGCACGGCCCGGTGGAGGTGCTCGTGGCCAACGCCGGCATCACCCACGACCAGCTGCTGCTGCGCATGTCGGAGGAGGACTTCACCTCCGTGGTGGACACCAACCTCACCGGCTCCTTCCGCGTGGTGCAGCGCGCCACGAAGGGCATGATGCGCCTCAAGCGGGGGCGGATCGTCCTGGTGTCCTCCGTGGTGGGCCTGCTGGGCTCGCCCGGCCAGGTCAACTACGCGGCCTCCAAGTCCGGCCTCGTGGGCATGGCCCGCTCGATCACCCGGGAGCTCGGCGCGCGCGGCGTGACCGCCAATGTGGTGGCCCCCGGCTATATCGACACCGAGATGACCCAGGCCCTCGACGACGACCTCAAGGTCCAGTACAAGAAGTCCATCCCGGCCGGCCGCTTCGCCGAGCCGGCGGAGGTGGCCGGCGTCGTTCGATGGCTCGCCTCGGACGAGGCCGCGTACGTCTCCGGGGCCGTGATCCCCGTGGACGGCGGCCTCGGCATGGGCCACTGAATCCACACTTCCGCACCCCGCACCCCGCACCCCGACCAGCAGACTCCGCCGCAGGAGGCACCCATGACCGAGAACACCACCCAGGACCTGGCCGGACGCGGCGTCGTCGTCACCGGCTCCTCCCGCGGCATCGGAGCCGCCACCGCCGAGCTGCTGGCCGCCCGCGGCGCGGACGTCGTGGTGAACTACCGCCAGAAGGCGCCGCGCGCGAACAGGGTGGTGCAGAGGATCGAGGACGCCGGCGGCCGCGCCGTGGCCGTGGGCGGGGACGTGACGAGGGCCGAGGATCGCGCCGCGCTGCTCGACGCCGCCGTGGAGCACTTCGGCTCCCTGGACGTGCTGGTGCTCAACGCCTCCGGGGGCATGGAGTCCCAGTTCGGCGAGGACTACGCCATGAAGCTCAACCGTGACGCCCAGGCCGCGCTGGCCGACGCCGCGCTCGAGCGCATGTCGGCCGGCGGGCAGATCGTGTTCGTGACCTCCCACCAGGCGCACTTCATCGACGAGGTCGCCACGATGGACTCCTACGAGCCCGTGGCCCGCTCCAAGCGCGCCGGCGAGGACGCCCTGCGCGAGCGCATCCCCGCGTTCACCGAGAAGGGCGTGGGCTTCGTGGTGGTCTCCGGCGACATGATCGAGGGCACCATCACCGCCACCCTGCTCGACCGCGCCGAGCCGGGGGCCATCGAGGCCCGCCGCGAGGCCGCCGGCAAGCTCTACTCCGTGGAGGAGTTCGCGTCCGAGGTGGCCTCGATCGTGGGCCGCACCGACCTCGAGGTGGGCCACACCGAGCTCGTCGGCGGCGCGCAGGACTTCCTGGCCCGCCAGCAGGGCTGATCCCGGCTGCGGCCGACGGGTCCGGCCCTGTCTGCCGGGTGCCGTCCGCTGCCGCCTGGTCCACCTGCGTTCCGGGGGCAGAAGCGGTGACCGTCAGGGGGTTCCATGGGCAGAGGTGTGGACGCTTCTGCCCACGGAACGGGCGGGGTGCGGGTTCCGCCCACGGAGCAGGTGGCAGGAGGGGGAGCCGTCCGGACCGGGACCGACGGTCGGCGCCCCTGCGCTGCTCAGATGCCCAGCAGCCAGCGCACCGGCGCCAGGGAGGGCACGTCCAGCTGCACGTCCGCGTGCTCCCGCAGCGCCGGCTTGGCGCACAGGGCGATGCCGCAGCCTGCCGCGGCCAGCAGGTCGATGTCGTTGGCGCCGTCGCCCACGGCCACGGCGAGCTCCGGGGAGGCCCCGGCCTCGACGGCCCAGTGCCGCAGCATCCGCGCCTTGGCCGCCCGGTCCACCACGGGGCCGAGGATCCTCCCGGTGAGGCGTCCGTCGATCACCTCGAGCGTGTTGGCCGCCGAGGCGTGCAGGCCCCACCGCTCCGCCAGCGGCTCGAGCACCTGCGTGAACCCGCCCGAGACCGCGCAGACCTGCCCGCCCGCGGCGGTCACCGCCGCCACCAGCTCCACGGCTCCGTGGGTCGGCTCCACCCGCGCGACGACGTCGTCCACCACCGACGCCGGCAGGCCCGCCAGGGTCTCCACGCGCGCGTGCAGGGACTGGGCGAAGTCGAGCTCGCCGCGCATCGCCCGCTCGGTGACGGCCGCGACCTCCGTCTCCCGCCCGGCGTGGGCGGCCAGCAGCTCGATGACCTCCTGACGGATCAGGGTCGAGTCCACGTCCGTGACCACGAGGGGCCGCTCGGCGTCGGCGAGCGCCGCGGGCAGCACCGCTGTGGCCCAGCCCTCCGGCGGGGGGGCCTCCTCCGCCCCGCGCCAGCGCCACCCCTGGAGCACGGTGCCGTCCGGGCCCTCCGCCTGCAGGGCCTCGGCCCCGGCGGGCACCCCGGCGGGGCGCTCCTGGGGCGCCGCGGCGGCGTCGGCGGGGGAGAGGGCGCGGTGGATCAGTCGGCGGGGTTCGCTCATGCCCCGATGGTAGGGGCAGGCGGGCCCGTTGCCGGGTCCACGGCGCGGGTGCACGGGCCACCGCCCGGCACTAGGCTGGCCGCCATGACCGCGCCCCACGATGCCGCCCGTCCCTCGCCCGCCGTGTTCGAGGACCCTTTCACGCCCGACGAGGACGCGGTCCTGCAGCTGCGCGGCGTCACGGTGCGCCGCGGCGGCAGGGACATCCTGGCCGGCGTCGACTGGACGGTGCGCGCGGGCGAGCGGTGGATCGTGATGGGCCCGAACGGGGCCGGCAAGTCCACGCTCCTGCAGATCGCGTCCTCGCGGATGTTCCCGACCTCCGGCGAGGTGGGGATCCTCGATGAGGTGCTCGGCGCCGTCGACGTGTTCGAGCTGCGCCCGCGCATCGGCCTGTCCTCCGCGCTGCTGGCGAACCAGGTGCGCGAGGAGGAGACGGTGCAGGACGCCGTGATCACCGCCTCCTACGGGATGACAGGACGCTGGCGTGAGGAGTACGAGCTGGAGGACCGTGCCCGCGCGCTCGGCCTGGTCTCCGAGTGGGGCCTGGCCCGCCTGGCGCACCGCCGGTTCGGGACCCTCTCCGAGGGCGAGCGCAAGCGCGTTCTGATCGCCCGCGCCCTCATGACGGACCCCGAGCTGCTGCTGCTGGACGAGCCCGCCGCAGGCCTGGACCTGGCCGGCCGCGAGGCGCTCGTGGCGCAGCTGAGCGCCCTGGCCGAGGACGACGCCGCCCCCGGCACCGTGCTGGTCACCCACCACGTGGAGGAGGTCCCCCCGGGCTTCACCCATGCCCTCCTCCTGAGCGAGGGCGCCGTGGTCTCCGCCGGCCCGCTCGAGGAGACCCTGACCTCCGAGCGGCTGTCCGAGGCGTTCGGCGTCGCCCTGAAGGCGACCCGCACGGACGGCCGCTACACCGCCGTCGCCGCGTGAGCGCGCTGCTCACGTCCCAGGTCCTGGGCATGGACCTGTGGCAGGTCCTGCTGGTCCTGATCGCCGGGTTCTGGGCGGGGACGATCAACTCGATCATCGGCTCCGGCACGCTGGTGACCTTCCCGACCCTCGTGGCCGTGGGCTTCCCACCCGTCACCGCACAGGTCTCCAACGCGATGGGCCTGGTGGCCTCCGGGTTCTCCGGCACGTACGGCTACCGCCGCGAGCTCGGCCAGTCCCGGGCCCTGCTGCCCCGGCTGACGCTCGCCTCCTTCCTGGGCGCGGTCATCGGGGCGGGCCTGCTCACCGTCCTGCCGCCTGCGGTGTTCGGGTACGCGGCGCCGGTGCTGCTGGTGATGGCCCTGACCATCGTGGTGCTGCAGCCTCGCATCCAGGCCTGGGTACGCCGCCGCTCGGCCGACGGCGGTCGGGTCCGCGGCGCCGACTCGCCCGTCCCCGTGGGACCGGCGTCCCCGGCGCTGTGGGCGCTCGTGTTCCTCACCGGCATCTACGGCGGGTACTTCGTCGCCGCGCAGGGCGTGATGCTCATGGCGATCTTCGGCGTGATGCTGGTGGGCGGCACGCTCGTGCACGCCAACGCGGTGAAGACCTGGCTCTCCCTCGTGGTGAACCTGACCGCCGCCGTGTTCTACCTGCTCTTCGCGTTCGACCGGATCGACTGGCGGGCCGTGGCCCTGATCGCCGTGTCCTCCCTGGTGGGCGGCTCGGTGGGCGCGCGGATCGGACGGCGGATCTCCCCGACCGCGCTGCGCGTGACCATCGTGCTCGTGGGCCTCGCCGGGCTGGCCGTGATGGTTGCCCGCCAGGTCGGCGCGTGAGCGGGACCGCTCGGGGCCCGGCGGGGGAGCCCGCCCCGTTCCCCGGGGAGGTGCGGCTGCACACGACGGCGGACCTCGCCGACCCGCGTCTGGCCCCCTACACCACGCTCACCGACGCGGCCCTGCGCCGGGACGCGGACGCGGCCCACGGCATCTTCCTCGCCGAGTCCTCGCCCGTGGTGCGCCGCGCTCTCGACGCCGGCCACACGCCGCGCTCCTTCCTGCTGGGGGACCGGTACCGCGAGTCCTTCGCGGACGTGCCGGCCGCGCACCCCTCCGTGCCCGTGTTCACCGGCCCGGACGAGGTGCTCACCGCCCTGACCGGGTTCCATCTGCACCGCGGGGCCCTGGCCGCGATGGACCGTCCCGCCCCGCGCTCCGTGGCCGACGTCCTCGCCGGCGCCCGGCGCGTCCTGATCGCCGAGGACGTTGTGGACCACACCAACCTCGGGGCGGTGGTGCGCTCCGCCGTCGCGCTCGGCTGGGACGCCCTGCTGCTGACCCCGCGCGCCGCGGACCCGCTGTACCGGCGGGCGATCCGCGTGTCGATGGGCACCGTGTTCCGCCTGCCCTGGGCGCGCACCGCGGGGCCGTTCGAGGACGTGGTCCCGGTCCTGCGGGAGGCCGGGTTCGCGACGGCCGCACTGGAGGTGACGGACCGCGCCGTGGGCCTGGACGCCCCCGAGCTGGAGCCGATCCGCAGCGCGGACCGCCTCGCCCTCGTGCTGGGCCAGGAGGGACCGGGCGTGCGGCCGGAGACGCTGGCCGCCGTCGACTCCCACGTGGTGATCCCCATGCCGGAGGGCGTGGACTCGCTCAACGTGGCGGCGGCCGCGGCCGTGGCCCTGTGGGAGCTGCGGGCCCGCCGCGCCGATCGGTGACGGGCAGGGCCCATGCGGTAGAGTGGGCCGCTGGCCCGCCCGACGGCGGCGCCTCCCAGACCACCTCTCGCGCCCCTGGTCCCAATCAGGCGGCTGGAACGAAGGACACACCATGAAGACCGAGATCCACCCGGACTACCGCTACGTCATCTTCAACGACCTCGCCTCCGGTGAGAAGATCCTCACCCGCACCACCGCGAACTCCTCGAAGACCGCCACGTGGGAGGACGGGAACGAGTACCCGATCATCGACGTCGAGATCTCGGCCGCCTCGCACCCGTTCTACACGGGCAAGCAGCGCATCATGGACACCGCCGGCCGCGTCGAGCGCTTCAACGCCCGCTTCAAGGGCTTCGGCGGCAAGAAGTGATCTGAGGCGGCCTCGCGCCGCCCGCCCGATCCTCACGAGGGGTCCGGCACCCGGGGGCACCGGGTGGCGGGCCCCTCGTCGCGTCCGCGAGGCATGCACGCACCCGTGCGATCGACCGCTCCGGGGGCAGAAGTGTCTCCTCTTCTGCCCACGGAACGCCGGGGGCCACCGCGAGGTGCCGGTTCTGCCCACTGACCCCGCCGCCGCGGTCGGGCCGCGGGGTTCCGCCGCGGGCGCACGGCCCCGACCCGCCGGCGCACCGGTCCGTAGGCTGGGCCCATGCGCACACACCACGGCGAGTACAAGGTGGTCGGCGGCAAGCTGGTGGCCGCTGACCTGACCATCGAGGACGGCCGGATCGTCGCGGCCAGCGTCAACGGCGACTTCTTCCTGGAGCCCGACGAGGCCCTCGAGGACCTCAACGCGGCCGTCACCGGCCTGTCCACGGACGCCGAGCACCGGGCGATCCGCGACGCCGTCCAGCAGGGCCTGCGTCCCGAGGCCGAGCTGTTCGGCGTGGATGCCTTCGCGATCGCCTCCGCCGTGCGCCGCGCCCTCGGCAAGGCGACGACGTGGGAGGACCACGCGTGGGAGATCCTGCCGCCGCAGCCGCTGCCCATCACGCTGACGGTGGCCCTGGACGAGGTCCTCACCCGTCAGGTGGCCGAGGGGCGCCGCAGTCCCACCCTGCGCCTGTGGCAGTGGACCGAGCCGGCCGTGGTGATCGGGGCGTTCCAGTCCCTCGCCAACGAAGTGGACCCCGCCGGCGCCGAACGGCACGGGATCACCGTGGTGCGCCGCATCTCCGGCGGCGGGGCCATGTTCATGGAGGCGGACAACTGCGTCACCTACTCCCTGCACGCGCCCGCGTCCCTGGCGGACGGCCTCGAGACCGCGGAGACCTACCCGTTCCTGGACGAGTGGGTGATGGACGCGCTCTCCCGGATGGGCGTGCAGGCGTTCTACCAGCCGCTCAACGACATCGCCACACCCGAGGGCAAGATCGGCGGCGCCGCGCAGAAGCGGGTGGGCGCGGACGGCCTCCTGCACCACGTGACCATGAGCTATGACATCGACGCGGAAAAGATGCTCGAGGTCCTGCGGATCGGCCGCGAGAAGCTCAAGGGCAAGGGGGTCGCCTCCGCGAAGAAGCGCGTGGACCCGCTGCGCCGCCAGACCGGCCTCTCCCGGCCGGAGATCTGGGAGACCCTGATGGCCGTCTTCGAGGAGGGCCACGGTGCCCGCCGTGCAGAGCTCGACGAGGCCACCCTCGAAGAGGCCCGCGAGCTGGCCCGCACCAAGTTCGGCACCCAGGAGTGGCTCCACCGGGTGCCGTGACGCCCCGTACCGCGACGACGCCGAGGGGCCAGGTCCGTCCAGGACCGGGCCCCTCCGTGTGCGCCGCCGGGCGCGGCCGGGCCCGTCAGCCCCGCGGCTGGGCGGCCTGCACCCGCAGGGACCGCCGCAGCTGGTCGGTGTGCTCCACGACGAGCCTGCGCAGCGCCCCCGGGGCCTCGGGATGGCCGTCGAGCCAGCCCTGGGCCGCGGCGAGCACCGGGTGCCGCTCCTGGGCGTCGACGTCGCCGGCCACGGCGTCCTGGTGCAGCGGGAACAGCCCCGCGATGGCCCGTGAGGCCAGTCCGTTGGACCTGGAGGACCACACGCGTTCCAGCTCCGGGAACAGCCGCGCGGCGTACGGGGCGGTGAGGGCGGCGTCGCCGGCGGCGAAGCCCTCGGCGGTGGCGGAGAGCAGGTCGTTCGAGAGTTCCCCGCCCTCGCCGTCGCGTCCGGCCAGCACGGCGTCCCAGGCCGCGGCCTTCACCGCCGGGTCCGGGAGGGCGTGCACGGCCAGCCGGTGGCCCACCACAGTCCGGGCCGTGCGCCGCTCCGCGAGCGCGGCGTCCAGGGCGGCGCGGTCGACCCGGCCGGTGGCCGCCTGTGCCTGGAGCACCAGCCAGCGGATCTCATCGTCGACGGCCAGGCCGGGGGCGGCGGTCGGGACGTCCGTCAGCAGGGCCTGCTCCGCGCGCGCCGCGAGCGTCGCGTCCCGGCGTGCGACCAGGCCCAGCACGCGCGCGGCGGCACGCTGCCGGTCCGACCCGGCCTCGAGCCCGGCCACGTGCCGCAGGAGGAGGTCCCCGAGGCGTCCGCGCAGGGCCGCCCGCTCCCCGGCCGCCGCGTAGAGCCCCACGGCGGAGCCCGCCTGCGAGAGCACCTGGGTGTACACGCCCACGGGCGCGATGGTGTCCGCAAGCCTCTCGACGGCGGCCACGAACGTGCGCACGGGCAGGTCGCCGGCGCGCACCATGGCCCACAGGGCGGCCCACACGGTCGCCTGCGCGAGCGGGTCCGCCACCCGGTGGGCCAGCACCGCGTCCAGGGACGCCTCGTCGAGGGCAACGGCGGCGTAGGTCAGGTCCTCGTCGTTGGGCAGCACGAGGCGCACGCCGTCGCTCGGCACGGTGAGCCCCACGAGCGGGGTGCGCTCGACGCCGGCCGCCACGTCCGCCCGCACGCTCGAGGTGCGCACGAGGGCGCCGGAGGCGTCCGGCTCGTACAGGCCGACCTGCACCACGTGGGGGCGGCGGATGGGCTCGCCGGTGGTCGGGTCCTCACCCGACTGGACGAGCGCGGCGGCCCCGTCCGGATCGACCTCGACGCGCAGGTGGGGGACGCCCGCCGTGTGGAGCCAGGCCTGCGCCCACGCGGCCATGTCCCGTCCGGAGGCCTCGGAGAGCACCGCGAGGAAGTCCGCGAGCTCCGCGTTGCCCCAGGCGTGGCGGCGGAAGTACATGCGGGCCGCGGCCTCGAACGCGTCCCGGCCCACGAACGCCGCGAGCTGCTTGAGCACCGAGGCGCCCTTCGCGTAGGTGATGCCGTCGAAGTTCTGGCGCGCGGCCTCCAGGTCCACGATGTCCGCGACGATCGGGTGGGTGGTCGGGTACTGGTCCTGCACGTAGGCCCACGCCTTGCGCCGCGACGCGAAGGACGTCCACGCCTCGGTGAAGCCGGCCGACTCGTCCGAGGCCAGCGTGCCCATGTAGTCGGCGAAGGACTCCTTCAGCCACAGGTCGTCCCACCAGCGCATCGTCACGAGGTCTCCGAACCACATGTGCGCCATCTCGTGGAGGATCGTGTTCGCCCGGCCCTCGAGCTGTGCGCGGGTGGGCGCCGTGTCGTGGATGTAGTGCTCGGTGAACATCACCAGCCCCGGGTTCTCCATGGCGCCCAGGTTGTACTCGGGCACGAACGCCTGGTCGTACTTGCCCCACTCGTAGGGGGCGCCGAACAGGTCGTGGAAGAAGTCCAGGCCGTCCTTCGTGACGCGGAACAGGGCGTCCGCGTCCAGGTGCTCCGCCAGCGTCCGGCGGCAGAGCAGACGCAGGTCGACGGCCGCCGCCCCGGTGGGCGAGTGGCCGTCCCAGCGGTCCTCGACCACCGCGTACGGGCCCGCCAGCAGGGCGGTGATGTAGGTGGACTGCGGCCGGGTGGGGGCGAAGGCCACGGTGACCGAGCCGTCGTCGTGGGCCTGCCGGGAGGTCTCCACGCCGTTCGAGGCGAGCACCCAGTCCGCGGGGCCCGTGAGAGAGAAGGAGAACGAGGTCTTCAGGTCCGGCTGCTCGAGGGTGGGGAACACCCGGCGCGCGTCCGCCGGCTCGTACTGCGTGTACAGGTAGACCTCGCCGTCCGCGGGGTCGACGTACCGGTGCAGGCCCTCGCCGGAGCGGGAGTAGAAGGCCCGGCCCGCGATCCGCACCTCGTGGGCGCCGGCGCTGAGGGACGGCAGCACGATGCGGGCGCGGCCGGCGACCCGTGCCGGATCCAGGTGCCGCCCGTCCACGGACACGGCCGTGACGGCGTCGTTGAGGAAGTCCACTCGCAGGTCGGCGCCCTCGGTGAGGACGTCCGCGCTGAGCTCGGTGGTCACGGCGAAGGTGCGCGCGTCCTCGTCGCGGACGCCTGCGAGGTCCACGTGGACGGTCTGGGCGGTGAGCCGGACGGCCGCGGCGCGGGCGCGGGCGTCCTCGCGGGTGAGGGTGGCGTCGTCGAGGGCGGCGGGGGTGGCGGGCGCGGACGAGGGGGGAGTGTGGGGGGTGTCGGACATGGCGCCCATCACATCACACCGGCCCCGCCCTCGGATCGAGGACGGGGTCGGCGGGCGCGGTCCGGCGCGGCGGACGGCGCGCTGGGGTCAGCGCGGGTCGGGCACCCTCTGGCCCTTGGACAGGACGGTCAGGCCGGACTCGGTGACGGTGTAGCCGTTGGCCTCGTCCTCGGCCCGGTCGAAGCCGATGCGGGCCCCCGCCGGGACCACCACGTTCTTGTCCAGGATGGCGTTGCGCACGTGGGCGCCCTCGCCGACGACGACGGAGTCCAGCAGCACGGACTGCTCCACCCACGCCTCGTTCTGGACGCGGACGTCCGTCGAGAGCACGGACTGCGCCACGGTGCCGCCGGAGACGACCACGCCCTGGGACAGGATCGAGTCGCCGGCCGTGCCGGGGCGGCGGGAGGCCGAGCGCACGAGCTTGGCGGGCGGGGACACGGACTGGCGCGTGTACAGCGGCCAGTCCCGGTTGTAGAGGTTGAACTCGGGCCACGGCTGCACGAGGTCCATGTGCGCGTCGTAGTACGAGTCGAGCGTGCCGACGTCGCGCCAGTAGTGCTTGCCGGGCGTGCCGCCCGGGACATCGTTGGTGGTGAAGTCGTACACGCCGGCCTCGCCGCGGGCCACGAAGGCCGGGATGATGTCCCCGCCCATGTCGTTGTCCGAGTCCGGGTCGGCGGCGTCCCGGTTGAGGGCCTCCACGAGGGCGTCCGTGTCGAAGACGTAGTTGCCCATCGAGGCCAGGAACTGGCCCGGGTCGTCCGGCAGCCCCGGGGTGGTCTCCGGCTTCTCCACGAACGCCTTGATGCGCTGCGGGGAGGCGGGGTCGGTCTCGATCACGCCGAAGGAGGGGGCGAGCTCGAGCGGCTGGCGCACCGCCGCCACCGTGGCCTTGGCGCCGGAGGCGACGTGCTGGTCCACCATCTGCTGGAAGTCCATGTGGTAGACGTGGTCCGCGCCGATGACCACGACGATGTCCGGGCGCGCGTCCGAGATCAGGTTCATGGACTGGAAGATGGCGTTCGCGCTGCCCGTGAACCAGTCCTTGCCGCGGCGCTGCTGCGCGGGGACGGTGGCCACGTAGTTGTTGAGCATCGTGGACATGCGCCAGGTCTCGGAGATGTGGCGGTCCAGCGAGTGCGACTTGTACTGGGTCAGGACCACGATCTCCCGGTACCGGGAGTTGACCAGGTTGGACAGGGCGAAGTCGATGAGCCGGTACGTGCCGCCGAACGGGACGGCGGGCTTGGCGCGGTCCGCGGTGAGCGGCATGAGGCGCTTGCCCTCACCACCCGCGAGCACCACCGAGAGGACCTTCTTCTGCACCATCGTGGGACCACTTCCTCGTGACTGGGCGTCGTCGTCGGGCCCGGCCGGACCTGCGCGGACCGGGCCCCGCCAGACTATCGGCCCCCCGGGGCGGGGACTAGGTTGGAGGCGTGCGCATCGACATCGTGACCAAAGAGTTCCCCCCGTCCGTCTACGGCGGCGCCGGCGTCCACGTGGCCGAGCTGACCCGCGTCCTGGCCTCCCGGGCCGACGTCCGCGTCCACGCCTTCGGCGGGCCCCGCGAGGCCGACTACCACGGCGCCACCGTCCACACCTACGGACAGCCGGCCGGGTTCGAGTCCGCCAACGGCGCGGTGCAGACCCTCGCCACGGACCTCTCGATCCTGGAGCCCCTCGAGGGCGCGGACGTGATCCACTCCCATACCTGGTACGCCAACCTCGCCGGGCACCTGGGCGGGCTCATGCACGACACCCCGCACGTGCTCTCCGCCCACTCCCTCGAGCCGCTGCGCCCCTGGAAGGCCGAGCAGCTCGGCGGCGGCTACGCCCTGTCCTCCTGGGCGGAGTCCACCGCCTACCACGGCGCCGCCGCCGTGATCGCGGTGTCCGAGGGCATGCGCAGGGACATCCTGCGCTGCTACCCGGACGTGGACCCGGCGAGGGTCCACACCGTGCACAACGGCATCGACACGCGCCTGTGGGCCCCCCGGACCGGGACCTCGGCCCTCGAGAAGCACGGCATCGACCCGTCCCGCCCGTCCGTGGCGTTCGTCGGACGCATCACCCGCCAGAAGGGCGTCCCGCACCTGCTGCGCGCGGCCCTGCGCCTGCCCGAGGACGTCCAGCTCGTGCTGTGCGTCGGCGCCCCGGACACCAAGGAGCTGGCCCATGAGGTCAACGGCCTGATCGCCCGCCTGCGCGAGGAGCGTGACGGCGTCGTGGTGGTGGAGGGCATGATCCCGCGGGCCGAGGTCATGGAGATCCTCTCCGCGGCCACCGTGTTCGCGTGCCCGTCCGTGTACGAGCCTCTGGGCATCGTCAACCTCGAGGCCATGGCGTGCGGCACCGCCGTCGTCGCCTCCGCCGTGGGCGGCATCCCGGAGGTCGTGGAGGACGGTGTGACCGGCCTGCTCGTGCCCGTGGACCAGGTCGACGACGGCACCGGCACCCCCGTGGACGAGGAGGCCTTCGCCGCCGACCTCGCCGACGCGCTCATGCGGGTCCTGGAGGACCCGGCGCGGGCCGAGGAGATGGGCCGCGCCGGCCGCGAGCGGGCCATCGAGCACTTCTCGTGGGAGTCGATCGCCGACCGGACCCTGGAGGTCTACCGCTCCGTGGCCGCCTGATCCGCCGGCCGGGACGCCGGCGACGACGAGGGCCCCCGCCGCGTGCTGCGGCGGGGGCCCTCGTGCACCGGTGTGTCGGCACAGGCCGACCCGGCGGATCAGCGGCGGGCGGCCTTCTCCCGGTCCCGGAGGACCTTCTCGTCCACCGGGGCCTCGCCCGAGGCGCGCAGGGCCTCGTAGTGGGCGGCGGCCTCGTCCTGGCGCATGCGCTCGGCGTCCGTGGCGATCTCCATCCGCAGGTGCTCCGGCTTCAGCCCGTAAGCGCGGGTCAGCTCCAGGGCGAACGGACGCAGGCGCTCGGCCAGACGGTTGACGTACCCGCGCAGGGCGCGGCCCCGCTGGCTGGACACGCGGCCGTGGGCCACGAACCAGCCCAGGTCGTCCTCGATCAGGCGCAGGGCGAACAGGTCGCGCAGCCACGTCAGCACCGTGCGGGTCTGCTCGTCCTCGAGCGCCTCGACCGCGCGGGTGAAGGCCTCCCACTGGAGCAGCTCGGCGTGCATGCGGGCCACCTCGATCAGCTCGTGCTGGCGGGTGTTGAACGCCGCCGCCTGCTCCGCACGGGAGCGCGACCGCGCGTCCGCCAGGGTGCCGGCGATGTCGGCCACCCGGGTGCGGACCCGGTCGGTGAGGAGGGAGCGCTGGACCTCGGGGTCCTTGAACCAGTTCGCGGAGCGTCGCTCGTCGCCGCGGTCCTGCACGGACTGCACGGCCTTGTGCAGGCCCACCCGATGCAGGGCGTCCGAGGCCTCGGCGACCACGTAGCGGGACACGGCGCCGACCTTGAGGCGGCCGAACTCCCGGGAGTAGTCCGTGAGCAGACGCTTGCCCACGAGCTGCAGCAGGACGTTGTTGTCCCCCTCGAAGGTCACGTAGATGTCCAGGTCGGCGCGCAGCTGGGTGATGCGGTTGCGGGCCATGAAGCCCATGCCGCCGGTGGCCTCGCGGCACTCCTGGAGGGTGTCCAGGGCGTGCCACGTGGTCAGCGGCTTGAACGCCGCCGCGAGCGTCTCCAGCTCCTGCCGGTCATCGTCCGAGGCCTCCTTCGCGGAGAAGACCTGGTCGAACTTCTCCAGCAGCTCGTTCGCGGAGAACTGGTCGGCGTACGTGCGGGCCAGACGGTCGATCAGCCGGCGCTGGTGGTTCTGGTAGTCCATCAGCAGCTCCTCGCGCTCGGGGTCGGTCGCGTTGAACTGCCGGCGCTGCTCGGCGTAGGTGATCGCGCCCTGCAGGCCCAGGAAGGACGCGCCGGTCGCGGACTGCGCGAGCGAGACGCGCCCCTGCACGAGCGTGCCGAGCATGGTGAAGAAGCGGCGCCCGGGGGACGCGATGGGGGAGGTGTACGTGCCGTCCTCGGCGACGTCCCCGTAGCGGTTCAGCAGGTTTGTGCGGGGCACGCGCACGTGGGTGAAGTGCAGCCGACCGTTGTCGATGCCGTTGAGGCCGCCCTTGAGGCCGTCGTCCTCGCCGCCGACGCCGGGCAGGAAGTTCCCGTCCTCGTCACGGATCGGCACGTAGAAGCAGTGGACGCCGTGGTTCACGCCGCCCGTGATCAGCTGGGCGAACACCGTGGCCGCGCGGCCGTGCAGGGCGGCGTTGCCGAGGTAGTCCTTCCAGGCCGCCTTGAACGGCGTGTGGATGACGAACTCCTGGGCGTCCACGTCGTAGGTGGCCGTCGTGGCGATCGAGGCGACGTCCGAGCCGTGTCCGATCTCCGTCATGGCGAACGCGCCGGGGGTGCTGAGGTCCATGGCGCTGGGCAGCCACGCGCGGTGGTGCTCGGCGGTCCCGAGGTGCAGGATCGCGGAGGAGAACAGGCCCCACTGCACGCCGGCCTTGATCTGCAGGGAGGGGTCCGCGAACACGAGGTCCGCGAACGCGGCGATGTTGCCGCCGTGGTCGTCCTCGCCGCCGAACTCGGCCGGGAAGGCCCGGTGCACGGTCTTCTCCTCCACGAGGATGCGGAGCTGGCCCAGGACGCGCTCCCGATGCTCGTCCATGCCGAGCAGCGGGTCGCGGTGCAGCCGCGGGGCGCGGATGATCTCGCGCACGGAGCGGCGGGTGTCGGCCCAGCGCCCCAGGAGGGCGTCCTCCAGGGCCGCCGCGTCGAGCGCGCCCGGCGTGGGGTGCTCGGGGGCGATCTCGTCCACATCGCGGGGGAGGGTCTCCGCCGAGCGGGCGGTGGTGCGGGTGTCGTCCGTGTCGGGACGGGTGGTGGTGGTCATGTCAGTGCTCCTTGATCAGGGGGGGAAATCAGGGCGGGGGCGTGCAGGCCGTCCAGCAGCCAGCGCGTGACGGCGTCGGCGGTCTCGTCACGGCCGGGGCGGTCGTCCGCGGGGACGGCGAGCCAGGCCTCGACGACGGCGCGCACCATGCCGACGGCGCCGCGCGGCCACAGTGACAGCGGCGAGGCCGGCCACAGGCCCTCGCCCGGCAGGGCCCGGGCGAGGCCGTCGGCCAGGACGTGGGACACGCGCTCGAAGAAGGGGCCGAGCACCGGGGCGCCGTCCGCGTCCGGCTCCGCCTCCGTGATGGCGAAGGCGTACACGGCGGGGGAGGAGGAGGCCACGGCGAGGCACTCCGCCACCATGCGGTGCAGGGCGGAGGGGCCGTCCGGCGAGCTGTCCGCGGCCTCGCGCAGGCGCTGCTCGACCCGCTCGGTGACCCGCTCGGCGACGGCCCGGCGCAGGCCGGCACGGTCGCCGAAGTACCGGTAGAAGACGGACTTGGAGGTGCCGGCGTGCGCCGCGATCTCCTCCATGGAGACGCCGGGGCCGAGCTCGTGCACCGCCTCGCGGGCGGCTCGCACCAGCTCGCGGCGGCGCCGAGCGCGGTGCCGGTCCCAACGGGAGCTGCGCCCGTCGCGGACCGCGGGGTCCACTGTGTCTTGTTTCACAAGACCCAATGTATCAGGTACGCTCGGTATCAGTCTTCAGGGCGTGACGATGCGCCCCAGCCGATCCCGGGCGCCGCCCGACGGAAGGACCGCCATGAGCACCGAACCCCGCACCCCCGCCACCGACCGCCCCGCCCTCGCCGGGGGCGCGCTGCGACCCGCCGTCGTGGTGGGCTCCAACCGCATCCCCTTCGCCCGCGCGCACACCGCGTACCGCGAGGTCACCAACCAGGAGATGCTGACCGCCGCGATCGACGGCCTCGTCGCCCGCTTCGGCCTCCAGGGGGAGCGCCTCGGCCAGGTCACCGCCGGTGCCGTGCTCAAGCACCCCCGTGACTTCAACCTCACCCGCGAGTGCGTGATGGGTTCCGCCCTGTCCTCCGAGACGCCCGCCGCGGACGTGCAGGTGGCCTGCGCCACCGGCATGGAGGCCATCGGCACGCTCGCGGACAAGATCCGCCTGGGCCGGATCGACTCCGCCATCGGTGGCGGCGTGGACTCCATCTCCGACTCCCCGGTGAGCTACACCGACGGCGCCCGCCGGGTCCTGTTCGACCTCAACGCCGCCAAGACCCTCAAGGACCGCGTCCGCGCCGTCTCCCGGCTGCGCCCGGGGCACCTGGTGCCCCAGCCCGCCGGCGCCGGCGAGCCCCGCACCGGCATGTCCATGGGCGAGCACCAGGCCCTCACCACCCACGAGTGGGGCATCACCCGCCAGGCCCAGGACGAGCTGGCCGCCGCCAGCCACCAGCGCCTCGCCGCGGCCTACGACGCCGGCGTCATGGACGACCTCGTCACCCCCTTCCGCGGCTTGACCCGGGACAACAACCTCCGCCCGGACTCCTCGGTGGAGAAGCTGGCGAAGCTCAAGCCCGCCTTCGGCCGCCACCTCGGGGACGAGGCCACCATGACCGCGGGCAACTCCACCCCCCTCACCGACGGCGCGTCCGCCGTGCTGCTCTCCTCCGAGGGCTGGGCGGCCGAGCGCGGCCTGCCCGTGCTCGCCGAGGTGGTGGACGTGGAGAACGCCGCCGTGGACTTCGTGGACGGCCGGGACGGCCTGCTCATGGCGCCGGTGTACGCCGTGCCGCGCCTGCTGGACCGCCACGGCCTGACGCTTCAGGACCTCGACTTCGTCGAGATCCACGAGGCCTTCGCCGGCACCGTGCTGGCCACGCTGGCCGCATGGGAGGACGAGTCCTTCTGCCGCGAGCGCCTGGGCCTGTCCGGCGCGCTCGGCTCCGTGGACCGCGCCAAGCTCAACGTGCACGGCTCCTCGCTGGCGGCCGGCCACCCGTTCGCCGCCACCGGCGGCCGCGTCGTGGGCCTGCTCTCCCAGACCCTGCACCAGGCAGGCGAGGGCTCCCTCGGCCTGGTCTCGGTCTGCGCCGCCGGCGGCCAGGGGATCGTCGCCCTGCTCCGCGGGCGCTGAGCGACCCCGCCCCGCCCTCTCCCCTCCCGACCCTGGCCGGCGCGGTCCCCCGCTGGCACTGAAAGGACTGCCATGCCCTCCTCCGACCCCTACGGAGACCTCGTCCGCAGCCCCCTGGGCCGCCGGCTCACCGGTGCCCTCGGTCTGCCCCGCCCCGCGCAGCTGCGCCGCCTCGAGGCGGGCACGCCGGAGTTCGCCGGGGACGTCCTCGTCCTCGGGGAGGGGCCCGGCGCCGAGCAGGCGCGCGCCCTGGTGAGTGCCGTCGGCGCCCGCCCTGTGGGCGACGCGCCCGCTGAGGGCGGCCTGACCGGCGTCGTCGCGTGCTTCGACGCCGTCACCCACCCCGGGGAGCTGTCCGCCACCGCACTGGCCCTGGGCGGGGCGTTGCGCTCGCTCGGTGCCAGCGCCCACGTGGTGACCGTGGTGCGGGATCCCGAGCAGGCGGAGGACGCGGCCGAGCAGGCCGCCCGCGCCGGCGTGATCGGCCTGACCCGCTCGCTGGCGCACGAGATGCGCCGCGGCGGCACCGCCAACGCGCTGCTGCTGCGCGACGGGGCCGCGCTCTCCGACGCCGGCCCCGCCGGGGCGCTGGCGTTCCTGCTCTCGCCGCGGTCGGCGTTCGTCTCCGGGCAGCCGCTGCCGGTGGGCCCGGGCACCCCGGCGCCCTCGTCGCCAGAGGGGGAGTCCGAGGCCCCGCTGGCGGGGCGGGTCGCCGTCGTCACGGGCGCGGCCCGGGGCATCGGCGCGGCCATCCTGCGGACGCTGGCCCGGGACGGGGCCACCGTGATCGGCGTGGACCTGCCCGCGGCGGGCGAGGACCTGATGCGCCTGGTCAATGAGCTGGGCGGCACCGCCCTGGCCCTCGACATCACCGCCCCCGACGCCGGGCGGCGCCTGCTCGAGCACGCGCGGGCCCGCCACGGCCGTCTGGACGTGGTCGTGCACAATGCCGGCATCACCAAGGACCGCATGCTGGCGAACATGGACGCTGCCCGATGGGACGCCGTCCTGGCGGTCAACACCGCCTCCCAGCTGGCGATCAACGAGGTCCTGCTCGCCGAGGACGCCCGCGACACCGTGGCCCGGGACCTGAGGATCGTGGGCCTGGCGTCCATCTCCGGCATCGCGGGCAACCGCGGCCAGACCAACTACGCCGCCTCCAAGGCCGGCGTCATGGGCCTGACCGCCGCCACCGCCCCGGTGCTCGCCGCCCGCGGCGGCGGCATCACCGCGGTGGCGCCCGGTTTCATCGAGACCGAGATGACCGCGCGCATCCCGCTGCTCACCCGTGAGCTCGGCCGCCGCCTGAGCTCCCTGCAGCAGGGCGGCCGGCCGGAGGACGTGGCCGAGGCCGTGGCCTTCCTCGCCTCGCCCGGCGCCTCCGGCGTCAACGGCACCACGCTGCGCGTGTGCGGCCAGGCGATGATGGGAGCATGAGCGTGCAGACCCGCACCCGGGACGCCATGCCCGCGCTGGCCCCGCTGTATGCCGGCGCCGCCGCCCAGGCTGGCCGCGACGCCCTGTCCCGCCGGTCCCGGCCCGCGGAGCTGCCCGGCCTCCGCCTGGTGGTGGCCGACCATCGGATCGATGAGGATGCGCTGCGGCGGTGGCGCGAGGGCGTCGGCCCCGTGGACCCGGACGCCCTGCCCTCCGTGCTGGTGCACACCCAGGTGTTCGGCGCGGCCATGGCGCTCATGGCGGATCCGGAGTTCCCCCTGCCCCTGCCGGGCATGGTGCACCTCACCAACACGGTGACGCACCGCCGCCCCGTGGCCGCCGGACGCCCGTTGACCGTGAGCGCCGAGGCGGTGGGCCTGGTCCCGCATCACGCCGGCACCGCGGTGGACCTGCTGGTGCAGGTGCGGGAGGCGGATGCGGCCGACGACGTCGCGCCGGCCTGGGAGGGCGTCTCCCGGTATCTGGCGCGTGGCGTGCACGTGTCTCCGCTGCGCCCGGAGCGGCCCGCCCGGGACGAGTGGACGGCTCCGGCCCCCACGGCCCAGTGGACCCTCAGCGGCGGGGCGGGGCGGTCCTACGCCCGCGTCTCGGGGGACTGGAACCCGATCCACCTCTCCGGCCCCACGGCGAAGGCCTTCGGCCAGCGCGGGGCGATCGCCCACGGGATGCTGCTGGCGGCCCGCATGCTCCAGAGCCGGGAGCCGGCCGAGGCCGGGTTCCGTTGGGAGATCGGGTTCGAGGCGCCCGTGGTCCTGCCGGCGCGCGTGGCCGTCCGCTACGCCGAAGAGGCCGCGGGGGCCACCGCCGTGACCGGGTGGGACCCCCGCCGCGGCCGGCGGCACTTCACCGGCTCGATCGCACCGATCGGCGGCTGACCCCCACAGCCGGGATCAGCCGCGCGGCAGCTCCCCGAGCGACGTCAGCAGGGACTCCGCCCAGTCGTCCCAGGAGTGGCCGCGGGCGTGGCGGACCGCCGCGGGGGACATGGCGACCCAGGCGGGGCGGTCCCCGCGGACGCGCTCGAGCGCGTCCGCCCACGCCTTGGCGGTGTTCGGGTGCACGAGCACGCCGGAGACGCCGTGCTGGACGGCATGCACGAGCCCGCCCACGCGGTGGGCGAGGACCGGGGTGCCGCACGCCTGCGCCTCCACCGCCACGAGTCCGTAGGTCTCGGAGGCGCTGGGGAGGGCGACGGCGTCGGCGCCCCGCATCTGCTCGGCCAGCCGCGCCGGCGGGACGGGCGCGGACGCGCTGACCAGGTCGGACACGCCGCGCCGGCCGGCCAGGGCGATCACGTCCAGCGTCTCGGGACCGGAGGCCTCCCCGTTGACGTGCACGCGCACGCCGGGGTCCCCGCCTCCGGCCCGGGCGCGCAGCTCGGCGAGCGCCTCGACCAGCAGGTGCGGGCCCTTGTGCCGCTGGACGCGACCGGCGAACAGGACCCGCAGCGGGGACGCCTCGGGGCCGTCCGCATCGCCCTGGGCGTCCGGCCCCGGCCAGGCGGCGGGACCCTCGGGGGTGAACACCTGCAGGTCGACGCCGGGGGGCAGCACCCGCAGCCGCCGGCGGTCCACGCCGAAGGCGCCCTGCAGCTCGCGCGCCTCGGCGGGGGAGTTCACCATCAGGAGGTCGGCTGCGTGCACGAGCGCGGCCTCGGCCTCGAGGCGCTCGCGCGGCTCGGCGTGCCCCTCGTCCTCGACGACCTTGACGGCGCCCGTCGTGTGCATGGTCTGCAGCAGCGGGGCGGCGAGATCCACGGCCAGAGCCTGGGCCGTGGCCGCGGACAGCCAGTAGTGCCCGTGGACGAAGGCCACGCGGCGCGACCGGGCGCGAGCCCCGCCGTCGTCGCCCAGCAGGGCCCCGCCGGGGACGGCGTCCGAGGACAGCCAGGCGCGGGCGGCCGCGGTGAACGCGCCCCGGTGGCCGGCGAGCTCCTCCTTGGCGACCGGCGCGGCGGGACCGGCGGCCAGCTCCACGACGGTGACCGCCGGTGCCCCGTCCTCGGCGGGCAGCTCGGTGACGCGGGCGCCGTCCACCGGCTCCTCCGCCCGGGTCAGCAGGAGCATGCGCAGGCCGCGGCGGGCCAGGGCACGGGCCGACTGCCGCACGTACACGTTCATGCCGCCGGCGTCACCGCGCCCGGGCTGCGCGAGCGGGGAGGTGTGCAGGGACACCACCACGCCGACCGGGACGGCCTCGCGGAGCTCGGCCTCCACGGCGTCGTAGAGACGCGCCACGGACGGGGTGCGCGGCAGGTCCTCGACGGTGAGCGTGCGCCCCTCGGGATCGCCCAGCGGGACCGTCCAGTTCGGATACTGCTCCTGCCGGGTGCCGGGCTGGTTCTGGATGCGCCGCTCGCCCACCGCGTCCACGAGGGACACGCAGTGCAGCGCGGAGGGTGCCTGCGCGAGCAGACGGTGCAGTCCCACCACCTGGTCCTCGCGGGTCTCCGCGCCGTCCGGGCCGGTGGTCTCCAGCAGCCCCCGCTCCCGCGCCGCCGTCAGGAACGCCTCCACCTCGGCTGCGGAGCGCCGGCGCTCCTGGGCGACGTCCACCGTGTAGAGGCCCAGCCGCTCCCGCAGATCCAGGTGGACGCCCTCGAGGTACCCGGCCGTGGGCGGCAGGTCGTGGGTGTTCACGGCGGCCAGGCAGAGCCGGCGGTAGCGCTCCGGCGGAGTGGGCACCCCGTCCTGCTGCTCGAACCAGAGGATGGACGTGCCCAGGATCCCCGCCTCGGCGAGGCGGCGCTGCACCCACGGCTCGAAGGTGCCGAGGTCCTCGCCGATCACCACGACCCCGGCGCGCTCGGCCTCCAGGGTCAGCACGGCCAGCAGGACCTCGTGGTCGTACTCCACGTACGCGCCGTCGGGCGCACCCATGCCCTCCGGGATCCACCACAGGCGGAACAGTCCGAGGACGTGGTCCATGCGCAGCCCGCCCGCGTGGGCGATCACGGTGCGCACCATGTCCCGGAAGGCCGCGTAGCCGGTCTCGGCCAGGCGGACCGGGTGCCACGGGTGCTGGGACCAGTCCTGGCCCAGCTGGTTGAACACCTCGGGAGGGGCGCCCACGGACATGTCGGGCACGAGCACGTCGCCGAGCATCCACGCGTCGGCGGAGCCGCGCGTCGCGCCCACCGCCAGGTCGAGCATGACGCCCAGGCGCATCCCCGCCGCGCGGGCCCGGTGCTGGGCGGCGGCCAACTGGCCGTCGGCGACCCACTGCACCCAGCGGTGGAAGTCGATGTCGTCGGCCCGCTCGGCACGCACGGTCTCGGCCTCGGGCCCGCCGGGGGCCTGCTCCGGGTCCTGCGGGTGCGGGGCGGCGGAGTCGGCGGCCTGGGCCTCGAGCCGCAGGACGGACCACAGGGCGAAGTCGTCCAGGCCCGGGCCCTGACCGCGGCGGAACGCCGCGTAATCGGCCTCCCGCTCCGGGGTGCGGGGCACCTGCCACACGCGCCGCAGGGCCGGCCACAGGGCCGCCGCCGCGGCGGAGCGGTCCACGCGGCCGCCCTCGAGCAGCGCCGCCTGGGCGCGGGCGCCCGCCGCGCGCAGCTCCGCCTGCTCGTGGGCGGGCAGGGCGGCGAACTCGGGGATCCCGGTCACCCGGATCAGCAGGGCGGAGAGGAAGCGCCGGGACACGGGGGAGTAGGGCGAGTCGGTGGGATGCGGCCCCGGCTCGATCGCGTGCAGGGGGTGCAGCAGGACGAAGTCCGCCCCGTGGGCAGCCGCGTGCTCGGCCACCGCGGCGGCGTCCGCGATGTCGCCCATGCCCCACGAGCCCTCGGAGGTCACGGAGTACCCCTGGGCGGCCACGCCCCAGCCGCGGCGGGCCAGGAAGGGGGCCGCCGTGGTGAGCCGGTCCGGGGCGCAGATCAGCGTGGCGGTGTGGACGGACCCGCGGCCGCTGCGGACCTCGATCCGGTGCCAGCCGAGCGGCAGGTCGTCCGGGACCTCCAGGTCGAGGCGCACACGCTCCTGGCCGTCCACGAGCCGGGGCTGCCCGAGGGGGGTCGTCGCCGACAGGCCGCGCTCGCCGCCGTCTTCCAGCCGGACGACCGCGGTGATGTCCGCCCCGGGCGCCACGTGCACCGGGACGGTGGCGCGGTGGCCGCGGCGTACGGCCACGGTGGGCGGCAGCGTGCGGCGCCACGGTGCGAGCTCGGCGTCCTCGAGGGCCGTCGTGAGGCCGGCCACCCCTCGCGCGTCGACGCCCACGCCGAGCGCGGCCAGCACGCGGATGAGCGTCTCGTCCCCCACCGACTGCTCCGAGCCGTCCTGGCCCGTGTACCGGGTCTGCACTCCGTGCGCGCGGGCCAGCCGATGCAGGAGCGTGCGTGCGTTCTCCGCCATGTCCGTGATGTCCTCCGTCGCCGTCGCCGAGTGAGCGCGGTCCCGGGGGCGGCGCACACATGCCTCCACTCTAGGCGGATCCGAGCGCCGCGGCGGGGCTGTCCACCAGGTGCACGACCACGGCCGCGGTTCCGTCGCGACGCGTCGGGAGCCCCGGCGGGCGCGCCCGGGAACGACGACGGCCCCGATCCGCTGGGGACCGGGGCCGTCGTGCTGGTGAGCAGTGCGCGAGGGGGGACTTGAACCCCCACGTCCTTGTGGGACACAGCGACCTCAACGCTGCGCGTCTACCAATTCCGCCACTCGCGCTCATCCGTGTACCGCCGTCGGAACGGCGATCCGAGCGCCTCCGTCCGGCCCCGATCTCTCGGCGTCCTCGGGAAGGCAACTCGAGAACAGTAGCACGGTCCCGGCGGTAGGCTCAAATCCATGGTCGACCACGCCCCCGAGTCCCCGTCCACCCCCGACGCCGACGTCGTGCAGATCTGCCGGGACCTGATCCGGATCGACACGACCAACCGCGGCGGCAACGTCTCCGTCGGCGAGCCCGAGGCCGCCGAGCTCTGCGCGGACCTGATGCGCCGCGCAGGCATGGAGCCACGGCTGTTCGAGTCCTCGCCCGGCCGCGTCTCCGTGGTGGGGCACCTCCCGGGCTGGGACCCGGAGGCCCCGGGTCTCGTGGTGCACGGCCACACGGACGTCGTCCCGGCCGAGGCGGAGGAGTGGTCCGTGGACCCCTTCGGCGCCGAGCTCAAGGACGGCATGGTGTGGGGTCGCGGCGCCGTGGACATGAAGGGCATGGACGCGATGGTCCTCTCGGTCCTGCTCCACCTGGCCCGCACGGGCCGCCGCCCGCGCCGGCCGCTCACCGTGGCCTTCTTCGGCGACGAGGAGGCCGGCGGCGTGTACGGGGCCCGGTGGATCGTGGACCACCACCCGGAGGTGTTCGCCGGCTGCACCGAGGCGATCAGCGAGGTCGGCGGCTTCTCCACGGAGGTGGCCGGCACCCGTGCCTATCTCGTGCAGACCGCGGAGAAGGGCCTGGCCTGGCTGAACCTGCGCGCCGAGGGCGCCCCGGGCCACGGCTCCGCGCCGCACCCGGACAACGCGGTGACCCGCCTGGCCGGAGCGTTGGACCGGATCGGCCGGCACGAATGGCCCCTCTCCTACACCAAGACCACCCGCCAGCTGCTCGAGGCGGTCGCGGAGATCACCGGCACGACGTTCGACGAGGCGGACCCCACGCCGCAGCTCGAGGCCCTCGGCCACGCGCGCACCTGGGTGGCCGGCACCCTGCGCACCTCGTCCAACCCCACGGGCATGAGCGCCGGGTACAAGCACAACGTGATCCCGTCCTCGGCCACCGGCACCGTGGACGTCCGGCTCATCCCGGGCGAAGAGGAGCAGACGATGCGCCGGCTCGCCGAGCTGGCGGGGGAGGGCGTGACGTTCTCCCCCGAGCACCAGGACATCGGGCTGGAGGTGCCCTTCTCCGGCGACCTCGTGGAGCTCATGGTGGACGCCCTCCAGGCCGAGGACCCCGGCGCGGAAGTGCTGCCGTTCATGCTCGGCGGGGGCACGGACAACAAGTCCCTGGCCCGGCTCGGCATCACCGGCTACGGGTTCAGCCCGCTGCGCCTGCCCCCCGACCTCGCGTTCACGTCCCTGTTCCACGGCATCGACGAACGGGTCCCCGTGGACGCCCTGCGCTTCGGCTGCCGGGTCCTCGAGCGGATGCTCGAGCCGCGCTGAGCACAGGACGACGACGTCGCGCCCCGGCGTCGTCGTCCTCCGCCCGTGCTCAGCGCGGGTCCAGCGTGGACGCCACGCGCATGACCCGTCGGCGCATCCAGTGCTGGCGGGCGCCGCCCCGGTAGTGCACGGAGCGCTGGAGCTCCCATCCGCCGTACTCGGCGTGGTCGACGAGGCGGCGGCGGGCATCGCCGAGGGACTCGTGCGGGGCCACGGTGAGGACGAGGTACTCCCACTTCTGGCCGCGGGTGATCGAGTCCAGGGTCGAGGACATGAGCTGCTCACGCATGGCGTCCATGCTGGCAGACGCAGCCCCGTCCGCCGCACCGGCACGGCCGCCCTGGCAGGGGAGCGGAGGGCGGGATACGGTGCCCCCATGAGCTCTGACGCCCGCACCGCCCTCGAGGCCCTCACATCCGCCCTCAACGAGCACCTCGTCGCCGCCCAGAACCGCCGCGGGGAGGACGATCCGGCCGTCGAGGCCGCGTTCTTCGCCGTCGCGGACGCGTTCGAGGCCTATGAGGACGCCCTCTACGCCGAGACCGAGGAGGTCACCCCGCTGGACCTCTTCGACGACGAGGACCAGGACCTCTCCGGCGGCGCCTGACCGCCGCCTCGGGCCACGACGCAGCGGCCCGGCGGCCATGTCCGAGACGCGCGTCACGGCCCCCGGGGGAGCCCGGGGCCATGACGTACAGTGACCCCTCGTGACGTGGATCGAAGCAATCATCCTGGGCCTCGTGCAGGGCCTGACCGAGTTCCTGCCCGTCTCCTCCTCCGCGCATCTGCGGATCGTGGGCGAGTTCCTGCCCTCGGCGGCCGACCCCGGGGCGGCGTTCACCGCCATCACCCAGCTCGGCACCGAGCTGGCGGTCCTCATCTACTTCTGGAAGGACATCACCCGGATCATCGGGCGGTGGTTCCAGGCGGTGGCGGGCCGGATCCCGCACTCCGACCCGGATGTGCGGATGGGCTGGCTGATCATCATCGGCTCCGTGCCGATCGGTGTGCTCGGCCTGCTCCTCGAGGACTGGATCGACACTGAGTTCCGCTCGCTGTGGATCACGGCCACCATGCTGATCGTGTTCGGCGTGCTCCTGGCCCTGGCCGACCGCCTCGGCCGCCAGACGAAGCCGCTGACCCGTCTGACGGTGAAGGACGGCCTCATCTTCGGGTTCGCCCAGGCCCTCGCCCTCATCCCCGGCGTGTCCCGCTCCGGCGGCACCATCACCGCGGGTCTGGCCATGGGCTACACCCGCGAGGCCGCGGCCCGCTACGCCTTCCTGCTGGCCGTGCCCGCGGTCTTCGCCTCCGGCCTCTACAAGCTGGCCCAGGTGATCGTGGAGCCCGGCCAGGACGGCCCCTACGGGATGGGGGAGACCGCCGTGGCCACGGTGATCGCGTTCGTGGTGGGCCTCGCCGTGATCGCGTGGCTGATGAAGTTCATCACCACCAACTCGTACATGCCGTTCGTCTGGTACCGGATCGCCCTCGGCCTGGGCCTCTACGCCCTGCTCGGCGCCGGCCTCATCTCCGCCTGACCCCCGCAGTCGCAGCGACCGCCCGCCCCACCGACGCCCAGAACAGGAGCACCGTGAAGACCTGGTCCACCCCCGCGCCCGCCGCCCTGCCCGTGCAGCCGGACCGCCTGCGGGTCTTCGACACGGCCTCCCAGTCCCTCCGGCATCCCGGCAACGACGCCGAGCGGGCCTCCCTGTACGTCTGCGGGATCACCCCCTACGACGCCACGCACCTGGGCCATGCCACCACGTACGTGTCGTTCGACCTGCTCCAGCGCTACTGGCGGGCGGCGGGCCTCGAGGTGGCCTACACCCAGAACGTCACGGACGTGGACGACCCGCTGCTGGAACGGGCGGAGGCCACCGGCGTGGACTGGCGCGCCCTTGCGGAGGACCAGACCGAGCTGTTCCGCACGGACATGGCCGCGTTGAACGTGCTCGCGCCGGACCACTACGTGGGCGCCACCGAGGCGATCGGCCTCGTGGTGGACGCGGTGCAGGCGATGCTCGCGGACGGCACCGCGTACCGGGTCCCCGGCTGCGACGGGGAGCCCGACGGAGACGTGTACTTCGACGTGCGCGCGGCCGAGGCCCGAGGCGGCTGGCGCCTCGGGGCGATCGGCGCCCTGAGCCCGGCCGAGATGGCCGCGGTGTTCCCCGAGCGCGGCGGCGACCCCGACCGGCCGGGCAAGCGCGACCCGCTCGACCCGCTGCTGTGGCGCGTCCACCGGGACGGCGAGCCCGCCTGGGACGGCCGCACCCTTGGTCAAGGCCGACCGGGCTGGCACATCGAGTGCTCGGTGATCGCGCGTGAGCACCTCCCCGCCCCCCTCACCGTGCAGGGCGGCGGATCCGACCTGCGCTTCCCGCACCACGAGTTCTCCGCCGCGCACGCCACGGCCGTCGACGGGCGTCCCCTGGCCCGCACCTACCTGCACTCGGGCATGGTCGCCCTGGACGGGCAGAAGATGTCCAAGTCCCTCGGGAACCTCGAGCTCGTCTCCCGGCTGCGCGCCCGCGGCGTCGAGCCGGTGGCCATCCGCGCCGCGATCCTGGACCGCCACTACCGCTCCGACTGGGAGTGGTCCGAGGACCTGCTGGCCGCCGCCCAGGAGCGTGTGGCCCGCTGGCGCGCCGCCCTCGACGGGCCGCACGCGGGCGCCGGCCGCACCGTCCTCGCGGCGGCGCACGCGGCCCTGTCCGAGGACCTCGACGCCCCCGCCGCCCTCCGCGTGCTCGACGCGTGGGCTTCGGGCGAGCCGGTCGGCGCGGCGGACGGGGCCGGCGAGGACCCGCTCGACGTCGCCGTGGTGGCCGACGCCCTGCTGGGCTTGGTCCTGCGCTGAGCCGGTCCGCCGGAGGTCGGCCCTGCCCTCCCGGGCGGCGTCAGCGCCCGCCTCGGCCCCGCAGGTAGCGCTCGAACTCCCGAGCGATCTCCTCGCCCGACGCCGCGGGGAGCCCCTCCGCGTCCTGGCTGCGCTCCAGCTGCCGCACGTAGGCGGCCACCTCCGGGTCCTCGCGGGCGAGCTCGTCCACGCCGCGCTGCCATGCCCGCGCGTCGTCAGCCAGCTCGTGCGTCATGACGGGCACGTGCAGCAGGTCCTCGACCGCCTCCACGAGACCCAGCAGGGTCTTGGGCGACGGCGCCTGCGCCACGTAGTGGGGGACCGCGCCCCACAGGGAGATCGAGGCGAACCCTCGGCGCGCCGCCTCGTCCGCCACGACCCCCACGATCCCGGTGGGCCCCTCGTACTCAGGCCGGCCGGCGTCGACCGCGACGCGCACGTCCACCAGTGGCGACGTGGGCCGCGCGCGCAGCGGCCGGGTGTGCGGCACGTCCGCCAGCAGCGCGCCGAGGGTGAGCACGGCGTCGACGTCCTCGCCGGCGGCCATGGTCAGCAGCTCGTCCACGAAGGGCCGCCAGCGCACGTTCGGCTCGACGCCCGAGGCCAGCAGGACGCGCAGGCCGTCCGCGGGAGCGGGCTCATCCAGGAGGGGCCGGCCGCGGGCGTCGAGGTGCGTCTCGTGCAGGTCCAGCGCCGGCCACTGCAACGCGCCCAGTCCGTCCGGATCCCGCCGGACCACGGGCCGGGTCACCTGGTAGTCGTAGTACTCGCCGTCGCACACCCGGCCGGCGTCGGAGGCGTCCCACTGGGCGCGCAGGGCGGCGAGCGCGCCCGTGGCGGCCTCACCGGCATCGTTCCATCCCTCGAAGGCCACCAGCAGGACCGTGGGTGGCCGACGGCCCGCCTCGAGGTCGGGCACCGTGGCCGTCAGGTGCGCGCGAAGGGCGCCGAGGCGGTCCTCGACGTCGTCGGCCGGGAGCCCCTCGAGGGGCTCCCGCGGATCCGGGGCGGGTGCATCGGTCATGCCCGTCACCCTAGGCGGGCCACGCCGCCGGGTCAGCCCCGGCGCCCCGGCCCGCCGCTGGCTCGATAGGATGGGGGGCATGTCCGCCTCTGACGAGCACCCCCGCCTGCCCGCCGCCGTGCTGTGGGACATGGACGGGACCCTCGTGGACACCGAGCCGCTGTGGAACGCCGTCCAGCGCCGTCTCGTGGAAGAGCACGGCGGCCGTTGGTCCGAGGGCCTCGCCGCCTCCCTCGTCGGCCGTCCCCTCGATGTGGGCGCGCGCCGACTCCAGGAGGCGGGCCTCGACCTCCCGGTGGAGGAGATCATCGCGGTCACCATGGGCGAGGTGGCCCGCGGCGTCGCCGACGCCCCGCCGTGGCGCCCGGGCGCGCTGGAGCTCCTCACGGCCCAGGCGGACACCGACGTGCCCGGCGCCCTCGTGACCATGTCCCATGCGCCCCTGGCCCGCGTCCTCGCCGAGCAGGCCCCGGCGGGCGCCCTGCGCGTCGTCGTCACCGGGGACGAGGTGCGGGCCGGCAAGCCCGACCCCGAGGCGTACCGGCTGGCCCTCGCCCGCCTCGGCGAGTTCCTCCCCGGTCTCACGGCCGCGGACTGCGTGGCCGTGGAGGACTCGCCGGTGGGGGTGGGCGCCGCCATGGCGGCGGGGCTGCCCACCGTCGGCGTCCCGAGCGCCCTGCCGCTGGCCTCGGGCGCCGCCACCGTGCAGTGGGACACCCTCGCCGGACGCACGCTCGCCGACCTCGCCGCCGTCCGGCCGGGCGGGCGCGGATGAGCGCCGCCCGCGGCGTCCGACTGGGGAGGGTGGCCGGCGCCCCCGTGGTCCTGGCCCCCGCGTGGGCCCTGGTGGCGGCGTTCGTGGTCCTCGCGTTCGGCCCCCAGGTCGAGCGCGCACTGCCCCAGCTGGGGGCCGGGGCGTGGCTCGTGGCCGGTGCCTACGCCGTCCTCCTCGCCCTGTCCGTGCTGATCCACGAGATCGCCCACGCCGTGGTGGGGCGGGCCTTCGGTCAGCGCCCCCACGAGATCGTGCTCACCCTGTGGGGCGGGCACACCCAGTTCCGCGGACCCCACGCCGGCCCCGGCGGCTCCGTGGCCACCGCCCTGGCCGGGCCCGCGGCCAACCTCGTCCTCGCGGGCCTGGCGTGGGGCGCGGCGGAGGCGCTCGGCGCCCGCGGGGTCACCGGGCTGCTCCTGGACGTGACGGTGTGGGCCAACCTCCTGCTCGCCGCGTTCAACGCGCTCCCCGGCGCCCCCCTGGACGGCGGCCGCATGGTCGAGTCGGCCGTGTGGGCCGCCACCGGCTCCCGTGACCGCGGCGTGGCCGCCGCGGGCTGGGCCGGCCGGGCGGTCGCCGTCGGCCTCGTGCTCGCCGTCCTCGTGGGACCCCTGGTCCGCGGCGAGCGGCCCGGCCTCGTGATGACCGTGCTGCTGGTGTGGGTGGCCCTCACCCTGTGGCGCGGGGCCTCCGAGGCCGTCGAGCGCGGGCGGTGGGGGCGACGCCTCGAGCGGGTCCGCCTGGACGCCCTGCGCCTGCCCGCCGTCGCGGTGCCCCTGGCGGCGTCCGTGGCCGAGGCCCTCGCCGTCGGGGACGCGTCCGCCGCCCGGGTCGCCGTCGACGGCGCCGGCCGGCCCCGCGGCGTCGTCGACCTCACCGCGGTCCAGGCTCTCGAGCCGGCGGACGCCGCCACCACGCCCGTGACCGCCGTGTGCCGTGCGGTCGGACCCGAGGCCATCCTCGACGCCGACGCGCTCCCCGCCGCCGGCGGCGACCTCGTCGCCGCCCTCGCCGCCCTGGACGGCCGCCCCGGTGCATCGCCCCTCACCGACACCCCCGTGTGGGTGCTCACCGACGCGCACGGCACCGTGCGCGGCGTGCTGCCCCGCGAGACCCTCCTCACCGCGCTCACCGACACGCGGCCCACCGACCCCCAGGAGCACCGAGCATGACCGACGCCCCCGCGTCCCCCACCCTTGACGAGTCCGGCGCGCGAGACGTCCCCGCGGGCGTGACTGCACAGGACGTCCCCGCGGGCGTGACGGCCCGACGCGGTCCGCTGCGCGCGGGCCAGCGCGTGCAGATCAAGGACGCCAAGGGCCGGCTCAACACCATCACCCTGCTGCCCGGCGGCGAGTTCCACAGCTACCAGGGCGTGCTGCGCCACGACGACCTGATCGGCGGCCCCGAGGGGGTCGTGGTGCAGAACTCCTCGGGTCACGACTACCAGGTGCTGCGCCCGCTGCTGAACGACTTCGTGCTCTCCATGCCGCGCGGCGCCACGGTGGTGTACCCCAAGGACGCCGGACAGATCGTGCAGCAGGCGGACATCTTCCCTGGGGCCGTCGTCGTCGAGGCCGGCGTGGGCTCCGGCGCGCTGTCCATGTCCCTGCTGCGCGCCGTGGGGGACCACGGCCGGCTGCACTCCTACGAGCGCCGCGCGGAGTTCGCCGAGGTGGCGCGCGGCAACGTCGAGTCCTTCTTCGGCGGCGAGCACCCCGCGTGGTCCGTCCACCTCGGCGACGCCCAGGAGGAGATGCTCACGGTCCACGCCCCGCACTCCGTGGACCGCGTGGTCTTGGACATGCTCGCGCCGTGGGAGTGCCTCGACGCCGTGGCCACGGTCCTCGCCCCGGGCGGGGTGTGGCTGAACTACGTCGCCACCGCCACGCAGCTCTCCCGCGTGGCCGAGGCCATCCGGGACTCCGGGAAGTTCACCCAGGTGGAGGCCAACGAGACCCTCGTGCGCGGCTGGCACCTCGACGGGCTGGCCGTCCGCCCGGACCACCGCATGGTGGCCCACACCGGCTTCCTGCTCACCGCGCGCCGCCTGGCCACCGGCGAGGAGGCCCTGCTGCTGAAGAAGCGCTCCAAGGTGTCCGAGTTCAAACCCGAGGACGTGGAGGCCTGGCAGCCCTCGGACGAGTCCCGCTGGACCCCGCAGGCCCTCGGCGAGCGCCCCGTGACGGACAAGAAGGCCCGCAAGGCGGCCAAGGAGGCGCGCCTCCAGGCCCGGCGTGCCCGCGCCGCCCAGGAGGGCGTGGACCCCCGCACGGTGGGGCAGGACGCCGACGGCCAGAGCCGATGACAGGAGCAGCATGACCGAGCACCCCGCCCGTCCCGCCGGCCCGGACGAGTCCGCCCTGCGGCGCCGCCTCGAGGAGGCGCGCGAGCTGCTGCGCCAGGAGCAGGCCCGCGCCGAGCGCCTGCAGCACCAGCTCGACGCCGCCCAGCGGCACGGCGCCCAGCTCTCGGAGCGTCGCCGCGAGGCGAAGGCCCAGCTGGAGACGGCCGCCCGCAACAACAGGCGCATGGTCGAGCTGCTCGAGGCGACCCGCGGGGAGATCACCACCCTCAAGGAGGCCCTCGACGCCACCACGAAGCCGCCCTTCACGTTCGCCCGGCTCGAGGCGGTCCTGGCCCCGCGCGAACCCGCCGAGGGCGTGGAGACGGGCGCCGTCGTGCGCGGCGGCGCGGACGTCGTCCAGAACGGCCGGCGCCTGCGGGTGGGCGTGTCACCGCTGCTCGAGCCCGCGCGCCTGACCCCGGGCGCCGAGGTGCTGCTGGACGAGTCGAGCACCGTCGTCGGGATCGCGGACCCCAGCCCCGCAGGCCAGCTGCTGCGCGTCAAGGAGGTCCTGGACACCGGCGACCTCGTGTTGGCCGGCACGGCGGACGAGGAGCGCCTGGTGCGCCGCGCACCGGCCCTCGAGGGCGTGCCGCTGCGCCACGGGGACGCCGTCACGGTGGACCCGCGGATCGAGTGGGCCGTGCGCCACGTGGAGCTCTCCGAGGTGGACGACGTCCTCCTCGAGGAGGTCCCGGACGTGACGTTCGAGGACATCGGCGGCCTCGGCCCCCAGATCGAGCGCATCCGCGAGGCCGTGGAGATCCCGTTCCTGCACCCCGAGGTGTACCGCGAGCACGGGCTGCGCGCGCCGAAGGGCATCATGCTCTACGGCCCGCCCGGCACGGGCAAGACCATGCTCGCCAAGGCCGTGGCCAACGCCCTGTCCGCGCGCTCCGCGGACGGCTCCCGGTCCTTCTTCCTCAACATCAAGGGACCTGAGCTGCTGAACAAGTACGTCGGCGAGACCGAGCGGCAGATCCGGATCATCTTCGACCGCGCCCGCGAGCGCGCCGCCGCCGGCTTCCCCGTGGTGGTGTTCTTCGACGAGATGGAGTCCCTGTTCCGCACGCGCGGCTCGGGGGTGTCCTCGGACGTGGAGACGACGATCGTTCCCCAGCTGCTGGCCGAGATCGACGGCGTCGAGTCCCTCGACAACGTGATCGTGATCGGCGCGTCCAACCGCGAGGACATGATCGACCCGGCCGTGCTGCGCCCGGGGCGGCTCGACGTGAAGATCCGCGTGGACCGGCCGGACGCGCGCGGTGCGGTGGACATCATGGCCCGCCACCTCACGGACGACGTCCCGCTGCACGCGGACGAGGTGGCCGCCGCCGGCGACGCCGAGCAGGCTCGCGAGGACCTGATCGCGGCGGCCGTGACGGCCCTGTACGAGCGCTCGCCCCGCACCGCGCTGGCCGAGCTCACGGACGTCACGGGCGCGGCGCACACACTGCACCTGGCGGACCTGGTCTCGGGCGCCGTCGTGGCGGACGTGGTGGACCGCGCCAAGCGCTCCGCCGTGCGCGACCTGCTGGCCGCGGACCTCGCCGACGACGCCCGTGGCCTGCGCCAGGGCCACCTGCTCGACGCGGTGGACGCGGTGCTCGGGGACCAGGCCGACCTGCTGTCCACCGTGGCGCCGGGGGAGTGGGCCCGCACCTCCGGCTGGCGCGGGCCGCGCCTGGCCGGGCTGCGCATGCTGCCCGGCGGCGCGGGGGCCGGCGCATGAGCGCCCCGGGGCGGCTCCCCGGCGGGATCGGGGGACCGGACGCGGAGGGGGCCGGCACGACGGCGGCGGGCACCCCCGCCTTCGACGGCCAGCGCCGGCTGTTCCCGGTGGACGTGACCGCGCCGCCGCTCGGCCGGGACGCCGCCGGCTGGGGCGTGCACCGCGTCATGGGCACCGAGACCGAGTTCGGGATCCACGCGCCCGCCAACCCGGGGGCGCACCACAGCGTGCTCTCGGTGGAGCTGGTCAACGCGTACGCGGACCTGGTGACCCACGGCGGCGGCGCCGTGGCGGGCACGGAGTGGGACTACGCGGGGGAGTCCCCGCTCGTGGACGCCCGCGGCTGGCGCATGCCCCGCTCGGCGGCCCACCCCTCGCAGCTCACGGACCAGGCCCTCGTGGGCCCGGACGGCGAGCCGGTCCACCTGCTGCTGTCCACCGTGCTGCCCAACGGAGCGCGCTGGTACGTGGACCACGCCCACCCGGAGTACTCCTCGCCGGAGACCGCCTCCCCGCGCGAGGCCATGGTGTGGGACGCGGCGGGGGACCGGATCGCCCAGGCCGCCGCCGAGCACATCGGCGCCGCCGAGGGCGCCCCCGAGGTGCTGGTGTACAAGAACAACACGGACGGCAAGGGCCGCTCGTACGGCACCCACGAGAACTACCTCGTGGCGCGCGCCCTCGACTTCGAGGAGCTGACCGCGGTGCTGCTGCCGTTCTTCGCGGCCCGGCAGGTGCTCGTGGGCGCCGGGCGCGTGGGCCTGGGCCCCGAGGGGAAGCGGGCCGGGTTCCAGCTCTCCCAGCGCGCGGACTTCTTCGAGGAGCAGGTGGGCCTGGAGACCACCGTCCGACGGCCGATCGTGAACACCCGCGACGAGCCGCACGCCAGCGCGCACGCCTACCGGCGCCTGCACGTGATCATCGGCGACGCCACCCTGAGCCAGCACGCCACGTGGCTGCGCCTGGGGATGACGTCGCTCGTCCTGGCGCTGGCGGAGGCGGGCACCGCTCCGCGGCTGCGCCTGGCCGACCCCGTGGCCGCGCTCCAGGCCATCAGCCACGATTCCACGCTCCGGGTGCGCGTCCCCGTATGGGCGACCGACGACGACGGCACGCGCCGGACGGAGATGTCCGGGCTCGAGATCCTGGGCGCCTACCACCGCGCCGCGGCGGAGCACTGCGCGCGCTTCGGCGTCACCGACACCGAGACCGCGGACGTGGTCGCGGCGTGGGGTCAGGACCTGGCCGACGCCGCCGAGGACCCGCTGTCCCTGGCGGACCGCGCCGACTGGGCCGCGAAGCTGCGCGTCCTCGAGGGCATGCGCTCTCGGGGCGGCCTCGGCTGGGACGACCCGCGCCTGGCCATGGTTGACCTGCAGTACGCGGACCTGCGCCCGGCGAAGTCGCTGCACGCCCGCCTCGTGGCCGCCGGCGCCCTGCGCGTGCTGGCGTCGGAGGAGGAGGTCGCGGCCGCCGTCGGGACCCCGCCGGCGAGCACCCGGGCGTGGACGCGGGGCAACCTGGTGCGCCGCCACGGGGACCTCGTGGCCGGCGCGGCCTGGGAGTCGGTGCTCCTGCGCGCCGGGGGAGAGGACGGACGCATCCACCGGCTGCACCTCGGTGAGCCCCTCGTGGGCGCGGCTGAGGACCTTCCCGACTGGTGGGTCGGGTCCGGCGAGGACCCCTCGGCGCAGGAGCTCGCTGCGACCCTCGTGCCGCTGCTGCGCCGGGACTGACCGCTCGGGCCGGTCAGCCGGCCAGGCGGCGCCGCACGTCGGCGATCAGCGCGTCGGCGCGGGCGGTGAGCCGATCGGCGCGCTCGATCCCCGCGGTGAGCTCGGCGCCGAGCGCGTCGTCCTTCAGCGGGGCCAGGTTCGTCAGCAGGGTCACGACGGCGGCGGTCAGCCCCGCGCGAGCGCACCCGAGCGCCGTGCCGACGTCGGAGAGGGTGTTCGGGTTGCCGTCCGTGAGGACCTCCTCGACGGCGTCCAGGAGCCGTCCGGCGGCGTCTACGATCGCCTCGGGCGGGCGGACCGCCTCGGCGAGGGCCTCCTGGATGGCCCTCGACCGGTCCGCGCGCTGCCGATCGGTGCCCGTGGGCAGGCCGAAGGCCTCGGCGACCGCTCCGAAGCCCCGCTCGTCCTCGTCGGCCACCGCGAGGCAGTCCCGGATGAGCTCCCCGCAGCGCCGGGACACGTCGTCGCGGTCCGAGTAGTGGGCGGCCATGGAGACCAGGCCGGCTCCCTCGGCGACGGCGAGCGCCCCCGTGGCGCCCCCGCCGGGCGTCGGGTCCCCGGAGGCCAGGCGCTGCAGGTATCCCTCGATGCTCTCGTGGCGGATCATGCGGCCATCCAAGCACGCGGCGGGCGTGTCCGCCCAGGTCAGGGGAGGCGCTGCGGTCAGACCCGCTCCCAGGAGGCCACGGGACCCTCCTCGAGCTCGAACAGGGGGTGGAGGTCCGGGACCGCCACGTGCTCCCAGCGGGCCAGCCACTCCGGGCTGCGGTCGGCGAGCTTGGCCCTCAGGCGGGCCCACTCGTGGTCCCGCTGGCCGGTGGTCGCCGGGATCGGAGCCAGACGGAAGGGCAGGACCAGTTCGCCGGGGACCCCGTCTGCGTCGGGCGCGGTGTCCAGGGGCCGGTCGATGCGGGAGACGTCGAACCGGTACCCGCGGGCGGTCGCCTCGAGGGCGATTCCGGACAGGAACGCGCCGATCGCCGCCGCCGGGTCCCCGTGGTCCCGGAACCGCTCGAGCTGGGGGTGGTTCCGATAGCCCCGCGTACGGCGCGCGAGGGCGGCCTGGGCCAGCAGCGCCTCCCGCCACGCACCGGTCAGGCCCTGGCGGTCGAGGTGCCTCGGGTGCAGGGTCCACAGTCGCATGGCCCCATCCTGGCACCCCGGGGACCGGCTCGGCGTAGGGTCGAGGGGAGCACCGGGCCCCCACGGCCCGTCCCGACCCCAGGAGGAGCATCATGTCCCAGGAGCAGATCCGCCCCCGTCCCGCCGGCGACGACGACGCGGCCGTCGCCGGCCAGGCCCAGGTCAGGCCCCAGACGCAGGACACCGGCCTGGACGGGCTCCTGGACGAGATCGACGCGGTGCTGGAGACCAACGCCGAGGAGTTCGTCAAGGGCTTCGTCCAGAAGGGCGGCCAGTGACCGCCGAGGCCCGGCGGATCATGGGCCTGGAGACGGAGTACGGGGTCCAGCACTGGAACCCGTCCGCCCGGCCCCTGAGCGCCGAGGAGGTGGTGCGCTACCTCTTCCGTCCCGTGCTCGAGTGGGGCCGCTCGTCCAACGTGTTCGTCTCCAACGGCTCCCGCCTGTACCTGGACGTGGGCTCGCACCCGGAGTACGCCACCGCCGAGTGCTCCACGCTGGACGAGCTGATCGCCTCCGACGCCGCTGGCGACCGGATCCTGCAGGACCTGCTCGGCCGGGCCGAGGCCGCCCTGGCCGCGGACGGGATCGGCGGGTCCCTGCACCTCTACCGCAACAACGCCGACTCCTCCGGCAGCTCGTACGGCTCCCATGAGAACTACCTGCTGCGCCGCCGCACGGAGTACCGCCGCCTCACCGAGGCGCTCGTGCCGTTCCTGGTCTCCCGGCAGATCCTGGTCGGCGCCGGGCGCGTGGTGCCGGCGGGGACGTGGCCCGAGGGCACGGGGGAGGCGCACTTCGCGTTCTCCCAGCGCGCCGACTTCGTCCAGGAGGGCGTGTCCTCCTCCACCACGCGGTCCCGCCCCATCATCAACACCCGCGACGAGCCGCACGCGGACGCCTCCCTGTACCGGCGCCTGCACGTGATCGTGGGGGACACCAACCTCTCCGAGCCCACGCACCTGCTGCGCTTCGGGGCCACGGACCTGATGCTGCGCATGATCGAGGCGGGCTTCCCGCTGGGCGACCACCGCGTCACCCACCCGACGCTGGCCGTGCGGCAGGTCTCGCACGACCTCACGGGCACCGCCCGGATCGCCCTGCGCGAGGGCGAGGCCAGCGCCCTGGACCTGCAGAGCCACTACCTCGAGGCGGCGCACCGGTTCGTCGACGCCGAGGGCGCGCACCACGAGCGGGTGGCCGAGGTGCTGGACCTGTGGGGCACCGTGCTCGACGCCGTCCGGTCGCAGGACTTCGGCCCGATCGAGGACACGATCGACTGGGCGGTCAAGCTGCGCCTGCTCGAGCGGTTCCGCGAGCGCGACGGTCTCGACTGGTCGGCCCCCCGGATCGCGCAGCTGGACCTGGCCTTCCACGACATCGCCCCCGGCCAGGGGCTCTTCGCGATGCTGCGGGAGCGCGGCGCCGTGCGCCGGATCCTCGCCGACGGCGCGGTCGCGGCCGCCGTCGACGCCGCCCCGACGACCACGCGCGCGGCGGTGCGGGCGGAGTTCATCGCCCGGGCCCGCGAGCGCGGGATGGACTACGCGGTGGACTGGACCACGCTGAAGCTCACCGACCATCCCCTGCACACGATCAGCCTCAAGGACCCGTTCGACACCGCCCTCGACGCCGTGGACGCGCTCTTCGCGCGCGTGGGCTGAGGCGACGTCCAGACAGCGTCGGTAGGGTGGGCGCCATGACCTCGATCGCCTCCTCCGCGACGGCCGTGCCCCGCCGTCGCCGTCCCCTGACCGCCCTGACCCTCGGCGTGGCCGGCCTGCTGCTGGCCACCGCGTGCAGCGCCGGCGGGTCCGAGGAGGGCGCCTCGTCCTCGGCGGGCGAGGGGGCGTCGTCCTCGACCGCGCCCGAGCAGTCGTCCGCCGCGACCGAGGGCGCCGGCCAGGGCGATCCGGCGGCCCTGGAGGGGGTCTCCCTCACCGTCGCGGAGGACGGCACGCCGAGCGTGGACGTGGGCGGCGGGGTCGAGACCGATCAGACGACCACCCGCGTCCTGGACGCCGGCGAGGAGCCGACGCTGGACCACGGCTCGATCGCCCGGCTGCACTTCCTGACCGCGGATCCGACCACGGGCGACGTCCAGGCGGAGTCGTTCACGCAGGACCCGCAGACCGTCATCCTGGACGACCAGCTGAAGCAGGCGAACCCGGAGATGTACGAGCTGCTCACGGGCGTGGGCGTGGGCGGGCAGATCGCCGCCTACGTGCCGTCCCAGGAGATCCCCGCCCCGGCCGCGCCGTCGGCCTCGGAGGGCGCGTCGGCGTCGACCACCAACGTGCCGGCCCAGCTGTTCGTCTACTCGGTCGCCGAGCGGCTGCCCACCGTGGCCCAGGGCGAGGAGGTCGCCGAGCGCGACGAGCGCCTGCCGGAGGTCACCGTCCAGGACGACCGCCCCGTCATCGCGACGCCCGAGGGCGAGGCCCCCGAGGCGCTGGTCGTCCAGCCGCTCATCCAGGGTGAGGGCCGCGAGGTCACGGTCGAGGACACCGTGACCGTGCATTACACGGGCGTGACGTGGTCCGACGGGTCCACCTTCGACTCGTCGTGGGAGCGCGGCGCCCCGACGACGTTCCCGCTCTCCGGCGTGATCGCGGGCTGGTCCGAGGGCCTCGAGGGCCAGAAGGTCGGCTCCCGCGTGCTGATCTCGATCCCCTCCGAGCAGGCCTACGGCGAGCAGGGCACACCGACGGGGGACCTGAAGAACGAGGACCTGCTCTTCGTCGTCGACATCCTCGACGCCCAGGCCCCGGCTCCCCAGAACTGACCCACCCACCCCGACCCCAGGAGGAGACACCATGTCCTTCGGACAGCGCGACTACGACCGCACCAAGCCCGAGATCGACTTCCCCGGCGACACCCCGCCCGAGGAGCTCGTCGTCGAGGACCTGATCGAGGGCTCCGGCCCCGCCGTGGAACGCGGCTCCCGCGTCCAGGTCCACTACGTGGGTGTGGCCTGGTCCACCGGCGAGGAGTTCGACGCCTCGTGGAACCGCGGCACCCCGCTGCCGCTGACGGTGGGCGTCGGCCAGGTGATCGCCGGCTGGGACCAGGGCCTGCTCGGGATGAAGGTGGGCGGCCGCCGCCGCCTCGAGATCCCGCCGCACCTGGGCTACGGGGCGCAGGGCGCCGGCTCGGCGATCGGGCCGAACGAGACCCTGATCTTCGTGTGCGACCTGGTCTCGGTCGACTGACCCGGGACGCGGCATGACCGTCGCCCGGCCCCGCTCCGCGGATGAGCCCGCCGAACGGATCATCTCCCTCCTGTGGCTGCTCCTCCACGAGCCGCGCGGCTACGCCCGGGAGCAGATCCGGCGGCTCGTCGTCGGCTACGAGGGGCTGGGCGACGGCGCGTTCGAGAAGCTCTTCCAGCGTGACCGCCGCGCGCTGCGCGCCGTCGGGGTCCCGCTCACCGTGGTCGGCGGCGAGGATGCGGACGACGACGGCCCCCGCTACCGGGTGGACCGCGACTCCCTCCTGCTGAAGGACCTGGACCTCACCCTCGACGAGCGCCGCGCCCTCGTGCGCGCCCGCCGGCTCTGGGGGGACTCGCCGCTGCGGGACGAGGTGGTCCGCGCCGTGGGGGTGCTCCTGCACCCCGGCGAGCTCTCGGGCCAGGACGAGCTCGAGGGCTACCACACGGTCATGCCCCGCGCCGACCCCCGCCTCGAGGCGCTGACGGAGGCGGCCGCCGAGCAGGCCCTCGTGCGCTTCGCCTACCGGGACGCCGCCGGCGCCCTGACCGAGCGCACCGTGCGGACGTGGCTGCTCACGCTCGTGCGCGGCCGGTGGTACCTCACCGGGTGGGACGTGGACCGGGGGGCCGAGCGCTCGTTCCGGCTCTCCCGCCTCGAGTCCGACCCCGTGGTCCTCGAGCAGGCGCCCACCGCGGCCGCCCGCAGCGCCCCCCGACGTCCCGCCGATCACGACCACGCCGCGCTGCGCGCCCGCCTGGCCGGACGTGCCGAGGCCGAGACCGTCCGCGTGTGGCTGGCCCCCGGGCGAGGTCAGGGGTTCCGGGTGGCCGGCCGCCCGGTGGATCCGCGCCCGGCCGACGGACCCGCGCCGGGGGAGGGCTGGGAGCTGTGGGAGTCCGCGATGGGCCGCACCGAGGACGGGGTGGTCGCCGAGGCCGCCACGGCCGCCGGGCACGCGCTGTTCCCCGTCTCGGAGCCCGACCCCGCCCGGCGCCTGGCGGAGGCCCTCACCGCGGCCGCGGACCTGCATGCCGGGAGCGCCGACCCCGCGTGGGCCGGCGTGCGCCTCACCGCGCCGGTCCGGCGCCGCGTGCGCACCTCGAGCGAGGACCTCGTCGGCCGGCTCCTGGACATCGTGGGTCTGGCCAACCGCGCCGAGGGCATCGACCGTGCGGAGCTGCGGGAGCGGCTCGGCGTGGCCGAGGCGGACCTGGGCCGGGACCTGGAGGTGCTGCGCTACTGCGGCATGCCCGAACGCGAATTCCCCGGGTTCCAGTTCGACGTGGACGAGGCCGACGGGCGGGTGTACGTCCACCAGGCCGCGGAGCTCGCCGGCCCCGTGCGGCTGACCCTGCCGGAGGCCCACACCCTGGTGGCCACCCTGCAGACGGTGGCCGAGATGACCGTCCTGACCGACGCCGACCGCGACGCCGCCCGCTCCGCCCAGCGTCGGATCCGGGCCTGCCTGGTGGACGCCGGCCAGGACGTGGCCGACGACGCCCCCGCGGCCTCGACCGGGGAGGGCGGGCCGACCGCGGACGGGGGCGCCGTCGTCGCCCACTGGGACGTGGCCGTGGACCCGGAGACGGTGCGGGCGCTGCTGGCGGCCATCGCCGAGCGCGCAGTGCTGCGCCTGCGATACCACGGGGTGCGCACGGACCAGGTGACCGAGCGGGACGTGGAGCCGCTCGCCGTGGTGCAGGAGCGCACCCGCCTGTACCTGCAGGCCTGGTGCCGCCGCGCCGAGGGGCTGCGCGTCTTCCGCGTGGACCGGGTGGGCGCGGTCCGTCGCACGGGGGAGACGTTCCGGACCCGGGCCCGTCCGGGCCGCTGGCGACTGCATCCCGAGGGGGAGGGGGTCTCCGCGCTGGTGCGCTGGGACCACGCCGTCCGCGACGCCGCCGAGGCCTACCGCCCCACGGCGGCCGCCACGCTCGACGACGGCACTGCCCTGACCCGGCTGACGCTGCTGGACGAGGAGGCCGCCGTCGCCCTGGCCGCCCGTCACGGCGGACGCGTCGAGGTGCTCGAGCCCGCGGACCTCCGCGACGCCGTCGCCGCGCGCCTGGGCCGGGCCGCCCGTCTGGCCCGCGGCGCGGTAGCCTAGACCGCAGGACCCCCATCGAAAGGACCACCCATGTTCGCTGGACTGAACGGATGGCAGCTCGTCATCATCATCGTGCTCGTGGTGCTGCTCTTCGCGGCGCCGAAGCTGCCCTCCATGGCCCGCAACCTCGGCCAGTCCATGCGCATCTTCTCCTCGGAGGTGAAGCAGATGCGCACCGAGGACAAGGAGCGCACGGCCGACGTCGACACCTCGGGCGCCGGCTCCCGCCCCGCTGAGCCGGTCGAGCCGGTGGAGGGCCGCGTCGTCGAGCGCGACGACCGCGACGTCCGCTGACGCCCGGGAGACCGACCCCATGACCACCGTGGAGGAGACGGCGCGCCGGCGGCGGCGCGGCAGCCGGCGCGCGAAGAACCCGAACGGGGAGATGCCGCTGCGCGAGCACCTCTCGGAGCTGCGCAACCGGATCGTCAAGTCGCTGCTCGCCATCGCCCTCGGCGCGGTCGGGGGGTTCTTCCTGTACCAGCCGCTCATGGCGGCCCTGACCGAGCCGGTCCGTGCGGCGGCCGACGCCGGCGCCCTCGCGGCGGTCTCCTTCACCACCATCGCGTCGCCCTTCGACATGATGCTCAAGGTGGCGCTGTTCATCGGGGTCGTCGTCTCCAGCCCGATCTGGCTCTACCAGGCCTGGGCCTTCGTGGCGCCCGGCCTGAAGCGCACGGAGAAGAAGTACGCCGTGATGTTCCTGGCCGCCGCGGTGCCCCTGTTCCTGCTGGGCGTGGCCCTGGGCTGGCTCGTGATGCCCCAGGCGGTGCTGTTCTTCATCGGCTTCACCCCGGAGGGCTTCGCGAACTTCCCCGACGCGCAGACCTACATCGACTTCCTGCTGCGCCTGTTCCTCGCGTTCGGCGTCTCGATGCTGCTGCCGGTGGTCCTGGTGGGACTGAACATGCTGGGCCTGCTGCCGGCCGCCACGATCATGAAGCACTGGCGCATCACCGTGTTCGTCATCGCCCTGATCGCCGCGCTGGCCGCCCCCGGCGGCGACGCGATCACCATGTTCTATCTCGCGGCGCCCCTGTTCCTGCTCTTCGCCGTCGCCATCCTGCTGTGCTGGCTCAACGACCGGCGGCGTGCCCGGAAGGCCGCCAAACACGAGGTCGACCTCGAGGCGGAGATCGCCGCCGGCCCCCGGCCCCTGCACGAGATCTGACGCCCGGCGGCCACCGCCGTCGTCGCGTCCGCGCCCCGCTCCGTTCGCCCGGAGCGGGGCGCGGTGCGTCCGGGCCCTGTGCTGTCCGCCGCGCCCGTACGCTGGGCTCATGTCCCCCCACCCCTCGACCGACACCCTCGCCGGCCCGCCCGAGGAGCCGCGCCTGAGCCCCGCCGAGCGCTACGCCCAGGCCCGCCGCGAGCGCCACCACGCCGGGTCCGAGCTGGCCGCGTTCGCCGCGCGGCTGGACTTCCCGCTGGACGAGTTCCAGCGCGAGGCCTGTCGGGAGGTCGAGGACGGCCACGGCGTGCTCGTGGCCGCGCCCACGGGCGCGGGCAAGACCGTGGTGGGGGAGTTCGCCGTCCACCTCGCGCTGGCCCGAGGGCGCAAGGCGTTCTACACCACGCCCATCAAGGCGCTCTCGAACCAGAAGTTCCTGGACCTGGGGCGCGTGCACGGGGCGGAGAACGTCGGCCTGCTGACGGGTGACACGTCCGTGAACGCGGACGCGCCCGTGGTGGTGATGACCACCGAGGTCCTGCGGAACATGCTCTACGCGGACTCCGAGGCCCTCACGGACCTGGGCTACGTGGTGATGGACGAGGTGCACTACCTCGCCGACCGGTTCCGCGGCCCGGTGTGGGAGGAGGTCATCATCCACCTGCCCGAGCACGTGCAGCTGATCTCCCTGTCCGCCACGGTGTCCAACGCGGAGGAGTTCGGCTCCTGGCTGGACACCGTGCGCGGGGCCACCACCGTGGTGGTCTCCGAGCATCGCCCCGTGCCGCTGTGGCAGCACGTCATGGCCGGCGGGCGCCTGTACGACCTGTTCGCCGAGGACGTCGCCTTCGAGGACACCGCCGACGCCGACGGCACGCCGCTGCTCAACCCGGAGCTGGAGCGCCTCGCGCGCGACGCCGAGCGCGGCGGACAGCGCCCCGACTGGGGGCGGCCCGGCCGGGGCCGCCGGGACGAGGGCGGACGCAGCGGCGCGAAGGGCCGCGGGGGGCGTTCCGCGGGCCGGGACCGTGGCCGCGGCGGCGCCCGTGGCCGTGGAGGCCGGGACGCCCGTCCCGACGCCGGGCGCGCCTCCGGCTGGGACCGGGACCGCGGCACCGGCGCCTCCCTGGCAGCCGCCGGCGGCGGCCGGGACCACCGGGACGGCCGCGGACCCGGCCTGCTGACCTCCCGCCCGGAGATGATCCGGGTCCTGGACCGCGAGGGGCTCCTGCCCGGCATCACGTTCATCTTCTCCCGGGCCGGCTGCGACGGTGCGGTGGAGCAGTGCCTGCGGGCCGGCCTGGACCTCACCACCGCCCAGGAGAAGAGGACCATCGCGGCGCGCGTGGACGAGGCGGCTCAGCTCCTGCCGGCCGAGGACCTGGACGTGCTCGGGTTCTGGGCGTGGCGGGACGGACTCTCCCGGGGCTTCGCCGCGCACCACGCCGGCATGCTGCCGCCGTTCAAGGAGGCGGTGGAGGACCTGTTCGCCGCCGGTGTGCTCAAGGCCGTGTTCGCCACCGAGACCCTGGCCCTGGGTGTGAACATGCCGGCCCGCTCCGTGGTGCTGGAGAAGCTGGTCAAGTTCAACGGCGAGTCCCACGTGGACGTCACCCCGGGGGAGTACACCCAGCTGACGGGCCGTGCGGGCCGCCGCGGGATCGACGTCGAGGGCCACGCCGTGGTCATGTGGCGCCCCGGCCTGGACCCCGCGGCGGTGGCCGGTCTCGCCTCGCGCCGCACGTATCCGCTGAAGTCGTCCTTCCGGCCCACCTACAACATGTCCGTGAACCTGCTGGCGCAGGTGGGAGCCGAGCGTGCCCGCGGGATCCTGGAGTCCTCCTTCGCCCAGTTCCAGGCGGACCGCTCGGTCGTGGGCCTGGCCCGAGAGGTGCGCGCCAAGCAGGGCACCCTGGAGAAGTACGAGGCGGCCATGGCGTGCGACCGCGGCGACTTCGCCGAGTACCTCGCCCTGCGCAAGGAGGTGGCCTCCGCGGAGAAGTCCGGCTCGCAGGGTCGTCGGCGCGCGCACATCGCCGCTGTGAAGGAGTCCCTCGCGGACCTCGCCGTGGGGGACGTCATCGAGCTCGACGCCGGCCGCCGCCTCGGGCGGGCCGTCGTCGTGATGCCGGCCGGCAACCCGCAGAACCCGCGCGTCGGGGTGGTGACGGACTCCGCGCAGCTGCGCCGCATCACCCTCGACGACCTCGCCGCCCCCGTGGAGCCGGTGGCCGGCGCCGACCTGGGCCAGACCGTCCAGGTGAAGACCCCGTCCCAGCGCAAGGACGTGGCCGCACGCATGCGCGAGGCCGTGCGCACCCACCGTCCGCCCACCGGCGGCACCCGGCGGGGGACCGGCTTCCGGCTGCGGGAGGAGGAGGACTCCCCGCGCCTGGAGGAGCTGCGCCGTCGACTGCAGGCCCATCCGTGCCACGCGTGCCCGGACCGGGAGGACCACGCCCGGTGGGGCGAGCGCTGGTGGGGCATGCGCCGGGAGGTGGGGCTCCTGCGCGAGCGGATCGCCGGACGGACCAACACCATCGCCCGCACGTTCGACCGCGTGGTGGACCTGCTGAACCGGTACGGGTACGTGGGGCCGGATCCGGACGTGCCCGCCGAGGCGCTCTCGGATCGGGGGCAGACGCTGCGCCGCGTGTACGGGGAACGGGACCTGTTGACCTCGCTGGTGCTGCACGACCCGGCCACCGCGCACCTGGGCCCCGAGGACTGGGCGTGTGTGGCCGCGCTGCTCGTGTACCAGGGCAAGGGCGAGTCCCGGGGCCTGCCGGTGGCCATGCCCAACGCCCGACTCCAGCGGGTGGCCGAAGCCGTCGAGGAGCTCGAGGAGCGGCTGCGCGCGGACGAGGCCGCCGCCCGGATCGAGCCCACCCCGCCCACCGACCTCGGGCTCGTGGGACCCGTGCACCGCTGGGTGCGCGGGGGGACCCTGCGGGAGACCCTGCAGGGCGCCGACCTGGCCGCCGGGGACTTCGTGCGCTGGGCCCGTCAGGTGATCGACGTGCTCGACCAGATCGCCCAGGTGCCCGGGGACGCCCACCGCTCCCGGAACTGCCGCCGCGCGGCCGGGCTGGTGGCCCGCGGCGTGGTGGCCACCTCGCTGCCCGCGGCGGCGGCCGAACCCGAGGCGTGACACCGGCGGGGACTAGGGTGGAGCGGTGACCATGACCCTCCTGCACAGCGCCGTCGTCCACTCCGTCACCGACCCCTACGCCACCGCCCTGCTCGTGGCGGACGGGGTCGTGGCCTGGCTCGGGGAGGACGCCTCGGCCCAGACCGTGGTCGACGCCGCCGCCCCGCGCATCGACCTCGCGGGGGCCGTGGTGGCCCCCGCCTTCGTGGAGCCGTGCGCCCGCCCCGCCGAGGCGCGCGCCGCCGTCGGGCGGGGCACGGCCGTGGTGACCGTCCTGGCCGAGCCGGGCCGGTCCACCGCGCAGACCCGGGCGGACGGCCCCGCCGCCGTGCAGGCCGTGGTCTACCGCGCCGCTGAGACCGTGGACCCGGAGGCGGCCGGCGTGTGGCTCGCCGCGGGGGAGACCGAGCGCCCGGCCCTCGCGGCCCTCGTGGTCGCCTCCACGCGCGTGGGGGAGCAGGTGTACCTCGTGCCCCCGGCCGGCGCGGACGAGACCGCCCGTGCCGAGGCCCAGCGGGACGCCCTGGCGGCCCTGCGCGCGGCCGCCGAGGAGCTGGACGTCGCCGCCCTGGGCCGCGTCCGCCACCGCCTCGTGCTCACCGACCCGGTCACCGCGGAGGACCGTGCGTTCCTGGCCGCCGCCGCCGTCTCCGTGACGGTGCTCCCGGACGAGGACGGCATCCTCCGTGCGCCGCTCGGCACCCTCCTGGCGGACGCCGTCCCCGTGTGCCTGAGCACCCGCGGCGGCGCGAGCCCGTGGGCGGCCGTCCGCGCCGCGCTGTCCCACTCGGACGCCGGGGAGCGGATCTCCGCCCGCTCGGCGTTCACCGCGGCCACCCGCACCCCGCTGCGCGCCCTCCCCGACGTGCCCGCCGCCGTCGTCCGGGCCGCCCCGCGCCTCGCCGTGTCCAGCCCCGCCACGTTCGCCGTGTGGCGCGCCGACGCGGTCGCGGTGCAGTCCCCGGACGGCCGTGTGGCGGCCTGGAGCACCGACACCCGCGCCGGCACGCCGCTGCTGCCCGCCCTCGACTGCCAGACGCCGCTGCCCACGTGGGCCGGCACATGGGTGGACGGGACGGCGCTCTCAGACTGAGCGCGGCGCTCCGCCGGAGTTCCTATACTCGAACGGATTCCTGGGCCCCGCGTCGTGCTGTGGGCCTCCCCGACCTCGGAAGGCGAGACCACCGCATGCACGTGCTCACCATCATCCCCACCTACAACGAGATCGAGTCACTGCCGATCACCCTCGGCCGGCTCCGCGACGCGGTGCCAGACTCGGACGTGCTCGTGGTGGACGACGCCTCCCCGGACGGCACCGGTGCCTGGGCGGATGAGCGCGCGGCACAGGATGCGAACGTGCACGTGCTGCACCGCTCCGAGAAGAACGGCCTGGGCGGGGCCTACATCGCCGGCTTCCGCTGGGGGCTGGAGCGGGGCTACGACGTCCTCGTGGAGATGGACGCGGACGGCTCCCACCAGCCGGAGCAGCTGCCGCGCCTGCTGGAGGCCGTGCGCACCGCGGACCTGGTGATCGGCTCGCGTCGCGTGCCCGGCGGCAAGATGGTCAACTGGCCCGCCTCCCGCAAGCTCATCTCCGCTGCCGGCTCGCTGTACCCGCGGATCATGCTCGGCCTGCGGCTGACGGACATCACCGCCGGCTACCGCGCCTACCGGGCGGACACCCTGCGGAAGATCGACCTGGACGCCGTGCAGTCCAAGGGCTACGGCTTCCAGGTGGACATGACCTTCCGGGTGGCCCGGCTCGGCCTGCGCATCGTGGAGGTGCCCATCACGTTCGTGGAGCGTGAGCTGGGGGAGTCCAAGATGAGCGGCGGCATCATCGGCGAGGCCGTGGTCAACGTGACCAAGTGGGGCGCACAGGCGCGCTGGGAGGCCCTCACCGGCCGCTCCGGCCGCCGCTGACCGCCCCGGACGGCGCCCCAGACGACGACGGGGCCCGACCTGGCAGGTCGGGCCCCGGCGTCGCGCGGGGCTGGCGGGAACCCCCGTCGGTCACCCGGAGGTGGTCAGTCGTCCTCACCGCGCGAGGCGCGCAGCTTCGTGAGCTGGACCTGGAACGTCTCCTCGAGGTCCTCCATGGAGCGGCGCTCGAGCAGCATGTCCCAGTGGGTGCGGACCGGCTTGCCCTCGCTCTGCTCCGGCTTCTCGCCGTCCACGCGGAGGGCCTCCTTGCCGGTCTTCGAGGTCCACGTCGCCGGGACGTCCGCCTCGACGGCGAAGGTCACGAACACCTGCTCGCCGTCCTCTGTGCGGTACTCGACCCGCTGGCGGGGCGCCGGCTCGACGCCGGCCTCGGACTCCAGGGACTGCGCCCCCAGGCGCATGCCGCGCAGGCTGCGATCGCTCATCTGACCTCCTCCTCGGGCCGCGGCGCCGGGGCCCCGTGCGGGGCGCCCCCGGGCCGCCGCGGCGGCTCACTTCTTCCTCGGTGCAACCACCGATCCTCTCATGCCATTCCCGGGCCGCGGCGGCGCTCGGGGTCGACGGCGGGGAGGGGGTCCTCGAGGCCGGCCGGCGTGGCCAGGGCCTCGTCCAGCGTGGTGTCCTGCAGCGCCTCCGGCACCGCGGTGCCCGCCGTCAAGGCCTCGGGCACGCCCGCAGCGCGCAGCGCCTCAGCGGTGGTCGGTCGGCCCTCGCGCGGGCCGCGGGGCCGGTCCTGGCCCCGGGTGGAGGAGCCCCGCCCGGTGCGGCGGGCCGGGCGCGCGTCGCTGTCATCGGACGCCGGAGAGGAGGAGGAGCCGGCGTCCCTGCCGGGGCCGAACGCGTCCCCCAGCCCCTCAAGGGCGCGGGTGAGCTCGGCCGGGACCACGAACATGGTGTTCGAGGTGCCCTCGGCGATCCGGGGCAGCTGCTGCAGGTACTGGTAAGCGAGGACCTCGGAGTCCGCCTCGCCCTCGTGGATCGCGTCGAACACCACCTGGATGGCCTCGGCCTCGGCGTTGGCGCGGAGCACCCTCGCCTGGGCGTCGCCCTCGGCCGCCAGGATCTGCGCCTGGCGCTCGCCCTCGGCGGTGAGGATCGCGGCCTGCTTGGTGCCCTCGGCGGTGAGGATCGCGGCACGGCGGTCGCGCTCGGCCCGCATCTGCTTCTCCATGGAGTCCTGGATGGACAGGGGCGGGTCGATCGCCTTGAGCTCCACCCGGGAGACGCGCAGGCCCCAGCGGGTGGTGGCGTCGTCGAGGACGCCGCGCAGCTGGGAGTTGATCGAGTCGCGCGAGGTCAGCGCCTCCTCGAGGTTCATGCCGCCCACCACGTTGCGCAGCGTGGTGGTGGTCAGCTGCTCGACGGCCTGGATGTAGTTGGCGATCTCGTAGGTGGCGGCCTTGGCGTCCGTGACCTGGAAGTAGACCACGGTGTCGATCGAGACCACGAGGTTGTCCTCGGTGATCACCGGCTGCGGCGGGAAGGAGACCACCTGCTCGCGCATGTCCACCTGCGGGAGCATGCGGTCGATGAACGGGATGATCAGGGTCAGGCCGGCGCCGGCCGTGCGCTGGTACTTGCCCAGGCGTTCGATGTTCGCGGTGCGGGCCTGGGGGATGATCTTGACGGACGACGCCAGCACGATGACGACCAGGACGGCCAGCACCGCCAGCAGGATGAGTGTCTCCATGGGGTTCCCTTCGATGGGGTGGTCGGGGGCTGTTCGGAAACGGGTCAGGCGCGAGGTCCGTCCCAGTCGATGACGGGGACGGCGCGGACCACCAGGTGCGCGCCTGCCACGTCGAGGACGGTGACCTCCTGGCCGGGGGCGGCGGGGCGGGCGCCGGGCTCGATCCGGGCGGACCAGGTCTCGCCGTCCACGGTGAGGACGCCCTGCTCCTCGGTCACGGGCGAGTCGGCGGTGAGGCGGCGGCCGACCAGGCCGTCGAGGTACGAGGCGGAGGCACCGGTGTCCGTGCGGAGGTGACGCAGGGCCACGGGGCGCACGGCGGCCAGCATGAGCAGGCTCGTGGCGGCGAACACCGCCACCTGGACGCCGAGGCCCGCGCCCGCCAGCGCGGCCGCCCCGGCCGCAGCGGCACCGGCGGCGAGCATGACGAGCACGAGGTCCAGCGTCAGCAGTTCGACGCCGGCCAGCACGACGGCGACCACGAACCACAGCCATCCCGCGTTCGCCTCGAGCCACTCCACGTGATCACCCTTCCGTCCGTTGCGCCGATGCGGGCCCCGCACCCGCGGTCATGTCCTCAAGCCCGGTCCCTGTGCGCCGCCCGTGGGCGGGCCTGGTCGGATCCGTGACCACCATCCTGCCCCACAGCGGCCCCCGGCGCACCCGCCGGAGTGCGGCCGGTGGACCGTCCAGCCGGTGGGCGGCGGGACCGGGGGCGCGGCGCTAGTGTGTCGGGCATGACTTCGTCGACTGAGACCGACTCCCCGCTCCTGCAGCCGATCACGGTGCGCGGGACGACCCTGCCGAACCGCGTCGTCATGGCGTCGATGCACCTGGGACTGGAGGATCGCGCGGCGGATCTGCCCGCCCTCGCCGCCTTCTATGCCGAGCGCGCGGCGGGCGGGGTCGGGCTCATCGTCACCGGCGGCCTGGGCGTCACGCCGGAGGGTGCCGTGACTCCGGGAGCGGGCTTGCTCGCCACAGAGGAGGACGCCCGCGCGCACCGGACGGTCACGGACGCCGTCCACGCGGCCGGCGGGCGGATCCTCGCCCAGCTGCTGCACACGGGCCGGTACGCGCGCGGTGAGGACCTGGTCTCCGCCTCCGCGACGCGGGCCCCGATCTCCCGGTACACCGCTCATGCGCTGACGGTGGGGGAGATTGCGGGCCTCGTGGCCGCCTACGCCCGCTCCGCTGCACTGGCCCGGGCGGCCGGCTACGACGGCGTCGAGGTGATGGCCTCCGAGGGATACCTGCTCAACCAGTTCCTGGCCCCGGCCACGAACCGCCGCTCGGACGCCTACGGCGGGGACGCCGCGGGCCGGCGCCGGTTCCCCGCGGAGGTGGTGGCGGCCGTGCGCGCCGCGCTGGGGGAGGACGGGCTGCTGTCCGTCCGCACCTCCGTGACGGACCTCGTGGCCGACGGCCAGGACGGCCACGAGGTCCTGGATGCGGCCGCCGCGTTCGAGGCCGCGGGGGCCGACCTGCTGATGACGGGCGTGGGCTGGCACGAGTCGCGGGTGCCCACGGTGCTCACCTCCGTCCCGCGGGCCGCCTTCCTGGAGGCCACGGCGCGGGTGCGCGCCGCCGTCGGGATCCCCGTGATCGCGGCCAACCGGCTGACCACCCCGGCCGACGCCGAGGCTGCCCTGTCCAGCGGCGCGGCCGACCTCGTGGGCCTCGCCCGCCCCCTGCTGGCCGACCCGGAATGGGTGCGCAGCATCGGGCGGCCCGGAGCAGAGCACCTCACCCCGTGCATCGCCTGCAACCAGGCGTGTCTGGACCACGCCATGGTCGGGCGGCCGGTGAGCTGCCTGATGAACCCGCGCGCCGGCCGGGAGACCGACCCGCGCTATGCCGCGCCCGTCCCCGTGCCGATCGGGCGTCGGCGGCGCATCGCCGTCGTCGGAGCGGGACCGGCGGGGCTGACGGCCGCCCACCGAGCCGCCGGCTTCGGCCACGACGTCGTGCTCTACGAGGCCGAGGACGAGGTCGGCGGGCAGTTCCGTCTGGCCCGCCGGATCCCCGGCAAGGAGGAGTTCGCGCCGGCCCTGGAGCATCTGCGTGCCCGTGCTGTCGCCGCCGGGGTGGACCTGCGCAGCGGGACGGCGGTCACTGCCGCCATGCTCCTGACGGACGGCGGCGCTCCCGCGTTCGACGAAGTCCTCGTGAGCACCGGGGTCCGGCCGCGCGCCCTCGACCTGCCGGGGGCGGGGGAGCCGGGCGTCCCGGCCGTGCACGCCTACGACGACGTCGTCGCCGGGCGCGTCTCGTGCGGGCCCCGCGTGGCGGTGGTCGGCGCCGGGGGCGTGGGGGTGGACGTCGCGCAGCTGCTCGCCGCCCCCGAGGAGGAGCGGCCGGGGGAGCCGGAGACCGTTGAGGCATGGCGCGCCCGCTGGGGCGTCACGGACGACCCGTCCGTGCGCGGCGGCCTGACGGACGGCGCACCACGCGTCCCGGCCCGCGACGTGGTGCTGCTGCAGCGCTCGCCCGAGCCGATCGGGGCCCGGCTGCGCCCCACGTCCGGGTGGGTGCACCGCGCGGAGCTGGCCGCTCTGGGGGTGGAACGGGTGAGCGGCGTGACGTACGACCGGCTCTCCGCCGACGGGCTGCACATCACCGTGCCGGGTGACGGCCCTGACGATCGGGTGTCCCGGGTGCTGGAGGTGACGGACGTGGTGGTGTGCGCGGGCCAGGAGCCGGTGGCCGGGCTCGCCGGGGATCTCCTGGCGGCCGGCTATCCGGCCGAGGCGGTGCGCACGGTGGGGGGCGCGGAGGACGCGCGGGAGCTGGACGCCTACCGGGCCATGGACGCGGCCGTGCGCGCCGTCTCCGGCTGACCGGCGGCCCGTCCGGGCCGCCGCCCGGCCGGGACGTCAGCGACCTGGCCGCGGCCCGCCTGGTCCGGCGGCGCGCTCGCGCACCCCGGCCACCACGGCGTCGAGCCAGGTACCCACCGAGGCGCGGGCGGCCTCGGTGTCCGGGTAGCGGCATCGCAGGTGCAGACCGGCGCCGTCCGAGACGAACCACACCATCACGCTGTCCGTCCGGATCCGCGCGCTGACCAGCTCGGCCTGCACCTGCCGCGAGTCCACCGCCACCGGCAGCCGCCGCAGGTCCCGCCAGGAGGGGGCGAACATGCCGGGCACGGCGCCGGCGTCAGCGTAGCGGGACAGCACCGGGTCGAGGCGGGGTCGGCCCAGCCCCGCGGATCGAGTCGCGTGTGCACGGGGAACAGGGCGCGCAGCGGCGACCCGGCCAGGCGTCGGGTCACCTCAGCGAGCACCGAGATGACGAGGGCGAGGGCCGACACCTCCTGGGCGGCCGCCGCGTCGGTCAGGGCCTCGTTGCCGACCACGTCCAGCACGTCCAGGACCTCGACGCGCTCCGGCGCGGGGGAGTCCGCCCCGAGCGGGAGGGGGAACACGGGGAAGTGGCCCTCGCACTCGTCGAGCAGGCCGTGCGCAGCGTGCCGTGCCGTTCCACCACCGCGTGCCACGCGCCGGACAGGACCTCGCGCGGGACGGGCGTGGGCAACCGGAAGGCCAGGGCCATCCAGGAGCCCGGTCGAGGGCCCTCGCCGATGTGCCGGGCCTGCTCCGTGGACAGGGGAAGCGCCGCACCCGGAGGGCCGACCTCGAGCCGATAGGTCCACAGGGGACCGAACGGCAGACGCAGGTGGACCACGTGGGTCAAGCGCACGGCGCTCGTCTAGAGCGCCAACGAGAGCACCGAGGAGGCCCGGCATGGCACGGTTCGAGACGTCCGGGGCGGTCCTGGACCATTCGACGGTCGGCGCGCGCGGGCCGACGGCGGTGCGCCTGCACGGGCTGACCTCCTCCCGTCGACGCGACGCCGTGCTGGGGGTGGACGTCACCCGGGAGCTGGGGGACCGTCGGGTGCTGGCGTACGACGCCCGCGGGCACGGCCGATCCACGGGCCGGCCCGTGCCCGACGGCTACCGGTGGAGCGCCCTGGCGAGCGACCTCGCCGACCTGCTCGACGACGTCGCGCCTGGCGAGGCCGTGGTCGGCGCGGGCGTGTCCATGGGGTCCGGGACGCTGATGCACCTGGCGGTCCGTGAGCCGGAGCGGTTCCGCGCCCTCGTGCTGACGCTGCCGCCGACCGCCTGGGCCACGCGCGCTGCGAAGGCCGGGACCTACGAGGCGGCGGCTCGGGTCGTGGAGACACACGGATGGCACAGGTTTCTCGGGGCGGCGCAGGCCGCGCATGTGCGCGCGCCGGCAGCCCTCGGCCCCGACCACACGACACCCGAGGTCACCGAACGGCTGCTGCCGTCCGTGTATCGCGGGGCGGCCCTGAGTGACCTGCCGGCGCCGGTCGACATCGCAGCCCTGCAGATGCCGGTGCTCATCCAGGCGTGGGTGGACGACGTCACGCATCCGCTGAGCACGGCCGAGCAGGTGCACTCGCTGATCCGGGGCAGCGAGCTGACGGTGGCGCGCACCCCGGACGACACGCGGGACTGGCCGCGCCGCACGGCCCTGTGGCTGGACGACGTCGTCGGGTGACGAGCCGACCTGCCGACCGCGGGGGTCGCGGCAGGTCGCGACCGTGCCGCGCGCCGGCGTGCATACGCGCCGATAATATACATTATGTCAACTCGACGCCGCCGATGCTCCCCTGATCTCTCCTACGCGTCGCGACTGGCCCCGGGCCCCTCCGTGCCGCAGAGTGGAGGCATGAACCCGAAGACCCTCGCCGCCGCGGCCGCCTCCGCTCTCGCCGCCGGTGTCACCGGCGTCGCCGTCAACGACGCGTTCCAGAAGCAGCACGCCCTGCGCCGCAACTTCCCCGTGCTCGCCCGCGCCCGCTACGCGCTCGAGCGCATCGGCCCCGAGCTGCGCCAGTACATCGTGGCCAGCAACAACGAGGAGCGACCGTTCAGCCGCGACCAGCGCAGCTGGGTCTACTCCTCCGCGAAGGGGGCGAACAACTACTTCGGATTCGGCACGGACAACGACGTGGAGAACTCGACGTATCCGGTGGTCAAGCACCGGACGTTCTCCGAGGTCGCGCCCCTGTCCTCGCTCGCGCTGGATCCCTCTGAGACGCTGCCGTGCGCCAAGGTGCTGGGCGGCCCCCGCGGCCGCCGGCACGCGTTCCGCCCGCGGTCCGTGGTGAACGTGTCCGCCATGTCCTTCGGGTCGCTCAGCGCCCAGGCCATCTCCGCCATCAACCAGGGCGCGGCGCAGGCCGGCTTCCTGCACAACACCGGCGAGGGAGGCCTGTCCGACCACCACCGTCAGGGCGGCGAGCTCATGCTGCAGATCGGCACCGGCTACTTCGGCTGCCGCGACGAGCATGGCGACTTCGACCTCGAGCGCCTGGCCGCCGTCGTCGAGTCCGCCCCGGTGCGGGCCATCGAGATCAAGCTCAGCCAGGGCGCCAAGCCCGGTCTGGGCGGGCACCTGCCGGGGGCCAAGGTCACGGAGGAGATCGCAAGGATCCGCGGGGTCGAGCAGGGCCGGGACGTGGCCAGCCCCTCCCGGCACTCGGCCTTCTCCTCCGTGGACGAGATGCTCGACTTCGTGGAGCGCATCGCCGACCGCACCGGACTGCCCGTGGGCATCAAGTCGGCCGTGGGCGAGCGTGACTTCTGGGTCGAGCTCGCGGACCTGATGTCGGACGGCACCCGCGGCGTGGACTTCATCGCGATCGACGGCGGCGAGGGCGGCACCGGCGCCGCTCCCCTGGTCTTCTCCGACAGTGTGGCGTTCCCCTTCCGCGTGGCGTTCACCGAGGTCTACAAGATCTTCGCCTCCCGCGGTCTGCAGGACCGGGTCACCTGGATCGGTGCGGGCAAGCTGGGCCTGCCGGACAACGCGATCGTGGCGTTCGCCCTGGGCGCGGACATGGTCAACGTGGCGCGGGAGGCCATGCTGGCCGTCGGCTGCATCCAGGCGCAGAAGTGCCAGACGGACAAGTGCCCCGCCGGCGTCGCCACGCAGAACCCGTGGCTTGCCCGCGGTCTCGTCCCCGAGGACAAGGCCCCGCGCCTCGCGAGGTATGTCCAGACCCTGCGCCGGGACCTCCTGAAGGTCTCCGAAGCGGCGGGGGTGCCCCATCCGGGGCTGCTCGGCCCCGACGACGTGGACTTCGTGCAGCACACCCGCGAGCACGTGTCCCTACGCGAGGTCTACGGGTACGAGGACGGCTGGGGCGTGCCCGGGGCCGAGATCGCCGCCGAGATCACCCGGATCATGGTCAAGTCCGAGGGCGACCGGGCCGGCGAGGACCACGTCGTCCAGCACCAGCCGCTGCCCGAGGACGACGACGGCGACACCACCACCCAGTAACCGACTGGCCGACGCCGAACGGGGCGCACGGGGCTCACTCCCCCGTGCGCCCCAGCCGTTCGAGGAGCGGCAGCAGCCCGTCGAGGGCCAGCCGGGTCTCGTTCCAGAGCCCGTGCCGGAGACGGGAGTGCACCGCCTGCTGGCTCACCCCGAGCTCCGCGGCGGCCTCCCGCTGGCTGAGGCCGGCGTCGACGAGCCGCCCCGCGGCCTGCTGCGGTCCCGAGCGGCGCGCCTCCAGCACGGCGACCAGGTCCAGGGTGGCCTCCACGGACCGCAGGTCCGACTGCAGGTCCGGGTCTCCCGCAGCGCTCTCCCCCACCACGCCGGTCAGCGCCACCGCGGTGTGCCCGCTACGCCGCGCTGCGCGCGCCACCGCGGGCCCCGTCTCGCGGGGCGGCTCGGCGATGTCGTCGCCGGGTGCGCCGACCACCCGTGTCCGCCCCTCGATGACGAGGGCGCCGACCCATCGCCGGGACCGCACAGCGCTCAGCAGCACCCCCACGGCGTCCGGCGCTTCCGCCATGCGCCCCCCGAGGACGCTCCCGCTGACGGCGTCGACCTGGACGGTCCGGAACGGGCCGACCGTGCCGCCGGCCGCCGTCCGGCCGTTCAGTGCGTCCAGCAGTCTGGCGTTCTCCCCCTCCGGGCCGTGCAGCGCGACGTAGAACACCTTGTCCTCCTATGACAACGAAAGACCCTTGTCTCGTCCATCATAGGAGGCGGTCGGCGGAGGCACGAGACGGTGCGCGGCGATGCGGGAGAATCGATGCATGGACACCGCCCGCCCCGCCTCGCCAGCAGGTCGAGACCGTCACCCCGACGCTCATCCGGACATCAGCCGACCGCCGGCCCGCCGGTCCGCGCGGCCGTGGCTGGCGCTGACGGCGGACGTGGCACTCGTCGTCGGATTCGTGGCCGCCGGCCGGCAGGAGCACGGCACGGTCGACGGGCTCCCCGGACTCCTCGTGACCGCGTCGCCCTTCCTCGTGGGTCTCCTCGCAGGCTCGCTCCTCACGCGCTTCCCACGGACCTGGGCCTGCCTGTGGCCCCACGGGGCCATCGTGTGGCTGACCACTCTGGGACTCGGTCTGGCCTTGCGGGTGTGGTGGGGCCTGGGCGGCGCTCCGCTCTCCTTCGTCCTCGTCGCGGCCGGTGTGCTGGCGGTGACCCTCCTGGGCCGTCGGGCGGCGTCTCGAGTCGTAGGATCGAGATGACCCCGGCCCCGACGGAAGGCACCCCATGGTCACGGCCATCGTGATGATCAAGACGGACAAGTCCTCCATCCCGGAGACGGCGGAGACGCTGGCCGCGCTGGACGGGGTGAGCTCGGTGTACTCCGTCACCGGCACGTGGGACCTCGTCGCGATGGTCCGGCTGAAGCGCTACGAGGACCTGAGCGACGTCATCGCCGACCAGCTCTCCAAGGTCGAGGGGATCCAGGACACGGAGACGATGCTCGCGTTCCGCACGTACTCGTCCGAGGACCTCGGCGAGGGGTGGGCCCTGGGGTTCGACGGCTGACCGCCATCGTTCAGCTGCGGCTGAAGCGGACCCAGCGGTCCAGGACGTCCGCTGCGGCTCCGGAGTCGATCGACTCGGCCGCACGCTCCATGTTCCCGGCGAGACGGTCCATCAACGGACTGCCGGCCTCGGCGTCCCACGCGGTCAGCCCCGCGGCGGCATTGAGCAGCACGGCGTCCCGCACCGGCCCCCTCTCCCCCGCCAGGAGCGCCCGGACGACCGTCGCGTTGTGGGAGCCGTCCCGGCCGGCGAGGGCCTCGACCGGCGCCAGGTCCACGCCGAGGTCGCGGGGATCCAGCTCGTGGACCGTGACCCCGCCGCGCACCTCGAGGATGGTGGAGGGCCCGGACGTGGTGATCTTGTCCCGCCCGTCCGACCCGCGGAACACGAACCCCCGGACGCCGCGGTCTGCCAGGACCTGGGCCAGCAGCGGCACCATGGCGGCACTCGAGCAGCCCAGCGCCTGCGCGGAGACCTGTGCCGGATTGCTCAGCGGGCCCAGGAAGTTGAAGACGGTGGGAACACCCAGCTGCTTGCGCACCGGGGCCACGTGCTTCATGGACGGGTGGTAGTGCTGGGCGAACAGGAACGTGATGCCGACGGCCTCCGCGCACTCCTCTGCCTTGGCGGTGGGCATGGACAGGTCCACGCCGAGCGCCTCGATCACGTCCGCGGCGCCCGCGGTCGAGGATGCCCCGCGGTTGCCGTGCTTGACGACGCGGACACCGGCACCCGCGGCCACGAGCGAGGACATGGTCGACAGGTTCACCGTGCCCAGACGGTCGCCGCCGGTGCCCACGATGTCCAACGTCTCCCCCGGCACGTGGACAGGTCGGGCCCTGGCCACCATGGCGTCGGTGAGGCCGCGCAGCTCGGCGACGGCCGCGCCCTTGGCGGCGAGGGCCAGCAGGAACGCCCCCACCTGGGCCTCGGTGGCGTCGCCGGACATCATGTCCCCCATGGCCCAGGCGGCCGTCCGGTCATCGAGATCCTCGCCCAGTGTCAACCGGCGGAACACCTCGGGCCATGTGGCATCAGGGATCTCGCGGTTCTCGTCTGCAGTGCTCACCCCTGGACCCTATCCCCGAGGAGCGAGACCGCAGGGCGTGCGACGTATGGCGGCCGACCTGGGCGCATGCTGGACATCCGCCCCGGGTTCTCTCCGAGATGGTCGGCGGGAGGCTTCGGACGTGGCGCGACACGATACGTTCTGGTTACCCGGTGGCGCGTGTTTGGGGCCATAATGGCGGTGTGACCACTGCAACCTCCACTCTCCACACGCCCACCACGGGGCTTCCGAGCCGGCCGAACATGGTTCAGGTCGGGACCATGGTGTGGCTTGCCAGCGAGCTCATGTTCTTCGGTGGGCTCTTCGCCATGTACTTCACCCTGCGCTCCACCTCTCCGGCGCTGTGGGCGGAGAACACCGCGATCCTCAACGTGCCCCTCGCGGCCGCCAACACCGTGATCTTGGTCCTGTCCTCCTTCACCGCCCAGTTCGGCGTCTTCGCGGCTGAGCGGCTCCAGCCCCGTCGCACCGGCGGCCTCCTCTCCTTCAGGAGCTGGGGCATGGTGGAGTGGTTCATCCTCACCGTCCTCATGGGCTCCGTGTTCGTGGCCGTGCAGGCCTTCGAGTACGCCACCCTGGTGACAGAGGGCGTGACCATCGCCGCCAACGCGTACGGCTCGGCGTTCTACATCACCACCGGCTTCCACGCGCTCCATGTGACCGGCGGTCTCATCGCGTTCCTCTTCATCATCGGACGCGCCTTCCTGGCCCGCCGCTTCGGCCACCACGAGGCCACGTCCGCGATCGTCGTGTCCTACTACTGGCACTTCGTGGACGTCGTCTGGATCGCCCTGTTCTTCATCGTCTACTTCCTCAAGTAAGACACCCCCACTGCACCGACCAGAGGTACGGGCACGGATGGGGCGGCATCGCCCCCGCGCCCGGAAGACACACGATAGGAAACCCCGTGAAGGCACTTTCGCAGAACCGCCGCCATCCTCTGATGGGGCTGGCGCTCCTCCTGCTGGGACTCCTGGTGACCGGCGGACTGTACTCCGTCGCGAGCACCGTGAACCAGGCGCAGGCGGCCACGCAGGTCACCGCGGCCGCCTCGGCTGATGACATCGCCGAGGGTGAGAAGCTGTTCAACGCGAACTGTGCCTCCTGCCACGGGACGGGCGCCGCTGGCGGCCCCGCCGGCCCGTCCCTCGTGGGCGTGGGTGCGGCCTCCGTCGACTTCCAGGTGGGGACCGGTCGCATGCCGATGCAGATGAACGGCCCCCAGGCCCAGCGCAAGTCCACCCAGTTCTCCGAGGAGCAGACCGCGCAGCTCGCCGCCTACGTCGCCTCGCTCGGCGCCGGTCCCGGCGTGCCGGAGGACGAGTACCTCGACATCGACGCCGAGGGCGTCGACATCGCGAAGGGCGGCGACCTGTTCCGCATCAACTGCGCCATGTGCCACAACGCGGCCGCCGCCGGCGGTGCCCTGACCCGTGGCAAGTACGCCCCGAGCCTCCAGGACGTCTCGGCGAAGCACATCTACGAGGCCATGGAGACCGGCCCGCAGAACATGCCCGTCTTCTCGGACTCCAACCTCAAGCCGGAGGACAAGCGAGACATCATCGCGTATCTCAAGACCATCGAGACCAACGGGTCCCCCGGCGGCCTTGCGCTGGGCTCGCTCGGCCCCGTGGCCGAGGGCCTGTTCATCTGGACGGCCGGCCTCGCGCTGATCGTCGGGTTCATGGTCTGGCTCACCAGCCGCTCCTCCTGATCCCGCCGGCGCCCCGGGCGCCCCGCACACGTCACGACATTCATCACTCAAGCAAAGGAAACTGGTCATATGGGCGAGAAAGGCTTCGAAGGGACCGAGGAACACTCGGGTGCCCTCGAGCACGCCGGGGGGGATACGCCTCGGTATGCCATCGAGAACCCGGGCCTTCCCCCGCACCGTCCGCGTCTCGCCGACGAGGACCCGCGGGCTGCGAAGCGCGCCGAGCGCCAGGTCTCCGTCTTCTTCCTGATCTCCGTGCTCGGCACGGTGCTGTTCTTCATCGGCTACTTCGGTGTCGGACAGATCGGCAACGACGAGGACTTCGGGCTCCTGTTCCTGCAGAACCTGCTGCTGGGTCTCGGCGTCGCGCTGGCGATGCTGGGCATCGGCATCGGCGTCGTCCACTGGGCCAAGACGCTCATGCCGGACCACGAGACCATCGAGGAGCGCCACGAGATCCGATCCGAGGCCGATCGGGCCGCCGCGCAGGGCATGATCGCCGACATCCTCGACGAGTCGCAGATCAAGCGCCGCCCGCTCCTGCGGAACACCCTGATCGGCGCGGCCGTCCTGGCCCCGCTGCCGTTCATCTTCGCCTTCCGGGACCTGGACAACACGGACAACTTCTCCGACCAGGCAGCGGAAAACTTCGGCCCCGAGCGCCTGCGCCACACCATGTGGGCCGAGGGCGTCCGCCTCGTGCGCGACCCCACCGGCTCCCCCATCAAGGCCTCCGACGTCACCCTCGGCTCCGCCATGCACGTAATCCCCGAGGGCCTCAACGAGGTCGAGCACGGCAAGCTCAATGAGAAGGCCAAGGCCGTGGTGCTCGTCATGCGCCTCGACCCGTCGAAGGTGGACATCACCCCGGGCCGTGAGGACTGGAACGTGGACGGCATCTTCGCCTACTCCAAGGTGTGCACGCACGTGGGCTGCCCCATCGCGCTGTACGAGCAGCACACCCATCACCTGCTCTGCCCCTGCCACCAGTCGACCTTCGACCTCACGCAGGAGTGCAAGGTGATCTTCGGCCCGGCCAGCCACGCGCTGCCCCAGCTGCCGATCACCGTCGACGATGAGGGCTTCCTCGTCGCTCAGAGCGATTTCCATGAGCCCGTCGGGCCTGTCTACTGGGAGCGTGGCTGACCCCTATGAGCACTGCAACGAATCAGTTCCAGCCGGCCACGACGACGGGCCGCCTCGCGAACTTCATCGACACCCGCACCGGCGCGTCGCCGATCGTCAAGTTCTTCGCGCGGAAGATCTTCCCCGACCACTGGACGTTCATGTTCGGCGAGGTCGCCCTGTACAGCTTCGTCATCCTGCTGCTGTCCGGTGCCTTCCTCACCTTCTTCTTCGATCCGTCGATGTCCCACGTCACGTACAACGGCGCCTACGCGCCGCTGCGCGGCATCGAGATGTCCGCGGCCTACGCCTCGTCCCTCGACATCTCGTTCGACATCCGCGGCGGCCTGTTCATGCGTCAGCTGCACCACTGGGCGGCGCTCATGTTCGTCATGGCCATGTCCGTGCACATGCTGCGCATCTTCTTCACCGGCGCGTTCCGGCGGCCGCGTGAGCTCAACTGGGTCGTCGGCTGTTTCCTCCTGATGGCGGGCTGGGCCGCCGGCTTCACCGGCTACTCGCTCCCGGACGACGTGCTCTCCGGCAACGGTCTGCGCATCATCGACGGCATCCTCAAGGCCCTGCCCCTGGTGGGCTCCTACCTCTCCGCCTTCCTCTTCGGCGGCGAGTTCCCGGGCTATGCCGTGATCGGTCGCCTGTACGCCCTGCACATCATGATCGTGCCCGCCGCGATCCTGCTGCTGATCGGCATCCACCTGTTCATGGTGGTCGTGCACAAGCACACCCAGTACCCCGGCCCCGGCCGGACCGAGAACAACGTGGTCGGCTACCCCGTGGGCCCGGTGTACGCGGCCAAGGCCGGCGGCTTCTTCTTCATCGTGTTCGGCATCCTGGCCCTCATCGCCTCGACCGTCACCATCAACGCGATCTGGAACTACGGTCCCTACGACCCGTCGCCGGTTCAGGCCGGCACCCAGCCCGACTGGTACATCGGCGTGTTCGACGGCGCCCTGCGCCTCATGCCGGGCATGATCGGTGACTTCTCCTTCCTGTGGAACATCCCGATGCCGTGGGGTGCGAGCGTCTCGCTCCCCATGGGAGTGCTGATCCCGTTGATCCCTGTCGGCCTCCTGATCGTCGGCATGGTCGCGTGGCCGTGGATCGAGCGCTGGATCACCAAGGATGATCGTGAGCATCACATCCTGGACCGCCCGCGCAACGCCCCGACCCGCACCGGCATCGGTGTGGCGGCGGTCGTCTGGTACTCCGTCATGATGATGGCGGCCTCCTCGGACCTGATCGCCACGCACTTCCATGTGGCCTTCAACGACGTGCTCTACACCTTGCGTGCGCTGTTCTTCCTCGGCCCGGTGCTGGCGTTCATCATCACCCGCCGCATCTGCCTGTCCCTGCAGCGCCGGGACCGTGAGACCGTCCTGCACGGCCACGAGGCCGGCGTGATCGAGATGTCGCCGGAGGGCGGCTTCCATGAGCGTCACCGACAGCTGGACGACTTCGAGCTCTACCGCCTCGTGTCCTTCGACGACACCCGTCCGACTCCGGCAACTCCGGGACGCAACGGGAAGATCTCCGGTCTCGAGAAGGCCCGTGCCGGCCTGAACCGGATGTTCTACGAGGAGCGCGTGTCCCCCGTGACCCGCGAGGAACTTGTCGAGTCCCGCCTGCATGGCGGTCACGGCGATCACCTCGAGCCGGTCGGCGTCGGTGCTCGCAACGGCGGCTCGAACCCGGAGATCGCCCACTGACCACAGGCGCGGCTCCCCCCACGAAGGCCCCCGGCATCCGCGGATGCCGGGGGCCTTCTGTCTCTGCCGCCACCGACGCCCCGTGCAGGACGGGCCTCGATGCCGCCACACCCGCGGGGGCTGCCCATCGTGAGGGCGTCGACGAACCAGCGTGGTCGACGGTCCGCCGGCCACCCGCCGAAGCGTAGAGCACCACCATGCCGGGGCCGGTCAGCGGCGAGCCCAGGCCCGTCGGATGCGGTGACCCCGGCGCAGGCACCGACGTCGCGCACAGGCGGCGGTCCGCGACCATGCGGCAGGGGCCTCACGCCCGAGCGGATGTCCCGTCTCCCCGCCGCCCCGGCCGAGCCTGGCAGCACGGGCTTCCCCTCGTGGCGGACCGCGAGGACCGTGGTTCCCTCCGCCCTGCAGGACATGCACCCGAGGATCGGGCCCGCACGCGGAACACGGTCCTGCTCTGCGTGACGAGGAGGGTCCTTCACGTGCGAGCCGTCTCGCGGTGATCTCCGCGGCCCCCTGCTGGATGGCGCCCAGACGGTGCTTGACCGCGGCTCGCCGCCTCGATGGCTCGAGGGCCTGTTCTCGACCAGTGGCCATCTGCTGGGCTCGTCGGTGTTCTGCGGCCCAGGCAGAGCGAACTGAGGGGTGGCGACCGGGCAGATTCCGTCCAGGCCGCGCTCGGACTGCCTCAGGTGTAGAGTCCCCCGCACTCGGTCCCGGGTGACTGCTCCCGGTCAGCGGCTCTCGTCAGTGCCCCGTTGATCGGCTCGGGCGGCATGGACGGTGAGAGGGCTCGTCGAGGCACGTTCCAGCCGCGACGAGCCGCGCTCGGGTGGAGAAAGGCCTCGGGCGGCTCCCCTGCAGGGGAGCCGCCCGAGGCGGTGGTGTCGCTCTGAGAGTCAGTGCGCGTACTTGCCACGCGAGAACTGGTACACCCAGCCGAAGGTGAAGTACACACCGGCCAGGACGCCGAGCAGGAGGATCCACCAGTCGATGGCGAGGCCCGTGACGATCAGGGCACAGGCCGTGGCCACACCCAGCGGCCACCAGCTCGAGGGGGCGAAGACGCCGTATGTGCCGGCGTAGTCGGTGATCTCGCCGTCCTCGTCATCGGCCGGGCCGAGGCCGTGGCGCTTGTCCGTGGACTGCACGTACCACGCGATCATGAACGACATCGCAGCGACCGCGTAGATCGCGGGAATGCCCGCCCATTCGGTCCACTCGACCCAGAATCCATACAGAGTGGCAGCGAACAGGAAGAAGATCCCGATCACCCAGAAGACCTTGGCTCCGACCTTCACGACGACACCTTCTCTCCGAACGCCTCAGGCTCGGCCTGCGGCGAGTAGTGGGACAGCTCCGGGTGGTGCAGGTCCAGCGCGGGACGCTCCGACCGGATCCGCGGCAGCGCGTGGAAGTTGTGACGCGGGGGCGGGCACGAGGTGGCCCACTCGAGCGAGGCGCCGAAGCCCCACGGGTCGTCGACGGTGACCTTCTTGCCGTAGCGGCTGGTGATGTAGACGTTCCAGAAGAACGGGATCAGCGAGGCGCCGAGGATGAAGGAGAAGACCGTGGAGAACGCGTTCATGGTGGCGAAGTTGTCCTCCACCATGTAGTCGGCGTAGCGGCGCGGCATGCCCATGACACCCAGCCAGTGCTGAATGAGGAACGTGCCGTGGAAGCCCACGAACAACAGCCAGAACTGGATCTTGCCCAGACGCTCGTTCAGCATCTTGCCGGTGAACTTGGGCCACCAGAAGAAGAAGCCGGCGAACATCGCGAAGACCACGGTTCCGAAGATGACGTAGTGGAAGTGCGCGACCACGAAGTAGGTGTCGGACACCTGGAAGTCCAGCGGCGGGGACGCCAGGATGACGCCCGTCAGACCGCCGAAGAGGAAGGTCACCATGAAGCCGAGGGTCCACAGCATGGGGTTCTCGAAGGTGATGGAACCGCGCCACATGGTGCCGATCCAGTTCACGAACTTCACGCCGGTGGGGACCGCGATGAGCATGGTCATCACCGAGAAGAACGGGAGCAGCACGGAGCCGGTCACGTACATGTGGTGGGCCCACACGGTCACGGAGAGCGCCGCGATGGCCGTCGTCGCGAAGACGAGCGACTTGTAGCCGAAGATCGGCTTGCGGGAGAACACCGGGACGATCTCGGAGACGATGCCGAAGAACGGCAGCGCGATGATGTACACCTCGGGGTGGCCGAAGAACCAGAACAGGTGCTGCCACAGGATGGCACCGCCGTTCTCCGGGTTGAAGATGTGGCCGCCGAAGCGGCGGTCCATGCCCAGCGCGAAGAGCGCCGAGGCCAGCGGCGGGAACGCCATCAGGATCAGGATGCCCGTGATGAGGGTGTTCCAGGTGAAGATCGGCATGCGCCACATCGTCATGCCCGGGGCACGCATCGTCAGGATCGTGGTGATGAAGTTGACGCCGCCCATGATCGTGCCGAAGCCCTGGAGCGCCAGGCCGAAGACCCAGAGGTCGCCGCCCACGCCGGGCGAGAACGTGGTGTCCGAGAGCGGGGCGTACGCGAACCAGCCGAACGAGGCGGCACCCTGAGGCGTGAGGAAGCCGGCGCACGCGATGAGCGAGCCGAACAGGAAGAACCAGAAGGCCAGGGCGTTCAGGCGCGGGAAGGACACGTCCGGAGCGCCGATCTGCAGCGGCACCAGCACGTTGGCGAAGCCCACGAAGAGCGGGGTCGCGAACATCAGCAGCATGATCGTGCCGTGCATCGTGAACAGCTGGTTGTACTGCTCCTTCGTCTGCAGGATCTGCATGCCGGGCTCGAAGAGCTCCGCGCGGATCATGAGGGCCATCACGCCGCCCACGCAGAAGAAGACGAAGGACACGATCAGGTACATGTACCCGAGGATCTTGTGGTCGGTCGTCGTCAGCCAGCTGACGGCGATCTTGCCCAGGGAACGGGGCACCACGCGAGGCTGCGCGTGGGAGCGCACCTCGTCCGTTGCGTACTCGTAAGTGGTCATCAGTGGCTACCTCCACCGCGGGGGGTCTGGAGGTCGACCTCCATCTCCCGGGCGCCGTCAGGGTTGTTGTTGGGGTTGCGGTTGTACTCGTCGCCCACCAGGCCCGGCTCCATCTCGTCGAGGCGCTGCACGAACTCCGCCTGGTCCACGACCTCGACGTTGAACAGCATCTCCGAGTGGAACTCACCGCAGAGCTCGGCGCACTTGCCGTCGAAGGAGCCCTGCTCCTGCGGGGTGAGGTACAGGTGGTTGGTCTTGCCGGGGAGCATGTCGCGCTTCTGCAGGAACTGCGGGATCCAGAAGGAGTGCGCGACGTCGCGGGACTTCAGCTCGAAGTGCACCGGTACGTCCTCGGGGAGGTACAGGGTGGGAAGCGTCTCCTGGACGCCCTCAGCGCCGTCGAGCTGGGCCTGAATGCCCTGGTAGTGGGCCTCGGTCACCTCGCCGTTCGGCTGCCGGTAGGAGTACGAGAAGTCCCAGGACCACTGCTTGCCGTGCACCTGGACGGTGAGCGGCGAGTCGTCCACGGGCTGGTCCACCTCGACCTGGACCCGGTTCGTGAAGCCCCACAGGGTGAAGACCATGAGGATCGGCAGGACCGTGAACATGGTCTCGATCGGCACGTTGTAGGCCGTCTGCTTCGGGAACCCCTGGTCGTTCTTCCGCCGGCGGTAGGCCACCATGCACCAGATCATGGCCGCCCACGCGAGCAGGCCGACGGCCAGGGCCGCGATCCAGGAGTTGACCCACAGGTCGGTGAGCTGCGCGTTGTGGTTGGTGGTCTCCCGGGTGCCCGGGAGCCAGCCACGCTGTGCCTCTGCCGAACAGCCGGACAGCACGACCATCGCCGTGGCCCCGAGGGCCCCAGCGGTGATGCGGCGGCGAGTCCGACGTCCGGCGTCATTCTGTGCTCTCACAGACGGCCTTCCTCTTCATCTCGTGTGCGAGTGGGCGCCGCCCCCAGAATCCTGCGAGGTTTCGCAGGTTCCTGTCGATAGGGACGGGTATGCCCTGACGATTCAGGAGCCAGTCTAAGCCGACCGGGCCGGTTTGGCCGCACCGAGACACGCAGGGCCGTATCCCGCCTGACCCGGAACGAAGTCGGGCCGCACCCCTGTGTGGAGATGCGGCCCGACGATGCGACGGTGAGGGCTCAGTGGAAGGAGTCCCCACAGGCGCAGGAGCCCACCGCGTTGGGGTTGTCGATCGTGAAGCCCTGCTTCGAGATGGTGTCCTCGAAGTCGATGGTGGCCCCCATCAGGTACGGGACGCTCATCTTGTCCACGATCACCTCGACGCCGTCGTAGTCGCGGACGGTGTCCCCGTCGAGCACGCGCTCGTCGAAGTAGAGCTGGTAGATCAGGCCGGAGCAGCCGCCCGGCTGGACGGCCACACGCAGGCGCAGGTCCGTGCGACCCTCCTGCTCGAGCAGGGCGCGGACCTTGGCCGCCGCGACGTCGGTCAGCTCGACCTCGTGGGTCGGCAGCCCGGCGGCGTCCTCGGTGGCGCCGATCTCGACGCCGGTCTCCTCTGCGGACAGAGCCATCGTGGCCTCCTGTGGGTGGTGCGGAGCACGGCCATGTGGGGCGGGCCGCGCGTGGTCAGCCAGGACAACAGCGGCGGGCGCCGGGTCATTCCCCGACGCCGGCCTCCGGGCGCCGGCGGGTCAGCGCGCGGCGGGCGCGGTCACCCCGGCCAGGCCGGCGAGCCACAGGGTCTCGGCCACGATCGCCCGGCGGAAGTCCTCCAGGTGCAGGGACTCGTTGGCGGAGTGCGCCCGCGAGTCCGGATCCTCCACACCGGTGATCAGGATGGTGGCGTCGGGGAACAGCTCCTGCAGGTCCGCCGTGAAGGGGATGGACCCCCCGAGACCGGTCTCGCGGGCCGGGGTGTCCCACGCGGCGCCGAGGGCGGCCATCATGGCCGCGGCGGCCGGGGCGGAGGTGTCCGTGGCGAAGGGCTGACCCTGCTCCCCCGGCTCGAACGTGATCTGCGCGCCCAGAACGGCCTCCGACTGCGCCTCGAGATGGCGGCGCAGCGCGTCCTGGGCATCCGCCGGGTCCATGCCCGGGCCCAGACGCAACGAGATCTTGGCGCGCGCGGAGGACTGGATGGTGTTCGACGCGGTGTCCACGGAGGGCACGTCGATGCCGATCACGCTCAGCGCCGGGCCGTTCCACAGGCGGTCGGCCACTGTGCCGCGTCCCGCGAGGCGCACGCCCGGCAGCACACCGGCGTCGGCGCGGAACACGGCCTCGTCGTAGTCCACGTCCGCGTGCTGCCGCGGCTCGAGACCAGGCACGGCCACGGCGCCCTCGGCGTCGTGCAGGGTGGCGATCAGGCGGGAGAGCAGCACGACGGCGTCCAGCACGGGCCCGCCGAACATGCCCGAGTGGACGGAGTGGTCGAGCACACGGACGGTGACGGTGCCGCTGGTCACGCCGCGCAACGAGGTGGTCAGGGCGGGCTCACCGACGGCCCAGTTGGACGAGTCCGCCACCACGATCGCGTCCGCCTGGAGGCGGTCCCGGTGGCGCTCCAGGAACGGGCGGAAGGTCGGCGAGCCGGCCTCCTCCTCCCCCTCGACGAACACGCGGACGCCGAGGTCGGCGTCGGGAGCCACCTCGTCCAGGGCGGCCAGCGCGGCGAGGTGGACCATGACGCCCGCCTTGTCATCGGCGGCACCGCGGCCGTACAGACGGCCGTCGCGCTCGGTGGCCTCCAGCGGCGGGGTGTCCCACAGGGACTCGTCGCCGATCGGCTGCACGTCATGGTGGGCGTACAACAGGACAGTCGGCTTGTCAGAAGCGCCCGTCCGGCCACCGATGACGGCGGGGCCGCCAGACGTGCCGTCCTCACGGTCCTCGACGGCGATCTCCACGTCCTCGAGGCCGGTCTCGCGGAGCAGGCCGGCCACGGTCTCGGCGGAGCGCTCCAGCACGGAGCGGTCGGCGGTGTCCCAGGCCATGCCGGGGATCGCGACGAGATCCTTGAGGGTCTGCAGCGTCTGCGGGAAGCGGGCGTCCACGGCAGCGCGGACGGCGGCCACCAGGTCCGGATCCGGGACGGCGGCGGGGGCTGTACGGGGGGCATGCTGGGTCATGGGCCTCAGCCTACGACGTGTCCCGCACTACACTGATGCGGTGCTGAAACGCTGGAAGAAGACCGAGACCGACGCCCTGCCGCCCACCCACGGCTCCACTGCGCTGCCGGCCGCGCCCGAGGCCCGTCCCGCCGGGCAGGCGGAGACGCGCCGGGACCGCGCACAGGGGAAGAACGCCCCCACGCCCCGCCGCAAGGACCAGGAGGCCGCGCGGCGTCGCACCCTGGTGCCCGAGGACCGCAAGGCCGCCCGCCGCGCTGAGCGGGAGGCCGCGGCCCATGAGCGGATGCGCCAGCGTCACGCCCTCGAGACCGGCGACGAGCGCAACCTCCCGGCACGTGACCGCGGGCCCCAGAAGCGGTTCGTGCGCGACTACGTGGACGCGCGCACGGGCATCGGCGAGTGGCTGATGCCCGTGGTCCTGCTGTACGTGGTGGCCATGGTGATCCCCGGCGCTCGGGTGCAGCTGGTCCTGATGATCTCGCTCTACGTGCTGGTCGCCCTCGTGATCGCCGAGAGCTTCTACCTCTCCCGCCAGCTCAAGAAGCGACTCACCGGGAAGTTCGGTGCGGCCGAGCCGGGGACGGGCTTCTACGGCGTCATGCGGGCGCTGCAGTTCCGACGCCTGCGCCTGCCCAAGCCCCAGGTGAAGCGCGGCCAGTTCCCCGCGTGATCCGCAGGCCACCCCTCAGCGGCCGCGCACCCGGCGGGCCAGGCCCGCATTGATCCGGCCGGCCCAGAACGGCCCCTCGTAGAGGAACGCCGTGTACCCCTGGACCAGGTCGGCGCCGGCGTCCAGGCGCATGACGACGTCCTCGGCTGTGGTCACGCCGCCCACGCTCACCAGTGCGGTGGCGGGCGGCAGCGCCGAGCGCAGCACGGCGAGAACCTCGACCGAACGCTCCTTCAGCGGCGCGCCGGACAGACCGCCGGCGCCCAGGGCCTCGACCTCGGCGGCGGGGGTGGCCAGGCCCGCGCGGGACACGGTGGTGTTCGTGGCGATCACGCCGTCGAGCCCGATCCGCCCGGCCAGCGCGGCGACGGCGCGCACGTCCTCGTCCGCGAGGTCCGGGGCGATCTTGACTGTCAGAGGCACCCGGCGGTCGGCGACGACTCGGTCCGCCTCCTCCCGGACGGCCGCCAGGATGGGCTCGAGGGCGGAGATCTCCTGCAGCTGGCGCAGCCCCGGGGTGTTCGGGGAGGACACATTGACCGCCAGATAGTCGGCGTGCGGGGCGAGCAGGCGCGTGGCGCTCCGGTAGTCCTCGGCGGCGCCCTCGAGCGGGACCGCCTTGGTCTTGCCGATGTTCACTCCGAGAACGGGCCGCACCGCCCCGAACCTCTCCGTGAGGACGCGCCGGGTCGCGGCCAGGCGGGGGGCGACGGCCGCGGCGCCGTCGTTGTTGAAGCCCATCCGGTTCACCAGGGCGCGGTCCGCGGGGAGACGGAAGAGGCGAGGGGCCGGGTTGCCGGGCTGAGCCTGGGCCGTGATCGTGCCGACCTCGATGTGCCCGAACCCGAGCTCCGCGAGGGCGGTGGTGCCCACGCCGGTCTTGTCGAAGCCCGCGGCCAGGCCGAACGGGGAGGGGAAGCGCAGGCCCATCACGGTGCGGGCCAGGCCGAGGTCCGGGGCCATCGCGGCACGCAGGGCACGGGAGGCTCCGGTGCGTTCGGCGGCACGGATGCCGGCGAACCCCACGTGATGCGCCCGCTCGGCGTCCATGCCGGAGAAGACGGCACGGAAGAGGGCCGGGTAGGCGCGGGGGGCGGAGGAGTCGAGCACGGACTGGACGCGGGCGCGGGGGTCGGGCAGCTGCATGGCGCCATTTTCCCACGGTCGCCGCCACCCACAGCCCTCCCGCGCGCGGCCCGGGCGGACGGCCTACAGTGGCGGGCATGCTCCTGCGCGACCACCTGCGCCTGCCGCGCCGCCCCACCGTGGAGGCCACCACCGCAGACCTGCGCGACGTCCATGCCGCTCTCGTGGCCGACGCCCCCGGCGGCGGATGGGTCCGGGACGGGATGGCCGGGTTCGAGCGCCTGACCCTCGGCCTCGACGCGGACAGACAAGGCCAGAACATTGTCACACTGGTTCGCCGACGCATCCCCAAGGACAGGCGTGACCCTGACCGACGTCCGGTCCTCGCGATCCACGGGTGGAGCGACTACTTCTACAACGCCCCGCTCGCCGAGGCGTTCGAGGACGCCGGCTACGCCTTCCACGCCGTGGACCTGCGCCACTACGGGCGATCACTCCGCCCCGGACAGACGCCGGGCTGGACGGACGACCTGCGACGGTACGACGCCGACATCGAGGCAGCCCTCGCGGCCGTCGCCCGTGACCACCCCCTGCCCCCGGTGGTGCTGGGCCACTCGACCGGCGGCCTCGTGGCCTCCCTCTGGGCGGACCGGAACCCCGGCCGCCTCGCCGCCCTCGTGCTCAACAGCCCCTGGCTGCAGACCCACGGCGGCACGACGGCGCGCGCAGTCGCCCGCCTCGCCACCCGGCCCCTGGCCCGCGCCCGGCCCTACGGGACGCTGAGCCTGCCGCGCATCGACTTCTACTGGCGGAGCCTCTCTTCCGAGGCGGACGGCGAGTGGGACCTGGTGCCCGCCTGGCGAACGCGCTGGTCCTTCGATCTGCCCCACGCCTGGCTGGACGCCGTCTTGGCCGGACACGCACGCGTGGCACGTGGCCTGTCGATCGACGTGCCCGTCCTCGTGCTGGTCTCCGACACCGGCCACCGCGGCCTGCGCTACGGCGAGGCCATGCTCGCCGCGGACATCATCCTGAACCCCTCCGCCATGGCCCGCCGGGCCCTCCGGCTGGGCCGCGAGGTCACCGTGCAGCAGCACGCCGGCGCCCTCCACGACGTCTACGCCTCCTCCGAGCCGGTGCGCTCGCGGGCCATGGCGGACACCCTGCGGTGGCTGGCACCGGTGGCCCCGCCCCGCGAGGAGTGAGGCGCGGGGCCGCCGTCGGGTGGGCTCAGCCGCCCGCGGCTCCCCCGATGGCGTCCGCCTGCGGCGCGTCCACCGCGCCGCCATACCGCCGGTCCCGGCGCGCATAGGCCTCCACCGCCGCGTAGAGGGTGCGCCGGTCCACGTCCGGCCAGAGCACGTCGAGGAACAGCAGCTCGGCGTAGGCCGACTGCCAGAGCAGGTAGTTGGACAGGCGCTGCTCGCCCGAGGTCCGCAGGAAGAGGTCCACGTCCGGGGTGACGTCGATGTCCCTGTCCCCGGAGCGGTACGCACGGTCCAGCCAGCGGGTGAGCGTGGCCTCGGAGATGTCCCCCGGGTCCATGCGCCCGGCGCGCACCTCTTCGGCGATCGCCTGGACGCCGTCGAGGATCTCGGCGCGGGAGCCGTAGTTGACGCACATGTGCAGGGTGGTGCCGGTGTTGTCCCGGGTGAGGTCCTCGGCCTCGCGCAGCTCACGGATGACGGGCGTCCAGAGGCGCGGCGCGCGCCCGTTCCAGCGGATGCGGACATTCCACGAGTCCAGGGTGTCCCGCTGCCGGCGCAGCACGTCCCGGGAGAAGCCCATCAGGAAGCGGACCTCGTCCGCGGAGCGGGACCAGTTCTCCGTGGAGAAGGCATACGCGGACACGTGCCCGATCCCCAGCTCCACCGCCCCCGCGACGACGTCCAGCAGTGCCGCCTCCCCCGCCCGGTGGCCCTCGGTGCGGGGCAGGCCGCGCTGGTTGGCCCACCGGCCGTTGCCGTCCATCACCACGGCCACGTGGCGCGGGATGAAGCGCGAGCCCATGGCGGGGGCGACGGCGCCCGAGGGGTGCGGGGGCGGGCTCACCTTGGCGACGTCGGACATGGCCTCAGGGGCTCCTCTCGGCGGGGGTGACGGACACGGCGGGACCGGGGGGTGCCGCGGCGGCCCGGCGGGCGGCGGGCGGGGCGATCTCCTGGTCCAGGACGGACAGGGACACGAGCCGCCGCTCGGCGTGGAACTGCAGGTACGCGGACACGATACCGGCCGCCTCCCGCCGGGCGAGGGCGCCGGCCGCGTCCACCACCTCCCAGTCCCCCGCGGTCAGCGCGTGCAGCAGCGCGAACGTCTCGGGCGCCGGGCTGGCCGACCCCGGGGGCCGGTGCTGCGCGCACACCGCCCCGCCGAGGGCCACGTTCACCGAGGTGTGCGGACCCGGCGCTCCGCACCGGGCGCAGCGGTCGAAGGACGGGGCCCAGCCCGCCTGGACCAGGGAGCGGAGCAGGAAGGAGTGGAGGACCATGCGCGGGTCGTGCCGTCGGCGGGCGAGGGCGGCCAGCGCTCCGTGGAAGAGGCGCCACTGGGCGAGGCGTCCGTCGTCGTCGACCGCGACGATGCGCTCCGCGCCCTCGGCGAGGGCGGCCGCCACCGTGTAGGCCTCGTAGTCCTCCGCCACCATGGTGGCGTAGGGGTGGATCAGCTGAGCCTGCGTGATGGTCTTGAGCTCGCCGCGGCCGTGGGCGATCTGCAGGGTGGAGTGCATGAACGGCTCCACCACCGAGCCGAAGCGGGAGGAGGACTTCCGCACGCCCTTGGCCACGCACCGCAGGATGCCGTGCTCCGGGGTGATGACCTCCACGATCCGGTCCGCCTCCCCCAGGCGGTGGGTGCGGAGCACGATCCCCTCCGTGCGGAACGAGTTCGCGGCGTAGCCTCCATGGCGCCCGCCTCCCTGCCGCCCGCCCCCGGAGCGTCGGGCGTGGGCGGCAGCGTCGTCGGAGACGGGCGGCACGGGCGGCCGTCAGTCCCGCAGGGCGCGGTTCACCGCGGAGATCAGGGCCTTGAGCGAGGCCGTGGTGGTGTTGTGGTCCAGGCCCACGCCCCACAGGACGCGGTCCCCGACGGCGGCCTCCACGTAGGCGGCCGCCATGGCCGAGCCGCCCTCGGACAGGGCGTGCTCGGTGTAGTCGAGCACGCGGACGTCCTGGCCGTCCTCACCGAGGATCTTGAGGAACGCGTCGATCGGGCCGTTGCCGGCAGCGGTGCGGGTCTGGAGCTCGCCGTCGACGAGGATCTCCGCGGTCATGCGGAACGCACCGTCTTCCCCGGACTCCGAGTTCAGCGAGCGGACGCGGTAGCGGCCCCAGGCCTTCTCCTTGTTCTCCGCCGGCAGGTACTCGTCCTGGAACACGCGCCACAGGTCGGCGCCGGAGACCTCGCCGCCCTGGGCGTCGGCCAGATCCTGGATGACGTGGGAGAACTCGATCTGCGCGCGGCGCGGCAGGTCCAGGTTGTGCTCGGACTTGAGCAGGTAGGCGACGCCGCCCTTGCCGGACTGCGAGTTCACGCGGATGACGGCCTCGTAGGAGCGGCCGATGTCCTTCGGGTCGATGGGCAGGTACGGGACGGCCCACTCGATCTCGTCGACGTGCTTGCCGGCGGCGGCCGCGTCCGCGTCCATGGCCTCGAAGCCCTTCTTGATGGCGTCCTGGTGGGAGCCGGAGAAGGCGGTGAACACGAGGTCGCCGCCCCACGGGGAGCGCTCGGGCACGGGCAGCTGGTTGCAGTACTCCACGGTGCGGCGGATGTGGTCCATGTCCGAGAAGTCGATCATGGGGTCGATGCCCTGGGAGTAGAGGTTCATGCCCAGGGTCACGAGGTCCACGTTGCCGGTGCGCTCGCCGTTGCCGAAGAGGCACCCCTCGATCCGGTCCGCGCCGGCGAGGTAGCCGAGCTCGGCGGCGGCGACGCCGGTGCCGCGGTCGTTGTGGGGGTGCAGGGACAGGATGATCGAGTCGCGGTGCTCGAGGTGGCGGTGCATCCACTCGATGGAGTCGGCGTACACGTTGGGGGTGGCCATCTCCACGGTGGCGGGGAGGTTGAGGATCATCTTGCGGTCCGTGGAGGCCTCGAGGACGTCCGCGACCTCGTCGGAGATCCGGCGGGCGAACTCGAGCTCGGTGCCGGTGTAGGACTCGGGCGAGTACTCGTAGGTGATCTCCGTGCCGGAGAGCTGCTCCTCGAACTTCTTGACCAGGCGGGCGCCGGTGGTGGCGATGTCCACGATCCCGTCCTCATCCTGGCGGAACACCACACGGCGCTGCAGCATGGACGTGGAGTTGTAGAGGTGCACGATGGCCCGGTCCGCGCCCTCCAGGGACTGGAAGGTCCGCTCGATCAGGTGCTCGCGGGCCTGGGTGAGGACCTGGATGGTGACGTCGTCCGGGATGTGGTCACCCTCGATCAGCTGACGGACGAAGTCGAAGTCCGTCTGCGAGGCGGAGGGGAAGCCGACCTCGATCTCCTTGTAGCCCATCTGGACGAGGAGCTGGAACATGCGCAGCTTGCGTTCGGGGCCCATGGGGTCGATCAGCGCCTGATTGCCGTCCCGCAGGTCGACGGCGCACCAGCGCGGCGCCTCGGTGATGAGCTTGTCCGGCCACGTGCGGTCCGGCAGGTGCACCTGGATCTGCTCGTGGTACGGCACGTACCTGCCATGCTTCATGCCCGAGGGCTGCTGCAGATTGCGCATGTGCGCATCACCTCTTCCTCTGCGGCGGCGGGGTGGGCCGCCGACGCGTCGACTGTCCGGGCCGGGGTGTCCAGCATGGTCCGGGCCACTCCCCCATTCCACACCCTCCCGACGCGCGGGGCGGGCAGGTCCCTGTCAGCGTCTCACCTTGTGAGCGCCCGGGTCCGAGAGGACCGACGGCCCGTCTCCACGACCCCTCACTCGTCCCGAGCGGGGCGTCCTGCGCCGCCTCCGTCCCGTCTCACATCCCCAGCCGGTTCAGGTGCCGCGGATCCCGCTGCCAGTCCTTCGCCACCTTCACCCGCAGATCCAGATGCACCGGGGTGCCGAGCATCTTCTCGATCCCCTGCCGCGCCTGGGTGCCGATCTGCCGCAGCCGGGAGCCGCCCTTGCCGATGATGATCCCCTTCTGGCTGTCCCGCTCCACGTACACGTTCGCGAAGACGTCCAGCAGGGGTCGGTCCTTCGGCCGGCCCTCGCGGGCGTTCATCTCGTCCACCACCACGGCCACCGAGTGGGGCAGCTCGTCGCGGACGTCCTCCAGGGCAGCCTCGCGGATGAGCTCGGCCACCATGATCGCCTCGGGCTCGTCCGTGAGCTCGCCGTCCGGGTACAGGGGCGGGCCCGCCGGCAGGAGCCCGGCCAGGACCTGCTCCACGTCCTCCACCTGACGCCCGGCCACCGCGGAGACCGGAACGACGGCGGCGAACCCCCGCCCGCCGTTGTCCGGACCCAGGACCTCGTCGCCCAGCGCGGTCACGGCCAGCAGCTGCTCGGCCACCCGGGCGGGGTCCGCCTTGTCCGTCTTCGTCACGAGCGCCACCACGGGGGTGCGCCGCAGCGCCGCCAGCTGCTGGGCGATGAACCGGTCCCCCGGGCCGATCCTCTCGTCCGCCGGCAGGCAGAAGCCCACCACATCCACCTCGGAGAGGGTCTCCGCCACGAGGGCGTTGAGCCGCTCGCCCAGCAGGGTGCGCGGGCGGTGCAGGCCGGGGGTGTCCACCAGCACCAGCTGGAAGTCGGGCCGGTGCACGATCCCGCGGATGGTGTGCCGCGTGGTCTGCGGCTTGGAGGAGGTGATGGCCACCTTCTCCCCCACCAGGGCGTTGGTCAGCGTGGACTTGCCGGCGTTGGGCCGGCCCACCAGGCAGGCGAAGCCGGAGCGGTGCCCCTCGGGGACGGTGGGGTCGATCAGCGAGGTCATTCGGTCTCCTGTGGGGTGGGGCGCATGCGGGCGGGGCGGTGCTCGGTCTCCTCCACGCGGAGGCGGGCCACGCGGTTGCGTCGGGGCTCGAGGGTGTCGGCCCGCAGCACGAGACCGTGGACGGTCACCTCGGAGCCCTGGATGGGCACCCGGCCCAGCTCCTTGGCGAGCAGGCCGCCGACGGTCTCGACGTCGTCGTCCTCGTCCTCCCCCTCGGGGAGCTCGAACTCCTCGCGGAAATCACCGATGCCCATGCGGGCGTCCACGGAGAACACGCCGGGTTCGAGCTGCTCCACCTCGGGGCGGTCGGGACGGTCGTCCTCGTCGTAGATCTCGCCGACGATCTCCTCGATGAGGTCCTCCAGCGTCACCAGGCCAGCGGTGCCGCCGTACTCGTCCACCACGATCGCCACGTGCGTGGACTCCCGCTGCAGCTCCTGGAGCAGCGGGGCCACGGACTTGGACTCCGGCACGAAGCGCACGTCCCGCATGGTGCCCGTGACCGGGTCCGAGGGCAGGGCCCCGTCCCGGTGCAGGGCGCGGGTGACGTCCTTGAGGTAGAGCATGCCGCGGATGTCGTCCGAGTCCTCACCGATCACGGGGATGCGGGAGTTGCCCGAGCGCAGGAACAGGTCCATGGACTGGCGGAGGGTGTGGTCGGCGTCGATGGTCACCACGTCCGTGCGCGGGACCATCACCGAGCGCACGAGGGTGTCCGTCATGCCGAACACGGACTCGATCAGCTCGGCCTCCGAGTCGGCCAGCACGTCGGCGTCGTGGGCGCGGGCCACCACCTCGCGCAGGTGGCGCTCCTGGAAGTCGTCCTCGTCCGCCATCTGGTCCTCCGAGCGGCGGCGGTCCTGGCCGAGGCGGCTGCCCACCGGGCCGAGGACGCGGCGCAGACCCGAGACCAGCCCCGCGGTCCGGGCCGCGACGGCGGCCTCGTTGCGCGAGCCGATGGGCCGCGGGCTCCACACGCCCAGCGCCGCGCCCACGGCCACGATCACCACGGCGGCCACGCCGAGGGCCGGCCACACGGAGTCGTCGAGCTCCGGCCACAGCAGGTCCGTGAGCCGGTGCACGCCGGCCACGAGGCCCATGGCCGCGAACGCCTCCGTGACGAATCGCCACAGGCGCAGGGCGCCCAGGTGGCTGTCGAGGTCCGCGGTGACGTCCAGCACGCGCGTGTCCGGGCGCTGGCGGGCGATGTCCTCGGCGTCCCGGCGGGGCAGGTAGGTGAACGCGGACTCGGCCAGCGCGAGCACCCACGTGCAGATGATGAAGACCAGGAAGAGGGCGATCAGCAGGACAGGGGTCAGCATGGCGTGGGGGTCAGTCCTCGATGGTGGGCGCGGGCGCGGGACGGCCCAGCACCTCGGAGACGAGGCGGTCCTGCAGCGCGAACATCTCCGCGCGCTCGTCCGCCTCCATGTGGTCGTAGCCGAGCAGGTGGAGCATGCCGTGGGTGAGCAGCAGCATCAGCTCGTCGTCACGGGTGTGCCCGCCGCGGGCGGCCTGCTCCGCGGCCACCTCGGGGCACAGCACGACGTCGCCCAGCACCCCCTCGCTCGGCGCGCCCTCACGCCCGGGGCCGAGCTCGTCCATGGGCAGGCTCATGACGTCCGTGGGGCCCTCCAGACCCATCCACTCGACGTGCAGCTCGGCCATGCGCTCCGCGTCCACCACGGTCACCGCCGTCTCGGACAGCTCGTGCACGTGGAGGGACGCGTAGACGTGCCGCGCCATGCGCAGCAGCTCCTGCTCCGGGACCTCGATCCCGGACTCGTTCACGATCTCAACGGCCACGGCCGACCCCCGGCTTCCCCCGGCGCGGCGCCCGGGCGGGCCTGGTCGTAGGCGTCCACGATCGCGCTCACCAGGGAGTGGCGGACCACGTCGGAGGAGTCGAACCGGACCATCTCCAGCCCGTCGATCCCCTCGAGCACCTCCACCGCCTGGGCCAGCCCGGACTGCGTGCCGCGCGGCAGGTCCACCTGGGAGGTGTCCCCCGTGACCACCATGCGGGCGCCGAAGCCCAGGCGGGTGAGGAACATCTTCATCTGCTCCGGCGTGGTGTTCTGCGCCTCGTCGAGGATCACGAACGCGTCGTTGAGCGTGCGCCCGCGCATGTAGGCCAGCGGGGCCACCTCGATGGTCCCGGCCTCCATCAGCCGGGGGATGGACTCGGGCTCGATCATGTCGTGCAGCGCGTCGTAGAGCGGGCGCAGGTACGGGTCGATCTTCTCGGAGAGCCCGCCGGGCAGGAAGCCCAGGCGCTCGCCGGCCTCCACCGCGGGGCGGGTGAGGATGATCCGGTTGACCTCCTTGGCCTGCAGCGCCTGGACTGCCTTGGCCATGGCCAGATACGTCTTGCCGGTGCCGGCCGGACCCAGGCCGAACACCACGGTGGACCGGTCGATCGCCTCCACGTAGTCCTGCTGGTGCAGGGTCTTGGCGCGGATCTTGCGGCCGCGGCCGGAGAGGATCGAGTCCAGGTGCAGGGCGCCGGCCCCGCGTCCGGCCGAGCCGCCGCGCACCAGGATGACCACCTGCTCCATCACCTCGGGGGTGACGGGGGCGTCCCGCCGGGCCAGGGAGCGCAGGTCCTCCACCACACGGCGGGCCTGGCCCACGGCCTCGGCCGGGCCGCGCAGGCCCAGCGCCTGGTCCCGGACGGAGATGTCCACCGCCGGGAACACGCCGCCGAGGATGCGCAGCAGCGCGTCCTGGGCGCCGAGGGTCCGCACCATGATCTCGGCGGACTCGAAGCTGACGACCTCCTCCGCGGACGCGGTGGGGGTGAGGGGGACGGGCAGGACGCTCACGATGCGGCGGATCACCTTCGGTGCCGGGGACGGGTGGGGCCGGACGGCGCACCGCCCGGCCCGCCCAGTCTAGGGCCGGTGCCACCCTGCACGGGGGCGGTCCCGCGAGCCGCCGCCGGAGTTCACCACCGGCCGAGCCGGTGCTGCAGCACGGCCAGTGCCGCCGGGCCCGCGGTGGAGGCCCGCAGCACGTGCGGTCCCAGCAGGACCGGGCGCGCGCCGGCGTCGACGGCGGCCGCCAGCTCCGCCTCGGAGACCCCGCCCTCCGGCCCGACGACGAGCAGCACCTCGGACGCGCCCGCCAGCTCCGCCCCGGGCACCGCGGACAGGCCCTCGTCCGCGGCCTCGTGGAGGACGAGGACGAGGCGGGTGCCGCCGTCGTGAGCGGGAGTGCGGGCGAGCTGTTCCACGCGCGCGCCGGAGACCGCGCCGCGGACCTCCGGGACGCGGCCACGGCGGGCCTGCTTGGCGGCGGCGCGCACGGTGTCCTCCCACTTGCGGTGGGCGCGGTCCGCCTTGGCGCCCTTCCACCGCACGATGGACCGCTCGGCCTCCCACGGCACCACGGCGTCCACCCCGAGCTCCGTGGCGGCCTGGACCGCCATGAGGTCCCGATCCCCCTTGGACAGGGCCTGCACCAGCACCAGGCGCGGCGTGGACACCCGCTCGGGCGTCAGCTCCTCGACCCGCACCCGGACCTCGTCCGGGGCGGCCGCCGCCACGGTGCCGCGGGCACGCGCACCCACGCCGTCCGCGACGAGGACCTCCTCCCCCGCCGCCAGGCGCATCGAGGCGCCGGCGTGCCGGGCCTCGGTCCCGGTGAGGACGACCTCCCCGCCGGGGACCACGCCGTCGAGCGCGCCCGGCGCGAGGAGGAAGAGCGGGGCCGTCACAGGTTCTTCAGGTTCTCGCGCAGCCGGGCGAACATGCCCTTGGACTGCGGCGGTGCGCCGTGTTCCACCTGCTCCCCGCGCGAGGCGGCGAGGGCCTCCAGCAGCTCACGCTGCTCGGCGGTGAGGTCGGTGGGGGTGGTGACCACGACGTCCACCTTGAGGTCGCCGCGGCCGGTGCCGCGCAGCCGCCCGACGCCGAGACCCCGCACGGTCTCCACGTGCCCGGACTGGGTGCCGGGCTCGATCTCGACCTCCTGGGGGCCGTCCAGGGTCTCCAGGGTGATGGAGGTGCCGAGCGCGGCGGCCGCCATGGGGACGGTGACGGTGGTGGCCAGGTGGTCCCCCTCGCGGCGGAACACCGGGTCCGGGCGCACCTGGACCTCCACGTAGAGGTCGCCGTTCGGACCGCCGCCGGGGCCGGCCTCGCCTCGGCCGGCCAGGTGGATGCGCGTGCCGTCGTCCACGCCGGCGGGGATCCGCAGGGTGAGCGGGCGCTCGGCGCGGACGCGGCCCTGGCCGGAGCATTCCACGCACGGGTGCGGCAGCACCGTGCCGAAGCCCTGGCACACGTGACAGGACTCCGTGGCCATGACGGTGCCGAGCATGGAGCGCACGGGGCGCTGGGTCATGCCCTGGCCGCGGCACGTGGAACAGGTCTCCGGCTGGGTGCCCGGCTCGCAGCACGTGCCGTGGCAGCGCCCGCACGGCACGGCGGTGTCCAGCTGGAGGGTGGTCTCCCCGCCGAACACGGCGTCCTTGAGCTCGATCCGCGCCGTGACGAGCGCGTCCTGGCCGCGGCGCGCTCGCGGCACCGGGCCGCGGCCGGCACCGCCCGCGGCGTTCATGAACGTCTCGAAGATGTCCGCGAACCCGCCGAACCCCGGGCCCCCGAAGCCTCCCCCACCGAACCCTCCGGCCGTGCCGTTCTCATTGCCCGTGGCGTCGTAGATCCGGCGCTTGTCCTCGTCCGAGAGCACCTCGTACGCGTGGGAGATGCGCTTGAACTCCTCGGCCGCCTCCGGGCCGGGGTTCACGTCCGGGTGGTGGGTGCGGGCGAGCTTGCGGTAGGCGCGCTTGATCTCCTCTGCGCTGGCGTCGCGGCCGACGCCGAGGGTCTCGTAGTGGTCTGCCATGGGGTGGGGTCCCTTCGGTCGGGTCGGGTCGGGTGGGGGGCGCGTGAGGCGCTCACATGGTGAGGATGCGGGAGAGGTAGCGGGCGATCGCCCGGACCGCGGCCATGGTCCCGGGGTAGTCCATGCGGGTGGGGCCGATCACGCCGACCTTGGCCACGGCGCCGGGCCCGTAGGCGGCGGCCACCACCGAGGTGTCCGACAGGGAGGCGCCGTTCTCCGCGCCGATCCGCACGGACACCCCGTGGGCGTCCTGCTCCATCTCGGTGAGCAGGCGCAGCAGCACCACCTGCTCCTCGAGGGCCTCCAGGATGGGGCCGATCGAGGACCGGAAGTCCTGGGGGCTGCGGGCCAGGTTGGCCGTGCCGGCCAGCACGATCCGATCCTGCCGGCCCGCCTCGAGCAGGCTCCGCACCGCCGCCACGACGACGTCGGCGCTCGCCCGCCGCGGCGGCGGCACCCGGTCCGCGGCCGCGTCCAGGACGGCCGACGCCTGGAGGGGGCCGAGGCCGTCGATCAGGGAGAGCAGCAGGGCCCGCAGCACAGCGAGGTCCTCGTCCGCCACGGGCTCGTCGAAGGTGACGAGCCGCTGGTCCACACGGCCGGTGGAGAGGATGAGGACCACCAGTGCGCGCGTGGGGGCGAGCGAGACGAGGTCCAGGTGCCGGACGGTGGAGCCGTCCTCGTGCGGGACCTGGGCCACGGCCACCTGGTGGGTGAGCTGCGCGAGCAGCCGCACGGTGGTCTCCATCATGTGCTCGGTGTCCGCCTCCGAGTCCAGGAGCGTGCGCACGGCGCGGCGCTCGGCGGCGGAGAGCGGCTTGACCTCGGAGATCCGGTCCACGAACACGCGGTAGCCCTTGTCCGTGGGCACGCGGCCGGCCGAGGTGTGCGGGGCCACGATCAGCCCCTCCTCCTCGAGCGCGGCCATCTCGTTGCGCACCGTGGCCGAGGACACGCCCAGGCCGTGCCGCTCCACGAGCGCCTTCGAGCCCACCGGCTCCCGCAGGGAGACGTAGTCCTCCACGATGGCCTGCAGCACCTGCAGGCGGCGCGGCTGGTCGGTCACGGGGGTCTCCTTCCGGGGCTGACGGGCGGACGGGCACGGACGTCCGCTGGCACTCGGCGCGGACAAGTGCCAATGCTAGCGACCGCCCCCGCCCGGCGTCGCGGCGGGCGCGCCCGTTCCGCCCACAGGCGAGCGGACGGGTTCCTGGCGATTGCTAGCGTGTGTCCCCATGGACTGGAGCAGCTGGGGGCCGGGGGCCCACGAGGACCTGACCCGCCCGGCCGGTCGCGCCGCCGTCGAGGCCCAGGCCCGCCCGGGCACCGTGGTGGAGGACGTCACGAGCGGGTTCGTGGGCGCCGTCGTCGCCCTGGAGCGCTCCGGCGGGACGCACGTGGTGGTGCTCGAGGACCGCCGGGGTGTGCGCCGGGGCTTCCCGCTCGGCCCGGGCTTCTGGATCGACGGCGAGCCCGTGGTGCTGGTGCCCCCGCGCGCGTCCGCGCCCGCCGCCCCCGCTCGCACCGCCTCCGGCTCCCGCCGGGTGGCCGGCACGCGCGCTCGCACGGCCCGCGCCTCCCGGATCTGGGTGGAGGGCGTGCACGACGCCGAGCTCGTGGAGAAGGTCTGGGGCGAGGACCTGCGCCTGGAGGGGATCGTGGTGGAGCCCCTGCACGGCGTGGACGACCTCGCCGGGGCGATCCGTGACTTCTCCCCCGGCCCCGGCCGTCGCCTCGGCATTCTCGTGGACCATCTCGTGGCCGGGTCCAAGGAGGAGCGGATCGCCGCGGAGGCCATGCGCGTGCCCGGCGCCGCCGGCAACGTGCTGATCCTCGGCCACCCGTACGTGGACGTGTGGCAGGTCATCAAGCCGGCCGTGCTCGACATCGAGGCGTGGCCCGTGGTGCCGAGGGGCCAGGACTGGAAGACCGGCGTCCTGCGGGGCCTCGGCTGGCCGCACGGCACCAAGGAGGCCACGGGCCTGGGCTGGAAGCGGCTCCTCTCCCACGTCTCCACCTACGCCGACCTCGAGCCGGCGCTGCTGGGACGGGTCGAGGAGTTGATCGACTTCCTCACCGCGCCGGGGTCCTGACCGTCGTCCCCGCTCCGGGTGGCACTCCGGAGCGGGCGGGCGCCGTCGGTACACTGGGCTGGCCCGGACGCCGCGCGCGTCCCCTCACGCACGAGGCGCCGGGGCCGTCCGATCCGACGAGGAGCACCGTGGTCACCACCGACAGCAGCCGCACCCCCGACGCCGCGGCCCCCGCCGCCCCGCCGCGCGGGGCCGGCCCCGAGGCCCCGGCCTGGCTGCACGACGCCGCCGGACGCCGTGGGCCCCTGACCGCCAAGCAGGACCGGGACCGCGCCGCCCTGGCCCACCTCTCCCTGGCCCTGACGGCCGTGGGTCCCCTCGTGGTCTGGCTGCTCTACCGGGACCGCGGACCGTTCACCGCGCAGGAGTCCAAGGAGGCGCTGAACTTCTCCCTGGCCCCCACCCTCGTGCTGCTGCTGCTGTTCTTCCTCAGCGGCATCCCCCACATCGGGGACCTCCTGGCGATCCTCGGCGGCCTCGTCTGGATCGCCCTGGCGCTCTACGGCGTCATGGGCGCCTCCCACGTGGCCAAGGGCCGCCCCTTCCGGTACCCGTTCAACCTGCGCCTGCTGCGCTGACGCGCCCGGGCGCAGGCCGGCTCAGAACCCGGCCAGGTCCCGCACGATCCGGTCGTTCTGCAGCCGCCCGGCCAGCGTGGGCACCACGGTCCCGGCCAGCGCGGCCGGCCCGTCCACCAGCCCGTCGGCGATCAGCGCCGCCACCCGGGTGCGCAGCGTCTCCGGGTCCATCCCGTCCCGCACCTCGGCCAGGGGCAGGCCCTCCACCGTCCGCGCGGCGAGCATGATGCGCTCGAGGCGGCGCGCGTCGTCGTCGGGGATTTCCCGTCCCACCGCGGGGGTGACGCCCGTGGCCAGGCGCTGCGCGTAGGCGGCCGGGTGCTTGGCGTTCCAGAACCGCACGCCGGCCAGGTGCGAATGGGCGCCGGGGCCGACGCCCCACCAGTCCTGGTCCCGCCAGTACGCCACGTTGTGCCGGGCCCGGTGCACACCGGCGCCCTCCGGGTCGTGCGCCCAGTTGGACACCTCGTACCACCGGAAGCCGGCCGCGGAGAGCAGCTCCTCCGCCAGCAGGTACTCGTCCGCCTGCAGGTCCGGGTCCACGTCCGGCACCTGCCCGCGCGCCACCTGCGCGCCGAACCGGGTGCCCTCCTCCACGATCAGTGAGTACGCGCTCACGTGGTCCGGGGCCATGGCCACCGCCGCCTCCAGCGTGGTGCGCCAGTCCGCCAGGGACTCCCCCGGCGTGCCGTAGATCAGGTCCAGGGACACCTCCAGCCCCGCCGCCCGCGCCGCCGCCACCGCGGCCGGCACGTTCGCCGGGGTGTGCGTGCGCTCCAGCGTGGACAGCACGTGCGGCACGACGGACTGCATCCCCACGGACAGGCGCGTGAACCCGCCCTCGGCCAGCTCCGCCACGTACTCCGGGGTGAGCGTGTCCGGGTTCGCCTCCGTGGTCACCTCCGCGCCCTCGGCCAGGCCGAAGCGCTCGCGGGCCTCCGCCAGGATGCGCACCAGGTGGGCGGCCGGCAGGAGCGTGGGCGTGCCCCCGCCGACGAAGACGGTGTGCAGCGGGCGCGCGGGCACCCCCGAGCGCTCCAGGGCGGCGACGGCGTGGTCCAGTTCCGCCACGGCGGACTCCCAGTAGTCGCCGCGGCCGGCGCCCGGACCGAACGTCTCCGCCGTGTAGGTGTTGAAGTCGCAGTAGCCGCATCGCACGGTGCAGAAGGGCACGTGCACGTAGAGGCTGAACGTGCGGGGCTCCCCCGCCTCCGCCGCGGCGCGCACGCGCGCGGCGACCTCGGGAGGCAGCGTGCCGTCGTCGGGCACGGGCTGGCCCAGCGGCAGGACGGCGGGCACTTACTTCTTCGCCGGCTCGGCGCCGTCCGAGGACAGGGCGGCGATGAACGCCTCCTGCGGCACCTCGACGCGGCCCACCATCTTCATGCGCTTCTTGCCCTCCTTCTGCTTCTCCAGCAGCTTCCGCTTGCGGGAGATGTCGCCGCCGTAGCACTTGGAGAGCACGTCCTTGCGGATCGCGCGGATGTTCTCGCGGGCGATGATGCGGGAGCCGATCGCCGCCTGGATCGGCACCTCGTACTGCTGGCGCGGGATGAGCTCCTTGAGCTTGCCCGTCATCATGGTCCCGTAGGAGTACGCGTTGTCCTTGTGGGTGATGGCCGAGAACGCGTCCACCTGCTCGCCCTGGAGCAGGATGTCCACCTTCACGAGGTCCGCCACCTGGTCCCCGTCCGCCTTCCAGTCCAGCGAGGCGTACCCCTTGGTGCGGGACTTGAGCTGGTCGAAGAAGTCGAACACGATCTCCGCCAGCGGGATCCAGTAGCGGATCTCCACGCGCTCCTCGGACAGGTAGTCCATGCCGCGCAGGTGGCCGCGCTTGGCCTGGCAGAGCTCCATCACGGAGCCGATGTACTCGCTGGGCACGATCACCGTGGCCGAGGCCATCGGCTCCTTGACCTCGAGGATCTTGCCCTCGGGGAACTCGGAGGGGTTGGTCACCGTGACGACCTCCCGGTCCTCCCGCATGACGTCGTACACCACGTTCGGCGCGGTGGAGATGAGGTCCAGGTCGAACTCGCGCTCGAGGCGCTCGCGCACGATCTCCAGGTGCAGTAGACCGAGGAAGCCCACCCGGAACCCGAAGCCCAGCGCCACGGAGGTCTCCGGCTCGTAGACGAGGGCGGCGTCGTTGAGCTTGAGCTTGTCCAGGGCATCGCGGAGCACCGGGTAGTCTGAGCCGTCGATCGGATACAGGCCGGAGAACACCATGGGCTTGGGGTCCGCATAGCCGCCGATGTTCTCCGACGCCGGGCGGGCGTTGTTGGTGACCGTGTCGCCCACCTTGGACTGGCGCACGTCCTTCACGCCCGTGATCAGGTAGCCGACCTCGCCCACCGAGAGGCCCCGGGTGGGAACCGGCTCCGGCGAGGACACGCCGATCTCCAGCAGCTCGTGCGTGGCGCCCGTGGACATCATCCTGATCTTCTCGCGCGGGGAGAGCCTGCCGTCCACCACGCGCACGTAGGTCACGACGCCTCGGTACGTGTCGTACACCGAGTCGAAGATCATGGCGCGGGCGGGGGCGTCCGCGTCCCCCACGGGGGCGGGCAGGCGCTCGACCACACGGTCCAGCAGCGCCTCGACGCCCTGGCCGGTCTTCCCGGAGACCCGCAGCACGTCGTCGGGCTCGCAGCCGATGAGGTTGGCGATCTCCGCGGCGTAGCGCTCCGGGTCCGCCGCGGGCAGGTCGATCTTGTTGAGCACCGGGATGATCTCGAGCTCGTTCTCCATGGCCAGGTAGAGGTTGGCCAGGGTCTGCGCCTCGATGCCCTGCGCGGCGTCCACGAGCAGGATGGCGCCCTCGCACGCGGCCAGCGAGCGGGAGACCTCATACGTGAAGTCCACGTGCCCGGGGGTGTCGATCATGTTCAGGGCGTAGTTGACCCCGTCCCGCTCCCACGGCATGCGCACGGCCTGGGACTTGATGGTGATGCCGCGCTCACGCTCGATGTCCATGCGGTCCAGGTACTGCGCCTTCATCTCGCGCGGCTGGACGACGCCGGTGGCCTGCAGCATGCGGTCGGCCAGGGTCGACTTGCCGTGGTCGATGTGGGCGATGATGCAGAAGTTGCGGATCACCGAGGGGTCGGTGGCGGCGGGGACCGGGGGCTGGGACGCCAGGGGCGACACGGGCACATCCTCGTGGTGACTCGGGAGCGGGGGACACTGGCCGCCCATTCTTCCATGCGGGAGCGCGCCGGATAGATTCGGCGCCATGGCCTTCGACTTCCACCGCGCCCTGTCCCTCGGCCGCCGCGCCTACCGCCTGTTCACGGCGGTCCAGGAGATGCGCGGCGCCCGCCCCGACTCCCCCGCCCGTCCCGCACCGCCCCGGCGGCACGACGGGGGCGCACCGCTGCCCGACTTCACGGGCCGTGCGCGCGTGCAGTACGCGCCGCTGCCCGGCCCGGCCGCCGGTCCCGGCGAGGTCGTGTGGACGTGGGTGCCGTACCAGGAGATGGACGGCCGCGGCAAGGACCGTCCGGTGCTCCTCGTGGGCCGCGAGGGCGAGCACCTCCTGGGCCTCATGCTCACCACGCGGGACCGCAACGACGGCGTGCGCACGGACGCGGACTACGTGGACGTGGGCTCCGGCCCCTGGGACCGCCGCGGTCGCCCCTCCGAGGCCAAGCTGGACCGCGTGCTCCGGGTGGACCCGGCCCGGGTGCGCCGCGAGGGCGGCGTGCTGGACCCTGCCCGGTTCGAGGCGGTGGGCGACGCGCTCGCCCGCGTCCAGGGCTGGGAGCGCTGACCCTGCGCCACGGGCGCGGACCCGCGTGTCCGCCTCCCGGCTCCACGGGCCGCGGATGGTAGGGTTGTCCGCATTGTGTCCGCCGGTCGACGGGCACCCCCGGGACGTTCACACCTGGTGTTCCCCACGCCGCTCAGTCGACGGACCCGGGCACCCTCCACGACCCCCTGTTCATCCGGCGCGCGGACCCCTCCGCGTGCCTGCAGACGAAGGACCCGATTTGGCTAACATCAAGTCCCAGAAGAAGCGCATCCTCACCAACGAGAAGGCGCGCCAGCGCAACGTGGCGGTGAAGTCCGAGCTGAAGACCGCCATCCGCGCCGTCGAGAAGGCCGTGGCCGCCGGCGAGGCCGACGCCGCCGTCGCCGCCCTGCGCACCGCCTCCCGCAAGCTGGACAAGGCCGCCTCCAAGGGCGTCATCCACAAGAACAACGCCGCGAACCGCAAGTCCGGCATCGCCGCGCGCGTGAAGGCCCTCACCGCCTGATCCTCCCGCGCAGGCGACAACGGCCCCCGACCTCTCGGTCGGGGGCCGTTGTCGTACCGGTGGCGCCGCCCCTGCGGGCGCGGGCCGGGTCAGCGGCGCACCGCGGTGGCCACGCGGATCACCGCGCGCTCGACCGCGAAGTCCGGGTTGCGCGAGCCGCCCTTGACCTCCGCGTCCGCCTGGGCGATCCACTCGACCGCCTGCGCGATGCCCGCCGGGCTCCAGTGCCGCGCCGTCTGTTGGACGAACCGCACCTGGAACGGCGCGACCCCCAGGAGCGAGGCCAGCTCGTCCTGGCCGGCCCGCGCGTCGATCATCCGCGCCACCTGGCGGGCCTTGAGCGCCAGCGCGGAGGTGACCAGCACGGGGTGCACGCCGGTGGCGAGGGCGTGGCGCACGAGGGAGACGGCCCGCGCCGCATGCCCGTCCAGGGCCGCGTCCGCCACCGCGAAGCTCGTGGCCTCCACCCGACCGCCGTAGTACGTCTCCACCGCCTCCTCGGTGACGGGTCCCTCCACGTCCTCGATCAGCTGTCGGCACGCCGAGGCCAGATCCGTGAGGGAGGACCCCGCGGCCCGCAGGAGGGCGCGTGCGGCGTCCTCGTCGATCCGCTTCCGGGCCTCCCGGAACTCGGCCTGCAGCAGGGCGAGGCGGTCCTCGTCCCGCTTCAGCGCCGGGCACTCCACCACCGTGCCGGCCTTCGCGACGGCGTCGATCAGCTTCTTGCCCCGGTTGCCGCCGGCGTGCCGCATCAGGACGGTGACGTCGTCCGCGCCGGGGCCCGCCTCGACCAGGCGGAGGGCGTCCTCGAGGAAGGCGTCGTTCATCGACTCGAGCCCGTCCACGCGGATGAGGGTGGGCTCGGCGAACAGGGACGGACTCGCGGCCTGAGCGAGCTGGCCGGACTGGTACTCCCCCGCCCGGAACGTGTGGGTCTCCAGGGACCCGTGGTGCTCGTGCAGCGCGGCGAGGACCCGGTCCGTGACCCAGCGGGCCGCGTAGTCCTCGGGGCCCCGCAGCAGCATCAACGGCCCCGGCTGGGCCTGGCGCCAGGCGAGCGGATCGGCGCCGCGGGCACCGCGGGAGGGACGGGAGCTGCGTGCGGCGGACATGGTCTCCATCCTAGGCGGGGCGGTCGGCGGTCCTTCGATGTGGGTGGGCTGTGCCGGAGGCTCTCCTACCCCCGTCTTCGAGGCTCATCTGGGGTGGCGATGTAGTGGTGGTAATCCTGTACGGGTAAAACCTCTATCCGCTGTCCGAACACCGTTCGTCAATAATGAACATTGTTTTCTCGCGCACCGCGCGTCAGGGTGCTCCAGCCGGTGCCCGCACGGTCACCGCACGCACGGACCCGTCCGAGGCGGGCACCAGGGCGAGGGTGCCGTGGAGGTCGGTGCGCGCCACCGGCCCGAGCCGCTCGAGACCGGAGATCGTCACCGGGTGGGGATGGCCGTAGTCGTTGTCCGCGCCCACGGACACCACATGCAGGCGCGCCCCCACCGCCTCGGGGACGTCCAGGCCGCCGTTGCGGGCCCCGTGGTGGGCCACCTTGAGCACGTCCACCCGCGGGGGCGGGGAGGCATCGGACCGGCGCCCGGCCGCCCACGCCGCGCTCGCGGTCTCCTCCAGGTCCCCCGTGACGAGCGTGCGGACCGCTCCCCCGTCCCCCTCCACCGTGACCAGCAGCTGGGCCGAGGCGTCGTTGTGCTCGGCGGCCCGCGGGTCTGCCAGCAGGACCTCCCATCGCACCTCCCAGCCGGTCCGCCCCGCCGCACCCGCCTGTCCCGTGGCCAGCGGCACCGACCCCACCGGCGGCGGCATCCCCGGCTCCTCCCGTCCGGCCCCGCCGCTGCCCGACCACGCCCCGTGGCGCACCTCCGCCGGCGCGAGGCCCCCCGAGAGTCCGGCTGCCCCGGCGGCGTGGTCGGCGTGCAGATGCGTCACCAGGAGGGCGTCCACCTGTTCCACGTGCAGGTCCTCCAAACACCGCCGCGCCGCGTCGGGATCCGGGCCGGCATCCACCACCACGGCCGACGCCGGGCCCGAGCGGAACACCGCCATGTCCCCCTGGCCGACGTCGCAGAACGCCAGTGCCCAGCCCTCCGGCGTTACCCCCGCCGGACGCGGCACCACGACGGCGGCGCCCGTCCCCAGGGCGGCCGTCACCAGCACTCCGGTGAGCACTCCCCCCGCGGGCAGCCGGTCCCGCGCCGGCGGGGCGGAGCGGCCGACCCGGCGGACCGGGGCCCGCGGGGTGCGCTCCAGGACCAGCACGAGCCGGAACCCGGCCAGCGTGGCCACCGTCAGCAGCACGCCCAGGGAGAGGCCGAGGGCTCCCCCGGGCCATGGCCGGACCGCCCCCGGAACGTCGGCGGCCGTCAGGGCCACCGCCCCGATCCAGGCCGCCGGCCACTGGATGACCGCCACCAGCGCCCCGGCCAGCGCCGGAGCGGGCAGCACGACCGCGGCGGCGAGGGTGCCCAGCACCGTCACCGGCGCCACGGCCGGGGCCGCGACGAGGTTCGCCGGGACGGACCATGTGCTGACGGTGCCGGTCATGGCCAGGAGGATCGGCTGGCACGCCAAGTGCGCCGCCACGGTCACGGCGAGGGAGGACGAGAGCCAGCGGGCCGGCACGTCGGGCAGGACGCGGACGAGGTGGCCGTGCAGCCACCCGTCGGCCGGCGCGGCGGCGAGGACGATCCCGGCGGTGGCCGCGAGCGAGAGGTGGAAGGCGACCTCGCCGGCCAGGGAGGGTGCCGCCACGAGCAGGACGGTGCCGCCCGCGCTGAGCAGGGAGAACGCCTGCCGACCCCGCCCCAGGAACACCGCGAGCGCGCCGAGCCCGCCCATGACGGCGGCGCGGAGCACGGAGGGTTCGGGCCCCACGATGACGACGAACACGGCCAGGGAGCCGAGGGCCGCGGCGGTGACGGCGGCGCGGGGCAGGCGGAGGGTGCGCAGGAGCAGGGTGACGGCGCCCATGAGGAGGGCGCAGTTGGCCCCGGAGACGGCGGAGAGGTGGGAGAGGCCGGCGTCCTTCATGGCCTGATCGAGCTCCGGGGACTGGGCGGTGCGATCCCCGAGGACGAGGCCGGGGATGAGCTGGGGCGCGGTGCCCACGCCGTCGGCGGCGGCATGGCGCAGGGCGGCGCGCAGGGCGTCCCGGCCGGTGGTCGTGGGGGTGTCGGTCCCGGGGTTGGTGGTCCCGCAGGCGCCGGCGGTGGGGGTGGCCTGTGCGGCGACGAACACGGTGCCGTCGCGCGCCTCGGGCACGCCGACCAGGCACAGGCGCGGGGTGCGGGTGGGGGCGGTGCCGGGGCCGGTGAGGACGACGTCGACGGCGGGGGCGAGGGTTCGGGGCGGGTGGCCGAGGCGTTCCACGCGAGCGGGCTGGTGCCAGCGGGGCCCGAAGCGGGCGTCGGAGGCGGTGGGCTCCCCCGTGGGCACGACTTCGAGGCGGAGGGCGCGGGCGTCGGCCACCGCCTGGGGCCAGCCCACGTGTTCGGCTCCCGCGCGGTCGAGGGAGACGTGCTGGACGAGAAGGGCGCTGGCGGCCCCGGCCAGGACGCAGGCGGTGAGCAGTCCACGCCGTCGCCCGTCCGGGTGGGGGCGGCCGAGGGCCAGGCGGAGTCCGGCCGCCGCCGCGAGCGCCAGGCAGCCGACCGAGACGACGGCGGAGGCCCCGGACGGCCACGTCGGCGCGGCCTGCCCGAGGAGGAGGCAGGTCAGCAGGGCGGGGACCCATCGGGCGTCGACGGGTGCGGGGGCGCGGTCGGCCATGGGTGCCGTTCACCACGTGACGTGGTCGGCCAGCCGGTCCAGGGTCGCGGGGCCGATCCCGGGGACGGCGTCGAGGTCCTGCAGGCCGGTGTAGGGGCCGACGGACTGACGGTGGTCGATGATCTTCTCCGCGGTGGCCGGGCCGACCCCGGGGAGGGTCTCGAGGGCGGCGGCGTCGGCCGTGTTGAGGTCCACGCGGTCGTCGCCGGGGGCCGCCGCGGCTCCTCCGGTTCCCCCGGCTGTGGAGCTGTCGGTGCTCCCGGGCCCGGCGGCGGCATCGGCGGCCGCACCGGGGCCGGCGGTGTCGGGTGTGAGGTCGGTGTCCGCGTCGGGGACCACCACCTGTTGGCCGTCGGCCACGGGGGCGGCCAGGTTGATCCTGTCGGTGCGTGCGTCTCCGCTCGCTCCGCCGGCGGCGGCGACCGCGTCGGACACCCGGGCGCCGGGGGTCAGCTCGACGACGCCGGGGCGGCGGACCTGACCGACCACGTGGACGCGGAGGACCGCGGGACCGGTGGCCGCACCCGGGCCACCGGCGGGCCCGCTCGGGTCTGCGGCCGCCGGGTCGGAGCCCGCGGCCGAGGCTGCGGTGCCTGCGCTGGCCCCGGCGTCTGCGCCGGCCGCGGCGGAGGGCGCCGCCGGGACACCGGGAACCCCGGGTGATGCTGGGGCCGGCGCGGCCGGCGCCGCCGCGGAGGGTCCCGCCACGGACGGCGGCACGGGCGAGGTCAGCCAGCGCACCGCCCACCAGGCCGCGGCGGCGACCAGGACGAGGAGCAGGGCCGTGCCGGCGGCGCGCCAGCGCAGCAGTGGGGCACGGTCCGGGGGCCGCTCCCAGTCCGGGGAGACCGGACGGAGGTCGGCGGCGGTGACCGGCGGGTCGGCGGGGGCGCCGGGGCGGGACGGGTCGAGGAGGGGGGCGCTCACGGAGCCAGCGTGCGCTCCGGTGCGTCTCCTGCGCCCCTCCCGCACCCGGCACGGTGGACGCCCCGCCCGGGCGGGGCGCCTGTGCAGGAGTGGTCAGCCCTCCGGAGCGGTGTCCGGGTCGAGGGGCACGGCCACCACGGCCAGCGCGCCGAGGCCCACGTGGGCGGCGAGCACGGCCGGCAGCGGGACGGCGGGCACGGGGGTGGCCGAGTGCGGCTGGAGCCGCTCCACGAGGGTCTGCGCGCCGACCTCGTCGCCGTAGGTGTGCACGGCCACGCGCAGCCGCGAGCGCGCCGCGCGGTCGGCCACGAGCTCCACCATCCGGTCGATCGCCCGCGCCGTGGTCCGGGGCCGGTCCGCCAGGTGCAGGGCGCCGTCGTCGAGGGACAGCACGGGCCGGACCTGCAGGAGCGTGCCGAGCAGGGAGGACACCGCGCCCACGCGGCCGCCGCGGCGCAGCGGCTCGAGACTGGGGACCGTCACCAGCACGGTGGCCCCGGTGACCGCCGCCCGCGCCCGCGCCACGACCTCGTCGACCGGGCGGCCGAACCCGGCTTCGACGGCGGCGTCCATGACCCCCATGCCCAGGGCGAGCCCCGCGGTCCGGGAGTCCACCACGCTGACGGGGCACGGCGCGTCCACCGCGGCCAGGCTCGCGGCCTCCACCGTGCCGGAGAGCTCCCCGGACAGGTGCACGGACACGATCCGTGCGTAGCCGGCGCGGGCGAGGTCGGCGTACACGGCCCGGAAGGCCCCGGGTGAGGGGCGGGAGGTCCGCACCGGCGTGCCCGCGGCCAGGGCGAGCGGCAGGTCGAGGGCGAGGTCGTCGTCGCCCTCGGTGTGGATCTGGTCCCCGACCATCACGGCCAGCGGGACCTGCCGGATGCCCGCGGCGAAGGGGTGGGCGAGCACCGCGTCCGGCAGGGCCGCGGAGGAGTCGGTGACGATCGCGGTGCGGTCCCGGCGCGGGGGGCGCAGCCCGTAGCGGGCGCGACCCACGAGCTGGCCGCGGCGCGCCCGCAGGCGTTCGACGGCGTCGTCCCGCCAGGCCTCGATGCTCGCCATGCCCGTCTCCTTCCGCGGTCGGGGGCCTGGGTCAGCGGATCACGAGGTTCACGAGCTTGGGCTCGCGCACGATCACCTTGACGATCTCCGCGTCCCCGATGAAGTTCCGCACCTTCTCCGACGCCCGGGCGCGCTCCTCGAGGTCCGCGGCGGTGATGTCCGCGGGGACCTGCAGCTGGTCGCGGACCTTGCCCTTGACCTGGACCACCGCGGTGACGGTGTCCTCCACCAGGAGGGACTCGTCCACGGCCGGCCAGCCGGCGCGCACCACCGAGGGCTCGTGGCCGAGCATGACCCACATGTCCTCGGCGGCGTACGGGGCCACGAGGGACAGCAGGATCGCCACGGCCTCGGCGGCCTCGCGCACGGCGGGGTCGCCCGCGCCGGCGCCGGCGTCGATCTCCTTGCGGGCCGCGTTGACGAGCTCCATGGTCTTGGCCACCACCACGTTGAACTTGTGGTCCTCCACCAGCTTCGCGGCGTCGTGCAGGGTGCGGTGTGTGACGCGGCGCAGCGCCAGGGCGCCGTCGGCGGGATCGCCCGCCTGCCCCCCGGACGCGCGCACGTCCCGGGCCAGACGCCAGGCGCGCGCCAGGAAGCGGCCGGCGGCGGCGGGGGCGACGTCGGCCCAGTCCACGTCGTCCTCGGGCGGGGAGGCGAACACCATGGTGGTGCGCACCGCGTCCACGCCGAACTCGTCCAGCTGCCGGCCCAGGTCCACGCCGTTGCCGAGGGACTTGGACATCGCCTTGCCGCCGTTGAGCACCTGGCCCTGGTTGAGCAGGGCGCGGAAGGGCTCGGTGAACGGCACCAGGCCCAGGTCGTGCAGGGCCTTGGTGAAGAACCGGGCGTAGAGCAGGTGCAGGATGGCGTGCTCCACGCCGCCGACGTACTGGTCCACCGGCAGCCAGGTCCGCACCAGCTCGGGGTCGAACACCCGGTCCTCGTCCCACGGGGACGCGTAGCGCAGGAAGTACCAGGAGGAGTCCACGAAGGTGTCCATGGTGTCCGAGTCGCGCTTCGCCGGCGCCCCGCACTCCGGGCACGGCACGTTCACCCAGTCCTCGGCGGCCGCCAGCGGCGACTGCCCCTTGGGGGCGAGCTGCTCGCCCTTGAGGTCGGTGGGCAGGGTGACGGGCAGCTGGTCCTCGGGGACGAGGACCTCGCCGTGCTCGGGGCAGTGGATCACGGGGATGGGGGTGCCCCAGAAGCGCTGGCGGGACAGGAGCCAGTCGCGCAGGCGGTACGTGGTGGTCCCCCGGCCGGTGCCCCTGGCCTCGACGATCTCCACGGCGCGCGCGATCGCGTCCGCCCTGCTCAGCCCGTCCAGCTCGCCGGAGTTCACGAGGGTGCCCTCGCCCGTGGTGGCGACGCCGGTCTCGGCCGGGTCCTCCTCGCCGGTGTCCAGGACCACGCGCACGGGCAGGTCCATGGCACGGGCGAAGTCGAGGTCGCGCTGGTCGTGCGCGGGCACGGCCATGATGGCGCCGGTGCCGTAGTCGGCCAGCACGTAGTCCGAGGCCCACATCGGCAGGCGCTCACCGGTCAGCGGGTTCACGGCGTGCCGGCCCAGGAACACGCCCGTCTTGGGGCGGTCCGTGGCCTGGCGCTCGATGTCGGAGGCCTTCTTCAGCTCCTCGCGGTACGCCTCGAGGTCGGCGCGGTGGGCGTCGTCGACCAGCTCGAGGGCGAGCGGGGCGTCCGCGGCCACCACCATGAAGGTGGCCCCGTGCAGGGTGTCCGGGCGGGTGGTGAACACCGGCACCACGGGCCCGTCCTCCATCTGGAACTCCACGGTGGCGCCCTCGGAGCGGCCGATCCAGTTCCGCTGCATGGCCAGCACGCGCTCGGGCCAGTGGCCGGTGAGCTGGTCCATGTCGTCCAGCAGGGCGTCGACGTACTCGGTGATGCGGAAGTACCACTGGTTCAGGGTGCGCTTGGTGACCTCGGCGCCGCAGCGCTCGCAGGCGCCGTCCACGACCTGCTCGTTGGCCAGGACCGTCTGGTCCTGCGGGCACCAGTTCACGGGCGAGTCCTTGCGGTACGCCAGGCCCTTCCTGTGCAGCTGCTGGAACAGCCACTGGGTCCACCGGTAGTACTCCGGGTCCGAGGTGTGCAGCTCCCGGGACCAGTCCACGGCGATCCCGTACCGCTGGAACGAGCCCTTCTGGGTCTCGATGTTCGCGTACGTCCACTCGGCCGGGTGCGCGTTGCGCTTGATCGCGGCGTTCTCCGCCGGCAGCCCGAAGGAGTCCCAGCCGATCGGGTGCAGGACGTCGTACCCGCGCTGCATCCAGTAGCGGGCCATCACGTCGCCCATGGCGAACGCCTCGGCGTGGCCCATGTGCAGGTCGCCGGAGGGGTACGGGAACATGTCCACGACGGTGCGGGTCTTGGTCCCGTCGCCGCGCGGGGTGAAGGTCCCCGCCTGCTCCCACCAGCCGGCCCAGCGGGCCTCGACGTCGGCGAAGGAGTACTCGGCGTCCGCGGGGATCTGCGGGGTGGCCGGGGTGGCGTTCGGGAACGTCTCGCTCACGCTGTTCGGTGTCCTTGCTGCTCGAGGGAGTGGGTGGGGGCGTCCGGCCCCGGGCACGGGGCGGACCCGGCCATCCTACGTGCCGGCCCGCGGCCCCCGCCGGAGGCGGCGCGGCCGTTCGCCGCAGTGGACCCGGACGACGACGGCGCCCCCGTCCCACCCGGGACGGGGGCGCCGTGGCGCCGGTGGGTGGTGCGTCAGCGGGCCAGGTGGCGCGCCAGCGGTCCGGTGATCAGATAGGTGCAGTCGCTCTGGACGTTCGCGAAGAGGGTGCCGCCCATGCCGAAGCAGGGACCGGCCCACTCGCCGCGCTCGGCTAGGTCCTTGGCGAGCGCCACGGAGCCGGTGCGCTCGGTGAAGGCCACCAGGTGGTTCGGGTCGGAGCCGTCCTCGGCGATGACCACGCCGCCCCACGGGGAGACCGTGATGTTGTCCGGGGAGTCGACGTAGTCGCCCACGGCCCAGTGCTCGACCAGCGTCATGGTCTGCTCCGCGAAGGAGTAATAGACGACCATGCCCTGGTCCGCCACGACGCCCGGGAACTCGCCCTCGGAGGTGCGGGACAGCGTGAAGAACAGGCCCTGGCCGTCGGCAGCGGTCCAGACGCCCTCGATCTTGCGGTGCTGTGTGGCGCCGGGGAACTGGGTGCGCAGCTCGGACTCCTGCGCCTGGCGGTCCTCGCCGCCGTCGATCCAGCGCACGGGGTAGGCCTTGCCGAGGTCGGCCTCGGTGAGCTGGCCGCAGTGGCCCAGGGCCTCGCCGTCGCGCACCAGCTGCGCGGCCTGCAGGACGCCGTCCTGCGGGCCGAGCTGGTCGGCGATGCCGGCGTGCAGGGTGACGCCCGCGGGGGCGGTCCAGCGGTAGAACAGGCCGCCCTTGGTGTCCTCGGTGAGGTACGCGGAGGCGCGGTCGGGGCCGATCTCGGCGCCCTCCCACACGGCGCGGCCCCACGCGGTGATGGGGCGCGGCACTTGGCGGGACACCTCGGCGGGGAAGACCTCGAACACGTAGCCGTGATCCTTCTGCAGGGTGTAGGTGGCGCCGTCGACGGAGCTGGTGACCTGCTCGCCGGCGCGCTGGGTGGTCTCCTCGCAGGAGAGCCAGGAGCCCCACGGGGTGGTGCCAATCACGGAGCCGCCGCGGTCGTCCAGCAGCGGCTCGACGCCGATGGTGCTGACGCGCACGGCCTTGAAGCCGCGCGGCATGGCGACCATGCCGTCCTCGGACAGGGCGGGCAGGCGGACACCGTCGGCGACCGCGGTGGCGCCGTGGCGGGCGGAGGCGGCGCCGCGACGGCCCGGGGCGGCGGAGGCGACGGGGGCCGCGGTGACGGCGGCGGCCAGGGCGGCGCCGGTGCCGGCGACGAAGGAGCGACGGGTGAGATCCATGGCGGTGGTCCTCTCGTGGGTGGTGCTCTGACGGGACGCCTCCCCTGAGACCCGTCGCGGGTGACCAGACCCCGGTCCCGCGCTGAACCCGTCCCCACCTGCGGATGAGCCGCAGACGACCCCGTCCGCGGCCCGGCCGTGCCGCGCGGCTAGCCTGGACGAGTGCGCCTCCTCCCCCGCCGCCCGGATCCCGAGCGCCCGCCCCGCGTGCGACTCCGGGACCTGATGCTGATCCCGCGGCCCCACGCCTCCTCGACCGCACTCACGGGCTCCCCCGCGCGGACCCTCCGGCGCCGGGACGTCCCCGTCCCCGATCCGGTGAGCGGCGCCGTCGTGCCCGTGGCCGTATGGGAGGACGGACCGGCCGGGCCGGGCACGGCCACGGACGGGGCGGAGGGTCCGAGACCGCCGCTGGTCCTCGTGCACGGATTCCGGGGCGACCATCATGGTCTGGCACTGGTGGCGGACGCCCTGCCCGAGTTCGCCGTCCACGCGGTGGAGCTGCCGGGCTTCGGCGACTCCGCGCCCTTCCCGGCCGCGCCGCACACGGTGGCGCACCACGCCGCCGCGGTCCGGGACGCCGTCGACGCCCTCGGCCTCGCGGAGCCGCCCGTGCTCGTGGCGCACTCGTACGGCACGATCGTGGCCGCGCACCTCGTGGCCGCGGACCCGGCGCGCTGGCGTGCGCTCGTCCTGCTCAACCCCATCGCCGAGCCGGCCCTGGGCGCCTCGGGGTCCCTGCTCGCCCGCGCCGCCGCGGCGGCCGTCCAGGGGTACTACGAGCTCGCGGCGCGGCTGCCCGAGCGTGCCGGACGCGCCCTGCTGGGCGCGCCCCCCATGGTGTGGGCCACCACGGTGCTGATGACCCGCACGGACGACCGGCGCGTGCTCGCCCACACCCACGACCAGCACCGGCGGCACTTCTCCCGGTTCGCCTCCCGGCGCATGCTCACCGAGGCCTACCGCGCCTCCACCACGTCCAACGTCGCCGAGGCGGCCGGCGGCCTGGTCCTGCCGGTGACCCTCGTCGCAGGGGTCGAGGACCCCCTCGGCTCCCCCGCGGCGCAGCGGTCCCTGGCCGCCGCGATCGACGCGGCCGGCGGCACGGCGGACCTGCACCTGCTCGAGGGAGTCGGCCACCTGCTGCACTACGAACGGCCCGTGGAGTGCGCCGCCCTCATCCGCCAGGCGGCGCGCGCCACCTGAGGTGCCCCCCGGGGGTCTGGATCAGAGCACGCCGGGCGGGTCCAGGCGCAGGCGCACCGGCGGCTGCTCCCGGCGGGCGCTCGCGGCGGCGCGGGCCGCCCGCAGCACGACAGCCGTCTCCGCGGCGGCCGCGTACGGGAACAGCAGCAGTGCCCGGTGGCGGGTCTCGTCCGCGCTGTCCGGGACGGGGCCGATCCACGGCAGGGGCGGCAGCGCCGGAGCCGGGGCGCCGGCGTCGCCTGCGGCGGCACGGCGCTCGCGACGGGCGGCCTCCACGAGCTCGAGGTACTCGGCCACGGCGGCGGCCGTCCCCGTGACCTCCGCGATCCGCCAGGCCGGCGGCAGGCGCAGCTCGCGGCGCTCGGCCAGGAGCCGGCCGGCGAAGCCCTGCGGATCGCGCCGGACCAGGGCCCCCACCACCGCCTCGTGCTCCGCGGTGACCACCACCACGCCCCCCTGGTGGGCCGGCCGCACGAGCGCGGCCGCGGCCAGCCAGCGGGAGAGCACCTGCGCGGGGACGTCCAGTCCCTCCCGCTGCAGCTGGACGTCGCCGTCCAGGAGCAGGGCCGCCGCGTAGCCGCCCTCGGCGCGCGGCTCGGCGCCCACCGTGGCCACCACGAGCGCCGGCCCGTCCCCCACGGTGCCCAGCCGGTGGTCCGCCGAGGAGGAGTGCACCGGCACCCGGGGGAAGGCCCGCCCCAGCTCCTCGGCGGTGCGGTCCACGCCGCGCGCCCCGGCGCGCACCCCCGCGGCGCCGCACTCGGTGCAGCGGAAGCCCCGCTCCCGGGTGCCGCACCAGCGGCAGGCAAGCTCGCCCCGGGCGGCCGCGGCGCGGTCGCGGAAGGCCAGCGGGCCGGCGCACGCCCGGCACCGGGCGGGGGTGCGGCACCGGTCGCAGACCACGGCGGGGATGAAGCCGGCCCGGGCCACCTGCACGAGCACGGGGCCCGGAGCCGGACCGGTCAGCGCCGTGCGCGCGGCCTCCCACGCCGCGTGCGGCAGCCGGGCACGGCGGGCGAAGGGGTCCCGGGCCGCCTCCCACGAGTCCGCGGAGGCCACCACACGCGGGCCGGCCTCGCGCTGGGCCGGGCGCAGGGCGGACATCTCCAGCAGCCACCCCGACTCCACGAGCCGCTGCACGGGCACGGAGCGGGACGGCCCTGCGCACAGCACCGCGGCCCCCTCCTGGCGGGCCCGCTCGAGCACCGCCTCCCGGGCGTGGAAGTACGGGGCGCGCGGCTCGGCGTAGGCGTCGTCGGCGTCGTCCCACAGGACCACCAGGCGCAGGTCCGGCACGGGCGCCCAGGCCGCGGCCCGCGTGCCCGCGGCCACGCGCACCCGCCCCGTCACGAGGGACAGGTGGGCCCGGTAGCGCGGGGTGTTCCCGTCCTCCGAGCCGATCCGCACGAACCCCTCCGGTCCGAGCTCCGCCGCGAGCGCGGCGGAGAGCCGGTCCAGGTCCCGGTGGTCCGGGACCAGCAGCAGGACGCCGCCGCCCGCGTCCGCCACCACGCCGGCCAGGGAGGCCAGGGCCGCGGCCTCGTCCCACTCGCCCAGCCGGGACGGGACGACGGCGGCGGCCCGGACGGCGTCGCCGGCCACGGCCGACGCCACGAACGCGGTGCCGCCCTCGAGCGACTCCCACACCGTCGGCGCGGTCCGCGCGGTCGCGGCGCCGGGGGTGTCCGAGGCGGCGTCCTCGGAGACCGGGTGGTCCGTGACGGGTCCGGTGTCCGCGGCGGCGAGGAACTCCCTCTCCACACCCGCCACACGCACGGGCACGGCGGAGCGCAGGACGTCCGTGACGACGCCGGCCTGCCGCGCGGCCACGGCCCGTGCCGCCGCCAGGACCTCCTCGGTCAGCGGGGGGATCGCCGTGGGCACCGCGGACAGCGCGGTGAGCTGGGCGCCGGTGGACGGCTGCGCCACGCGCGCCACGAGCCAGCCGGTCATCTCCCGCCCGCCGAAGCGCACGGTGACGCGGGAGCCTGGCACGGCTCGCGCGTCGAGGGCGGGCGGGACGAGGTAGTCGAACTCGCGGTCCAGGTGCGGGACGGGCGTGTCGATCAGCACCCGGGCCACCGGGTCCTCCGGCCAGCCCTCGGCGGACTCAGGCAGCCGGGGGGCGTCCTGGGCCTCGGTGAGGCTGAACAGCGCGTCCGTGGCGGCTCACACCCCGGCGGCGCGGCGCAGCTCGTCCACCCGGTCGGTGCGCTCCCACGTGAAGTCCGCCTCCTCACGCCCGAAGTGACCGCTCGCGGCCGTCTTGCGGTAGATGGGCCGCAGCAGGTTCAGCGCCTTCACGATCGCGGCCGGACGCAGGTCGAAGACCTCGTTCACGGCGGCGATGATGGTGTCCTCCGGGACCGTGGCGGTGCCGAAGGTGTCCACGTACAGCCCGACGGGACGGGCCGAGCCGATGGCGTAGGCCACCTGGAACTCCGCGCGGGCCGCGAGGCCGGCGGCGACCACGTTCTTGGCCACCCAGCGCAGTGCATAGGCGGCGGAGCGGTCCACCTTGGACGGGTCCTTCCCGGAGAAGGCGCCTCCGCCGTGCCGGGCCATGCCGCCGTAGGTGTCCACGATGATCTTGCGGCCGGTCAGGCCGGCGTCCCCCACCGGCCCGCCGATCACGAACTTGCCACCCGGGTTGATGATGAACCGGGTGGCGGAGACGTCCAGTCCGGAGTGCTCGAGCACGGGCCGGATCACGTGCTCGGCCACGTCCTCGCGCAGCTGCTCCTGGGACACCACGTCGTGGTGCTGCGTGGAGACCACCACGGTCTCCACGGTGCGGGGGCGATGGTCGGCGTCGTAGCCCACGGTGACCTGCGTCTTGCCGTCCGGCAGCAGGTACGGCAGGGGCGAGTTCGCCATGCGGCGCACGGCCGTGAGCCGCTCGGAGAGCCGATGGGCCAGGTGGATGGGGGTGGGCATCAGGGTGGGCGTCTCATCCGAGGCGTAGCCGAACATGATGCCCTGGTCCCCCGCGCCCTGCTCGTCAACGGTGTCCGCGGAGCCCTGCTCGCGGGCCTCGAGGGAACGGGTGACCCCCGCGAAGATGTCCGAGGACTGCTGGCCGATGGAGATGTTCACGCCGCACTGGGCGCCGTCGAAGCCGTTGGCCGAGGAGTCGTAGCCGATGTCCAGGATGGTCTCGCGGACGATCTTCGGTATCTCCACGTACGCGGACGTGTTGACCTCGCCGGCCACCTGCACCAGGCCCGTGGTGGAGAGGGTCTCCACCGCCACCTTGGCGGAGGGGTCCGCGGCGAGGATCGCATCCAGGATGGCGTCCGAGATCTGGTCGCACATCTTGTCCGGGTGGCCGGCGGTCACGGACTCGGAGGTGAACAGGCGCAGCTCGCCGCCGCCCACGCCGCGGTACGGCTCGGCGACGGTGGAGGGGCTCGACGGGGCGGTTTCGGTCATGCCGCCCAGTCTAGATCAGCGCCCGGGCGCCGGATCGGCGCCTCGCCGGGCCAGCACGCCCGCCAGCGCCTGCAGGACGGCTCCGGCGGCCTCCGCCTTGGTGCCGGTGCGGGTGATGGGCGGGTCACCCGCGGCGGAGAGGACCGTGACCTCGGTCTCGTCCTGACCGAACACCAGGCCGTGGCCGACCTCGTTGACCACGAGCAGATCGCAGCCCTTGCGGGCCAGCTTGGCGCGGCCGTACGCGAGCGGTGTGGTGTCCGCGTCCCCGGTCTCGGCGGCGAATCCGACGACGACCGGCGCCATGGGCCCGCCCGCGTCGCGGACCCGCACCGCCGTGGCGAGCACGTCCGGGGTCCGCTCGAGGACGAGGGTGGGGGCGCCGCCGTCGTCCGTCTTCTTGATCTTGTCCTCGGCCACGTGCGCCGGACGGAAGTCCGCCACCGCCGCCGCCATGACGAGCGCGTCCGCGTCCGCGGCGCGGTCCAGGACGGCCTCCAGCAGCTCCTGCGTGGACTCCACGTGCGTCACCTCCGCGCCGGCGGGCGGATCCACGCTCATGGTGCCCGCGACGAACCGCACATGCGCCCCCGCGGCCAGGGCCGCCTCCGCGAGGGCCACCCCCTGCTTGCCGGAGGAGCGGTTGCCCAGGTACCGGACGGGGTCGAGGGGCTCGCGCGTCCCGCCCGCGGTGATCACCACGGTGCGCCCGGCCAGGGGCGCCAGGGCGGGGTCCGGGGCGTGGCCGCCGTCGACACCGCCCTCCGCCGCAGCCTGCGCCGCGGCCCAGATGGCCGCGGGCTCCGGCAGGCGGCCGGGCCCGGAGTCCGCGCCGGTGAGGCGACCCGAGGCGGGCTCGACCACGGTGACCCCGCGGCCGCGCAGGGTGGCGACGTTGGCCCGGGTGGCGGGGTGGAGCCACATCTCCGTGTGCATCGCCGGGGCGAGCACCACGGGGCAGGTGGCGGTGAGCAGGACATTGCCCAGCAGGTCTGGGGCCATGCCGGCCGCAGTGCGGGCGAGCAGGTCGGCGGTGGCCGGTGCGACCACCACGAGGTCCGCACGGCGGCCGAGGTGGACGTGCTGGACCCGGTCCACCTCCGTGAACGTGTCCGACTGCACGGGCCGGCCGGACAGCGCCTCCCACGTGGGGGCGCCCACGAAGCGCAGGGCGTTCTCCGTGGGCACCACCGTGACGGCGTGCCCGGCCTCCGTCATCAGACGCAGCAGCAGGGCGGCCTTGTAGGCCGCGATCCCGCCGCTGACACCGAGCACGACCTCCATGGGACGGTCAGGCGTCCTCGTCGGCGACGTCGACGCCCTCGGTGACGTCCTCCTGCACCTGCGCCTCACGCTCCACACGCGACGGCTCGTACGCCTCGGGCTCCACGCCCTCGATCGTCGGCTCCTCGACGGTCAGATCCGCGGCGAACGGGTCGTCGTCCCCGGGCAGGTGGAAGTCGCCGAACTCCTCGTCGGCCAGTTCCGCGACACCCTGGTGGGCATGCTCCTCGCGCATCACCAGGACGTCCGACTCGACCTCGCGCAGGGCGATGGACAGCGGCTTCTCGTTCAGGTGCGTGTCGACGAGCGGGCCGACGTACTCGAACAGGCCCTCGTGGAGCTGCGAGTAGTAGGCGTTGATCTGGCGGGCCCGCTTTGCCGCGAACAGCACCAGGGCGTACTTCGAGTCCACCCGCTCCAGGAGGGAGTCGATGGGCGGGTTGACGATGCCTTCGTACTGGTCGGTCACGTGGGTCTCCAGAGGGTCTCGCGGTCGGTCGGTCTGCTGCGGCGTGAGGGGGTCGGCGCACGCGGGGCCGGGCGACTCAGGCGGCTGGCGCGCCGGACGCGGGGTCCAGCCCCATGAGCCTCACGAGCTCGGCCGCGGCGCGCTCCACCGTGTCGTTGACGACGACGGCGTCGAACTCCGGCTCGGCAGCGAGCTCCAGTCTAGCCGTTTCCAGACGACGACGCTGTTCGGCGGGCCCCTCCGTGCCGCGGCCGACCAGACGGGCGACCAGCTCATCCCAGCTGGGCGGTGCCAGGAACACGAACGTCGCCTCGGGCATGCTGCGGCGCACCTGGCGCGCCCCCTGGAGGTCGATCTCCAGCAGGACGGGGCGGCCGGCGGCCACCGCGTCCATGACACGGTCGCGGCGCGTGCCGTACCGGTGGGCCCCGTGCACGAGCGCCCACTCGAGCATCTCGTCCCGCTCCACCAGGCCGTCGAACTCCTCCGGGGTGGTGAAGAAGTAGTGCACCCCGTCCTCCTCGCCCGGGCGCGCCGCGCGGGTGGTGGCGGAGACGGACAGCCACACCTGGGGGTAGTGCTCGCGGATGTAGGCGGACACGGTTCCCTTGCCGACGGCGGTGGGCCCGGCCAGCACGGTCACACCGGCCCCCGGGGCCGGGGGACGGGAGGGTGCGCGCTCGCCGGGGACGGGGGGAACCGGGCCGAGGTCGTCGAGGGTGCTCACGCGGTCTCCTGGGTCACGGGCGCACGATGGCCCGCCGGGAGCGGCCCCGCGCCGCGGGTGGGATGGTCACCGGCCAATATAGGCGATCAGCGCCTCCCGCTGACGGCGGCCGAGCCCCTTGAGCCGGCGTGCCGGGGAGATCTCGCAGGAGGCCATCATGGCCGTGGCGCGGACGGCGCCGACGCCCGGCAGGGCCTGCAGCAGGTCCGCCGTGCGTAGCCGGCCGATGGCCGGGTCCCGGTCCGCACGGTCGAGCACCTCCGCGAGGGAGACCTCGCCCGCGGCGAACGCGGACTTGACCTCCGCACGCTCCTGCCGGGCGCGCAGCGCCTTCGCCCGGGCCTCCGCCCGCTCCTCCGTGCTCAGCTGCCGCAAGGCCATCCGGCCACCCGCCTCTCCTCGTCCCGACCGGGCGCTCACGCCACCGGTTCCGCCGTCAACCCACCGAAAATCGTTCGGTCAGAAGGGGAAACTACCACCCGTTATCTGACGCGTCATGTTCCTCGTCCCGACGTCAGCCGGCGGCCAGCTCCGCCCGCGCGGCCTCGATGGCCCGGGCGAGCGCTCCGGCCTCCGGACCCTGCCGGAGGATGCCCCGCGAGGAGGTGGCGAGCACCAGCGGCCACGCGGGTCCGAACCCGACCCTCATGCCGGCCGCGGTGGCCCCCTGGGCCCCGTAGCCCGGGGCCAGCAGCGCACCCCGCAGGACCGCCAGGTCCACGCCCAGCGCCGCTGCCCGGTCTGCCACCGTGGCGCCCACGACGAGTCCGACCGGCCCCCAGTCGTCCCCCGTGGCGAGGCGGGCGTTGTCGGCCGCGGCCGCCGCCACGATCCGTGCCGCCACGGCCCCCTCGGCCTCGGTCGCGCCCGCGTGCTGGACCGAGACGCCCTCGGGATTGGACGTCAGCGCGAGGACGAACACGCCCCGGCCGACGCCGTGGGCGCGCTCGACCGTGGCCGCCAGCGTCCCGTACCCGAGGTACGGGCTGAGGGTGACCGCGTCCGCGGCCAGCGGGGAGGCCGGATCCAGCCAGGCCGCGGCGTAGCCGTCCATGGTGGAGCCGATGTCCCCGCGCTTGGCGTCGGCGATCGTCAGCACGCCGGCGTCCCGGGCCCGGGCCAGCAGGCGCTCGAGGACCGCCACCCCGGCGGAGCCGTGGCGCTCGTACAGGGCCACCTGCGGCTTGAGGGCCGCCACCCGGGGGGTCCCCTCCCCCGCCGCGGCCTCGAGCGCTCGCGCGGAGAACTCCTCGAGACCGGCGGGGGTGTCCCTCAGGCCCCACGCGGCGAGCAGGCTCGGATGCGGGTCCACGCCCAGGCAGAGGGGCCCGGCCTCGGCCATGGCCTCGGCCAGGCGCCGGCCGAAGGGCGCGGGGGCGCCGTCGGTTCCGTTCACGCGCGGGCCTCGGCGACGGCGTCGGCGAGGCGGACCTCGTGCTCCTGGAGGGAGGTGACCGACCACTCGTAGGTGCGCATGGCCTCGATGGCCTGCAGGCACGCGGCGAACTCCGCCGTCGTGGTGATCACCGGCACGCCGAGCGAGGTCGCGGCCGCACGGATCTCGTAGCCGTCCGTACGGGCCTCACCGCCGGAGGGCGTGTTGAGCACGAGGTCCACGCGTCCGGCGTGCAGCTGCTCGAGCACGGTCCCGGCGCCGTCGGCGTCCGTCGCGGCCGCGATCTTGACGACGACCTCCGCGGGCACGCCGTTGCGGCGCAGCACCTCGGCGGTGCCCCCGGTGGACACGATATCGAAGCCGAGGTCCACCAGGCGCTTGGCCAGGCCCACCACGGTGCGCTTGTCCCGGTTGGCCACGGACACGAACACCCGTCCCTCGGTGGGCAGGGGGCCGCCGGCCGCGGCCTGGGATTTGGCGAAGGCCGTGTCGAAGTGCTTGTCGATGCCCATGACCTCGCCGGTCGAGCGCATCTCCGGCCCGAGCAGCGAGTCGACCACGCGTCCCTCCGCGGTGCGGAACCGGGTGAAGGGCAGCACGGCCTCCTTGACGGCCACGGACGCGCCCAGCGGGAGGGCGCCGCCGTCGTAGTCCGACGGGATCCGGCCCTCGGCGCGCAGGTCCGCGAGCGTCCAGCCCATGCCGATCAGGGCGGCGGCCTTGGCCAGCTGGACGCCGGTGGCCTTCGAGACGAAGGGCACCGTGCGCGAGGCGCGCGGGTTGGCCTCGATCACGTAGAGCACGTCCGAGGCCAGGGCGAACTGGATGTTGATCAGGCCTCGCACGCCGACGCCGGCCGCGATCTTCTCCGTGGCGGTGCGGACGCGCTCCAGCACGTCGGGGCCGAGGGTGACCGGCGGCAGCACGCAGGCGGAGTCCCCGGAGTGGATGCCGGCCTCCTCGATGTGCTCCATGACGCCGCCCAGGTAGAGCTCGGTGCCGTCGTAGAGGGCGTCCACGTCGATCTCGATCGCGTCCTCCAGGAAGCGGTCCACGAGCATCGGCTGGCTCGGGGTGATCTCCGTGGCGTGGCGCACGTAGTGGGCCAGCGCCTCCTCCGTGTAGACGATCTCCATGCCGCGCCCGCCCAGCACGTACGAGGGGCGCACGAGCACCGGGTAGCCGATCTCGTCCGCCACGCGCTTGGCGTCCTCGAAGGACACCGCGGTGCCGTTCTTCGGGGCGATCAGGCCGGCGTCGTCCAGGACGCGGGCGAACTCGCCGCGATGCTCCGCCAGGTCGATCGCGACGGGCGAGGTGCCCAGGACCGGCACGCCGGCGTCCTCGAGCTGCTGGGCCAGCTTGAGCGGGGTCTGGCCGCCGAGCTGGACGAACACGCCCGCCACGCCGCCGGAGGCCTCCTCCGCGGCGATCACCTCGAGGACGTCCTCGAGGGTGAGCGGCTCGAAGTACAGGCGGTCCGAGATGTCGTAGTCGGTGGAGACCGTCTCCGGGTTGCAGTTCACCATGACGGTCTCGTACCCGGCCTCGCGCAGGGCGAGCGTGGCGTGCACGCACGAGTAGTCGAACTCGATGCCCTGGCCGATCCGGTTGGGCCCGGAGCCGAGGATCACCACGGACTCCTTCTCATGCGGCTGCACCTCGGTCTCCCGGTCGTAGCTGGAGTACCGGTACGGCGTGAACGCCTCGAACTCGGCGGCGCAGGTGTCCACGGTCTTGTAGACGGGGCGCACGCCCAGGGCGTGACGCACGCCGCGCACCACCGCCGCGTCCATGTGCCGCAGCGAGCCGATCTGGGCGTCGGAGAAGCCGTGGCGCTTGGCGCGGCGGAGGACCGCCTCGTCCAGCTGCGGGGCCGTGCGGATCTCGTCGGCGATCTCGTTGACCAGCATGAACTGGTCCAGGAACCACGGGTCGATCCTGGTGGCCTCGAACGCCTGCTCGAGCGTGGCGCCCGCGTACAGCGCCTGCTGGGTCTGGGTGAGGCGGTGCGTGGTGGCGGTGCGGGCCTGCTCCAGGAGGGCGGCCGGGTCGGCGTCGCGGTCGAAGGCCAGCTCCGAGCCCTTCTGCTCGAGCGAGCGCAGGGCTTTCTGCAGGGCCTCGGTGAAGTTGCGGCCGATCGCCATGGCCTCGCCCACCGACTTCATGGTGGTGGTCAGGGTCGGGTCCGCGGCAGGGAACTTCTCGAACGCGAAGCGCGGGACCTTCACCACCACGTAGTCGAGCACCGGCTCGAACGACGCCGGGGTCTTCCGCGTGATGTCGTTGGGGATCTCGTCCATCGTGTAGCCCAGGGCCAGCTTCGTGGCGATCTTGGCGATCGCGAAGCCGGTGGCCTTCGAGGCCAGCGCCGAGGAACGGGACACGCGCGGGTTCATCTCGATGACGACGACGCGCCCGTCCTCCGGGTTCACGGCGAACTGGATGTTGCAGCCGCCGGTGTCCACGCCGACCTCACGGATGACGTTGATGGAGATGTCGCGCAGCTTCTGGTACTCGCGGTCCGTCAGGGTCATGGCCGGGGCCACGGTGATGGAGTCGCCGGTGTGGACGCCCACCGGGTCCACGTTCTCGATCGAGCAGACCACCACGACGTTGTCGTTGCGGTCCCGCATCATCTCGAGCTCGTACTCCTTCCACCCGAGGATGGACTCCTCCAGGAGCACCTCCGAGGTGGGCGAGTACTGCAGGCCGGCGCCGCAGATGCGGCGCAGGTCGACCTCGTCGTAGGCCATGCCGGAGCCGAGGCCGCCCATGGTGAAGGACGGGCGCACGACCACGGGGTACTTCAGGTCCTCGACGGCGGCGAGGGCCTCGTCCATGGTGTGCACGATGTGCGAGCGGGCGGACTCGCCGCCGGAGCGCTCGACGACGCCCTTGAACTTCTCGCGGTTCTCGCCCAGCTCGATCGCGGCGATGTTCGCGCCGATCAGCTCGACGCCGAACCGCTCGAGGACGCCGTCCCTGTCCAGGGCGATCGCGGTGTTCAGCGCGGTCTGGCCGCCGAGGGTGGGCAGCACCGCGTCCGGGCGCTCCTTCTCGATGATCTTGGCGACCACCTCGGGGGTGATGGGCTCCACGTAGGTGGCGTCGGCCAGCTCCGGGTCGGTCATGATCGTGGCCGGGTTGGAGTTGACGAGGACGACGCGGACGCCCTCCTCCTTGAGCACGCGGATGGCCTGCGTGCCGGAGTAGTCGAACTCCGCGGCCTGGCCGATCACGATGGGGCCGGAGCCGATGACCAGGACGGACTTCAGGTCGGTGCGCTTGGGCATGGATCAGGCTCCCTCGGTGGTGGCGGACGCGGCGGTGCCGGCGCGGCGCTCGGCGAGCGCCTGCGCGAAGCGGTCGAAGAGGCCGAGCGAGTCGTGCGGACCGGCGGCGGCCTCGGGGTGGAACTGGACGGAGAAGGCGGGGCGGTCGAGCAGGCGCAGGCCCTCGACCACCTGGTCGTTGAGGGACCAGTGGGAGACCTCGACGCGGCCGTAGCGGGCCTCGGGGGCCTCGACGACCTCCCCGAGGGGCGCGTCGACGGCGAAGCCGTGGTTCTGCGACGTGATCTCCACCCGGCCGGTGGCCTTGTCCATCACGGGCTGGTTGGGGCCGCGGTGGCCGAAGGGCAGCTTGTAGGTGCCGAAGCCGAGGGCGCGGCCGAAGATCTGGTTCCCGAAGCAGATGCCGAAGTACGGCAGCCCGGCGTCGAGCACCTGGCGCAGCACGGCCACCTGCTCGTCCGCGGTGGCGGGGTCGCCCGGGCCGTTGGAGAGGAACACGCCGTCCGGCTGCACGGCCCGGATCGCGGCGAAGTCCGCGTCCGCGGGCAGCACGTGCACGCGGATGCCGCGGGCGGCCAGATGCCGCGGGGTGGCGGCCTTGATGCCCAGGTCCAGGGCGGCGACCGTGGCGATCGGCTCCCCCTCCCATCCGTGGTCGGCGGGCTCGACGACGTAGGCCGCCTCCGCGGTGACGGTCTCGGCCAGGCGGGCGCCGGCCATGGAGTGCTGGCTGCGGACCTCGTCGAGCAGCTCGGTCTCGGGGCGCTGCGCGTCCGCGCCGGAGAAGATGCCGGCCTTCATGGACCCCTCGGTGCGCAGTGCGCGGGTGATCGCTCGGGTGTCCACGTCCTGGATGCCCACGACGCCGTGGGCGGCGAGCTCCTCGTCCAGGGTGCGCTCGGAGCGCCAGTTGGACGGCCGGCGGGCGGCGTCGCGGACCACGTAGCCGGCCACCCAGATGGCGCGGGACTCGGCGTCCTCGCTGTTCACGCCGGTGTTGCCGATGTGGGGGGCCGTCTGGACCACGATCTGGCGGGCGTAGGAGGGGTCGGTGAGGGTCTCCTGGTACCCGGTCATGCCGGTGGTGAAGACGGCCTCGCCCAGGGTGGTCCCGCGCGCGCCGTAGGGCCGGCCGCGGTGCACGGTGCCGTCCTCGAGCACGAGCACGGCGGTCTCGGGGGTCGGGGTGCTCATCGGGCGTCCTCCTGTCCTGCGCGGACGGGGGCCGCGCGGTCGATGATGGTCTGCAGGGCCGCCAGCAGGCGTGCCCGGTCCTCGGGGCGGCGGGGGCGGAAGGCGGAGGTGAGGTCGGCGTCGCCGAGGCGCCAGCCCCATGCGATCAGGCCGCCGGGCTCCGTGAACTTGCCGGCGATCCCGGCGGAGAGGCCGGCCTCCACCAGGTGCGGGGCAGGCACGAACAGCGGGGTCACGTGCGGGCGCAGCACGAGGAGGCCGGGCCGGTCACCCGCGGTGTGGACCTCCAGCACCGCCTCGGAGCGCAGACCGAGCCCGTGCACGGCCACGCGGTCCAGGCGGTCGCGCCCGGACACGGTGCCCACGAACATGCCGTCGGAGCGCTCCGCGGGCTCGCGCTCGAGGACTTCGGCGGGCACCGGCGCGGGCGCGGGGACGCCGGCCTGGCGGCGGCGCCGGCCGCGCCAGCCCCACCACAGCAGCGAGAGCAGCAGGGCGATCACGGCCAGGGTGCCCAGGGTCAGCGGCAGCCACACGTCCCCGTAGTCCTTCATGGGGGTCCGCGGCGCCACGGGGCGCACGCCGGCCAGGGCGGCCGCCGTCGTCGTCAGCGAGGTCGGGGCGATCACGCCGCGCTCCCCTCCGCCGGGTGCCGCACCGGCTCGGCGAGAGCGCCGTCCGTGACCACGGCCCGGCCGCGGTAGACGGTGTGCACGACGGCGCCGGGCAGCTCCATGCCGCGGTAGGGGCTGTTCCGCGAGCGCGTGGCGTGGGTCTCGGGGTCGACGGCGCGGCGCACGGCGGGGTCCCAGAGGACGAGGTTGGCGGGGGCGCCGACGGTGGGCACGCCGGCCTCGTCCGCCTGGCCCTGCTCAGGGAGGCCGCCGATGCGGGCCGGGGCCACGGACATCGCCCGCGCCACGCCGGACCAGTCCATCAGGCCGGTGTCCACCATGGCGTGCTGCACCACGGACAGGGCGGTCTCCAGGCCGGTCATGCCCATGGCCGCCACGGTCCACTCGCACTGCTTGGATTCGGCGGTGTGGGGGGCGTGGTCGGTGCCGACCGTGTCGATCGTGCCGTCCGCGAGCGCCTCGCGCAGGGCGCGCACGTCGGACTCGCGGCGCAGCGGCGGGTTGACCTTGAACACGGGGTCGTAGCTGCGGACGAGCTCCTCGGTGAGGAGCAGGTGGTGGGGGGTGACCTCGGCGGTGACCTTCACGCCCTGCTCCTTGGCCCAGCGGATGAGCTCGACGGACCCGGCGGTGGAGACATGGCAGACGTGCAGGCGGGAGTCCACGTGCCGGGCGAGCAGGACGTCCCGGGCGATGATCGCCTCCTCGGCGACGGCGGGCCAGCCGGTCAGGCCGAGGACGCCGGAGAGCTCGGACTCGTTCATCTGGGCGCCGGCGGTGAGCTTCGGCTCCTGCGCGTGCTGGGCCACGAACCCGTCGAAGGACTTCACGTACTCGAGGGCGCGGCGCATGATCACGGCGTCGTGGACGCACATGCCGTCGTCGGAGAACATCCGCACGGCCGCCTGCGAGTCGGCCATCGCGCCGAGGTCGGCGAGGGCCTCCCCCGCCAGGCCGACGGTCACGGCGCCCACCGGGTGCACGTCGCACCAGCCGGCCTCGCGGCCGAGCCGCCACACCTGCTCGACGACGCCGGCCGTGTCCGCCGTGGGCGTGGAGTTGGCCATGGCGTGCACGGCGGTGAAGCCGCCGAGGGCGGCGGCGCGCGTGCCGGTCTCGACCGTCTCGGCGTCCTCCTTGCCGGGCTGGCGCAGGTGGGTGTGCAGGTCCACGAGGCCCGGGAGCAGCACGAGGCCCTCGGCCGGGATCTGCCGGGCGTCGCGGGCGAGGTCGGGCTCGGCGTCGCCGACGGCGGCCACGCGGCCCTCGGCCACGAGGACGTCGGCGGTGTCCCCGGAGGCGAGAGTGGCGCCGCGGAAGAGGAGGGCGGGCAGGTCGGCGGTGGGGGTGCTCACGGGCGGTCCTCCTGGGCGGGGGCGGGCGGGGCGGGGGCGGTGGCGTCCTGGTTCAGCACGAGGTGCAGCACGGCCATGCGCACGGACACGCCGTTGGCCACCTGCTCCAGGACGGTGTTCCGCGGGGAGTCGGCGGCGGCGTCGCAGATCTCGAGGCCCCGGTTCATGGGGCCGGGGTGCATCACGAGGGGCTCCGCGAGCGCGCCGCCGGGACGGGCGCACAGGCGGGCGAACCGCTCCGGGGTGAGGCCCCACGTGCGGGTGTACTCCCCCGCCGAGGGGAAGAAGGCCCCACCCATGCGCTCGCCCTGCACGCGCAGCATCATGACGGCGTCGGGGGCGTCCTCGAGCGCCTCGTCCAACGAGTAGGTGACCCGGGCCGGCCACGCGGCCACGCCCACGGGCAGCAGGGTGGGCGGGGCGGCGAGGGTGACGCGCGCGCCCAGCAGGGCCAGCAGCCACACGTTGGAGCGCGCGACGCGCGAGTGGAGGATGTCGCCCACGATCACCACGTGCATTCCGGCCAGGTCCGTCCCCTCGGGGCGGCGGCCGGCCTCGGCGGCGAGGTGGCGGCGCAGGGTGAACGCGTCCAGCAGCGCCTGGGTGGGGTGGGCGTGGGTGCCGTCGCCGGCGTTGACGACGGCGGAGCGCACCCAGCCGGAGTCCGCCAGCTGGCGGGCCGCGCCCGAGGACCAGTGACGCATGACGATCGCGTCCGCGCCGATCGCCTCGAGGGTCTGCACGGTGTCTTTGAGGGACTCGCCCTTGGAGACGGAGGAGCCCTTGGCGGAGAAGTTGATCACGTCCGCGGAGAGCCGCTTGGCGGCGGCCTCGAAGGAGATGCGGGTGCGCGTGGAGTCCTCGAGGAAGAGGTTGACCACCGTGCGGCCGCGCAGGGCCGGCAGCTTCTTGACCTCGCGGTCGTTGACGGCGGCCATCTCCCCGGCCGTGTCGAGGATGGAGAGGGCCTCGGGGCGGGTCAGGTCGGCGGTGTCGAGCAGGTGGCGCACGGCTCAGCCCTCCCGGGAGGCGGCGGCGGTCTCGGCCGCGGCGTCGGCGATCCGGACGGCGTCCTGGCTGTCCTGCCCGCCGGCCTCGGGTCCGTCCACCTCCACGAGGCGGACCTGGACGCGCTCGGCGGTGGAGGTGGGCAGGTTCTTGCCCACGAAGTCCGCGCGGATCGGCAGCTCACGGTGCCCGCGGTCCACGAGGACGGCCAGGCGGACGGCGGCGGGGCGGCCGAGGTCGGCGAGCGCGTCGAGGGCCGCCCGGACGGTGCGGCCGGAGAACAGGACGTCGTCCACGAGGACCACCACGGCGCCGTCGATCGGGGTGCGCGGCAGCCGCGTGGGCGCGGGGGTGCGCGCGGCGCCCCGGCGCAGGTCGTCGCGGTACAGGGTGACGTCCACCTCGCCCACGGACGCGTCGGCGTCGAACGCGGGGTCGATCCGGTGCAGGACGGCGCTCAGGCGGCGGGCCAGCGGCACGCCGCGGCGGGGGATGCCCATCAGCACCAGACCCGCCGGGCCCTTGTTCGCCTCGAGGATCTCGTGGGCGATGCGCGTGAGGGCGCGGTCGATCTCTGCGGATGTCAGGACGGTGCGTGCAGCACGAGGTGCGGCCGGGGTCTGACCCATGCCGGCGCCTCCTTCCCCGCCTCACAGGACGGTCGTTAAAGGATGCGGTGCGCGCCCGCCGCGCCGGCGCGGGGCCGGGCTCGGGCGCATGTCCGAGGGTACCAGCGCTGCCCGGGGCCGGCGTCGCGGATGACGCCGGCCCCGGGCCGCGGAGTGGGAGCCCACGGGCTCAGGCGAGCAGGGTGGGCTTGACCTGCTGCAGGCGGCCCAGGAGGCCGTTCACGAACTCGGGCGAGTCGTCGGTGGACAGCGCCGCGGCGAGGGCCACGGCCTCGGACACGGCGACGCCGTCCGGCACATCGTCCTGGAACAGCAGCTCCCACGCACCGACGCGGAGGATGGCACGGTCCACGGCGGGCATGCGGTCCAGGGGCCAGCCCCGCGAGTACGAGGTCAGGGCCTCGTCCAGGCGCTCCTGGTCCGCGATCACGCCCTCCACGAGCCGCTGGGTGTACTCGTTGACCTGCAGGTCCGTGCTCTCCCGGCGCGTGCGGATGCCCTCGAGGACGCTCGACCCGCGGGCCTCGGCCTCGAAGAGGATCTCCACGGCGCGCTGCCGGGAGCGGCTGCGGGCCGTGGTCCCCCGCTTCGCGGCGGACGGGGAGGGGGTGTCAGTCATTCACGCGGCCCAGGTAGTCGCCGGAGCGGGTGTCCACCTTGACGCGGGTGCCCTGCTCCACGAACAGCGGCACCTGGATCTCGGCGCCGGTCTCCACGGTGGCGGGCTTGGTGCCGGCCGAGGAGCGGTCGCCCTGGAGGCCCGGCTCGGTGTAGGTGATCTCCAGGACCACGGACGCCGGCATCTCGAGGTACAGCGGGGTGCCCTCGTTCAGGGCGATGACCACCTGGGTGTTCTCCAGCATGAACCGGGCGGCGTCGCCCACGACGGCGGCGGGCACCGTGATCTGGTCGTAGTCCTTGACGTCCATGAAGACGTAGTCCTCGCCGTCCTGGTACAGGTACTGGTAGTCCGAGCGGTCCACCGTGGCGAAGTCCACCTTCGCACCGGCGTTGAAGGTCTTGTCCACGACCTTGCCGGTGGTGATGTTCTTCATCTTGGTGCGCACGAAGGCACCGCCCTTGCCGGGCTTCACGTGCTGGAACTCGATGACGTTCCAGAGCTGGCCCTCGAGGTTCAGCACGGAGCCGTTCTTGATGTCGTTGGTGCTCGCCACGCGGTCTCTCCCGATCTGCTGCGGGCCACGCCGGGCCCGTGTCCTTGTCTGTCAGTGTGCGCCTGCCAGTGTACTGGCGAGGCTCATTCGGCGATCTCCTGGTAGGCCGCGAACAGCAGCGACGCGTCGGGGATGTCCACGGTGACCGGCCGGCCCAGCCCCTCGAGCAGCACGAAGCGCAGCTGGTCGCCGCGGTTCTTCTTGTCCCGGCGGATGCCGTCCAGGAGGGACTGCCAGCGGTCCCCCCGGTAGGAGACGGGCAGGCCCAGCGCCTGCAGGACGGACCAGTGACGGTCCGCCGTCGCGTCGTCGAGCCGGCCCAGCGAGCGTGCCAGCTCCGCGGCGAACACCAGGCCCACCGAGACCGCGGCGCCGTGACGCCACTGGTACCGCTCGGCCAGCTCGATCGCATGGCCCAGGGTGTGGCCGTAGTTCAGGGACTCGCGGGGGCCGGACTCGCGCAGGTCCTCGGACACCACGCGCGCCTTGACGGCGATCGATCGCTCGATCAGCTCGCGCAGCACGGCCGAGTGGGGGTTCTGCGCCTGGACCGGGTCCGCCTCGATCAGGTCGAGGATCTCCGGGTCCGCGATGAAGCCGCACTTGACGACCTCGGCCAGGCCGGAGACCAGCTCGTTGGCCGGCAGGGTCAGCAGCGTGTCCAGGTCCGCCAGCACCCCGGCCGGCGGGTGGAAGGCGCCCACGAGGTTCTTGCCCTCGGACGTGTTGATGCCCGTCTTGCCGCCCACGGCGGCGTCCACCATGCCCAGCAGGGTGGTGGGCATGTGCACCACGCGCACGCCGCGCAGCCACGTGGCGGCCACGAAGCCGGCCAGATCCGAGACGGCGCCGCCGCCCACGGACACCACCGCGTCCGAGCGGGTGAAGTCGTTCTGGCCCAGCACCTGCCAGCAGAAGCCGGCCACCTGCAGGTGCTTGCCCTCCTCGGCGTCCGGGATCTCGGCGGTGAGGGAGACCAGGCCGGCCGCCTCGAGGTCGTTCTTGACGACGTCGCCCGTGGCGCGCAGGGCGCGCGGGTGGATCACGAGGACCCGGCGGACGTGGGGGCCGAGCATGGCGGGCAGCCGCGCGAGCAGGCCACGGCCCACCACCACGTCGTAGCCGCCCGAGGCCTCCGCTGCGGAGCCCCCGGACACGGGGATCACGGTGACCTCCGCCCCGTCTGCGGCGGGTGCGGCGTCGGCGGACGGCGCGGTCTCGATCGGTTCCGGCTGGATGTCCGTCATGGGCGCGTTCGACTCCTCGGGGTCGGGGGGATCATCAGGTCCACGATACGCGAGGCGGCCTCGGACGGGGGTCGGCCGGTGCCGTCCACCTCCGCCCCGGCGACCGCCCGGTACAGGGGGGCACGCTCGGCGAGGATCCGGCGCCACGTGCCCGCGGGGTCACCCGCGAGCACGGGCCGGCCCGCGCCGCCGCCCACCCGGCGCAGCGCCTCCTCCTCCGCCACGGTGAGGCTGACCACGAGGGCGGGGGACGCCGTCAGGCGCCGGCGGGTGGCCGCGCTCAGCACGGCCCCGCCCCCGCAGGCGAGCACGCAGGGCTCGGACTGCTCCAGGACGTGGGCGACCACCCGCTCCTCCTCCCTCCGGAAGGCCGGCTCCCCGTGCTCGGCGAAGAACGCCGGGATGGGGCCGTGGGCGCGCACGAACAGGTCGTCCGCATCAATGAACGCCAGGGACAGCCGCTCGGCCACGAGGCGGCCCACCGTGGTCTTGCCCGCGCCCATCGGACCCACCAGGACGACGCCGACCCCGACCGCCGGCTCCCCGGCGGCACCCTCGCGCCGCGCCCGGGCGGCGGCCAGCCGTGCGTCCATCCCCCGGACCATGGCCTCCCAGGAGGGGGCGAGGTCCACGGGCGAGGGCGCGTCCGTCATGACAGCGGATCGCCCATGGGGCCCTCGCCCCCGCCCTCGGCCGGCGCGTCCGGCAGGGTCGGCAGGGACGCGGTGAACGCCGTGACGTTGCGGCGGGTCTCGGCCACCGAGTCGCCGCCGAACTTCTCCAGGAGCGCGTCCGCCAGCACGAGCGCCACCATGGCCTCCGCCACGATGCCGGCCGCGGGCACGGCGGCGACGTCGGAGCGCTGGTGGTGCGCGGTGGTCTCGGCCCCGGTGGCCACGTCCACCGTGGGCAGCGCCCGCGGGACGGTGGCGATCGGCTTCATGGCCGCGGACACGCGCAGGACCTCTCCCGTCGACATGCCCGCCTCGATGCCGCCGGCGCGCTCGGTCACGCGCCGCGGCCGCCCGTCCTCGCCCCTCGCGATGGCGTCATGGGCCTGCGAACCGCGGCGGGCGGCCGTGGCGAACCCGTCCCCCACCTGCACGCCCTTGATGGCCTGGATGCCCATGAGAGCGCCCGCCAGGCGAGCGTCCAGCCGACGGTCCCAGTGCACATGCGAGCCCAGCCCCACGGGCACGCCGTAGGCCAGGACCTCCACGACTCCACCGAGGGTCTCCCCCGCCTTGTGGGCGCCGTCCACCTCCGCGACCATCGCGGCGGACACCTCGGGGTCCAGGCAGCGCACGGGGTCCGCGTCCAGCCGGTCCTGGTCCTCGGGCCGGGGGAAGGCGTGGTCCTCCGGCAGGGCGACGGCACCGAAGGACACGGTGTGGGAGACGATCCGCACCTCCAGCTCGGCGAGGAACGAGCGGGCCACCGTGCCGAGGGCCACGCGGGCGGCGGTCTCTCGCGCCGAGGCGCGCTCCAGCAGCGGGCGCGCTTCGTCGAAGCCGTACTTCTGCATGCCGGTGAGGTCCGCGTGGCCCGGGCGCGGGCGCGTGAGCCTGGCGTTGCGGGCGAGTCCGGCGAGCTCCTCCGCCGGGACCGGGTCCGCGGCCATGACCTTCTCCCACTTGGGCCACTCCGTGTTGCCCACCTGGATGGCCACCGGGGAGCCGAGGGTCAGGCCGTGCCGGACGCCCCCGAGGATGGTCACCGCGTCCTGCTCGAACGACATGCGCGCGCCGCGGCCATAGCCGAGACGACGGCGCGCGAGCGCGTCCTGCACGTCCTGCGTCGTCACCGGGATCCCGGCGGGCAGTCCTTCGACGATTCCTGTGAGCGCGGGGCCGTGAGACTCGCCCGCTGTCAACCAGCGCACCATGCGCCCGATCCTCTCATGCGCCCCCACGCGTCCCCCGCCGTGTGACCCCACCCGGCAGGGCCGCGGAGCGGAGGGCCTGAGCGGCGGCGCGCGTGACGGCGTCCCAGTCCGGCTCGGGGACGCACCGCTCCCGGCGCGGGCGCTCGGTGAACAGGCGCACCTGCTCCACCCCCTGGTGCAGGAGCATCGCCACGCCGGAGACCACGGTGCCCCCGGCCTCCGACCAGGCGCGGGCGAGCGCGGAGGGCCACGGGTCGTAGGCCGCGTCCAGCAGCGGGGGCAGCGCGGCGTCGGCGACCGCCTCCGCCAGCGGATCCGCCGCGCGCGGCGGCAGGGTGGCCACCACGGCGCGCAGCCGGCCCGCCCCGGCCACGAGCTCCTCCTGCCCGCACGCGACGGCCTCCATCCCGAGGCCGCGGGCCAGCCGGACGACGTCGGCGGCCCGCCCGGGCTCTCGCACCCCGAACCGCACGGCGTCCGCCCCGAGGGCGTGGGCCGCGGCCACGGCGGCCGAGGCCGTGCCCCCGTTCCCGAGGACGCCCACCGTGCCGCCACGGGCGGAGGCGTCCAGGCCGCCGTCGGCCAGGGCACGGACGATCCCGTCCACGTCCGTGTTGTGGGCGAGGATGCGCCCCGGGTGGTCGGGGTGGTCCCGCACCAGCGTGTTGGCCACGCCCAGGGCGCTCACGCGGGCCGTCCGCTCGTCGGCGGCGGCCACCACGGCGGCCTTCAGGGGCATGGTCACGGAGCAGCCCAGCCAGTCCTCGCCGTCGCCGAGGGCGGCGGGCGCCGCGGCGCAACCCGGCGCGCCCAGCCGGTGCGCGAGGAACCCGGCCACCTCGTCCTCGCCCAGGTCCTCGCGGGTGTAGTCCACGTCCAGGCCGAGCACGGCGCACGCAGCGCGGTGCAGGACCGGGGAGAGCGAGTGGGCCACCGGGCGGCCCAGGACCGCCGCGCGCAGGCGGGGGGCGGCCGCCGGGCTCACGAGCAGATCTCCGGGTTCTGGGCGCAATACCGGCGGAACTCCTCCTGGTACTCCCGGTGCTGCTCGTAGGTCTGGGAGAACTCCGTGCGTCCGGTGGCGATGTCCACGGTCACCCAGTAGAGGTCGTCCGAGGTCACCGGGTCCAGGGCGCCCTCCACCGCGGCGTCCGAGGGCATCCCGATGGGCCCGGGCGGCAGGCCCCGGTGCTGGTAGGTGTTGTACGGGTTGGACTCGTCCGCGCGCTGGGCGGAGGTGAACTGCAGGTTCCGGCGGCCGAGGCCGTAGTTGACGGTGGAGTCCACCTGGAGCAGGCCCCGGGTCTCCGCGTCCACGTCGGCCAGGCGGTTCTCGATCACGCCGGCCACGCGGGGGTAGTCCTTCGGCAGGGCCTCGGCCTCCAGGATGGAGGCGACGGTGACCACCCGCTGCTGCTCGGCCGGGTCCGTCACCCCGTGCTGCTCAAGGAACGCCAGGCGGGGCTTGACCAGTTCGGCCAGGATGTCCTCGGCGCCCGCGTCCACGGGCGGATAGTGCTCGCCGGGGTCCAGCCAGCCCTCGAGGCTCGGGGCCTCGGCCGGCACGCCGTACGCCGTGGGGTCCGCCGCGGCCGCGTCGAACTCCGCCCGCGGGATGCCGGTGGACTCGGCCAGGGCGTCGAGGGCCTCGTCGAGCCACTGGCCGCGGCCCACGAGCACGTAGTGGGCGGCGCCGTCGGCCCGGCCCTGCAGGACCGCCAGCGCGTCCGCCGCGGGCATCCGCTCGCGCAGGACGTAGTCCCCCGCCCCGACCGAGGTCTCGCCGGCCTCCTCCGCGGCCGCCAGCACCGCGCGGTCCGAGGCCACGATGCCGCGCTCGTCGAGCCGGGCGGCGATCGAGCCCAGGTCCTCCCCGGGTCGGACGGTGAACGTGACGTCCTCGCCCGAGGCCTCGGGACGGTCCGCCGGCGCGAACAGCCCGCGCGTCAGCCACGCCGCCCCCAGCACGACGGCGAGGGCCACCAGACCCAGCACGAGCGCGGTGCGCAGCCCGCGGCCGGAGCGGCCGCCTCGGGCGTAGGCCCCGTGGCCGGCCGCGGGGGCCGCTCCGGAGGCCCGCCCGCGCGCCGGGGCCACGCGGGCCACCGCGTCCCGGGTGCGCGCGG
>NZ_JAKNUW010000029.1 GCF_023155805.1 Micrococcus lacusdianchii | reverse complement strand
GATGGGACCGGGCTGCCGCTGGTCAGCCTGATCACCCCCGGCCAGGCAGGGGACTCCCCGATGCTGCTTCCTCTTCTGGAGCAGCTGCGCGTGACCCGGCCAGTAGGGCGGCCCCGGACCCGCCCCGCGGCGGTGCTGGGCGATAAGGCGTACTCCTCCCGGGCGATCCGCACCCACCTACGTGCCCGTGGGATCAAAGCGGTCATCCCCGAACCGGCCGACCAGCAGGGCCACCGCAGACGGCGCGGTACCCGCGGCGGGCGCCCCGTCGGCCTCGACGCGGCCGCCTACAAGGGCCGCAATGTCATCGAGCGCCAGTACGCGCACCTGAAGCAGTGGCGGGGCCTGGCGACCCGGTATGACAAGTACGCGATCGTCTACCGGTCCGCTGTGGTGCTGAATGCTGTGATCGCATGGTCCAAACGATTGTCAGACATGCCCTAGTCGCACGCATTGACGCCCATCAATGCGTTGGTCTAACGTTCACATCGACGCACGTCGATCCGACCTCGTGGCGGCGCCGCCGTCCCGCCGCCCACCGCCCACCCGAACGAGGCCCGCATGTCCACCACGCCCGCCGTCGCGCCGCCGCCGACCCCCGCTCGCCCCGTCATGGGCGCCCTGTCCGTCCTGGACCGGTGGCTGCCGGCGTGGATCCTCCTGGCCATGGCCGCCGGCCTGGCCCTGGGACGCCTCGTCCCCGGCCTCGACACCGCCCTCCACGCCCTCCAGGTCGGGGGCGTCTCCCTCCCGATTGCGCTCGGCCTGCTCGTGATGATGTATCCCGTGCTGGCGAAGGTCCGGTACGACGAGACCCGCCGCATCGCCGCCGACCGCCGGCTCCTGGGGCTCTCGCTCGTCCTGAACTGGCTCGTGGGCCCGGCCCTGATGTTCGCGCTCGCATGGCTGCTCCTGCCGGACCTGCCGGAGTACCGGACCGGGCTGGTCATCGTGGGCCTGGCGCGCTGCATCGCCATGGTGCTGATCTGGAACGACCTGGCGTGCGGCGACCGCGAGGCCGCCGCCGTGCTCGTGGCCGTGAACTCGGTGTTCCAGGTGCTCGCCTTCGGTGCGCTGGGCTGGTTCTACCTGCAGGTGCTGCCGGGCTGGCTGGGGCTCCCGACGACGTCGGCCGAGTTCTCAGCCACCGCGATCGTCGCCTCCGTGCTCGTCTTCCTGGGCGTGCCGCTCGTGGCCGGGGCGCTGACCCGCGTGCTCGGCGAGCGGGCGCGCGGCCGCGCCTGGTATGAGGAGCGGTTCCTGCCGCGCCTCGGCCCGTGGGCGCTGTACGGGCTGCTGTTCACGGTGGTCCTGCTGTTCGCGCTGCAGGGGGACGCGATCACCTCGCACCCGTGGGACGTGGCCCGGATCGCGCTGCCGCTGCTGGCGTACTTCACGGTCATGTTCCTGGTGGGGCTGTTCGCCTCACGCGCCGTCGGGCTCGACTACGCCCGGTCGGCCACCGTGGCGTTCACGGCCTCGGGCAACAACTTCGAGCTGGCCATCGCCGTGGCGATCGCGACGTTCGGGGTGCAGTCCGGGCAGGCGCTGGCCGGCGTCGTCGGCCCGCTCATCGAGGTGCCGGTGCTCGTCGGGCTCGTGTCCGTGGCCCGGTGGCTCGGCCCCCGCCTCTTCCCGCAGGACCCCACGGTCCCCACCCCGGCGACGACGTCGCCCGCCCCCGTCAGGAGCCCCCGATGACCGCACCCCGCCCCACCGTCCTCTTCGTCTGCGTGCACAACGCCGGCCGCTCCCAGATGGCCGCCGGCTGGCTCGAGCATCTCGCGAGCGGACGCATCGACGTCCGCTCCGCGGGGTCAGCACCGAAGGACGAGCTGAACCCGGCGGCCGTCGCGGTGATGGCCGAGGTGGGGGTCGACCTCGCGGCGAACACCCCGAAGGTGCTCACCCCGGACGCGGTGCGGGGCGCGGACGTGGTGATCACGATGGGATGCGGGGACGCGTGCCCCGTGTTCCCGGGCACACGCTACGAGGACTGGGCGGTGGCGGATCCCGCCGGCCGCGACGTGGCCACGGTGCGCGCCATCCGGGACGAGATCCGGGCCCGCATCGAGGCGCTGGTCGCGCAGCTCCTGCCCGCGGGCTGACGTGCGGGACTGGCCGGCCGGCGACCCGGGCCCGGCTCAGCCCCGACGGCCCAGGCGACCGAGCAGGCGGGTCTGCGGGTCGGCGTCGTCGGCCACGGGGACGGGCTCGCCCAGGATGCCGGGCGTGTAGGCGGCGTCGCCGAACAGTTCCAGCGACTCCTCCACGCAGTCGATCTCCGCGTCCGTGAACCGCGCGTCCACGCCCTGCGAGCGGGCCAGGTCCCAACGGTGCACGATCACGTCGAACGCGTGGAAGCGGATCAACGCCTCGCCCACGGTCATCTCCCCCAGCGCGGTGTCCATCGGCCGCATGATGAACTCCTCGTCACCGGCGAGGGCGGACATGGCGGCGGCGTGCTTGGCCCACTGGGCGGCCAGCTGCTGGCGGGAGCCGTCGAAGAGGGGCACCTCCCGGCCCTGGCGGGCGGCGAAGTCGCGCTGGCCGGCGATCACGTGGTCCAGCAGGTCCAGCGCGTTCCAGCCCTCGCACGGGGTGGCCGCGTCCCAGTCGCGCACCTCATGGACGACGGCGGTGAACGGCTCGGCGGCCGCGTTCCAGCGGGCCTCGACCTCGGTGGCGGGGATGGACATGGTGCTCTCCTCAGGGTCGCGGGGTTCTCGGGGCCGCGGCGGGCGACGACGGCGCCGGGCTCGGCTTCTTCGGGCCGCGGATGGACTCGGGGCGGGCCGGGTCCAGGACGGACCGGGGGTCGAAGAACTCCTCCAGCACGGGCCGCTCGCCCGAGACGGCCGCGGCGAGGCTGATGCCGTCCACGTTGATGCGCGAGCCGCGGTAGTAGCCGGGCTCGAGCTGGCCCCACGCCTTGGAGGTGCCGTCCACGAGGAAGAAGGAGCGGTAGCCGAGCTCGCGGAAGTAGCGGTACCGCTCGTTGTCCGCGGTGTACTTGCCGGGCCCGGTCACGTCCGCGCCGAACGGGTAGATGAGCATGTCCGTGGGGCCGAGGATCGGTTCGACCTCCTGGTGCCAGTGCCCCATGTCGAACTCGAGTTCCTCCATGGTCACCTTCGGCACCGTCCGGTGGCCCCACGTGTGGGAGGCGAACTCCCATCCGCTGTCCTTGAGCGCCTCGGCGACCTCGGTGGCGGCCGCGACGTCGGCGTCGAACGTGGGGCTGTCCCCGAACTCGCGGGCCGAGGTGCGGTAGCCGAACACGCCGTCGTAGCCGGTCATGGCGAGCACGCCGCGGGCGCCGTTGAGGCTGAAGTCCTGGTGCTCGGCGAGGAAGTCGTCCAGGCGCGGGACGACGTCGAACGCCCCGATGTGCGTGGTGCCCTCGGCGTCCGTGTACTCGTTGCGGACGCGGCCGTCCTCGGCCACGATCAGGCGGTCCGCGAAGCCGTCGCCGTCCATGTAGAGGTAGTACGAGCAGTCGTCCAGGGAGAGGATCAGCGGGGTGCGGCCCTCGGGGACCATGAGGGTCTTCGGGCGGACGACGTCGTCCTCGCCCACCTCGTACAGCTCGTGCGGGGAGACCAGCACGTAGCCGCGCTCGTAGACCTGCCGGATGACGGCGTCGAACTCGTCCACCGTGACCATGAAGTCCAGGTAGCCGCCGGCCTTGTCGTCGCCGTCGAAGGCGCGGGCCGGGTCCACCACGAGGGAGTGGAAGAACAGGTGCGGCACCCGGGCCACGTCCGGCCAGGCCACCGGGTCGCCGGCGGGGGGCGGGCCGGCGGGGGCGGCGGAGGTGGGCGCGGACGAGGCGGGCTCGGACGACGACGGCGCCGCATCCTCCCCGTCCCGCCCGCAGGCGGCCAGCAGTCCCGATCCGAGCAGGGCGGATCCGGCCAGGAGCATCTGTCGGCGGGTCGGCTGCGGCACGGGCGGGGGCATCGGGCACCTTTCTCCGGGGCACCCATCATGCCAAGGCCGCCCGGCCCGCGACCACCCCTGCCGGGCGGGCGGAGGTGGGAACCGGCCGGACATGGGAGGCCGGCCGGCGACGGGGCTCGATCCGCCGTAGACGGCACAGAGTGGTCACGCGGACGACCCGAGCTCGGCGCGGACCGTGTTCGACCGCTTCGTGTTCAGCAACCACATCCGCAGCTTCAGCGTCGACTGAGCCCCGGCTGGGAGGCGCCTTCGACGCGCGCCGACACACGCGCCCCTCGCGCCGTGCCGCATGCCACACTGGCGAGCGTGACCCGACGTCCGGATGCACCGCCCCTGGCCGACCCGCGCACGCGTGCGGCCCTGCGCGCCGTGCTCACGGTCCTGGCCGTGATGGCGGTGCTGTTCGCCGCCGTCGTGCTGATGCTGGCCTACGGACCCGCCCGCTGAACCCGTCCCTCCCCGATCCAGGAGCAGTCATGTCCCCCGCGGACCCCACCGCCGACGTCGCGGCCCGGCCGGCCGGCCCCGCCGCGGTGGCCGAGGCCTTCGCGGCCGCCTGGAACGCCGCCGACGCCGACGCGCTCGCCGACCTGTTCGCCGAGGACGCGGACTTCGTGAACGTGGTGGGCGTGTGGTGGACGCGGCGGCGGCAGATCCGGGTGAACCACGCGCTCGGCTTCCGCTGGATGTTCGCGGCCTCCCGGCTCGTGCTCGGTCAGGTGCGCGTGCGCGAGCTCGGGGACGTGGCGGTGGTGCACGCGCCGTGGACCATGACGGGGGCAGACCGCGCCCGACGGCGACGAGGCCGGCGAGCGCACCGGCGTCCTGCTGCTCGTGGTGCGCCGCACCGAGGCCGGGGCGTGGGAGGCGGTGGCCGGGCAGAACACGGACTCCGTGCCCGAGGCGCAGACCCACCTGGCCGACGACGACGAGCTGGCCGCGGTGCACTACCACCCGTCGGCGTGGATCGATCCCGACGACGACCCCGACGGCCCGGAGGCCTGCTGAGCGGCGGCGGGCTCACTCCACCGTCAGCAGCCGCACCCGGCACTGCGGACGGTCGGGGCGCCACAGAGTGGTCACCGCCGGCGTTCCCGCCTCAGCCCAGGCTCTTCAGCCGCACCCAGTCGTCCTCGACGCGCTCCCCGCCGACCACGAACTGCCGCGCCCCGATCGTCGCGAAGCCAAGGCGCTCGTAGAACCGGTTGGCCCGTGTGTTCTGCGCGTTCGTGCCGAGCCACACGTGCCGGAACCCCAGCCGCCTCAGCCGCTCGACGCCGTCGTGCACGAGGGCCTCGGCCAGCCCGGTGCCGCGCCCCTCGGCGAGCACGTACAGCTTCGAGAGGTGGCCGGCCGGCACGTCGCCGAGCCGCTCCGTGACGGGTGCCTCGGGGGTCGCGGCGGTCTCGTACATGGCGTAGCCGAGCAGGGTCTCCGGGGCGTCAGCCGCGGCGCCCACGAGCACGATCCGCTCCGGGTCCGCGATCCACGCGGCCACGGCCGCCTCGCTCAGGCGCAGCGCGATGTGCGCGTCCACCGCGGCACGCGGCAGCGAGGACGGGGAGGCGTCCGGGAAGGTGGCCGCGGCGATCGCGGCGATCGCGGGCGCGTCCTCGGGGCGGGCCGGACGGACGACGGCGGCGCGGGGTGCGGAAGTCATCCCCGCTCAGGCCTGCAGCGCGGGGTGCAGGTCCTTCATGCGGAACCGACGCCGGCGCCGCACCACGAGCACGTCCAGGGCGAGCGCCGCCGCCCCGACCCCCATCAGCACGACCACCGGCACCCAGAAGCGCTGGTCCAGACCGCCGGAGATCGCGTTGCGGAACGCCTCGATGGAGTAGCTCATCGGCATGAACGGGTGCAGCGCCTGGAAGAAGCCGGGCAGCACCTCGGCCGGGTAGGTGCCGCCGGTGGAGGCCAGCTGCAGGATCAGCAGGACCAGCAGCAGCGCCGAACCGGGGGTGCCGAGCGCCGTCTGCACCAGGTGCGCGATGAGGGAGAACACCACGGCCACGAGCACCGTCAGGGCCACGGCCCGCACCGGGTGGACGGGGGCCAGGCCCAGCGGCAGCGTGGCGGCCAGCATGAGCAGACCGCCGCCCACGGCCACGATGCCCACGGGCAGCCACGCGGCCAGCGCGATCGCCACCGGGTTGCGGCGCCCGGCCAGCAGCCGCCCGCTGATGGGCCGCATGATGTTGAACGCGGCGATGCCGAACACCCACAGCGCGATGGAGAAGAACATCGGCGCCATGCCGCGGCCGTAGACCTCCGCGGAGTTGTCCACCTGCATCACGGCCTCCACCGGCCGGGACATCACCAGGGCGGCCTCGTCCCGCTGATCCTCGGTCAGGGCGGGGACGCGGTCGACGCCGTCGGAGAGCCCGGAGGCGAGCTCGTGGGCGCCGTCGTCGAGGGTGCCGAGGCCGGTGTACAGCTCCCCGGCGCCGTCCTGGAGCTGGGCCAGGCCGCCGTCGAGCTCGGTCGCGCCGGACTCCAGCTGCCCCGCACCGTCCTGCAGGGTCAGCGCCCCGTCGTGGAGCGCGGCGTTGCCCTCGGCGAGGGTGGTCGCCCCGTCCGTCAGCTCGCCGAGGCCGGACTGCAGCTCCCCGGCGCCGTCCTGGAGCTGGGCCAGGCCGCCGTCGAGCTCGGTCGCGCCGGAGCCCAGCTGCTCGAGGCCGTCCGCGAACTTCCCGGCGCCGTCGGCGAGGGAGTCGGCCCCGTCCTTCGCCTCACCGATCCCGCCCTGCAGCTTCTCCGCGCCCGCGGCCACGGCGTGGGCGCCGTCGTTGAGGTCCGTCAGATCCGCCTTGGCGGAGGCGGCGACGTCGTCCTCGACGAAGCCCTGGACGCGCTCGTTGGCGGCCGCGGAGGTCGCGGCGGCCTCCTCGGCGCGGCCGGCGACGGCGGTCACCCGCTCGTCCGCGCCGGTGAGCGCCTCCTGGAGCGCGGCGTACTGCTCGGACTCGGCGAGCGTCGGGTCCTCTTCGGCGAGCTCGGCCAGGGCGGCTTGCGCGTCGGCGATGCGGGCGCCCGCGCCGTCCTCGGCCGTGCCGGCCACCTCGGCGACCCGCTGGACGTCCTCGTCCACCGCGGCGACGTCGGCGGCCACCGCGTCCTGCCGCTCGATCACCTGGTCCAGGCCGGGGATCACCGTGTCGTAGAGCTGCTGGGTGCCGTCGGCCACCTGCGTGGCGCCGTCGGTGAGCTCGGCCGATCCGGTCTGCAGTTGGGCCAGCCCGTCGGAGAGGTCCGTGGCGCCCTGACGCAGGGCGGGGGCGTTCTCGGCGAGCTGCCCGGCACCGTCGGCGAGGGCCTGGGAGCCCCCGCGCGCCTGGTCGAGCCCGTCGGCCAGGCGCCCGGCCCCGTCCTGCGCGGACGCGGCGCCCTCGGCGAGTCGCTGGGCGCCGTCGTCGGCCTGGGCGGCGCCGTCCGCGAGGTCACCCGCACCCGTGGCGAGCTGGCCCGCGCCCTCGGCCAGCTTGCCCGAGCCGTCGTGGGCCTGGACGATCCCGTCCTCCAGCCGGCTCGCGCCGTCCACCGCGGAGGCCGTGCCGTCGGCCAGCTGCGCGGCACCGTCGGCGGCGTCCACCATGCCCGACCGCAGCTCGCCGAGGCTGGAGAAGACGGACTCGAAGTACGCCTCGATCGCGGACCGGTTCACGGCGGCCTCGACCTTGGCCTGGCTCGCGTTCGTGACGGAGCCGATCACGAAGCCGTTGGCGTCGTCTCGGCGCAGGGTGATCTGCGCCTGCCGCGGTGTCCCGCCGCCCTCGGGGCTGACGAGGTCACGACTGAGCTCGGCGGGGATCTCCAGGACGAGGTAGTACCGGCCCTCCCGCAGTCCCTCCTCGGCCTCCTCGCGCGTGGTCTCGCGCCAGTCGAAGGCGCGGTCGTCCTTGAGGCGTTCGGTCATGTCCGCGCCGGTGCGCAGCGTGGTGTCGCCGCGCTGGACGGGTTCGTCCTCGTTGACGATCGCCACCGGCAGACGGTCCATGGCCCCGTAGGGGTCCCAGTTCGCGGACAGGTAGAGGGCGCCGTAGATGGCGGGGACGAGGAAGATGAACAGCAGGGCGAGCAGGGGCAGGCCACGGCGGAAGCGTCGCAGCTCGTAGCGGAACAGCATCAGTTCTCCCGGACGGGGGGCAGGGTGAGGACGACGGCGTCGCGCGGCACGGGCGCGGAGGCCACGGCGCTCACCGCAAACGGGTGGCCGTGGTCCTTGAGGACGTCCAGGGCCGCGTGGAGCGCGGCCAGCTCATCGAGGGTCAGGGTGGCGTCCACGTCGTCGAAGGTGACGAGGCGGGCCGGGCGCAGGCAGGCGACGACGGCGGCCAGCAGCGCGCGCTCGGGTGCAGGCAGCTCCCCGACGACGGCCTCCGGCGCCACGCTCAGCCTCACCGCGTCCGCGAGGAGGGCGAAGCGCGCGCGGCCGGCGCGGCGGCGCACGCCGTCGGCGAGGCAGCGCTCGTCCACGACCTCGGCCGCGGTCAGCGCCGGCTCGAGCTCCACCACGTCGGTGGTGTGGGCGACGGCGGTGCGGGCACGGAGGGCGTGCGGGTGGCGCGCGGCGTCGATCGGGGGCCGGTACGCGCGGGCGGTGGGCCGCTCCGGGCCGTCCAGGGCGACGTCCACGGGGCCGCCGGTGAGCACGAGCTCGCCCCGCACGCCCTGCAGGCGCCCCGTGAGGGCGAGCAGCAGGGCCGAGCGGCCCGAGCCCTGGGTTCCGAGCACGGCCAGGTGGGTCTGCGGGGGCAGCACGAGGTCGAGGGGGCCGAACACCGGCCCGCGACCGCCGCGCAGGGTCAGACCGCGCGCCACGAGGGTGGCGGGCGGGAGGTCGTCGAGGTGCGCCGGGACGGGGGCGGGGCCATGGTGATCGGCGTCGGTGGGAGTGGAAGACATAGGCCCTCTTTGCCGAGTCGAGGCGGATTCAATACCATCGGTATTCAATACCATCGGCATCGAGAGGGCAACATGGCCACCCGACCCCGCCGCGCGGATGTCCGCGCGGCCATCCTCGATCACGCGGCGCGGGTGTTCGGACGGGAGGGCTACGCGCGCGCCTCCCTCGCCCGCATCGCGGCGGAGGCCGGCTACACGAAGGGCGCCGTCTATTCCGGCTTCGCGGGGAAGCCGGACCTCTTCGCCGCCGCCTGCACCGTCCAGTTCGAGCGGGCGACCACCCGAGCCATGGACGGCGTCGCCGACGCCCTGGACGACCCCGACCTGCCGCGCGAGGACCTGGTGGCCCGCGTGGCGGAGGCCCTGGCCGACGTCGTGCTCGAGACCACGGGCTCCTGGCCCCTGCTCCTCCACGAGTTCCAGGCCGTGGGCCTGCGCGAGCCCGCCGTGGGGAGAGCCTACCGGACGCTCACCGTCCGGCGGCGGGACTTCCTGGCCGGCCTGCTGCGCGAGCACCGCGTGCTGGCCGACGTCCCGGACGAGCAGGTCACGCACACCGCGGCCATGCTCCTGATGCTCGTGCACACGCTGTCGGTCGAGCGGCACCTGGCCCCGGAGGACCTGACGGTGGACGACGTGCGGGACACGCTGGCCGCGGCCGTGCGCTCCCTCCTGCCCTGACGCCTGCGCGCCGGCCCGTCCTCAGCCCAGGGCGCCGGCCACACCGCGCACCAGCGCCACCGTGCCCCCGACGCCGGCCAGGCAGATCGCGAGGACGCGCGCCTTCGCGGGGTCCACCCGGCGGGCCACCACCGAACCGAGCAGGACACCCAGCGGACCGCCCGCCACCACGGCGACCCACACCGGCCACGGCACGTGCAGCCCCGCGGGCACGGCCGCGCCGAACAGCGACTTGGTGACCAGCGAGGTGAGATTGGCCAGCAGGAACACGGGCTGGAGGGTGGCCGCCCACGAGCGCTGGTCCCACCGGCTCGCCACCGCGTAGACCGCGAGCGCCGGCCCGGCGATGCCCGCGGTGGTGTTCATGAACCCGGCCACGGCGCCGGAGGCGAACACGGCCCCGTTCCCCTGGGCAGTGAAGCGCTGCTGCAGGCCCAGGACGGCGGCCACGGCCACCAGCACGGAGGACCCCAGGAGGATCTCGAGCGCGTGGGCGTCCAGGACCCGCACGGCCCACGCCCCCGCGAACGAGCCGGCCACGAGCAACGGTGCGAGGCGGACGAAGCGCGGCCAGTCCACATGCCTGTGCAGCATCGCGAACAGCAGCACCGCGGACACCGAGGCGGCCACGTTGGACAGCGTCACCCCCGCCACCGGGCCCAGGAGCAGGGACAGCGTGGGTGCGGCGATCATGCCGACGCCCATTCCGCTCACCCGCTGGAGCGTGCCGCCCACGGTGATCGCGGCCAGCGCGACGACGGCCGGCAGCCACACCAGGGAGGGGTCCATGCGGGCAGTATGCCGGAGCCGGGGTGTCCGTCGGCCCTGGCTTCCGCCCGTGACGGGTGCGCATGCTGGCCGCATGGCCCAGCACAGCTCCACCCCGTTCCCGCTCGTGATCGTGGGCAGCGGCCCCGCCGGCGTCAGCGCCGCCCGCGCCTACGTCGACGCCGGGGGACCCGGCCCCGTCCTCATGCTCACCTCGGACGTGGACCACCCCTACGAGCGTCCGCCGCTGTCCAAGGAGCTGCTGCGCGGCACCGCCGAACCCGAGCCGACGGTGCTGGACGAGCTGCCGGACGCCGTCGAGCTGCGCCGGGGCGTGACCGTCACCCGCGCGGACCTGGGGGCGCGGACGCTGTGGGCCGCCGAGGAGCCGATCCGCTTCGAGCGGCTCATCCTGGCCCTGGGCGCCCGTCCGGTCCCCCTGCCGGACGTCGAGGCCGACGCCGAGGTGCACCTGCTGCGCTCCTTCGCCGACGCCCGCCGCCTGGTGACGTCGGCCGGGCACGCGCGCTCCGCCGTCGTGGTGGGGTCCGGGTTCATCGGCTGCGAGGCGGCGGCCTCGCTGGCGCTGCGCGGGGTGGAGACCACCCTGGTCACCCCGGACGAGGTGCCGCAGCAGAGACGGCTGGGCCGCGCCGCGGGCGAGCGGATCGCCGAGTGGCTGACGGGCGCGGGCGTCACGCTGCGCACGGGCGTGCGGGTGAGCGGCATCGAGGCCCCCCGGACCATCCACCTGGACGACGGCGTCACTCTCGCCCCGGACCTCATCCTCGCCGCGGTGGGCATCGAGCCCGGCGGCCTGCTCGAGGGCACGGAGCTGACCGTCCACGAGGGACGGATCGTGGCGGACGAGCACCTGGCCGCGGCTCCGGGCGTGTGGGTGGCCGGGGACGTCTCCCGGGCCCGGCATGCGGTGGCCGGCCGGCCGATCGTCGTCGAGCACTGGGGCGACGCCCTGACGATGGGCGAGGTGGCCGGCGCGAACGCCGCGGTCACGACGGTGTCCGTCCCGGACGCCGCGGCCGGGCAGAGCTCGGCGCTCGCGCACGAGGCCGACGCCGACGAGGGCGCGCTGCGGAGCTGGGACCAGGTGCCCGGGTTCTGGAGCACCATCGGCGAGCACCTCCTCAAGCACAGCGCCTGGGGTGACGGCCACACCACGGTCCGCGTCGTCGAGCGCCCCGGGTCCTTCACGGTCTGGTACGCGGACGAGGAAGACCGCCTGGTCGGCGTGCTCACCTACAACGCGGACGATGACGCGGCGCGCGGCCGGGAGCTCGTGGCCGCCGGGGCAACGTGGTCCGAGGTGAGCGGGGACCTGCGCGGCGAGCTGCGGACGGACGCGGACGCCTGAGCGGGCGGTGCCCGGTGCCGCAGCCGGTCAGTAGACGTCCACGAGGGTCGCGTAGACGATGTGGTTCTCCTCGAACTCGCGCGTGAAGGCGTTGTAGCCGTCGCACGTGATCAGGCGCAGCTCGGGGACGTCGGTGTCCCCGTAGACCTCGTCCGTGGGGAACTCGTCCTTGCCGTACGTGACGCCGCGGTCCACCGCGAACACGGCCACGGCGCCGTCCTCGCGCTCCACCTCGATCACGTCCCCCGGAGCGAGGTCGGTAAGGTGGGCGAAGACGCCCGCGGAGCCGTCCGTGGCGTTGACGTGGCCGAGCAGCACCGCCGGGCCGCTGACCTGGGGCGATCCACATCCCCCGATACACGACGCGCCGCCTCCCCTGCCGGGGAGGCGGCGCGTCGGTGGCTGTGAAGGCCGCCAGCGTGGCCCTCGAGCGAGTGCATTCATCAGCCGCCGAGGTAAGCGGTGACCACGTCGCGCAGCACTTCGGCGGAGTCGTAGATGTCCTCGACGTCCTCGATGTCAACCCGCATCCGATTCTTTTCGGCGTCGAACAGGGTCAAGAACTTCGCCCTTCCATCGAAATGCAGCCGGGCGATCGGTTTGCGGTTGTTGTCGTCCAGGATGATGCTGCAGTAGGAGACCGCGTCGCGCATGTAGACGCGATTCATCGGGACCATGCCAGCGAGGATCGCCTTGATGATCCTGAATCCCTCGATCTCCTCTTCCGTCGTCACCACGCTGGGCTTGAGCTGCGCCTCATCCAATCCCTCATCCTCTGGCGGGACCACCTGGCTGTCCGCGGATTGAGGTTCAGCAGAGACGGTCACGACGGGGAGGGCCTGGTCTCCCAGCGCGGTCTTCAAGCGGGAATTGACCCGATCATTGATGTACTGGCGGGCGGGGTGGATTCAATCGGTCGTCGCAACACCCTCTCAGAATCACTGGAGGTATGGGCGATGGCAAGCAAGGACTGGGCGAGGAAGATCAGTGACGTGCCCGAGGGGACACGTCGGCAGTGGAGAGCGGA
>NZ_JAKNUW010000028.1 GCF_023155805.1 Micrococcus lacusdianchii | reverse complement strand
CGGTGTCGCCCCGGGCGCCCGCCGCCGCGGACGCCGTTGAGGCCGCGCCGTCGGCACGGCCGGCCCGCCGCCGCTCCCGCCGCGCCGTCTCCTCCGACGGCGGCCAGGTGAGCGTCCAGACCGCGGGCGAGGCCCGGGGCTCGCGCTTCACCGCGCAGGCCGCGTCCACTCCGGCGCGCCCGCAGGCGGACGGTCCAGCCCCCGTGATGCTGGGCGTGGGCGTCAAGGCCGAGGACATCGTCCGCGCCGGGTGAGGGGAGGGGCGCGCCGCCAGCACGTGGGCGGCGCACCCCGGCCGCCGGGCGGGCGCCACGCACCGGACGTCGGGCGGGCGCCACGCCCGACACACCCCGTTTGGCCCGGAGGTAGGCCACCGAGTATGATCGACACTCGGTGTCCACCCCGCAGGCTTCCCGCATGTCCCGTTCCTGGGATCACCGGACCCGGACGCGCTGCGGTCGAGGTGCGGGCGAGTGGACCTGAAACACGTATCCATGCAACGTCGAGAGAAGTGAGTCCCAAGTGGTGTACGCGATTGTCCGCGCTGGCGGCCGCCAGGAGAAGGTCTCCGTCGGAGACCTCGTTACCCTCGACCGCGTCCCCGCTGAGACCGGTGGCTCCGTCGAGCTGCCCGCTCTGATGCTGGTGGACGGGTCCGAGGTCAAGGCCGGCGCCGACGCCGCCGGTGTGAAGGTGACCGCAGAGGTTGTCTCCCACTCCCGTGGCAAGAAGATCGTCATCCAGAAGTACAAGAACAAGACCGGCTACAAGAAGCGCCAGGGCCACCGCTCTGAGCTGTCCACGGTCAAGATCACCGGGATCGCCTGAGTCGCTGACGCGACCCGCGCCACCCGCAGCATCCAGAAAGACAGGTAACAGCAATGGCACATAAGAAGGCCGGCAGTTCCTCGAAGAACGGCCGCGACTCGAACCCGCAGTACCTCGGCGTCAAGCGCTACGGCGGCGAGGACGTCAACGCCGGCGAGATCATCGTCCGCCAGCGCGGCACCAAGTTCCACCCGGGCCGCAACGTCGGCCGCGGCAAGGACGACACCCTGTTCGCGCTCTCCGCGGGCACCGTGGCCTTCGGGCAGCGTCGCGGCCGCAAGGTCGTGGACATCGTCGCCGCCGCCGAGTGATCCACTCACTCCCGGCGTGAGCCCGGGGGCCGTCCGCGCTGCGGTCGCCCTCGGTCTCCTCTGACGCTCCGGCGGGGGCGGGTCACTGTTCAACAGGACCCGCCCCCGCCGTCGTCGTCTCCTTCCCCGTTCCACTCCACCCGTCAGGAGCCCTCATGGCAGCCTTCGTGGACCGCGTGGTCCTCCACCTCACCGCCGGCGACGGCGGGCACGGCTGCGTGTCCGTCAAGCGGGAGAAGTTCAAGCCCCTGGGCGGCCCGGACGGCGGCCAGGGCGGCGACGGCGGCGACATCACCCTGGTGGTGGACCACCAGACCACGACGCTGCTGAACTACCACCACGTCCCGCACCGCTCGGCGGAGAACGGCCAGCCGGGGATGGGCGACCACCGCGCCGGCAAGGATGGGGAGCACCTGGTGCTCCCCGTGCCGGACGGCACCGTGGTGAAGGACCGGGACGGCAACATCCTGGCCGACCTCGTGGGCGAGGGTGCCAGCTTCACCGCGGCAGCCGGCGGCCAGGGCGGGCTCGGCAACGCCGCGTTGGCCTCCGTCAAGCGCAAGGCTCCGGGCTTCGCCCTGCTGGGCCTGCCGGGGGAGAGCCGTGAGCTGGTCCTGGAGATCAAGACCGTGGCGGACGTGGCCCTGGTGGGCTACCCCTCGGCCGGCAAGTCCTCGCTGATCGCGGCGATCTCGGCCGCGCGCCCCAAGGTGGCGGACTACCCGTTCACCACATTGGTGCCCAACCTGGGCGTGGTGCAGGCCGGGGAGGTGCGCTACACGGTGGCGGACGTGCCCGGACTGATCCCCGGGGCGTCGGAGGGCAAGGGCCTGGGCCTGGAGTTCCTGCGCCATGTGGAACGCTGCGCGGCCCTCGTGCATGTGCTCGACTGCGGCACGCTGGACCCGGAGCGGGACCCGTTGTCCGACTTCGAGGCGATCGAGACCGAACTCGAGGCCTACGCCGTCGAGCCGGTGTTCTCCCAGGGCGGGGAGGGCGTGGTGCCGCTGAACGAGCGCCCGCGCCTGGTCGCCCTGAACAAGACCGACCTGCCCGACGGCCAGGACATGGCGGATCTGGTGCGCGCGCAGCTGGAGGAGCGGGGTCTGCGGGTCTTCGAGGTCTCCGCGCTCGCCCACGAGGGCCTCGAGGCCCTGAAGTACGCCATGGCAGGGCTGGTCGAGGAGGCCCGCGCGCGTGAGCCCGAGCCCAAGGAGGCGCCCGTGGCCGTGGAGGTGCCCCGCCGCCGTCGCCGTGGCAAGGACGCCGACTTCACGATCCACCGCGAGGAGCGGGGCCTGGCCCCGCTGTTCCGCGTCCGCGGCGACAAGCCGGAGAAGTGGGTCGCCCAGACCGACTTCCAGAACGACGAGGCCGTGGGCTACCTGGCCGACCGCCTGCAGCGCGCCGGCGTGGAGGACGGCCTGTTCACGGCCGGGGCCGTCCCGGGCGACGCCGTGGTGATCGGCGACGACGAGACCGGCGTCGTCTTCGACTGGGAGCCCACGCTCTCCGCCGGTGCGGAGCTGCTGGCGGGCCCCCGTGGCACGGACGTCCGCATGGAGGAGCGCACCCGCGCCACCCGCGCCGAGAAGCGCGCCGAGCAGGACCAGCGCCGGGCTGCCCGCGCCGCCACGCGCGCCGAGATGGAGGCCGAGCGTCGCTCCGGGCTGTGGACGGTCTCAGACGATGCGACCGAGGCGGATCCGGGCGAAGATGGACGGTGACGTCTCCGGCCCGCAGGGGCCGGAGCGGCGGGTGACCGCCCTGCCCTGACCGCGACCCACGAGGAGAGCGCCTTCCATGGCCGAACGCCGCACCACCGTCTTCCGCTACGCCACGCCCGCCACCGGCGCGGCGGGCGACCCCCGGGCGAACCCCGTGGTGAACCGCGGGGACCTCCGGGACGCGCGCCGGGTGGTGATCAAGATCGGCTCCTCGTCGCTGACCACCCCCGAGGGCCTCAAGACGGCGGCGATCGACGCCCTGGTGGACCTCATCGCCACCCTGCGCGGGCGCGGCATGCAGGTGGTGCTCGTCTCCTCCGGGGCCGTCGCCGCGGGTTTCCCGGCGCTCGGCCTGACGCGCCGCCCCAAGGACACGGCCACGCAGCAGGCCTCCGCCGCGGTGGGCCAGAACCGCCTCGTGGCGTACTACTCGCAGTCCTTCGCCCGGTACGACACCACCGTGGCCCAGGTCCTGCTCACCGCCGAGGAGCTCATGCGCCGCGGCCAGTACATCAACGCGCACCGCGCCCTCGCCCGTCTGCTGACGCTGGACGTGCTGCCGATCGTGAACGAGAACGACGCCGTGGCCACGCGCGAGATCCGCTTCGGCGACAACGACCGTCTCGCGGCGCTCACCGCGAACCTGGTCAAGGCCGACCTGCTCGTCCTGCTGTCCGACGTGGACGCGCTGTACACGGGCCACCCGTCCAAGCCGGACTCGCGCCGGATCGACACCGTGTCGTCTGACGCGGACATCGCCGGCGTGGACGTCCGGACGCCCGGCTCGGCGGGGGTGGGCACGGGCGGCATGGTGACCAAGGTGGACGCCGCCGGCATCGCCGCGACCACCGGCATCCCCACGCTGCTGACCTCCGCGGACCGGGCCGCCGAGGCGTTCGAGGGCGAGGACGTGGGCACGTGGTTCTCCGCCGCGGGTCGGCGCCGCTCGGCCCGCGCCGCGTGGCTGGGCCTCACGGCCCAGGTGCGGGGCCGCCTCACCATCGACGACGGCGCCGTGGCCGGGGCCATCGACCGGGGCCGCTCCCTGCTGGCCGCGGGCATCACCGCCGCGACCGGCGAGTTCACGGCGGGCGACGTCGTGGAGATCGCCGACGCGGGCGGGCGCGTGCTGGCCCGCGGACTCGTGGCGTACTCGTCCCCCCAGCTGCCCCGCATGCTCGGCCGCAAGACCTCCGAGCTGAAGGCGGACCTGGGCGAGGGGTACGACGGCGTCGTGGTCCACGCGGACGACTGGGTGCGCCTGGCCCCGACCCACTCCGCCTTCCTCTGACGCCGGCCACGGGGCCTGGCTAGAGTGACGGGCATGAGCACCGAGACCACGGACACCGCACACGACGACGCGCCCTCCCAGGGGATCGTGGACCAGGTCCTGGAGCGCTCGGCGTGGGCGCGCGCGGCCGCCCCCGAGCTGGCCCGGGCCGGTCGGGACCGCAAGGACGACACGCTGCGCGCGATGGCAGACGCCGTCCGTGCCGCCTCCGTCTCCATCCTGGAGGCCAACCGCGAGGACATGGCCCGCGGCGAGGAGGCGGGCACCTCTGGTGCCCTGTTGGACCGGCTGCGGCTGGATGAGGACCGCCTCGAGGCGCTGGCGCTGGCACTGGAGTCCCTCGCGGGCCTGCCGGACCCGGTCGGCTCGGTGGTGCGGGGCGGCGACCTGCCCAACGGCATCCACATGGCGCAGGTGCGCGTGCCGCTGGGTGTCGTCGGGGCGGTGTACGAGGCGCGTCCGAACGTCACGGTGGACATCGCCGGCATCGCGCTGAAGTCCGGCAACGCGGTCATCCTGCGCGGCGGCTCCGCGGCCGAGCGCACCAACACCGTCCTGGTCCAGGTCCTGCGGGAGTCCGTCAGCGCCCAGGGGTTCGATGCGAACCTCATCCAGGGCATCGACGACCTGGGGCGGGCCGGCGTCGCGGCGATGATGGCCACCCGCGGGTCCGTGGACGTCCTGGTGCCTCGGGGCGGGCGCGAGCTCATCCAGCGCGTGGTCCGCGAGGCCCGCGTCCCGGTGATCGAGACCGGCGAGGGCAACGTGCACCTGTATCTCGACGCCACGGCGCCCGTCGAGATGGCCGTGGACATCGCCGTCAACGCCAAGACGCACCGCACCTCGGTGTGCAACGCGGCCGAGACGCTCCTGATCCATGAGGACGCCGCCGAGGCCGGCCGCGAGGTCCTGCGCGCCCTGATGCGCGCCGGCGTGCTGCTGCACCTCGACGCCGGTGCCCGGAGCCTGCTGCCGCCCGAGCACGACCGCGACCCGGACGCCCGGGAGCCCCAGGACGCGACCGAGGAGGACTGGGGCCGGGAGTACCTCGACCTGGAGATGGCGGTGCGGACCGTGCCGTCGATCGACGACGCGATGGCTCACATCCGCCGCTGGTCCACCGGCCACACCGAGGCCATCGTCACCAACGACCTGGCGAACGCGGACCGGTTCGTCACCGAGGTGGACGCGGCCGCGGTGATCGTCAACGCCTCCACCCGCTTCACCGACGGCGGCCAGCTCGGCCTCGGCGCGGAGGTGGGCATCTCCACGCAGCGCATGCATGCCCGCGGCCCCATGGGCCTCGAGGAGCTCACGACCACCAAGTGGGTCCTGCGCGGCACGGGCCAGGTCCGGCGCTGACGCCCGCTAGACTCGAGAGCGAGTCCCACGGGGCCGGGACCGTGCCCGGCCCCCGCACCCACGCACCGAGGAGCACCCCATGCTGAACACCTCCCTGATCCTGGCCGCGGCCGAGGGCGGCCACGACATCGTCAACGAGCTGCCGATGGACCCCGTCTGGTACGGCGTCATCACCTTCGTCCTCCTGATGGCAGCCCTGCTCGCCGTGCTGTCCATGCGCTCCGTGGGCCTGCGCCACCCGGCGCCCACCACCGCCGTCCAGCACCGCGGCACGGGTCACGCCGGCACCCACGGCACCGGCTCCCACAGCGCGGGCCACTGATCCCCCGTGCGGGGGAGCGGACCGATCCGTCACCGCATGACCGTCGCCACACGCCCCGCGGACGATGCCGCCGGGCACCGTCGTCACCGCCTCGGGATCATGGGCGGCACCTTCGATCCGATCCACCACGGACACCTGGTGGCCGCCAGCGAGGTGGCCGCGGAGTTCGAGCTGGACGAGGTGGTGTTCGTCCCCACCGGCCAGCCCTGGCAGAAGTCGGACAGGCAGGTGAGCCCTGCGGAGCACCGCTACCTGATGACGGTGGTGGCCACCGCGTCCAACCCCCGGTTCACGGTGTCCCGCGTGGACATCGACCGCCCGGGCAACACCTACACCGCGGACACGCTGCGGGACATCCGCGCCCGTCGGCCCGACTCCGAGCTCTTCTTCATCACGGGGGCTGACGCCCTGGGCCAGATCCTGACCTGGAAGGACGTCGAGGAGCTGTGGGACCTGGCGCACTTCGTGGGCGTCACCCGCCCCGGCTACGCCCTGGCCGACCTCGGGCTCGAGGACGACATCTCGCTCATGGAGATCCCCGCCATGGCCATCTCCTCGACCGACTGCCGCGACCGCGTGGCCCGGGGACGGCCCGTCTGGTACCTCGTCCCGGACGGGGTCGTCCAGTACATCAACAAGCACCACCTCTACGACACGGAGGGAGACCGGCCATGACCACGCCTCACGGGTCCGGAGGACTCGACCCCGAGGACGAGCTGCTGCGCGCCGTCCTGGCGGAGGAGACCGCCGCAGACGAGGCGGATCGCGGCCGTCGCGACCCCATCAGCCCGGCGGCGCACGCCCGGCTGCACTCCGGCACTGCGGCGGTGCCCTCTGTCGCGCAGTCCCCGTCGGCCCCCGACCCCGAGGCCACCCCCGCCGATCCCGACCAGCCCCAGGACGTCGAGCCCCGTCCCGCCGGATCCCAGGACGTCGACTGCCGGCCCGCCGACCCGCGCCCTGTCGAGTCCGAGGGGGTGCCCGCACCGGCCGTGGTCGACCCCAGGGACCGCAGGACGACCCCTCCGCCGTTCGTGGAGGAGGCCCCGACCGCGCTCGCGGAGGGGCTGGCGCGCACGGGCCCGGACACCGCGGAGATCCGCCGGGTTGAGGCGTCCTCGCCCTGGACCCGCCTGCACTCCCCGCAGGACGACGCCGACGCCGTGTCCCTCGTCCCGTCGCCTCGGCCTGCCGCCGCGACTCAGGGGGACGCCGTCGCGCCCGCCGCCCCGGTGACCGCGCCTCCGGCGCGCGACGGAGAGCCCGCCGGCGCCGGTTCACGGAACCGCGCCCTCCTCCTGCTGGGGGCTCTCGTGCTCCTGGCCCTGCTCGTGGCCCTGCTCGTGGCCTTCCTTCTCTGAATCTCTGCACACCCCACCCCTAGGAGCACCGTGACCGTTCCCCAGACCACCCTCGACGCCCTCAAGGTGGCCGCCGCCGCGGCCGTCGAGAAGGTGGCCACGCACGTCGTCGCCGTGGACGTGGCCGAGCGCCTCGGCCTGACCGACGCGTTCCTGATCGCCTCCGGTGCCTCCGAGCGCCAGGTCAACGCCATCGTCGACGGGATCGAGGAGCGCCTGCTCGCGGCGGAGCAGATCAAGCCGTTGCGCCGTGAGGGTCGTTCGGACGGGCACTGGGTGCTCCTCGACTACGGCCACTTCGTGGTGCACGTCCAGCACAGGGAGGACCGCGAGTTCTACGCGCTGGACCGCCTGTGGAAGGACAGCCCGCAGATCGACCTGGGCCTGCCCGACGACGCCGTCCGACCGGACACCGACGCCGATGCCGAGGCGGCCGGCGCCCCGCGCTCCTGAACCCCGTGCGGCTGATCCTGCTGCGGCACGGGCAGACCGAGTGGAACGCCCTGGACCGCTACCAGGGCGGCTCGGATGTGGAGCTGAACCGCACCGGCGAGCGGCAGGCGCGCGCGGCGGCCGCCGGTCCGGTCGGTGACCTCCTCCAGCAGGGCTGCGCCCTGAGGGCCGTCACCTCGCCCCTGGTGCGCGCGCGCCGGACCGCCGAGATCGTCCTGGAGGACTCGGTGGGCGCCGCGGACCTGACCGTGGACCCCGAGCTGCGGGAGCTCGGCGGCGGTGCCTGGGAGGGCCTGGAGATGGCCGCGATCGCGCAGCGGTGGCCCCGGGAGCATCACGCATGGCGCACCGTGCCGGATCTCGACGCCGGGCCGGTCGGGGGAGAGGTGCTCCGGGACGGAGGGCGGCGCGTCCTGGCCGCCGCAGCCCGGCACGCCGCTCAAGCCGGGTGGACCGCGTCCGACGTCGACGCACCGGGGGACGGCGGACTCCGCACGCTGCTCGTGGTGGCCCACGGAGCGGTCATCCGCGCCGCCGTGGGGCTCGCCCTCGGCCGGGAGGGTGCGGAGTTCGCCGCGATCCCGCGCATCGACAACGCCCGGGCGGCGATCCTCGAGGGGGCCTTCGCGGGGGAGGGCTCGGAGGGGCCCGGCCGCTGGAGCCTGGCCGGCTACGGCGTCTGAGGCGGTCGATCCCTCCGGCGAGAGGCCCGGAGTGGACGACGGGCGTGGCATGGTCTACACTTGTGGAGTTGCCTGAACGGGTTCGGAGAGATCCGGCGTGGGGGCGACACCCGCACACGGGGGTATGGCGCAGTTGGTAGCGCGTCTGCATGGCATGCAGAAGGTCAGGGGTTCGAATCCCCTTACCTCCACCGCAGGGAAGGGCCGGGACATCGGGGGATGTCCCGGCCCTTCGTCCATGTCAGCCCGCCATTCCCCCGGCATGCAGCCGGGGAACGTGCCACGCGTCACGCTCGCGCGGGGGCGCGCCGCGGACGCGGTCGACGAGGTCCCGATCATCCGCGCGTCGCTCGCGATGGCCGTGTCCACGTCCCTGCCGATCGGCATCGTCTCCGCCACCGGGCGGGGCTCCTCCACCCGTTCGTCAGCGCGACTCGGCGGGCCGAGGCCCCGGCGACTCCGCGCCGTGTCGGCAGGAGGACGCGGGCCTGCCCGTGGACCACACAGAGCGGCCTGTGGCCGCCCTGGCCGCCGAGCACGGCATTCGCGGCGTCGCACCGCCGATTTGCGCGCGAGGGTGCGGCTCGGTTAGTGTTCTCGAGTCGCTCCGGCCCGGTCCGCCGGGGAGGGGCGCCCGATCTCGGGGGTATGGCGCAGTTGGTAGCGCGTCTGCATGGCATGCAGAAGGTCAGGGGTTCGAATCCCCTTACCTCCACGGAAGCTCGAAGGCCCGGTCCACACGGACCGGGCCTTTGTGTGCAGATCGACGGTCAGGACGTGGTCACCAGCGCCTCCAGGGCGCGGCGCTCGTGCATCAGTGCGGACGCTCCAGCAGCAGGGCCGGGTCGAACGCCGCGCCGGGGTCGATCCTGCACTCCTGGATGCGCCGGATCGGGTCCGGGAGCATGCGCCGCCCGGAATGCGCACGAGGGTGCCGGAGGGCATCGAATGCGGGCGTGCTCGACCTGCACGCCCACCGAGCCCCTCCCTCCGACCCGCACGCTGCGCCACTGGTAGCCGGCCCGGCCGATCGCCCACGCTTGCACGAGGCCACGGAGGAGCCGACGACGTGGCCGCCCACGGACAGCCGGTCACCGCGAAGCCGAGCTTCATGACCTCGCCCGGGTAGTCGTGACCCATTGCCGCGTGGTCGACCTGCCCGGCTCCGCGGTAGGGCCGCAGGTCCGAGCCGCACACGCTCCCAGCGGTCACGCGGAGCGCCGCGCCCATGGCCCCCTCGTCCCGCGGGCCCGACCCGAGCGTCGCCCGTGACGTCACGGCGTTCGGTGACTTTCCAGACCGACCTCAGTGTCCTGACAGCAGCGTGACCGACGTCACCGCTCTGTTGTGCTGTCCGCCCCCTCCCGATCTGAGGAGCACCATGACCACCGTTCGCCTCCACACCCCCCGCCTCGCCGCCGCCGTCCTCGGCGCGGCCGTTCTGGCAGGCGGCGCCGCGGCGCCCGCCTCCGCCGCCGACTGGACCGAGGAGCACGGCGTGCCGGCCGGCACGTTCCTCTCCAGCTTCGCCGGTCAGTACGCGCCGATCGAGTTCGGTCTGCTGGACAACTTCGACGTCTCGGATGTGCACGTCGTGGTCACGGCCGCCGACGGAACCACCACGGACCTCGAGGTCTCCGCGTGGGACTTCGATCCGAACGCGGAGGTGGCCCCCGCCTTCCCGACCCCCGTCATCTACTCGACGCTGGCCGACGCGGGGCTCATCGACACCACCGCGCTCCTCGAGGCCGCAGCCCTGTCCGAGGGCGACGACTACTCGATCGACGTCTACGGCGCGGGCCAGCTGGCCTTCGGTGCCGACGTCGACGCGGAGGGCACCCTCACCCCCTATGAGGACGAGGACTACTTCCCCCATGACGAATGGGCCCGCAACGCCACGTGGTACGTCCAGACGGACCAGAATGAGACCCACATCACCTACCTCACCACCGACGGCGAGGGTGCTGCGGCCCCGATGAAGGCCACCCTCGTCACGAAGCCCGAGAACGGCACGGTGACCATCGGTGAGTTCTCCTACGGCTACACCCCTGACGAGGACTTCCTGGGCCGGGACACCTTCACGGTGGAGATGACCCAGCTGGGCGAGATCCGCACAGTGACCTTCGTGGTGGACGTCTTGGACCTGCCGGGCGACTCCACCCCCACCCCGATCGAGCCCGCCGAGCCGGAGCCGACCCCTGAGCCGGAGCCGACCCCGACCCCTGAGCCGGAGCCGACCCCGACCCCTGAGCCGGAGCCGACCCCTGAGCCGACTCCGACCCCCACCCCTGAGCCGGAGCCGACCCCGGAGCCGACTCCGGCCCCCACCCCGGAGCCGACCCCGGCCCCTGAGCCGGAGCCGACTGCGCCTGTCGCGGACGAGGACGGCCACACCGTGCCGGAGAAGGTCGAGACCGGCGACACCGCCGCCTGGTGGCTGGCGGGTCTGGCGGCCGTGGGCGCCGTCGCGATGGTGCGCTTCCGCCGCTCCTTCGGCCTGCGCTGAGCAGTGCGGGTCCGGCTGGTCCGGGCCCCCATCACCGCGAGGGCGGCACCGCCGGGCATGCTGGACTTCATGACCACACTGCTCTGGCTCCGCGACGACCTGCGCACCCTCGACCACGAGGCCCTCACCGCCGCCGTGGAGGATGCGCGAGCCCAGGCGGCAGGGCGCGGCGACGTCGTCGCGCTGTGGATCCGCGAGAAGGGCGCAGAGGACGACGACGCCGGCCGCCTCGGTCCGCGGCCGCTCGGGGCCGCGGCGCGCTGGTGGTACCACCGGAGCCTCGAGGCGCTCGACGCCCGGCTGCGGGACCTGGGGGTCCCGCTGGTGCATGCCCGCGGGGACGCCCGGGAGGTGGTGCCCGCCGTCGCGGCCGGGCTGGACGCGTCCGTGGTGCGGTGGTCGCGGCGGTACGCCCCGCGGTCGCGGGCGCTCGACGCCCGGGTCAAGACCCTGCTGGGCGAGGCGGGCCGCGAGGCGCACAGCCACCCCGGCGCGCTGCTCACCGAGCCGTGGGAGGTGACCACGGGGGCGGGGCGCAACTACCGCGTCTTCACGCCCTTCCACCGTGCGGCGGCCGACGTCCCGGTGGGCGCCGTGCTCCCGGTGCCCGAGGCCCTGGCCGGACCCTCCGCGCGGACGGAGCGGTCCCTCGCCGCCCTGCGGGACGCGGGCGTGCTCACGGACCGGGAGGGGCTGGAGCTGCTGGACCGCCGGCCGGAGTGGTGGCGGGACACCGTGGCGGAGCACTGGACGCCGGGGGAGGGGGCGGCCCTCGACGCCCTGGACGCCCTCGAGGTCGCCCTGGACGGCTACGGGCAGAGCCGGGACGTGCCCGGCGACCCGGAGTCGACCTCGCGGCTCTCGCCCCGGCTGCGCTCCGGCGAGCTGTCCCCGCGCACCCTGTGGCACGCCGCCCGGCGCGCGGCGGAGTCGGACGTGGCCGTCCAGGACGCGCGGGCCTGGACCCGGCAGCTCTACTGGCGGGAGTTCTGCTGGTCCCTGGCCTACCACTACGCCGACCTCGACACCGAGCCCCTGCGCACCGAGTTCGGCGCGTTCCCGTACCGGCCGGACCCGGCGCTGGCCCGGGCGTGGCAGCGGGGACGGACCGGGGTGCGGCTCGTGGACGCCGGCATGCGGCAGCTGTGGGAGACCGGGTGGATGCACAACCGCGTGCGCATGGCCGCGGCATCCCTGTTCTGCAAGAACATGCTCCAGCCCTGGCAGGAGGGCGAGGCCTGGTTCTGGGACACCCTCGTGGACGCGGACGAGGCCAACAACCCCGTCTCCTGGCAGTGGGTGTCCGGTTCGGGCGCCGACGCCTCGCCGTACTTCCGCATCTTCAACCCGGACACGCAGGCGGCGAAGTTCGACGCCGACGGACGGTACGTGGCGCGCTGGGTGCCCGAGGTGGACCGGCCGCTGAGCGGCTATCCCGAGCCGGTGGTGGACCTGAAGGCCTCCCGGCGGGAGGCGCTGGACGCCCACGCGGCCATGAAGGCGGCCGCCGGCCTCGGCTGAGGTCACGGCCGGGTCCCGGTTCGGACACGGGTCGATGTCGATGCCCCGGCGGGCCTTCCCCCGCCCGTCAGGGCGGCCGCAGGATGAGGTCGTCCCTGCGGAGCGGCGCCGGGAGGTCCGGATCCGCAGCGACGGGGAAACGCTGACCGCTGCGACCCAGGAGAACCCGATGACCCACCCCCGCCGTCCCGCCGCCCGCCTGTCCGCCGCCGTGCTCGGCGCCGGCCTCGTCGCCCCCCTCGCCCTCGCCGCCCCGGCCCTCGCGGTGGAGGGCGACGGCCCCCGCTGGTCGGCCGACTACGGTCCCATGTCCGGCTACTTCTTCCAGGTGGACGCCGACTCGGTCACACAGGCGCACTTCCAGACCTACCACGGCTACGACCCCGAGGACCTCACCCTCCTGGTGGCGCCTGCCGGTGCGGACCACGAGCCCACGGGCGAGGGCGTCCCCGTCCCCTTCACCCCGGTCGAGCTGATCGACGGCGGCGTCGTGGACGTCCAGGAGACGCGCCGCCTCCTGGGCGAGGCCGGCACGGGTCCGGTGGTCTATCACGTCGTGGCGGGCGACACCCTGCTGGACATGGCCATGGTCGTGGGCGCCGACGACGACTTGTCCGACGAGCGGGGCGGGGAGCTCGTGGCGCTCGTCAATCCGCAGGACCACTCCGGCATGTACCCGCTCTCGTGGGAGAGCGAGGCCGCCCTGGCCCCCGACGTCGACGGTCTCGGCATCCGGCGCGTCATGGCCGACATCGAGCGCAGCCACGTGTCCGTGGTGGACCAGCCCCAGCACGGCGAGCTCTTCACGTTCCGCAACCGGGACGACGGCTCCCTGGGGGCCTGGTACCTCCCGGAGGAGGGCTTCGTGGGCACCGACACCTTCACGGTGGACTTCCATGGCGACCACGTGGCGGGCGTGGAGACGTTCACGGTCACCGTGGGCGAGCCCCTGCCCGCCGGGGTCGAGGGCCTCCCCGACGCCGCGGACGGCGCCGTGGGCGGCGAGGCGATCGACCTGGACGACCCGACCACGGCCGCCATGCTCGCGGCCTTCCAGGAGCCCGCCGAGGAGAGCGCGCCGGCGGAGGAGCACGCGGTGCCGGAGAAGGTCGAGACCGGTGACGAGGCGGCCTGGTGGCTCGCCGGCGCTGCCGCGGTGGGCGCCGGCGTCCTGGTGGCGGCCCGCCGTCGGTTCGGGCTGACCCGCTGACGGCCGGACCGGACCGGCCGCACCGCGCACTACGCTGTGACGGGGCGGCCGGTCCCCGCGTCCGCGGGACCAGCCGCGCACGACGAGCGATCTGACCACTCGGAGGGACCACCGTGAGCACGGGACTCAAGCGCGGCATCTGGGCCGCCCTGCTGCTGATCTGCCTGGTCGTGGGCGCGTACGCCCTGCGCGGCGCCTTCGCGTTCGGCGAGCCGCCGATCACCGCGGCCACGCCGTCGCCTGCGGCCGCGGCCGCGGCGGCCGCCACGAGCCCGCCGAGCCCGCGGCCGGCGACCGCGTCCGC
>NZ_JAKNUW010000027.1 GCF_023155805.1 Micrococcus lacusdianchii | reverse complement strand
CCTGGCCGCCGGGGCGGCCGCGGCCGAGGGCGCGTGGGGCGCCGTCGCCCTGCGCCTCGCGGTGGCCGCGGCGTGGGCCGGGCTGGCGCTGGCCCTGTGGCACCTGGCCATCCGCCGCACCGTGGAGCCGCGAGCAGCGTCCGGCTCGGCCGCGCCGGCCCGGCGCGGCGGCCGTCCGGCGGACCTGCGCTGGCTGGGGCGTCCGGCCACCAGTGCGCGCACGGCGATCGCCGCTCGCTGCCAGCACTACTGGTTCGCCGACCCCCGGTACCTGGCCAGCCTGGTGATCATCCCGCTGCTCTTCGTGCTGTTCTGGTTCATGTCCTCCACGGTGGGCGAGGGCAGTCCGGTCCTGCTGCTGCTCATGGGCCCGGTGACCGCGTGGGCGCTGGGCTACTCGCTCTCGGCGGACATCGGCTACGACCACACCGCCTTCCACCACCACGTCCTCGCCGGCGTCCGGGGTGCGGACGACCGCTGGGGCCGCGTCCTCGGCCTGTTCGGCTGGGGCCTGCCGCTCGCCGTCGTGGTGACCGTGGCCACCGTGGCGGCGACCGGGGACTGGGTCCTGCTGCCCGCCCTGCTCGGGGTGTCACTCGGGCTCCTGGGTGCGTGCACGGGGCTCTCGAGCCTGGTCTCGGCCCGCTGGGTGTACCCCGTGCCCAAGCCGGGGGACAGCCCGCTGAAGACCCCGCAGGGGGCCGCGGCCCGCACGGCGCTCGTGCAGGGCGTCTCGATGCTCGCCACCGCCGTCCTCGCGGTCCCGATGGCCGTCCCGTTCATCGCTCTGTTGGCCACCCGGGCGAGCGTGTGGTCCTGGGTGACCCTCGTCGTCGGCGTCGGGTGGGGCGCGCTCGCCCTGTGGCTGGGCGTCCGCTGGGGCGCGGCCTGGTACGACCGCGCGCAGGCCGAGACCCTGCAGGCCGTGAAGGCGTGGTGAGCGGTCGGTAGGATCGGGGCCATGAGCATCTCCGATCCCCTCCAGGCCGATCCGCTGACCCCCTCCGGCGGGGGCACCTCCGTGCTGGAGCGCGCAGAGCAGCTCCAGGACGTCGAGCCCGGGGACCACGAGCGCTTCGCGCACTACGTCCGCAAGGAGAAGATCATGGAGTCGGCGCTCTCGGGCGCCCCCGTGATCGCCCTGTGCGGCAAGGTGTGGGTGCCGGGCCGGGACCCCCAGAAGTTCCCCGTCTGCCCCCTGTGCAAGGAGATCTACGACGGCCTGCGCGACCCGCAGGACGGCGACGACGCCGGCTCGGGCGGCGGCAAGCGCGGCGGGTTCTTCGGTCGCTCCCGTGGCTGAGGGCCGCTCCGAGACGAGCGGCGCGCCCACCCCGGACGGCATCCAGCCGGACCTGTTCCACGTCGGCGAGGACCTCCCGCCGGCGCTGCCCGAGCGCGCCGCGTGGGGCACCGCACCCAAGCTGCGCCAGTGGCAGCAGGAGGCGTTGGAGAAGTACCTGCGGGAGGCGCCCCAGGACTTCCTCGCGGTGGCCACCCCGGGCGCGGGCAAGACCACCTTCGCCCTGCGCGTGGCCAAGATCCTGATGGACTCCGGCGTGGTGCAGCGGCTCACCGTGGTGGCTCCCACCGACCACCTCAAGCGGCAGTGGGCGGACAACGCCGCCCGCGTGGGCCTGGCGATCGACCCGAACTTCAAGAACGCCGACGGGCGCCACGGGGCCGAATACCGCGGCGTGGCCCTGACGTACGCGCAGGTGGCGAACAAGCCCGTCCTGCACCGCAACCGCACCGAGGCCGCCAAGACGCTCGTGATCCTGGACGAGATCCACCACGGCGGCGACGCCCGCAGCTGGGGCGAGGGCATCCGGGAGGCGTTCGAGCCCGCCGCCCGCCGGCTGTCCCTGACGGGCACCCCCTTCCGCTCGGACGACGCCTACATCCCGTTCGTCCGGTACGAGAAGGGCGCGGACGGCTTCGAGCGCTCGAGGGCGGACTACACGTACGGCTACGGCCCGGCTCTGCGGGACCATGTGGTGCGGCCGGTGATCTTCCTGGCCTACTCCGGGCAGATGCGGTGGAAGACCTCCACCGGCGAGGTCATGGAGGCCCAGCTCGGCGAGGCCGCGACCAAGGACATCACCGCCTCGGCCTGGCGCACCGCACTGGACCCGGCGGGCGAGTGGATCCCCTCGGTGCTGCGCGCCGCGGACCGACGCCTCACCGAGATCCGCCGGGGCATCCCCGACGCCGGCGGCCTCGTGATCGCCTCCGACCACGAGGATGCCCGCGCCTACGCGGCCCAGCTGCAGGCGCTCACCGGCCAGGCCCCGGCCGTGATCCTCTCGGACGACAAGGGCGCCTCGGACCGGATCGAGGAGTTCGCCGCCTCCGACGAGCGGTGGATGGTGGCGGTGCGCATGGTGTCCGAGGGCGTGGACGTGCCCCGGCTGTGCGTCGGCGTGTACGCCACCAGCACCTCCACCCCGCTGTTCTTCGCCCAGGCCGTGGGGCGCTTCGTGCGCTCGCGGCGGCGCGGCGAGGTGGCCTCCGTGTTCCTGCCGTCCGTGCCGCAGCTGATGCTGCTGGCCAATGAGATGGAGCTCGAGCGGGACCACGCCCTGGACCGCCGGGAGGGCGCGGTCACGGCGGAGGAGCTCGAGGACCTCTCCCAGGCCCCCGAGGAGGACCTGATCGCGGAGGCGAACCGGGCCGAGCGCGGCTCGGAGACCCTCACGCGGGCCTCGTTCGAGGCGCTCGAGTCCCGTGCCAGCTTCGACAAGGTCCTGTTCGACGGCGGCGAGTTCGGCCTCGGCGGGGACGTCGGCTCCGAGGAGGAGCTGGACTTCCTCGGCATCCCCGGCCTGCTGGACGCCGAGCAGGTCTCGGAGCTGCTGCGCCAGCGCCAGAACGAGCAGATCCGGCGCAAGCCGGCCGCCGCGCCGCAGGAGAGCCGCGACGTCGTCGACCACCGGCGCATGAAGGAGCTGCGGGCCGAGCTGTCCACGACGGTCTCGGCGTGGTCCGCGCGCTCCGGCCAGCCCCACGGCGTGATCCACAACCGGCTGCGGGAGATCTCCGGCGGCCCGGCCGTGGCGCAGGCCTCGCGGGAGCAGCTGGAGAAGCGGCTGGAGACGCTGCGCGGGTGGTTCGTCGGGCGCCGGTGAGGGCGCCGGGATCCTCCGGCGCCCGCCGGGTTCAGTCGCCCGCGCGCAGCAGCGCGCCGGCGGCCTCCATCTCGTGGAGTGCGGCCTCGCCCGCGGCGTCGTCGACGGCGGCCACGAGGTCCGTGCGGACGGTCACCTCGTACCCGGCCTCGAGGGCGTCGAGAACGGTGGCGCGCACGCAGTGGTCGGTGGCCAGGCCCACGACGGTGACGGCGTCCACGTCCGCGGCGCGGAGCCAGTCGTCGAGGGAGTCGCCGTCGTCGGCCGCGTGGGCGGCCCCGCGCGTGGCGCCGTACGGGCCGGCCGGGGCCGAGTCCTCCTCGCCCGAGCGGACGGTGTCCGGATCGCCCGCGGCGCCGTCGAAGCCGGAGTAGCCGTCCCCGTGCTGGCCCTTGAGGAACTCCGCGTCGATCTCGAGGTCCTCGGCGGACAGGTCCGGGTGCAGCTCGGCGCCCGGGGTGCCGGCCACGCAGTGCACGGGCCACGTGCGCACGTAGTCCGGCTCGGCGTCGCGGTCCTCGAGGGAGGCGGCGGCGAAGTGCCCGGCCGGGTCCACGTGCCAGTCGCGTGTGGTGACCACGGCGGCGTAGTCCTCGCGGGCCTCGTTGACGTGGTCGGCGATCGCCGCGGCGACGTCGGCCCCGCCGGCCACGGCGAGGGCGCCGCCCTCGCAGAAGTCGTTCTGCACGTCCACGATCACGAGGGCGCGGTTCTGCTCGGTCATGTCAGTCCTCCTGGAAGATCGTCGGGATGAGGGCCTCGCCGGGCTGCAGACGGGCGGCGGCCCGGGGCAGCTCGGCGAGGGAGGCGGCGTGGCGCTCGGCGGCGCGGGTGACGGCCTCCGGTCCGGTCCAGCCCTCCTGCAGCTCGCCGTCCTGGACGAAGGTGTGCAGCAGGGGGCGGTCGTCGGCGTCGGCCGCAGGCGCGCGGTTCACGCCCACCAGCTCGGCCACGGCGCGGCCCCGGGCGTCCCGGCGGCGGACGGCCTGCTTGCGGCCGCCGTGGGACGTCTTGCCCGAGGACGCCTTCGCCACATCCACCCAGGTGCCGTCGTCGTCCTGGCGGGCCACGAGCTTGTACACCATGGAGGCGGTCGGGGCACCGGAGCCGGTGACCAGACGCGTGCCGACGCCGTAGGAGGCCACCGGCGCCGAGCGCAGGGAGGCGATCGCGTACTCGTCCAGGTCGGAGGTGACCATGATCCCGGTCTCCGTGTTGCCGAGGGAGTCGAGCAGCTCGCGGACCTCGTGGGCCTGCTGAACGAGGTCGCCGGAGTCCAGGCGGACGTTGCGCAGCTGGCGGCCGGCCACCTCGACGGCGGTCCGCACGCCCTGCTCGATGTCGTAGGTGTCCACGAGCAGCGTGGTGTCCCGGCCGAGGGCCGCGACCTGCGCCTCGAACGCCGCGCGCTCGGAGTCGTGCAGCAGGGTGAAGGAGTGGGCGGCGGTGCCCACGGTCGGCGCCCCGTACCGGCGGCCGGCCTCCAGGTTGGAGGTGGCGGCGAAGCCGGCGATCACCGCGGCGCGGGCGGCGGCCACGGCGGCCTCCTCGTGGATGCGGCGGGCGCCCATCTCGATGCACGGACGGCCCTGGGCTGCGGAGGTCATGCGGGAGGCGGCGGAGGCCACGGCGGAGTCGTAGTTGAGGATGGACAGCAGGTAGGTCTCCAGGATGCAGGCCTCGGCGAAGGTCGACTCGACCTGCAGGACGGGGGAGTGCGGGAAGTACGCCTCGCCCTCGGCGTAGCCCACGACGTCGCCCGAGAAGCGGAAGTCCGCCAGCCACTGCAGGGTCGCGTCGTCCACCACGGCGTGGTCCGCGAGGAAGTCGATCTCGGGCGTGGCGAACCGGAACCGGGAGAGCCCCTCGAGCGCGCGGCCCGTGCCGGCGACCACGCCGTACCGGCGGCCCTCGGGCAGGCGGCGGGTGAACAGCTCGAACCGGCTGCGCCGCTCCGCGGTGCCCGCCCGGCGCGCCGCGCAGAGCATGGTCAGCTCGTAGTGGTCGGTCATCAGGGCCGTGGGGATGCGCCAGTCGTCCGCGGCGGGGGAGGTGCGGGGGGTGTTCTCGCTCACGCCGCCAGGCTAGCCCACGGGTCGCGGGCCGTCGGGACGGGTGCCGCTTCCGTATGCTGGTCCGCATGTCCCGCCCGCCCGCCCACGTCGTCGCCCCCGCCCGGCCCGTCCGCGCCGCCCACGGGGCAGAGGAGGCCGGGGGCTCGGACACCGCCCTGCTGGAGCGCCCGCACGAGCACCACGCGCTGGCCCGCCCCTGGAACGTGGTGGTGTGGAACGACCCGGTGAACCTGATGAGCTACGTCGCCTACGTCTTCCGGTCCCACTTCGGCTACTCCGCGGCCCGGGCCAAGGCGCTCATGCTCGAGGTGCACGAGCGCGGGCGCGCCGTGGTGTTCACCGGCGGCCGCGAGGTGGCCGAGGGCCATGTGAACGCGATGCACGGGTTCGGCCTGTGGGCCACGCTCGAGCAGGGCGAGGACTGAGGGGGCGGCGGTGGCACAGCGATTCCGGTGGACGCGGCGCGGATACGTGGCCGAGCTCGAGAAGGCCGAGGTGCGCCTGCTGCGGGGCCTCGTCAAGGACGTGGTGACCCTCCTGGAGAACCGGCAGGACGAGGTCCTCCCGGAGACGTCCGGGCCGGGCGAGGACGCGGTCGGCCCGGCCCCGGCGTCGCAGGGCGACCGCGCGAGCCAGCCCGCCGCGGACGCCTCCGACGCCGCCTTCTGGGCGCTCGTGGGCGGGATGGAGCTGGACGCGGAGTCCGCCGAGGAGCGCCCCGCCCCGCAGGACCCCGCGGTGGCGCGGCTGCTGCCGGACGCCATGCCCCACGCGGCCGAGCACGAGCGGACCCGGCAGCGCGCTCTCACCGAGGACGCCCTCACCACGGCCAAGCTCGACGACGCCCGCCGCGCCCTCGAGGCGCTGCGCTCCACGCGGGTCACCGTGCCCCACGACCAGGCCCCCTCCTTCGGGCGGGCCCTGAACGACGTGCGCCTGGTGCTTGCCGTCCGGCTCGGGATCGAGACGGACGAGGACGCCCGCCGCGTGCACGCGGTGGACGACTGGCGCCACGCACAGGACGTGGAGGCCACCATGGCGCTGCTGTACAACTTCACCACCTGGCTGCAGGAGACCCTGATGGACGAGATGCTGTCCGAGCTGCCCGAGGACTCCCGGGAGACGGGACCGGAGGGGACGGACGCATGAGCGGCCCGACCTCCGCCCCGGCCACCGGGGCCACGGCGGCCTCGCCGATCGGGATCTTCGACTCCGGCGTCGGCGGCCTCACCGTGGCACGCGCGATCATGGACCAGCTGCCCCACGAGCCCGTGATGTACGTGGGGGACACCGCCCACGCGCCGTACGGGCCGCGCCCGATCGCCCAGGTGAGGGCCCTCGCCCTCGGGATCATGGACGAGCTCGTGGAGGCCGGCGTCAAGGCGCTCGTGATCGCGTGCAACTCGGCCTCGGCGGCCGTGCTGCGCGATGCGCGGGAGCGCTACACCGGGCGGCTCGGCATCCCCGTCGTCGAGGTCATCCAGCCGGCCGTGCGGCGGGCCGTGGCCGCCACGCGCAACGGGCGGATCGGCGTGATCGGCACGCAGGCCACCGTGGGCTCGCGCGCGTACGAGGACTCGTTCTCCGCGGCCCCGCACCTGCAGGTCGTCTCCGCGGCCTGCCCGCGGTTCGTAGAGTTCGTGGAGGCCGGGATCACCACGGGCCCCGAGCTCCTGGCGACCGCGGAGGAGTACGTGGCCCCCCTGCAGGCGGCAGGCGTGGACACCCTGGTCCTGGGCTGCACCCACTATCCGCTGCTCACGGGCGCGCTGTCCCTGGTGATGGGGGACGACGTCACGCTCGTGTCCTCCGCCGAGGAGACGGCCAAGGACCTGTACCGGGCGCTGGTGCGGCACGGCCTCGAGCACCCGCACTCGGCCGCCGGGTCCGCCGCGGCCCCGCAGCACCGGTTCGCCGCCACCGGCGACCCCGAGCACTTCCAGGCGCTGGCCCGCCGGTTCCTCGGCCCCGAGGTCGGACAGGTCCGCCGCATCGACACGGTGCGCGAGCGCTACCCCACCGCGGCGCTCACGGCGCTGACCCCGGACGTGCTGGCCAGGCTGCGGGCCGAGATGGAGCAGGAGGCCGCCCAGTGAAGCTGACCGTCATCGGGGCCTCTGGCTCCTTCCCCGGGCCGGGCTCGCCCGCCTCGTGCTACCTCGTCACCGCCGACGGGCCGGACGGCGTCGGCGGCACCCGCCCCTGGCGCGTCCTGCTGGACCTGGGCAACGGCTCCCTCGGGGTGCTCCAGCGGTACATCGACCTGGAGCAGCTCGACGGGGTCCTGCTCTCCCATCTGCATCCGGACCACTGCATGGACCTGTGCGGCCTGCACGTGGCCGTGCGGTGGAACCCCGCGGGCTGGCACGCCGGCCGGATCCCCGTCTACGGGCCCGCCGCCACCGCCACGCGGATCGCGGAGGCGTACGGCATGGCGCCCGAGCCCGGCATGCACCCGGACTTCGACTTCCGCACGTGGCGGCCGCGCCGCACCGAACGGCTCGGCCCGTTCCGCCTCACCCCGCACCCGGTGCGTCACCCGATCGACGAGGCCTACGCGCTGCGCCTGGAGGTGGACGAGCCCGGCGAGGACGGCGCCCCCGTGACGCGTGTGCTGACCTACTCCGGGGACACGGACACATGCGAGGGCCTCGTCGAGGCGGCCCGGGACGCGGACGTGTTCCTGTGCGAGGCCGCCTTCCAGGAGGGTCGCGACGACCACATCGACGGCGTCCACCTCACCGGCCTGCGCGCCGGTCAGATGGCCGCGCAGGCCGGGGCGAGGAAGCTGTTGCTGACCCACCTGCCGGTCTGGAACGACCCCCAGCAGGCGGCCCTCGAGGCGCGTCGCGCGTACGAGGGGCCGCTCGCCGTCGCCGTGGCGGGGCTGAGCTACGGCGTCTGAGGCCCCCGCCTAGACTGGCGGCATGACCGACGCCTCGCTGAGCCCCCGCACGCCCGTGACCCGTCAGGACGGCCGCGCCGTCGACGAGCTGCGCCCCATCACCATCACCCGCGGGTTCTCCCGCCAGGCCGAGGGCTCCGCCCTGGTGGAGTTCGGCGGGACCCGCGTGCTGTGCACCGCCTCCTTCACGCAGGGCGTCCCGCGCTGGCTCAAGGGCGAGGGCACCGGCTGGGTCACCGCCGAGTACGCCATGCTCCCGCGGGCCACCTCCGAGCGGAACCAGCGCGAGTCCGTGAAGGGCAGGATCGGCGGCCGCACCCACGAGATCTCCCGGCTGATCGGCCGCTCGCTGCGCGCCGTGATCGACCTCGCCGCGCTCGGGGAGAACACGATCGTCCTGGACTGCGATGTCCTCGACGCCGACGGCGGCACCCGCACCGCGTCCATCACCGGCGCCTACGTGGCCCTCGCCGAGGCCGTGGCCTGGGCCCGCCGCGAGGGCGTCCTGAAGAAGGACGCCCGCGTGCTCACCGACTCGGTGGCCGCGGTGTCCGTGGGGATCGTGGACGGCGCCGCCCTGCTGGACCTGCCCTACGTGGAGGACGTGCGCGCGGAGACGGACATGAACGTCGTGGTCACGGGCTCCGGTCGGTTCGTCGAGGTGCAGGGCACCGCCGAGGGCGCCCCCTTCGACCGCGCCGAGCTGGACGCCCTCCTGGACCTCGCCCTGGCCGGCACCGCCGAGCTCGCCCGCATCCAGGCCGAGACCCTCGCGGGGGACGCCGAGGGGCGCGCATGAGCGCCGCGGGCAGGGTCCCGGCCGGCGCCCGCGTGGTCCTGGCCACCCACAACCAGGGCAAGGTGCGCGAGCTGCGCTCCCTGCTCGCCGAGGCGCTGCCGGGCATGGACGTGGAGACGGCCGTGCTGGACGCCGGCGCCGTGGGCGCACCGGACGTGGTGGAGGACGGGGTCACCTTCGAGGCCAACGCGCGGAAGAAGGCCCGCGCCGTGGCCGAGCACACCGGGCTGGTGGCCGTGGCCGACGACTCCGGCCTGGCCGTGGACGTCCTCGGCGGTGCGCCCGGGATCTTCTCCGCCCGCTGGGCCGGGCGCCACGGCGACGACCGCGCCAACCTCGAGCTCCTGCTCGCGCAGCTGCACGACGTCCCGGATGAGCACCGCACGGCCGCGTTCGTGTGCGCCGCCGCGCTCGCGGTCCCGGCGGGGGCCTCCGGCCCGGCGCGCGAGCACGTGGAGCTGGGCCGCATGCCCGGCACCCTGCTGCGCGAGCCCGTGGGCACGGGAGGCTTCGGCTACGACCCAATCCTGCGGCCCGAGGGCCAGGACCGCTCCACCGCGCAGCTCGACGCGGCGGAGAAGAACGCGATCAGCCACCGCGGGCGGGCATTCCGGGCCCTGCTGCCCCACCTGGTGGCAGCGCTCGAGTCGCGCCCGTGACCGCGGGGCCCGGCCCGGCGCGGCCGTGGGGGCCGCCGGCGCAGCCGAGCCTGGACTTCACGGCGATCGACTTCGAGACCGCCAACGGCTTCCGCGGCTCGGCCTGCGCGGTGGGCCTCGTGCGCGTGCGCGACGGGAGGATGACGGAGCGGGCGGCGTGGCTCATGCGTCCCCCGGCAGGGTTCGACCGGTTCGACCCGCGCAACACCCGCATCCACGGCATCCGCCCCGAGCAGGTGGCGGACGCCCCGCGGTTCGCGGAGGTCCACGAGCGGATCGCGGACTTCGTGGGCTCGGACGTGCTCGTGGCGCACAACGCGGCCTTCGACGTCGGAGTGATCGAGTCGGGTCTGGAGGTGTCCGGGCGGGACGTGCCCTCCTACGACTACGCCTGCAGCCTCACGCTCGCCCGCCGGGTGTACCGCCTGGCCTCCTACGCCCTGCCCTCCGCCGCGCGGGAGGCCGGCTTCACGCCGGGGCGGCACCACGACGCGCTCGCCGATGCCGAGGCGTGCGCTGCGATCCTGATCGACATCGGGGCCCGGACCTGCGCCCGCGGCGAGGCGTCCGTGGACGCGGTGCTGGCCGCCCAGGGGCTGCGCCGCAGCACCCTGCCGGCGCGGGCCGCGGGGCAGGGACGGGAGTCCCGCGCCACCCGGCAGGCCCGCCTGCAGCCGGGCCTGTTCGACGCCACCGTGCCCCTCGCGGACGAGCGCGACCTGCCGGACCCCATGCGCTGGCCGGACGAGGGTGTGAACCCCGAGCCCGCCACGGACGCGGATCCCGCCCATCCGCTGTACGGGCAGACCGTGGTGTTCACCGGCGGGATCGGCATGTCGCGGCAGGACGCCAAGCGCCGCGCGGCCGCGCACGGCGCCCGCACGGCCAACCGGGTGACCGCGCAGACCACCGTCCTGGTGGTGGGGGACGGGTTCTCGGCCGCGGACCTGGCCGCGGTCGGGGACGGCCCGTGGGACGGCGAGGCACGAGGACCCGCGGCGGTCCCGGTCAGCTCCGCCCTCGGCCACCGCAAGACCCGCGACGCGCTCGCCCGGCGCGCCCGCGGCCAGCGCCTGGCGCTCGTGTCCGAGGGGGAGTTCCTCCGGATGGTCGACGGCGACAGGCCCGCCGCGCCGGGGTGACGCGACCCGCGGGGTCGCCGTGGCCCTGCGTCGGGACCGCCTGGCGCGGTCAGGACGTGGCGCCCACCCACCGACGCACGGCCTCGGCCAGCACGTCCCGCTCGCGGATCCAGCCGGGCACGGCGGAGGCCGCTGCCTCGGCGTCCACGGCCGCGTCCGCACGGCCGAGCACGGCCACGCCGTGCCGCGCGCCCAGCAGCTGGCCCGCGAGAGACGCCGTCGAGTCCGAGTCGCCGCCGTGGTTCACGCCGATCCGCAGGGCGAGGGCCAGCGCGGCGGCCGGATCCGCGGTCCGCGCCCGGCCGACGAGCGCGGCGTAGACCGCGATCGCCAGGGCCTCCTCGGCCACCCAGCCCGCGCCGAGGGCCGACGGGAGCGTGCCGGGGGCCCCGGCGTCGTGCGGGGCGTCCGCAGCGGCCGCCACCGCCGCGTCCAGGGCGGCGGCGGTCTCCGCCCCGTCCGCCCCGACCGTGTCCAGCCAGGACCGGGCATGGGCCACCGCCTCCGCCAGCTCCCGGCCGCGGAACAGCGCGGACACCGTCAGGGCGTACGCCGCGGCCGCGGTCCATGCGGTGGGGTGGCCGTGGGTGAGCACGGCGCCCTGACGGGCCAGCGAGACGACGTGCCGGTCCTCCAGCCCCGGGACCATGCCGTACGGGGCGGAGCGCATGACCGTGCCGCAGCCCTTCGATCCGGGGTTCCGCGGGTCCCCGGGCAGGCCCATCGCGGCCGTGTCGAGGCCGGACAGGCAGGCGTTCCCCGGGGCCCGCCGGACACGCAGCTCCGGATGGGCGTCGATCCACCGGTCCGGGGCGGGGGGCGCGCCCTCGGGCAGCGCGCCCGTCTGGGTCCGGTGCCACCGCAGGCAGGCCAGCCACACGCACGCCGCCGGGTCCGCGGCCTGGCCCGCGTTCTGCCACTCGATCCACTCGAGCAGGCCGTCCAGCACGAAGAGGGTCAGCTGCGTGTCGTCGGAGACGGGCAGGTCCCGCCCGCCCGTCACGGCGAGCAGGGCGTCGGCGTCGGTGAGGCCCTCGGCGCCGAGCCGGGCGCGGATCGCGGGGACGTCGTCGAACTCGACGACGTAGCCCAGGGCGTCGCCGACGGCGCCGGCCGCGAGGACGCCGGCGACGCGGGAGGGGTGGGCGACGGCGGGGGCGTCCGGGGCGGAGGAGTCGTTCATGCGGTCCATCGTAGGGAGCGCGGGGACCGGTCGCCCGCGGCGGACGCCCCTGTCCGGTCCGGCCCGTTCCTAGAGTGGGTCCCATGCTCCTGCTGCACACCTCCGACTGGCACATCGGCCGCTCCTTCCACGGGACGGGGCTGCTCGAGTCCCAGCGCGCCGTCATGGCCCAGCTCGTGGACACCGTCCGCGAGCGCGGCGTGGACGCCGTCCTCGTGGCCGGGGACGTCTACGACCGCGCCCTGCCCCCGGCCGATGCCGTCCGTCTGCTGGACGAGACCCTCGCCGCGATCCGGGCCGCCGGGGCGCAGGTGGTGATGACCAGCGGCAACCACGACTCCGCGGTGCGCCTCGGGTTCGGGGGCGCCCTGATGGCCGGCTCCGGAGTGCACCTGCGCACGGACCCGGACCGTCTCGCCGAGCCCGTGCTGCTCGAGGGGCGGGACGGGGAGCGGGCGGCGGTCTACGGGGTCCCGTACCTCGAGCCGCGCCACCTGGGGCAGGCATGGGGCGTGGACCAGCACCACACGCCCGTGATGCGGGAGGCCGTGCGCCGCGTCCGGGAGGATCTCGACGCGCGGCGGGCGGGCCCCGGGGCCGGCCCCGTCGCCTCGATCGTCCTGGCCCACCTCTTCGCGGCCGGCGGCGCGGGGAGCGAGGGGGAGCGGGACATCGGCGCGGGCGAGCAGCTCGACGGTGCGGGGCAGGACCCCGAGGCGCTCGTCGGCACGCTCGGCCAGGTGCCGGTGAGCGTCTTCGACGGGCTGGACTACGTGGCCCTGGGGCACCTGCACGGGCGGCAGACCATGGCGCCGCACGTCCGCTACTCCGGCTCCCCGCTGCCCTACTCCTTCGGGGAGTGGCGGCAGGACAAGGGCGGCTGGCTGGTGCACGTCGCCGGAGGCGAGGTCACGCTGATCGAAGAGGTCGACTGGCCCGGCGGCCGGCAGCTCGCGGTGCTGGCCGGCCCGATCGCCGGGCTACTCGAGTCCGCCGAGCACGCGTGGGCGGAGGACCGCTGGGTCCAGGTCACCGTCACGGACGACGAGCGTCCGGAGAAGGCCCTGGAGCGGCTCCGCTCCCGCTTCCCGCACGTGCTCGTGTTCCGGCACGAGCCCGCGGGCGGTCGGCGCGTCCGTGAGCGGACCTACGCCCAGGCCCTGCGAGACGCCCCGTCGGACCTGGTGCTGACCACCGGCTTCGTCCACCATGTGCGCGAGCGCGCGGCCACGGACGAGGAGACGGCCCTGCTGGACGCGGCCCTGCAGGCCGCCCGCACGAAGGAGACGCAGGCATGAGGATCCACCGCATGCGCTTGACGGGCATCGGCCCGTACGCCGACACCCAGGACGTCGACTTCGAGGCGCTCAACAGCGCCGGGCTCTTCCTGCTCGACGGGCCCACCGGTGCGGGCAAGTCCACCATCCTGTCCGCCCTCTGCTACGCCCTGTACGGCTCGGTGCCCGGCGGGCGCTCGCCCGAGTCCCTCGTGACCACGCTGCGTCCGCCGGGGACGGTGGCCCCCGAGGTGCTCGTCGAGCTCACCGTCCAGGGCCGCCGGTTCGAGGTGTCCCGCTCTCCGCGCCACGCCCGCCGGAAGAAGCGCGGCACCGGCACCACCACGACCCAGGCGTCCGCGTCCCTGCGCGAGCAGCGGGACGGGGAGTGGGGCGCCCCGCTGACCCGCGCCGACGAGGTGGGGCAGCAGATCGGCTCCGTCATGCACCTGGACGCCGAGCAGTTCATGCAGGTCGTCATGCTGCCGCAGGGGCAGTTCGCGCGGTTCCTCACGGCGAGGTCGGACGAGCGCCGGGACCTGCTGCGCCGCCTCTTCGGCACCCAGCGCTTCGACGGCGTCGAGGAGCACCTCAAGGCCGAGGCCTCCCGGCTCGACGCGCGGGTGGCGGCGGACGCCCGGATCGCGCAGAGCGCCCGGGACCAGCTGCGCGAGCTCGCCCGCGAGGAGCTCGGAGAGGACTGGCACGCGCCGGCACCCCACCCGGAGGAGGACGGGGACCTGATGCGCCTGGCGTCCGAGCGCGCCGACGCCGCCCATGCGACGGCGCGGGCCCGGCAGGACGAGGCGGTGGCCGCCGAGCGGGACGCCCGCGCGGCGCTCGAGCGTCTGCGCCGTGTCGACCGGGCGCTGCGGGCGGCCGGGGACTGGGCCGAGCGGGACCGGGCGCATCGGGCCGGAGCCGAGGGCGCCGCGGCGGAGCGCACGGCCCTCGAGGACCATCGGCGTGCCGAGGCCGTCGTGACCGCGGCCGACCGGGCGGAGCGGTCCCGTGCCGCCGCGGAGGCGGCCGACGTGCGGGGCGCCGCGGCCCAGGAGGGTTCTCCAGGATCCCGAGGAACTTCGTCGAGCGGTACGACCGGCGCATGTCCTT
>NZ_JAKNUW010000026.1 GCF_023155805.1 Micrococcus lacusdianchii | reverse complement strand
GTGGGTCATGAGCGGGCTCTTTCCAGCGGATGGGTTGTTGAGGAACTTCCATCCTGCCGGGCGGGGCCCGCTCGTCTCATCTCAGCCCGGGCCTCGTGCCAAGAACCTCATGACCCACAACACCTAGAGACGATGTACAAGCCCGGGACAGAGTTGCTGTACCCAGCGCTGTTCAGGGCCCACAAGGCCCTCGACGAGGCTGTGGAGCGGGCCTATGGGCTGGAGCCTGGCGTGGACGAAGCTGACTTGGTCGCGCATCTGTTCGAGCTGTACGCCAAGGCCGTCGGGGCTACCTCGTGAAGATCGGCTACGCCCGCATGAGAACCCGCGACCAGGAGGGCTCCCTCCAGACCCAGCAGACCGCCCTGAGGCAGGCCGGCTGCTCGAAGATCTTCCAGGACCGGCTCTCCGGGGCCTGAACCGAACGGCCCTGACACCTCGGGACGATCTGGCCTCAGGGCCCCCGTTAAGCTCGTCCCATGGTCGCCGCGCGTGAAGTCACCCTTCAGGAACTCCTCGGGGGCTCCTACCAGTACACGGTCCCGCTCTATCAGCGGACGTACTCCTGGGGACGCCCGCAGTGGCAGCGACTGTGGGAGGACGTCGTGGACGTCGCCGACCACCGGCGGGACAACCCATCGGCAACCCACTTCATCGGCTCCCTCGTTCTCGCCGGCTTCCGGGACAACGGGCCCGGCGGCGTCCAGCGGTGGCTCGTGGTGGACGGGCAGCAGCGGCTGACGACGCTGACGCTCCTCCTCGCCGCTGTCCGCGACCACCGGGCTGAGCACGAAGGCCCCATGCACGCCGATCGGGTCAACGAGAAGTACCTGGTCAACAAGTGGGAGGACGGCGATCTCCGGTACAAGGTCCTGCCCACCCAGGCCGACCGTGCCGCCTACCGCGGGCGGATCGAGCACGCCCCGGACGCTGCCGAAGGCTCCAGGATCAGCGAAGCCCACCAGTTCTTCCTGACGAAGCTGCTCGGGTTGAGTCAACCGTCTGCCGACGGTGAAGAGGAGCCGCTGACCTTGGCGGAGGTCGAGTCCGCCGTCGTCGCCGGCCTGTCGATCGTGTCCGTGACCACCGGGGAGAACGACAACGCCCACCGCATCTTCGAGTCGCTGAACAACACCGGCCTCAAGCTCACCCAGGGCGACCTGCTCAGGAACTACCTGTTCATGCAGCTGCCCACACGGGCGGATGAGGTCTACACCACCCTGTGGCTCCCGTTGCAGAACCTGCTCTCCAATGAGGAACTGGAGACGCTGTTCTGGCTTGACCTGGTGCAACAGGATCCCAAGGTCCGCCAGACCGAGATCTACGCGGGGCAGCAGCGTCGCATGCGTGACCTGCAGGACGAGTCGCAGGTCAGGGCGGAAGTCGAGCGGTTCCTGGCATTGGGGCGTCTCTACGACGTCATGCTCCGTCCGGAGAAGGAGAAGGATGCCGCAGTGCGGTTCCGTTTGGCGCGCCTGCGCGCCTGGCGCACGACGACGACGTTCCCGATCACACTGCACCTGATGGAGCGCCGGTCCTTGGGGGACATCGACTCGGACGAACTGGCCCGTGCGCTCCTCTACCTCGAGTCGTACCTGGTCCGACGCCTCGTCTTCGGCCGCTACTCCGACGGTCTCAACACCACCTTGCTCGCGGCCACGGCCGACATCCAGGGTCAGGACGATCCGGCGGATGCCCTGCAGCGCTTCCTCTCCAGCGGACGGAAGCACTTCGCCTCCGACGATCAGATCCGCCAGGCCGTGATGACGGCACCCTTCTACACGACGGGCCGGGCGGCCCACCGGAAGCTGATCCTCCGGTGGATCGAGGAGTCGTACGGCAGCAAGGAGCCGGTGGACCTCGACAGCGCGACCATCGAGCACGTCATGCCGCAGACCCTCACGGAGGAGTGGGAGCGCGCTCTGGCCGGCCAGCTCGAGGCGCACCAGGACCTTCGAGAGGTGCACACCGAGCTCCTGCACACCTTGGGCAACCTCACCCTCACCGGGTACAACAGCGAGCTGAGCAATGGGCCCTTCGCGGTCAAGCGTGCGGAGCTGGCCAAGAGCGGCATCCGCATGAACCAGGAGATCTCCGCTGAGCCGGTATGGGGTCCCGCGCAGATCCGTGCTCGCGCCGAGCGGCTGGCGGACCGGATCGTCGGCATCTGGCCGGGGCCCTCAGCCGAGGCCGCCTCCGGGGTCGCCCACACGGCCTGGCAGACGCTGTCGGATGCCGTCGCGGCCATTCCCGCCGGGTCCTGGACCTCCTACGGCGAACTGGCACGGCTGATCGGAAGCCATCCGGTCCCCGTGGGGACCTACCTCGCACGGACTGCCCTGCCGCACGCCCATCGTGTGCTCCAGGCAGGAGGCACCGTCTCTCCGTCCTTCCGGTGGACCGACGTCCACCGCACGGACGATCCGCACGACGTCCTCGCAGCCGAAGGCGTGCGCTTCTCCGAGGACGGACGGGCCGACGGCGGCCAGCGGCTGGTGGCGGAGCAGCTCGCCGAGCTCATCGACGTCGACGTCGACCTGACCGATCCCCGGTCGCTCGCCGCCCCGGGCAACGACCCTGCGCTGCGGGACCGCTGGGTCGACCGACTTCACGACCACAACGATCCCGAATCGGCCCGCGCGATGATCGAGGTCCAACGAGGCTGGGTCGAGCGCGGTGGCCGGGCGGAATTCGCGGACAATGCCGCCGGCGGTTGTTTCTTGGTCGTCCCGCGCACGTCAGCACGCGCCATCTGGCCGGTGATCCTGTACCCGACATACGGCGTCGAGGTCGTCTTCTATCATCTGGCGAAGTGGGCTCCCTTCACGGACGAGACGCTTCTCGACGAATTCCGGGGACGACTGAATCACATCCCCGGGGTGGAATTCGGCCCCGAGTCTCTCCGCCGGCGCCCGAGCATCAGGCCGCAGACCCTTCAGCCGGCCGCGGCGCAGGAGGCGTTCCTCGACGCGCTGGAGTGGTTCCTGCACACCGTCCAGGAGGACGACAGAAGTGCCTGACAGCCCTGCCAGGGGCAGGTCCTGACGAGGCGCCGACCCCCTCACCCCGTCCACCCCACCCAGTACGCTCGCCCCATGAAGATCGGTCTCCGCAAGCCCAGCCTGAAGAAGTCCATCAAGGCCCGCACCACGGGCCGCGCCAAGCGTGCGATCAAGCGCCAGGTCATCCCCGGCTACGGCCGCAAGGGGATGGGCTGGCTGCGCGATCCAAAGCGCGCCGCCTACAACGCCGTCTACCGGCGCACCACGGTCGGGCTGGGCGACGTCCTGAAGATGTTCCGATGAGCACGCGCAGCAGCACCCCCGACGCCGTCGACACGGACCGGACCGCCGGCACCGTCGAGCTCCTCGAACCGCCCCGTGAGGCCGTCGAGTGGATGGCCTCGCCCGCTCCAGCGACCGACCTCTGGTGGACCGCCACGGTCTGCGGTGAGGCAGACCCGGACTGGCACCGGCTGGAGACCACCGCGCAGATCGCGGATCTGGTGCACGCGCTCACCGACCCCCAGGACAAGCTGGTCCTCGAGGACGACGCCGGCCGTCGGCTCCGCGGACGTACGCCACCGGGCATCATGGCTCCATGACGCCAGCCCTGGAGCACCTCGCCACCACACCGGCCCTGCGCCCGCTCGATCCCGCGGACGTCGCCGTCGCGCTCGCGGCCGCGTCCGAGCTGGCCGGCTGGTCCGTCGCCGCCACCCCCGCCGACACCCCGCCCGAGCTCGCCGTCACCTACGCCACCGGCGACTTCGCCACGGCCCTGGCCCTGGCGAACCGGATCGGAGAGGCGGCGGAGGCCGCCGACCACCACCCGGACCTCACCGTGTCCTACGGCCGCCTGGCGGTGCGCATGCACAGCCACGACGTCCGCGCCCTCACCTCCCGGGACGTCCGCCTGGCCCGCACCGTCGTCCGCCTCGCGAGCGAGGTCCTCGCCCCGCACGCCCTGGCCGCCTACGGGACCCTCGCGCCGGGCCGCGCGAACGCCCACGTGATGAACGGCGTCCGCGGGACGTGGACGTCCGGCACCGTCCGCGGCGTGCTCCACGCCAGCGGGGTCGGCGCTGCCACCGGCTACCCGGGGGTGGTCCTCGCCGGCACGGCCGCCCCCGCCCCGCCCGCCCACGTCACCGACGTCCCCGCTCAGCTGCTCGTCTCCGCCGACCTCCCGGACCATTGGGACCGCCTCGATGCCTTCGAAGGTCCCGGCTACCGGCGGGTGCCCGCCGTCGTCGCCCTGGAGGACGACGACGCCGTCCGCCCCGCCTTCGCTTACGAACTGGTGCCCGATGCCGTCCCGCCGTCCGCCTGAGCCCCCCGCCATGACACCGCACCTCGACACCCACCCCGACGCCCGCCCCGACCCCGGCTCCCGCCAGCGGGCCCTCGTCCGGCGCTCGCCCCTGATCCTCGCGGCCATCGTCCTCCTGATCGGAGCCGCCGTCCTCGCAGCCCAGGGCCACCGCGAGGCGGCGGCCCTCAGCCTGCAGATCGCGACGGTGGTCCCCGTGACGATCGCCGTCGAGCGCGCCTTCCGCGTCCGCCTGCCCACCGCGCTGCACGCGATGTACGCGGCCCTGCTGCTCGCCGCCCCGTGGGTGGGCGCCGCGCTCGGGGGCTATGACGCCTGGCCGTGGTGGGACGCCCTCGTGCACTTCTACTCCGGGGTGCCCATCGCGCTGGGCTGCGTCCTCCTCCTGGGATCCGCCGCCGCCCGCCGGGGCGTCACCCTGCCGCCCGGGCTCGAGGCGCTCCTGGTGATGGCGCTGCATTCGCTTGTGGCCCTGACCTGGGAGATCGCCGAGTTCACCGCCGACCAGGCGCTCGGCGCGCAGACGCAGAAGGGCAACACGGACACCATGACGGACATGATCGTCGGCACGCTCGGGGCCCTGATCGTGGCGTTCGCCCTGTACGCGCACCGCACCCGCGGCCGCTTCGCCTGGCTCTCCCGCTTCACCGGGGCCTGACCAGGCGGGCGCCGCCCACCGGGCGCTGCGGTGCGGGCATCCCCTTCCCGGCGTCCTGTCAGCGGTCCGTCCTACCCTGCTGATCAAGCGGCCCCACCCCGGGGCCGACCGACGGAAGGAACCCCCGGCATGCACCGCACCCCCCTCGCCCTGACGGGTCTGACCCTCGCCGCCGCCCTGACCGTGACCGGCTGCGGCACCACAGACACGGACGACACCCCGGCCGCGAGCGCGGACGCCGCCGCCTCCTCCGCGGGCACCGAGCCCTCGACGGCGGCCCCGACCACGGACCCGACCACCACCAGCTCCGCCCCCACCGGCGGCGCGCGGGACGGCTCGGCGTCGTCTGCGGCCCCGTCCGAGGCGTCCTCCACGGCCGCGGCCGAGGCGATCTCCGAGGAGCACGGCCCCGCGGACGTGATGTTCGCGCAGATGATGGTCCCGCACCACGAGCAGGCCCTCGAGATGAGCCGGGTCGTTCTGGACAAGGAGGGCGTCCCGGAGGACGTGCGCGCCCTGGCCCAGCGGATCGAGGCCGCGCAGGCCCCCGAGATCACGCGCATGCAGGACATGCTCGCCGCGTGGGGCGTCACCGACGCCCAGCACATGGACCACTCCGGCCACGGCGGCATGGCCGGGATGCTGACGGAGGAGCAGCTGCAGGACCTGCGCGACGCCGACGGCCCCGAGGCCGCCCGCCTCTTCCTCGAGGGCATGGTCGAGCACCACCGGGGCGCCGTGGACATGGCCCAGACCGAGCTGGAGGACGGTGAGAACCCCCAGGCGCGCGCCCTCGCCGAGGACGTGATCGCCGCCCAGGAGGAGGAGATCGCGCAGATGGAGGACATGCTCGCCGGTCTCTGACCTGCCGGACGGGCCGCCGCGACACGCCCCGGCACACGACGACGCCGGCCCGCCTCCGGGAGGAGACGGGCCGGCGTCGTGGTGTCCGGGGCGCTGGCCCCGAGGCGGGTCCGTGGACCCGCCGGGGGCGCTCAGCGGCGGCGGCCGAGCTGGCGCTGCAGCAGGCGCATGCCCTCGCGCATCAGCATGTCGCGGCCGCCGGAGCGGCGGGCGTTGACGGACGGACGGCCGTAGGCGGTGCCGGTGCCGAAGCGGGCGCCGCGGCCAGCCCGGGCGTTGCCGCCGGAGAGCAGGCCGCCGAGCATGCCGCCCAGGCCGCCGGACCGGCCGGCGCTGACGTATCCGCCGCGGCCGCGGGAGGACTGGCCGTAGCTCCGGCCGCCGGTGGACTGGCTGCGCAGGGCGCGGAGGAGATCGTTCTTCAGACCCATGGTCATGCTCCTTCTCGAGTGCGCGCCGCCCTTCGCCGCGCGCAGTGCGTCCACGGTAGCCCGCGGGCACCCGGCGGCGTCCATGGCGGGGGCGCGCCCGTGCCGTCAGCGTGCGGAGGAGCCCGAACCGCCGCGGGGCTTGCGCAGCGGCAGGCCCTGCCGGTGCAGCTCCGCGGGGGAGCCGGCGCCGGGCACCGTGCGCATCAGCTCGGTCTCGCCGTCCCGCCACAGGGGCACGTTCTTGGCCTCCGGGAGGTCGGACACGCGGAAGTGCGGGTCCTCACCGGCCTTGAGCTTGCGCTCGTAGTCCTTGAGCAGCTTCACGGCGAGCCCGCCCAGCGGGATGATCGCCACGAGGTTGATGGTGGCCATGAGCGCGGCGAAGGTGTCCGCGAGGTTCCACACGAGGTTCACAGTGCCCAGGGCGCCGCCCACCACGCACAGCAGCACGAGGACGCGGAACGCGGTGATGAACGCCGGCGCCCGGTCCCCGGCCAGGTACTGGATGTTCGCCTCGCCGTAGTAGGTGTTGCCCAGCACGGAGGACCACGCCAGGAAGAAGATCACCACGGTGAGGAACGGGCCGGCCCAGGCGCCCACGGCCTGCTGCAGCGCACCCTGGGTGACCGCCATGCCGAGGGCGCTCTTGTCGCCGAACGTCGGCTCGGAGAGCAGCACGATGAAGGCGGTGGCGGTGCACACCAGCAACGTGTCGAAGTACACGCCGAGCGACTGCACGAAGCCCTGCTTGGCGGGGTGGGACACGGCGGCCGCGGCGGCCGCGTTCGGGGCCGAGCCCATGCCGGCCTCGTTGGAGAACATGCCGCGGCGCACGCCCTGCATCACCATCGCCATGCCGACGGCGGCGCCCGCCACCTGCTCGAGGCCGAGGGCGTGGCGCACGATGTGCGCGAGCATCGCCGGGACCTCGGTGATGTTCACGATCACCACGATCAGCGCCACGACGATGTAGGCCACGGCCATGATCGGCACGATGACGTTGGTGACGGCGGACAGGCGGCGCACGCCGCCGAAGATCACGAGGGCGGTCAGCACGGCCAGGCCCACGCCCACGATCCACGCAGTGGTGGTGGAGGTGCCCCAGTTGGCCTGCACGGACTCGGAGATCGAGTTGGACTGCACAGCGTTGAACACGAAGCCGTACGTCACCGTGATCGCGACGGCGAACAGGGCCGCCAGCCACTTCTGGCCCAGCCCGTCACGGATGTAGTACGCCGGGCCGCCGTAGAACCCGTCCCTGCCCTTGCGCTTGTACAGCTGGGCGAGGGTGGACTCCACGAACGCGGTGGCGCCGCCGATGAGCGCCATGACCCACATCCAGAACACCGCGCCCGGCCCGCCCAGCACGATGGCGATCGCCACGCCCGCGACGTTGCCGGTGCCCACACGGGAGGCCGCGGAGATGGTGAAGGCGCGGAAGGGGGAGACGCCGTCGTCGGCGCCGGTCTCGGGTCCCTTCGCCACCACGGAGCGCAGCATCTCCGGGAGCATGCGCACCTGCACGCCCACGGTGCGGACGGTGAACCACACGCCCGCGACGGCGAGCAGCGCCATCACCACGTACCAGTACCAGTTGTTGAACGCGCTGATGGCGTCAGTGAGAGCTTCCATGGAGAGAAGCCTAGGGGTTGACAGGCGTGTCAGAGATCGTCGGATTCGGCTTCGTCGGGCAGACCTCGCCCCAGGGTGGTCTCCCACAGCTCCACGAGATGGCCGATCCGCCGACGCAGGTCCTCCGGCTCCACCCCTGCCGCCGTGTTGCGGGCGGCCGAGCGGGCGACGTCGTCGGCGAGCTCGTTGCCCCGGGTGCCGGCGTGGCCCTTGACCCACACCGTGCTCACCTCGACGCCGGCCGTCTCCGCGAGGTCGACGGCGGCCAGCAGGCGACGCAGGGCGCGGCGGACGCGCTCGCCGCGGGCGTCGCCGAGGGTGAGGCGCTCGCGATGGGCGTCCCGCAGCAGGGCCAGGGCGGCGCGGGAGTCCGAGTGGATGACCACGCGCTCGTCCGCGTGGCCGGACCACGCGGCGATCAGGTGGCCCAGGGCCAGCGCCTCGAGCTCCGCCTCGAGCGGCAGGGTGACGCCGGGCAGGGCGTGGGCGGCCCACGGCCCGGAGGGTGTCACGGCCGCGGCGCCACCCGTGCGGGTGCCACGGAGCACCGAACCGTCCACGTACACGTGGCGCACCTCGGCGGGGTCGGAGAAGGACAGGCTGTGCATCAGCTGCGGCGCCGTGCGTCGCAGATGGCGCTCCACGCGGCGGCGGGCGAGCAGCACGCGGCCCGCGCGGGCGGCGTCCTCGGAGACCTGCTGCTCGGCGCGGAGGGCCTCGAGCGAGGCCCGGACCGCGCCCGTGGCGGCCACGGCGGCGGCATCCACGTCCGGGAGCAGGTAGCTCGAGCGCTGGGAGCCCACGGGGGACTCGTCGAGCCGGTAGGAGACCACATGCAGCTCCGGCGGTGCGAGCGCCCGCAGGAGGGAGAGCAGCACGGCGTCCGCGTCCGTGCGCAGGCGCACGATCACCGGCCGACCGGCGGGCAGGTCCTCGGCCACGGTGGCCCAGAACCGGTCCAGCTGGGTCACGGGGACCACACCGGCCAGGACCGTGCCCTTGACGTCGTCCCCGAGCTCGCGCAGCTCCAGGTGACGGGCCACGAACACGATCCCGTCCTGCACCGGGTGCAGGTCCACCCGCAGCGCGCGGCCGTGGTCCACGCCGGGGAGCATCGCGAGGGGCCGGGCCACCACGCGGACGCCGTCGGTGCGCACGCGCATCCGCGGCGGCGCCGGGCGGGGCCCCGCCGGTCGGGGCAGTGCGGGCAGGGGCGGCGCGGGCTCCAGGAAGCCGGCGGGGGACCAGGGCGTGGCCGTGAGATCCACGGCGGGCAGCCGCACGAGCCCGCCCGCGTGGCGGGAGGGGTGGCGGATCAGGGCCGAGGAGCCCGCGTGTGCCCCGGGCCGTACGGCGGGTCGCCCCGCCGTACGGGCCGCGGCCTGCGCGGAAAGGGAGGTCCGGAGGGCGTGGCTGCCGCTGCGGTCCTGGAGCGACTGGTCCGTGGGCCGGTCCGGGTCCACGAAGGCACCGTCGGGGATCGGCGTGCCCATGAGCTGGGCGCCCGGGCCGGTGAAGGCCCAGAGAGCGTCCAGCAGATCGTCGGGGGTCGAGGCGTCGACGTCGAAATGGAGGGACCTCACCTGCCCCTCCCGAGGATGATTGCTGAGTGCTCCCATGTCTCCACCGGCGGTCTGTGCGGGATCGCCCCGGACATGTGAGCCGGGTCCGGGGCGATGCGTTGGTCGGTGGGTCCCGGCCGGCGGGTCGATCACCGGCACGGCACCCGATGTCCGTTACACCCTAGTGAGCCGACTCCGCGCAGGGCAGGGCTGAGGATCTGTGGATTCCCGGCCGCCGGTCAGAGCACGCCCGCACGTCGGCGCTGGACGTCCGGGCCGGTGGCCACGCCGAGGGCCTCGGCCTGCGCGCGCTGCTGCCGCAGGGACACGGTGCCCAGCACCAGCGCCAGGGCCCGTTCGCCCTCCGCCGGCGTGGGCGCGGCGGCGGTCAGCAGCCGGTGCAGGCCCAGCCCGCCGAGGCCCAGGGCGAGGGCCGTGGTGAGGACCTCGGCGCCGTCGCGGTGGCGCAGCAGCACCTCCTCGGCCGCCTCCGCCGCCTCCGCCAGGCCCCCGTCACCGCCGGTGCCGCGCCGTGCCGCGGCCGCGTGCTCGATCTCCGCCACGATCCGGTCCGCCACCCGCGCCAGCAGCGTCTGCTTGTCCGGGACGTGCCAGTACAGCGCAGAGGCCTGCACGCCCAGCACCGCGGCGACGCGGCGCATCGAGAGGTCCCCCATGCCGAAGTCCTGCAGGATCGCGACGGCGGCGTCCACCACGTCCTCCGCGCTCAGGCGGCCACGGGGCGGGGGAGGGGTCATGGACGGCAGGCTACCGCCCGGCGTCGTCCAGGACCCCGCCCTCGCCCATCCGCACGGTCCGGTCCGCCATGACGGCGGCCTCATCCGCGTCATGCGTGACCACGACGGCGCTCGTGCCCTCCGCCTGCAGCACCGCCCGGATCTGGCGGGCCAGCCGGGCGCGCAGGTCGGCGTCGAGGGCGGAGAGGGGCTCGTCCAGCAGGAGCACGCGCGGGGCGGGGGCGAGCGAGCGGGCCAGGGCCACGCGCTGGGCCTGGCCGCCGGAGAGCGTCCGCACGGGGCGGCCCGCCAGCTCCGTCAGGCCCACAAGCTCCAGCAGCTCGGCCACGCGCGCACGGCGGCGGACCCGGCCCCACCCGGCGGCCTCGAGTCCGTAGACCACGTTGCGGGCCACCGTGCGGTGCGGGAACAGCTGCCCGTCCTGGAACACGAGTCCCACGCCGCGGCGGTGGACGGGCACGGGCCGGCCCCCCGCGGCGCCGGACACCTCCGTGCCGTCGATCTCCACCGTCCCGGCCACCACGTCCTCCAGCCCCGCGATCCCGCGCAGCACGGTGGACTTGCCCGAGCCGGAGGCGCCCACGAGCGCCACGATCTCGCCCGGGGCCACGTCCAGGTCCGCGCGGGTCACGGGGACGGAGCCGTCCGGATACGCGACGGCGACCCCGCGCAGGCGCAGCGCGGCCCCGCGAGGGCGGGGCGCGTCGTCGTCCTGGTGGTGGGCGGGGCGGCGCCCCGCGGTGTGCGTGTCCATCAGATCCCTCCCGATCCGGCCTCGCGCGGGCGCAGCCGCTCGCAGGCCAGCATGACGCCGGCGCTGAGCACGGCCAGCACCGTGGCGGCGGCCAGGGCCATGCCGTAGTTGTCCGCGCCGGGCCGGCCCAGCAGGCGCGCGATGAGCACGGGCAGCGTGGGCCGGTCCGCGGCGGCCAGGAAGCTCGTGGCGCCGAACTCCCCGAGGGACACGGCGAACGCGAACCCGGCCGCCAGGCCCACCCCGCGCAGCAGGAACGGCCCGTCCACGGTGGCCAGCACCCGCGCCGGGCCGGCGCCCAGGGTGCGGGCGGCCTCCCGCAGGCGCGGGTCCACCGCGGCGAGCACGGGCACCAGCGCGCGCACGGCCAGGGGCACGGCCACCACGGCCTGCGCAATCGGCACGAGCGCCCCCGAGGCGGCCAGCTCGGGGACCTGCACGCGCAGGGACACCACGAACCCGAAGCCCACCGTCACCGCGGACACCCCCAGCGGCAGCAGCAGCGCCCCGTCGAGGGCACGCTGGGCGGTCCGGGCCGCGCCGGAGCGGAACGGGCGGGTGAGCAGCAGGGCCAGGGGCACGGACACGGCCAGGGTGAGCACGGTGGCGTCCAGGGCCGTGCGCGCGGACTGCTCCAGGGCCTCGAGCGGGGTGACACCCCCGGCGAACCCGGTGCCGGGGCTCGTGGCCAGCAGCGCGTAGTTGCGCAGCCCCCAGCCCTCCGGGGAGCGGAAGGAGCGGATGACGAGCGCCGCCAGCGGGGCGAGCACGAGCGCGCCGGTGAGCGCGGTGGCCGCGGCCGGCAGCGCATCGGCGCGGGTCAAGGGCCGCAGCGGGGCCGTGCCGAGCCGCAGCGCCCGCCGGGCGCGGGCCGCCGTCACCCCGGACAGCGCCACCGCCGCCAGCACCACGGCCAGCTGCAGGGTGGAGAACACGGCGGCGGTGCGCAGGTCGAGGTAGACGGCGGTCTGCACCCAGATCTCGGACTCGAGAGTGCCGTAGCCGGGGCGGCCGAGGGTCTGCACGATGCCGAACGCGGACGCGCAGAACAGGAACACCAGCGCCGCCGCGCCCGCGAGCGCCGGCGCCAGCTGCGGCAGGGTGACCGTGCGGAAGGCCCGGGCCGGCGAGGCGCCCAGCGTGCGGGCGGCCTCCGCCTGGCGGGAGTCCAGCGCGGACCACAGGGCGCCCACCTGGCGCACCACCACGGAGACGTTGAAGAAGACCATGGCCAGCACGACGGCGGCGGTGGTCTGGTCCAGGCCCGTCCAGCCGAACGGCCCGCCGGGGGCCAGCAGGGCCCGGAACGCCACGCCCACCACCACGGTGGGCAGCACGAAGGGGACCAGCACCACGGCACGCAGCAGCTTCCGGCCGGGGAAGGCGCGGCGGTGCAGCACGAACGCGGCGGGCAGGCCCAGGGCCACGGAGGCGACGGTGCCGGCGGCGGCCATCCCGAGGGTCTGGCCGAGGATCCGCCACGTCCGCTCGCGGCCCAGGACCTCCGCGAACGCGTTGAGGTCCAGCGCGCCCGTGGGGTCCCCGGCGGCGTCCACGCCGGCCACCCCGCGCCAGAGCATCGCGGCCACGGGCCACGCGAAGAACACCAGCAGGAACGCCACGGGCACGACGCCGGCCGCCGCCCATCCGGCGCCTGCGCCGGCCCCGGCGGGGCGTCGGCGGGGCGGGCGGGCCGGCGTCGTGGTGGCGGGGGAGGGCATCAGGAGCCCTGGACCTCCTCGGCGAGGGCGGTCCACTCCTTCAGCAGCTCCTCGCGGCGGGCGTCGAACGCCGCCGGGTCGGGGGTGATGGGGTCCTCGACCAGCGGGGCGTTCTGCTCCCACTCGGCGGGCAGGGCGACGGCGTCGTCCACGGGGTACATGTACATGGTGTCCGGGATCGCGGCCTGCACGTCCTCGGTGAGCATGAACTCCACGAACGCCTGCGCGCCCTCGGGGTTCTCGGCCCCGGCCAGGACGCCGGCGTACTCCACCTGCGGGGTGCAGGAGTCCTCGAGGACCGCCGTCTCCGGGGCGAACGCGGGGGAGGAGGAGTAGGACAGCACGATCGGGAACTCGCCCTTCCCCTCGCCGCCGGAGAAGTCCACGGCGTAGGCGTCCGACCAGGACGCGTCCACCTTCGCCCCGCCCTCGAGCAGGTCCCGCCACCAGCCCTGCCAGCCGTCCTCGCCGTACTCGGCGGTGGTGGCGGCCAGCAGCGCCAGGCCGGGGGAGGAGGTGACGGGGGAGGTCACGGCGGTGAGCTCCGCGTACTGCGGCTCGCGCAGCTGGTCGAGGTCCGTGGGCTCGGCCACGCCGTTCTCCTCGAACCAGGCCGGATCCGTGTTGAAGCAGACCTGACCGCGGTCCACGGGGGTCATCGCGTCCCCCACCACGAGGTCCTGCGCCGAGGCCGGCAGGTCCGCGGGGGTGAAGGGCGCCACGGCCTCCTGGCCCACGAGGCGGTGCGCGGAGTGGTCCTCCACGCCGTATACGCCGTCCGCCACGGGGGCGTCCTTCGAGAGCAGCACCTGGTTCACGACGGCGCCGGCGTCCCCCGGCGCGGTGGTCACCAGGGTGTAGCCGGACTCCTGCTCGAAGCGGGCGATCAGATCGTCGGGGAGGGCGAACGAGTCGTGGGTGAGGATCGTGACGGTGCCCTTGTCCTGGGCGGGGGCGGACGAGCCGGAGCCGGACGCGGCGCCCGCCGCAGGCGACGAGCCCGCCGTGGACGAGGCGGAGCCGCCGGACGGGGCGGAGACGGAGCAGCCGGTGAGGGCCAGGGCGGCCAGGGACAGCGCGGCGAGGCCGGTGCGGATGCGGACGGGACGGGACATGCGGTTTCCTCCTGCGATGCGGGAGGGGCCGGGGTGTCTCCGCGGCGGCGGCGCCGGGGCGCCACCGGCTCGGGGCCCCCGGGAGGAGGTCTCGACTTCCTTCGCCGGTGCTGGCCGGAGCAGGTTCGAGGGTCTGCGGCGGACCGCACTCTCAGCGCCGTGGCGGCGCTCCCCTGTCGATGTGTGTGCTGGGAGCCTACCCCGTCCGGGGCGCGCCGTAGACTCCTGCGCGTGAGCGCCTCCGCATCCTCCGCCGACGCCGGTCCCTCCTCCTCCGGGGGCGTCTCCGCCCCCGTCTCCGACTGGGACATCCGCCGGCCCCACCGCATGTGGCCGCGCATGCTGGTCATCGTGCTGACCCTGGCCGGCCTCGTGGTGGTGGTGCAGTTCGTCCAGGGGATCTCCCAGATCGTCGCGCCCGTGTTCCTGGGCCTGAACCTCGTGATCGTCGCGTACCCGCTGCAGTCGTGGCTGATCCGCCGCGGCGTGCACCCCGTGCTCGGCGCCGCCGCCACGGTGCTGCTGGTGTGCTCGGTGCTGGCCGTCGTCGTCGGGATGCTGCTGTGGTCAGCGCTGGAGCTGATCACCGCGCTGCCGGAGTACGCGGCCCAGTTCGAGCGGATCGTGCAGGACGTGGTCGCCTGGCTGGGGACCATGGGCGTCACCCCGGACATGGTCAACTCGCGCCTGGCGCAGATCGACCTGCAGGCCGTCTCCGGGGCCGCGGTCACCGCCCTCACCACGATCGCCACCAACATCTACGCCGTGGTGGGCCTGCTGGCCACCGTGATCATGGGCATGTTCTTCCTCGCCATGGACTCCATGGCCGTGGAGCGCCGCGTGGACCTGCTCAACACCGCCCGCCACGAGCTCGGCCGCGCGCTGCTGGACTTCGCGCACGGCGTGCGCCGGTACTGGATCGTCACCACCGTCTTCGGCCTGATCGTCGCGGTCCTGGACGTGGTGGCGCTCATGGCCATCGGCGTGCCCATGGTGCTCGTGTGGGGGGTCCTGAGCTTCCTGACCAACTACATCCCGAACATCGGCTTCGTGATCGGCCTGATCCCCCCGGCCCTGCTGGGGCTCATGGAGGGCGGCTGGGGCGCGTTCCTGGGGGTGGTGGTCAGCTACTCCGTGCTGAACTTCGTGCTCCAGTCCATCATCCAGCCGAAGGTCGCCGGGGACGCGGTGGGCGTGGTCCCCACCGTCAGCTTCCTGTCCCTGCTGTTCTGGGCGTGGGTGCTGGGCCCGCTCGGGGCCATCCTCGCCCTGCCCTGCACGCTGCTGGTGAAGGCGGTCCTGATCGACGCCGACCCCGGCTCCCGGTGGGTCAACTCGCTGATCGCCTCGGACCTGAAGGGCATGGAGATGCGCCAGTCCTCCCTGCTGGCGCTGCTGCGCCGCCCGAAGGACGTGGTGGGATCCCACGCCGCCGGCGAGGACGCCGACGCCGGCTCCGTGTCCCTGGACGCCGCCGCACAGGAGCGCGTGCGCCTGGCCGCCCGGGAGGCCGAGCGGGAGGGCGGTCCGTCCTCGCCGCTGATGTCCCCCCGTGTGGACGGGGTCAGTCCTCCGGAGCCGGAGCGGGGGACGCCGGGCGCGGCTGGGGGAGCAGCAGGTCGCTGAACGCGCCGAGCAGGCGCAGCACGGGCGGCTGGGGGAACGGCACCTGCTCCAGTCCCGGGTGCAGGCGGGCGGCCTCGGCCGCGGCGCGGGCGTCCGTCTCCGGGTCCGCGAAGGCCGGGCGCAGCACGTGGGCGGCGCCCAGCCGCACCGTGTCCAGCAGCGAGCGCGGCCCGGTGCCCTCGGGCGCGGCGCCGGGCTCGGGCACGGCCGGGGGCACCGTGTGCACCTGGAGCGTGCGGCCGCGGGCGTCCTGGGCGCCGGTGAGCACGTGCACGGCGGCCGCGCCGGGGGCGTGGTCCGGGTGCAGCCGGCCGGACTGCCAGTTCACCGAGACCGCGCCCGGGGCCGTGAACCGCACCCACGGGTGCAGATGGGCGAGCCCGCCGTGGGGCCCGGCCTCCCGGTGGGCGGCCGCGGGCAGCCACAGGACGCGCTCGATCCCCAGCAGGTCCGCGAGGGCCTCCTCCACCCGAGCCTGCCCCCAGCCGTCGTTGGGGCCCGCGTCCAGGAGCAGGGTGGAGGCCACCGCGGTGCCCTCGCCGTCCGTGGCCCACGTGGCCGGCGGCGCGGCCAGCAGCGGGGTGTGGAGGGGCAGGCCCGCGGCGCGGGCGACGACGGTGCCGGCCTCGGCGTCGTGGCCCTCCGGGCCGCCCTGGGTGGCGGAGGGCAGGCGCCAGTGCACGGCCTCCACGGCGTCCCCGGCGTGCACGAACGTGGGTCCGGTGCGTCCGATCAGGGGCGTGCGCACACGGGCCGGCACGCGCTCAGCGGCGCGGGGCAGCAGGCGGGCGGCGCCGCGGTCCTCCGGGTCCACGAGCACGGACACCTGCCCGACGGCGGCCGCGGACTCGGCCAGCCCGGCGACGGCGTCCCGCGCCTCGTCCAGCGCGCCCGGCGCGGGGTGCGCCGTGGGCAGCGCGAGCCAGATCCGCTCCGGCTCGGCCCAGGGGGCGGCGGCGTGCGGACGGGGCCGGGCGGTGCCGGGCTCGGACATGGCGGGGAGGTCCTGTCGGTGGGGCGGGATGGGACGCGGGGAGGCGCGGGACGGAACCGGCGGGGGCGGGCCGCCCGAATCCTCCACTCTACGGCGCGCCCCGGACGTGGCAGAGTGGACTCATGCACCTGCTGCCCCGCACCCTCCTCGTCCTCGCCCGCGCCCGACGCCGATCCCGCCTGGGCATCTGGGAACCCGCCTCACTGCCCCTGCGCGCCCTGCCCACGGACGTGGACTTCGCCGGGCACGTCAACAACGGCCAGTACTTCGGCCTGTTCGACCTCGGCCGCTTCGACCTCATGGTCCGCACCGGCCTGTGGAAGGCCTGCCGGGACCGGGGCTGGCTGCCCGTCGTGCAGGCCGAGCAGATCGCCTTCCGCCGCTCCGTGACCCTCGGCACCGCGTTCACCGTGGAGACCCGCCTCCTCGGCCTGGACGAGCGGGCCATGTGGATCGAGCACCGCGCCGTGGTGGACGGGGACCTGGCCGTGCGCGCGATCGTCTGCGGCCGACTGCGCGCCAAGGACGGCACACCCGTCCCCAACGAGGACCTGCGCGCCCTGCTGGCCGAGCTCGGACACGACCTCTCCGCCGAGCCGGTCCTGCCCGAGTGGCTGCACGAGTGGCGCGGACGCATCGCCCTGCCGTCCGCGCGCACCCCGATGCCGCACGTGTGGGAGCCGGACGCCGCCCGCGCCTGAGCGCGCCGGGGGCCGGTCTACCCTGGTCCCGTGACGCCCCCCGCCCCCTCCTCCCGGCCCGACCCGGCGGGGGAGCCCGGCACGCCCGGCACCGGCCTGCTGCTGGTGCTGCTGGCGGCCATGGGCGTGGGCACCCTGTTCAACTACGGCGTCTCCGCGTCCTCCACCGTGGTGATCGAGCGGCTCGGGGTGACCTCCGGTCGGCTGGGCACCGTGCTGACGGTGGTGTTCGCCTCGGCCGCGGCGACGTCCGTGGTCCTGGGCCGGGCGGCGGACCGCCTGTCCTCCCGGGCGCAGGTGAGCATCATCTTCGGCGGCTCGGCCGCGGCCCTGGCCGTGGGCGCGTTCGCCCCCACGCTGGGGGCGCTCTATGCGGCGGCCGCCGTCGCCGGCGTCACCCAGGCGATCTCCAACCCCACCACCAACCGGATCATCCGCACCGTGGTCCCGGCCGAGCGGCGCATCGGGTGGATCGGGGTGAAGCAGTCCGGCGTGCAGGTCGCCCAGCTGGTGGCGGGCCTGTCCTTCCCCGCGGCCGCCCTCGCCCTCGGCTGGACCGGGGCCGCGCTCGCGGCCGCCGGGCTCGCCGCTGTGCTGTGGGCGGTCGCGGTGGCGGCCGCGCCCCCGCTGCCGGCCGCGTCCGGTGCCTCGGCCGCCGTCGCC
>NZ_JAKNUW010000025.1 GCF_023155805.1 Micrococcus lacusdianchii | reverse complement strand
GCCGAGGCGGCCGGGGCGACGGCCGCGCCGGCCCCCGCCCGCGGCGCCGCCGAGCGCGCCCCCTCGGAGGCGCGCGACGCGGACGAGGGTCGGCGTCGGCACTACGGGCACTTCTATGGGCTCGAGCCGCTGCCGGAGGGGGACATCCTCACCGTGATGGGCGGCTGCCAGGCCGAGGCCACGCGCCGCCTGCTGTGCGGCGAGCCCGGCCGCGCAGAGGGCGGCACGCCCGCCTCGGTGCGTGTGCCCCCGATGTTCGAGCTCGGCCCGGACGACCTCCCGCACCTGCTGGCCCTGCTCGAGCGGACCACGGTGCTCGTGGTCAAGCCGGTCCGGGACGACTACCAGGGACTGCCGCTGGGCATCGACCAGCTCGAGTCCCTCCTCCCGGACGGCGCCCGCTCGATCCGCGTGCCCGTCCTCTACGACACCTCCCGCTTCCCCTGGCAGGTCACCCTGCGCCACCCGCAGCGGCCGTGGGAGGACCCGCCGGTGGTCCCGTACCACGACCTGCGCACCGTGGCGGAGGCCGCCGCGCAGGAGGGGCTCATCCCGTGGCCGGCCGCGCTGCGCCGCCCCGGGCAGGGCGACGACGACGCCGGCCCCCGCCTCCCGCTCTCGCCTGAGGCGATCCGCGGGCTCGCGGCGGAGTCCGTGCAACGGCTGCGCGAGCGGGAGGAACGGTTCGGCACCGTGGTGGTGTCCGACGCGGTGGCCGCCGAGCGCGGCGCGGGGTTCCACTCGGCGAACCACCCGGACAACCCCCTGCTGGAGCAGTTGGCCCGCGCCGTGCTGGCCGAGCTGGGCGTGGACAAGGAGGTGCGCGCGCCGGAACGGCTGCTGCTGGGCCACGTGCTCTCCCCGATCGAGGGCCAGATCGTGGAGGCCCTGGACCTCGAGGTCGAGCCGCGTGAGCACTGGGTGGTGGGCGGCGAGCCCGTCTCCGACGCCGACGTGCGCGAGGCTCACCTCGGCTGGTTCCGGGACAACCCGGTGGCGCTGGCCCCCGGTCTCGAGCGGCACGGGGCCCTGATGCGGCAGCTGGGCCTGCTCTGACCCGGGGCGGTCTCCGGGCGCGTCCGCACGCGGGATCCCAGATCAGCGCGCCTCCGGACTGTCCGCGGGGACCGCCACGCCCTACCCTCGGCAGGACAACCCGGCACAACGGCCGGGCGATGCCCGGCTCTGCTCCGGGCCAGATCCGAAGGAGCCCCCCATGGCCGCCACACCGAACGACCCCACCCGTCCCGCCCGCCCGGGCGACGTGCCCTCCGGGGACACCGACCCGCACGACCTCTCCGCCGCTTCCCGGGAGAGCACCGGCGCCGCGATCGACGGCGACACCCCGCCGGCCGAGGGCACCGGCGTCGGCCCCACGAACAACGCCATGGACCGTGAGCAGACCGGCGAGCGCTCCCTGGGCAAGATCCTCATCGGCCTGCTGGTCGTCCTCGTGGCGCTCGGCATCCTCCTGTTCGTCCTCGGCCGCATCCAGACGATCGGATGAGCGTCCATCCCGCGGCGGACCCTGCGGGCTCCACGGCGGTCGGCGCGGCCCGCGCCGACCGCACGCCCCTGAAGCGCTCCGTCACCACCACGGGCCTGTTCCTGTTCATCCTGGGCGACGTGCTCGGCGCGGGCGTGTACGTCCTCGCCGGCACGATCGCCGGGGCCTCCGGCGGAGCCGTCTGGGCGCCGCTGCTCATGGCGCTCGTCCTGGCGCTCTTCACGGCCGCCTCCTACGCGGAGCTGGCCACGAAGTACCCGCGCGCGGGCGGCTCCGCGCACTACACCACGCGGGCGTTCGGCCCGTTCGTGGGCTTCCTCGTGGGCTTCTGCATGCTCGCCGCCGGCATCGTCTCGGTGGGGGCGCTCGCCCTGGGCTTCGCCGGCGACTACCTGGGTGCGTTCGTCGACTGGCCGGTCGGCGTCGTCGTCACCGTGTTCCTGGCGCTGCTGGCGCTGCTGAACATGTGGGGCATCAGCCAGTCGCTGGCCGCGAACAAGGCCGCCACGATCATCGAGGTCGGCGGGCTCCTGCTGATCATCGCCCTCGGCGCGGTGCTGTTCGCGCGCGGTGCCGGCGACGTCGGGCGGCTCACCCAGGTCGGCACGCCGGAGAGCGGGCCGGTCATGGCGTTGCTGGCCGGCGCCGTCCTCGCGTTCTACTCCTACGCCGGCTTCGAGACCAGCGCGAACGTGACCGAGGAGCTCAAGGACCCCACCCGCTCCTACCCGCGCGCGCTCTTCGGCGCGCTCGCGGTGGCGGGCCTCATCTATGCGCTGGTGGGCGCGGTGGCCTCCTACGCCGTCCCGACGGCGGAGCTCGCCGAGTCCTCCGCGCCCCTGCTGCAGGTGGTGCGGGCGACCGGGTTCGTCCCGCCGGTGCTGTTCAGCGTGATCGCGCTCGTGGCGGTGGCCAACGGCGCCCTGCTGACGGGCATCATGAGCTCCCGCCTGACGTACGGCATGGCCCGCGACGGGCTGCTGCCGGGGTTCCTGGGGAAGGTGCTGCCGGGCCGGCGCACGCCGTGGGTGGCCATCCTCGCGACCACCGCCGTGTCCCTGTTCCTCGCCCTCACCGGCACGCTCGCTGTGCTGGCCTCCACCATGGTCCTGCTGCTGCTCGTGGTGTTCCTGGGCGTCAACACCGCCGTGCTGGTGCTGCGCCGGGACCGCGTCGAGCGCGAGCACTGGCACGCGCCCACCGTGCTGCCCGTGCTCGGCATCCTCAGCTGCCTCGTGCTGGCCACGCAGATGGACCCCTCCGTGTGGACCGTGGGCGCTCCGTTCCTGGCGGTGGCCGCCGTGCTCGCGGGCCTCGCCGCCTGGCGCCGCCGCGGCCGCCCGGTGGAGGATGAGCAGGACGGGCACCACGACGCCGAGCTGGCCTGAGCCGGCGACCGCACCGTCGGCCCGACCCGAGCCCCACGTCCCACGGAGGACCCCGTGACCAAGCAGTACGACATCCTGATCGTCGGCGGAGGCAATGCCGGCATCTCCCTGGCCGCAAAGCTCCAGCGGGACGGGGCGGGGCGGATCGCCGTCGCCGACGGCACGCCGCTGCACCGCTACCGGCCCATGCTGAACTACGCCGCCGGCGGGCAGGCGGACATGGACCGGTTCGAGCGGCCGATGCGGTCGGTCGTCCCCGAGGGCGTGGAGTGGATCCCCGACTACGTGGTGGGAGTGGACGTCGAGGAGCGCACCGTGCTGACGTTCACGGGGCTGACCGTGGGCTTCCGCCACCTGGTGCTGTGCCCGGGGCTGACCCCGTGGTGGGGCGCGATCGACGGGCTGCGGGAGGCGTACGGCGCCGGCTGGGCGGCGAGCGCCCACGTGCCCGAGTACGTGGACTCCGCGCGCCGGCTCCTGGCGGGCGTGGCCGCGGGGGACCGCGTGGTGGCGAACGTGCCCCCCGAGCCGTCCTCGTGCGGCGGGACCGTGCTCAAGGCCCTGTTCCTGGCCTGCGCGGCGTGGGAGAGGGCGGGGATCCTCGAGGACGTGGACGTGCACCTGGTGACCCCCTACCGGCGGATCCTGGACCGGCACACCATCGACGACGCCCTCGCCGCGGCCGCGGCGGAGTACGGGATCCAGGTGCACACGCAGGCGGAGGTCAGCGCCGTGGACCACGAGGCGCGCGAGGTGGTGCTCACCACGGGTGAGCGGATCGCCGACGTGGCCGCCGCGTACGTCACCCCCGTGGTCCGCGGGCCGGGCTTCCTCACCGAGGCGGGCCTGGCGGACGGCGGCGGGGCCGGCCTGGTCGACGTCGACCCGGAGACGATGCGGCACCGGGAGCACCCGTCCGTGTGGGCCCTCGGCGACGCCGCCGCCCTGGACACGCGCCCCTCCGGCGGGGCGCTGCGCCGGCAGGTGAAGGTCCTGGCGGAGAACATCCAGGCCGCGGACGCGGGCAAGCCGCTGCAGAAATATGACGGCTACACCGTGATCCCCGTGATGGTCAGCCGCGACGAGCTGGTCCTGGACGAGCACGTCCGCGACGGCTCCGAGGACCGTTCGATCCCCGGCGTGGACGTCACCAGGCCCCGCCGCAGCACGGCCGCGTTCGACCGCTTCGGCCAGCCGCGGATCTACTGGCAGCGCCTGCTCAAGGGGAAGGTCTGACCCCAGCGTCTTCGTGCGGGAAACGGCGGCCCTCACAGTGCTTTCGTGCGGGAAACGGCACGTCCACCGCCGGCACCGCCGCTGACGACGACGCCGGCCGGTTCAGTTCCGCAGCTCGCCGCGCCGGTGGCGCAGCTCCCGTTCGGCGCCGTTCAGCGGGGAGCCGTCGAACGGCAGCGCGCTGAGGTCGACGCGGTCGGCAGCGGCGAGCGCCTTCGACATGGCTGCTCGTGCGGCCCGCTGGGGAAGGCCGATGGCGTCCGCGAGGGCCTCCCAGTGCCGGCGGCGCAGGCCCTTCACCCGGCCGTCCACCGTCAGGGCCATCGTCATGTCCCGGTAGAGGACGGTGCACGGCACGTCGTAGACGGGGGCCACCTGCCACCGTCCGTCCGAGCCCTGCAGCACGGACACGTTCTTCGCGTGCAGGTCGCCGTTGCCGGTGAGCCAGGCGTAGAGGAACTGCAGGTACAGGTTCCGCGCCGCCACAGGCTGCGCCGCCGTCGACCCCGCCAGCGCCAGGATGACCTCCTCGGTGGTCACCGCGTACTTCTGGGCGGGGTAGACGTCCAGCGCCTGGGCGGCGTCCTCCAGCGCCAGGCGGCGGAAGGAGCCGTCCGCCTGGCGCTCACGGTCGACGCGGGTGACCAGGAGCCCCGCCCGCCCGTGGCGGTCGTGGACGACGGCATGGTCGGCCACCGGGATCCGCAGCGCCCGGGCCCCGGCCAGGTGGAGCGCCTCGTTCTCCACGAGGTGGGGGTGGTCCGGCGGGTCGATCTTCAGCAGGGCACGGCTGCCGCGCGTCGCCAGCGGGGTGTTCACCATGGAGGCCGAGGCCTTGGCCTGGACGCCGGGCAGCCCGTGGCGGTCGGGTGAGTCCGTCAGGGCGGCGAAGTCCAGGCCGGCGGGGTCGTCGGACGCCAACGGCTGCGGGTCTTCCGGGGCGACGCCGGCCGGGGCGACCTGGACGTCCCCCGGCAGGTCGCCGCCGGTCGCCAGGAGCAGGGTGAGCTCGTCGTCGGCCGAGGTCTTGGAGGCCCGCCGGAGCACCGTCAGCCGGTGCCCCTCGGGCAGCAGCCCCGCGAAGAAGGGCGGCAGTCCGCCGCCCGGGCGCGTCACCGGGTCGACGCCGACGGGCAGGGTGGATGCGACGGCGTCGCCGTGGTGTCCGGGCAGGTAGGCGAAGGTGACCTCACCCGCGGGGGAGCGGGTCAGGGTGGCCACGTGCGTGCCCGCCTTGTGCACGTCCGCGGCGGTGACGCGCTTGAGCTCCGGCAGCGCGGGCAGGTCCGCGGCGCTCACCCGGTGACCTCCAGCCGCAGGCCGAGCACCGTGGCGACGGCGATGACCGCCCCTAGACTGGGGCTGCTGGAGCCCTTCTCGAGGTCCCGCACGGTGCGGTCGGACAGGCCAGCCAGGTCGGCGACCTCCTGCTGGGTCAGCCCGAGTCGGCGGCGAGCGGCGCGCAGCGCGGAGCCGAGGTCAGAGGCGGTGGTCATGGGCGGAAGGATCCTTCTGTCAGGTCGTTGCGGGGACGTGAGTCGATCCCATCTTGCCGCCTGTTACCGGGTGAGCGGAAGCAATCTTCCGAAACATCGCCATCGGCGCGCACGGCCGGGCCGCCCATGCGGAAGGCAGAACAATCCTTCCGCTCGCTGTCTCTGCCGCCGCCGCCGCCGACGACGCCGGCCGGCTCAGGCGATCCGGTGCAGGCGGTGCTCGCCGTCGCCGACGCCGAAGACAGCCCGCGTGCGCACCGACGAGCCGAGCTCGCTGACGTAGTCCAGCACCTGGAACCGCGCCTCGAGCAGCTCCGGCGTCAGGTCCACCCGCAGGTAGCCGCGCAGGTCGTTGTTGAACTTGACGTGCGGGTTCCACTCGAGTGCCGCCGCCGAGGAGTCCGAGCCGTCGCCGCCCGAGGTGATGGACGTGGTGATCAGCTCCACGCCCACGGGGGCCGAGGAGAGGTCGTTGAAGTCCCGCTTGATGTCCGACGCGAAGGCCTCGTGGATGTCACCGGTCAGGACCACCGGATTGCGCACGCCCGCCTGCACCCAGGCGTCCACCACGCGCTCGCGGGAGGCCACGTAGCCGTCCCAGGTGTCCATGTCCCCCCAGAGCAGGGGGCCCGCGGTGCGGTCATACTGCACGAACGGCACCTGCTGGGTCACCAGGTCCCACCGCGCGGTGGAGGTCTGGAACCCCTCGCGCAGCCACTGCTCCTGCTCCGCGCCGGTGATGCTGCGCCGGGGGTCGCGCGCGTCGGCGTCGACCACCTTGATCAGGTCCAGGTTGGCCTGGTCCGAGCGGTACTGGCGGGTGTCCAGGAGGTGGAAGGTGGCGAGGTTGCCCCACTGGATGCGGCGGTAGAGCTGCATGTCGATCCCGCGGGGCATGGAGCTCACGCGCAGGGGCATGTTCTCGTAGTAGGCGCGGAACGCGGCGGCGCGGCGGGCCAGGAACTGCGGGTCCCAGATCTCGGGGGTCTCGTCCGCCCAGTTGTTCTCCACCTCGTGGTCGTCGAAGATCACCAGCCACGGGGCGGTGGCGTGGGCGTCCTGCAGGTGCGGGTCGGTCTTGTACTGGGCCATGCGGGCGCGGTACTGCGCCAGGGTGCGGGACTCGCCGTTCTTGTGAGCGCGCGGGACGCCCGAGGAGACCGGGTACCCGTACGGCATGATCTCGTAGTAGTAGTCGCCCAGGTGGACCATGAGGTCGGGGCGCTCGGCGGCCATGTGGCCGTAGGCGGTGAAGTAGCCGTGCTCCCAGTTGGCGCACGAGGCGACCGTCATCCGCAGCCGGTCCGCATGCGCCCCAAAGGCCGGCGCGGTCACCGCCCGCCCGACGCGCGAGAGGTGGCCGAGCGCGCGGAACCGGTAGAAGTACTCGGTGCCGGGGCGCAGACCGGTGAGCGTGACGTGCACCGCGTAGCCCTGCGTGCGGTCCGTGGTGACGGCGCCCGACCGGACGACCTTGCGGAAGCCCTCGTCCGTGGCCACCTGGTACTCCACCCGGAACGACTGGTCCGGCATGCCGCCGAGGCCGTCGAGCGCGAGGGGGTCCACGGCCAGGCGGGTCCACAGGACCACGCCGTCGGGCCACGGGTCGCCTGAGGCGACGCCGAGCGTGAACGGCGTGGGGCCGGTGGCCGCGTGGGCGGTGCCGGCCGGCGTGGACAGCAGCGCCGCGGAGGCGACGACGAGGCCCGCCCCGCCGAGGAGGGTGCGGCGGGAGACGGGGTGGGCGGTGGGGTGCGCGGGGTCATTCTGCGAGGTCACCCGTGCAGGGTGGCAGGGGCGGGTGACGCGGACGTGACCGGGTGGTGACGGCGGGGTGGGGCGGCCGGCGGGCGCGACGTCGGTCCATACGACACACAACAATGCGCAAAATTGATTTGCGCTAATCCCCTATCGACTAAGGCTCACCCCTCTTGTGCTATTCGTGGGCCGGAGTAATCTCGATTCCAGCAGCACCGTCCCAGCCCGGGGCGGGCCCGAACCGGGAGGACCACGCCATGACCACCGCCGTCCGCACCTGCGCCGCCAGCGCCTGCGCCTTCAACGCCGAGACGTCCTGCAACGCCCTGGCCATCACCGTCGCCGGCTCCGACCGCACGCCCGGCTGCGGCACCTTCGTCCAGCTGGACGTCCGCCGCCCGGTGACCGAGGGTGCCTCGACCGTCGGTGCGTGCCACCGCCTCGAGTGCACGTACAACACCGACCTCGCCTGCACCGCCGAGGGCATCGAGGTCACGGACGTGGCCACCTGCGCCACCTACACGATCGACTGACGCCGCCCCTCAGGAGTGGGCGACCCGCGCCGGGATCGCGTCCAGCAGTCGCCGCCAGGCGTGCCGGGGGCTGTGGTCGAGCCGGCCCGCACCGGGCAGGGCCACGTGCACCGCGGTGGTCTCGCCGTCGCGGACGCGCAGCAGGGTCACCCCGGCTTCGTCCGCGTCGAGGGCGTGGGCGGGGGACTCGGGCAGAGGTTCGGTGTCGACCTGCAACGGGGTGCTCTCGCCCGGCAGCAGGCCCAGGGCGACGGCGTCGGCCAGGTCCGCGAGCACCTCGGGGGCGGTGCCCAGCACGTCGTCCGCCAGGTCTGCGAGCTCGGCCTGGTCGACGAGCCCGCGCGACGTGAGCGGCAGGGTGTGGCGGCAGAACACGGCGACGCCGTCGACGTCGTGCAACAGGATCCGCTGGGTCTCGACGACGGCCACGCGCACCCGCGGGCCGACATCGGCCACGAGGTCCGCGACGCGACCGCGCAGCCCCAGCTCCGCGACCTCGGCCGAGTCCCGGCACCAGCGCAGGGTGCCGAGCAGATGCACGGACGCCAGGCGGGTGGGGACCGTGAGGTCCAGGGCGTCACGCAGGACGTCCACGCGCACGTCCAGCGGCGCGGGCGTGTGGAACGCGCCGAGCGAGCCGAGGAGGTTGGGGACGTGGGCGACCACGAGGCAGCCGTCCGCGCTCACGCCGTGCACGGCCGTCGTGAGCGTCTCACCGGCGCGGAAGGCCGTGACCTCGACGGAGCCCTCGCCGCGGAGCAGCCGCTGGGCCAGCAGCAGACGACGGGACGCCACGGGCGGCAGCGGATGGGCGGGGTGCGTGGAGGCGTGGGCCATGGGGGTCCTTCCGGCGGGGGTCCGAGAACCAGTAAGGCACGCCTCAGTGAGATACGCAAGACGAGTGTTGTGTATTTGTCACGTATGGGGCGGTGGGGGCGTGTGCCAGAGACCTTCTGCGCATCTGACCCTTCTCGGCGGCCGTGGCCGGGTCAGAAGGGTCAGATGTGCAGGCGATCCCCGAGGGTAGGGGGCGTCACTCCCGGGTCCGCTGCCGGGAACGGCGGAGCTCCTCGGCACGAGGACGGGGTTGGCTTCGCGCGGGTGACGCGCCCGGGGCGCCGCCGTCGTCGCGTGCTGCCGAGAGCAGGGCCAGGTGGAGGTCGAGCGACCGCGGAGGCGTGTGCCAGTCGGAACCCAGGACGGCGCCGAGCTGCTCCAGTCGTTGAAGGACCGTGTTGCGGTGGAGGAAGAGCCGACGGGATGTCTCGGCCACGTTCATTCCCGCGTCCAGGTAGGCCAGTGCGGTCTCTCGGAGTGCCGAGGCACGCTGGGGCGGCAGGTCGCGCAACGGCGCCAGCGGGCGGGTCGTCACGTCCTTGCTCGCCTCGCCGGCCCCGGCGAGGACCATGCCCACGGCGCCCACGGTCGACGCGTCCACGGCGTGGAGCCCTCCGGCCACCCGGCTGACGGCGAGGGCGTTCTCGAGCGTGCGGAACGCTCCCGGCAGATCGCGGAAGTGCTCGCCCGGTCCAAGGAAGGCCATCTGCCATACGGCCTCCGTCGCATGCCGAACTGCCGCCTCCACGCGGGCAGGCACATCCGGGCGGTCGCCGACCACGCACCATGTGCCTCCCCGCGGAGCGCTGAGGCGCACTCCCGCCACGGGTGAGAGCACTCGCTCGGCGAACTGGGGTTCGGGTACGGCGGCGAGATCGATGACGACCAAGCTGACCTGTGAATCCTCGCGCAGGCCGAGCTCGGCGAGGGCCCGACGCCGTCGCACGATTCCACCGGCGGAATCGTCGACGAGTTCGGCCAGCAGGCCGGCGCCCGCCTCGAGCTCGGTGGCGCGCCGCGCGCTGCGGAGCCGTCGTGCGAGCAGGAGGTGCTGCGCGGTCCTGACCAGGGCCTTCTTCTCGGCGGGGTCGAGGGCGCGGCGGACGGCGAGCCAGTCGCGCGCGTCCCGATCTGCGGGAACGAGCGTCCAGGTGCAGCCGTCCGGCGCCTCGACCTGGTGAGCCTCGCCCGTCGTGTGACGCGAGGGGAGGGCGGGGACGGGCCGCAGCGGCGACGTCGGACGTTCGGGGGAAAGGAGTTCCACCTCCACCCCCAGGTGCTCGGCGGCCCGATTGAGCACGGCCGTCTCATTGGGCTCTTCCAGCAGGGACTGGCATTGGCGCGAGGAGAGCTCATCCAGGCGGGTGAGCTCACGCAGGGACTGGCGTTCGTGATCCCGGTCTGCGTCCGCGCGCCCGACGGCGTTGAGTGCCTCCGTGTAGCGATGCGCGTTCTGGATCGCGATGGCGGCATGTTTGGCGAGTGACTCGACGATGGTCACCTCGGAGTGAGTGAATCTCCGGGCGCGACGTTCGGCGACCATCAGGGCGCCGAGCGGTCGGCCGTCGACGACGAGGGGTGAGCCCATGATCGCGTGGACGCCCTCGGCCTGCACCGCGTGGTCCACCTGGGGGATGTGGGTGATCGTCGGGTCGTTGGAGTAGTCGAGGCTCTGGAAGGGTGCCAGACCCTCCGCCACCTTCCCGAGCACTCCCGTGCCGATGGGCATGCGGATCGTCCGGTACGCGCGGGTCACGACGCCCTCGGCCCGGCGGATGTACGTCTCACCTGCTGCGTGGTCATTGAGGCTGAGGTACGCCATGTCCGTCCCGACGAGGGCTCGAGTGCGCCGAACGATGGACGCCAGGACGGATTCGGTGTCGGCCAGTTCCGCCAGGTCGGCAGCCGTGTCGAGCAGGGCTCGGAGGAGGCGGTGGTCGAGGGCATCAGTGGTCACTCTGCCTACTTTATTCGGTGAGAGATGGACTGGATGTCTATAGCGCTGGACGAGGAGCGCTGGTGGGCTGGGACGAGGCCCTGAGGCCTACATCACACATCCCCGTCGTGGAAGGCGCTCACATGCAGATCCGTGGAGCTGTTCTCGAGGAGATCGGCCGGCAGAGGCCGTACGCCTCGTCCCGTCCCCTCACCATCTCGGACCTGGAGCTCGATCCCCCGGGCGCAGGCGAGATCCTCGTCCGCATGGAGGCTTCGGGCGTGTGCCACTCGGATCTCTCCGTGGTGAACGGTCATCGCGTTCGGCCCGTCCCCATGCTGCTCGGCCACGAGGCCGCCGGGATCGTCGAGGAGCTCGGTGAGGGTGTCGACGACGTAGAGGTCGGGCAGCGGGTCGTCATGACGTTCCTGCCTCGATGCGGCGAATGCGATGCGTGCAAGACCGATGGTCGCCTGCCCTGCACCCCCGGCACGGAGGCGAACAACGCCGGCGTCCTCCTGGGCGGCGGGGTCCGACTCCACCGCGACGGCGACGAGGTGTTCCACCACCTGGGCGTCTCCGGATTCGCGACCCACGCGGTCGTGAATCGGAAGTCCGTGGTGCCCGTCGGCTCTGACGTGCCGGCCGCCGTCGCAGCGGTCCTGGGATGTGCCGTGCTGACCGGCGGCGGCGCCCTGCTCAACGCCGCGACCCCGGAAGAGGGGGACTCCATCGCGATCGTCGGCCTCGGCGGTGTGGGGGTCGCCTGCCTTCTGACGGCTGTGGCGAGCGGTGTGCAGGAGATCATCGCCGTGGACATGTCCGAGGAGAAGCGGGAGCTCGCCCTCAGCTATGGCGCGCATGCCGCCTACTCACCCGAAGAGATGGCGGAGCGTGGCATCAAGACCACCCACGCCGTCGAGTGCGCCGGCCACCCGGCGGCCTTCACAACGGCGTTCAACGCGACCGCGCCGGGCGGCAGGACCGTCACGGCAGGGCTTCCCTCGCCGGAGCAGACGGCGGAGATCTCACCGCTCACCATCACGGGTGAGGCCCGCACGATCATCGGCTCGTACCTGGGCACTTCTGTGCCCGCTCGCGACATCCCGCGATACGAGCAGATGTGGCGTGAAGGTCGGCTGCCCGTGGAGAAGCTCGTCTCCGCGACCATGCGGCTCGACGACATCAACGAAGCGATGGACCAGCTGGCCGATGGCCGTGCGGTCCGTCAGATCATCGAATACTGAAGGCCACGGACATGACGACTACTGCACATCACTCGCTGGACGAGGAAGGCATCGGGGAAGTCTCCCCGCACTGGAAGGCAGGGCCCTTCCAGATCCGCCTGCCGTTCGTGCACTACCGCTTCGAGTGGCCGGACTACGTCCAGGGCCTCCTGATGTGCGCCGTCGACCTCGCGGCCATTCCTCTGATGGTCGAACTGCTCGGCATGCCGTTCGAGGTGGCCCTCGCCGTCGTGGTGTTCAACGGCCTCCTGTACCTCACCCATCACCTCCTCGGCGACCCGGTGGTGCCCGGGTGGATCACCCCGGCGATCCCGCTGGTCATGGCCTACTGCTCAGCGTTCCCCGAGGGGGAGGAGCGTGTGCATGCACTCATCGCGTTCCAGTTCATGCTGGGCGTCTTCTCGATCACGTTGGGTGCGACGGGACTCGCCTCCAAGGTGGTCTCGCTGATCCCCTCCGCCATCAAGGCGGGCGTGCTGGTGGGTGCGGGAATCGCCGCCGTCCAGTCCCTCTTCGTCGCCGGAGGGCGTTTCGAGACCTTCCCGGTCACCATCACGATCGCGGTGGGGATCGCCTTCCTCCTGCTCTTCTCCAGCCGGTTCGCCGCGATGCGGACCAAGAACCCGATGTGGCGCACGATCGGCAACCTGGGCATCCTCCCGGTGATCCTCCTGGCCGTGGTCATCGCGCCCCTGGCCGGCGAAGCCCCCTGGCCGACTATCGAGTGGGGGTTCAACACCCCGGACTTCGCGGGCCTCTTCGCCGGGTACACGATCTTCGGCATCGGCCTCCCGCCGGCCTCGATGTTCCTCACCGCGCTGCCCACCGTCCTCGCGACCTACATCGTCGTGTTCGGCGACGTCCTCCAGTCCCGGGCGATCCTCAAGGAGGCCGACCAGATCCGCACGGATGAGGCGGTCGTGTACAACCCGGACCGTGCCCACCTGATCTTCGGCGGCCGCAACACCCTCATGTCCATGATCGGTCCGGACGTGGCCATGTGCGGTCCGATCTGGTCTGCCATGCACGTCGTGATCGTGGAGCGCTACAAGGAGGGCCGCAAGGCCATGAAGTCGATCTTCGGCGGGGCGGGGTCGTTCCGGTGGGGCACGAACACCGGGCTCCTGCTGCTGCCGATCGTGACGCTGGTGCAGCCGGTGCTCGGGGTGGCTCTGGCCCTGACCCTGCTCATCCAGGGATTCGTGTCCGTGAAGGTCGGCATCATGGAGGCCCGCAGCGTCAAGGATCTGGGAATCGCGGGAGTCACCGCGGCGGTGCTGGCGTCCAACGGTGCCGCATGGGGCCTGGCGACGGGCGTCATCCTCTGCCTCGTGGTCTACGGCCGGGACTTCTTCCGCGGTGAGCCGGATGCCACCTTCGAGGCCATGCTCCGCGCGGAGGAGGGCCAGGCCGCCGGGAGCTGACGTCTCACGGGCCGCAGCCGTCGACCGAGGCCCCGGGATGCATCGCCCAGTGCGACGCAGACCGGGGCCTCGGTGCGTGAGTCTGGCCGCCGGAGGGCCCGCGCGACGAACTGAGTCGGAGTGGGGATCGGCCATGCCGGGCGAGAGCCGAGAGCTGGGATGTCGCCGTGCCAGAATGAGGCTGACTGCCACACCGCCGTGCTCCGAAAGGCTCCGCCACCTTGGGACTGATGCACGCATAGGCGACAGTCCCATGGCTCGGATCCCGGGCGAACGAGGCCCCCTGGGTGGCCTGGCGTTTCAGGATCATCCGTACGGCGCGTTCACGCAGCTCGAGGCTGAACTTCTTGGGCATGGTCCGATTCTCCTTCAGTTGGATCGGAACGAAACCCAGGGCGCTTCAGGCTCTGCCAACGAGGTCACCAGGCCATCGTCATCCGTCCCGGCACGGACCCGGGGCGGGTTCCTTGACAGGCGCATCCTCGACGCAGATTCTTGACTGTCCACGCGCCGCGCCAGGCTGTCGGTTGCCCTCGTGTCAGACTGCGAAGAGATCGACCGATTTCCTACAGGTCGGCATGACAGGGGAAGCGAGGCGCCAGCACCATGGCACTCACCGAGGCTCGAACGGCGGCGTTAGATCAGAGGCACAGCTACGACGTGATAGCTGACGGCCATCTGCTCACCTCCCAGGGGAATGGGTGTCGTGCATAAGGCGCCCCCTCCAGAGCGAGATACGCGACTGCCGTTCACCGTTCTGCTCGCGGACGCCCCCGGGCAACCGATCGAGATCCACGATCACTCCGTCGGCCTCCACATGGTTCTCGTGGAGAAGTCGTCGGTGCACCGGTTGAACACGGATTGGGACGTCACCGGCGTCTACCTGTTGCTTGACCTTGTCCAAGCCGACGGGTCCTTCGGTGCCTATGTTGGGAAGTCCCCGGCAGGGGTGCGGTCACGGCTACAGCAGCACGAGCGGGAGAAATCCTGGAACCGCGCCCTTCTGATCCGCCGGGCTACGTTGCACGGGTTGACCTCCGCGCAGGCAGGGTGGCTGGAAGGCGATCTCCATGAGCTCCTGCGCGCATCCGAGCGCGCTGTCCTGAGCAACTCTGTAACGCCCGGTGACGACACCGTCCCCTCCTACGACCAGACCATCCTGGAATCGTTTCGAGATCCCATCGTTCGTGTCCTCCGCCTCCTCGGCTACGAGACGGAGAGTGTGGACTCCAGCTCTCCGGCCGGTGGAACGCAACAACGACGAAGCAGCAAGTACGCCGGCATTCAGCTCGCCGACCTCATCGGCGCCGATCTCCTTCATGCAGGGGACCGGCTGATCTCGGTCAACAGCTCGTGGCCGGCCAGCGCGAGCGTGAACAGTGACGGGACCATCTCCTGCAACGCCACTTCGTACACGTCGCCCTCCGCGGCCGCGGCCGCAGTAAGAGGTGGGGCGGCCAACGGCTGGGACTTCTGGGCCGTCGAAGGCCCGGGCAAGTCCGTTCGCCTGGCCACTTTGCGTGAGCAGTACTTCGAACAGCGAGAAGCGGAGGGCTCAGACACTTGAGCAACCCAGAAGCCGTCCTGCAGCAAGGCCGAGATCCATACGGGCTGGCTGACAGGACACTGCAGGACTGATGATTTCGGACCCCGGAGGGACACACATGGCAGACCAGACGCAGACTGCGCGCAAGCGCGCCGCGAAGGAGTTCGCGGAGAAGTGGGCCGGGCGCGGCTACGAGAAGGGGGACACGTCCTCGTTCTGGCTCGAGCTGCTGCGCGATGTGGTCGGCATGGAGGACGTGACCACCAACGTCCGGTTCGAGAACCGCACCACCGAGCGGGGCTTCATCGACGTCGTCATCCGCGACGCCAAGACCGTGATCGAGCAGAAGTCTCTCGGCGTCGACCTGGACAAGGCCGAGATGCGCCAGGGCGTGGCTGTGACCCCCTTCGGGCAGGCCAAGCGCTACGCCGACTCCCTCCGGAACTCGGAGCGGCCAGACACGATCATCGTCTGCGATTTCGACCGCTTCCGCATCCACGACCTGGACACCGAGCACCCCGAGCGGGACTACGAAGAGTTCCGCCTGGCCGAGCTGCCCGAGCAGCTGCACCTGCTGGACTTCCTCCTTGACCCCCAGCGCGAGCGGCAGCGACGCGAGACGCAGGTCTCCCTGGACGCCGGCGCCCTGATCGGCAAGCTCTACGACATGCTGCGGGCGCAGTACATCGACCCCGACTCCGAAGCGTCGATGCACTCGCTGAACGTGCTGTGCGTGCGGCTGGTGTTCCTGCTGTTCGCCGAGGACGCCGGCCTGCTCTCCAAGAACGCGTTCTACCACTACCTCAAGCCGGTGCCGGCCGATCGGGCCCGGGCCGCGCTCAAGGAGCTCTTCGCCTACCTCAACGCCGCCCCGCAGGAGCGGGACCCTTACGCCTCGGATGCGTTGAAGGCCTTCCCCTACGTCAATGGTGGCCTGTTCGCCGCAGACGTGGAGGTCCCGCAGCTGACGCAGGAGATCGTGGACGTGCTCCTGGACGAGGTCAGTGAGGGCACGGACTGGTCCCAGATCTCTCCCACGGTGTTCGGAGGCGTGTTCGAGTCCACCCTGAACCCGGAGACCCGCCGTTCCGGGGGCATGCACTACACCTCCCCGCAGAACATCCACCGGCTCATCGACCCGCTCTTCTTGGATGAGCTCAAGGCCGAGCTAGACGGCATCCTCACGGCCCAGGGAGTGGGGGACCGCAAGCGACGCAACGAGCTGACCCAGTTCCACGACAAGATCGCCGGCCTGAGGTTCTTCGACCCGGCCTGCGGCTCGGGCAACTTCCTCACCGAGACCTACATCCAGCTGCGCAAGCTCGAGAACAAGATCCTCTCGGTGCTGCTGAACGACCAGGGCGTGTTCGACCTCCAGGAGCAGCACTCCCCGTTGAAGGTCTCCCTGCAGCAGTTCCACGGGATCGAGATCAACGACTTCGCGGTGAACGTGGCGACCACGGCCCTGTGGATTGCCGAGCTGCAGGCCAACGCCGAAGCCGAGAGCATCGTCTACGGCATGGTCAAGGACCTCCCCCTGAAGGACTCCGCCCACATTGTGCTCGGCAACGCGCTGACGGTGGACTGGGCGGAGGTGTTGGACCCGGCGGAGTGCGATTACATCATCGGAAACCCCCCGTTCGTTGGGAAGCTGTCCAAGCAGCAGCACGCCGAGAGGGAGCGGTGGTTCGGCAAGGAAGCCGGGCGCATCGACTACGTCGGATGTTGGTTCAAGGCCTCAGCGCAGTACATGAAGGGTACGAAGTGCCGGGCAGCCCTAGTGTCGACCAACTCCGTGAGCCAGGGGGTGCAGGTTGCGTCGCTGTGGAAGCCGCTGATGGACGACGGTCTCGTCATCAATTTTGCGCACCGCTCTTTCAAGTGGACGACGGAGGCCAAGGGCGGGGCAAATGTCACCGTCGTCATCATCGGGTTCTCGTACTGCGATGACGGGCCGGGCCGGTTGTGGGACTACAGCACCGGAGAGCCTCTCGAGAGCACCGCGACGAACATCAACGCATACCTGGTCGACTACCCGAACGTGTTCGTGGAGGCGCGCAACAAGCCGCTCAGCGCCGAAACGGCAATGGTCTACGGGGGCAAGCCAGCCGACCATGGCTACCTGGTGTTCTCCGGCGACGAGTACGACGAGCTGACGGAGACCGACCCCGGCGCGCTCCAGTATCTGCGACCATTCACGGGCGCCAGCGAGTTCATCAGAGGGAAGCGGCGGTACTGCCTCTGGGTCACGCAGGAGGATTTGCCTCGCCTGGCCGCTCACCCGGTGCTACTCCAGCGTGTCCAGGCATGCGGCCAGTGGCGCTCGGAGCAGGTGGCCACGGGGGCCGCCTACGCCGGGCGCGAGGTGCCGTGGCGGTTCCAACAGATGCCCGCAGGTGACGTGAACGCGCCCTATCTATTGGTTCCAAGCCTCACGTCGGCTGGCCGCCGCTACTTCCCAATGGGATTCTTCGACGACGGCACCATCCCCAGCAACCTGGTCTACTTCATGCCCCACGCCACGGTGTACGACTTCGCGATCATGACCAGCCGGGCGCACAACGTATGGCTAGATGTGATGTCCAGGGAGGTTATTGAGCCTGGTGGCAGGCGCGGCGCCGATCGCGGAGTGGACGCGATGATGATTGTAGAAGTGCAGCCATCCAGGCAACGCGGCCCTGCGCTCCGTCTCTGAGCTGTAGAACCGGGCGTAGGCCCACCCGTCAGCGAGCGTGCGATGGAACCGCTCAATCTTCCCGTTCGTCTGCGGCCGGTAGGGCCGAGTCCGCTTGGGCTTGATCCCGAGCTCGGTACAGGCATCACGCCAGGCATGCGAGCGGTAGGCCGAGCCGTTGTCCGTCAGCACCCGCTCCACCTCCACGCCCAGGCGCGCGAAGTGGGCGACCGCGCGGCGCAACACCGCGATGGCCGTCTGGCTGCGCTCATCGGAGTGCATCTCGACATAGGCGAAGCGGGAGTGATCATCGATCACGGTGTGCAGAAAGCCCACCCCGAGCCGGGGCTGGTATCGGGCATCACGGGTTCCTTCGCGGTCCGAGGTCGCCGCGCGGTGCTTCATGCCCTGCTGGCGCCCGACGAATCGGTGTCCGCCCCCGTCGGGGATGCGCCCGAACTTGGTGACGTCGACGTGGATCAGCGAGCCGGGGTGGGGGTGCTCGTAACGGCGGATCGGCTCGCCGGTGACCCGGTCCAGACGGGCGAGGCGGTTGATCCGGCAGCGCACGAGCACGGCATGGACGGTGGAGGCCGGCATCCCGAGTTCTCCGGCGATCTGTGCCGGCCCCAGGCGTCGGCGCCATCGGGCGGCCACGATCTGTTTCACCACCGCCGGCGGTGTTCTGGTCGGCATCGTGGACGGCCGGCTGGACCGGTCTGCCATCCCTGCAGGTCCCTCGGCCCGGAAGCGTGTGGCCCATTTGCGTGCGGTGGGTGGGGAGACCATGAACATCTTGGCCGCGGTGGCGACCGGCCAGTGCTCCTCGACGATGAGCTTGGCCAGGCGTAGGCGGGCGCGAGGGGTCAGGACAGCGTTAGCGTGGGACATGAAGGCCTTCTGTTCGCGTGAGCGGTTTCTCGACAACTCCACTCTCGCAACAGGAGGCCTTCGCTTGTCAGCTGTTCACGCAACAACGTCCCTGGACATCACAGCTAGAACAGGTGGGCGGACGGTTGAAGACCGACACGCGGTACGCCAGCGGCCTGGTCCACAACACCTTCATCTGGCCAGCAGTGGATGCGACGGCGCGCGAGCAGATCATGGAGCTGGGCCAAGCGATCCTCGACGAGCGCGAGCGTCTGGCTCAGCAGCACGGGATGACCCTAGATGTAAGAGGTCATGACGTTGTTGACTCGGGCCGGGGCCAACGAGGCCGGAGGGGCGTCCCCGCAGGAGGTATGAGGCCGATGGTAGTTGTAGTGGTTCACCCACACGGCCAGCGCCTCACGCCGAGC
>NZ_JAKNUW010000024.1 GCF_023155805.1 Micrococcus lacusdianchii | reverse complement strand
AGTAGGGTGGAGCACGTCGAGGTCTTTCGGGATGGCGAGCGTGAAGAACTTCCATCATCCGGGAGACCTCGACCCCTACCCGGCCACCGACGCGCTCAACCGACTACACCCTCGTTCGTGAAGAGCCGCATTTCCTTTCCCCAAGTCTCTCTATGCGGTCGAGGACTGCATCAAGTTCTTCGTCGCGGAGAAGCCCGGGGCGGTCATTCTCGACTTCTTCTCCGGCTCCGGAACCACTGCACATGCCGTCATGCGTCTGAACAAGCAGGACGGCGGGCGTCGTCAGTGCATCTCCGTGACGAACAACGAGGTGTCCGCCGAGGAGCAGAAGGGCCTGTGGAAGAAGGGGCTTCGTCCCGGGGATGCGGAGTGGGAGCAGTGGGGCATCTGCGACTACGTCACCAAGCCCCGCGTGACCGCTGCGATCATCGGTAGGACTCCGGCCGGGGACCCGATCAAGGGCGAGTACAAGTTCACTGACGAGTTCCCCATGGCCGAGGGCTTCGAGGAGAACGCGGCGTTCTTCACTCTGACCTATGAGGCGCCCCGGCAGGTGCGTCGCAACCGTGCCTTCGCTCGGGTCGCGCCGATGCTCTGGCTCAAGGCCGGCTCTCGCGGTCGGATCATCTCCAGCCTTCCGGAACAAGGCTGGGATGTGGCTCAGGCCTACGGGGTGCTCGAGGACATGGACCATGCCCCCGAGTTTTTGGCCGCTCTGGAGGCTGACCCCCAGGTGGGGATGGCGTTCATCGTGACCGACTCCGAGGCGGCCTTCCAGTCCGTGGCCCGGCAGCTGCCTGGACACACCACGCCGGTGCGCCTGTACGAGTCCTACCTGCACAACTTCCAGATCAACCGGAGGGCCTGACCCCCATGCGTTACACCCTCAAGGACTACCAGGCCCAAGCCGTCGAGCAGGTCCTGAACCGGCTGCATCGGGCCAGGAAGAACTACCAGGACGACGGGGTCCTGTCCCAGTTTTCCCTGGCCGCGGCCACCGGGGCTGGCAAGACGGTGATGGCCGCGGCCATCATCGAGGCCCTGTTCTTCGGTTCCGACCAGTACACCGAGGACATCGCCCCCGATCCTGGGGCCACTGTGCTCTGGTTCTCCGATGACCCGGACCTGAATGATCAGTCCCGCGCCCGGATCCACGCCGCATCCTCCGAGCTCGACGGTCGGCTGCGCACCGTGGAGAACTCCTTCGCCGAGACCACCTTCGCCCCCGGCCAGGTGTACTTCCTCAACGCCCAGAAGCTGCGCGACGGGGCCCGCCTGGTGCGCGGTACCCAGGACCCCGCCAACGCCGCCACCCCGGTGATGGCCGCCCCCGACATGGCCCAGCGGACCATCTACGACGTCATCGCCAACACCGTGGCCACCCCCGGACGAACCCTGTACTTCATCCTGGACGAGGCCCACCGGGGCATGAAGACCACCAAGAAGAACGACCAGGAACGGGCCACCATCGTCCAGCGCCTGATCAACGGCACCGCCCTGGCCCCGGCCATGCCGATCGTGCTCGGGATCTCCGCCACCGTAGAACGCTTCACCCAGGCCATGGCCCACGCCACCGACCGGGACGCACTCTCCCCCGTGCAGGTCGACCCCGCGCTCGTGCAGGCCTCCGGGCTACTCAAGGACGATGTGGTCCTCACCATCCCCGAGAAAGCCGGCGCCTTCGACACCACGCTGTTGCGCGAGGCCGTGGCCCGCACGAAGGCTTCCACCAGAGCCTGGGCCGCCTATGCCGCCGAGCAGGGCGAACCGAACCCGGTGGTGCCGCTACTGGTCGTGCAGGTCGCAGACAAACCCAGCGACGAGCACCTCTCGCGAATCCTGGATGTCATCCACCAGGAGTGGCCCGAGCTACGGCCCCAGGACATCGCCCACGTCTTCGGCACCCACACCGACCGCCACCTGCCCGGCCAGATCGTCAACTACATCGCCCCACAGCGCGTGCAGGAAACCACGCACATCCGGGTGCTGCTGGCCATGGAGGCGATCTCCACCGGATGGGACTGCCCCAGGGCGGAAGTGCTGATGTCCTTCCGCACCTACAAGGACGCCACCTACGTCCACCAGCTGCTGGGCCGGATGGTCCGCACCCCCCTGGCCCGACGCATCCCAGGCAACGAGGTGCTCAACTCCATCGACTGCTTCCTGCCCCACTTCGACAAGACCACCTCCACCGCCATCGCCCAAACCTTGATGCGCGGACAGTCCGACATGGACGACACCACTTCCGACCCCGCCGGCGCAGCCGCCCGGCGGGTGCTGTTCGACCCGGTCACCCTGACACCGAACCCGGCGATGGGAGAAGACGTGTGGGCGGTGTTCGACGCCCTGCCCTCCATGAACATCCCCCAGGGCGCCACCAAACCCCTCAAGCGCCTGGACATCCTGGCCAACGCCCTCTCCCACGACGAGCTGCTGCCCGGGGCGGTCAAGACCGCCGCGCACACAATGTGCAAGCTCCTGGACGGATGCAGGGTCCAGTACTCCGAGCAGATCGCCGCGGCCCGCCAGGATGTGCTCACCCTGTCGGCCCAACGGCTGACCGGCCGACTGGGAACCACAACCCTGAGCACCACCAGCCTGGAACTGCTGGCCGATGACCGGGCCATCGAGGAGGCCGCGGCCGCGGCGGCTCGCACCCTCACCGGCTGGATCGCCGGGGCCTACATCGATCACATCGTCCCCGAGGACGAAGAGGATCTCGACCTGCGCGAAGGAGACATCATCATCGCCTCCCTGGCCCGCACCTCCGAGGTCGTCGCCGACCTGGAGGCCAAGGCCGACAAGCTCGTGCAGGACTGGCTGAGCCAGTACCGCGTGCAGATCAACGGCCTGACCGATGAGCGCCAGGCAGTGTACGACCGGGTGCGGGAGATGGCCCGTCGGCCTGAACGTGTGGACCTGACCCGCCCGAAGCTGACCCAGGCCGACCAGCAGGAACGCCTCCCTGATGGCAGCGAGCGTCCTCTGCAGAGACGCACCCTGCATTTGATGGCCGCCGAGGACGGCACCGCACCTGTGGATCTGAACGCCTGGGAGCAGCAGGTGCTGGACTCCGAAGCAGCCGAGCCCTCCTTCCGGGGTTGGTACCGCAACCCCTCCCGGGCCTCCAAGCAGTCTTTTGCGATCCCGTTCCAGGACGGCACCGGCCAGTGGCAGGCGCTACGACCGGACTTCCTCTTCTTCCACGCCAACCAGGACGGCACGATCCGCGCGGACATCGTGGACCCCCACGGCACGCACCTGGCCGACGCCTTGCCCAAACTGCGGGGCCTGGCCGAGTACGCCCAGGCCCACGGGGATGCCTTCGGCCGGATCGAAGCCGTCGCGCAGATCGACGGCCAGCTGCGGGTGCTGGACATGAAGAACGACGTCGTCCAGGCCGGCGTCCACGCAGCCCAAGACGCTGAATCCCTGTACAAGGCCGCGCCCGCGTACTAAAGCAGAAACCCAGGTGGTGTCGGAGGCCGAGGATGGGGTTCAGTCTGAGGCTTGCCGGCGCAACGAGGTGTACAGGGTCTGCCGGCTCACCCCGAACGTGCGCGCCACTTCGGCCTTCGGGAGCCCCATCTGAATCATCACGCGCGCCTGCTCCACGTCGGTGTCCGAGAGCTTCGGGGCCTGGACGTACTTGCCGCGGGCCTTGGCTAGGGCGATGCCTTCGGCCTGACGCTCCTTGATCCGCCGGCGCTCGAACTCAGCGAACGCCGCCAGGATGCCCAGCATGAGCCCATCCACCGGGGAGGTGCCGGACTTGTCCACGGTGATCCGCTCGGACACGAACTGGACCGCGCACCCCTTGTCGGTGAGCTCGTCCACGATCGCGTAGAGGTCCCGGGTGTCCCGGCCGAGCCGGTCCATCGAGGCGACCTTCACCAGGTCCCCCTCGCGGACGTACTTCATCAGCCCAGCCAACCCGGTGCGCTTAGCTCGGGAGCTGCCGGAGATCTTGTCTTCGAAGATCCGGTCGCACTCCCCCACCGCCTCGAGCTGACGATCCAGGTTCTGCTCGGCCGAGCTGACCCGCACATAGGCCACAGTCTGTCCAACCACGTCTTAGACCCTCCGACACTTCTGTCTAACGGCCTGGTTTGGGACCGTCTCTGACGTGATGGTCTCGTGGGCGGGCAGGGCGTGTAAAGGGGTATACCTGCGTGGACGCCGCCTCCGCGCGGTCTGCGTGCTCGTTCGCCTCGGTCTGCGCGGGGACCACTGTGACCACTGCGGCGTTCGCCGCCGTCCTTCTCGCCGGATGCTCGACGGCCGCCGACTCGGCCGCCTCGTCGGAAGCGCCGGCCGACAGCCCCTCCGCCACCGCGATGGCCTCCGCCACCGCGACCGCCTCCGCTGAGACGGCAGCTCTCACGACGGCGTCCTCGCCGCTGGGCGAGATCATCACGGACGAGACCGGCTACACCGTCTACACGTTCATGAAGGACACGCAGAACTCGGGCAGCAGCAGCTGCTACGACGAGTGCGCCACGACCTGGCCGGCCGTGTCGGCGTCCAGCACGACCGCCGCCGACGGGATCACCGGAGAGGTCGGCTCGATCACGCGCACCGACGGGACGACCCAGCTGACCGTCGACGGATGGCCGGTCTACCGGTTCGCGAAGGACACCGCGCCGGGCCAGGTCAACGGGCAGGGTGTGAAGGACGCCTGGTACGTCCTCCTCCCTGACGGCACGATGAACAAGGAAGCCGCGGCCATGAGCACCGCCACCCCGGCGTCCTGATGCGACGGCGACCCGTCCCCGCACGCAGCGAAGCGCATCGTCCGGACGGGTCGCCGGTTCTCAACAGGCAAGGACGGAAGGGATGACCGGCAGTGATCGCAGCAACCGTGATGAGGGAGCGCGCCGTGGCGCTTCGAGGCGGTGAGCGTTGTGCCCCGCCCCGTCGATGAGCTCCTGGCGGCGTTGTACGAGAGTCACGGCCCGGCCTTGCGGCGCTTCGTGCAGAACCTCACTCGGAACGCGGCGCTGACGGAGGACGTCGTGCAGGAGACGATGGTCCGGGCCTGGCAGCGCCCGCAGGTCCTCGAACGCGACGCCGACGCCGCTCGCGCGTGGCTGTTCACCGTCGCCCGCAACCTCGTCATCGACGACGCCCGATCCGCTCGGAGCCGACGCGAAGTGCCGACGAAGGACGAGGACGGCGGCGGCGCCGTCCCCGATCGCACCGACGCAGTCCTGGACAGCATCCTCGTCGCCGACGCTCTCGCATCGCTGTCGGTGGAGCATCGTCAGATCGTGGTGGACGCGTACTTCCTCGGACACACCGTCCCCGAGATTGCCCGCCGGCACTCCATCCCCGAGGGAACAGCGAAATCTCGATTGCACTACGGACTGCGCGGACTGCGACTGGCTCTGCAGGAAAGGGGCGTCACCCGATGAACGACCACCACGGAAGCTCTGCGACGGAGGACGAGTATCGCGACTGGGACGCGTCCTACGTCCTCGGCGCTCTCCCCGCGGATCAGCGACTCGAGTACGAGCAGCACCTCAGCGGCTGCGCGGCCTGCCGCGCGGCCGTGGCAGAGCTGGCAGGACTGCCCGGCATCGTCGGTCGCCTCTCCGTCGAGGACGCTCTCGCCATCAGCCCATCGGACGACGGCGAGGAGGCGCCGCCGTCGATGGCGACGCTGCCCGCCATCGCCCACCGTGTCCGGACGCGCCGACGTCGGCGCCGGCTGGTGACGTCCCTCGCCGTCGCGGCCGCCGTCACCGCCTCCGTCCTCGGAGGCGTCGCTCTCGGCACGGGCATCGCGGGTGCTCCCGTGGCGAGCGAGGCGACCCTCGAACCGATGGACCCGATCGCGGCCGATCCCGCTCTCGCTGCGGACATCCAGGTCGAGGGGAAGCCGTGGGGCACCCGGCTGGAGTGGAGCTGCACCTACAGTGGTGATGCGCCCGCCGACGCGGAGTACGAACTCGTGATCACCCGCACAGACGGCAGCACGATCACCGTCGCCACCTGGACGGCGGCCGGGCAGCGCGCCGTCGACCTGGTGGCGTCCACGGGCATCGCCCGGTCGGAGATCACCGGCGTCGACATCAGGGTCCGCGGCACGAACTCCCCCCTCGTCCGCACCGACATCTGAGACACCGCCCACCCGCAGGAGACACCGGCACTGCCCGCGGTGCCGCGGACACAGGACAGGAGCAGACCATGAGCACCGAGACCACACCGCTGCACATCACCCGCGAGGGCCCGAGAAGCTTCATCGGCCGCAACGCGCGAGGAGCCGAGGTCCGCATCGGCGGGTCGGACGCCGACGGCGTGTTCTCGCCCGGCGAGCTGCTGCACCTCGCCCTCGCCGCCTGCGGCATGCTCTCCTCGGACCACATCCTCGCCAGCCGGCTCGGAGCCGACTTCGAAGCGACCACCGACATCACCGCGACCAAGCCCGAGGGTGAGGACCGCTACGACTCGATCACCGCCGTGATCCGCGCCGACCTGTCGGCGCTCGATCCCGAGCGGATCGCCTCACTGTCCGAACGCACCCACCGGGCCGTGGATCGCCAGTGCACCGTCGGCCACACGCTCGAGCACGGCGCGGCGTACACCGTCGACGTCGTGGACGACCCGGCCGCTCCCGTCAGCGGTCCGAGGACGGGGACCGTCTGAGATCAGCGCCTCATCGGTCACGACGACCGGTGCCGACCGAGCCGCGGACGTCTCCCTTCAGTGCCGTCAGTCTGCGATTCGCCGACCGGATCCGAGACGATTCGCGAGGCGGAGCGCGTTCACGGAGCGGAGGTGCTGGTCGGCGCGGTGACGTCCGTTGGCCGGTGAGGGGTGCGGTGCCGCGAGTACGGGGACGACACGGGGATCATCGTGCAGGGTCAGATAGCGCATGACCCCGTCGAGCGCCACGGTCCCGTAGGTGACGACGGCGCCGAGCGCGGGCAGCAGCTCCAGCAGCTCACCGAGCGCGAGCCGACCCTCCTCGATGTCCGCGGGGCGGACGCGGCCAGGGATCTCCCACGGGATGAGGTTCCATCGGAGGTAGTGGTCGCGGGAGAGTCCGGACTCGATTCGGGCCGCCCGGAACGCGGCGGCGGTGGGCCCGAGGTTGTCCTCGCTGCAGACGGCAGCGGATCCCGCGGCGATCGTCCGAGGGCCGGGTGACTGCATCAGCACCAGGACGCGACTGGCGGTGCCGCCGGAGCAGGGATCGAAGCCCGGAACGAAGCGTCCGGTCGCGTCCGCGGTACTCCGCCAGGTCTCGGCGAGGGCGTTCAGGCTTCGGACATCCACGATGGTCCTCGATCCCGGTCAGGCCGGCCGCGGTGGTGCGAGCAGGGTTCCGCGGATCACGGAACCGTGGAACGTGCGGGCGGCGACGATGATCCACGCGGCGACCAGGCCGACGTAGTAGAGCACCGCGAGGCCGGCGACAACCGTGAGACCGGAGTGCAGGGCGAGGCCGTTCAGTCCGGTGACGCAGGTGCCGACGGGGAACGTGAACGACCACCACGTCAGGCTGAACGGCAGGTGCTCCTTCGCGGTGCGGAGGGTGATCGCGAGGGCGATGACGGTCCAGAGCAGTGCGAAGCCGAGCATCGCGAAGCCGTACACCAGAGCCACGACCAGCAGCGCACGCGCCATGCCGGCGTCCACGACGGTGGGCGCGTTCGAGGCGAGCAGATTCACGGCGGTGATCGACTGTCCGACCGGACCGAGGACGATCCACAGCGTCGGCACCATCCCCGCCGCTCCGACCTTGTGCTGCGCGAGCCGGTTCCAGATCAGGGTGATCACCACCAGCGACGCGACCAGGCTGAGGCCGAAGAAGCCGTAGCAGGACCACAGGAGCGTCTCCCGCGCTTGCCCGGCGGGCGCGTACGGCAGCAGCAGTGCGCCGGTGGAAGCGGACACCATCGGCGGAACGATCGGCATCAGCCAGCCGCCGAACGCCGAATCGGGCTTGTTCTCATGCCGGGTGAACGCGAGGTAGGGCACCAGGACCGCCGTCACCAGCCCGCCGAGAGTCCCCGCGCCCCAGAGCACCCAGTCGATGGTGACAGCGGCGGGCAGGCCGATCCAGTCCTTGCCGAGGAGGAGGGTTCCCGCGCCGACAGTGAGAAACGCCATGGGCGGCGCGCCGTAGAAGTGCGAGAGCACGGGATTCAGGTGGTGCCTCACCGCTGTACCGCGGTAGCGGACCCAGTGCAGCCCGGTCGCGACCGTCAGCGCGGCGATCGCCCAGACGACGGTGGCCCCGGTGCGGAGTCCGGGGAACTGGAGTGGCAGGGACGCGGCGGCGACCGCGACGATGCCGGTGCCCATGATCGACGCGAACCAGTTCGGCGTCAGGTTCGACACGATCAGTCCCGGATGCTCCAACTCCCGGAACAAGCGCCTCGACCGCGGAGGATGCCCGATCGAGGAAGATGCGCGGGCGGGGGAGAAAGTTGTCATGCCTCCAGCCTGAGCATCGCCGGCACCAGCCGATACAGCGATCGTCTTGGCGGGGCACAATGAGTGCTTGTGGCGACGCGGCGATTGACGGACCGGATCCTGGATCTCGACACGCTGGAGGTGCTCGAGCGCATCGCCGAGGCGGGCTCGCTCTCCCGCGCTGCCGAAGACCTCGGCGTCACCCAGCAGGCCGTCTCGGCGCGTCTGCGGGTCGCGGAGCGCGCCATCGGGCAGCCGCTCGTGCGCCGCTCTCCGACCGGGTCCCTGATGACCGACGCGGGCCGGCTCGTGCTCGAGCTGGCCGGCCCGGTCCTCGAGGCGTCCCGCCGCCTCGAGGCGGGCGCGGCAGCACTGCGACAGCCGACCGGCTCACTGGTTCTCGCGGCGTCGCAGACCATCGCCGAACTGCTGCTCCCACGCTGGCTCCTCGAATTCCGACAGCGCACACCCGAGGTGAGTGTGCAGCTGATCGCCGGCAATTCAGCCACGGTCACAGAGCTCGTGAGATCCGGTGCCGCGCAACTCGGATTCGTCGAGACACCAGCGTCCACGGCCACGCTCTCCTCTGACGTGGTCACGGAGGACGAACTCGCTGTCGTCGTGGCACCCGACCACCCCTGGGCACGCGCGGCGAGTATCAGCGCCGAGGACTTGGCCGGCACCGCACTGCTGACACGAGAGGAAGGCTCCGGCACCCGGACGACCCTCGAAGCATGGCTCCACGACGCCGGGCTCGCACTCACGACTCCCGCCGCGATCCTTGAAACGACGGCGATCATCCGAGCGAACGCCCGCGCCGGCATCGCGCCCGCAGTCATGAGCATCCTCACCGTCGAAACAGATCTCGCCGCGCGCTCACTGATACGAGTGCCCCTCCGCGGACCAGCACTCGTGCGACCCCTCCGCGCCATCTGGTCCGATCGCATCGGGTCGTCCGCGGCGGCGTTCCTGGAGATCGCGCACGAGATGCGCTGACCGGTGCACGGCTCGTCGCAACGCCGATCACGCCAGCGGCCGTGTCTGCTCGAGCTGCAGCGATCTGGTCAATCTGCACACGGCGGCACGGACGTCATTTCGCGGTGATGGCGAAGAGCCCGCCGATGCCGACGGTGTAGAGCGCGAGCACGATCAACGAGTCGATTCCCATTCCGGCGATGCGGCGGGTGGGTCGGAAGATCAGTCCGACGATGTAGACGAGGGTGAGCAGGGCGGCGAGAGCGGTGAGGTAGATGTCGGACGAGTTCGCCTGCGGGAGGACTGCGGTGCCGGAGAGGACGGTGGCGACGAGGAACAGGACGGGGAGGAAGGCGTTGCCGCCGAAGATGTCGCTGATGGCGAGGTTGTTGTCGCCCTGCTTGATGGCTTGCAGCCCGGTTGAGATCTCGGGGAGGGAGGTGGCGAGAGCGAGCACGGTGGCTCCGAACAGCACCCCTGAGAGACCGAGCTGCGAGGATGCCGCGTCACCGGCGCGCTCGAGCACGACACCGGCGAGGAGGGTCGCCGCTGCGGAGATCGTGAACACGATGGTGGCCTTGCGTGTGCTCATCGGGTGCGTCTTCTTCTTCGCGGGGGATGCTGTCGCGTCGGGGGCCCGCCCGTCCTCGTGCCAGGGGAGGTGCTTGCCGGAGCGTTGCACGAGCAGCAGCCCCACGACCCAGGGTCAAGCCCCTCGTGATGGTGTAGCGGTCTGATCCTTCATGGGGGTCAGGCGCTGAGGCCGAGGGTGAGTTCGGTGTCGGGGTCCACCTCGTCTCCGGTGTTGGTCACGGTGGTGTGCCTGCAGCGGGCCAGGACTTCGAGACCGAGGTAGCGTCGACCCTCGGCCCATTCATCGGTCTGCTCGGCCAGCACCGCACCCACTAGCCTGACGATGGCCGCCCGGTTGGGGAAGATGCCCACCGCGTCGGTGCGACGGCGGATCTCCCGGTTGAGCCGCTCGGCCGGGTTGTTCGACCAGACCTGCGTCCAGACGTCCTTCGGGAACGTGGTGAAGGCCAGGATGTCCGCCCGGGCGGCGTCGAGGTGCTCAGCCACGGTGGGCAGCTTCTCGCTCACGTAGTCCAGGAGCCGGTCGAACTGCGCGTGCACGCTGGCCGCATCGGGCTGGTCATAGACCGAGTGCAGCATGGCTTTCACGGCCGGCCACATGTTCTTCGGGGTGATGCCCATCAGGTTCGCCGCGTAATGGGTGCGGCAGCGCTGCCACGTCGCTCCGGGCAGGTTCGCCGCGATGGCGTCCTTGAGTCCGGTGTGGGCGTCAGAAGTGAAGCGTCCCGGGTTTCGTGCCGCTCCTATGTGGGTGCCAGCTCTCGGTTGAGGGCGGCGTAGTAGGCAGTCTCGTACTGGGCCGGGGTGGTCATAGCCAGGGACGAGTGGAGCCTTCGATTGTTGTACCACTCGACCCATCCGGCGGTGGCGTACTCGACGTCGGCGATGGTCTTGTACGGGCCGTTGTGGAAGATCGTGGTGATGATGCGCTCGGTCTTGTACAAACCGATGACGCATTCCATGAGCGCGTTGTCATACGCATCGGCGACGGTCCCGATGGACGCGGCGATGCCCTCGGCGGCCAGGTGCTCGGCGAAGCGAAGGCTCGTGTACTGCGACCCGGCATCGCTGTGCGCGATCAGCTCGCCGGGCTGCACAGGGTGCCCGTGCCGGTCACGGTCCCACAACGCGATCCGCAGCGGGGTCAGGACCAGCGGGGTCGTCTTGGCCGTCGCGGCATGCCAGGCGAGGATTCTCTGCGAGTAGCAGTCCAGCACGAACGCGACGTATACGAAGCCCGCCCACGTGCGCACATAGGTGAAGTCCGCGACCCACTTCGTGTTCGGCGCGGCCGCGGTGAAGTCTCGATTGAGCAGGTCACCGGCACGGCAGCCGTCCTTGGCCGGGACGGTGGTGCGCACTGGCCTGCCTCGACGCACACCGTTCATCCCCGCAACCCGCATGAGCCGGTCCACACGACCGGCGCCGACCTGGTGACCTTCTCGACGCAGCCACGCGGTCATCTTCCGACGCCCGTACAGCCCTTCCGGGGTGCCGACAAGGTCGTGCAGGACGTTGAGCAGGACCGCGTCGGACGTGTCACGAGCCGACGCGCTGCGGCGGCGCCACGCCCGGTAGGTGCGTGCGGCGATCTGACAGCCCTCCTGACGGAGCACCCTGCAGATCGACTCGACCGCATGCCCCTTGGCGCGCATCTGATCGATGAATCCCATGATCATCGGTTGCGGGGGTCGAGCTCCCCCGCGAAGAAAATCGAGGCCTTGCGCAGGATCTCGTTGTCCTCCCGCAATCGCTTGACCTCGCCGCGCAGGCGCTTGAGCTCGGCCAGGTCATCGCTGGTCGGCCCGTCCTTGAGGCCGGCGTCGACGCGGTGCTGACAGACCCAGCGGCGCAAGGTCTCGCGCCCCACGTCGACCTTCGGCGACACCAAAGCCACGGCCTTCGTGACTGACCCGGCTTCCTCGACACGGTCCAGGACCATCCGCACCGCGCGGTCCTTCACCTCGGGATCGAACTTCTTCGGCATGAACAACATCCTCTCGAACTCGAAAGGAAGCGGCATCACACCCGGGACGCTTCAAAGTGCACGCGGCGGCAACCACCACCCTGAGCATCGAGCAGTTCGGTTCCACCCGGTCCATCAACGCCGCCTCCGCGGCGGCCATTGCCATGCATGCCTGGATCCGCCGGCACGCCTTCGGGCAAGTGCTGCGCTAACCATCCGACAGGTCGGCGTGGGAGGAGCAGGTCCTCCCGACCCGGGTCGGCTCACGGTCCCCGCGCGAGGATGTCCCGCGTTCCAGGGTGATGATGTCGCGCAGGAAGGACGTGAGCAGCAACGCCAAGCTGAGTGCCAGGATGATGCAGGCTCCCGTGAGGGGAACCACGGGGACCAGCGCCACCACCAGGACCACCGCCTGTATCGCTGCGACGACCCGGCGGAATTGGCTGAAATCCAGGGGCTCCCGCCATGCGGGCCGGAACCACGACAGGACGACGAAGGCATATCGCATCAGGCCGATGGCCAGGACCCAGGGGCCGATGGTGAAGGCCAGGGGCACCGTGAGCACCAGCAGCAAGGCGGCGTCGGTTTCCATGTCCAGACGCGACCCCTGGGCCGAGGCGGTGCCGGTGTGCCGGGCCACCCTGCCGTCGACGGCGTCCAGCAGGACGGCGGGTGCCGCCAACAGGACCAGCCACCAGGAACGATGCGGAGCCGTGTCGAGGGCGGCCAGCATGACGATCGTCGCGCAACCGCCGCCGAGCACCGCCCGGCTTAGGGTGACACGGTCGGCCAGGGTGGAGAACAGGGGGTTGCGCCGCACCATGGTCACCACGGCGACCGAGACCAGGGTCAAGCCGCTGGCGATGGCGGCGACGCTGCCCCAGGCAGACGTCTTGCCGAAGTGGACGAGCGTGACGCCCAGCCCCACGGAGCCCACGACGGTGCAGAGTACATCGACCATCGCCTGTCGCCGGAACGGCGTCGTCGGATGGCGCATCAGATTCCTCGGTGATCGGGGGTATCTCCTGGCGAGTCTACCGACGCCCAGCCCGCCCCAGGCCTCGCGGGTGCGTCCGGGGCCGGAGCCGTCCGGTATCCGGGCATAATCGGAGCATGGATTCACCGCAGTCGATGGACAGCACCGCCTATTGGACAACGGCACCCGGCGCCGGGGAATTCCGACGCGCCCGGCTGCGGCCTCCGGGGGTGGGAGAAGCGCTGGTGCGCAGCCTCTACTCCGGGGTGAGCCGGGGGACCGAGATGCTGGTGTACCGCGGAGAAGTGCCTCCGGAGGTCGCCGGACGGATGCGCGCCCCGTTCCAAGAGGGGGAGTTTCCCTTTCCGGTGAAGTACGGATACCTCTCCGTCGGGGTCGTCGAACAGGGGCCGGACGATCTTCTCGGACGTCGGACTTTCTGCCTGTATCCCCACCAGGACCGGTACGTTGTCCCCGTCGACGCGTTGACGGTGATCCCCGACGACGTCCCCAGCAGGCGTGCCGTCCTGGCCGGGCCCGTGGAAACGGCATTGAACGCGCTGTGGGATGCCCCACCGTGCATCGGCGACCGTATCGCGGTCATCGGTGGCGGGATGATCGGTGCTTCGCTGGCTGTGTTGCTGAGCCGCTTCCCCCTGGGCCGACTTCAGCTGGTCGACACAGATCCGGTGAAGCGGGACATGGCCCGGGCCATGGGCATCGAGGCCGTGGAACCGGAGGCATTGCAGGCAGAATGCGACATCATCTACCACGCCTCCACCACCGAAGCGGGGCTGGCCCAGGGGCTGGAACGACTGGGCGACGAGGGAGAGCTCGTCGAACTTTCGTGGTTCGGCTCCCATGTTCCGGCAGTCCCCCTCGGCACCAGCTTCCACGCTCGCCGGCTGCGGATCACCGCCAGCCAGGTCTCCACCATCGGTCGTGCCCGCCGTTACCGGCGGACCCACGCCGCGCGCATGGACCTGGTCATGCACATGCTCCAGGACCCGGTGTTCGATGCCCTGATCAGTGGGGAGTCCGGCTTCGCGGACTTGCCCGGTGCCATCGCCGGCCTCGCACAGGGGGAGTTGCCGACGCTTTGCCGGGCCATCCGCTATCCCGATCCCGGCCCGCGTGGTTAGGCTCGGAACATGTATCGATTGACCGTCCGCGACCACGTCATGATCGCGCATAGCCTTCCTGACCCGTTCTTCGGCCCTGCCCAGGCCCTTCATGGTGCGACCCTGGTGGTGGAGGTGACCTGGCGCCGTAGGGAGCTCGGTCCACAGTCCGTCGTCATGGATATAGGGGCCGCAACATCCATGCTTTCCGAGGTGCTCGAGCCCTTGCGCTACACAAACCTGGATGAACACCCTGCCTTCGCCGGTCGGCTGAGCACCACTGAAGCCATCGCCGGGCACATCAGCGATGAGCTGCGCCGCCACTTCGACACCACGGAGTTCGCCGGAATGGAAGTCTTGCTGCGGGAGCATCCCGATGCGTGGGCAGCGCATGATGTCGACTTCGCATGAACCGCTGGCAACGACGTTCATCATCCCGACGGGGCTGCCTGGTCCTAGCGGCGGAAGCCGCTACAACAAGGCGCTAATCCGAGCCCTCGAGGCCGCGGGGTGCTCCGTGTCCGTCTGCGGGGTCCCCGGCCCGTGGCCCCGGCCCGAGGCGCGGGACCTTGAACGGCTCCGCGCGGCCTTGGCAGGCCGGGAGCAAGTGGTCGTTGACGGCCTGATCGCGTCGTCGGCCCCCGACGAGATCCAGGCCGCCGCCGCGTCGGGAACGCGGGTGCACGTCCTCTTCCACCTGTCGCTGCTCGTTGATGGCGCCGTGCCGCCCGATGGCAGCGGGCGGGCGGCAGCCCTGGAACGACGGGCCCTGCAGTCGGCACACACCGTGATCTGCACGAGTAACTGGGCCGCACGAGACGTCGTGAACCGTTACGGCCCGCTCCCGACCCGTGTGGTGTCCCCCGGCACCGATCAGGCCCCGCTGGCCGTCGGGAGCGCCCCGCCCCAGCTGCTGCTGCTGGCATCGGTCACGCCGCGCAAGAACCAACTGGCCATCCTGCGGGCCCTGGCGGCACTCACCGAACTGGACTGGCAGGCACTGCTGGTCGGCCCCGATGCCGCCGATCCCGACTACGCCCAGCGCGTGCGATTATTCGCCGAGGCCGCCTTCCCTCCCGGCCGGGTCCAGGTCCTCGGTTCCCGGACCGGTCCGGGACTAGAGCGCATCTGGTCCGCGAGCGACCTGTTGCTTCTCGTCTCCCGGGCGGAGACCTTCGGAATGGTCGTGACGGAGGCCGTGGCCCGAGGCATCCCCGCGATCGTCGGTGCCGGCACCGGAGCGGAAGAGGCGCTCGCCCTTGGCCCACACGCACCTCCCGGAATTGCAGTGGCCCCTGATGACACCGCCGCACTGGAGGAGGCACTGCGTGGTTGGCTGAGCGATCCCGCGCAACGGGCGGCTTGGCGCCGGTCGGCCGAGGGTGCGCGCGGTATGCTGCCCACATGGGACGACTCGGCAGACCTGATGCTGCGGATCCTCACGCCGTGAAACGACCCGAACGCCCGATCTCCAGTGATTGGCTGGACCTGAGGCGCCCTGCCGACGAACGGGCACGCGCCGGCTCAGCCCCCCTGCTCGATGCGCTCGCCGAACACTTCACGGAAACCGGCGCAGACAGCCCCGTGGACGTCATCGACGTCGGCGCCGGCACCGGTGCCAACCCGGCCTGGCTGGCACCGCGCCTGCGGTTCAGCCAGCAGTGGACGCTGCTGGACCACGACGCGGACCTGCTGGAACTCGTCCCCTCCCAGCTGCAGGATGCGCGGGTGCGACACGTCAGGCGGGTCACTGCCGGGATCGAGGATCTCGGGAGCCTGGACGAGGCGGAGCAGGACCGGTGCCTGATCACTTGCTCGGCGGTGCTTGATTTGCTCACCATGGACCAGCTAGCCGGTTTCTGCGATTTTCTGGCCGAGCGGCGCATGCCGGCCCTGCTCAGCCTCAGCGTCACCGGCGACGTGGTCCTGGATCCCGGCCACTGGGCGGACGCCCAGATCACCCGGGCCTTCAACCAGCACCAACGACGCGGGTCGCTGGCCGGGCCCGACGCCGTCGGGTATGCCGCCGGCCGGCTCCGTGCCGATGGCATGCGTGTGGAGGTCGCGGAATCGCCCTGGAAGCTGGGCCCCGCCGATGACGTACTGCTGCGCCGCTACCTGCACGACCGGGCGCAGGCCGTCATCGAAGGCGCGCCGGACATGGGGGACGTCGTGGATTCCTGGTTGGCCGAGCACTTGGGGCAATCGGACGAGGGCAGGCTGCACGTGGAGGTGCGCCACCGCGAGCTCCTCTGCCTGCCGCCAGGATGATCGGCCACGCGCCATGAACCGCAGGGCACTGCTCCTGGCCCTGCTGCAAGTCGCCGTCGCCGCGGGAATCCTCGGATGGGTGGTCCTGCTCTTCGGCACGGGCCCCTTTGTCGCGGCTGTTCGCGTCCTCACCTGGCCGGGAGTCGTCGGAGCCCTGGTCCTGGGTTCCATCGGTGTGCTGGTGCAGGCCCAACGGTGGAGGCTGATTGCCCGGAGGCATGGCATCGAATTGGGATGGCGCGCGGCCGCCGAGCGGTGCTGGCAGGCCGCGTTCATCAACTCGGTCCTGCCTGGGGGGCTGGCGGGAGATGTCGTCCGGGCAGCCGAACAGCGCCCCGTCGGCGCCGGCCGGCGACGCGACATGGTCAAGCGCAGTCTCGGCGTCGTGGCCGCCGAGCGGTTGGCGGGCACCTCGGTGGTCTTCCTCGCCGCAGGTTTCGCACTGCTGGCCGTTCGCCCCGGCCTGGGTGGGCTTGGCCTGCTCGTGGCCGCTGTCGCAGCGACGGCGGCCTGGCCGTGGTTGCGGCGCCTCGGAGTACGGGACATCGGGCTGGTGTGGGGGCTATCGGCTGTCGGCTGGTGCTCGTTCGCCGGATTGTTCCTGCTGGCTTGCCTTGCCGTGTCTCCCGACCTGCCGCCGGCGCAGATCCCCTACCTGGCAGCGGTCACCCTGGCCGGAATGTCCATTCCACTCAACGTGGCCGGATGGGGGCCTCGTGAAGGCGCCGCGGCGTTGGGGTTCATGGCCTGGGGCCATGCGGCGCAGCAGGGCGTGGAAGTGTCGATCGCCTACGGAATCCTGGCGCTGGTGTCAGTCCTGCCCGGTGGGCTGGTTCTCCTGGTCCGCACGGTGCAGGGCAGCCGGCGACGCCGGCTTGGCGGCGGAGAAATCGAACTCGGTGCACACGTCATCGCCCAGGACGAAGCGGCGCACGGGGGCGGAGAGGGCTCCGGAAAGAGCGTCGGCCCCGTCGAAACGAATCCCGGGGACCCCGTCTCCCACCAATAGCGGTGCGCTGGTCAGGTAGAGGCGGTCCAGGACGCCGGCATGCAGGAACCCGGACACGGTCAGGCCGCCGCCTTCGATGAGCACGCGGCCCAAACCTTGATCAGCCAGGTATTGGAGGATGGCGGCCGGTTCGAAGCCCGTCGAGGTCTCCAGCCGGTGCACGCTCACATGGGGGGCCAGCGATGCGGGCACCGACGCGTCGGAGCCGACCAGCCACAATGTCCGGCTCCGTGGGTCGGTGAGGACCTTGGCCGTCAGCGGGATGCGCGCATGTGGATCGACGACGACGCGCGCGGGGTCAGCGCCGTTGACCGCACGGACCGTGAGCTGGCAGTCATCTGCCGCCACGGTCTGGGCGCCGACCAGCACTGCATCAACCAGGGCCCGCAACCGGTGCAAGTGCTCCCGGTCCGCTTCCCCGGTGACGAAGCAGGCATCGCCGGTGCGCGAGGCGATGAATCCGTCAAGGCTTTGACCCAGCTGCCCGATCACGAGGCGGGGTCCGGCTTCGACCAGCGGACCGTAGCGCAGCACGAGGGCCTCTTCCTGCGGGGTCAGGGGACCTGTTGGCACCCGAGCGCCGGCCAGCAGGTCCCACGCGTTGCGTTCGGGCGGCAGGTCATGGCGCATCCGGGCCCGCTTCGTCGAGAGATACCGCGAGTTCTCCGGCCGGTCGGCAACGTTCAACCGCACCCGTGCCTCGACGTGGATGCCCAATGCTTCCAGGGCTTCCTGTTTCGCGGGGTTCGAGGAGAGCAACCGGATCTTCCCGACCCCCAGTTCACGCAGTATCTGCGCGCTCTGATCGTAATCGCGGGCGTCGGCCGGCAAACCCAAATGCGTGTTCGCGTCCACGGTGTCGATGCCGGAGTCCTGGAGGGCGTAGGCCCTCAGCTTGTCCAGGAGCCCGATGCCGCGTCCCTCATGGCCGCGAATGTAGATGAGCACCCCGCGCCCCGCAGCGCCGATGGCCTGCAGGGCTGCGTCCAGCTGCTCGCCGCAATCGCACCGGTAGGATCCCAGGGCGTCGCCGGTGAGGCATTCGGAATGCAATCTCACCAATGGGAGCTCGCCGTCGTCTGCCGCCACGTCGCCCAAGGTGAGGGCCACATGATCCGTGCCGCGGCCATCCCGGTAGCCCAGCAGGGCGAAGTCCCCATGCCGCGTGGGGAGGTGGGTGGCCACGACCCGGGTGACATCTGGCGATTCCTCGGAGGTCCTGAATTCGAGAGACATGGCCCCAGCCTATGTGCATGGTGCTTCACGGCCACGTCGGCGCGCATTTACGTTCGGTAGACCTGGACGATCGAGGGCCGGGGCCCGCGCACTTCGCCGTCGCCCGGGCGGGCCTCGGAGGGAACGTAGTCGGGGAACGCGGAGCGGATATCCGTGTAGGAACCCTCCTCACCGGGGTGCTGGACGGCCACGAAGACCATCGCTTCGTCGTCGTGGATGACCGGCCCGCAGGTCTCGGCATCCCGGGGAACCGAAAGGAACTGTGCCACCTGGCCGCGATTGCGGCCCTCGACGGCGACTGAAGCGCCCTGGGTTTCGTTCCGAGGTCAGGACGCAACGGGCGCTGAATCCTGGTCGTGAGTGTAGGCCGCCTCGACCTCCACTGGAGTGCGGTAGCCGAGCGCTTCGTGGAGACGCTGCGTGTTCCACCAGTGCACCCACCCCATGGTGGCCAGCTCGACCGCCTCGACGGACTCCCAGATCCGCTTGGAGTGGATGAGCTCGGCCTTGTAGAGCCCGTTCACGGTCTCGGCCAGGGCGTTGTCGTAAGAGTCGCCCACGGTGCCTACCGAAGCCGTCACCCCGGCGGTGATGAGCGCGTCCGAGTACGCCAAGCTGACGTACTGGGCGGGTTCAACCGGTCGTTGCAACACCGTGCGTTGAGAGCGAGCTTAGCTGCTCGGCGAAGACCTCCGCGGGCGTCTTCCAGTCCAGGACCTTCCGGGGCCTGTTGTTCAGCGTGTACGCGACTGCTGCGAGGTCCTCGGCCGACCACCTCGACAGGTCCGTGCCCTTGGGGAAGTACTGCCGCAGCACCCCGTTCGTGTTCTCGTTCGTCGGCCGCTGCCACGGCGAGTGGGGGTCAGCGAAGAACACCTTCGTGCCCGTGGCCATCGTGAACT